>JBAMOY010000001.1:0-1203482 GCA_037071015.1 Bacilli bacterium | reverse complement strand
TAATTTTTTTAAGAAAATTTTTAGAAAGTTGGTGTGTAATTATGAAATGAATTGTTTAAGAATTTAAAGGGGGTAATAATTAAATGGAAAGAAGTGATAAGAAATTAGAACATTTAAAATCTTATGTAGTAGAAATTGCTATGTTAGAATTTATCAAAGATAATAATTTAATTAATAATAAGGAATATCAAAAAATAAGAAATAAAATTAAAAAAGAATATGCAAAATATAATACATTAAACAATTCAGAATATAGTTTTGCATGATAAAAAAAATATTTGAAATATGCTATTATTCAACAATTATGGAAAGGAAAAAATGAATAATAAAAATGTTGAAGTAATAGCACCAACTTCTAAAACAATGTGCTTAAAAGGAAATGTAAAATATAAACTTATTCGTACTTGTGCTTATTGTAGAGTTTCAACTGATAATGAAGATCAGAAAACAAGTTATGACTCACAACGAATTCATTATAAAAATATGATAGAGGAAAATCCTGATTGGGAATTTGTAGGAATATATGCTGATGAGGGTATTACAGGTACACAGACTAAAAAGAGAGAACAATTTAATCAGATGATGAGTGATGCTTTAAATGGTAAGATTGACTTAATATTAGCAAAGTCTATATCAAGATTTGCTCGTAATACTGTTGATACTTTAAATTGTGTAAGATTATTAAGGGAGCATAATGTTGATGTCTATTTTGAAAAAGAAAATATCCATACGCTAGGTTTATCTAATGAATTATTTTTAACTCTTTATAGTGCTTTTGCTCAAGCTGAAAGTGAATCAATATCAGAAAATGTAAAAGCTGGTGTAAGAATGAAAATGAAACGAGGAGAATTGGTAGGTAAATATGCTCCCTTTGGATATTTATATGACAAAGAAAAAGATATAATTTATCCAGATGAAAATACAAGAGATATTGTTACTTATATTTTTGAAGAATATTCAAAAGGTGTAGATTTTAGAACAATTGCTCTTAATTTGAATAATTTAGGAATACCTAGTCCCTCTAATTTAAAATGGTGTCATGCTTCCGTTCGAAGAATAATTACTAATGAAAAATATGTTGGAGATTTAAGGACTGGTAAATATTATTGTGATAATGTCATAACACATAAAAGAAAGGTTAATTATGGAGAAAAAGAACAATACTTTACAAGTAACCATCACGAACCAATTATCTCCCGTGAGTTATGGGATAAATGCCAAGAAATACTAACAATTAGAAGTAAAATAATCAAACCAGATGGAAATAGAGATAAATTCAGTAGAAAGTATGCTTTCAGTAGTAAAATCTTTTGCGGGATATGTGGCGAACGATTTATCAGACGGTCTTATAAAATTAAAAGTAATGGAAAAGAAGTTGCTTATTGGATATGTAGAAGTCATAGAAATAAAATTGATTGCTCTAATTTAATTCATTATAAACAAGAAGAATTAGAAGATATATTTGTACTTGCTTATAACAAACTATTTCAAGATAGTGATAAATATATCCATTCATTTATGAAAAAAGTAAATGAAGTTATCAATGAAAAACAAGATTATAATAATCATAAAAAGATACAAGATGAAATTACAAAACTTGAAATCAAACTTTCTAATTTGATTGATTTACAACTTGATGGCTCTATTTCAAAAGAGATATTAAATCAAAAAAATCTTGAAATATCTAATAAAATCAAAGAGTATGAACAACAACTTAAAGTTACTGAAAGCATAGAACTTACTAGAAAACAAAAACTAGAACAAATTGATAAAATCTCTAATACTCTAAAACAATATAAAGGTCTTGCAAAATTTAACGAAGAGGTCTTTAATAGTTTAGTTGATAAAATCATTATTGGTGAAAAGTTAGAAAATGGAGAAGAAAATTTTTACAAAATTAAATTTATTCTTAAAACTGGCGAACTAATCAATGAAAATCTACCAAATGGGAAACTAGATATAGGTACAACTTTTGGTAAATATGGTTTTACAATAATGAAACAAGAGTTAGAAGAACAAGAAGATCATGTGTCTGCTTATGTATTACAACGGCACTCTTAAATATACCCCAGCAATTTTATTATCTATAATCATTCCTCCTTTTTCTTGCTTTGGTAAAATTTTTCTATAATACCATTATCTACAGCTTAAATGTCTGTTTCAAGAACAAAATTGTCCTTTTTCGTCCATTTTTGAACATTTTCGTCCTTTTAGTTTTTGACATTTCTAGTTACTTCTTCTAGTTCTTGTAATGATATTTTATTTGTAATGTTATTTTTACTAATATACATAATTTCATTATCACCAAAGATTAGATACACATCACTACCTATTTCCAACTTATAAGGCTCAATGTAAGCGATATTGGTCTTAGGTACAGTGATAATGCCACCTTCCACTAATTTTAGTTTCTGATCGTTAAACTTACCTAAGTTGTTTATTTTTCTTTGTAATTCTTTACTTATTTCTAATTTCTCTTTAATTACCAAATATTACCAATTCCTTTCCAACAACAAAAAAATCGACTCATAAGAATCGATTTCTATCTTGAAGTCTATTCGACTTTTTTCCATTCTGGGGCGAGATAAGGGATTCGAACCCTTGCATAACGGAACCACAATCCGCCGTGTTAACCCCTTCACCAATCTCGCCATGTGTACTAATTAAGTACGTATTATATTTTATCAATAAAATTGATTTTTGACAATACTTTTTTATTATTATGATATAATTTTTATATAGGAGGGATTTTGTGAATAAACTTATAAAAGTTTTAAGATTGTTTATATGCTCATTATTAGCCATTATTTTATGTACTTTAATTATAATTACTCATATTGTTTTTGATAGTAGTAAGTTTCTAAAAAAGGATTACATCATTAATGCTTTAAAAGAAGTTGACTTTATAGAAACAAATACGAATACTTCTATTAATACCAATAATGTTGAAATTAAACTTATTTTTGATGAGGTATATACATCAGCTAACGAAATTGGCATAAATTCTTCTGATGTTGATAAATTTATCAACTCTGATGCGGTTAAAGAATTTATGGGTAGCTATATGGAAACAATTACCACTTATCTAGCCACTGGAGAGGAAATAAATATCACTAAGGAAGAGTTAAAAAAACTAACAGACTACACTGTTGACGACTTACTAACCAAAACAGATCAAAAAATTGATACCGAAACAAAAAAGAAGATTATAACTATTATTGATGAGCAGGCTGATCAAATTATTAGTGATTTACCTAAACCTTCAGAGATAGTAACGGATATTGACCAAAATACATTAAAAACAATTAACTTTATATTCAGCATAGAATTAAAAATAATTTTGATTGTATCTATTGTTAGCATTACTGGATTAATTGCTTTACTATTATGGCATCCATTTCGTTTTATCAAATGGTTTAGTATTAGTAATACAATTGCTTCAACATTCATCATTGGGCTAAGTTTTGTTATATCTCCAATTATAAACTGGTCACTAGAAGGAGAATCATCAGTAATTTTAGATATCATTATAAGTTTTATTAATCAGTTTGAAAGTTCATTATTAATTAGTGGGATTATCGGTCTAATTATTAGTATTATTCTATATGTTGTCTATGTTTTATTGAAAAGAAAGAATTAATTCTTTTTTTTTAGTTTAAAACCCATTCTCTTGTTTTTTTATCTCATAGACTAATGTTGAGGAGGATAAATATGAACAATAAATACAATCCAACAAAAGATTATTATAACTACATAAATAATACTTATAATCAACCAACATATATGCAGCCAGCAGCACCAAAAGAATATGACCCTTACAATGGTTTCATCCGTGGAAATATGTTTCCAGAATTATATAATAGTTATAAAATCAATAAACCGTTTGAAATTACACCCATGAATGAGCAAGCTGAAATGTTAACTATTTTAGATGCTTTATGTTTTGCGACGATTGACTTAAATCTTTATTTAGATAATTACCCTAATGATAGAGAAGCAATAAAACGTTTCAATGAATATAGGGAACAATTAAATGCTTATAAGCAAGAATATCAACAAAAATACGGACCGCTATTAACAAGTAGTGATTCACTAAACAGATTCCCTTGGGCTTGGAATAGTAGTCCATGGCCATGGGAAGGAAAATAGGAGGATTTTATGTTTTTATATGAAAAAAAGTTAGAATACCCTGTTGATATTCGCAAAAAAGATTTAAAAATGGCAAAAATGCTTTTATCACAATATGGGGGACCATAGTTCAAAGGGGACCTTAAAGAAAGGAACCCCTAAAATGCACTGTAAAAACTTTAAAATAAGAACCAAAACAATTAATAAAAAAAGAACAATTTATTATTATTGTTCTCTATTAAAACAAGGAATACTATATGATAATTGTAAGGATTGTGCAAACAAAGAATTTAAAATAACAAAATGCACAATAAATTATCGAAAATGCGCAAAAATTATAAAAGGTAAAAAACACAAATTAACAAAAGCGACCGATATTTCAATAGCTGTCAAAAAAGAAGTATGGGAAAGAGATGAACATAAATGTATCTATTGTCATAAAAGTGTCCCTGTATCCTGCGCTAATTCTCACTATATTAAAAGATCACAACTTGGGTTAGGTATTCCACAAAATATAGTTACTGCATGTTATGAGTGCCATAATAAATACGAGTTTGGCACAAATATACAAAACATGGTTGAATATACAAAAGAATATTTAAAAAATAATTATGATGATTGGAATAAAATCGACTTGAAGTATAAAAAGTGAATTAATCTTCTAATAACAACATATAAATCATAATATATTCATCATCTAATATTAACACATTAATCACCTCCTACTAATATAGTACTAGGTGGTTTTTGTTTATCCTTTTGAGAAACAAAAAAAACAGTCACAAAAAGTGACTGTCATGATATCTTTGCACTATTATAGTCCTTAAACAGGACTAGCTTAAACGAAAACACCGAGTCAGCTTTGAAACGGTGTTTTCTTTAACAAAATAAATTTTGAATAGAGAAAGCACCTAACATACAAATATCAAGTGTATCTCTGTAATAATTATAACATATATTTTATACATTAGCCAGAATTAACTGGCAAACGAATAGACTTATAAGTTCATCGTTTCCTTCTCTATGCTATTCGCATTCATTATATTTTTATGTAATATATTTTTTTTTATTCATCATTAATAATTGTTTTGTAAAATTTGTTAAATGCCACTTTTATTTTTCTTAATTCCATTTGTGAAATGACTACCTTTTGATTAGTTTTAGGATTTTTATATTGCGATTCAATTCTATTTTTAGAGATTGTTCTGAATTGCTCCATCAATATAATAGAATCTGTTTCTTTTATATAATATAGATGAGAATATCTCAATTTATTGTAATTTCGAGAATTAAAATCTTCTTCACTTTTAAAATGCTTTGTTTTAGGGCTCGTTAATGGTAAACAAAAAATCATGTTCTCACTAGACTTTATAGCAAATAAAATACCCAAGTGTTTATCTTTTAATTCTGGGTGAAAAGTCCTACCGTAATTAATATGATACACACTTCCATTTTTATACTCCTTGTACTTATGAACTGCTCTTTTCACTTCTTACCTCCAAAATATAAAAAATAGGGAAGCAAAAACTTCCCTTTTTGAATAGTCTTATATATTCCTCGCTTTACGCTTCATAATGCTATTCGCTCAATGTACAAACACTGATTGTCTAACAAGTTCATCGATATAATCTTCACTAAGCAATCAACATTGCATAATAAATATATCATTTTTATTTATAATTGTCAAATTTCTTATGACATTCCAATAAAAATTTACATTTATTATACATCATTTTTTGCCTTTGTCAAATCAAGCTCTTTTATATATAAGTTTTTCTTGTTTATCTAATTTGATAAAGTAATTATCTTGTTCTGGAGCTTCAAATATATTATAAGTATTGCTATCTTCTTTTAAATTACTATTTTCTTTTTCTAACAAACTATTCTTATCTTTATATGTCTGTATTTCTTGTTCTAACGCCTTAATTTGGGCGTCTTTTTCTTTTATAGTATTATTTAGTTCAGCAATCATTTTCTCTTCCTCTTCGTCTTTTTTGGGGTAAATAGTACACCAATTAGAGCTGTTAGCTATCCACTGATTGTCAGCTATTCTATACCAAGTGTAGCCACCCGCAACTTTAGTCTCGTAATAGTTATATATTCCGTTCAACTTTGCTAATCCAACAATAGCTTGATTAGTCGCTGGTGCTTTCCTTACTCTCAAGTCATCGACATTAACTTTTAATTGATTATTATTTTCATTACGGGATACCGTAGATGTAACATTTGAAAATAAATCCTTGTTTAAATATTCTAATGGATTGGTTCTTGCGTTATTTTTCCATACTTCAAAATGTGTATGTCCACCGTCAGAATTTCCTGTATTACCCATATAGCCTATTTCTTGACCTTGTGAGACTTGTTGTCCGTTAGATACATATACTCTATCTAAATGGGCGTATAATGTAAACCAACCATTACCGTGGTCAATTTTAACCATATTTCCATAGCTGGCATTTCCAGTTGAACCTGGATTATTTTTGTGACCTGTTTGAACATAAACAACTTTACCTTTAGTATGTGCTTTAACCGTATCTAATGTATGCCCCTTACCTACTATATCGATTCCAAGATGATTATTGCTACCACCATAATATTGTGTAATTTCGCAAGAACCACCTTTTAGTACTCTACATAATGTACTCATATTATTTTATCTCGTTTTCTAATGGTAATTCGATAGTTTCTTTCTTTTCAATCTCTACCATATTATCTTTGTTTAATCCTAATATTTTTAATAAGTTATTTACACCTTTAGTTGTATAAAGAACAATTGAACTCAATATAATAACATCCGGTTTCAATTCCATATCTCCTATTTTGACGATTCCAAAAATCTTATCATAAATAGTTGCAAACGAGACAAAACAGATTGCTACTATTAAAGCCTTAACTATCCCCTCTAAAAGCTTTTTCCAACTAAAATTTTGTTTTAATTTTGCTATATTATTATAGCTTCCCATTAAAATATTAAATAAGACTGCTAGTCCTAAATACGGTAAATACTCTATTATCATTTTTAACATATTATCTTCCCTCTTCCTCTAAATCTTTAATTCTATGGTTTATTACTTTGATTTGTTCTTCAACCACTGGCATACGTCTAGCAAAGTTATTATGTTCTCTTACTTCGCGAGTTAATTCATCTAATTTTGTATCAGTCACCGCTTGGTTTTTAACAACTTCCAATTTTATGTCATTTATCTTTTCTGTCATCTTTTTATCGACATCATTAATTATCTTTTTATTATTACTAGAGTTAGTAACTAGAACACCAGCAAAAGCTAGCCCTCCGGTTATTAATGAACCTATTATCGCATACATATCACACCTCTTTCTAATTAATTTGTTTTGGTATATTCAACTGTGACGTAACAATAACAACCATTCATATAAGGAACATTGCATCTGTACTTTAAATATCCTTGATGAAAAATAATAACTAAACTTTCAGATTTGTTAGCGTAAGGCAATTTATATATTTCGTTAACAGATTTTCTCATTTCTCCAGTTATGCTAATTAAATGGTTAATTGACAATGCACTTATGTTGACATTGTTAACTCCACCTGTATCAGCGACAGTAAAAGTAACAACCTTTCTATAAATTGGGCTACCATCTATCCAAACTTTATTAGTTTTTATTTCTTCTGTAGAGTAAACATCTGAGCAAGTTATTCCAGAAACATCTCCAGTAACCGTTAAATTTTCAAAAACAGCTGAACCAGCGCTTTGAAAATTATAACCACTATTTTCATCGAATGGTTGATTAAAAGATACACCCATTTTATGTATAGCCATATTCGGTTTACCACTACCAAATGAAGTACTATCTTTATCGCTAGATAACTTATCATTAACGATAACTTCTATATAATAACTTTCACTGATATTGAACCCTGTATTTTCCAAATCACCTGCTACATATCCTTCGAAAGAAAATGTATTATCGGTTATTGTTGGATTTATTGGTGTTGTCCCTATTGTCCATTCATCTACATCACTTTTTCGGAATCTATAACTTATGGATATAGTATTTTGTACATCGCCAAAGTTATCATTCCAAATTTCTCCACTAAAAGATATTTTTACCTTTTCGCCTAATACTCCTACATCTCTATCAGCCTTTAAGTTCGTAACATTAATATCTTTATAAGCTTTATACGAAGATGGACTTATTGTTTTTAAGGTTGAATTATTACGACTATCAATAGCGTACATATTAAAAATATTATTATCTACTTTTTCAATAGTACCTGATACTTCTTCAGTATCGCTATAATTAAATTCAACTTGTTTCTCTCCAACTACCAATCTATATTTAGTCATAGTTGCACTGTTTTGAGCTACTGCTTTATTAGAGGTACTAACTATACCTTTTAATTTTGAATATCCTTTAATTATTATTTGATTATTACCTGTTAAAGCTATAGTACTAGGATTTGAATCTTCATAAGTGAAATTATCAAATATAGGATTAGATTGTGTTACGTTTAGTGTAAATCTTGCACTATTTGTTCCTATTAAAGTTGTGCCATTGTAAGTTTGTACAGTAGCTATTCCTTCCAAACTATTTACATTTGGCATTTGCTCATATAAGCTTTGTTTATCATCTTCTGTTATCCATACATATTGGCTATTAACATTTTCTATTGTTTTAGAAAATCCACTACCGAACATTATTAATAACTTATCTGTATATCCACTATATTTTTTAGAAATATTAATTGTTAGGTTTTCACCTACATTTATATTACTATTAGCTAAAGATATAGTGCTTGCTCGTGGTATTGTTGGTAAATCTGCACTGCCACTAGCACTAATACTAATTCCCCATGCTCCAAAGTTCGCTCCACCAGAGAAACTCATTGATTTTTTACCATCAGAATTATGATATACCCAGCCTTCAATTGTTCCCAATGTCTGACTTGTATAGTTACCATTACTCATAGATGTATTAAATCCATTTAATCCTGTAGCGCTTAAATTTTTACTATTTCCACTATATGAACCTATGTATCCACCAGATACTATTAAGTCTAATCTTACTACTACATAATGACGATTATTAGCTACATCTTGTTGTGTATATTTCGCATAAATATCTACTCGACCGGTTGCTGAACCAAAGGTTTTTGATGAACCTTGAGCTACTCTTTGATAATTAGTTGTTAAAGTCATATTACAACCTATTTATCCATGTTTGATTACCAACATCAGCAATCAACAGTTTTGATATTGTCGCTTTATTTGCTTCTAGCTCATCAGTTTTTGTTCCTTTATCAGTGAACTCGGTCTTTGTTTCATTTGTAATTGTATTTTTTATGCGAATACCATCGGCTTGAGCATCTAATTCTGCATTAGCTCCAGTAGCTGATATTTTTATACCTTTACCTATTTTTACTGTATCTGTTATTGTCTCATTAGCATTATTAGAATAAACTTGGGCTATAGTTCCTTCATTTAACATTAGGTTCATAAGATAAGCACATTTATTTACGTCTCCTATAAATTCAATTGTTATATTATTATCTGTGACATTGAATGTTATAGATGTCTCATCTTTAATTTCATATAAAACATCATTTATTTTTAATTGAATATTTGATAATTCTATTAACTTTTCAAACATAAAACTGAAGGTAAAATTACCATTCTTTGTTTGAAGACTTTGTTTATGATTACCACTATTTAATAACCAGCAACATCTTTGACCTGTCTTATTTTGAATGTGAGTATCAGTATAACTTTCGGCTCCATTACCTTCCCAATAATCATTATTGAAGTTTCCTATTGGGTTTCTTAATAAATTGGATCCTCCAGATGAACTGATAGTGTTAACTGTTCCATTAATTGTTGTCTCTATTTTTACTATTTCATTACTCAAATCTGTTGTCTTTGAAACCACTTGGGTTATTGTTTGATTTTGTTTATCTGCAATAATATATAGTTGATTGATTTTTCTATCTGTCTTATCAGACTTACTATAGTCTGTTACGCTATCCTGTGGTTTTTCTGTATAAATATTTTCTATTAAACCTTGTGATATTTTTGGCTCATCATTAAAAAGAACACATGTATATGTGTTTTCTCCTATTCTTGAAATATATTTGTCGCAAAGTTCATAATACAAAACACCAGTACTTGTGAAATCATTGATATAATATTCTAACCCGTTTAATTTCTCTAAAATAGCTGGTAAATAATCGTTTCTATTATTGAAATTCATTATTTGGTTATCTATAATCTTAACTTCACACAACCCGTTTTCACTTACACTCGTTTCATCTTGTAAATAAATATTATCGCTTTCAGCACTTCTACTTAATACAATAGAGTTTATTGGGCCATACTTTTCACCAAACTTAACATTTTTATCTTTGAAATATTCTTCGTCTATTTCGTCAGAGGTATCTGTTATATACCTAACTTCAACCATATCATCATTATTGATACAAATCGAGCTTGCCGTTACTTGTGCTAATTCATCCATTATATCCCTATATGTATAATCCAAATTTGAATATAAATCTTCATTTATAATTTGATCATAGTTGGCAAATTCTTCGGTACTGTTACCAAAAATCAAATCACAATCCAAACACAAATTATTTATATATTCTCTTACGGTCATTGGAAAAGTTCCATTTTGTAAACTTTTATAATCTTTCATTGTTTTTAGCATACCGTCATAGCAAACATGGTTATATGTCTTTGTATCCTCGTTATATTCGCACGAATATACAATGAACTTTCCATAGTCCAAATATTCATATTCGCCATTTACTTTTAGACCAAATTCATATTTTACAACGGTATTTTTAGGAACTTCAACAGAGCTTTCAAAATCTAATTGTTTCATTACTGATTTTAATATATTTGCATTAGTAATCGGAGAAACAGAAAACAATTGTTCTGCGGTTATTGTATTATTACCGTATGTGATTCTGCTATCTATTTCTCTGCCTAACTCTTTAATTTGGTTTTTAAATCCTTCAGTATGTGCTCTCATTAATCTCTTTTCTTCCTAGAAATGAACGAACAACTAAATCCTTGATTCTGTTTTATCCCTCTATTTATTAGTTCCCAATCACCAGTATAAGTAGATATTGTTATTTTCTTTTTTTTGTTAGGATCATAATATGTTACAGACTGCGTAGCACTGTCTAATATAGGCGCCACTTGTTGTAATTCTGATTGTGAAAGTTTTTTGAATTGTACTGTTATTTTCGGGAATATCCCTATTAAAGTTCCACTCTGTGTTCCTGCTAAATTTCTGCCTGAATCTTCACTCCAAAGTTTATGATATCCAAATTTAGCTTCAAGAATAAAAGTTCCTAAATTAAGTCCATTTACTATTAAACTATTTGCATCTATATACGTTAAATCTTCCTATCTATTCATAGCAAATTCTTTATTTGCACTTATCTTATTTTGCTGTCTGGCTATAGTCTTACCGTCCAAATTTGTATTATTTGTTAAATTGATTGTAATATATCTTCCTATGGCACTACCTAACTCTTCCATAGCTTGACTATCTGTTAATGGGATAACGCCTTCTGCTCCAGCCTCTCCCACTATAGCACCGCCAATTGGAACACCCCGACTTGGCATATTAACAATACCGCCCACTGCAAGTCTAGGTAACTTAAATGTATCTAACTTTCCAAGATTTATTCCCGGTACTTTATTAATTGTTTTTATCAAACTATTTATTGTGTTAATAGGTTTATTCAATATATTTTCAATCGCACTTAAAATACCATTTACAACAGCTTTGAACACCCCAGAAATTACATCTCCAACCGTTGAAGCAATTGTTTTTGCTTTGTCAATGAGACCTGACAAAATTAATGTTGCACTTCCGCTTATCCAGTCCCAAATGCCTCCAAATATTTGTTTTATACCTTCCCAGGCTTTTTTCCAATCTCCGGTAAAAACTCCTTTTACAAACGTGATAATTCCATCAAATATTTTCTTTATTGAAGTAAAGGTTAAATCAAGCCAATCTAATCCTCGCTGTAATGTCCTAACAAAACAATCATAAATATTTCCAATGGTATCTCCTAAATATTCATGAATCCAATCACTTTTTCCTGTTAACCAATCAATACCATTTTGTAAAGTTGATTTTATATTTTCCCAATTTGAAACAATAATTCCGATAATGGCAATTAAAGCACCGGCAACTGCAACAGGCCATGTTCCAAACATTATGGCAACACCAGCAACCGCGCCACCAATTCCGGTTATTATCTTGCCAAAATTATCCCAACTGGGATCTTCTAAATATTCAATCAACCCTTGAATCGCATATACAACACCGGCAATTGCTACACCAAATCCTAAAGATTTTAATCCGCCTAATCCAAGACTCCAAGCAGCAATTCCAGCAGTAATTCCACCTATAGTCGATAATATCTCTTCTTTATTATCTGTAATCCATTTAAGCCATTCAGGGACTTCTCCCTGCATAGATGATAAATCAAAACTAGGTAACGTTGTTCCTGCACCTGCTCCAGTTCCTACACCGACTTCGCTAGAATTATTACTAATAACATTCATTTCGTCAAATCCAGCAAGTTGTTTTTTTAATTCTTTAGCTTCTTTATTTGTTTTGCTTAAATTGTCTTGTGCATCTTTAAATCCTTTGGAACTTGCATTCGCAAATAAATTAACACCAAACCAAGCCTGTGCTATATAATTTACATAAGATAATAACTTAACAACCAAATTAATTATTTCCTCTATTATAGGTTTTAAAGTGTTAGCTAAAGCATATTTGATATATTCAATATTAGAGGCCATTTGATTATCATATTGTGATAGTGTACTCATGGCTCCTCTAACCGCCATATACGCACTTCTAAGCCCAAAAACCGCTAATGTCCAACGCCCGATTTTTTTTACAATATCTGATACAGAATTCCCCACATTACCAACGTTTTTTTGAATACTTGATAAATCAGTTTTATTTAAATCTATTTGTTTTTGCTTCAATTTTGATAATTGTTGACTTAATTTTTCATATTGTGCCTCAAGCTTTTGAGTATCACCAACCTCAAATCCCATATCAGCATGTTTTAACTTATCTTCTATTTCTTGTAATTGACTTTCTATATAATCAATCTGTGCATCAAAAGATTTTGTATCTACTTTTGTTCCTATTTTAATCCAACCATCCGTTGCCTCACTCCTTTCGAGTTATTCCTGTCATTTTATAAAAATTTTCTATTCCTTTTTGTTGTGCCTTTGTAAGCTTCACATGCTCTTTTCTTAATTTTAGAGCAACTTGTTTTTTTGCTTTATTTATTCTTTCTAATTCTTTTGGATCCTTAATATCCTTTGTATCATAAGTTCTTAAATTGCGAACCCTATTTAAAACACAACAATTTCCAATTTCGCTATTAGATAAACCATTCATAAGATTATTAAATTTCCACCAATGCATTTCTGTACTAGCCAAATCAATATGGTAGTCACTCATAAAACTAGCCTCGATGTAGTCCATATCCTGGATATAATCCATATCTGGCTTTTCATTTGTATTCTCTAATTCTTTGCCACAACAAAGGAACTTCTTAGCCAAGTCTAGCAAAAATTCATAGTTCTCTTGATGATTTAAACCTTCTTCACCGAAAAGTTTATATATGATAGCTAAGGCACGCTCGAAATCACCTATTGTTTCATCTTCTGCAATTCTATTACATTCAATGGCAACTCTAAAATCTGTATTTATTTTATATCTTCTATCAGCAACTTCTACATATTTAGGATAATTCATTATTTTAACACTTCTTTATTTCTAGCAACTGCTTGACTATATTTTTCTTTGACCTTATCAGTTATCTTTGTCATACTTAAATCCAAATAAGGTTTGATTTGTTTTTCTATAATCTCATCAACCTCTTGTAAAGAAGTCCACCCTAATTTTCTACCATTAAGCAATTTTTGTATTCCATTGGTTCCAAGAAATATATTATAGATTTCAGCTTCTTTCCTAAAAAAATCATTTAAAGCTCTAATTTTGTTTTCTTCATTTTTACTCATTAACTTATTACCTTTGACATCTTGCTTTTTATCAATTATTATCATTTGATTTCTTATGTTTTCTTTATTCTTTTTATCTTTTTCTAATAAATCTTGATATTTTAAAGGTAATTCAATATCTTCTAAATCAAACTCTAAATATTCCCCTGTATCTCTTCCATCTTGTGTTTTTATTCCTAATCTTAATATATTATCTTTTTTTAATTGGATAAAATCTGTCATAGTCTTACTCCCTCTCTTTAAAATATTAAAAATAGGCTAGAGTCTTACCCTAGCCATTAATCAGCATCAACTGTAAATACCGGCTTTTTATCTGCAATAGTTACCGTACCAACTTCAGGATCTCCGTTGTAATATATTGAATATTCAATCACAGGATTTTCACCGGTTCCATAACCAGTTACGGCTATCATACAATCGTTTTTCGTTGCCTTATATTTCGTTGTAGCGCTCTCACTCGTTGAATCATATAAATCTATGTCAAGTATTTGCGTCTCTACCTCGCTACCAATAGCCCTAGTTCTTCTTATATTATTAACAAAGTCGTATACTGGGTCTCCATGATAACATTTTTGTGACACGTCTCCTTGTACTTGATAACTCTCTAATGAACTTCTAGCTGATTTGTCTATAATCCACTTTTCTGTTTCCACTTGTGGATTTAAAGCTTGCCCATATTCAGTGATACCAACACCAATGATTGCCCAATCGTCAGATGATCCATTTGGTGTTACATTTAAATAAGAAGCAATTTGGTCTCTTGTTACCTTCTTATAACTCGTTTAAAGTTTCTCCACCTTTCTTTTTTTCAAACAAAAACTATTAGCAATATCTAATAGTTCTTTTTCATTTAAAGGTTCTATAAACCCTTTTTCGTTTATTTTATTAATAAGAGGCATATCCCCTTTTTTTGGTTTATATATTCCTCCAACAGGATAAGTCTTATCTTTTAAATTACAGGCTCTTTTGAATTTAATCTCTTTCATGTGCCTCCTTATAATAAGTGATTTTCATTTGTATAGAATATCTAGCAGTATTAGTACCAGCATTTAAAATTGCACCGTTATTCAAGCATTCAATGCTATCTATACCTTTTATTTTAGGTAATATTTTGTTTTTATTGTTTTTTTCTATAAGTTCATATAAGTTTTCGTAAAACGAACTATTAGCTATATTTTGCATAACATCTGCTCCATATTCGGTACAGCTTAGTAATTGAAATTGGAATTGTCTTAAAGTATCTCCATTAACATACTTATCTAATATTGGATTTACTGGTATAGGTTCTAAAGCAAATTCTGTGGGTTCCTCGCCTAAAAAATCTACATTTATTCTACACTCTTTATCTATAATTCCATTTTCTCTAAAATAGTTTCTTATTTGTTCAATCGTTAGCCACGTCCTTTATTTACAAAATTTTGAACTTCTTTAACAATTTCTGATTCATCAGATGCCCACATTCTTTTGTCCCAAAATGCACCAGTTCCCGGCGTATGATATTCCAAATTTCTAGAGCTTGGTATCTTAGGTATCCCCGGTCTAGACCAATAACCATAATCGGAACTATAAAAGGCACCTTTTTTATACTTGGGATCAACATATAATTTACCATGATATAAATACTGGGCGTCTATGCTTTGATAAGTTATACTATCAGTCGTTATATCTACGCTTTGATTTAGATGACTCTTTGTACCTCCTGGAACAAATGGAGACATATGTTTAAAACAAGATTGAGTGAAAAAAGCATGAACAGGACCACCATCTTGGATTCCTAATCTAGCTTTTATCACGCTTGTCGGATTTAAGTGTCTCTTCATTATTTTGCACCTATATATATATGTTGCATATTAAGACTACCATAGCTATTATCTACTAATGTAGTAATATTATAGCTATCAGTTTTAATATCACTTTGTTTAACTATGTCATCTTCGACAATAGTCTTGACAATAATATCTCCTATGGCAAACGGTATTTTTGATAATCCTTCATTTTCTGAATATGGAACCCAAACATTTATGTCATTAGCCTTAGAATATCCCTTATCGATGCTTGCTCCTTTGCCACCTTGCCAATTAACATATTCTATAGGATATCTATCGTATATATCTAAACCCTTATCTGGATTATATCGCTTGTGATATAATGTCATACTTGCGTTAGTTACCGTTGATATCTTCTCCGCAATATAATACAAAAATATCATTAACTTTAGTATTAGATAGATAAGTTTTTATTATATTTTGAAATGACCGTTTCTTCTCTAATGACAAAGGCTTATCATAACTAACAGAATAATTACCTACACTTTCACTAGTTTTATTAGAGGTTTCATTATATTCTCCAATTTTTGTAATTAATTCATTAATACACATTTTTAATTCAATAGGATAAACTGTTGTCTTTTTAAAGCGATTGAATGTGAGTTCATCAACTTCTTTTTCTGCTCGATATTCAAGTAAATTAAAGGGCATTTTCGAAAGATTGCCATCTAATTCCTTATATTCTTCATAAGTTAGATATTGATTCTTAAATTCCATAATGCCCTCCTTCCATCTACGCAAAATCTACTAATAAATCTTTATCTAATTCTTTAATACCATAAATGATATCAAATGATACTAAATCAGTTTTAGTTTTAGAATCGTAATCAAATACTACTCTTACCGCTAATCCATTAGCGCTTGCAATAGCTGCTTTTGAAGCTCCTTGAGGTAATTCTAATTGTCTAGTAACTAAAGCTAAACCATTTCTATGGAATCCTAGTGAATGAGCTTTATTTACAATAAATGCGTCTACTGCTTCAGTAATTTCAAATGGTACCTTTTCAGTTACTTTTAAAGTTCCTGCACCACTTGCCAAAGTTAAATCTTCAGCACACTCAAATAAGTAACCGTTTACAATTAGTTGGTCTCCTTTTTTAATAGTGCCTGTTGCTGCGGTACCGTTAGCAACCGTAAATTTAGAATCACCTTTAGTACAAGTTACTTTATAAGCAGTTACCGTACCAGCAGTTGCTGAAGTATTTTGAGGAGCATTTTGACTCATGAAAGTATTCATAGTATATACCTTTCCTATTTCGGCTTCTTTTAATGCTTCGCTATCTCCTTTATAAGAAACTTTAGCAAAATTATCTAGAGTATTATACTTATAAAGAGTATCAACTGCTAAAACTAAGTTTCTTTGGTTATCTCTAGGTGCTTTTTTATTGTCTAATGCCTTACCAATATTAGCGATATCAGTTATACCTGGTGTTGCTGATACAGCTACTTTATTAGAAGCCTGTTCAATACCAACAGTTAATAAATCAGTATCTACTGCTTGAGCAATTGAGCTTAAAGCAGGCTTAACAACTTGTTCTGAAAAATCTTTCAAACTTAAAGTCATTTCCTTTGATGTAATTGGAACTGTTACATCTCTATAACGGTCCATTTTTACAGGAACAGATCCTTCGGTTAATGCTTGTTCCTCTACCTCTCCAATGAAATTTTTAGCTACAAATTTAGCTGGTTTGCGAACTGTAATAGTATCACCTACTTTTACAAATTCTTTTGAATAGTCTCTATGTACTAGATTAGCCATAGTTAAATTTGATTCTAATACCATAAGTGCCTCATTGGCAATTACTTGTGGTGTTAATATTTTATTCGTTTAATTCTTCCTTCCTTTTCTAATTATTTTTTCTCCATGCCTTATATTGTTCATAACTCATTTCGTCCAAATTTGTTGGAGTTGATGAACTTCCATCGCCCATGCCTGGCATGTCAGCTGGTGGGTTTGGATTCTCGAATAAACCTTGTTTATCCTTTGTCAAAGACTCAAATATTTCACTAATACCTTTCCCTTTGTTTTCAGCCTTATTAAGTTCAGATTTAATATCAGTAATTAACCCATTCTTAACATAATCGCTTGTGAATTTTTTATCACCAAAAACAGATAAAATGTTATTAGTTAATAATTCATCTTCTTGTTTAGCCTTTTCATCGGCAATTCTCTTTTTTTCTGCTTCTTGAAAACCAGAAATAGTCTTTTTTAGAGTGTCTATTTCATCAGAAGTTGGAACTTCGTCAAGTTGTTTGTTTAAGTCTTCAATAGTGGTCTTATAAGTTTTAATTTCTGCATCCTTTGAATCAGTAACTTTTTTTACTTCATTATTGATTGCTTTCCCATTTTCAGCAAGTATTAACTTTATTTCTTCCTTGCTTAACTTAACCTTTCCTTCTCCAATTTCTAAACCTTCTAAAAATTCTTTCATATATCTCTCTCCTTCCACTTTTTTCAGAGGGTGTCTCCTCCTAGATTTAGATATTTTGCTAGTCCTACGGTTGCTATACCACACCAAAAAAGCCAACTTTATTCAGTTGACCATAGTACCTTAATGGCACTGTACTAATGATATAGTGTTGATCAGATTAAACTAATCTCTCTATTGTTTGTCCTTTATCATTCATTAACCATACTGCACTTACTATTGCAGGATAATTACCATTATCATCTTTTTTAGTTATGAATATTGGTTCTCTTGCTTCTTTATCTTTTATTTGTAATTCAATTAAATCGCCACATTCGACATGAGATATAAATATATTTTCTACATTTGAATATATTTCTTTTTCTATTGAATTGTGATGTTGGACTTTAACTATCATATCTATCTACCTGCTTTCTATCTACCTATATCATCAGTACACTACCATTAAAGCAGTGCATAATAAAAGCACTTAATAAGTGCTAATTTATGTTTCCTATTTTATTTAGTATTTCTTCACATATAATGCCATCCTCGGTTAACTCATTTCCCGTATCATCTATACAATGTAATTGTATATAATCTCCTAATTCATCTTCTAAATCTAATAAATCTTCTATATTATCAAACTTTAGTTTAATTAAGAGTTCTTTTTCTGTCCGTGTTAGTTGTTTTTGCAATTCTTTCATTATTTATCACCTTTTAATTTTTTTACCCTATTTGAACTTGTTTTCCAAACGGTAATAATTGTACCTGTATCAGGATTAATAGAAACAGTTGCTTTTTCTCCAATATATTTAATAGATTTTCTTCCTTGTTCATCTATTTTTATTTTATCAATTTTTAGAGGTGTTGTAAACGCTTCTTTAACATCTTCAACCTTTATATTTCTCGATGTCTTTCTATCCAATAAATGATTACTAATGCCATTAATAGAAATATCATTTATTCTAGTTCCTATTAATTGACTTTCATAATATTTTCTAGTGTCCCCAGAAACTTTTCTATATCCTTCAACCCTTAATCGTTCTATCTTTGTAGGCAAACCACTTACTTTAGACAAATCGTTATATTTTTGAGTTAATTGAGTAATCTTTTCTTGACATCGATATACTTCATCTTTATCATTTATAGCTTTAGCACCTATCTGTCTATCTTTATATTGCCTTATTTTTGTCTCCAGTTGCCTTTGTAGTTGTGTTCCTTCGTAATTGGTATATTGTGTACCTTCGAACTCGAATCCATCTTTATTTGCCTTTTTATCAGCCTCTAGCTCTTCTTTGGAATACATTGGTTCAGACACTCCTAAAACAATAGGATAAACAAAGTGATAGCAGTTAAGTTCTCCTACATGTCTTTCAAGACTATCGTTGATTTTTTTATATTCATCTTTGCTAAATTGTTGGCCGTCTACTGTATCAATATGATCAGGCGCAGCATTCTTATGATGTGATACTTCCACACCATCAGCTCCAAATTCGTTACCAAATTGTTCCTGTAGTTCTCTATTCAACCTTCTAATCCCATCCATGACACTCATTCTTACAGAACTATCTAGCCTTCTAGAATATCCAGTATCATAGTCAACAGTTCTTAACCCATTAGAAGTCAGTTGTTTCATCGTCCTTTTCACTGCGGTATCAAACGATTCTCTTCCTTGTTGAATACTTAATATAGCTTCATCAGTTACCCTTTGATATGTGTCTGACAAAGAATTAAATTCTCTAACCCCATTATTATTTATAGTTACATATGCCATTGTTTTACTCATATTAATATATTCTGTTGCAGTTGCTTTTGCTATAATACTAACTTGCCTTTGGAGTGCATCATTTTCTTCAAACGGTATATACTTAACTTTCTTATAATCGTAGAACTGTTTTGCATATAATTGATTCTTTTTTGCTACTTCTTCAAATATTTCATATATATCTTCGACATTTTTGTTTGTTACTTTGGCAATCTCATTCATGATTTCATCAATGTCGTTACCATATTTTATAGACTGCAATAATTCTTTCAATTGACTTGGGGTTACTTGGCCAATCATGTTTATTTGTTTACCAAGCTTCTTAATAAAGTATTGGTTTAGACTTTCTATTCTATCTACAAGCCTTTCGGATAATTTTTCAAGTGTTTCTTCACTTAACATTCTATCACCTACTTAGTTTGTTCTTTTTTTATTTCTACATCATCACAATCAAACAATATTTCATCACAATGAATTTTTAGAGTTAATGTTGGTTTTTGAATTCCCTCTTGTTCTATTTTATAACCACTTATATGTTCTCCATACTGAACACCGTTTATATACATTTTAGTGGTATTCTTTAATTTTTCTATTTTAACCTTCATATGCTAATCTCCTAATAAATCCTTTGTCGTTGGGTTTTCCTCTTTTATCTCATCTATCGCTTTTTGTGATTCTTCTATTGTTTCATCAGGCCTTAAAAATTGTCTTATTTCTACCTTTCGAATAACCCCTCTTGATTCCCCTTGTAATAATTGATTAAACGTTTGCTGTGTATCTTCTAATAAATCATAAGACCAGTCTGTTATTAATTCATATTCTCCTTGTGGAGACAATTTATAATAATTAGCTAACACATTACATGCATATATGAAGTTATCAAGTCCTTCTTCTAATGAGTCTCTTATATCATCAACTAAATCAAATGTATCTTTTAACATTTTTTTAATTTCTGTTGCCGTGGCATTATTAGTCTCTACTTCTGTAATAATTCCCTTACTTGTGCAAATTTGTTTTTCTAACATTGCACATTCATTTGCAAGTTTATTAAATAGTGGACTATCTCTAAACGCTGGATCAAATACTTCCCAAAATTCCTCGTCACCTGCATTTATTTTTCTATATATCCCATTAGTAGGTAGTGCACCGTTACCGTTATCTTTAAACATTGTGGCATCAGCACCTATAAAGACCTCTTTTAAATCAAATTCTCTTGTTATCTGATCTAATGTATGCATAATTTTTTCAATCTGTTTTTGACAACCATATGTTATAGGCACACCATAATCATTATTTTCTTTTCTGTTGTCTATTGGGGACTTTACATACATAAACAACATTCTGTCCACATTGCTTATAGCTATGTCTTCTATATTCTGCCACTCTTTGATTGTCTTCATATCTATAGCTGTATCTTCCAGTGTAGCTCTATATTTAATATAAATATTGCCATTTTCAAGGGTATAATCAGCCCACCTAAAATAATGTTGTTTATCTTTTACCAAGTGTTCAGCCATAATAGTACAATCAACTATATCATCACCAAGCTTTTTATTAATAATTAATCTACTTTGAGAAACAATGTTAAAATATATTTTTCCACTTGTAACATAAGGTACTATTAAAGCACCACCAGTTCCTAAATCTCTTGAAACAAACTTTTTCATTTGTTTTTTTAATCTTTTAATAACTTGTTTTAACAATTTTGCTCTTTCATTATCTCCCTTGATGTCTATAGAGCTGTCGCTCATTGTATAATTAGCTAATTTATTAGCAAATATTGCATTGAAATTTATATCTGTATTATCCTCGTAGTTAGCATCATATTCTTGATTGTTTTGAATGTTATTACTATCTGATACTTGTTTTTTGCCAAATAAAGCAAGTATTTTATCCCACATGTTTCTTAACGTTATTACTCTCCTTTTCTTCTCCAAATCGGATTTAAAGCATATCTAACACTATCTATACAATGGTTATCTTTGTCTACATAACCGCTTATATACTCTCCATCCTTATCTTGTTGGTACTCGTATGTAGTGAACTCTTCTGCTGATTTAGGGCACCTTTTAGGATCTATTATTATCTTTGCAAGTGAACCAAGCCATTTCATAGAATAATCCACACTGTCAGGTCCCTTCTTTGCCGGTCTCATCAATGAACCATAACTTTGAAAGTCACCTATAGATTTAGGCTCTGCACTATCTGCAGTGATTAAATCGTCACCTTTTACGCCTTTTGTTTCTTGTAAATATTTCCATACATCAAAATTGCTTTTTTTGTTTACGACATATTCATCAAATATATATAGTGTTAATGTACTAGGTTGATAACACATTTTGGTCCATGCTAATGGATCTGGATACCAACCAAAATCAATACCTTGATATATATAATCAAAGTTTTGTATATGTTCATCTGTAATTTCTTCTAATACTACATTATCGAAGACATTCCCACCTTCGCCGGTTTCTTCACCTAAATATTCATTTGCATATATTACAGGAGCATTTTGTTTTAATAACTCTGCATCGTCAAAAAAAGGTTGCCCCAACCATTCAACTGGAACATCCAAATATGTGCTTTTATGGACTAATCTTTTAGGATTAGGTGTTCTTTTTTCTATATTAACAAAATGTCTCTTAGACTTAGGAGTATTATATACCCTAAATGTAATAAACTCATTACCCCCACGTTTTACTGATTGGTCTATTTTTCTAACCTCATTCATACCACTCATTTGGTCGAACTCTTCATATATAATTATTGCTATATACATTCCTTTTGGCGGTTTTATTGACTTTATTTTCCCTGGATCGTCTGCTCCTCTAAAATAAATCATTTGACCCGTTTTTTTGTTTTTCATTTCTAATGGACTGCTTGTCCTCTTCCAATTTTCGTTTATAAACGGATATGTTTCACTCAATTTATCCATTCCCCACTCTAATTGGCTATAAACACTATCTTTTAAGGTGTTAGCAACTTTACGAATACAAATTGCACACCAATTGGGATTGTTTTCTAATTCTTCTGGTACTATCTCACTCCAAAACGATGATTTAATTGAACCACGGCCACCTTCTAACCAATAGTCATCGTGTTTTCTCTCTTTTATATCTCTGTATAAATCAACATAAGCTTTACCTATGTCTTTTGCAGGAAAATAAACTATTGGCTTATCTTTATCTATGTTGACACTCTGCATTTCTGCAAATTTTAACTCTTTATCTATCAATATACCATAAGCACTTGCTAGATCCTTAACAGAAGTAAACGCATCAACTTTTTGCGTTTTTTCATCAATAGCATCGACTATTTTTGAAATAACTTTAAGCCTTTTACTATTTGTTTCTTCTATCATTGATAGCATTGATTTAGTATTCTCTTGCTTTTTTTCTTCACACTTCTTTACACTGTCTTTATCTTTCAACACCCATTTCTTTACTGTTGTAGCTGATATGTGATATTTCTTTGCTACTTTATTATAACTTTGACAGTCTATATATTCAGCGATTATTTGTTTTCTTTGTTTATCAGTTAATCTAGCCGTGTTAACCAACTCACTAAATCTCGTTTATTATAAAATCGCTTACACACATTATTAGTTGCAGGTTCATCTATTAACCTATAATTAAAATTAAATACTCTATTAATCTTACCGTCTTTGGGTTTCTGTATGTCTATTAGAGATATTTCATATTTAGAACTTAATTCTAATAATTTTATTTTTATCATTTTATCTAAGTTCATAATATCTCCTCCTTATAATCTTTTGGTTGCAGGGGTAGGATTTGAACCTACGACCACAAGCTAACGACACTTGTAAGCTACCTAACTGCTCTACCCTGCCATAAATTTTAAATTTAAAAAATATTAATTATTTTGCTTTAATATTCTTATCGTATATTCTTCTTTAATTAATAATTTACCTTTCTTTGTTTTGACACTATAATTTTCTTTTTCAAAACGGTTTAGTAAATCATTTATTTTTTTTAAATTATCAATATCTAAATAGCCTTTTATATTCATGTCTACTATTTCACTTGTGATATAGTTAAACATATCCAAATCTTTTGCTTCTATTAAATGCAAATAAGGATGCGATGTTTTACCACACAATATGGCTCCATTCCAACGCTCATAAGGACCATTAAGACGATTAGGAACAATTAAATGGTGAAAAGTATAAATATCGTTCTTTTGTAATCTATATCCCATAAAATCATATCCTAACTGATAAATTTTAAAGTCTTTTATCATCGATTTGGTAATTTCGCGCATAGTTCACCTGCATACACTTTTATTTTTCCTTTGATCTTCTTTTTCTAATTCTTTTAGACATTTATTATTTCTAGGACATCTTTTGCAGTTTTGATTATATTTAAAGCATAACTTAATATAATCTTTTTCTTTTTTCATTTTTTATTGCATCCCATGTATGTAAATGCTATCCCTAGAACTATTATTAAAATTAATATTATTGCTTTCATCATAACAACACCTTTTCTTTATGAACAACAAAAAAGAGACTATCGTCTCTTAAGTTATTGGAGGTGAATGAAATTGTTTTACAATTCATCACAATAATAGTATAAGTCAAGTTTTTCCACTTTTTGTCCACTATTTTATTTTTTCAATAACAAATACATCAATTTCTTTTTCATTTTGATACTTTTCATATAATTTACAAGCCCAAGACTTGCTGATTCCCATTCTAATTCCTATATTTTCCCATGTCAGATTATAGAGTTCTTTAAGTTCTACTATTTTATATGTGATGGGTTCATACCTTTTCATTCTCTCTTCTTCAATTGAAATATAAGTGTCCAAAATTTTAAACTGCTCTTGCATTTCTCTTAATTTCTTATATGTGTCATCCGTATCAATGAGATATTGGAGATTTTTGTCTGTAATTTTGCCGTTTTTTATAATTTCTTTTGAAACATCTGATGCCTTTGGTTGTGTCTTATTAAACTCTATTGCAATTTTATTGGCTTCTATATATATATTATTTTTTAATCTTTCTCTTTCATTTTTAGCTTTGAATAGATTCATTTGCTCACCTCATTTTTACTTTTTTTAAATTTCAAAATCAAATATGGACAATTGACCTTTTGCAATTGTGTGTGCCTTTTTAACAACTGCATTATTTTCTAAAAATTTCTTTAGTGGTACATTTCTATCTATTTGATTATTCAATAACCACTGTTCAACAATTAATGAATTATTTTTTACAACTCTCTGATGGTAGAACATTCTAGTTATACATAATTGTATATATTTAGGTGCTTTTTTCATTTTGAACCTCCATTATTTTTAAATTATTTAATGCATAGTCTTTTAGTTGTTTAGACCTTGTCTTTTTTGCTATTTTTGAATTATAAATATATAATTTATTTACAATTCTGTTTAATTCATTTATCTTTTTTACAAAAGTAAGTGTTATAGCCATATATCTTTTATTGTTTTTAATTAAACATAATTCATTTCCTAAAATGTCTACTTCGTTCTTTAATTTTCTATTTTCATAAAGTAGATTATAATATTCTTGTTCGTAATCCATAACTACTTCCTTAATTTGTTTCGTTTATCAATAATCTTTGCTATAAGATGACCTGTTTTAGTTAAATCTTGATCATCATATCTTAATTTTTTTTGATTCATTATAAGTTCTTCTGATGATGATACTAAAACTAAATTGTCTATATCAAAGTTAAATCTATCACCATCAGCAAATATGACCTTGTGCCTAGCAGGAATTGGACCATGATATTGTTCATAAATAACTCTTTGCTTTGAAATCCAGTTTTTATTTCCTTTACCATCACAAACTTTAACATGCAGATATCCTAAATCATCAGGTTTACTTCCACTATATCGCATATGTTCTTCCCCTATATCTACCGCATTTAGAGGTTTATCACCTTTTTTAAATGTAGTTTTTCTACTTCTTTCTTGAGCATCTCTTGACATATAATCATCCCATTTTTTACCTTTATTATCTGGAATATGTCCCTTTTCAAATCTACCAGTTAAACCACTATTCAAATGATTATTACCTCTAAATGTTTTAATATTTACTGCTGTAATATTCGTGCCAAATTTCTTATTAAACATATCCGCAAGATTTTTAGCTGGTGTCATATAATTATTAGCAATTAAGAAATCTTTCTGTTCTTTTGTATATTTAATCATCTTTATCAGTTTTTTCGCTTTCTCTTAATCCTATTAAAATTCTTGGCATTTCTTTTGGCCTGCTACCATACTCATTTTGCTCATGAACTGCCTTTAAAATCAGATTTCCATTATCGATTATTTTAGATGCTACATCGGTTATTGCTTTAGATCTATTTATTTCTTCTGCTAGCTTATCGCCTGTTAAATCTTCATCATTAAGTCGCTCTAGTTGCTCGAATAAATGATCATTCAAATCTACAAGTTTATTTTTAACTGACATATTAAACTCACCTTTCTATAATTTTTTTATTTCGATTTCTGTTTCAAATTCCTCATCATTTATCATATACCACAATTTTATATATCCGTCATTTTTGGATAAGCAACTTCTCATTACCGTCTTATCAGGATTATTTTTTATAAATTCATCTATAGTCTTATTTATATTTTCCATTATGTCACCTCTTAGTTATTTAATTTTATATTTTTAATGATACATTTCATTATTTTACCTCTTCAACACTTAATATTTTTAATACATAATATTCTTTGTTAGGTTCTGCTCCCCATTCAATCTTTCCTATATTTATTTTTAAATTTATTTTACATCTAATTTTTGGTGCATTTTTTTGATAACCATTTTTAAATATAACTGTACCTTTTGCGCTTTCAATTATAGGATATCTATAATTCATATTTAATGTTACTTCATTCAAATTATTTTCAAATCTTTTAGTCCAATATGGTTTTATTTCTCGATATTCTTCAAGCTTTTCACTTGCTTTTATCATATCAAACCATTTCTTCTTAATTGGTAATGTTAGCATTTAATCATCTACTTTCCAAAATATAACAACCATTTGCCAACTTTTAAATCTATTGTTTTTTCTTTTAGTTCTTTTATCTTTTTATTATTTTCCGTATATATATAAATTTGTTGTTTTACTAATTCATCACTCTTTAATTCAGGATATAATTGAACTAAAGTTATTGCGTTTTCATTTTTAAATTCTTTTAATGTCTTATTTTCATAATCCATATAATTATTTACTAAAATATTTATATCTTCTTCAATTTTTTTATTTTCTTCTTGATACATCGAAATTTTATCTTTAGCCGTGTATCCATCTATATAATAACTAATAATACACATAAGCATAATTACTGATCCAATTCCTATAACTATTGCTCCAACACATGCAGTAACGAACATTACATCGTAATATTTGTCGCTTACAAGAAAAGCTACTATTATTGCTAAAACAATCAATATTATTAATACTATTAACATATCTATCTCCTTTTTCTATTTAATTTATCCATAAATTCAACAATATCAAGCAAACATTTACTATCAAATACAGTTTCATCTATTGGATAAAAACAATATTTTCTCCAACTAGGATTATATTTTATTTCTCCTAAATGGATTAATTCATTTTGCTGATTACATAATTTATAAATAGGTGTTTTCCTTTTTGGTAGTTGCTCTATAAAAGCGGTTATATATTTTCCTATAAATGTATATTCAATAACATTTATCACCTCTAAATTTTCTATATTTATCTCTTTGCATACTTCTTAACATTGATGATAAGATAACTTCTTTATCTGCCATTAAGTCTTGCTTCCTTGCATTTTTAATACATAACAATTGGTCATATACATCATATACATATTCTTGTTCTCCTGGAGATGGTGTTTTAATCGGAACTAATACACCAACATTAGGATAATTAACATATATTTCATTGCTTACTTCTTTGTATAATTCATAAGGCATTACAAAATAATTTTTATTTCCAAAGAAACTTAATTTACAGTTAGAATGAAAATCTTGTTTTGATTGTTTTATTTCGTAGCAATATACTTCTCTTTGACAGTTATACATAACACAATCAACTATTTCACTACCATACCAACCAAGAGTACATTCAAATACATAAAATTCATTTCTGTCATTAAACTTTTTTTCAAGCAACTCTTCTAATTTTAATGTTCTAGCAGTTTTCATCTTTATCACCTAGTATTGATGATAATTGACTTAAACTATATGGTATTTCTTCCATATGGTCTAAATAATAATCTATTGTATTATTTACATATTCTCTAGCCTTATCAATAGTATCTTGTTTTTGTTTTAGTTCTTGTTCATCTCTTTTTGCTAATTCTTTCATAGCATTTAATTGTTTTTCACTAATCATACAAAAACTTTCTTTACCATTTGTAGCATTGCATTTTAAACCATCAATTACTTCTTTCATTTACTATCACTAATACCTTTCTTTAAACACTTATCCATACTATAATAGCTTCATAATGTGGAACTTTTTTTGCTTCTTTTTGCATTTCTTTTTCAAACTCAACATCTGTTAAATTAGCATATCTAACATCATCAGCAAAATAATCACATAAATCTTCGACATATTCATCTTCTTCAGTATATATACGGTCATTTATGTCACTTTCATAAATAGTTCCTTTTTCTACTTTGTGTTTTTTCATAAAAGTATAAGAAAATTCATCACATATATCTTCACTATTTGCGAAAAATACTATTGGTAAATTAGGATTTTCTTTAACTAAATTTATTAATTCTTTATTCATTGCTATTTCCTTTCTCTAAATTTTCAACTTCAAAATATTTTATAAAATCTTCTTCTCGTATAAGTTCCGCTATAACTTCCATATCTCCGCAAATTATCATTTGAATTATTATTACAGGCTTTTTATGTTCTACATTTCTATAATAACCGTCGTAACCTTTTTCTGATGTATCGGCTTCAGTCTTTATTTTATTATCATAAGGTTTAAATAATTTCTCAGCTAGTTTACTTTCTAAATTAAATTTAGTAAACCAACTTTCTTTATAAGTTTTATAAATACCACCGCTACAAGCATTTATTTTTAAAGTGTTATTTGTTATCGGATTACACTCATAATTGCTATATAATAATCCCATTTACTTATTTCCTTTCTCTATTTCTTCCATTTTAGATAATGCATTCATATATGCCGTTTTCATACCTTTATCTATATGATATTTCCATAGACCTTTTGAAGATTTGTTCATTTCCTTTTGCATTACTTTTAATTGTTCTTCAAGCCATTCCTTTAATTCATCCCAATTTGTAGCATATTCACATATTTCTTCTGTACTAGCCATAAAGCCTTCATGTTTTATTTTTAGTTGTTTTTCTAAATTTTTAATTTCTTTATATCTATTATTAGATTTTTCAGCATGAACTTTAATTTCTCCCTTTAAGGATTTATTTTTATTATGTAATTCTCTAAATTTTAAAAGCATGTTATAAGTTAAATAACCAAACTCACCGTTACCAAGTGCAAAGCAAACTTCATTATCTTTTTGAATATTGTTGCGTTCAATACATTCTTCACATCTTTTAATTACTGCGTCTAATATTTTTATTTCTTCTTCGCTCATCTAATCACCTACCTTATAACTCATACTTTCAAATTGTTCTTTTGTTACTATTGATTTAATATCTAAATAATCTAATCTAGTAAAATGTGGTGTTACGTGATTATCTAATCTTTCTATCCATAAATAACCATCTTTTTTAAATACTTTATAGCCATTAACATAATCCCCTTCTTCTATTAGTTTCATTATGATATGCCTTGCTTTTAATATGTTTTCTTTAAATAAACTACATCTTTCTAATTTGTCTTTATCAAAAATAAATTTATCAGTTCTAGCATATTCATTTTGTATAAATGTTATTTTCCCAATAAGTCCTTTATCAGTTCTTACATACATTCCTACTTCTAATTTCATTTTTCCACCTTTTCTACTAAACCAGCTTTTATTAGGTCAAACATTATACTATTAAAAAAGGGTTCATTTCTTTGTTCTGGATAGCAACAGTAATCTATTTCTCCTTTATTATTAAAATAAAATTCAACAAAATAATCATTAATACAGTTATTTTCAATAAACCTTTTATCATCTTCTTGAATAGCGCAATATACATTAGTTTCTATACAATCATCACCATCCATGATATTTAATTTAATAAATCCATATTTTTCTAATTCTTTTGAATCTACATTATCTTTAATCTTTAACATTTTTGACCCCTAACTTATAAACCGAAACATCTACACCATATTCATTAGATAGAGCCTCAAATAATTTTGATACTTCTTCCCAATTTCCTTTTGCTATGCCACAACCATATTTATATGGAATTGCTATACTAAAGCCATTTAATTTGCAACTTTCTATCAATCCACTGAAAACAGTTCTTATGACTTTTAAGTCTGTAACAAAATCATCTTGTGTAAAACAACTGGCTATATATTTATGTGTACCTATATTAGTTACAATATAATGGCCTATTAAACTTTTATTATATTCTACTGTTTCACAAAACTTCTTATATTGTTTTTCGACTTTAGGATAGAGATTAGCTATGCTTTTAGCTAACCCTCCACCCATAACTCCATCTTCATTTACTTGATGGCATATTATATTTTCTTTTGCTTGCAAAATATCACCAGCCTTATGAATTAGCATGATTACGCCTTCTTTCAATGATTTGCCCATATAGTCCGCATTTGGAAAGAGGTACTTCCCTAATAATCTTTACTTCTCCGGTTCTAACCTTACCACTAGTATTTAAAGGAACTACTATATCTTTTATTTTGGTCTCAACTTCTATAATAGCTAAATTATCCCAATTAGCACCAAAGTCTAATGCCCAATTTAAGTGTGATATGTGTATGCCTCTACCACAATCTTCATTAATATCGGTATCACAAATTTCTTCTTTGATTTCGCCAATTATATATTCAAAATTACTATCCCAATCAGAAACATATCTATTTCCTATTTTTCGAACTGCTTTATAAAAAGTAGCTTTTGTTTTTGTATGTTTGATTTCATAAAAATCTAAATAATCATTTATGTTTTTAGGATAATAAACAATTCTGGCATTTCCTGATATTTTTATCTTTGGTTTATTGTATCCTCCGTCAGTTCTATCTATTATTTGACTATTGCCTTTAGCTTCAATTGATGAGTTATCTCGAGCTACAATTGATGAGTTATCTCGAGCTACAATTGATGATTTATCTCGAGCTTCAATTGATGAGTTATTCCAAGCTTCAATTGATGAGTTATCTCGAGCTACAATTGATGAGTTATCTCGAGCTACAATTGATGAGTTATCTCGAGCTACAATTGATGAGTTATCTCGAGCTACAATTGATGATTTATCTCGAGCTTCAATTGATGAGTTATTCCAAGCTACAATTGATGAGTTATTCCAAGCTTCAATTGATGAGTTATCTCGAGCTATAACTGGATAATAATATCTATTTTTTACTACAGCTCTATTCCAACAATCTCCAAATTCTATATAAATTCTTCCTTTATAATCTAAAGGTATCATATCTAATTCTTCTTGACTCTTTACTACTATTGCGTCTAATTTTTTATAATCAATCATTTTCTCCTCCATAAATTTCTCTTTTTTGATCTAAATAAGTTATACCTACTGCATATGCACTCCATATATCAGCTTTAAATCCATAAAACCACCCTTGATTTTTCTTAGTTCCTACTACACCAAATCTATCTATTAAGGCTTGTCTAATATTGCTATCTTTAGCTCTCATAGAATTACATAAATTAATCTTCACGTCTTTTCTATAAACCAACGTAAACCCTTTATCTAGAACTTGAATAAATCTGCCTATCCACACACAAGTGTCAAAAATTTCTTTTCCGACTGGCATACCATAACTTGCAACCATTTCTATAGTTAAAAATCGATTTAAATGTTCATATATCTCTAGTTTATATAGTAAATCTTCATTTTTGATTTTTCCAAATTCAACTGGCTTATACGTATCTTTTTCTATTAAGCAATATGCACTTTCTATATTGCCTGGGTCTATTGCTAATATCATATTTTCTCCTACATTAAACTTTCATCTTTTCTTATTTCCTCTGGACTTCTTGTGTCAATGCCTACTTGTTTGCACTCTTCACATAATCCTTGTAGTAAAATTGCAAATTCACTTTCGTTAAGTTCATGGCTAGGAGTATATATCATATAGACATTAAACTCTTTACCACCTTTTTTTATTGTTGATTTTCTTTCGTAATATTCAATACCTCTTATTTGATAATCACTAGGAACTAAAATTTCATACCTTTGGCTATAGTGTTTTAACATATCAAAATGTAATTCTTCTACTCCTATTTTTAAAGTTAAAGATAATTCATTAAGCAGTTTCCAATACTTGCTATTTTGCTTATTGTTTCTTTGTTCTTTATATTCTTTAACTTCATATACTTTGTTTTTATCTTGTTCATAAAGATATTGAATTAATTTTAATGGTGTACCTCTAAAAGTTCCCATATTACCACCTAGTCTAAAAAGTTATCTTCAACACTTATTTGTTCACCAAAATCAGCAAATGGATCACTTTCTTGTTGTTGTGGTTCTTCATATTCAGGTTCGGGTCTTTCGCTTTTTTTACTATCTACAAATGTTAAGTTTTCTACTATTACATCAGTTGTAAATCTTTTATTACCATCTTTATCATCGTAACTTCCTGTTTGTATTCTTCCCTCAATTCCTATTTGACTTCCTTTGTTCAAATGTTCACAAATTAGTTCGGCTGTTTTTCTCCAAGCTACACAATTAATAAAATCTGTTTCTCTTTCTCCATTTTGACTTGTAAAGTTTCTATTTACTGCTAATGTAAATCTAGTGTATGCTACATTACCATTGTTATATCTTAATTCAGGTTGTGCTGTTAATCTTCCTATTAAACATACTTTGTTCATAATTTTCCTCCTCAACTTCTTCTATATCATCATCTTTACAGTTCGGACATACTTGTATATTTGTATATGTTCTAGTGTCAAATAGATTTGCGATACCATATTCTTGCTCAAAACAAATCCTTTTAGAATCGGTTTCTTCAAATTCGCTTCTGCAATTACAACATCTATACATGACTATTCAACTCTTTCATAAGTCATATCATTTAAGTCTAAAAATTGTTTTAATTTTCGTTGTTGTGATAATGTTCCTGTGATTTTCAATGTATAAGTCTTAACTGGGTCTATATCCTCAATCTCTACTTTTTTAGAAACCATTTTTTCTTGTTTAATTTCTTCTGTTTTTTCTTCAATCTTAACAGTTGCTTTCTTTAATTCTTCTAAACGATTGCTTTCAACTATTACTTTACTCAAATCAAAATCTTTTAAATACATGTTAATTAGTGCCAATTCGTGTTCACTATTTAAATTTTTAATAGCTGTTAATTCGTCTGCAATTTTTCTAATTTTATTAAATAAATCCTCTTCCACTTTTTCTAATGAATAAGTCTTATTTAAATATCTTTCATCAAATACCATCTCTAAATTGATTAATTCACTTAATGCTTCTTTACCAATTAATTCATCAAAAATTGTTTGTACTTGATTTCTTTTTTCTTTCTTTTCTTTATTTTCAAAATTCTTTACTTGTACATCTACAAAATCAGCTGTTTCTTTTAAGATCTTTTCAGTTTCTTTTGCTGTGGTTTCAAATAGCTCAATAGGCTTCTTAAATTCTACTATTATATTTTTTCTATAATCTGCTATTTTTTTTACTACTTTATTAATGCTTGCTCTTTCACCTTTGGCTTCTACAATTTGTTCATCAGTAAATACTAATGTTGAATAATATTCTTTCAATTTTAAGGCGTATTCCTTTGCCTCTGATATGTTATCTTCTACAGTGGCAAATCCATTTATTTTTGCCTGTATCTCATTTTCTAAAATTGGCTTTTCCATTAAAATACCTCTTCTTTCACTTTCTTCTCTAACTCTTTTTCTTCTTTGGTTTTAATCAATCCTTTTTTTTGCAAGCTATTAATACTATTTTCAGCTTCTTGCTTAGTTAATTTCATAACATCTTTTTTATAAAAATTTCTCAATGTTTCTTTTTGTTCTGGTGTTAAATCAGCTATGATAAAAGCTTGTTCTTCTGTCATAGGACCATTTTCCATTTTTTCTTGTTTAACAATTGCATTTTGAACTTCTTCGGCACTTGATAAACTAGCATCTACGCCAAATCCACACATTCCTAATGCTCTACCTACTGCACTGGTTTCACAATTTTCTATGTAATTTGTTTGATTGATAAATGATGATTTACTATTTTCTCTTGCTGTACCAGTTGCTAATAATTTATCGCCATCGTATATATCCGCTCTAAATGTACATGTCCCATCAATATCGCTTACCAATGTAGTCTCTATTGTTCCAGTTGGATACACCATTCTAAAAGCCTTTATTCTTTGATTTACTTCAGCATACTTTTTAGTCACTTTTTTGCCAGTTTGTTTATCAGTTCTTGTTATTGGTAAGGTTTTAATTGTATCATTCGCTTTTTTGATATCATCAAAAGTTATGTTTTTGTTTTCCATTTTTCTTTACCTCCTCATGTAATATAATTCTTTCTTCATCTATTATTTTTTTTAATTTCTCTATTTGTTCTTTTGTATACCTTGTAGCCTCGTTTTTATCTAAAACAATATGGACAATTCCATCTTTAGCCCATTTTAAATAGATACTTTGTTTAACATTTGCTAGCCTCTGTTTCTTTTTTAGCTCGACTATATATTTTCGTTTTTTCTCCATAAATCTCCTATTCATATTTTTCTAACAGGTCATTTATTTCCTCTTGTTCTTTTTCGTTTGCTATCGTTTCAGCCGGATTAGTATCAAGCCAATCAGGTTCAGGTCCATTTTTGAAAGTTCCTGTTGTTTGCTTTTTCTTAAATTTCTTTTCTTCTTGTTGTGCTTCTACAACTGTTTTTATATTGTGCTTTTGATAACTATCTAAAATTCTTTCGATGTATTTGATACTATAAGCCCCATTTAAAACAGCTTGTCCGATAGCATACCTTGTTAATTCACTATCTTCCCAATTACTTACAATTTCATATTCGATTGGTGCTAATGTTCTCCCAAAATTCTGTTCGATAAAACTATAAATATCTAGTACTAAATTATCATTATCATATTCATAATCATTATCATATTCATAATCATTATCATATTCATAATCATTATCGGCTTTTTTAGGTTTTTTTAGGTTTTTTGAATTTTTAGGCCTTCCACCTTTTTTACCATTGATTTTAGAAGTTTCACATCGCTTATCATAGGCCTTTTTGTCTTTATCTATAGTGTTTTTGATAAATAACCATGTCATCAATAACCTATCACTTAATTCGGTTTTTTTAGGTTCTTTTAGGTTTTCTATATAATCTCGAATAATATATAAAAGACGCTTTGTTTCTTCTAAATTCAATAAGCTTATATACTGATACCATTCTGTATGAAATACAAATGTATTTTTCTTTTTTTCACTATTGTCCATTTATACCTCCCCGTTGATTTTTTATAAATAATGTGCTATACTTAACAAGTAAATTAATTTACAAATGTTATTGAGTTGTCGGTGGCACTATCACCGGCATCTTTTTGTATATTTAAACTATTAATAAATGTAAAAATTAGTACAAATAGAATAAATAAAATGATACCTTTACTTTTAAACATTTCTTTCATATCATCACCTCCTTGCTTGTCCACAAATTTTTTAAGAGTAGTATTTTACTCTCAAAAATTCGGAAAGCCTTTCTACCATTTTTTTTGATTCTTCCTCATTAGGGGGATTCAATGTTATTATTTTTAATTTTTTGCTGGACTTTGTTTTTTTCATTTTGAGCCTCCTAATTAATTCTATTTTTCTAGGCTTGTCTTGTTGTTTAGTTTATTAATTTTCTCTCTAACACCTAATGAGTACTAAAACCTTGAATTATATTTTTTAATCACCTATAATTTAATTAATCTGAAACGAGGGGAGGTGATTAACGAAAAAGTTTATTATTGGCCTATTTGAGTTGATTTTTGATAAACAACTTAATATAGTTATCATAAATGGTAACAACAACATAATTAACTTAAATAAGCCTCAAGATAAGCAGTAATGCTTGTCTTTTTTATATTGATTTTTATATCATCACCTTTTATAATTAAATTGATACGAACTATGAAAGGTGGTGATTTAACTAAGAATTTTTTAATAAAGCTATTAGAAATTGTTAGTGGTTCGTTAATAACCGTAAACGTTACTAATGTGATTATTAATAACTCTAACGATTTGTATTTCAAAGATAAGCATTGGCTTGTCTTTTTTATATAGAGGTTGAAGTGATTGGTTTTAGTACTCATTAGGTGTTAGAACTTTATTAATCTATATGTTTTTTAATCCTGGCTTTCATTAAGTGCCTGATTTATATGCATATTTATTTAATACTGATAAGCTATTAAATTCATTTATATATCCACATTTTGTGAATTTTTATTGCAAATAAAAAGCTTCAATATTGCAATTAAATATTCGTGATAAGCTATATATGGTTGTAGCTCTTATACCTTTTGCATCGTTTTCATACGACATGTAAGTCTTGGTTGTAACATTTAGTTTATTAGCAACTTCTTCTTGAGTGAAGTTTGCTCTATTTCTTTCTGCTCTGATATTATCAGCTATTTTTTTACTGCTAATCATATTACACATTTTTATTTTCCCTCCTAACTTTAATCACATTATAACTCCACATTTCGTGAATGTCAATATTCTTTTTCACATTTTGTGAAATTTTTTTCTTGTTTTTTGTAAATTTTGTGATACAATATAATTGCAGTGAGGGAGGTGCAATATGACCAATAAAAATATTTATCTTTCATCTAACTTAAAATTTTTGAGAAATGTTAAAGGAAAAACACAACAAGAAGTTGCCAAATATTGTGATAAAACCAATACTGCAATAAGTAACTGGGAAAAAGGAATTAGAGAGCCAGATGCATTAGATCTTGCTAAATTATCTAACTTTTTTGATATTCAAATAGATGATTTAATGTTAAAAGATTTAAGAAAAGCGGAAATGACAGACGAGGAAGAAACAAAATGGTATGAAAGTCTAGAAAATCAAAATGTAAAAATTGTGTTTGATAAACTTCATGAAAAGAAAAATTTGACACATGAACAAGCTCAATATATTAATAAAATAATTGATGCAATTGTTGATGAAGAAGATAACAATTCATGATGTTAGAAACTTTAACTGATGACACTTTATCTTTTCATGATATATCATACAAGCAATTAAATATGCCTTTAGGTATTAAAGCGTGTTCGATTCAAAGAAATTGTGGTACAGTTATATTAGTCAACAATAATTTCAATATTGAAGCGCAAAAAAAGTCCTTCCAACATGAATTAATGCATGTTATGAAAGGACATTTAAATAATTTTTTATACAATAAAGAGTACATAAACAATTGTGAGAAAGAAGTAAATCAATTGTTACAACAATAAGAGTACAGCAGTATCGTACTTTATATGAATATATACAAAGGATGTGATACTGTGCGTAATACAAGTTAATATTCCCTTTTTATAAAATTATAGAAAGGGGAAATATATGAAAAAAATGTTTATTGATTTAAAAAATGATGTAATAAAATTAATTTATATTAGGAACAAAGGAATCATAATAATAAACAAAAAATGTGACGAGCAAACCGCTAAGTAAACCCATCACAATTACATTTTACCATTTTTTGGTAAAATATTCAAATAGTTAACGAGTTTTTATTCGACAAAATTCGACAAATTTGATACTTTTTGATTAAAAATACGCTAGTACAGGTGTTTTTAAAATAGATGTTAGATTGGAGGTGTAACAATGAAACAATGTAAATATTGTAAATCAGAGATTGATAAAAAAGCTAAGGTATGTCCTAATTGCAGAAAAAGAGTAAAAACATCTGCCCTAACCTGGATTATTACGATACTATTAATAATAGTAGTTATCGGTGCTATATCCAGTGGTACTAACGATGATAACCCAACTACTGATAATAAGGAAAAATTCTCTCATACTGTTACAAGTTCAGGTCCTGATGAGGTTAATTTTGAATACTATATAGAAGGCACAGTAACAAATAACAGAGATAAAGAATACTCATATGTACAAATAGAATTTGTATGTTATGATAAAGATGGAAATAATCTTGGTACAGCAATTGATAACACTAATAACTTATTAGGAAATGAAACATGGAAGTACAAAGCAATGGCTCTATTCGGCGACGTTAAAAATGTTGATCACTGTGATTTTAAGGAAATCACTTCTTGGTAAACTAAATAAAGTTGTAATAAAAAAAGATAAGAAACTTACTTAAAAATAGGCTCGTATAGATATTTTTAAAATATGTTTTTAGTGAAGGAAGAGATTTAATGAAAAGTTGGTATGATTTATCAAAAGAAGATAAAAAGAATTTAAAACTAAAAGAAAAGTCATTGATTTAAGACTCATATTTTATGTATTAACTGTATTATCGTTTTTCCCACTATTGATAGTAATTATTGCTAAATCAAACAATGGTTGTTATGGGAATGCATGCGATTTAAATATAGTTAAATTTGGTAGTTTATTTTTAATATTTTTAGTGTGTGCTATTATCAATAGTATCTTTATTAATAAAAATGAAAAAGAATTTATATCGTGGTTGAAAACAAGAAACATTGAAAAATAAATGATATTAAAAAGACCTCACTCGGCAAAGTGAAGTCAAAATGAAAAATCACAAAGTCCAGCAAACTTTAAAATACAATATAATTGTACGGATTTTTCTGTATAATTATAACATAGAATTTAATAAAAAGGAAGTGTTATAATGAAACAAGATGTAATAAATGAGTTCAAAAAGTGGCTTAAAGAAGAAAAATTATCATTAACTAATACTGAAGCTAATTTTGTAATTGCAATATATATAAGAGTTTCTACAAATAAACAAGAAGAATTATCTCCTATATCACAATTAAAAACTGTATATAAATATGCAATGACTCATAATATGCAAATAGATCTAGATTATATTTTTATTGAGGACGAAGGTATAAGCGGGAGATCTGTAGAAAAAAGAGACGAGTTTCAAAGTATGATTGCTCATGCAAAGGAAAAAGAGCACCCTTTTGATACGATTGTAGTATGGAAGTTTTCAAGGTTTGCTAGAAACCAAGAAGAAAGTATAGTTTATAAGAGCTTACTGAAAAAAAACAACGTAAACGTTGTTAGTGTATCTGAAAACACTTCCGATGATGCTCTAGGACCTTTTGGAGGATTAATAGAGCGTATTATTGAATGGATGGATGAGTATTATTCTATCAATCTTTCTACCGAAGTTATGAGAGGTATGACTGAAGGTGCATATAAAGGAAAATATCAATCTATAGCACCTTTTGGCTATCGTTGGAAAGACAAAGAATTAGTTATTCAAGAGGATGAAGCTAAAGTAGTTGAAATGATTTTTGATAAAACCGTCAAAGATGAAATGTCAATGATTGATTTAGCTCGATATATAAATCAACTGGGATTTAAGACAAAAAGAGGAAGCCGATTTGAAAATTTCACCATAAGATATATTTTGTTAAATCCCGTCTATAAAGGTTATACAAGATGGACTCCAAACGGAAGATTAACACGTGGAGAATTATTGAATAATAATAGATCAATTATAGTTAAAGGATCACATGAGGCTATTGTAAGTGAAGAAATTTGGAACACCGTTAATGAAAAGATGAATAAGTATGCAAATTTTATGAAACCGCATCAACAACAAACAAGCAATCCCTGGTCATGGGTGAAAGGATTAATAAGATGTAAAAACTGCGGTAGAACTATGATAAGAACAAACGGGAAATTACGATGTAATGGCTATAATAAAGGATGTTGTAACGTCAGCGATAGTTTAGACGTCGAAGAAGTAAAAAGCCTTATATTGGGCGAAATAAAGCAATATATAGACAATCCTATAAACATAAAAATTATTAAACAGGTAAAAAAGAAAAACACATCGGAAAGAGACCTTATTCTAAATCAGTTAGCTCAATTAGATAAAAAAGAAGAGAGAGTTAAACGTGCATATTCTGAAGGAATAGATTCCATTGATGAATATAAAACTAACAAAATCGCAATAAAAAAAGAAAGACAACTTTTACAACAAAAGCTAGAAACAATTGTTGAAGTTAAAGAAAATGACGAAAAACAAGAGATAACAGAAAATTTAAGAAAAGTATACGACATATTGACAGATGATAAAATAGAAATTAAGAAGAAATACGATATAGCTCATGAATTAATAAATGAGGTTGAATATTGCAATAACGCTTTATCCTTGAAATTCAACGAAATAAGGTAATATTTTTATTAGATAGTCCCTTTTTAAGTATGGTGGCCCAGATTCTGAGTTAGCAGCTAGTTTACGATATTTCACACAAAGATACACTATGCCTGACGATAGAGGCAAGGCACTTTTAACAGATATCGCTACGGAAGAATTAAGTCACTTAGAGATGATTGCTGCTATGGCCTTCCAATTAATGAAGGGTTCTACCCCTGATGAGTTAGTTGCGGCTGGCCTAGGTGGTAATTTTGCACAACACGACCATGCTTTATTCCCAACTGATGCTAATGGTGTACCTTTTACTGCTGCCTACATTGAAGCCTCTGGCGATTATATCGCTGATCTTGAGAGTGATATGGCGGCAGAACAAAGAGCAAGAGCTACCTATGAGCATCTAATGGATTTAACTAACGATCCTGATGTTTTAGGGCCACTATCATTTTTACGTCAAAGAGAAATTATTCACTATCAAAGATTTAAAGAGTTACGAAACTATTATTTAGAAAACAAAATATAAATACTTGAATATTCAAGTATTTTTTCTTAAAAAAAATAGACCTAAGTCTATTTTAGTTACGATTATCATAATTATTGTTTAAACGTTCTTGTTTTCTCTTATCACGACATTCTTTACATCTTACTGGTTCATTAGTAAATCCTTTAGATTCATAAAATTCTTGTTCTCCAACTGTAAAAGTAAATTCTGTTCCACAATCTTTACAAACGATAGTCTTATCTGTCTTTTCCATACTTACCTCCTTTTTTAGATTTGATTTAATTTTATTTGGACTTCTAAAATAGGAAGTAACGAAATAAATTTTTAAACCTGTGATTAATATATCATATATTCTATTTATATGCAAGCAAATGATAAAACTTGACATATAAATATCAGTTTTAGAAACAATATTTTTTTACTCTTTTTCATATACTTAATTGAGGTGATTTATGAAAAAAGTTTTACTGCTTTTCGGTGGAAACTCAGAAGAACATTACATATCTTGTAAATCAGCAAAGGCTATTTTGGAAAATATTGATATATCTAAATTTACTATTACTAGCGTGGGAATTAGTAAAGATAACAGATGGTTCATTTTTGATGATAAATTAGAATATCTAGAAAATGGAACTTGGTTAGAATATTGTCGACACCAAGAGATCAACAACATTATAACTTTTGTTAAAGATTTTGATATCGTTTTCCCTATTATCCATGGTACTAATGGTGAGGATGGAAAAATACAAGGGATGCTTGATCTATTCCAAATCAAATATGTTGGTTGTGGAACTCTAGCAAGCTCTATCGGTATGGATAAAGATATGGCCAAAAGAATATTTAGTAGTGTTAATATTTCACAAGTTCCCTCCGTTACCGTTACTGAAAAATATGACTGTAATAATATCTTAAAAAAATTACGCTTTCCACTAATTATTAAACCGGCTAACGGTGGCTCATCAATCGGTATTAATATAGCCGATAATCTTGATGAATTAAAAGATAATATCAACTATGCTTTGAAATTTGATCAAAAAGTAATTGTAGAAAATTTTATTAAAGGTAGGGAACTAGAATGTGCCGTTATTGAGGATAATAATAATTTATATGCGTCTACAATTGGTGAAATTTTACCATGCAATGATTTTTACGATTATGATTCTAAATACAAATTAGAATCAAAAACTATTATACCTGCTGATTTAGATGTTGAAACAACAAATAAAATTAAGAAAATGGCTATACAGTGTTTTAAAGTAATAAATGCACGCGGCATGGCAAGAATCGATTTCTTTTTAGTAGATAAAAATATCTATTTAAACGAAATTAATACTTTGCCCGGATTTACACCTATAAGTATGTATCCAAAGTTATTAACTTATGATAAATATAGGTATAAAGATATCATTAGCATTTTAATAGAAAACGGTTTGAATAGACATTAGATTTACACTATAAAGTGATTTATGACTCATTTGCTATATTTTACAAAAATGTTACTTTTACATTATAAAATAGAAAGGTTCCTTTCTATTTTATTTTACGCTTGTGGCGTTTTGAACGATCGAAATCAGCTATCATACTGACAACATACAATGGATCAAATTCATTTAATTGTTTTTTAAATTCACTATTTTTTAAAATAATTAAATTCATTTTTTCTAATACATCATTAGGCAAGCAATAGTATTCAAAAGCATTGAAACAAATAGCCATCAAAAATTCATTATCTTTTAAAAACAATTTTTTGATATCATTGTAGTTTTTATTTTGCATCATATCTGTTATATCTTTTCCGCGATTCGTTTGGCATAATTTTTTAATAATAGAAACTTTATATGCATTACCAAACAAACAATGAAAAAATAAGTCTGGAAATAGTGTCAAGTGATTTTGAATTAATAATCCGTATTTAGGATTAAATTGAGTCAGCTTCATAACATTCATAGTAAAATTTTTACAATAATAATTATATTGATCTGTTAAATATTGAAATTGATTTTCCGATAACATGTAAGGATTTAGCGATAACCCAATATCTAATTTATTATCTTCTTTTAATTTTAATATATTTTTAGACCGCTCAAATTTAATACTATGATTAATATAGTTTGCTATTATTCCCTTACTAAAATCATTACTTTGTGAAAAAGCTGCATACAATTTATTATCATTAGTATAATTTTTTTCAATAAATCTTCTAATATAATCTTTATTAGAAATAAACTGGACAGCTAAATAATACTCACCAACCAAGTATTTAATAATTTCACAATTAATCATATGATCATTTATAAAATTGTCATAATAAGCAATATTAATATTATCTTCACGTCCATAAAGAGCACTTTGAATAGCACGATCATCAATTGCATTTAAGGTTTCAATTATTTCATAATATTTCATTTCCTAACCCTTCCACTTTACTGTTTTCTTCATTATAGTGTTTATTATATTTTTTTATTTTAACTTTGTAAGGACTAGCATCGATAAATCGGCGCTGTTGCTGAAAGTCATAATCATTAAAATATTCATTATACTCAACAAAAAAATTAATTATAAGTGTCGAAAAATCATCATCAGTAATAAACAATTCTATAACATTTTTAATACTAGTTTTGTCAATAATTTTAAAGACTTCTTGCTTTAAAATTGTTAAATCATTGCCGTTACTGTCCTCATAAATAATATTTTCATAAACGTTGCCAATCATATAACTAATAACATCATAGAGTTTTTTCTTACTTTTTGTTAAGTACGTTTGAATTAAATGCAGTTTAGTTAATCGACCAATCATCGTATCACTTTCTTCATCTGATATATTATTGTCTTCAATATTAAATTCGATCAGATCTTCTTCGTAATCTTCAATGTCATCAAAAGTTAAAAAATATGGTACTTCATTTATTTCCTCTTCTTCGCTATATTCCTCATCTAAATCTTCACTATAAGTCATCTTATATTCAGCATTAACCGATTGTATATAATTAAAATACTCATCATAATATGATTGCAAAACCTCATTTTTTATTTCTTCAGCTTCTGTTATTTTATTAAGATCAAAGAATTGCCAAACTTCACAAATATAAAATGGATTTATCTTATTTAATTTAACAAGATTATTACTAACAATTTGTTCTTTGATAGCTTGGGCGGAAAAAGCCGGAAGTTCATCAAGATAAACAATATAATTTTGTATAATTGCACGGTTGAAATCAATGTCACACTTACTAATAAAAAATTTTAATAACTTTTTCGGATTGTTAAAATTATCATGGATAAATTCATAATACCTTTCATAGCTAGCTGATTGGCGACCTCTTTTTTTTATTAAAGTTTGATACTCATAAAAATCTGTTATCATCAAACGTATCATAAGTTGTTTATAATAATTATACATATTGTTATCTAGCACGTCATTATATGTTTCAAAATATTTAATATTTTCTGAATTATTAACTGTCAAAAAATTAATTATATAGTCAATCTGAGCGTTACTAGAATTATCATTTACTTCCAAGTAAGCATCATCAATAATATCATCAATAATTTCACGTAAATATTCCGTTAATAATTTTATTTCTCGTTTTTCCATGTTTTTAACACCCCTGTTGTTAATATTATAAACTATTTTATAATTTTTGCAATATAAAAAGGCCTTTACTAGGCCTTATTTTTACTATCAAATTTTTTTCTTTGTTCAGTATTCAAGATTTTTTTTCGCATTCTAATATTCAAAGGTGTTACCTCGACTAATTCATCAGAATTAATATAATCAAGAGCATATTCTAATGTTATTGGCCGTGGTCTTTTTAAGACTACTGTATGATCTTTACCGGCGCTTCTAGTGTTAGTTAAATTTTTACCCTTAACTACATTAACAGCTAAATCATTATCCCTACTATGTTCTCCAACTATCATACCTTCGTAAACTTCAGTTCCAGGTTCTACAAACATAACACCACGGTCTTCTAATTGTCCTAACGCATAAGCAGTTGTTTTACCATTTTCCATAGATACTAAAACACCTAACTTACGTTCTCCTATATCGACATTTTCATAAGGACGATACTCCTTAAAAGTATGATTAATAATACCATATCCTTTAGTTATAGTCATAAAATCAGTAGTAAATCCAATAAGTCCACGAGAAGGAATCGTATATAATAAACGAACTTGATTATTATAATTAGCCATATTCTCCATAATTGAACCACGGACACCCAATTGTTCAATCACGGTTCCAACACAATCTTCTGGACACTCAATTTGTAATTCTTCAAAAGGCTCACACTTAACACCATCAATTTCTTTGATTATTACTTTGGGTTTAGAAACCTGTAATTCATACCCTTCTCGGCGCATATTTTCAATCAAAATTGACAAATGTAACTCACCACGACCTGAAACAGTCCAAGTCTCTGATTCACTTAATTCAACTTTTAAACTAACATCTTTTTCTGTTTCTTTAAATAATCGCTCTTCAATTTTTCGGGCCGTAAGAAATTTACCATCACGACCATTAAAAGGGCTACTATTAACACCAAAGGTCATTTGTAAAGTTGGTTCATCTATTCTTAAAACAGGAAGTGCCTCTTCATGACCTATTTCACAGATGGTCTCACCAACTGAAATATCGGGTAGCCCAGCTATAGCTATTATGTCCCCTGCATGAGCTTCATTTATTTCAGTACGTTTTAAACCTAAAAAACCAAACATTTTTTGAATACGAAATTGTTTTACAGTTCCATCTAAACGCATACAAGATACCATTTCATTTACTTTAATAGTTCCACGTTTAACTAAACCAATTCCAATACGACCCACATAATCATTATAGTCTAATAATGCTGGTTGAAACTGCAAATGACCATCACTTACTTTAGGAGCTGGAATATGATCAATTACCATATCTAAAATTGGCTCCATTGTTGATTTTTGCGTATTAACATCTGGATCTAAGCTTGATGTCCCACTAAGTGCAGATGCATATACGACAGGAAATTCTAGTTGTTCTAAATCAGCACCTAATTCAATAAATAAATCTAATACTTCATCAACTACAGCCGCTGGACGAGCTGTTGGCTTATCTATCTTATTAACTACTACTATTGGTGTAACTCCAGCATCAAGAGCCTTTTTTAAAACAAATCTAGTTTGTGGCATTGTCCCTTCATAAGCATCAACTACTAATAAAACGCCATCAACCATATTCATAATACGCTCAACTTCGCCACCAAAATCAGCATGACCTGGTGTATCTAAAATATTTATACGATAGCCTTTATAATCGATAGCAGTTGTTTTGGCTAAAATCGTTATACCTCGTTCTCTTTCAATATCATTTGAATCCATGACTCTTTCTACTGTATCTTCATTAACGCGAAAAGTACCTGAACTTTTTAACAATTGATCAACTAATGTCGTTTTCCCGTGGTCAACATGCGCAATGATAGCTATATTTCTTATATTTTCCATAATACACTTCCTTTTTCGCCTTGGTAATTATATCACAATAGTTTATTTATGTAAATAATATTTTTTTTATGAAGTTAATGCTATAATATAGATGGTGGTAGGATGAAAAAATTGATATTAATATTATTTTGTTGTTTTGGAATGATATTCAGTGTTCAGGCTTTAGAAAAAACAGAAGTAAAATTATCTTCATGTGTTGACGGAGATACTGCTAAATTCATTTTAAACGATGAAGAAATTAAGGTAAGATTCTTAGCTATTGACACGCCAGAAACAAAGCATCCGACTAAAGGCGAAGAGCCATATGGTAAAGAAGCTAAAAACTACACTTGTTATGCTTTAAATAATGCTCAAACAATCGAATTAGAATTTGATAATAATAGTGATAAAAAGGATAAATATGATAGATATCTAGCTTGGATTTGGGTTGATGGATATCTATTACAAGACAACTTAATAAAAGAAGGTTTAGCAGAAGTCGCTTATCTCTATGGAGATTATAAGTATACAAGTTTACTACAAGAGCATGAAACCATTGCTAAATTAGATAAAGTTGGTATTTGGTCCGATTATAATCCGATGAGTGAAAATATTTTTTACCTAATAGGAGGATTCTTATTGATTATTGTTGCAACTTCTATTGGAATTATAACTAAAAGTAAAGGAAAAAAATATACTAAAAAATTAATAAAAAAATATGGTAAATAGGTTACATCATCTATCTAGACCATATTTTTTTATTACTATTCCAATACATCTAATATTCTATTATTATAATTGCGCTCATAAACTATTAACTTGTCATTTATATCTAATGTGGCTAATAATATATCATCATAATTTTTATAACCCTTTACCTTTAATTCTTTATCTAGCCATTCCCTATCCTTATGCATATTATCTAAGTTTTTAGGCATAAGTTTGCCATCAATAATTACATTAGCACATAAGCTCTGTTTTTCGGGTTTTAAATTCATATCTTTAATCGTTAAAGGTTTATTTTCACCCTTAACTAATATACTAACTTTGCCATTTGCTTCCATAATACCATACTCTATTTCATCTAAATTAAAATAGCCATTGTTCCGACATTCCTCTAATAAATCATTAACATCAAATTTAACCTTTTTTAGGTTAGGTTCGATAATTTTGCCATTTTGAATAATAACAGTGGGAACACCCATAAAAAAGCGACGTAAAGTAATACTTTTCATAGTTAATATAGAAACCGCATAAGCAACAAAACCAAATAAAAGGACGGCAAATATTCCATTCATAATTTGCACATCGACACTTGTAGTAATTTCAGCCGCAAAATTTCCAATCGATATTCCAATAACATAGTCGAATAAACTAAGTTGCGATACTTGCTTTTTACCCAATAACTTAGTGATTAAAAAAAGTGTTATGAGTGATAATAGTCCACGCATTAAAACATTTCCAACTTCTAACCAATCTGTAGTTAATATATCATTTAGCATATTTATCACCAATATTAGTATTTATATAATCATAATTTTTATACAAAAAAAGGAAAATTATTTTTTCCTTTTAAAAATATTTAGTTTATTTTTTAAATTCATTTGTATCTGCTCATGATCAAATACAACGTTAGTCTTAGCAACAAATAAAATAATAATAACTAATAATATTCCATATATTATATAGCCTAATAGTTGATCTTTTAATACATATACAATTGAGGCAAAAGCAAATAATAAATTAATAAAATATATAATTAAGACTGTGGCTCGTTGAGAAAAATTACGATTTAAAAGTTGATGATGAATATGAAATTTATCAGCCTTAGATATGCTTTCCCCTTTTAAAGATCTTCTAATAATAGCAAATAATGTATCTAAGATTGGAATAGCTAAAATCAAAAGAGGAATTATTAGCGAGCTCATCATAACATTTTTGAAACCTAAAAGCGATATAACTGCTATTATAAAGCCTTCAAACATAGATCCCGAGTCGCCAGCAAATATTTTAGCTGGATTAAAATTATGAACTAAAAAGCCTAAAGTTGAACCTAACATAATAAAAGTTAAAACAAAATCTAAACCAAATTTACCTTGAATACTAGCAATGATCCCGATAGTAAGAAAATATATTGAACTAATTCCACCCATTAACCCATCAAGACCATCAATCAAATTCATACAATTAATACATCCTAGAATAAAAAATAATGTGATTGGATAAGCAAAAATACCAAAATCAATATATAGGCCAAAAGCACTGACATCTTTAAGTAAAATTTGACCATAAAAAACAATAATAGATGCGGCGCTAACTTGCCCTAAAAATTTATGTAGAGGTCGTAATTCTTTTATATCATCAATAACACCTGTTATAATAATAATAAAACTTCCAATTAAAATTGCGTTCATTCGACTGCTGGGTTCACCAAACACCATATAACCAATTAGGAAACTGATAAAAATACCGAGTCCTCCTAATTTAGGCATAATTTTTTTATGAATATGACGAGTACGAGGTACATCGACAGCACCAATTTGATTAGCTAGATTCTTTATAAATGGCATTAACATTGCTGATATAAAAAAAGTAACAGACACCATCAATATTATATTAATTAGGACTTCTTTAGTCATTGTAACACCTCAAAAATATTATAACATAATTACTTATAAAAAAAAACCTTAATGGTTTTTTGAATTTAATAGTTGAATATTATCTAACATTATTCCTGTGCCTTCAGCGACACAGGTTAAAGGACTTTCCGCAATAAATACAGGCACTTTTAATTCATGAGTTAATAATTTATCGAATCCATCAATTAAAGCTCCGCCGCCAGTTATGACAATACCTTTGTCAATAATATCTGCTGATAATTCTGGTGGTGTTTGTTCTAATACTGATTTGGCTGCATGAATAATAACATAAACACTTTCTCTTAAAGCTTCTTCTACTTCGCCAGAACATAAAGTTATCGAATGTGGCAATCCAGTTACTAAATCGCGGCCTCTAACTTCCATTTTTTCTTTTTTAGAATCCGGATATACTGTACCAATTGTCATTTTAATATCTTCGGCTGTACGATCACCAACCAAAAGTTTATATTTATCTTTAATATATTTTTGAATATCATTGTCAAAAGCATTACCAGCTACTTTAATGGATTCACTTGTAACAATACCTCCAAGTGACAAAATTGCTATATCAGTTGTTCCACCACCAACATCGATTACCATATTACCACTTGGTTTAGAGATATCCATGCCGGCTCCAACTGCAGCTACTTTAGGTTCTTCCTCTAAAAATACTTTTCTAGCGCCTGTTCTTTCAGCAGCTTCCTTGATTGCATTTTTTTCCACCTGTGTAATATTAGAAGGACAACAAATTAAAATGCGTGGGCGTGAAAAAAAGCTTTTTCCATTTACCTTACGTATAAAATGATTTAACATAACTTCCGTTATTTCAAAATCAGCAATGACACCATCTTTCATTGGCCTAATAGCTACTACTTTCCCAGGTGTGCGACCAAGCATATCTCTAGCTTCGCTTCCAACTGCTAACGGTTTTTTACTGTCAGCATCGATAGCAACCACACTAGGCTCATTTAAAACAATACCCTGTCCTTTAATATAAATTAATACATTAGCTGTTCCTAAATCTATTCCTATATCTTTTGCAAACATAACTCACTCTCATTTCTTTAGTCAATTCGTAACTATTATACCATATATTGCCATATTTTGATTATTTCTTAACTGTTTTTTGCATACTTTTTTTTCGTTGATTCACCACCACGTAAATGACGAATATTAGTATGATATTCCAATATTTTTACAACTTTGTCATATCTATCTTTATCTATATTTAGCAATCTTTCATGTAAGTCTTTATGAACAGTACTCTTGCTAACTTTAAAAATTTGCGCTATTTGCCGAATAGTATTTTCTGTTTTTATAATATAATCGGCCTCATCAATAACGCGATTTTGAATAAATACACCCATGGTTACACCCCTCATTAAATTATATAAATCTTATGAGGTTTTATACCTAAAAAGGGCTACTGCCCTATAATTCATTTATCTTTTTGTCATAGTATTCTTCTGGATTAACATTTGAACCTTTAACAATTAATTCAAAGTATAAATGATTGCCTAGATCTTTATCAATATTAGCAGTTCCACTTGTACCAATTACTTGACCTTGAGTTATTTTATCATCTTTTTTTACTTTTACATCTGATAAACTTTGATAAACACTTATTACTTCATTGCCATGACTTATTTCGATAATTTTGCCAAGTAAATTATCTTCCTTAACGTCAGTAACAGTTCCATCTAAAATAGCAACTACTTCAAAATTTTCTTTTCCACCATAAGATGCACCACTACTTTGAATGTAAGTGTTTTCACTTAATATTAAAGATTTTTCCTGTTCTTTAGCATCAGCTTGGTAATCATAAAAAGCTTTAACCACTTTAATTTCATTATCAACATATGGACGAACAATTGTTTTTTCTGTACTTACGACAGGTATATCTTTATCAAAAATGGTTTTACTTACATATCTGATATCATCAGCAGCATTTAAGTTATAAGGGCTTGTACTTTTTTCAATAAAATATAAAGCTCCAAATAAAGAAACTAACGCTACTGCATAAATACTATATACAACTTGTTTTTTTAATTTTCTTTTTGTCATAATTTCACCTCTATTAAGAGTGTGAACAATATATTTTCTTTTATACTCGATTTTTAAATTTTTTTTATTTCAATACCTTGATAATAATGCTTTAAAATTTTTTGATAATCATAACCATTTTTTGCCATACCATTAGCGCCATATTGACTCATGCCCACCCCATGACCATAACCTTTAGTATTAACTGTAATTTGTTTATTGTTTTGAGAAATAGTGAAAAAGGTAGATCTTAATCCTAATTTTTGATAAACATCACTACCGGTCATTTTTTTATCATTTATCTTTAATTCTTTAATTCGTCCAGTGCTAGTAGTTTTAGTTATTTCAACTGTGACTTTATCATTATAATTAATTCCTAATAAACTATAGAACTCGTCTAAAGAAAAAGTAGCTTGGTCATTAAAAACTGGTGAAACTTCCTCATCCCAACTTGATTCAACACTTCTAAGATAAGGTAGTTTGGCGGAAAAAACCTCTTCACTATTCTCTGTTTTTCCAACACTAGTCGAAAAAAAGAAGGCATCAATAATCTCATTCCCATAAACCATATATTCGCCACGTGTAGCCAAAATTGCTTGTTTTACTTTGTTAATTTTTTCTGTATAATCGTCTTGCCATTTAGCTTTTAATTCGTCATTGTCATAATATACTTGATTAGCCACAGTATCGATAATATCATATTCTTGTTCTGTGTTTCGCTCCATTTTTTTTAAAGCGTAGGTTCTAGCGGCTACCGCTTGAGCTTTTAAAGCCTCTAATTCAAATGATACAGGCATTTCGGCGGCTACAACACCAACAATATATTCCTCAAAAGGGACAGTTTCGATACTATTCTTACTTTCGCGTTTAACTCTTATAGTATTATTGCTTACAAATTGAAATTTAATATCATTATTAGCAACAAAAAGTGTAACAATGATATATGGTATAAATATAATCAAAAAAGTCACCAAAAAGATTTTTTTCATAGATCCTCCATAAAAAAAGAATAATATCATATTATATTATTCTCTATTTTATAGAATATTTTATACATATTATGTCGATTTTATACTATAACTCTACTGTTAAGAAAAAAATCATAAAAGAAATTTACTACTAAATAGGATAGACAAAGACATATTACTAGGTAAAATAAAGTGGCTTGCACAGGGCGATTCTTTTTAAAAATTTTATTGATATCAATACTTTCCAAAATCCAAATGATTAATGGAACAACAACACAGTAAATTATTGCTTTAATACTCATTTGTTTTATAACTATCTATTTTTTGTAAACGGCGATTATGACGCTCTAAATTAGAATATTTAGTATTGATAAAAGTACAAATAATTTTTTTAGCTTGCATAAATGATAACTGCTCGCTGATAGCTATAACATTTGCATTATTATCATTTCTAGTCAAATATGCTTCTTTCTTATTATTAACTTTAGCGCATCTAGCTCCAGCTACTTTATTACAAGCAATACTCATTCCAATCCCTGACCCACAAATTAAAATACCATAATCAATCTGTTTGTGTGCTACCCCTCTGCCAATTTTAAAAGCATAATCCGGGTAATCAACAGTTTCCTCATTATCTGAACCATAGTCGATAACTTGATAATTTTTCTTTTCTAGATAATCTCTTAATTTGCATTTTAATTTATATCCATGATGATCATTGGCAATTCCAATCTTCATATTTCACCTACCATATATTATTTTTATATTTTCTCATATAATTATATTTACGGAATACTAAATATAATTTTCTTTTAATATTTTTATCGCCTTTATATTTAAGTGGATCAACATATTTTTTTTGTTGATATAAGTATAAAATTTCTGTCTTTAATAATGGATTTTGTACATATTTTTTGATTATTGTCATTGGTACAAAGCTTAAAACGATTTTTTCTTTAAGTAATTTAAATTTTCTTTCCTTATTACAAAATAAATCCTCAGCTAAATATTCAATTAAATTGTGACCTAAAGCTGTCAAGTAATAACTACTCCGAGCTTGACGAGGATTTATCTCTAATACTTTATACTTATGATCTCGGGGATCATATTTTAAATCAAACTCCGCAAAACCTGTATATTTTATTTTCTCTAAAAATTTTTTTAATTGTTCAACCGTTACATCTATGTTGCCATATTCACTATAACCATTTACTAATACTGTACAGTTACCAATTCCGGTTGGTGTATGTTCTTGCAATCCAATCTGAGCAAAGGTGGCTAATTCTGCTTTACCTTTGCTATTACAATAGAAAATAGCATCAAACAAATTGGAATCATCTCCAGGAATAAATTCCTGAATAATTAAATTATCGCGATAACCGGATTTTTCAATTCTTTTTATGATAGTTTTTAATTCCGATAAATCTTTTATTTTATATACTTTATGTTGATGTTCAAATTTGTGGTGATAATAACTAACACCATTACCTGGTTTTAATATCAAAGGATAAAGTAAATCTTTAGGTAATTTATTTTTTTCCTGGCATGAATATATAAAAGTCTTAGGCATATCTAAATTAGAACTACGATAGGCCTCGTAAAACTGATCTTTTAACAAAACATTATTAACAATACTCAACTTAGGATAATTAAATTGGTAATATTTACTTAAAATCCGCTTATTTTCTGCTATTAAGCGAACATAGAAATCATTAGATGCTACCAACATTAAAGGTTTTTCTTCATGATTTTGAGCATAATCTTTTAATCTCTTTAGAAAAGCATCTTTTGTCCATAAATCATGATCATATTCAATAGTAACGATATTACTAAATCGCGTAAAATTCATAGGCTCTTTTCCAATTAAATGAGCTTGGCGATGATATTTTTCATGATAGCATCTAGCCATATAATAGGCGTTAATGTCTGTCCCTAGAATTACTAAATCAAAATCTAGCTTATTCTTCAATGTGAATCACCTCTTTATTTTTAATGTATACTCTTGGAATTAATGGGCTAAAATTCGTTAACAATTCATAAACATTGGTCCCTATATAACTCGCCGAATTACGAATATTTTTGGGATTAATAATTGTAACTAAATCGCCAACTTGAATACTATTGTCAACTTTAACTGACATCATCCCCATGCTGATAGTGCCAATAATTGGATATGATTTATTTCTAATTATAACCTGTCGTCCCTTACTCTTTTTATTAATGCCATCAGCATATCCGACTGGCACAACCGCCACTGAAACATCTTGTTCTGCTATATAAGTAGCTCCATAACCAACGAAATCTCCTTTTTTTAATTTTTTTATTTGCATAACTGAACTATACAAAGAAAAACATGGTTTTAAAATTATAGAAGATCTTTCGTAAGTTTTGCTAATATGATATTTTTTAATTCGATAAAGGGCTTTAAATTGGCGTAACTTACTTTTCCAATTATTCGTAAATACAGGTATAGAGGAAAAACCATACATCATAATTCCTAATCTTACTCCATTACAAAAAGGTATTTTAGGATGATTTTCTAATGATGAACTACTACTTATATGAACAATTTTAATATCACTTAAATTAATTACTGAAGTAATATCAACAAAATTATTAACTTGAAGATCCCAATATTTATCACTTCGTCCTAATGTTGCTAAATGAGTGTAAATTCCTTCTAACTCTAGACATATATTTTTTTGTGCCAAAGTTACTATTTTTTCCAAATCATTCTTATTATCAATCCCTAAACGATGCATCCCTGAATCAATTTTTATATGGAATTTTACAATTTTATCTAATTCAATAACATTTAAATTGCTAAAATACTCTAAATCATGAACAGTTAAAGTAACATTGTACTTTATAACTTCATCTATAAATTCTAAATCGATTGGTTCTAAACACAAAATTGGTATATCTTGATTAAAGTTTCTAATCTTAATTGCTTCTTCTAGTGAGGATACTGCTAAATAGTTAATACCACTATCTATCAAAGTATTAACAATGTATTCACCATGCCCGTAAGCATTTCCTTTTACAACACCAAAATAATAATTATAATCATGGTATGTATTAATTATATTATTGACATTACTAGCTAAATCATCCAAATTTATTTCAATATAAGTTTTACGATACAAACTTGGTCACCTCGATTCTTTTATAAATAAATTGTATCATTTTTAGGTCTTAATGTAAACTAAAGTAAACAAAATAAAAACTAGCTCTAAAGCTAATTTTCACCAATAAAATAAACTTTATACCATAATAAGAAGGCATATATTGTCCAAATCTTACGGCCATTATTTTTATGACCTTTATAATGCTCTTCCAACAAATTTAAAACTTGAGCTTGGTCAAAAAATTCATTGACATAATTTTCGCTAAAAACGGTTTTTACTTTGTTATAATACTTTTTATCTAAAATCCACTTAGCGAATGGAACCGGAAAACCTTTTTTTGGTCGCTTTGCCCATTCTTCTGGTAAAATTTTATAAGCTGCCTGACGAAATACATATTTAGTTGTATTGTTTTGTAATTTATATTTGGTTGGAATCTTACGTGCCAAATTCATAACCTCTCGGTCAAGAAATGGTACACGTAATTCTAAAGAATGTGCCATTGTCATCTTATCTGCTTTTAATAAAATATCTTGCGGAAGCCATAGATGCATATCCAGATATTGCATTTTTGTTAAATCATCTTTATCCTTAACCTTATCAAAGAAAGGTTTCGTAATTTGTTTAACTGTTTTAGTATGTTGATAATCATCCTGGACAATATGTTTAGCTTCATTTTCATTAAAAACCATTGCTTGCCCTATATAATAATCTTCCACCGGTAAACCATTTTTTGTCAAAAAATTACGTCCGTGAAATTTTGGTAATTTCTGACTTATTTTACCTAAAGGATATCTAATAAATTTAGGGATTTTACGATATTTACTATCTAATGAGGAAACAAAATAAGAATCGTAACCACCAAAAAGTTCGTCAGCTCCTTCGCCTGACAAAACCACAGTAACGTGCTCCTTTGCTAATCGTGATAAGAAATATAATGGAACTGCTGACAAATTAGCATGCGGTTCATCGGAATAGTATTGAATATTTTTCACTTCCTTGAAAAATTCATCTGGTGTAATAATCTTACTAAAGTTTTTAATTTTTAATATTTTAGATAAATCCTTAGCATGATCAACTTCACTAAAACCTTTATTTTTAAAACCAACTGAAAAAGTTTCATCCGGCATTAAACAATTGGTAATATAACTAGAATCAACACCACCTGATAAAAAGGAACCTACTTTAACATCACTGATTTTATGATATTCTACTGACTTTTTTACCTCGCTAGCAATGTCTTCAACATATTCATCTATACGTTTGTCTTTGGCATTAAAAATGGTGTCATAATATTCTTTTATTTTCAATTTACCTTTTTTTATTGTAAAACAATGACCTGGTTCTAACTTGTATACGCCTTTAAAAAATGTTTCTGGTAAAACTGAATATTGAAATGTTAAATAGGGGCGTAGAGCCTCTTTATTTAGTTCTTTTTTAAAATCAGGGTGATCTAAAAAGCTTTTTATTTCAGAACCAAACATGAAAGTATCACCCATACTAGCATAGTAAAAAGGCTTGATTCCGAAAGGATCCCTAGCACCAAATAATTCTTTTTTATTTATATCCCAAATAACAAAGGTAAACATACCTCTTAATTTGTCAACAATTCTTTCGCCATATTCTTCAAACCCATGAAGAATCGTTTCTGTATCGGTTTTAGTAGTAAATTTATGACCTTTTTCAATTAATTCTTGACGCAATTCTTGAAAATTATATATTTCTCCATTAAATAAAATGGCTTTATCTTTTTTTTCATTATATATAGGCTGATTACCACCCTTTAGATCAATAATGCTCAATCTTCTAAAACCTAGAGCAACTTCTTCATCAACATATATTCCCATACTATCAGGCCCACGGTGAACAATTCTATTTAACATATTTTTCAAGATTTTTTCTTTTTTAGTTTTTGAATTTTTATTAATAAAACCAGTTATTCCACACATGTAGTTTCCTCTTTTCTAGTCTTGATATCAATATATAAATTATTATAGCATGAAACTCTACACAAGTAAATTGAGAACTGTTAGCATAAAAAAAATAATATAATCTAATATATTATTTTTCTTCATTATTCTGATTAAATCCATATTTACGATTAAATTTTTCAACACGTCCAGTTTTAATTGCTTTTCCTTGAACTCCTGTAAAGAATGGATGACACTTATCACAAACTTCTAAGTGTAATTCTTTTTTATTTGATCTAACAGTAAAAGTATTTCCACATGCACATGTTACTTTTGTATCCATATATTCTGGATGAATTCCTGATTTCATTGTAACTCTCCTTCCGCCATGAAACTCTTGTTCCATAGAAATTTTTGCTTATTTATTATAACAATATATTTTCAAAAAAGCAACCACTAGTTTTTATTTTTACCAAATAAGTTTAATAAACGTAAAAAAATATTAATAAAATCTAAATATAAATCTAAAGCTCCTATAATAGCTATCTTATTATCATCATCTATGATTTCACCATATCTTTTAATTTTTTGAATATCATAAGCTACTAGTCCAACAAATAATACCACACCAATCCAACTTAAAATAATATCAAATGTTGCATTATTTAAAAAGATATTAACAATAGTTGCGATGATAATACCAAATAATCCCATTAAAAAGATAGTTGAGTATTTAGATAAATCAATCTTTGTAAAATACCCTAATAAAGCAAAAATTAAGAAAACAAAAGCAGTTATTAGAAATATATAAATAATTGATGACATTTCAAACATTACAAATACGATTGATAGTGTTAGGCCTGTGACAACCGAATATAGAACGAATGATATCATTGCTGTCAATGGATTCATTTTTTGAATTCGGGCACTTAAAAATATAACAATCAATAGTTCAACTATAATAATTATATAATACATACTCGTGGAGAATATATTATATAACATATTAGGATTGTTATAAACAAAATAACCAGTACCGAAAGAAATCAAAAGGCCAATAAACATCCACATAAATACTTTTGGAAATATTTTGTTACTCATTTTATCCCTCCTTAGAACATTATATCATACTTTATCTATAATATATCTTTTTTTATAATTTTTATAATTTCTTCACCAATATATTGATAACCCCGATCAGACATATGATAATCATTAGGGTTAAGGATTAATTTGTCTGTTATAATCTCTTCTAAACTAAGATAATGAATCTTATTTTCAGCAGCTAAATCTCTCATTTTGTTATTTATATAATGTACTGCTTGTTGGGAAATTTGACTAGGATATGGATTATAATAACCAAGTAAAATAATATCTTCTTTACAATACTTTTTAATTAAAATTAGGAGTTTTTCCATATCTTCTTTATACTCATCGATGATTTCATATAATTCATTTAGTGAATAATTACCACTCAACTTTGAATAGAAAGAATCATTGCCAACTGTAAGTGTTACAACATCAGCTTTAATTAAGGCATTTTTTATGCTTTGACTATGACCATTAATATTGATTTTATAATTATCTTCAATCATATTATATAAGTCCGTAATTCGCAAATCTTCCTTATTAAATTCATTAATAAATTTTTCTAATTTTTTTTGTTCATTTAAATATTCTTTAATATAATAATCATAGCTCTTACCCCTTACCCTATAAGAATTTTTTCCTAGCGCAATGGAGTCGCCTAGATTTAAATAATAAACTTTTTTATCAACTGTACTTAAATAGACTAAGAAAACAACTAAAACAGTTAAACTAATAAAAAGTAATTTTTTTATTCTCATATTTCACCTCTAAAAAAATAGAGATTATTATATCTCTATTTAATTATATTTTTTTTTAATAACTTTATTATTACTTTTCCTCTAGTTTTATATTAGCTCCAACATTTTGCAATTTTGTAATTATATTTTCATAACCTCTAAGGACATGTTCAATATCGGATATTATAGTTGTTCCCTCAGCTTTTAGTGCTGCTAATATTAAACATGCTCCGGCACGTAAATCAGTAGCATTAACCTTTTTTCCAGTTAATGGTGTAGGTCCTACAATTTTTATTTTATTACCTGCTTTACTTATGGTTATATCAGCACCCATTTTATTTAAATATTTGACATTCTGGAAACGATTTTCATATATTGTTTCCTCTAAATTAGATGTACCATGACATTGAGTTAATAACGTAGTAAGAGGTTGTTGTAAATCAGTAGGAAAACCCGGATAACCTAAAGTTTTCACATTTATGTGATGGTAATTATCATTAGCAGTTACAATTACATAATCAGCACCAATTTCTAAACCTACACCTAGTTCTTTTAATTTCATTAACAATGTTTCAACATGCTCTGGAATTATATTATCGATTTTTAGATTATGTCCAACTAAGGCACCTGCAATAATATAAGTCCCAGCTTCAATACGATCGGGTATTACTTCCATATAACATTTTCCTAATTTATCAACACCCTTTATAACAATCTCACTAGTTCCCGCCCCACTGATTTTAGCTCCCATATTATTTAAAAAGGTCGCAACATTAACTATTTCTGGTTCCTTCGCCGCATTTTCAATAATAGTTTTGCCATTGGCTTTGACTGCAACTAACATTGTATTAATGGTGGCACCAACACTTGGCATATCTAAGTATATATGAGCACCATGCAACTCTTCTGCATCAATTATATATTTATTGTTGTCTTCAAAGACGGTTGCTCCTAGTTGACGGAAAGCCTTTAAGGTTTGATCAATTGGACGAGCTCCTATTTTACAACCGCCTGGAAAATACATTTCTACATGATGAAATTTTCCTAATAAAGCTGACATAAAATAATAAGAAGCTCGTAATTTACTAGATATAGGCTCAGGAATTTCGCGATTAACAATAGTTCTAGGATCTATCTTCATTAATTCACTTTCCCTAGAGACTGTAGCTCCTAAATATTCTAAAATTTCATTTAAAACATTAATATCAGATATATTTGGTATATTATCAATTGTTACTTCATCATCTGATAAAAGTGATGCTGGAACTAAAGCAACGGCACTATTTTTAGCACCACTAATTCTTATTGTTCCTGTCAATTGATTTCCGCCTTTGATTTTTATTTGTTTCATAATACCATACTCCCTACTATATTAATATGTCATTAGCCTTTTTTGGTGTTTATGCTTTTTGATCACTTTTAAATAATAAAATTTTATGTTCTATTGCCTTTTTAATGGCAATTTCTCCACTTCGAATAATTCGTCGTGGATCGTATTCATTATTATCTTGAATTAAAAACTCTCGCACTGCTTTTGACCAAGCAATTTGAAGTTCCGTATTAATATTTATTTTGCAAATACCATTAGCAATAGCTTTTTTTATAATTTCATCGGATAAACCCGTACCACCGTGTAATACGAGTGGTCTTTTAATTATATTATTTATCTCTTGCATACGATTAAAATCAATGCATGGATCACCCTTATATAAACCATGAACACTGCCTAGCGCTGGAGCTAAAAAATCAATATTAGTTTGCTTTACTAATTTTTCACAGTCTTCAATTTTAGCATATGCAATATCGGCAACGATGGTATCTTCTGTGCCACCAATATGTCCTACTTCTGCTTCAACAGTAATACCACGATTATGAGCATATTCCACTACTTCTTGTGTTATTTTTATGTTTTCTTCTAATGAATACTTAGAAGCATCAATCATCACCGATGTAAAACCAGCATCGATAGCAGAAATACAACTTATAACACTTGAACCATGATCTAAATGAATAGCTACTGGTACTGTTATTTTTAAATCTTTCACTAAAGATTTAACTAGATTGGTAACAGTAAAATATCCACCCATATATTTAATAGCTCCCTCACTAACTCCAAGGATAACAGGACTATTATATTTCTGACATTCCTCTAAAATAAAGCGAGTCCATTCTAAATTATTAATATTAAAATGTGGAACAGCATAATTTCCTTTGCGGGCTTTTTGCAGCATCTCATCCATGTTAACAATCATTTATATCACCAAATTAATTATAATTCATTTATAAAAAAAAGGCAATTAACATTGCCCTTAATTTACAAATGATTGATACTATTATAAAGCATAAATAATGCCTATCACAATTAAAAAACAACCGCCGATTATTGTTGCTAAACGACCGATTAAAGCACTAATTTTACTACCTAACAATAAACCCAAATAGGTAAAAATAAAACTTGATAGAGAAAAAATAATGGAACTTAACAAATAATGTGTAGTTATACTAGACAAGCCTATACCTACTGAAAATGCGTCTAAACTTACAGCAAAACCGAATAATAACATCCCAAACTTATCTATACACTTATCACAATCATTCTTTTTAAATGTTTCAATTATCATATTGGTTCCTATAAAAGCCAAAATAATTAAAACAATAATGTCAGGTTTTATAGGAATATAATGAAAAATTATTTTGCCTATCAGTCTCCCAATGATAGGCATAAAAAAATGATAGATTCCAACAATCGATGATAATAGAATAATTTTTCTTTTTGGTAAATTTAATGTTCCATATGCTAAAGACAACGAAAAGGCATCCATACTTAAACTAACAGCTATTATAATAATTAATATTATATTCATAAAAAACCTCCTATAACATTTTATTATAAGAGGTTTTATTTAGAAGTAATATTAAAAATATTTTTCAATTAATTCCTTAACAAAAAATTTATATTCAACTTCATCACTTTCTTCAGCTTCTAATAAACATAATGGGGGAAATAATACGCACCACCAATTATCACCTTCAGCTTTTCCTAAATTAACTACGACAGACTCATAATATCCTGCATCATATGTAATTCCTTTAAAATCTTTTTTAGGAAAATAATTTTGACCAAAATTCAAATTATACGAAATATTGTAGTTGTTTTCCTCCAAAGTTTGGCGAACTTTTGCATCAAGAATACTAATATTAGCTTTAATAATATTTCGCGCACTGATAATACTGTCAGCATCTTTTAATAAATCATATATTTCTGTTTGCAGATTATCGCTGACTTTTAATTTCATTTCCTGATCGTATATGGAATTACTATTAGCAATAACCCTAATTCTAATAGCTTCATCTGGAATTTTTAACGCATCAGCTGGCGTTTTTCCAAAAAAATATAGGCCTATTAAAATAACGACTAAAAATAATATTTTTTTATTCATAAAAAATCGTCTCCTATTAAATAGTGAGACAATCTTTTATTTTTTATACATTTATTTATGGTAAGATTCATTATTATTAATTTTATATGCGCGATATAATTGTTCTAAAAACATAACTCTAAACATTTGATGAGGAAAAGTTAGTTTAGAAAAAGATAGTTTTAAAGAACACCTTTTTAAGATATCCTCATGTATTCCGTTAGAACCACCAATAATAAAGCACAAATTGGATTCATGTATATTTAATTTTTCTATTTTCGTAGCAAGTTCTTTAGAAGTTAACATTTCACCTTCAATAGCTAAAGCGACAAGATAGTCTCTAGAACTAATTTTATTCAGAATTAAATCTTTTTCCTGTTTTAAGGCAATTGCTAAATTATCAATTTTACTATCACTAACTTCAATTAATTCAATTTTATTATATTTTGATAATCTTTTTAGATATTCATCAGTTGCCTGCTGCCAATACTTTTCTTTTAGTTTTCCGACGCAAATTATTTTTATCATATTTCAATCAATTCCGTCTGTTCATTTTGTTTAGCTATTTTAATGTTTTTCACGCATTTATGATGTTTTTCTAATGTCTTACTTAACATCTCATATGCTAATTCTTCTGTGTTATTTTCCTCGCTTAAATGCGCTAAAATAATATAGGAGGTTTTGGATCCAATAAAATTAGCAAGATAATAAGCTGAATCTTTATTTGATAGGTGACCTTCATCTCCTAATATTCTTTGTTGTAAATAATAAGGATATTTACCATGACGCAATTTTTCTACATCATGATTACTTTCAAAAATATATACATTATGATTCCTTAATCTATCATGATTTCTCTTATTGATATAACCAGTATCAGTAATATATACAACTGATTTATCACTGTTATGAACAATATAACCATTTGAATCGCTAGCATCATGAGAAGTTTTAATAACCTCTATAAGGTCACCATTAAGATAGAAGTCATTATTTATAATTTCATATTCATCTTCATATAAAATTGATTTTAAATCTATATACATTTTATCGGTCAAATATACTTTGGGATGGTATTTTTTCAAAAACACTTTTAAGCCACCAATATGATCAGTATGAGTATGTGTTATTAATATGGCATTAATGCAACTAGGGTCAACCCCTAATTGCATTATTTTCCTTTCGATAGCTAGGCTAGTTAAACCTAAATCTATTAATAGATTATTTTGTGGAGTACTTATATAGGTACTGTTACCTTTTGATCCACTTGCTAATACACACACCTTCATTTAATACACCGTATAAGGGTTAATGCTATAACCACCACGCATTGGTTGCCCTACCCATAAACCAAAATGAAGATGCGGTCCAGTTGCGGATCCAGTCATTCCCATTAAAGCTATTTGTTGACCTTTTGCAACAGTTTGCCCAACTGATGCTAGTAATTTTGAACAATGGGCGTATAAAGTATAATAACCATTATTGTGATTTATTACAATGTAATTACCATAACTATAATGCCACTCACTAACGACAACAACACCATTATTAGCCGCATATATCGGTGAACCATGACCACCAGCACCTGCAATATCTAAAGCATCATGCAACTCTCTGGTACCACTAAACGGATTAATACGATATCCATACGTAGAAGAAATGATATAGCCACTAGAAGTTGGCCAAGCCCAATTAGTAAGAGATCCAACATTTGGTACGTACTTTTCACCTTTTAAAATAATTTCATTAATAGTCGGTTTCAATTCTACTTTAGAAACAGGTTCAACATAAGTAATTGTACCATTGATTGATTTTATATTACGAGTAATTCTTTCTAATCCATTTTCACCTTTTTGGATAATTTCATCATCACCAATAATACGATCTGGGTCATATTGCTCTTCAGTTGTATATTTACTTACTTCATCAGCTACGTTATGTTCAATTACCACAATATTAACTTGTGGATCTGTTATTCCTATATTTACTACTTGTCCAGGAAATAATAAACTATTGGCGGAACTGAAAGCCGTATTTGAAATTAGAAATTCTTCTTCACTGATTTTGTTTTTAAAAGCTACGGTTGATATGGTGTCTCCATCTTCAACTGTATACTTTGATTGTTTTTGATTTTCACCGAACAATAAGAATTTTGATAAACTTTTTACATCAGTATATATTTTAGCGTCAACTGGAATATTAGTTTCTTTTATAGTCATACCATTTTCAACTTCGATGCTTTCAATTATGGATCCCGTTGTTTCAATAGGCTTTTGCTCTTTATTTTTATAGGCGTTATATTTTTCTTCACCTATAAAAGTAATAATTAAATTTTCTAACGCCTCTTTGAAGTATTTTTCTTTAGTTACATATATTTTTCGTTTTTGATCATTTTTTTTGATTGTTATTTGGTATCCTTTAACAGTGAAAGGAGCTCGTTTTTCTATCTCTTCATATATTCTTTTTACACTTGTCGTTTCTTTTTTATATGTTGTTACTTTTTTTATTTCAAGACCATTGGGTTCATATATTTTTGATACAGAATATTTTTTCTTATAATAATCACCTTTTTTATCAATATACTTTTCCAATTCTTTTTTAGATTTTATTGTTCCTAATACTTCCTTTTCTAAATATACTTGATAATAAGTATTTGGTTCACTTTTTGCATGGTTATAATCATAACCAAGCGCAAAAACGGCTATTGCTAATATAATTATGATTGTAAATATTCCAAATTTTTTCATTGCATCACCTAATTTTCTTCTTTATCTATAAAACTAACAAAAGTACTAGTATCACGTTTAAAAATTAAATCAATTGTCGTTGTAGGTCCACTACGATGTTTTCCTATGATAAATTCACTTTTACTAGTATTTTCATCAATAGAAATTTCTTTAGTATAATAATCGTCGCGATATAAGAAAGCCACGATATCGGCATCTTGTTCTATTGAACCTGATTCACGTAAATCACTTAGAATTGGTCTTTTATCTTCGCGGCCCTCAACAGAACGAGAAAGTTGTGCTAAAGCAACAACAGGAATATTTAATTCCATTGCCATAGTCTTTAATCCACGTGAAATATCGGATACCTCTTGTTGACGATTTCCCGCATATTTGGAAGAACCAGATATTAATTGCAAATAGTCAATAATAACTAAGCCTAATCCATTTTCACTACTAGCTAAACGCCGACATTTCGCTTTAATTTCACTCATAGTCATTCCCGGTGTATCATCAATAAAAATTTTAGTTTCTGCTAAACGACTAATTGCCTCATTTACTTTTTTCCAATCATTGTGCTCTAAATGGCCTTTTCTAAGCTTTGTTTGATCAATTTGTCCAGCTGAAGCTAACATACGCATTGCTAGTTGCTCAGCTCCCATTTCCATATTAAATAAAGCAACGGCCTTATCACAATTAGAAGCAGCATTAACAGCCAAATTAACCGCAAATGCTGTTTTTCCCATGGCTGGACGTGCAGCAATAATTATTAATTCATTTTCATGAAGTCCCGAAGTAACACGATCTAAATCAGGAAATCCGGTTCTTAAACCTGTTATTTCGCCTTTAGTTTGAGCTAATTTTTCAAGATCCGCTTGAGTTTTATATAACACATCTTGAATTGTTCTAAATTCTGTTCCTTTGCGAGTTTTAACTACATTTAAAATTTTCTTTTCAGCATTTTCTAAAATATCTCCAATATCGTCTGTTGAATTATAACCGTCAGAAACAATATTAGTCGCCTCATTAATTAAACGTCGTAGAATAGCCTTTTCTTCAACAATTTTTATATATTCCTCAACGTTGGCGGCGCTAGGAACGGAATTGATAATATCTGTTAAATATTCGACATCACCAACTTGTTTTAGAATTTTTCGATTATCTAATTCAGCTGTAACAGTGGTTAAATCAACAGCACTGCCTTTTTCCATCAAATCATGCATAACTTCAAATATCTTACCATTTGCCTCGGAATAAAATAAATCTTTTTCTAATCTTTCTGCACATGATTGAAGAGCATATTTGGAAATAAACATAGAACCTAAAACAGATTGTTCCGCTTCTAAATTATGTGGCATTACCTTATCTTGCATTAAATTCACCTACTTTACCTACTTTAGCAATTGAACACGAATAGTTGCTGTAACCTTTTTATGTAATTCAATATCGACATTATGATAACCTAAATTTGTCAATGGAACATTCATTTTAATTTTCTTCTTGTCTATAGAAAACCCACGGTTACATAACTCTGTAGCTATTTGTTTGGCACTTATACTACCAAAAACACGATCACCATTACCAACCTTAACTTTGAATGAAAATACAAGTTTTTCCATTTTTGTTTTAATATCTTGACACTTTTTTATCTCTTCTTTTTCAGCCAAAGCCTTTTCTCTATTTTCATTATTTAGTCTTTCTAGTCCAGTCTGTGTAGCTAGTACAGCATAACCATTTTTAATTAAAAAGTTTTTACCATAACCATCTTTAACTTCTTTTATATCACCTTTTTTACCCTGACCTTTTACATCCTTTAAAAAGATAACCTTCATTTTCCCACCGTCTTTCAAACTTTTAAGTAATTATATTATACTATATTTTCTATCTTTTGTCGTCAAAATAAAAAAGAAAAGTCAATTTGAATTTTCTCTTATTTTATCAGCCATATTTTTTATTTTATTAAATCGATGATGTAATCCAGATTTAGTAATACTGTGACCCGTCTCTAAAGTTATTATTTCGCTTAATTCAGTCAAAGAAGCTTCACGATATTTTAAACGATAAATAGCCGCTTCTCTAGTTTTATCATCTAACAAATTTAAACCTTTAATACTATTAATAACCTCAATATCCCGTACTTGATTTGTTGCTGTGGCAATAATTTTATCAACATTGGCTTGTTCACAATTATTTAAACGATTAGTCATGTTTTTATGATCGCGATATATACGAATATCCTCATAATAAAACAAAGCATTAATAGCATTAATAATTCGTAAAAAATCACCTATTTTTTCTGCTTCTTTTAAGTAAATCATATATTTATTATCCCTTTTAATAGTTTTGCTATTAAGATTAAAACTGTTTAATAAAGCATTAATAAATTCAGCATATTCAGCATTTAAAACTAAAAATTCTAAATGATAACGTGATTTTTTAGGGTCATTTATACTACCACAGGCTAAAAATAAGCCTCGTAAATATGCTCTTTTTAACTCTTCATCGTCGATCAAATAATTATCCGGAATATTTTTATCTAAATTGAGATCAGTAATTATTTTTTCTACCTTATTATTTACTTCTAAAATATATATATAATTTTTATTAAAATTATAACCTTTTCTTACTGTAATTTTGATGCTTATATTATATAAATCCTTGATCATACTAAAAATTCTTCTAGCCACGCCAGCATTTTCTGTGGTTACTTTGATATTTTCACGATATATTCCCGTATTTTTAACTAATGCGGATAATTCTGATATTTTAGCTAATTTATTAACCTCTAAATTTATTATTTCATTCTTAACTACACTTGTAAAAGACATGTAATTTATAACTACAACGTATATGAAAATATATACGAGCTTAATTTAATAGAATTATGACGTAAAACGTCATCTTCAACAATAACAAAATTAGAGGCAATTACTTTTAATCCTAATTTTTGCAATTCACGTTTATCAAAAATGACAGCTTCTTTTTGTTCTAAAGTAGCATACTTATCGCGATAACTCTTACTAATAGGACCATTATTAGAAATAATTACATCAATTTTTCGTTTTCCAAGATAGTTATTAAGTAATTTTATATGATCACTTGCTTTAAAATTGTCAGTTTCGCCTGGTTGTGTCATCATATTACAAGTATACATAATAGATGCTTTACTATTATCTATCGCTTCAATTATTTCAGGACATATCAAATTAGGAATAATACTAGTAAAAATACTGCCCATGCTTAAAATTATTAAATCAGCTTCTTGAATCGCCTGAATTGCTTTTGGATTGATTGTCGGCGTTTCTTTATAAAAAACATCAATTATTTTTTTTGGAACCTCAGTAATATTATGCTCACCTTGAATTATACTATCATCTTCCATTTTACCCATTAGTGTTACGTAATCTTCTGTTAGTGGAAGAACCTTCCCCTTCAAATTGAATACTTTTCCTAGTGTCTCAATTCCGTCAGATATATTACCTGAAATATCTGATAAAGCAGTTAACAATAAATTGCCGACTGTATGTCCATTTAAATCACTAGTAGTATTAAAACGATAATTCAACAATTTTTCAATTAATGGTTCTGTTTCTGATAATGATACTAAAACTTTTCTAATATCACCAACAGCTGGAACATTGAACTCTTCACGTAAGCGACCTGTACTACGTCCATCATCACACACTGATACAATAGCTGTTATATCTAGTGGAAACTTTTTTAAACCTCTAAGCAAGGTAGACAAACCAGTTCCGCCACCTAAAATTACGACTTTTTTATTCATATTATCACTCTTTAACTAAAATAAGATTTCTTTAAATTATAAGCAACTTGAGAAGCTTCACCTATAGCAGTTGTCAACTGATACAAATCTTTTTTTATAACATCGCCACAAGCGTATATTCCTCTCATATTGGTTTCATAATTTTTATCAACTATAATATATCCATTTTCATCTATAATATTTAAGTTTTTGAAACTTTGTGTGTCTGGAACACTTCCAATATAGATGAATAAGCCAGATACTTCTAATATGGTTTTATTTTTATTATTATCTTCAACTGTAATATTAGATAATTTATTATCTTTTTCATTTATTTCTACTATATTACTATTAGTAATAAACTCTACATTTTCTAAATTTCTAACTTTTTTTTGAAGTTCAGAACTAGCTTTATACGTATCTCGTCGATGAATCAAATATACTTGTTTACATATTTTTGATAAAAATAATGTTTCCTCAAATGCACTGTCACCACCACCAACTACAGCTACTTCTTGATCTTTAAAAAAATAACCATCACAAATTGCACACCAACTTACTCCACGGCCAGTTAATGTTTTTTCATTCGGAAGTCCTAATTCTTTTGGGTGACGACCGGTTGCTATAACAACAGTTTTAACAGTAATTTCTTCGCTATCTAGAATGATTTTTTTAACATCATTACTACTAATTATTTGCTTTACTTTAGCGTTTTTATAAGCAACTCCTAGTTCCATAACCTGTGCAAAGACGTTAGCTGCTAAAGTAGGACCATCAATACTTGAAAAACCAGGATAATTTTCAACTAAAGCGCTACGATTGATTTGACCTCCTGGAACTGATTTTTCAATAATAACCGGGTTTAATCCAAATCTTTTTAAATAAAGTGCAGCTGTCATTCCTGCTATACCAGATCCAACTATGGCAACATCATAATTATTTGTCATCTAATTCCTCCCTATTATAAAATTTTGTTGACCTTTTATTTAAATATATTACTAAAATCATACCAAAGATAACCATAATCAACGAAACAAACTGAGCTATTTTGATGCTTCCAAGCATTAAACTGTCCTGACGCAATGTTTCAATTAAGAAACGACCACAACCATACCAAATCAAATACACAGATGTTAATTGACCAACTTTTATATACTTACATCGTCTTAATAATAATAGGACAACTAGACCAAAAAAATTCCATATCGATTCATATAAGAAAGTTGGATGATGATAAGCACCATTAATATACATTCCATCAATAATAAACTTGGGTAAATGGATACTTTTCAAAAAAGATAATGAAGTTACTGGTCCATATGCCTCTTGATTAAAAAAATTCCCCCAACGACCAATAATTTGACCAATAATTAATCCGACAATAACTATATCTAAAATGCGTCCAACATCATATTTATACTTATGGCAGTAATATATAATAAATATAAGACCAGCTAGAATAGCTCCATGGATAGCTAAACCACCTTCCCATATTTTAAAAATTTCCATAAAATTATTACTATAATAATCTAGATGGAATAAAACAAAATATATACGAGCACCAATAATAGCAATTGGAATGGTATAAAAGAAAAGATTTAACATAAAATCTTGTTCAATCTTAAATTTTTTACTTTCTTTTAATATAATAAAAATACCTAATATAATACCTAATAATATCATGATAGAATACCAGTAGATTTGTATAAAACCTAAATCTAGAAAAATCGGATTCATATTATTTCGCCTTTCTAAAAATTGGATTTATTATTACTTCCTCCATAATTACATTCATAATAGAAATTAAGATAGCAACAATTAAAGCAACCCATAGGCCATTAATAGCAAAGTGGCTACACAAAATCCAATCAACTATCTTTAAGACAAAAAGATTAATAAATGGATAGAAAATACCTAAAGTAATCCCTGTGATAGGCAAGGTCAACCAAACTATTAATGGTTTTACAGTTTTGTTTAAAATATATATGATTATAGCAGCTATTAGCCCCCATAAGCCAAATATTCCTTCATCAATATAAACTGTCTTTTTAAAAACAAAGGATATTATTATCAAAATAAGTGCATATCCAATCATATGAATTAACCAATCAAATATATTATTAATTACATTAAATAAGGATTTATTTTCAGTCACACCTATCATCTCCATTACTATTATATCATGTCTATTTAATTTATAGAATAATTATTATTCGCTTTTTAATTCAAATAATGCATCTCGTAATTGCATAGCTCTTTCAAAATCCAATTGTTCAGCAGCAAGACGCATCTCATGTTCCAAAGTAGTCATTAATGATATTTTATCAGTTTTACTTAATTTTTTTCTTTTAGAAATATTGCTTTTTGGTGTATTAGAAATAATTTCACGAATCTCCTTTTTTATCGTTCTAGGAATAATATTATGTTCCTGATTATAGGTAATTTGAATTTGACGTCTTCTTTCTGTTTCTGCGATAGCTTTTTGCATTGCGTCACTAATTGTATCTGCATACATTATAACTTTACCATTGGCATTACGTGCAGCTCGACCAATTGTTTGAATTAAACTACGTTCACTTCGTAAAAATCCCTGTTTATCAGCATCCATGATAGCAATCAAACTAACTTCTGGTATATCAATACCTTCACGAAGCAAATTAATACCTACAACTGTATCATACTTACCAACTCTTAAATCATGAATTATTTCTAATCTTTCTAGTGTCTTTATTTCATTGTGAAGATAAGCCACTTTAATATTCATTTTTTGCAAATAGGCAGTTAATTCTTCTGCCATTCTAATGGTTAGAGTTGTTATTAATACTCGTTCATTGTTTTCAATTCTAGTATTTATTTCATTAATTAGATCATCAATTTGACCATTAGTTGGGCGGACTTCAATAACAGGATCTAATAATCCTGTAGGTCGAATTATTTGTTCAACAATTTTATTCTGACAATGATTTAATTCGTAGTCTCCTGGTGTCGCAGATACATAAATAACTTGCTTTATTTTTTTTTCAAATTCATCAAATTGTAAGGGTCGATTATCAAGAGCGCTAGGCAGACGAAAGCCATAATTAACTAACACTTCTTTACGAGCACGATCACCATTATACATCCCACGCACCTGTGGAATTGTCACATGTGATTCATCAATTATAAGTAAATAATCTTCGCCAAAAAAATCCATTAAGGTAGTTGGAGTTTCTCCTGCTTTTTTTAAAGCCATATGACGGGAATAATTTTCAATGCCACGACAGAAACCAGTTTCTGATAACATTTCTAAATCATAATTGGTCCTTTCCATTAATCGTTGGTATTCTAATAATTTATTATCACTTTTAAACTTTGTAAGTTGCTGTTCTAATTCTACACGAATATTAGCTATAGCTTTTTGTAATTTATCATCAGACGTAACAAAGTGACTAGCAGGAAATATACTCACTGTTTTTTTATCAGACAAAATAGCACCAGTAATAACATCAAATTCGCTAATACGGTCAATTTCATCACCAAAAAATTCGATTCTAAGCCCTTTTGTATGTTGATTTATAGGAATGATTTCTAAAACATCACCATGCACCCGAAAAGTACCTCTCTTTAAATCAATATTGTTACGTTCATATAACATTTCAACTAATTTTTCCATAATCGCATTACGATCAAATTCTTGATTAACGTTTAACGTCAACATTTTATTGCGGTACTCTTCAATTTCACCAATACCATATATACAAGAAACTGAAGCTACGACAATAACATCTTTATAATTCAATAATGCTGAAGTAGCAGAATGACGAAGCTCATCAATTTCATCATTAATAGCAGCATCTTTTTCTATATATGTGTCAGTTTTAGCTACATAAGCCTCTGGCTGATAGTAATCATAGTAAGAGACAAAATACTCAACATGATTATTGGGAAATAACTCTTTTAATTCACTATATAATTGACCGGCTAAAGTTTTATTATGAGCTAAAACCAATGTTGGTTTATTAACTTGTTGGATAACATTAGCAATCGTAAAAGTTTTGCCTGTTCCAGTTGCACCTAATAAAACTTGTTGATTATTGCCTTGTTGTATATTGTACACTAATTGTTCAATAGCTTGAGGTTGATCTCCGGCTGGTTGATATTTTGATATTAACTTAAACATATAGTCCTCCTAATTTTGATTTATTTATTTAAATAATTTATAAATATTAGTATTTTATAATTAATAGTTTTACAATTATCAGCTAAATTTTAAATTTGTTTACTTATGTATAATAATTAAATTATAAATGTCTACTTAAAAATATTATATATTAATTGGTTGCATTAAACAATATAAAACAAGGATATATATATCCTTGTTTTGTCACTTTATAAATTTTAAGTTTAAATTAAGACTATATTTTTATGTAATTAATAAAATATTTATTTTTTAATCTTAAAAATAATTTGATATAAATCTTCAAAATCTATCTCTTCAATATCAATAATATATCCCATGTTCTCTAATTTATGAGATAAATTTCTTACTTCAGCAATAGCATCTTTTAAAAGAGGCTTATGAGTTTCAATTTTCGTTTCTTGTTGAGGAACTTCTTCGCTGACAAAAGTGTTATCATCTATTATGGCAATATCATCTAAATCATTAGAAATTACGGCATTATCTATTTTGATTTCAGGTGGCTGTTGTTCTGTAACAGTAGAAACAGATATATTATCTGGTTCAGGTATTGTTTTTGGTTCTGTTTGTGTATTCTGAACGTTAAATATATCTAATCCGTTTAAAGGAGATACATTATTTATTGATTTTTCATCTGTTTCGGATTTTTCTACCGGTTTTGTTTCATTTAAAATATTAAAAAATTTAGGCATTGGAATCTCTTCCGGTTTTGGTTCTTCAGGAATTGAAGGAATTATTTGATCAGGTTGTAAATCAAATGATACATTATCCTTTTTAATATCCTGGGCTTGATCTGCTATTTTATCGATATCCATAAATCCTGGATTAGAAATATTTTCAGAATTATTAAAATTAGTTACTTCAGTTATATTATCCGCTTTATTAATATTTAAATTACCATCAATAATACTTGTTGTTGGTATTATCATATCATCAAAATCAAACCTTTTATCATTCACGATATCATCTTCTTTCTTTACTGTTTCTGGGACTAGCGGTATATCTAATATCTCCATCTTATCTAAATTAATAATTTTATCTATTTCTTGATCTGTTCTTCGAACTGTTAAACGTTCTTTTATAATTCTATCTAATAATTCTTCTTGTTTTTGCTTATCATCTAATCTCAATAATGAACGAGCATGCCTTTCAGATATTTTAGTTTCTAATAAAGCATCTTGAACGCTTTTAGGTAATGTTAACAAGCGTAATTTATTAGCAATCGTTGATTGTTTTTTACCCACTTTTTCGGCTAATTGAGATTGAGTCAAATATCCCATATCTAATATTTTGCGATAAGAAATGGCCTCTTCAATCGAGGTTAAATCTTGACGTTGAACATTCTCAATTAGTGCAACTTCAGCACTTTCGTTGTCATTTAAGTCAACAACAATAGCGGGAATAGTAGTTTTTCCTGCCATAATACTCGCTTTAGTTCTTCGCTCACCAGCAATTATTTCATACCGATCACCTAATTTACGCACAACGATTGGTTGAATCACACCGTGTTCTTTTATTGATTCTGATAAATTTATTATTTCGTCTTCATTAAACTTTAAACGTGGTTGAAACCGGTTCGGCAAAATATCATTAAGATTTATATTAATAACTTGTTGATTATCCTTATACATTAACATCACCTCTTTATTCTTTATGTATATTTTACTATCATTTGGGAAATATTTCAATGCTTTTTAAATTATTTCCCAAATTATTTCCCAAAAAAAGAAAGATAAATTACTATTATCTTTCTATAATGGTTTCTTTTTTATTTCACTAAATTTTCTCGGATATTTTTTAGGTGTTTTATTCTGTTTAACAATTTTAATAATTGTTCTATTACTATGTTCTATCGGTAACTGAAATTGATCAATTAAAATAATTTGACCCTTTAATTTTTCCAAAGTATTATTTATATTTAAAATTTCTTCATTACAGTTAGCTTTCAAAGGAATAAAATATTTACCTACTTTAACTAATGGCAAACAATATTCTAATAACATATTTAATGGGGCCACTGCACGGGCTGTAACCACATCATACATTTCCCGATGACTTAACGCATATTCTTCAGCTCTAGTATTAATAACATTTATATTCTCTAAATTTAATTTATTAATTACATCTTGCAAAAAAACAGTTCTCTTACCTAATGAATCAATTAAATCAACTTTTAATTGAGGAAAAGCAATTTTTAAAACTAGTCCTGGGAAGCCAGCGCCTGTACCAATGTCGGCTAAAGTACTTTCACAACTTAAATCTATAACTCTACAAATAGTTAAACTATCAAAGAAGTGTTTTAAATAAACATCTTTTTGAGCAGTTATTCCTGTTAAATTAATTTTACTATTCCACTCTACTAAAAGATTATAATACTGATTTAATTGATTTAATTGTTTATCAGACAAAATAATATTAATCTTTGCTAATTCATTTTGAAAATCATCAATGTTCATAATAATACTCCTTTTTCAGATACACCATTAAAATTGAAATATCAGCTGGATTTACACCGCTAATTCTTAAGGCTTGACCAATTGAAGTTGGTCTTACTTCATTTAGTTTTTGCTTTGCTTCGCTTGCTAAATTATGAATTTTACTATAATCAATATCATGTGGAATAATTTTGTTTTCTAAATCAACCATTTTTGAAACTTCCTGAAGAGATTTCTTTATATAACCTTCATATTTTATATTTATTTCAACTTGCTCTTTTACTGACAAATCATATGAACTTATATCGATAAATTCTTGAATATTATTCATGTTTATTTCTGTTCTTTTTAACAAGTTATACAATGTTATTCCATCTTTTAACATGGAACTATTAATGCTATTTAAATATTCATTAACTTTCAAAGTAGGATTTATTTTTTGAACCTTTAATAACTCTGTTAATTCATCTATTTCTTTTTTCTTTTTCAATAATTTTTTATATCTTATTTCATCTATTAAACCAACTTGGTAACCATAATCTCTAAGTCTTATATCGGCATTATCGCTTCTTAATAAGAGACGATACTCGGCACGTGATGTTAATAAGCGATAAGGATCTCTAACTCCTTTTGTTACTAGATCATCAATTAAAACTCCTATATAAGACTCGCTACGCTTTAAAATAAGTGGTTCTTTTCCTTTCAGTTTTAAATTAGCATTTATTCCTGCTATCAAACCTTGGCATGCGGCTTCTTCATAACCACTACTACCATTAATTTGACCAGCAGTAAATAAGTTATCGATTAACTTTGTTTCTAAACTTTGTTTTAATTGAGTTGGATAAATTGCATCATACTCAATCGCATAGGCATATTTCAAAATTTTAGCATTTTCTAATCCTTTTAGGCTATGAACCATTTTTTCTTGAACATCATATGGCATACTTGTGGAAAAACCTTGTAAATAAATATCATCATAATATAAACTCTCTGGCTCCAAAAATAATTGATGCTTTTCTTTATCAGCAAATCGAACAATTTTATCCTCAATTGATGGACAATATCTAGGACCGATGCCAGTTATATCATTTAAGCCACCATACATACTAGATTTTTCTAAATTATCTTTAATTATTTGATGTGTTTTTTCATTTGTATAAATTAAGTAACATGGCACTTGCTCTTCTATTTTGTAATATGGTTGGTGATCAAAAGTAAATGTATGAAATACACTATCACCTTTTTCTTCTTTCGTTTCTTCAAAATTAATAGTATTTTTATCTAATCGTTGTGGAGTACCTGTTTTTAAACGAATTATTTTAAAACCTAGTTTTTTTAAATTGTCACTTAAATGATTACTAGGCTTTTCTCCATGTGGTCCTTCTCTTCTTCTTGTTGATCCAATTAAAATGTCAGCAGCTAAATAAGTTCCTGTTGTCAAAATAACTGCCAAAGCATTTATCATTTTACCATTAGCTAAAACTACACCTTTAACAATATTATTTTCAACAATTAAATCTTCTACCATAGCTTCTAGAATATCTAAGTTATTAGTTTTTCGTAATGTTTTTAACATTTCTTTTGGATATGTTATTTTATCAGCTTGGGCACGCAAAGATTGAACAGCTGGACCTTTACCACTATTTAACATTTTAATTTGAATTAATGATTTATCAGCATTTATTCCCATTTCTCCGCCTAAAGCATCTATTTCACGAACGACAATGCCTTTTGCGCTTCCACCAATTGACGGATTACAAGGCATATCAGCTATATTATTTATATTCCCTGTAATTAATAAAGTCTTATTTCCGGTTCGTGCAGTTGCTAAAGCTGCTTCGCATCCAGCATGACCTCCCCCCACAACAATTATTTGATAATCCATAATACCACATTCCTTTTTAACTTAATTATTATACTATTATATCATTTATTATACAATAAAAAATATTAGTAATATTACTAATATTTAACCTAAAGCTACATCCATAATCATCATGATAGAAAAACCAATTATAGTAAAAAGTGCCATAACATCTTTTTGCTTATTAGTTTGACTTTCTGGTATTAACTCTTGAACAACAACATAAATCATAGCTCCAGCAGCAAATGCTAATAAAAATGGTAATAGCAATTGCACCTTCATAACTAATAAAGCTCCTATAACTCCAGAAATTGGCTCTACAATGCCACTCATTTGTCCATAAAAAAAGGCTTTTCTGCGTGTATATCCTTCACGACGAAGTGGAATACTTACGGCACTTCCTTCCGGAAAATTTTGTAAACCTATACCTAAGGCCAAAGCTAATGCAGCAGCTAATGTTGAACCAGTTAACCCATATGATAAGGATCCAAAAGCTACCCCAACAGCCAATCCTTCTGGTATATTATGTAATGTTATAGAAAATATTAACATTAAACAACGCTTAAAACTATTTTCTTTAGATTCATTTTTGCTTTTAGGATGCCTTTTCATATAATATTTATAAATGTTGTCACTTATAAATAACAATAAACCACCACTAAAAAAACCTAAAAAAGTTATCAACCATGCATTTAAATTCAAATTTTCAGCCATTTCTATGGCCGGAGAAAGTAGAGACCAAAATGAAGCAGCAATCATCACACCAGCAGCGAAACCTAACATTCCGTCCATAATTGTTTTATTAATTTTCTTAAAGAAGAAAACTACTGATGCACCAAGAGCTGTTACTCCCCAGGTAAACAATGTTGCCAATAAAGCTAACACTACTGGTGATAAATTTTCGATATTTTCAACCATCAAATCCCCTTTTTTCTTTTTATTTTCCTAAGCAAAATTGACTAAATAATTGATTTATTAATTCATCTTCATATGTTTCACCTATAATTAAGCCTAATTTATTCCATATTTCTTTAATATCAATTTCAATAATGTCTATAGGTAAATTATTTTCGATTCCGACTCTAATATTTTCAATTAATGGTAAACATTGTTTTAAAATGGCAATACTACGAGCATTAGTTAAATAAGTTATATCATTTGTTTCAATTTTATCTAAATTAAAGATATTTTTTATCGCTTTTTTTAATTCTTCTAAACCTTTATTGTCTTTAGTACACATATCAATAATAGTATCATTATCAAAGATGTTTTTTTCTAATTTATTTGGTAAATCCATTTTATTAATAATAACAATATGATTTTTATCTTTAATTTTTTCATATAAATTTATTTCTTCTTGACTTATTTTTTCATTATTATTTAAAACGAATAAAATCAAATCAGATTTTTCAATTTGAGCGAAACTTTTATCAACACCTATTTTCTCAATTATATTATTCGTTTCTCTAATACCAGCTGTATCAATAAAATTTATTATAAGATTGTCAATAATTACTCTGCCTTCCACAATATCTCTTGTGGTCCCTTCTATATCAGTTACTATTGCTTTCTCTTCTTCTAATAATAAATTTAGTAAACTACTTTTTCCTACATTTGGTTTGCCAATAATAGAAACATTAATACCTTCTTTTAAGATTTTTATATTAGAACTATTAATAATAATTTTATTTATCTGTTTTTCAATATCAATTATTTTTGGATTAATAATATTTAATGTTAATTCTTCAATATCTTCATATTCTGGATAATCAATATTAACTTCAATATTTGCTAATATTTCTAATATTTTTTGCCGTAAATTTCTAATCATTTCTGAAACTTGACCACTTAACTGATTAATTCCAATTTCTCTTGTTTTTTCAGTTTTAGCTTTTAAAATATCCATAACACTTTCTGCTTCTAATAAATCTATACGACCATTTAAAAAAGCCCTCTTTGTAAATTCACCTGGTTCTGCTAAACGACAACCATTAATTAATAATAATTCTAAAATTTTATTAGTGGTGGCAATTCCTCCATGACAATTTATTTCAACAATATCTTCAACAGTAAAAGATTTTGGTGCTTTCATCACTGATACTAAAACTTCATCAATTATTTTGTCATTATCTATTATATGTCCATAATGAATAGTATGTGTAGGTACACTCATTAAATTTTTACCCTTAAAAATTTTGTTTACAATATATAGAGCTTTTTTACCACTAATTCTAATTATTGATATAGCCCCAACTCCTAAGGCAGTTGAAATAGCAGCAATTGTATCATTCATATATTTCACTTCTTTCTTATGTTTATTTTAGCCTACTACACCTTTATAGTCAAATAAAAAATAGACATAAGTCTATTTTTCAATATATTTAATTGTTACATAACGTTCAGGGCTTTCCCCAATGCTTTCCGTTTGCAAATTATTAAACTCATTTACTATTTTATGTACAATTCTTCTTTCATAACTATTCATAGGATCTAATTTAACATCAACTTTAGTTGCTAATACTTCTTTAGCAATCTTTTTAATTTCTCTTTCCAAATTATTTATTTTTTTAGCACGGTAATTTGATGCATCTATAGCAATTTTTATATTATAGTTTCCTAAATTTTTAATGGCTTGTCTTAATACGATTTGAATAGCATTCAAATTTTTACCATCTTTACCTATTAATAATGCATTATTATCAGATATTAATAGTATATTGAAATAATTATCTACCTCTTTAATTTCATAATTGATATTTAAATTCATATATTTTGCAATCGTTTCGATAAAATTTTTTAAATAATCAATTAAAGATTCTTTTTTTATAACTTCAATTTCAATTTTTTTTGATTTAAATAATTTTCCTTCAATTTGATTTTCAATATAGTAAATATCATTAATTGATAAATTTAAATCAGCATAACAATTATTTAAAGCTTCTTCTAATGTTTTTCCATTATATTTATATTTTTCAATCATTTTTGTATCCTCCTTTTTACTATTAAATTTTGAATAATAGTAAAAATGTTGTTAGTTATCCAGTAAATAGCAATTCCTGTTGAAATACTAAAAGAGGCTATTGCTATAAAGATTAACATCATATTAGTCATCATTTTCATTTGCTTTTCTTGCTCACTTCCCATAGAAGCAGTAGCGTTTAACTTAAATGACAAATATGTAGCAATTATAACAAGAATTATGATTATTAAATATTGATAATGACCAGTTGTTAGTCCTGTAAGTGGGCTCATACCCATTTGGAATCCTAAGAATGTCCCTTCAAATACAGATGGCAATCTATTTAAAGCTTCATAGAAAGCAAAGAATAATGGTATTTGAATAAAAGAAAATAAGCATCCTGTCATAGGATTAATATTATATTTTTTATATATAGCCATCATTTCTTGACTTTTTAACATCATTGAATCAGAATCTTGTTTATTTTTATATTTTTTTTCTAAAAAATCCAACTCTGGTTTTGCTTTTTTCATATTTTCAGATTGCATTGCGGTATTTTTAGTCACAGGATACATTACTAATCGAATTATTAATGTTATCAAAATAATAGCTAATCCATAACTTTTAAACAGAACTCCTAATTTAACAATTACAAAAGCTAATGGTTTAACAAAAATAGTTGTCCATATACCATCATAATTACCACTAAAAACTTTTAAATTTTCACATTTTGGTAACTTTGACAAATCAATTTTATTATCCTCATATATTTTAATTGTTTCTTTTTCTGTTGGTTGACATAAAATATTTTCAGTTAAGCTTTGACCAGTCAGCTTATTTGTAACTGCTTTTCCTTTATCATCTTTTAATATTTTAGTACAACCAGTTAAACTAATCAATAAAAATAATATTATAAAAATTTTTAAAGTTTTATTTTTTTTCATTTTTTTCTCCTTCAATCAATTGTTCTTTAGATAATAAAAATAGCAATTTTTCACGCATTTCAGCATAATTTTTTGAAATAATATTTTTCTTAACTATTATAATACAATTAAAGTTATTTTGATAGTTAAATTTATCAATTATATTTTTTATTTGCCTTTTTATTTTATTTCTAACAACTGCTTTGCCTATTTTTTTACTTACTGATATTCCAAATTGGTAATTATTCAAATTATTATTCTTATCTATATATATGACGTATAAGTCATTTTTAATATATGGACAATTGTGAATTATTCTACTAAAATCATCATTTTTTTTTATAATGTTTATTTTTTTCATTTAATCACCACTTACTTAAACACCACTGTAAAATATACAGTGGTGCTTTATCGTGCTAAAACTTTACGACCTTTTTTTCTTCTATTAGCAATTATCTTTGTTTTCATTCTTGCAAAGAAACCTTGTTTTTTACTTCTTTTTCTATTATTCGGTTGATATGTTCTCTTCATAAATACACCTCCTGTACTAATTTTTTTGTTGCTTTATCCATTATATATATAAATAGATTTTTTGTCAAATATTTTCCACTATTATTTTATCTTTATTTTTATATACTTTTTAGTTTATCCACAATAATTGTGGATAATTAATAAATTTTAATTCACATATTTAAAATTTTTTCCACAAGTTATGTTGAAAACTATAAATATTCTTATTTTTTATTAAAATTTATGTGTGGAAAAAAACAAATATTTATTTTTTCCACATTTTTAAGCTTTTTTCTAGCATTTTTTACCTTTTTATTGTAGAATATTGTTGTAATATCGCTTATTTGGGGGTGAAATGGTGGATTTAAATACAATATGGGAAAAATTTTTAAATAAAATAAAAGAAAATATTGCTCCAATGTTATATGAAGCATGGTTTATAGATACGAAATTATTTGAATTAACAGATAATTGTGCTAAAGTAGAAGTTCCAATGCATGTACATAAAAAACATTTAAAAGAAAACTATAATGAAATTATTGAAGAAATTTTTACAGAAATTACAGGTTCTAATTTTAAATTTGAATATTATACAAATGATGAAATAGAAAAAAATATTGAAATTGATACAAATATTTTAGGGGTTCCTAATAATTATATGTTTAATTCAAATTTAAATAGTCTTTATACATTTGATAATTTCATTGTTGGAGAAAGTAATAAATTTGCAAGAGCCACAGCTTTAGCAGTAGCAGAAAAACCAGGAGTTATGTATAATCCACTATTTTTATACAGTAGTAGTGGGCTAGGTAAAACTCATTTAATGCATGCAATTGGAAATTATATAGTTAAAAATAGTAAAAAAAATGTCCTTTATGTTACTAGCGAACAATTTGTTAATGATTTTATTGAATTATATCGTCGAAATAAAGATAATGATAATATAGATGAAGTAAGAAATTTTAAAAATAAATATCGAAATATTGATGTATTAATGATCGATGATATTCAATACTTACAAATTGCTAATAGTGCACAACAAGAATTTTTTAATACTTTCAATGAATTATATAACAATAATAAACAGATTATTATTTCATCCGACCGGTCACCTGATGATTTAAATAAATTAGAAGAAAGACTTCAAACACGTTTTAATTGGGGATTAACTATTGATATTTTACCACCTGATTTTGAGTTAAGAATTAATATAATAAATAAAAAAATAGAAGGAAATGTTTTAGGAGATAAATTTCCACAAGATGTTAAAGAATTTATAGCTAGTAATTGCACAAATGATATTAGAAAGTTAGAAGGTGCTATCACTAGAGTATTTGCTTATGCTACTATGATGAATGGTTCGGAAATTACTTTAAATTTAGCTGTTGAAGCTTTAAAGGATTATTTCACAAAAAGTATTATTTCAAAAAATAAAATTGAGCAAGTTCAACAAATAATTGCTATTAATTATAATATAACTGTTGATGACTTAAAAAGTAAAAGAAGAGTTTCAAAGATTTCTTTACCAAGACAAATTGCAATGTATATTTGCCGAGTGTATTTAAAAGAATCTTTACCTAAAATAGGCATTGAATTTGGTGGAAAGGATCATACGACAGTTATGCACTCTGTAGATAAAATAACTCACGAAATAAATACTAATGAAGAATTTAAAAATGAAGTGGATAAATTAATTGCTAAAATAAAATAGTGGAAAAAAATATTATTATCACACTTTTTTCCACAATAAAAAATGTATATTTTCAATTATTTTTATATAATTTTTAACTTTTTCCACACAATTAACATCTATAATAATAAAAATATAGAAAAGGAGATTAATATGAAATTAAAAATAAAACAAAAAATAATAATGGAACATTTAAATTATGTTATAAGAGGAATATCTAATAAAAATATTATTCCTATATTAAATTGTATAAAATTTGAATTAGAAGAAAATGGTTTATACTTGTTGAGTACGGATAATGAAATTGCTATCAAAACTTTTATAGATAAAAAAGATATTGATGATATTGAGGAATGTGGACAAGTAGTAGTTTCTGGTAGATATATTTATGATATTATTAGAAAGTTACCTAATGAAATAGTAAATATAGAGTGTATTATGAATGAAAAATTATTTATAACTACTAATAATTCTTCATTTAATTTAAATTGTAATAAAGTAGAAGATTTTCCTGATTTAGAATTAAATGATAATAAAAATCCAATTATAATAAATCAACAAATTTTTAAGACAATAATAAATCAAACAGTTTTTGCAACTTCTACACAAGAATCTCGACCTGTTTTAACGGGAATAAATATAAAAATTAATAAAAATATATTAAATTGTACTGCTACAGACTCTTACCGTTTAGCTAAAAAAACAATTGAAATTAAAAATGATAATAATGAAGAAATTGATATTATCATTCCAACAAGAAATATAAATGAATTGATTAAATTATTAGATAATGACGAAGAAAATATCGAATTACATATTTTTAATAATAAAGTCATTTTTAAATTTAATTCTATTATTATGATGTCAAAAATTATAAATGGTACATATCCTGATACATCGAAATTAATTCCAAATGAATTTAAATACGCAATGAGAGTTAAATTTAACGATTTATATGCTGCAATTGATAGAGCATCATTATTGACCAATGAAATAGAAAAGAATACAATAAAGTTAGAAAGTGAATATAATAAAGTTATTTTGTCATCAAATATCCCAGAAATAGGAAATGTAAAAGAAGTAGTACCTTTAATTAAAGAAATAGAGGAAAATTTAAAAATAGCTTTTTCTTCTAAATATATGATGGATGCCTTAAAAGCAATAAATAGTGAAGAAATAGAATTATTATTTAACGGTGAAGTAAAACCTATTATTATAAAAAATATTGAAGATAATAGTTTAATTCAATTAATATTGCCAATTAGAACTTATTAAATAGCATTTTTTGCTATTTTTTTATTATTTTCGACAAAAAAAGATAAAATTCGACTAAAAATAATAGTATAAGAAAGGAAATTTGATATTTATTGTTATAAATATCTTATAGAAGGAGGTGTTAAAATGGATACTTATGAGATTAATGATGCAACATTAGCAATCATTCCTATTTCAAAAAAATGTTCTAAAGTTATTGAAGAAAATAATAATTTTATAATTAATGAATCAACTACTGATATAATTGATCATAGTTGTAAATTTTTTGGTAGCTCTTATAGTGGAAGATGTGCAGGAACTAAAAACTTAGTTGGATTTAATTATAAATCACCAATAATTATAGAAGAAAGTAGAGAAATTATTTTTTTTCCAACAAGTTCGCCAAGATTTGATAATTGCTATTGGATTTCTTTAAATAATATTGAAAAATATTCTAAAAAGGAGAATATATCTTCAATATATTTTAAGAATGGTATAAATGTTGATTTAGACATATCTTATAAATCATTAGAAAATCAAATTTTACGAGCTACAATGTTAGAATCTAAATTAAGACAAAGAAAAAATATCTAAAAATGGTATCAAATATCTATTTTAGATATTTTTTTGTTTAAAATTATGATATAATATATTCATAGGTATAGGTATACACAAAATACTAAAAAGCTAAAAATGAGGTGTAAAAATGAAAAAAAGGATGATTTTATGATTTTAAAAAATATAAAATTAAAAAATTATCGGAACTATGAAAATTTAGACCTTGAATTAAGTCCTAACATTAATATTATTTATGGTAATAATGCTCAAGGAAAAACTAATCTATTAGAAAGTATTTATGTATTAGCCTTTACAAGATCACATCGTATATTTGCTAATGATAATCTAATAATGAATCAAAAAAATAATTGTTCAATAATTGGTATTGTTGATGATAAAGGTATAGATAATAATTTAAAGGTTAATTTATTAGAAAATCAAAAGAAAATCTATATTGATAATCAAATAGTGAAAAAAGTATCTGATTATATTTCTAAAATGAATGTAATTATTTTTTTTCCCGAAGATTTATATATAATTAAGGGAAATCCAAAAGAACGTCGTAAATTTTTAGATAATGAAATAATGCAGTTTGTAAACGGATATTATGAGTTACTCAATGATTATAATAAAATTCTTAAAATAAGAAATGATTATTTAAAAAAAATTAATATAGGTGAAAAAATAAATGAACAATACTTTAATATTATAAGTAACTATTTAGTAAAAAAAGGAACATTAATTTTTAAGATAAGATATAAATTTTTAAATCAAATTAATATATATATAAGTAAAATATTTTATAATATAATGCGATTAAAAAATTTTTATATACAATATGATAGTTGTATAAATTTATCTTCTTTAGATGAAAATATAGAAAATATTTTTTTTGAAAAATTAAAACAAAATTATGCTAATGATATAAAAAATGGGTCTACATCTATTGGACCACATCGTGATGATTATACATTTTATATTGAAAATAAAAATATTAAAGAATATGGGTCACAGGGTCAACAGAGAATAGCAATAATTGCTTTTAAATTAGCTGAATTGTTGTTGTTTCAAAATAAGAAAAAAATTAACCCAATTTTATTATTAGATGATGTTTTTAGTGAATTAGATGATAATAAAAAAAATAATTTATTAAAATATATAAATAATAATACTCAGGTTATTATTACTACTACGGATTTAAACAAGATTGATAAGAAAATATTAAAAAATTCTAGAAAAATAAAAATATCTAAAGGAAAAGTTATGTCAATTAGGGAGGAAAGAAAAAATGGAACAAAATAATCAACATTATGATGCTTCTGATATTCAAGTTTTAGAAGGATTAGAAGCAGTAAGAAAAAGACCTGGTATGTATATTGGTACAACTGATGTTAAAGGTCTTCATCACCTAGTATGGGAAATAGTTGATAATAGTATTGATGAAGCTTTAGCTGGTTATTGTAAAAATATAGAAATAATTATAAATAAAGATAATTCAATTACTGTTAAAGATGATGGCCGTGGAATACCAGTTGGAATACATGCTAAAACTGGAATATCAACAGTTGAGACTGTATATACAGTTCTTCATGCCGGCGGTAAATTTGGCGGTGGTGGTTATAAGGTATCTGGTGGACTACATGGTGTTGGTGCTAGTGTAGTAAATGCATTATCTAGTTCAGTTACTGTTACGGTATATAAAGATGAAAAGATATATGAAACTAAATTTGCTGATGGGGGTAAAACAATCCAAAAATTAACTGTAATAGGTGAGTGCGATAAAAATAGAACTGGAACGACAGTTACATTTAAACCTGATCCAACTATTTTTGATACAATAATTTATGACTATGATACATTAAAAGTAAGGACTCGTGAATTAGCATTTTTAAATAAAGGATTGTGTTTAACTTTACGTGATGATCGTGATAATGAAGATACAACTGGTGAAACCTTTTTTTATGAAGGTGGTATTAGTGAATATGTAAAATATTTAAATCAAAATAAAACGCCAATTCATGATGAAATAATTCATCTAGAAGGTGAAGAAGAAAATATTATTTTTGAAGTAGCATTACAATATAATTCTAGTTATACTGATAATATTTATTCTTTTGTTAATAACATAAATACACATGATGGAGGTACTCATGAGGAAGGTGTTAAAAGAGCATTAACACGTATTATAAATAATTATGCTAGAAAGAATAATATATTAAAAGAAAAAGATGAATCTTTATCAGGTGATGATGTTAAAGAAGGTTTAACAATGATTGTATCTTGCAAGCATCCTAATCCGCAATTTGAAGGTCAAACAAAAGGTAGATTAGGAAATTCAGAAGTTAGAAAAATAGCTGACAATGTTTTTGCTTCTGGGTTTGAACGTTTTTTATTAGAACATCCAGATGAGGCTAAAATAATAGTTGATAAAGCAATTACTGCTTCACGTGCTAGAGTAGCTGCTAAACATGCTCGTGAATTAACTAGACGTAAAGGCGGATTGGAACTTACTAATCAGTGGGGAAAATTAGCTGATTGTTCTTCTAAAGATCCAAAAGAATCAGAAATATTTATTGTCGAAGGTGATTCAGCAGGCGGACAAGCTAAACAAGGAAGAGATGCGAAAACACAAGCTATTTTACCTTTGAGAGGTAAAATATTGAATGTTGAAAAAGCACGATTAGATAAGATTTTGGCTAATGCTGAAATTAGAAGTATGATAACAGCTTTTGGTACCGGAATAGGTGAAGAATTCAACCTAGAAAAATTAAGATACCATAAAATTATAATAATGACTGATGCCGATGTTGATGGATCACATATTAGAACTTTATTATTAACTTTATTTTATAGGTTTTTTAAACCAATTATTGAAAATGGTCATGTGTATGTTGCTCAACCACCACTATATAAAATTACACATGGAAAGACTTTTAAATTTGTTTTGACTGATGAAGAAAAAGATGAGTACTTGGCTTCTTTACCAGCCACAGTAAAACCTATCGTTAATCGTAATAAGGGTTTGGGGGAAATGGATAAAGAGGAACTTTGTGATACAACAATGAATATTGAACATCGAACTCTTCGGAAAATAACAATTGAAGATGCTATGTTAGCTGATCAAATATTTGAAACTTTAATGGGTGAAGAAGTAGAACCTAGGCGTGAATTTATTGAGCAAAATGCTGCATACGTCAAAAATTTGGATATTTAGAGGTGATAAAATATGGATAAATTAAGAGATAGTAATATAGTAAAAGAGATGCAAGATTCATTTCTTGAATATTCAATGAGTGTTATTATTTCCCGGGCAATACCAGATTTACGAGATGGATTAAAACCGGTTCATAGAAGAATATTATACACCATGTTAGAATCTGGATTTACTCCTGATAAAGCTTATGTAAAATGTGCTAAAACTGTTGGTGCAGTTATAGGTAATTATCATCCACATGGTGATGTTGCAGTATATGATGCTATGGTTAGAATGGCACAGGATTTTAGTTACCGGCATACACTTATAGATGGACACGGAAATTTTGGAGCCATTGATGGAAGTACAGCAGCAGCTTATCGTTATACAGAATCAAGAATTTCAAAAATCGCTATGGAATTATTAAGGGATATTAATAAAAATACTGTTGATTTCGAAGATAATTTTGATGCTTCTAGAAAAGAACCATCAGTTTTACCATCAAGATTTCCTAATATTTTAGTTAATGGCACTATGGGAATTGCTGTTGGAATGGCTACTAATATTCCACCACATAATTTAGGTGAAGTCATTGATGGTTGTATTGCATATATAGATAATAAAGATATAGATACGATAGGATTAATGGAATATATTAAAGGTCCAGATTTTCCAACTGGTGGTAGTATTTTAGGAAATAGTGGAATTAAGAAAGCTTACGAAACCGGAAAAGGAACTATTTCAATTAGAGGAAAAGTAGATATTAATGAAAAAAAGGATCGGTATGAATTAGTAATTACTGAAGTCCCTTATCAAGTTAATACTTCCGCATTAATTACGAGAATAGCAGAATTAGTTCGTGACAAAATAATCGATGGTATATCAGACTTACGTGAAGAAACTTCATTTAAAGATGGTATGAAAATTGTTATAGAATTAAAAAGAGATGCTAACCCAAATGTCGTATTAAATAATTTATATAAACATACACAACTACAATCATCTTATGGTATTAATATGTTAATGTTATATCAAGGAAAACCACAAATAATGGGCCTAAAAGAAGTTATAAGCAATTATATAGATTTTCAAAAAGAAGTTATTTATAGAAGAACACAATTTGAATTGGATAAGGCACAAAAAAGAGCTCATATTTTAAATGGTCTAAAAATAGCTTTAGACAATATAGATGAAGTTATTAAAATTATTAAAGAAGCAAAAAGTGATGCAGTTGCTAAAGAACAATTAAGTTCTAGATTTTCTTTAGATGATATACAAACTGAAGCCATACTAGAAATGAGACTAAGAAAATTAACAGGGTTAGAGAAAGAAAAAATACTAGAAGAGTTAGAAAATTTATTAAAATTAATAGAATCATTAAAAGATATATTATCTAGCGAGGAAAAAATATTACAGGTTATTAAAAATGAGTTAATTGAGATAAAAGAAAAATATGCTAATCCAAGAAAAACTATAATAGATATGTCTGCTATTGATTATATTGAAGACGAATCCTTAATTCCAGTTGAAGATATTGTTATAACTTTGACTAATAAAGGTTATATAAAAAGAATAACTAGTGAAACTTATAAAACACAAAATCGTGGTGGAGTAGGAATAAAAGGTATGACTACTAATGAAGAAGATTTTGTTGAAAATATAGTTTCGTTAACTACACACGACTATTTAATGTTCTTTACTAATAAAGGTAAAGCATATCGTGTTAAAGGATATGAAATACCATCATTTAGTAGACAATCAAAGGGACTTCCTATTGTTAATTTATTGCCATTAGATAAAGATGAAATAGTTAAAGCAATGTTAAAAGTTAGTCAAACTGATAAAAATCAATTTATTGTATTTTGTACACAAAACGGATTAATTAAAAGAACTAGCATAAACGAATTTGATAGCATCAGAGTAAATGGTAAGATTGCAATAACATTAAAAGAAAATGATGAATTAATTTCAGTTAAAAAAACAAATGGTCAAAATGAAATTTTAATAGCTTCATCAAATGGCCGAATGATTAGATTTAATGAAAATGAAATTAGAGTTATGGGAAGAACAGCAGCTGGTGTAAGAGGAATAGATGTTGGAGAAGGATATTGTGTAGGTTGTGAAATAGGAGAAAGTAATCAAGAAATATTAGTTGTTACTGAAAAAGGCTATGGTAAAAAAACTAGTATTGATGAATATCGTATGACACATAGAGGTAGTAAAGGCGTAAAAGCATTAAACATAACTGATAAAAATGGTAATATAGTAGCATTTAAAACAATATCAGGTGACGAAGATTTAATGATTGTTACTAATAGTGGAATAATTATAAGAATTTCTTCTGAGCAAGTTTCGAAAACTGGACGAGTTGCTCAAGGAGTTAAATTAATGAATTTGAAAAATGAGCAAAAAGTTAGTACAGTAGCAATTATAAAAAAAGAAGAAGAAACTGTTCACGATAAAACAGAAAATAATGATTATGAATAATTCAAACGTATTTCTTATAGAAATACGCTTTTTTGTTTATAAACAAAAAAGCCGCTATAAAATAATAATGTTCCACGTGAAACATAGAATATAAAATAATAATGTTCCACGTGAAACATAGAATATAAAATAATAATGTTCCACGTGAAACATAGAATATAAAATAATAATGTTCCACGTGAAACATAGAATATAAAATAATAATGTTCCACGTGAAACATAGAATATAAAATAATAATGTTCCACGTGAAACATAGAATATAAAATAATAATGTTCCACGTGAAACATAGAATATAAAATAATAATGTTCCACGTGAAACATAGAATATAAAATAATAATGTTCCACGTGAAACATAGAATAAAATAATAATGTTCACGTGAAACATAGAATATAAAATAATAATGTTCCACGTGAAACATAGAATATAAAATAATAATGTTCCACGTGAAACATAGAATATAAAATAATAATGTTCCACGTGAAACATAGAATATAAAATAATAATGTTCCACGTGAAACATAGAATATAAAATAATAATGTTCCACGTGAAACATAGAATATAAAATAATAATGTTCCACGTGAAACATAGAATATAAAATAATAATGTTCCACGTGAAACATAGAATATAAAACTTGAAAAAAAAAATAATATATTATATATTGTTATAGACACAACATTTAAGTTTGAACCTGGTCAGAATTGGAAAATAGCAGCCATAAAAACCTCTAAATGTGTGTGTCTTTTTTTTAGGTGATGATAAAATGGAAAACGAATATATGAAATTAGCATTAAAAGAAGCAATTAAAGCTAAAAAACAAGATGAGGTTCCAGTAGGAGCGGTGATTGTTAAAAATAATGTAATAATTTCAAAAGCACATAATCAAAAAGAAAAAAAGAAAAATCCAATAAAACATGCTGAAATAATAGCAATTGAACGTGCTTGCAAAAAATTAAAAACATGGCATTTAGATGAATGCATATTGTATGTAACATTAGAACCTTGTTTAATGTGTGCAGGTGCCATTATTCAATCTCGAATTAAAAAAGTTATATATGCAACTTCTTCAGATAAATTTGGTTACTCAAAAAATATTAATCAATTTTTAAATTCTTCTGAAAAAAATAATATGTTAGAAATGGAACAAGGGTCATATGAAACTGAATCAAGAGATTTATTAAAAAGTTTTTTTGAACAAAAAAGAAAATAGTGAAACTATTTTTTTTCTTAAAAAACTAATAAATGATATAATTAAAAAGGTGGTAACATGTATCAGGCATTATATAGAAAATATAGACCTAAAAAATTTTCTGAAATAATAGGTCAAGATGTAATTGTTAAAACATTAAAAAATTCAATTAAAACAAATATGATTAATCACGCATATTTATTTTGTGGACCACGAGGAACAGGAAAAACAAGTATGGCTAAAATATTTGCTAATACAATTAATTGTGAAAACATAATTGATGGTGAAAAATGTAATAAGTGTGTATTTTGTACACAAAATAAAAATGATGATATTATTGAAATAGATGCTGCATCTAATAATGGTGTTGATGAAATAAGAGAATTAAAGAATAATGTTAATTTAGTTCCTTCAATTGGTAAATATAAAGTTTATATAATAGATGAAGTTCATATGTTAACTGTCGGAGCATTTAATGCATTATTAAAGACACTTGAAGAACCGCCAAGTCATGTAATTTTTATATTGGCTACTACTGAACCACATAAAATACCTTTAACGATATTATCAAGATGTCAACGATTCGACTTTAAAAAAATATCTAAAAAAATTATATGCAATCGATTAATGGAAATAGCTTCTAAAGAAAATATTAATATTGAAATAGAAGCTGCTAATGAAATATCCATTATATGTGATGGCGGTATGCGTGATGCCATAAGTATGTTAGATCAAGCACATTCATATGAGAATGAAAAAATTTCTTTAAATGTTATAAATGATATTACGGGAAATATATCTGATTTAGAAATTAAAAATTTAATAAATTGTATAATAAAGAAAGACTTAAATGATTCTTATAAAATTATTGATCAATGTATTATAGAAGGAAAAAATATAATTAGAATAACTGAAAAATTATTATTGAATTTTAGAAATATTTTATTATATAAAAATGCTCCAGATTATTTTAAAGATAAACAGGTTGATATAAATTTATTGGAAAATATTTCTCAGGAAATTAATAATGAAGGGTTTTTAAAAATAATAACAATAATTAATGATAAATTATCATTAATGAAAAAAAATGAAAATCCAAATTTAATATTAGAGTTAATGTTTATTGAATTATTAAAGTATAATGATCAAAAAAGTAACGTGATAGTAGAAGAAAAAAATATAATTAAAAATGAAATAAAAGAAGAAAAGCTTTCTAATGATATATTTGAAAATAATAAAAAAGAAAATGATGAAGAGTTACAAAATATTAATCCTAATGTAAAAACTGAAATAAATAAATTGAAGAATATACGAGTAAATAATACACTGGCTCATTTTGATAAGAAAATTTTATTAAAAATAAAAAAGGATCTTGAATTAGTTAGATCATTAGTTTTAGATCCAGAACATAGTAAAGCTGCATCAATTGTTTTAGATGGTGATTTAAAAGCTGCAAGTTCAAATTATTTAATTTATGTCTTTAATACACAAAATATGTCGGATATATTTAATAATGATTTACCAATTATTGAAAATATGATTAAATCATTATTAAATATAGATTATAAGTGTATTTCAGTAAGTAATGATGAGTGGCAAATTATTAAAAAAGAATTTAATAGTCACCAAAAAGAATATAATTTTATAGATGAATTAAATTTATTTTCAAAAATATATAGTAAAAATAGTGAAGATGAAAAAGATGATATAGAAAAAATTTTTGGTAATATAATTGAATATAAATAGGAGGAATAAATATGAATATACAAGCTATGATGAAGCAAGCTCAAAAATTACAAAAAGAAATGATGACTACTAAGGACGAAATAGAAAAAAGTATTTTTATTGGAAAATCTTCATTGGTTGAAGTTGAATTATTTGGAAATAAGAAGGTTAATAAAATTAAAATTAACAATGATGATCTACAATTAGATGAAATGGATTTATTAGAAGATATGATTGTAACTGCTATTAATGACGCTATGAATCAAATTGATAAGCTTACAGATGAAAAAATGGGTAAATTTACTAGTGGAATGCCAGGATTATTTTAATGAACAATTATCCTAGTACTATAAAGAATTTAATAAATTGTTTTAAAAAATTACCTGGCATAGGTGAACGAAATGCAGAAAGATTGGCATTATCAATTTTGAATTTATCTGATGATGAAGTAAATCTTTTTTCTCAATCACTTATTGATATGAAGAAAAAGATTAGACGTTGTTCTGAATGTAATTATTATAGTGAGTCTGAACATTGTTCAATTTGTGATGAAAAGAATCGTAATAATGAAATAATTTGTGTTGTAGAGAACCCTAAAAATGTAGCTCTATTTGAAAAAATAGGATCATATAATGGTTTATATCATGTTTTAGACGGTTTAATTTCTCCTTTAGATGGAATAAATCCTGAAGATATTAATATTAATTCATTAGTAGACAGAATTAAAAAAGGAAAAATAAAGGAGGTTATAATAGCTGTTAAACCAACAATTGAAGGAGAGACTACTTCTCTTTACATTTCTAAAATATTAGAGGGTATGGGAGTCAAAATAACTAAAATAGCGCATGGTGTACCATTGGGAACTGATATGGAATACATTGATTCATTGACACTTGAATTAGCGATAGCTGATCGTACTGAAATATAAAGAATAATATTTCTTTTCTAAACATATTAATTATTAAGGTGATAATATGTTGAAAAAAGTATACAAATTATTTAAAAATATAATTGTAAGCATATTTTTAATTTACGCTTTTAATTTGATTGCAGCGCCAATTGACCTAATCATACCAATAAATTTAATTACCATATTATTAGTATGTATTTTTGGCGTGCCGGCAATATTAGCATTGACGATACTAACTATAGTATTATTTTAATTATGAAGGATGGAAAGTATGTTTGAAAAATATAAATGTGGACAACCTATTGCTATAAGGATTTTAGAAAATATAATTAATAGTGGAAATTATTCGCATGCTTATTTATTTGAAACTAATGGTAATTCCGAAGTTTTAGCAATAGCTAAATCTTTTGCTAAAAACATATTTTGTCCTAATAAAGATTGTTATGATTGTAATCTTTGTGCGAGAATTGACGATAATAATTTTTTAGATTTAAAGATTATCAATTCTGACGGATTAATTATAAAAAAATCTCAAATGGATGATTTACAAAAAGAGTTTTCTACTAAACCAATCGAAGCCAGCAAAAAAATATATATAATCAATGGTGCCGATAAATTAAATAATTCAGCTGCTAATTCAATATTGAAATTTTTAGAAGAACCTGCTGATGATATTATTGCTATTTTAATTGCAGATAATAGATACAATTTATTGCCAACAATTGTATCGAGGTGTCAGATAATTTCTTTTTATAGAGTTACTAATTCTAACTCTACGGAAGATAAATATAGTTTGTTAGCAGATTCTCTTTTTTCTAGTAGTGATGATAAAAATAATTTCCTGGGAAATAATTCGCAACTAAAAATTATTGATTCAGCATTAGATTTCGCGCGCTATACCATAGATAAGAAAGAGGAACTATTTTATTATGCTCCTAAAATATATAATGATGTTGTAAAAGATAAAAATGATGCTATAATATATTTTGAATCTTTAATGTTTATATATAAAGATGTGATAAATTTAATGTTAAATAGAAATATAAATTTTTATAATTCTGAAATAGATTTATTAAAAAGTATAGCTGAAAAATATGATTTAAAAAAATTATGTGAAATAATTAATATGCTTATAAATTTAAGAGATAATATTTATTATAATATTAATTTAAATTTATTATTGGACAAGCTAATGATATTTTTTAAGGAGGTGTAGTATGGTCAAGGTAGTTGGTGTAAGTTTTGATGGTCAAAAACGTATTTACTTTTTTGATCCAAATAAATTAAATAATTTAAATATAAATACACCTGTAATCGTAAATACTGATCGAGGCATGCAATATGGTGTTATAAAAAAAGAAATTATGGAAATATCAAATTCTAAACTAAAAGAACCTCTTAAAAAAATTGTTAGAGTTGCTAATAAAGAAGATAATAAAAATTATAAAAAAAATCAAAAGGATGCTTCTTTTGCATTGAAAAAATGTCGAGATCTTATCGAAAAATATAATTTAAATATGAAAATCATATCTGCTGGTTATACTTTTAACAGAGAGCAATTATTATTTTATTTCTTAGCTGATAGTCGGATAGATTTTAGAAATTTAGCAAAAGAATTAGCTTCTATTTATAAGACAAGGATTGAGCTTAGACAAGTAGGTGTTCGTGATAAGGCGAAAAGTGTTGGAGGTATGGGCCTATGTGGTTGTCCCCTTTGTTGTTCTAGATTTTTAAATGAATTTGATTCTGTTTCTATAAATATGGCTAAAAATCAAAATTTATCTTTAAATCCTTCAAAAATTAATGGTGCATGTGGAAGACTTTTATGTTGTTTAAAATATGAAGATGAAGATTATGAGATGGCTAAAAAGAATCTTCCTAAAATTGGAAAAACAATTCAAACGAAACATGGCACTGGTAAGGTAGTATCTATCGATATAATCAAACAAACCTATGATGTTGAAATTGATAATAATATTGTAAAAGTTGGTACTGATGAAAGTAATTAATGATATAGTGGGATACCAAAACTTAAAAATTGTACAAGATACACAAATGTTCAATTTTTCTTTAGATTCCGTTTTATTGGCAAGATTTGTTACTATAAACAAAAAAATTAAAAGAATATTAGATATTGGCTGTGGTAATGCCCCAATACCTATAATTCTTAGTACTAGAACTTCAGCTAACATAGTTGGTATTGAAATTCAAAAAGATGTTTATCAACTTGCACAAGAAAGTATTTCGATAAATAATTTAGATACTCAAATAGATTTGGTAAATGGAGACATAAATGATATTTATAAAAAATTTGAGTCAGATAGTTTTGATGTTATAACGTGCAATCCACCGTATTTTAAAGCTACCCCTACAGCTAATTATAATAAAAACGACTATAAAACAATTGCTCGCCATGAGCTTAGATTGAACATAGAACAAATATTGAAAATTTCTAAAAAATTATTAAAAAATAATGGTGTGTTAGGACTTGTTCATCGTCCTGATCGACTTATTGAAATAATTGAATTTATGCGTTTATATAATATAGAACCAAAGAAAATTAGATTTGTTTATCCTAAAAAACAAGACTGTGCTAATATGATTTTAATTGAGGGAAAGAAGAATGGAAAGCCAGGATTAACAATTTTACCACCACTTTATGTTCACAAAGATGATGGTAGTTATACAGAAGAGGTAAAATATTTTTTTGAGTAGGTGAATGTGATGAGCCAGAAGAGTTATAATTGTGATAAAGCAACTTTATATTTAATACCGACACCGATAGGTAATATGGAAGATATAACATATCGTGCCTTAAGAGTATTAAGTGAAGTTTCAGTTGTTTTTTGTGAAGATACAAGGGTAACTAAACAATTGTTAAAATATTATAATATTGATAAGAAGTTAATTTCTTGCCATAAATTTACCGAAAATGTAAAGGCAAATAAAGTGATAGAATATTTAAATAATGGAGAAGATATTGGTTTAGTCACTGATCGTGGTACACCAATTATTAGTGATCCAGGTTATGAAATTGCTAAGGAAGTTATTAATAATGGATATAACGTTGTGAGTCTTCCTGGTGCGACTGCATTTGTTCCAGCGCTTACAATGTCAGGATTAAATCCTCAACCTTTTTTGTTTTATGGCTTTTTAAATAATAAAAGTTCTAAAAGAAAAAAAGAGTTAGAAATTTTAAAAGATTTAGAGTATACTGTTATTTTTTACGAAGCACCACATCGTTTATTTGAAATGTTAAACGATTTAAAAAATATATTTAATAATAGAAGAATATGTTTATGTCGTGAAATAAGTAAAAAATTTGAAGAAATATACCGTGGGACAATTGAAGAAGTGCTATTTGAATTAGAAATTCCTAAGGGCGAGTTTGTTGTTATAGTTGACGGTAACAAGAGTAAGATGAATTTTGATGATTTAGATATTGTTGAACATGTAAATATATATATCAAAGATGGTTATTCAGTGATGGATTCTATAAAGAAGGTTGCTAATGATCGTAATTTGCCTAAAAATGCAATTTATTCTGAATATCATAATAAAAAGTAGGTCGATAATATGAAATTAATAGTTGGTTTAGGAAATCCAGGTAGTAGATATGATAGTACAAGACATAATATGGGATTCATGTTATTGGATTATTATGCTAACTTAAAAAAAATAAAATTTAATAGACAGAAGTTTGATGGATTATATGCTGAATTTGTTGTTAATGGCGAAAAGATTTTTTTAATGAAACCACAAAAGTATATTAATCTATCAGGAGATGTTATAAAAAAGTATGTTGATTTTTATAAAATAAATGTTTCTGATTTGTTAATTATAAGTGATGATTTGGATATGCCATTTGGTAAAATAAAACTTAAATATAAAGGTAGTTCTGGTGGTCATAATGGATTAAAAAATATTATAAGTAATTTAGGTACTGAAAATTTTAATCGTATTAAAATTGGAATCTCAAATGATAAGAAAGTAGAAACAAAAGATTATGTCCTTGCCAAGTTATCAGTAGAAGAGTTGAGTAATTTTGATTGTGTAAAAGAAACTGTTTCTAATATCTTAGATGACTATTTTGTGCTGACATTTGATAATTTAATGAATAAATATAATACTAAATAATGATACAAGTTGTATCATTTTTATTGATTGGTGGTGAAAAAATGGTAAAATATACCGATTTAATAAAATTTAATGATGTTTCCCGGGAAATAATTGGTTTATCGGACGAATTGAAGGTACAATTTTTATTAGAAAGCTTTAATAAGAAACATAAAACTCAAATATTAGTGACTAACTCTTTATATGAAGCTAATATTTTTTACCGCCGATTTAAAGGATATACGGAGGACGTTTATTTATTCCCTATGGATGACTTTTTAACCAGCGAAGCATTAGCAATTAGTCCAGAATTAAAACTTAACAGATTAAATGTTTTAAATAATAGTTTTGATAATTGTCCAAAGATTATTATAACTAATTTAATGGGCTATCTTCGATTCTTACCGTCACCCACGATATATAATAATAATATAATTTCAATATCCTTGAACAAAGAGTATAATTTAAAACAATTGGTAAAAAAGCTTTTAGATATAGGTTATTTTCGCGAAAGTATTGTAACAAAGACTGGTGACATGGCTGTTAGAGGATACGTTTTGGATGTGTTTTCTACGCAAACTGATAATCCAGTTCGTATTGAATTTTGGGGAGATACAATCGATTCAATTAGAGAATTTAATATTGATTCTCAAAGAACAGTTAGAAATTTGAATAGTTTTACTATTTACCCTAATAATGAAAGTTTAAGTACTAAAGGTTTGTTAGAGAATCATAGAAATTTATTTTATGAAAAAGATACAACTAATTTAACAGGCTATTTTTCTTCATCGGATATTTATATAAATAATTTAGATCAAATAAATATAAGTTATACAGAGTTACTTGAAGAAATGAAGACTTATAGGTTGAACGAAAAAATTGATAGTAATGTTTTTTTTATGTTTGATTTAGATAAATTAATTATACCTTCAATTAAATTATTTTATGATTTTAGTCAAGAAAAAAAATTGCAAGCTGATTATAATATTAAGACAATTAAACCATTTTCAAAAAATATAGATAAACTAAGTGCCGAATTAAATTCATATATGAAAAAAAATAAGTTAATGATAATTTCTTTTAAAAATCGATATAAGGTTAATAATTTTTTAGATAGAGTCCAAAATACCAATTTTGTTTTTACAACTTTATCAGAATTGTTAGATAATAAAATAAACTTAGTTGTATCACCAATAAATGAAGGATATGAATTAGATAATCTGATTTTAATTACTGAAAATGAACTTTTTGGCTATAATTTTTTAGAAGAACGAAGTATAAAGTATAAGAATAATTTAAAAATAGGAAGTTTAGTTAAAAATATAAGTAAATTAGATATTGGCGACTACATAGTTCATCAAAAGCATGGAATTGGCCGTTATTGCGGGTTAAAAACATTAACTAAAAATGGATTAAAAAAAGATTATATAATGTTAGAATATAAAGGTGGGGATAAACTTTATATTCCAGTTGAAAAAATAGATGCTATCACTAAATATTCAACCAAAGAAGGCTCAATTCCCAAGCTAAATAAATTGGGTGGCACTGAATGGCAAAAAATTAAATTACGCGCAAGAAAAAAAGCTCAAGATATTGCTGGAGATTTGTTAAAATTATATGCTACGCGTGAGGCAACAAAAGGATATGCTTTTGAAAAAGATACTGCCGAACAATTAGATTTTGAAAGAGAATTTAATTATCAACCTACAGCAGATCAGTTGAAAGTAACACAAGAAATTAAAGTTGATATGGAAAAACCAATGCCTATGGATCGATTATTATGTGGTGATGTTGGTTTTGGAAAGACAGAGGTAGCTTTTCGTGCTATGTTTAAGGCGGTAATGTCTGGTAAACAAGTTGCTATGTTGTGCCCAACAACAATATTATCTAATCAACATTATCAGAACGCAATTAATAGGTTTCAATCATATCCAATAAATATAGTTTTATTGAACAGATTTGTGTCAAAAACTAAGATAAATAAAATTGTAAAGGAAATTAAAAATGGAATAATAGATATTGTGATTGGTACACATAGAGTTTTAAGTTCGGACATTATTTTTAAAGATTTAGGATTATTAGTAATAGATGAGGAACAGCGTTTTGGAGTAAAGCATAAGGAAAAAATTAAGCAAATGAAAAATAATATTGATGTTTTAACTTTATCGGCTACTCCAATACCTAGAACTTTACAAATGTCAATGACAGGAATACGAAATTTATCGCTTATTGAAACACCACCTGTTAATAAATATCCTATTCAAACATATGTGGTTGCTGAAAATGATCAATTAATTAAGGATGCTATTTATAAAGAGTTATCTAGAAGTGGCCAAGTATTTATTTTAAATAATCGTATTGATGATATGGATTTTCAAATTAAGAGAATTAATAAACTAATTCCGGAAGCGCGAGTTATTAGCGCTCATGGACAAATGAATAAATCTGAATTAGAAAATGTAATGAATAAGTTTATTAATTATGAGTATGATATTTTAATTTGTACAACAATTATTGAAACAGGAATTGATATTCCAAATGTTAATACCTTAATAATCATTGACGCCGATCATTTTGGATTATCGCAATTATATCAAATTCGTGGTCGGGTTGGTCGTGGTAACAATATTGCGTATTGTTATTTAATGTATGATAAACGCAAAATATTGAGTGATATTGCTACAAAGAGATTAAATGTTATTAAAGATTTTACTGAATTGGGTAGTGGATTTGCTATTGCTATGCGTGATTTATCAATTCGTGGAGCGGGTGATATTTTAGGAAGTGAGCAGGCTGGCTATATTGATAGTGTTGGTATAGATACTTTTTTAAAAATGCTAGATGAAGAAATAAAGAAAGCTAAGGGTATTAAAATAAATGAAATAAGCGTAGATGATACACAACCTCTGGTTGATGTTCAAACATCTGTTGATGATTCTTATGTTTCTGATGAAAACTTAAAAATAGAAATTCATAAAAGAATTAATCAAATAGATAATTTAGAAACACTAGAAAATATTAAAGATGAATTGGAAGATAGGTTTGGCAAATTGGATGAAAATCTTATTATATATATGCATGAAGAACTTTTCGAAACACTGGCTTCTGAGTTAAAAATAAATAAGATAAGACAAACAAAAAATTTCATTGAAATAATATTACCATTAGAAATATCTAAAAACATAAATATCGGTGATTTATTTATGGAAACTAGTTATATGACAAAAATGATTAGATTTTCTATGCGTGGTAAGTTAGTAGTATTAACATTAGACATTATAAAATTAGATAAGCATTTTATTTATTATTTGATTCAAATATTAGAGCTAATAAAAAAACATATAAGACATTAATATTAGTATAAAATATCTCTTTTCTCACAGAATACTTATAGAAAGAGAGGTATTTTATGAAATCTACCGGTGTAATTAGACGAATTGATGATCTTGGGAGAATAGTTATACCAAAAGAAATTAGAAAAAGTCTGAGAATTCATGACGGAGAGAATTTAGAAATATTTATTGAAAATGAAAATCGTATAGTTTTACAGAAATTTTCATTAATGAATAAGATTACTGATTTTGCGCAATCATTTACAGATTCGATAAATGCTTTTATTAAAAAAAATGTAGTTATAACTGATACTGATAATATCATTGCTTTTACTGGTGAAAAGAAAAAACAATTCATTAACCAGCCAATAAGCAAACAACTTGATGATTATATTCAACGCCGTGAAAATATATTAGAAAAGCATCAAAAAGAATTAAGCATTATTGAGGGTGATGGGATAGAATGTACATATACTATTAATACTATAGTTGCTAACGGGGATGCTTTAGGATTGGTTATAATTTTTTCAGAGGAAGAGAAAACAATGGAAATTGATGAACGAATTGTGCAAATAGCTGCGCAATTTCTATCTAAATATCTTGAAGATTAGTTATTAATATGTTATAATCATATCATTAAAGATTTAGAAGGAAAGAAATTTAACAATGCTTTTAAGAGAATCCATGGTTGGTGCGAATGGATAAAGATAGTTATACGGAATGGTTCTGGAATTGCATAATCGATATGTAGATTATGACGTATATATGCGTTAAATATTTGAGTTGTATTGAAAAATACATGAATTAAGGTGGTACCACGTTAATCACGTCCTTATTAAGGATGTGATTTTTTATTTTTATCAATGAGGTGATATGATGAGAAAATTTGAAAAAATTAGTTTTGCACAGTTTAAAAAAGATATCATTGATAGTAGGAATATTTATGATAACTATATGTTGCCAAAACGAAGTACGAAAAATAGTGCTGGGTATGATTTTTTTGCCATCAAATCTCTAGTTTTAAAACCTGGTGAAGTGAAGAAAATTCCAACTGGTGTTAAAGTATATATGAATAGTGATGAATTTCTGATGATAACAGTTCGTAGTAGTATGGGATTTAAATATAACGTTAGAATGTGTAATCAAGTTGGTATTATTGATTATGATTATAGTGATAATCCTTCAAATGAGGGTCATATATGGATATCTTTGCAAAATCATGGTTTAACTAATTATAATGTAAAAGAAGGTGAAGCCATTGCCCAGGGGATTTTTATGAAATATTATACTATCGATAATGAAGAGAAAATATTAAATGAACGAACTGGTGGAATTGGTTCGACAAATAAGGAGGGATAATATGAAAGAAAAATATTATATTTCAACAGCTATAGCTTATACTTCAGCTAAGCCTCATATTGGAAATACTTATGAAATAGTTTTGGCTGATGCTATTGCTCGTTATAAAAGGTTATTGGGTTATGATGTATATTTTCAAACAGGTACTGATGAACATGGACAAAAAATCGAAGAAAAAGCCATCGAAGTTAATAAGCAGCCTCAAGAGTATGTTGATGAGATAGCACTTGAAGTTCGACGCATTTGGGATGTAATGAATACTAGTTATGATAAATTTGTACGAACAACCAATTGTTCACATATGGAACAAGTTTCTAAAATTTTTGAAAAATTATATCAACAGGGTGATATATATAAGGGACAATACGAAGGCTTATATTGTACTCCATGTGAATCATTCTTTACTGAATCACAATTAATAGATGGAAAATGTCCTGATTGTGGTAGGGAAGTTAAAAAGGCTCGAGAAGAGGCATATTTTTTAAAACTATCTAATTATTCTAAATGGCTTGAAGCTTATATAGAAACACATCCAGATTTTATTATTCCTGAAAGTAGAAAAAATGAAATTATGAATAACTTTATAAAACCAGGGCTACAGGATCTTTGTGTATCTAGAACGTCATTTAAATGGGGTGTCCCAGTTACCTTTGACCAGGATCATGTAATATATGTTTGGATTGATGCTCTAAGCAATTATATTACTTTTTTAGGTTATGATGTTGATGGCAATAGTGATGATAATTTTAAAAAATATTGGCCAGCTGATTTACATTTAATTGGAAAAGATATTTTGAGGTTTCATACGATATATTGGCCAATAATTTTAAAAGCATTAAATTTAGAGTTGCCAAAGCAGATATTTGGCCATCCATGGGTGTTGTTTGGTTCAGATAAAATGAGTAAATCTAAAGGAAATATTGTGTATGCTGATGATTTAGTGGCTGATTTTGGTGTTGATGCAGTACGATATTATTTTTTACATGAAATACCATATGGTAGTGATGGAACTTTTACAAGAGAATTGCTAATTGAAAGAATAAATACCGATTTAGCTAATATTTTAGGCAATTTAGTTAATAGAACGATAAGTATGTCACATAAATATTTTGATGGTATTGTTAATAATCCTCATGTTAATGAGGATGTAGATCAAGAATTAATTGATTTAGTCCTTTCTATACCAAAAAGAGTAGATGAAAAGATGAATGATATTAGAATTGCTGATGCAATTGATGATATTTTTGAGATTTTTAGAAGGAGTAATAAGTATATTGATGAAACAATGCCTTGGACTTTAGCTAAAGATCCAGATAAGAGAGATCGTTTGGCAACTGTTTTATATAATTTATTAGAAGCAATTCGCCATGGAGCAGTATTATTGCAGGCTTTTTTACCTGACACTGCTAAAGAAATTTTTAATCAATTAAATACAGAAAATATATTTTATGATTCATTGAAAAATTTTGATGGTTTTGATTTTGGCATAAAATTAAAGGATCCAAAACCAATATTTTTACGAATAGACAAAGAAAAATATTTCCAAGAACACACTAATTAATGTCAAACATTGTCAATAATACTTTAATAATTTTTAAAATGGTTTGCAATAAGCTACTAACTAGTGTTATATTAAACTTGTGTTTAGAAAGGGAAATAAAATATGACTACAGATGAAAGAAATGATACTAGAAGTATGTCGATTGTATTATTTGTTTTACAGCTGTTTGCTTTGAATGGTGTTATTGAAGAAATAAATTTGTTGAATGTCGTATATTTTATTATAGTAAATTATGGTGCTATTAGATATTATATTAGCAACCGTTGTTCCTAAAATTATATCATGTATGATATAATTTTTTTGGTGATATATATGTTTGTAGATACTCATTGTCATTTAACAAATGATAATTATGAAAACTTAGATATTTTAATAAAGAAGCTAAAAAAGAATATGATAATTGTTAATGGGGTTGATTTAGATACTAATATTGATGCTATAAATGTTTCTAATAAAAATAAAAATGTATATGCTGCTATTGGAATTCATCCTGAATCAGCAGATATTTATAAAGATAGTGATTTAGCTTTTATTAGGAAAAATTTAGACAATCCTAATGTCGTAGCCATTGGTGAAATCGGTTTAGATTATTATTGGCGGAAAGATAACATAGAAAAACAACAATTAATATTTAAAAAACAAATAGAAATGGCATTGACCTATAATAAGCCAATTATTGTTCATAGTCGTGATGCAATTGAAGATACTTATAGTATTTTATATGAATATTATAAAAAAAATCAAAATTTGAGAGTTATTCTCCATTGTTATAGTTCGTCAAAGGAAATGGCTCAAAAGTTTTTGAAAATGGATGTGATGTTTGGAATAGGTGGTGTTTTAACTTTCAAAAATGAAAGAAAGTTAAAGGAAGTGGTAAAAAGTTTAGATATGAATAGAATATTATTAGAGACGGACAGTCCTTATTTAACACCAGAACCTTTTAGAGGACAAAAAAATACACCTTTAAATATTCCATTGATAGCTAATAAAATAGCAGAGATTAAAGGTATTACCACAGAGGAAGTGCTTTATATTACAACGAAAAATGCTAAGAGTCAATTTGACTTAAAAATATAAATATGATAGTATATTAGTACAATGATGAGGTGACTTTAATGAATATATATTTATTACAGTTAATCGGAAAATGGGTTGGCATTTTAACCATGTCGTTTATATCGCTATTTGATATTTCGGGTTATAGTGAGAAATCATTGGAAGCTAGTAATTTGAACTCTAAAAAGAGTTCAGATATTGTTAACCAAGTTTTAGAATATGATACTAAAATTATATATAATTCTAATTTATCTTCTGATACTAAAATAGTAAAACAACCAGGAGAAAATGGCATTATATATGTAGGAAAAGATGGCAAAGATAGTGTAGTAGTTAAAAATATGGTTCCAGAAATTATTGAAGTTGGTACTGCTCCTACTAATCAATTTATTGGTAAATTAACCAGTTATGGTCCAGATTGTCCTGGTTGTAGTACGGTTGGGAATGTTGCTTGCTATACAAAAGAAAATACTAAACATAGTTTAATAAACGATGGCTATTTTTATGAGGATAGTCAATTTGGTCAAGTAAGGATTTTAGCAGCTGCACGCGATAAGTTTCCTTGTGGTACAATAGTAGAAGTTAATAACGGAAAGACAGAACCTTTCTTAGGTGTAGTTTTAGACACTGGTGGTTCTATGATTAATGCATGGAAGAATAATAACGAAGTATGGATGGATCTCGCTTTTTCAAGTCAAGCTGAAGCCCGAGTTGGTGGTCTATCATCATCGTCCACAACTTTTACGATAAAAAGATATGGTTGGTAATAGAGACATTAGTCTCTTTTTTTGAAGGAAAAATAATCTTTTTTAATTATAATATTTAGAGTCTCTGTTTTTAGATAATATGGATTGTTTCATTTGAATTATTGTTATATAATAATTTCAGGAGTGATTATATGTTTTATTCGCCTAAAAAAATAAAAGAAATTTTGAACGATAATTCTTTTATGTTTAAAAAAAAGTTTGGCCAAAATTTTATTGTCGATGAAAATATTATTGATAGTATTATAATGAAAGCTAATTTAGATAAAGATACTTTAGTTATTGAAATAGGACCAGGGGCCGGAGCTTTAACTTATAAGTTGGCTAATGTATCTGGATTTGTGGTGTGTTATGAGATAGATAAAACGTTGCAACCAATTTTAAACGACAATTTATCTGGTATGGATAATGTAAAAGTAATATATGAGGATTTTTTAAAACAGAATGTTTGTAATGAACTTAAAAAATACAAATATTCAAAAATTTACGTTGTGGCTAATTTGCCATATTATATTACAACACCAATAATTACTAAGATAATTGATGATCATCTCCCTATTGACAAATTAATAGTTATGGTTCAAAAAGAAGTTGGTGATCGTTTTAAAGCTAAGCCTAATAGTAGAGATTATGGTTCATTAACTGTCTTTTTAAATTATTATTTTGACATAAAAAAGGAGTTAGATGTAAGTCGTAATGTGTTTTTGCCAAAGCCTAATATAGATAGTGTAGTAGTTACATTATCTCGTAAAACGCATGAAAATAAATGTCATAATGAAGAAAAGTTATTTAGCTTAATTAGGGATGCATTTCGTCAAAAAAGAAAAAATTTGCGAAATAATTTAAAGGGCTATGATCTGCAAAAAATAGAGTCGGTATTAAATAAATATAATTTGGATTTAAATGTCCGTGCTGAACAATTAGATTTAGATGTATATATTGATATTGCAAATAGTTTGTAAGGTGGTAATATGGTAAACAAAAAGTGGGATCAAGTATTAGAACAGGATTTTAAAAGTGATTATTTTAAAAAACTAGGTAAATTTGTTCGTCAAGAATATGCTACCAAAACGGTATATCCACCCTATAAAGATATTTTTAATGCACTCCGCAATACCGATTATGACCAAGTTAAAGTGGTTATTTTAGGGCAAGATCCATATCATGGTTATGGGGAAGCTCATGGTCTTTCTTTTTCAGTGGCTACTGATGTTAAACGTCCTCCTTCTTTAAATAATATTTTTAAAGAGTTAAAAGATGATGTTGGTGTAGTGAGAACTGATAATAATTTAACAGATTGGACGAAGCAAGGGATTCTTTTATTAAATGCAATTATGACTGTAGTTAAGGATCGTCCGTTATCTCATAAAGATCATGGGTGGGAAATATTTACAGATAATATAATAAAAATTTTAAATAATAGAACTAAACCTGTTATATTTGTTTTATGGGGTAGTTATGCAAGAAGTAAAAAAATCTTGATTACTAATCGCCAACACTATATAATAGAAAGTCCTCATCCATCACCATTATCAGCTAATCGTGGTTTTTTTGGCAGTAGACCATTTTCTAAAATAAATAAAATATTAAGAGATATTGGTGAAGATGAAATAAAATGGTAAAGAAGAGTGAAATGATGAGACAAGTTTATTTAGATATCTTAAACAACTATCAATTGAATGGTAATGATGTTATTGTCGTAGCCGTTTCTGGTGGTCCAGATTCCATGGCGTTATTATCACTGTTAATAGATGTTAAAACAAAATTAGGTTTTAAAATAATTTGTGCTCATGTTAATCATAATATGCGTATCGAAAGTAAACAAGAAAAAGATATGGTTGAAAATTATTGTCATAAAAATGATGTGATTTTTGAATATATGGAAATTTTAACCTATAATAAAGGTAATTTTCATGATGATGCTAGAAAGAAACGTTATGAATTTTTTGAAAAGCTTATTAAAAAATATCAAGCTAAATATTTATTTACAGCTCATCACGCTGATGATTTAGCAGAAACTATTTTAATGCGTATAAATCGTGGGTCTACGCTTAAAGGTTATGCTGGTTTTGCAAAAGTTTCGTTGTTAGATAAATATAGTGTTATTAGGCCACTTATAAATGTTTCAAAGGATGATTTGTTATTTTATGTTAAAAAAAAGGGCGTCCCATATGCTATAGATAGATCTAATATTAAAGATACTTATACGCGAAATCGTTTTAGAAAGTATGTTATTCCTAAGCTGAAGGAAGAAAATTCTAACATTTTAAATAAATTCTCTCAATTTAGTGAGGTTTTATTTGACTATTATAATTATGTTGATAAAATTGTGATGTCTAAATATCAATTAATATGTATTGACAATAATTTAGATATTAATAAAATGGTAATGGAAGAAAAATTAATTCAAATTAATATTCTACACAAATGGCTAAATTCATATTATAAAGAGGAAATAAATAAAATTACTAAGCGTCATGTTGATGCCTTATATCGTTTGATAAATAATGGCAAGTCTAATACAAGTATAGAATTGCCCAATAATGTTATAGCTATTAAAGATTATGATAATTTAAGTTTAGAAAAGCAAAATTTGATACCGAAAAAATATAACATTATATTTGATAAATATGTAGATTTGCCTAATGGGCATACGATTGAAATAATTAATTCTACTGAAAAAAACAGCAATTATGTGTGTTTGTTAAATAGCTGTGAGATATCTTTACCAATTCATGTTAGAACGAGAAATAATGGCGATAAACTTGCTGTTAAAGGTATGAATGGGAAAAGAAAAGTAAATGATATTTTTACTGATAAAAAGATTAGCATAAAAGAAAGAGATACTTGGCCTATTGTAACAGATAATAATGGTGAAATTATCTGGTTACCGGGGCTTAAGAAAAGTAAATTTGATAAGCAAATGTATGAAAAATATGATATAATACTTAAGTACAATTAAGAAAGGAGCAAAATAAATGAATAAAAAAACAATTAAAAGAGGTCTTTTTCCATATATATTTATTTTTATATTTATCATTTGTGTAATGTACTTTTTTGGCATTTTGAACCAAAAGGTTAATGTATTAACATATGATAAGTTTATGAATCTAGCAGAAGAAGGTAAGGTTGAGGAAATTGTTATAACACCTCGTAGTCGTGCTAGTGTATATGAGATTACAGGGATACTTGAAAATTATAATCAAGATGAAAGTTTTTTCGTCCGTGTTCCTATGTCTGATGAAGTAATGACTAAAATATTAAAAGCTGAAGAAAATTTTGGTTTTAAAGTAAACACCGAAAATGACCCTGAGTCTAGCACATTACTGTTATTTTTAGTTAATGTTTTACCAATGGTATTATTAATTGGTGTTGCTTTCTTCTTTATTACTCGTCAAATGAATTCAGCAAATAAATCAATGGACTTTGGCAAAAGTCGGGCTCGTTTGAATGAGGATAGTAAAAAAGTTACTTTTGAGCAAGTTGCTGGTTTAGATGAAGAAAAAGAGGAAGTTTCAGAGTTAATTGATTTTTTAAAAAACCCAAAGAAATTCCAACGTTTGGGTGCTAGAATTCCAAAGGGAGTATTATTGGTTGGTCCTCCGGGAACTGGGAAGACATTATTAGCTCGTGCAGTTGCTGGTGAAGCTAATGTGCCATTTTATTATATAAGTGGTTCAGATTTTGTGGAATTATTTGTCGGAGTTGGTGCAAGTCGTGTTCGTGATATGTTTAAGCAAGCTAAACATAATGCCCCTTGTTTGATTTTTATCGATGAAATCGATGCTGTTGGTCGTCAACGTGGAGCTGGTTTAGGTGGGGGTCATGATGAACGCGAGCAAACATTAAATCAACTCTTAACAGAAATGGATGGTTTTGGAGCAAATGAAGGAATTATAATCATCGCGGCAACTAATCGTCCAGATGTTTTAGATCCTGCTCTATTGCGTCCTGGTCGTTTTGATCGTCAGGTAACAGTTAATCTTCCTGATATTAAAGGTAGAGAAGAGATTTTAAATGTTCATGCCAAGGGTAAAACTTTTGATAAAACAGTTAATTTAAAAAATATTGCTAAAAGAACAGTTGGATTTAGTGGAGCTGATTTAGAGAATTTATTAAATGAAGCGGCCTTATTAGCTGTTCGTCGAAACAAAGATTCTATAAGTATGGCCGAAATAGATGAAGCACATGATCGTGTTTTAATGGGTCCTGCCAAAAAGAGCCATAAATATAATGAAAAAGAAAAGAAAGTCGTTGCTTATCATGAAGCTGGTCATGCCGTTGTGGGTTTGAAGTTGGATGGAGCAAATGATGTTCAAAAAATTACCATTATACCACGTGGCGCGGCTGGCGGTTATAATTTAATGTTGCCTAAGGAAGAAACGTATCTTCAGACTAAAACAGAACTTTTAGAAACTATTAGTGGTTTGCTTGGAGGAAGAGTTGCTGAAGAATTGATGTTCAAAGAAGTTACAACTGGTGCACATAATGATTTTGAAAAGGCAACTAAAATTGCGCGTGCTATGGTAACAGAATATGGCATGAGTGATTTAGGACCGGTGCAATTTGAACACCAAGAGTCTAGTGTATTTTTAGGCCGTGACTATAATAAAAGTCGTAATTTTTCAAGTCAGGTAGCTTTTGAAATTGATCAAGAACAACGTAAAATTATTAATGAATGTTATAAAAAAACAACTGATATAATTAAAGCTAATAGAGATTTATTAGATCTTATAGCTAATGCTTTACTTGAAAACGAAACAATAACGAAAGAAGAAATAGATTATTTGGTAAAAAACGGACATATGCCTAATTATAATGAGGATATACTTGATAAAACGCTTGAGGAATTACGTAATATTGCTAAAGAAAAAGAAATTAAGGGATATTCTAAAATGACTAAGGAAGAACTTGCCAAAGCAATTGAGGAACAAGAGTAGTTCCTCTTTTTGTTGATAGAAAAATAAAACTCAAAAATATAATAGCTTTATTTACTATAATATGTTAAAATATATTATAGTATTCTATATAGAAAATGGTGATAGTATGGGTAAAATCATTGCTTTAGTTAATCAAAAAGGAGGAGTTGGTAAAACGACTTCTAGTATAAATTTGGCAGCCTCTTTAGGTGTTTTAAAGAAGAAGGTTTTATTGATTGATTTAGACCCACAAGGCAATACTACTACGGGTGTTGGAATAAATAAGGGTGATATTGGTAAGAGCATATATGATTTATTAACTGATAGAGCAATTCTATCGGAGGTTATTATTAAAACTAATTTCAAAAATCTTTATGTTATTCCAGCAACTATTAATTTAGCTGGTGCCGATATTGAATTAATTGACATGGGAAGAAATCGTCCGGGCTTTTCAAAGGGTGGTCAGTTAAAAAAGAATCTAGATACAATTAAGGATGTTTTTGACTATATAATTATTGATTGTCCGCCTTCCTTAGGAATTCTAACTACTAATGCTTTGACAGCCGCAGATTCAGTTATTATTCCTGTTCAATGTGAGTTCTTTGCTTTGGAAGGAATTATGCAATTACTTAACACAATTATGTTAGCACAAAAGAACTTAAATCCCCAATTAGATATTGAGGGTGTTTTACTTACAATGCTAGATAATCGCACTAATTTAGGTTTAGAAGTAGTAGAAGATATTAAGAGTTATTTCAAAGAACGTGTATATGATACTATAATTCCACGTCTAGTTAGATTATCTGAAGCTCCAAGTCATGGGAAGCCAATTATTGCATATGATCCACAGAGTCGTGGAACAGAAGCATATTTAAATTTAGCAAAGGAAGTGATTGAAAGAAATGGAAAATAAAAAAAGAGCGTTAGGTAGAGGCTTAGAAGAACTCTTTAATAGTGATAATATAGATATCAATAGTATTGAAAAGAATATTTATGAAACAACTAGTGCTGAAGAAATTATTGATATACCGTTAGAACAATTACGTCCTAATCCTTATCAACCACGAACTGTTTTTACTGATGAAAGCTTAAAAGAGTTAGCGTCATCTATTAAAGAACATGGTGTTTTTCAACCGATTATTGTTAAAAGAAGTATAAAAGGATATGAGATAATTGCTGGAGAACGACGCTATCGTGCCAGTAAGTTAGCTGGGTTAACATCAATACCGGCTATTGTTCGAGACTTTACCGATGAACAAATGATGGAGATAGCATTGTTAGAAAATTTACAACGTGAAAACCTATCGGCTATTGAGGAAGCTCAAGCTTATCAAAATTTGTTAAATAATCTAAATTTAACACAAGAGGAATTAGCATTAAAAGTGGGTAAGAGTCGTAGTCATATAACTAATATGTTAGGTTTACTTCGCTTGCCAATGCAAGTTCAAGAAATGGTAAACAAAAAACAAATATCAATGGGGCATGCGCGTGTTCTTAGTAAGTTAGATGGCGACGATAAAATTATCGATTTAGCTAAAAAAATAGTTGATGAAAATTTTAGTGTTCGTCGTTTAGAGGAAATGGCTAGCGATAATCCTATGTTGGATCGTAAAATTAAAATTGAGCGTAAACAAACAGATAATAATTACAAATATGTTGAAGAACTTTTAGAAAACAAATTTGATTCAAGGATTAAAATTAAGGATAATAAGATTATAATTGGTTTTACCAATGACGCCGATTTAAATCGTATATTAGAAATAATAAATGTAAAGGAATAATTATATGGATTTTTTCGAAAAGTTTTTAGTTAAAGAAGTAATTGACCCTATTATAATAATAATAATTTGCATATTAATATATCGGCTTTTTAAAGCTTTAGTTCATCATGCGTTTAATATTAAAAACAAGAAAAAAATTTCACAAAGGCAGAAGACATTACTTAGTTTAATTAATAACGTAGTCAAGTATTTTTTAGTTATATTGGCCATTTTACTTATTTTGGATGTTTATGGTGTCAATACTAAAAGTATCATTGCTTCACTTGGTGTAGTTGGTGTTGTTGTTGGTTTAGCAATTCAGGATACACTTAAAGACTTTGTGGCAGGAACTTTTATTATTTTTGATAATCAATATCAAATTGGTGATACTGTTACAATTAATGGTTTTAAGGGAGAAGTTATTAGCCTAGGAATGAAGACAACAAAAATTAAAGCTTATACTGGAGAAATAATGATTATTTCAAATAGAGAAATAACACAAATAACTAATCATAGTTTAGCTAATTCTTTAGCTATCGTTGATATTCCTGTATCATATGACGAGGATAACCAAAAGATTGAAGATATATTAACTTCTCTTTGTACGCAATTAACTAAAAGTTTAAAGGGTATAAAAGGTGATGTTGAATTATTGGGAATAAATAGTTTTGATGAATCAGCTATTGTATATCGCATTGTGGTTGAAACTGAAGCAATGGAACATTATCGTATTCAAAGAGAAATTTTAAAGGAAGTTAAAGTAACATTTGATTGTAAAAACATAGAAATACCTTATAAGCAAGTGGTGATTCATAATGGAAAAAAATTATAATCTACATGATATTGTCATAATGAAAAAACCCCATCCTTGTGGTACCAATGAATGGGAGATTGTTAGAATTGGTGCAGATATAAAAATAAAATGTTGCAATTGTGGAAGGACTATAATGTTACCGCGCATCGAATTTAATAAAAAGTTAAAAAAAATAATTAAGTAGGAGATTTTATGACAACAAAACAAAAGAATAAAAAATGTAAAAAAAGTTTAATTTTCTCATCTTTAATAATTTCTATGACTCTAGTAATAGTAACTGCTTTATTAGCTATTATTGGTTTTGAGGGTCAAAAAACTTCGATTGTTAGTGGAGGACTAGAAACCTCTTTGATAACAATCAAAAATATTTTTAGTTTGAAGGGAATTCAATATTTTTTTAATAACCTTATTAATAATTTTTCTAATTTTGAACCTCTTTTAGTAATGTTAATATCATTGGTTGGGATTGGCGTTGCGGAAATTAGTGGTTTATTTAAGGCATTCTTTTCTAAATTTAGAAATATTAAATTCAATAAGATTATTGTTTTTACTTTGTTTTTTTCTATTATAAGTGGTATTTTTGGGGAATATAGTTTTGCCATTGTACTACCATTAGTAGCTGTGTTTTATAAAAATATTGGTAAAAATCCTGTTATTGGATTAATAGTTGCTTTTTTTGGTTTAACAATTGGACAAGGAGCATGTTTAATTTTTAGCTATGATAATTATTTATTAGGTAACTTAACACAGACCGCTGCCAGAGTAGAGGTGGATAAAAATTATACTTATAATATGATTTCTACTTTATATATATCTCTCGGTTCAATGATTGTTATAATATTTGCTGGATTTGTAATTATTAATAAAATGTTATTACCCAAGTTTACTAAAAGTTATAATATAATAGAAGAAAATGATGAAATAATTGAATCGCGTCAGGCTAAAAAATATTCTTTAATTGCTTTTGGAATAATAGTGCTACTGATTGCTTATGCAATTATACCAGGATTGCCATGGTCTGGGTGGCTTTTAAATACAAGTGAAGAACAATATATTGCTCAACTATTCGGATATGACTCGCCATTTAGAAATGCTTTTGTATTTATTATAGCTTTGATTTTTATTGTTTGCGGGTATATCTATGGTAAAGCATCTAAAAATATTAAAGATAATAAAGTTTATACAGATAGTTTATCAAACGTTTTTGATGGTTTAGGATTAATGTTTATTTTAAGTTTTATCTTTTCTCAACTGATTGCTATAATGAAATGGACGGGAATTGGAGAGGTAATCGCGGCGAATTTAATGGATGTTTTAGCTAGATTACAATTATCAGGCATTCCATTGATTATTTTATTTATCCTATTTACTATTATTATTTCATTATTTATACCATCTGTGTTAGACAAGTGGATTCTAATTTCTCCACTAATTGTTCCTTTGTTTATGCGAGCTAATATTGCACCAGAATTTACGCAATTTATTTATGGAGTTAGTAGTGGTATTGGAAGAGCTTTGACACCATTATTTGGATATTTTATTATTTTAATTGCTTTATTGCGTAAGTATAATAATCGCAATGGGCAATTTGATGCATTTAGCAAATTTTACAAAACCATTTTACCAGTAGTTATCACTTTTATTTTATTATGGATGTTAATTATTATTAGTTGGTATATTTCTGGATTACCAATAGGTATTGGTGGATTAGCAACTTTATAAGGAGGTATTTATGAGTTTAACGGCAGGAATTGTTGGTTTACCTAATGTTGGCAAATCAACCCTTTTTAATGCGATTACAAAAAAGAACATATTAGCAGCGAATTATCCGTTTGCTACTATTGAACCAAATGTGGGAGTTGTTACTGTTCCAGATGAGCGTTTGGCATATTTGGAAGAATTATATATTCCTGAGAGAATGATACCTACTACTTTTGAGTTTACGGATATTGCCGGATTAGTCAAAGGTGCTTCAAATGGTGAAGGATTAGGAAATAAGTTTTTATCAAATATTAGGGAAGTTGATGCAATTGTCGAAGTGGTTAGATGCTTTGATGATAATAATATTATTCATGTTGATGGTAATGTTGATCCTATTCGCGATATTGAAATTATCAATATTGAACTTATTTTAGCGGATTTAGAGGTTGTTGATAATCGCTTGAATCGAATTGGTAAAAAAGCTAAAATGTCTAATGATAAGGAAACACAAAAAGAGGTAGCTGTTTTAGAAAAAATAAAAGCTAATCTTGAAAAAAATCTGCCTATTCGTAATTTAGATATGGATGCTGATGAACAATTAATAATAAAACCATTTCATTTTTTAACTGCTAAACCAATCATATATATGGCCAATGTAGCTGAGGTGGATGCTGCTACTGAAGATAACGTATATGTTAGTGAAGTAAAAAAATATGCAGCCAAAGAAAATAATAGTGTTATTGTTGTTTGTGCCAAAATCGAGTCTGAACTGAGTGAACTTGAAGATAATGATAAAGTATTATTTCTGAAAGAGTTAGGAATTGAAGAAAGTGGTTTGGATAAATTAATTAAGGCTACATACTCTCTCTTGGGGTTAGCAACATACTTTACTGCTGGTAGTGATGAGGTTAGGGCTTGGACTTTTCGGCGAGGAATGAAAGCTCCAGAGTGCGCTGGTATAATTCATACTGATTTTCAAAAAGGCTTTATCAAGGCTGAGGTTATTAGCTATGATGATTTAAAAGAGTGTGGAAGTGAAAAAGGAGTTAGAGAAGCAGGAAAGCTTCGTTTGGAAGGAAAAGACTATGTTATGCAGGACGGTGACATTTGCACATTTAGATTCAATATTTAATTGAGTCTTTTTTGTTATATAATTAGATATATATTAATATTTTTTAATGTAGAATTTTTTATTTACTTTTGTTAAAAAGTTTGATATAATTCTATGCGAGTATTAATTTACTCCTTGCTGCTATGCAGCCTATTAGACCATAAGGAGGTGTGGAAATGCGTAATTATGAAATCATGTTTATAGTAAAACCTACTTTATCTGAGGAAGATACTAAAAAAGTTATCACTGATTTTAAAAAGATTATTAGTGATAATGGTGGCACTATAGCAGGTGAAACAGAGATGGGTCAAAGAGAATTAGCTTATGAAATTAAAAAGTATAAAAGCGGATTTTATTATGTTTTAGAAGTTGAAGCTTCTGATGATAAAGCAATTAAAGAATTTGATCGTCTAGCATTAATTAGTGGTGATATTATTCGCCATCTAATTACAAAAATCGAAAAGTAGAATAGAGGTATTTTATGAACCGAGTAATGCTTATTGGCAGATTGACTGCTAAACCTGAGTTAAGATATACAGGTTCTAATGTTCCATTTGCTAGATTTTCTGTCGCAGTAAATAGAACTTTTAGTAATGCTCAAGGTCAAAGAGAAACTGACTTTATAAATATTATTGTTTGGCGTAAGCAAGCTGAAAATACATGCAATTATTTAGATAAAGGGAGTTTAGTTTCTATCGAGGGTAGATTACAAACAGGAAGTTATGATGATAAGGACGGTAATAAACGTTATACTATGGATGTTGTTGCTGATTCTGTTCAATTTTTGGAGAGCAAAGGTCAAGCTCAGTCTCGTTCTGCAGCAAATGATGCTAGTCCATATGATTATCAGGAAAACAACAGTGGATATACGAATGATGTAAATGTGTCTGATGATCCATTTGCTGATTTTGGTGATAGCGTTTCTATCGATGATAACTTCTTAGACTAAAAGAAGGAGAAATATAATGGCTGAATTTTATAGAAAAAAGAAAAAAATATGTCAAATGTGCGCTGGTAAAAGTGTAGATTATAAAGATGTCGATATTGTCAAAAAATACATAAGTAATGATACACATAAAATTTTACCTAAGCGTATTACTGGTGCTTGTGCAAGACACCAAAGACATATTGCAAACGAAGTAAAAAAAGCTCGTTTTATGGCTTTAATCCCATTTGTTAAATAAAAAACCATTTTATAAATGGTTTTTTTATTTTCGATTGTTTATTACGTCGATAATGCTTTGCGGAGCTTTTCCTTCGATGACAATTTTATAGATACAGTCGATAATTGGAATTTTGATTTTTTTTCTTTTGATTAATTTATAAATTGTAGCTAAAGTATTTACTCCTTCAACGGTATGATTTTGAAGGTACTTATCTATAGTATTCTTATCAGAGGTTGCAACAACCATGCCAAAAGAAAAATTTCTGCTTTTTGGACTTGTACAGGTTAGAAGTAAATCTCCAAATCCAGCATAAGAAAGAATTGTGTCACGTTTTCCACCCAATTTATTTATTAATTCTTTGATATCATGCAGTGAATCAGTGATGAACATCGCTTGTGTTGTTTCTGGTAAATTCAAACCTTTAATTATTCCCGAAGCTATTGCTATAACATTTTTGATTGCTCCACATATTTCTGTTCCAATAACATCAGTAGTTGGGTAAACAGTAATATGCTCGTTATCGATAATGCTTTTAATAACATCGGTGTTTTTTTTGTTTTTAGATGCTAGTGATAGTCCAGTTGGGACTTTATTCGCTATATCAACAGCAAACGAAGGTCCTGAAATTACACTTACACGTTTACTCTTAATTGTTTTAGTTAAAATTTCACTTACAAACATGCATGATTTAGTATCTATTCCTTTTGTGGCTATTATAATATATTGATTATTATAGTAAGATTTTAATTCTTGAAATACTTCTTTGCAAAAAGGAGCTGGAATAGCAATTATTATTACTTGGCAATTAGCTACAGCGAATTTTAGGTCACTAGTTAGCGCAATATTTTCATCAACAATAATACTTTTTTCATTCATACAGTGATGGTTATCTTTAATATAATTGATTTCATTTTCCAATTTTGACCAAATAGTTACATTTAGTGTTTTTCTGTTAAAAATTGTTGCTAAAGCACAAGCAAATGCTCCAGCACCTAGAATTGTAATATTCATCAATTTCACCTCGAATAATAAAATTCTATCATAATTATCTAATTTTGACAATTTTCTAAAATGAATAAAAAACACTTGCAATTCATATAATTTTTGTGTATAATTTTGAATGTGTGGCATGCGTTGATGTGTGAGGTTGCTGATACACCAGGTTAAGTTGTTAGAACAATTAAACTTGTATTAGGTTTTTACACGGAGCAAGTCTATACTAGATATAGGCGAAGGGAGGAAAAACATGGCTAAGACAAATGTTCGTATCAAATTAAAGGCGTTTGAACATAAAAGTTTAGACACTGCATGTGCGAAAATTGTTGAAACAGTTAAAAGAACAGGTGGTGTTGTTAGTGGACCAATTCCATTACCAACTGAAATTGAGAAAATTACTATTCTAAGAGCTGTTCATAAATACAAGGATTCACGTGAACAATTTGAAAAAAGAACACACAAAAGATTAATTGATATCAAAAATCCAAGCAAGGAAACAATCGATGCACTTATGCATTTGGATATTCCAAGTGGAGTTGATATCAAAATTATTAACAAGTAATAATTGAAAGTATAGGAGGAAGAAAGATGAAAAAAGGAATCTTAGGTCGTAAATTAGGAATGACACAAGTTTTCACAAAATCTGGAAAATTGATTCCTGTAACTGTTGTCGAGGTTGAACCAAATGTTGTAACACAAATTAAGACAATCGAAAATGATGGTTATGAAGCGATTCAATTAGGTTTTGATACGAAAAGAGAAAAGTTAGTAAATAAAGCTTCAGTTGGTCATACCAATAAAGCTAATACTACACCTAAGCGCTTCTTTAAAGAAATTAGAGGCGTAGATATTAATGCTTACACTTTGGGGCAAGAAATAACTGCTGATATTTTTGAAGCTGGGGAAATGGTCGATGTAACAGGCGTTACAAAAGGACATGGATTCCAGGGTGTAATCAAGCGTCACAATCAAAGTCGTGGACCAATGGGACACGGATCTCATTATCATAGAAAACCAGGTTCAATGGGAACTATGAGACCAATGCGTGTTTTTAAAGGTAAGAAATTACCTGGACATATGGGAATGTTAACTGTAACTATTCAAAACCTTGAAGTGGTTGCTGTTGATATGGAAAATAATTGCATTTTAATTAAAGGGAATGTTCCTGGACCAAAAAAATCACTTGTTGTTATTAAAACGGCAATTAAGAACCCTGGTAAAATAAATGCAGCTGAAGAATTAAATACATATGTAGTTGAAACACCAGCTGAACCTGAAACTACAAAGATAGAAGAAACTGAAACAACTGAAGAAGCTGTTTCAAGTGAAAACTAGTAGGAGGGATATAGATGAAAAAACAATCTGTATTAAACATAAAGGGTGAAAAGGTAAAGGATATTTCTTTAAACGAAGCTGTTTGGGGTATAGTTCCAAACGATACTGTTTTATATGATGCAATTACATTAACTAGAAATGCGCAAAGACAAGGGACTGCAGCTACTAAAACACGTAGTGAAGTTAGTGGAGGCGGAAGAAAACCATGGAGACAAAAAGGTACAGGACGTGCTCGTCAGGGTAGTACTAGAGCTCCACATTGGGTAGGTGGTGGAACAGTATTTGGACCACAACCAAGAGATTATGATAAAAAAATGAACCGTAAAGAGAGAAGATTGGCTTTGAAGTCAGCTTTATCTTACAAAATTATAAATAAAGAATTAGTTGTAGTAGATAACTTTGAAGTTGAAACTACAAAAACTAAAGATATGAAAAACATTTTAAATATTTTTGAAGCTAGCACCACTGTCACATTAATAGTTGTTAGCGAGTTAACTGATAATGTTATTTTAGCTACTCGTAATTTAGGTAATGTAATATTATTAGCTGCAGATGAAATTAATACTTATGATGTAATAAGTGCTGATAAAATGATTATTACAGAATCTGCTGTAAAACAAATCGAGGAGGTGCTAGCTTAGTATGACAAATTATAGAGATATTATTAAAGCACCAATTATCACTGAAAAAAGTGCTGATTTAGTTCAAAATAAAAATACTGTTACTTTTAGTGTAGACGTAAAGGCAAACAAAACACAAATTAAGCAAGCAATTGAAAAAATCTTCAACGTACAAGTTGAAAGTGTAAATACTATCAATGTAAAACCAAGAAAAAAAAGAGTTGGTCGTTATGTTGGAAAAACTAACAAAGTAAAAAAAGCAATTGTTAAATTAAAAGAAGGAAGTTCTATTGAACTTAACTAAATAGGAGGAAAAGATTATGGCGATTAAGAGTTATAAACCAATGACTAATGGTCTTCGTGGGATGACGACATTAATCAATGATGAAGTTACTAAAACTACTCCAGAAAAATCATTAGTTGTAACATTAAAGAAAAATGGTGGTCGTAATAATCAAGGTCGCATTACTGTAAGACATCGTGGTGGTGGAGCAAAACGTAAATACCGTATCATTGACTTCAAAAGAAATAAAGACGGTGTTGTTGGTACAGTTGTGGCAATTGAATACGATCCAAACAGATCATCTAACATTGCTTTAATTAATTATGCCGATGGAGAGAAAAGATATATTATTGCACCGAAGAATTTAAAAATTGGTGCCAAAATTGAAAGCGGGGATAAGACAGATATCAAAGTTGGTAACTGCTTAGCTCTTGGAAATATTCCAGAAGGTACAATGGTTCACAATGTTGAATTAAAAGCTGGCAAAGGTGGCCAAATGGCTCGTTCAGCTGGAACTAGTGTTCAAGTTTTGGGACACGAAGGAAAATATACACTACTTCGTTTAAATAGTGGTGAAGTTCGTAAAGTATTAAGTACTTGTCGTGCTACTATTGGAGAAGTTGGAAATGCTGATCATGAATTAGTTAATTTAGGAAAAGCTGGTCGTAAAAGACATATGGGTATTAGACCAACAGTTCGTGGTTCTGTTATGAATCCTAACGATCACCCTCACGGTGGTGGAGAAGGACGTGCGCCAATCGGACGTAAGGGGCCTGTTACTCCATGGGGTAAACCAGCATTAGGATATAAGACACGTGACAAGAAAAAAGCTTCTGATAAGTTAATTGTTCGTCGTCGTAAAAAATAGTGAAAGGATTGGTTTAAATGGCTAGAAGTTTAAAAAAAGGACCTTTTATCGATAGACATCTAATGGCTAAAGTTAAAAAGGTTAATGAATCTGGATCAAAAGAAGTAATCAAAACTTGGTCTCGCCGTTCAACAATTTATCCTGAATTTATCGGACACACATTTGCTGTTCATAATGGTAAAGAATTTATCCCAGTTTATGTTACAGAAGATATGGTAGGACATAAATTAGGTGAATTTGTTCCAACACGTAAATTTGGTGGACATGGCGATAACAAAATTAAGAAATAATTGATTATCAGGAAGGAGGACTAAAATGGAAGCAAAAGCGATTGCAAAAGGAATTAGAATTGCACCTCGTAAAGCTCGTTTAGTTATAGATTTAGTGCGTGGTAAAGATGTAGCTGAAGCAGATACTATATTAGCTAACATTAATAAAGAAGCTTCAAGACAAATTAGAAAAGTATTAACATCAGCTGTAGCTAATGCAGAAAATAACTTAAGTTTAGATAAAACTAAATTATATGTAAAAGAAGCTTATATAAATGAAGGTCAAACTTTAAAGAGAATGAAATTTGGATCACGTGGACATGTTGATCCGATTAAAAAAAGAACAAGTCATATAACAATAGTTGTTAGTGAGAAAAATTAGGCAAAGGAGGAAATCTTGTGGGTCAAAAGGTTAGTCCAGTGGGACTTAGAATTGGAATTAACAAGACTTGGGAATCAAAATGGTATGCAGATAATAAAGATTTTGCTAAATTCTTAAATAATGATGATAAAATACGTAAGTATTTAAGCAAAAAATTAAAAGATGCATCTGTTTCAAGTATTCTTATCGAAAGAACCGCCAAAAAAACAGAAGTAATTATTAATACTTCTAAACCTGGTGTAGTAATCGGACATGGTGGTGAAGAAATCGAAAAGGTAAAAAAAGAATTATCTAAATTAGTAGATGAAGATGTTCAAATTTCTATTATGGAAATTAAAAATCCAGATATTGATGCTGCTTTAGTTGCTGAAAATATAGCGCATCAAATCGAAAATCGTGTTTCATTCCGTATTGCTCAAAAGAAAGCAATTAGAAATGCTATGAAAGCAGGAGCAAAAGGAATTAAAACTGCTGTTTCAGGACGTTTAGGTGGTGCTGAAATGGCAAGAACAGAAGGATATACAGAAGGAAATATTCCATTACATACATTACGTGCTGATGTTGATTATGCACATAAAGAGGCTAATACAACATATGGAAAAATTGGCGTTAAAGTATGGATTTATAAAGGAGAAATCCTTCCTAAGAAAAACAAGGGAGGTAATAGCGATGGCAGTCATTCCAAAAAGAACTAAATATCGTAGACCTCATCGTTTGCGTTATGATGGTGTAGCCAAAGGAAATACAAAAGTTAACTTTGGTGAATATGGATTAATGGCAATGGAAGGTGCTTGGATTACTCAACAACAAATTGAAGCGGCTCGTGTTGCTATGACTCGTTATATGAAACGTGGTGGTAAAGTATGGATTAATATATTCCCACATTTATCACTTACAAAAATACCTTTAGAAACTCGTATGGGTAAAGGTAAAGGTCAACCAGAGGTTTGGGTTGCAGTTGTTAAAAAGGGTAAAGTTATGTTTGAAATTGGAGGCGTAAGTGAAGAAATAGCTCGTGAAGCGTTCAGATTGGCTATGCATAAACTTCCAATAAAATGTAAGTTTGTAGTAAAAGAAAGTGGTGAAACTAATGAAAAATAGTGAAATTAGAGAATTAACCAATGAAGAAATTTTGAAAAAAATTGAAGAAACTAAGGAAGAACTATTTAATTTACGTTTTAGTCAAGCTACTGGTAATCTTGAAAAACCTTCAAGAATTAATGATTTAAGAAAGTTAGTTGCACGTATGAAAACAATTTTACGTGAACGTGAACTTAAGGAGGAAAAATAATGCAAGATAAGAGAACTCGTGAATTAATTGGTAAAGTCGTTAGCGATAAAAATGACAAAACAATTACGGTTTTAGTAGAAACTTACAAAAATGACCCTTTATATAAAAAACGCGTAAAATATTCAAAAAAATATACTGCTCATGATGAAAAGAACGAAGCTAAGATTGGTGATAAAGTTCGTATCGTGGAAACTAGACCATTATCAAAAATGAAACGTTATCGTTTGGTTGAAATAGTAGAAAAAGCAATTATTTTATAATTGTACTCGAAAAAGGAGGATTAAATATGATTCAACAAGAAAGCCGTTTGAAAGTTGCTGACAACTCTGGTGCTCGTGAACTTTCTGTTATTAGAGTACTAGGTGGAAGTAAAGTTAAAACTGGAAATATTGGTGATATAGTTGTTGGGACTATTAAAAAAGCAACACCTAACGGAACAGTTGGCAAAGGTAAAGTTGTCAAGGCTGTAGTTGTTAGAAGCAAATTTGGTCTAAGAAGAGAAGATGGATCTTACATTAAATTCGATGATAACGCTTGTGTTATTATTAAAGATGATAAGAGTCCAGTTGGAACTCGTGTATTTGGACCAGTCGCACGTGAATTGCGTGATAAAGATTTTATGAAAATTGTATCACTTGCTAAAGAAGTGCTATAGTTGAAAGGATGAGAAACATGAACTTGAAAACTGGAGATAAGGTAATTGTTATAGCTGGTAAAGATAAGGGTAAGGAAGGTAAAATAACCAAGATACTAAAAGCTGATAATAAGGTCGTTGTTGAAGGTATTAATATAGCTAAAAAACATATTAAACCAAACGGTCAAAGTGCTGGTAGTATTGTAGAAGTAGAAGTACCAATTCATGCTTCTAATGTTATGATTCTTGATCCTAAAACTAAAAAAAGAACCAGAATAGGACATACTATTGATAAAAAGGGCAAAAAGATTAGAGTAGCAAAAAAATCTAATGAGAGCCTTGATTAATTGGAAGGAGGGTATATATGAACCGCCTAAAAGAAAAGTATAATAAAGAAATCGTACCTAGTTTAAGAGAAAAATATAGTTATAAAAGTGTAATGGAAGTTCCATCTTTAGACAAAATAGTAATTAATATGGGTGTAGGAGATGCTACAACTAATAGTAAATTATTAGATGCTGCAATGGCTGATTTAGAAATTATATCTGGTCAAAAACCAGTTAAGACACATGCTAAAAAGGCAATTGCTGGTTTCAAAGTTAGAGAAGGACAACCAATCGGATGTAAAGTTACTTTACGTGGAGAAAACATGTATAATTTCTTAGATAAACTAATTAGTATTACATTACCACGTGTAAGAGATTTTAGAGGAATATCTCCTAAGGCTTTTGATGGTAGAGGAAACTATACATTAGGTTTAACTGAACAATTAATTTTCTCAGAAATAGAATATGATAATGTTGTTAAAGTGCGTGGTATGGATATCGTTTTTGTTACAACAGCAAAAACAAACGAAGAAGCGTACGATCTCTTAAAAGGCTTTGGTATGCCGTTTAAGAAATAACTCTAAAAAAGGAGGATAATATGGCTAAAACAAGTATGAAAGTTAAGGCTAGTAGAACCCCTAAATTTAAAGTACGTGAGTATACTCGTTGTCAAAGATGCGGAAGACCTCACGCAGTACTTAGAAAATATGGAATTTGCCGTATTTGTTTTAGGGAATTAGCTTATAAAGGACAAATACCAGGAATTAAAAAATCTAGTTGGTAGAATTGAAGGGAGGATATATATGGTAACAGATCCAATCGCAGATATGCTTACAAGAATTCGTAATGCTAATCAAATGCGATATATAGAAGTTGAAGTACCCGCTTCAAAAATAAAAGAAGAAATTGCAAGAATATTAAAAGAAACTGGTTTTATTGCTGATTATAAAATTAAGAAGAATAATATTCAGAATATAATTGTCTTAAATTTAAAATATGGACAAAACAAAGAACGTGTTATAACTGGGTTAAAAAGAATCTCTAAACCAGGTTTACGCGTATATGTTAAGGCTGATGAAGTACCAAAAGTATTAAATGGACTAGGTATTGCTATCATTTCAACATCAAAGGGAATTATGACTGACAAGCAAGCTAGAACAGAATCTCTTGGTGGCGAAGTATTAGCATACATTTGGTAGAAAGTAAGGAGGATATATATGAGTCGTATTGGAAATAAAGTTCTTTCAATACCAGAAGGTGTTACAGTATCAGTTGATGGTAATATTGTTACAGTTAAAGGTCCTAAAGGTGAACTTTCTACTGAAATAAACAAAGATCTTACTGTAAAAGTAAATGGTCAAGAATTAACTGTTGAACGCAAAAATGATACAGTTAAAAATTTCCATGGAACTGCTAATGCTAATATCAATAATATGATTATTGGTGTAACAGCTGGTTTTGAAAAGAAATTAGAGGCAGTTGGTGTCGGATATCGTTTTACATTAAAGGGTGATAAACTAGTGGTTACTGCTGGATATTCACACCCAGTAGAAGTTGATATTCCAACAGGAATTACTTTGGAATGTCCAAGTAATACTGAATTAACTGTTAAGGGAATCGATAAATGTTTAGTAGGTGAATTTGCCGCTAACGTAAGAAAGATTAGAAAACCTGAACCATATAAAGGTAAAGGTATTAAATATGCTGATGAAACAATTATTCGTAAAGTTGGTAAAAAAGCAGCTAAATAATTAAAGTAAAGGAGAGTAATACTAATGATTAAAAAAGTATCTCGCAATGAAATGCGTCAAGCAAGACATGCTCGTGTTAGAAACAAAATATCTGGTACTGCTGAGGTTCCACGTTTAAATGTTTTTAGATCTAACGGTAATATCTTTGCGCAAATCATAGATGATGAAAAAGCTGTTACTTTAGTTAGTGCATCTTCAATCGATAAAGAGTTAAAGCTAGAAAATGGTGGAAACATCGAAGCTGCTACAAAAGTTGGAGAATTATTAGCTAAAAGAGCTAAAAAAGCTAAAATTATTAAAGTAACATTTGATAGAGGTGGATACCTATATCACGGACGTGTTAGAGCTTTAGCTGAAGCTGCACGCGAAAATGGATTAGAATTCTAAAAGGAGGGTAATTGATGGAAAAAAGAAGAAGAGAACCACGCCCAAAACAATTTGAAGAAGAAATTATCAATATTGGTCGAGTTACAAAAGTAACAAAAGGTGGTCGTCATTTCCGTTTCTCTGCTACAGTAGCTGTAGGGGATAAAAAAGGTCAAGTTGGAATTGGTACTGGAAAAGCTAATGAAGTTCCAGATGCAATTAAGAAAGCTGTCCAAGCTGCTACAAAGAATGTAGTTAGAGTATCATTAGTTGATGAAAGAACAATCCCACATGAAGCAATCGGAGTTAGAGGAGCTAGTAAAGTAATGCTAAAACCTGCTTTAAAAGGTACAGGAGTAAAAGCTGGAGGACCAGTAAGAGCAGTATTAGAATTAGCTGGAGTTAAAGATATTTTATCTAAATCTTTAGGATCAAATACAAAAATTAATATGGCATATGCAACTTTAGAAGCATTAAAATCACAAAAAACTGTTGATGAGGTAGCAAAACTTCGTGGATTAAAAGTAGAGGAGATTATATAATATGAAATTATACAATATTCATCCTACTGAGGGCGCTATAAAAACTCGTAAAAGAGTTGGTCGTGGTGTTGGTAGTGGTTTAGGAAAAACTTCAGGTCGTGGAGAAAAAGGACAAAAAGCTAGAAGTGGTTATAGTCACAAACCAGGATTTGAAGGTGGCCAATTACCTCTTTATAGACGTTTACCAAAAAGAGGATTTACTAATGCTAAATTTAAAACTAAATATGCTGTTATTAATTTAAGTGATTTAAACAAATTTGAAAACGAAGCTGTTATTACTCCAGAATTACTAAAAGAAATGGGCTTAATAAAAAATCAATTAGATGGTATTAAAGTATTAGGAAATGGTACTTTAGAAAAGAAATTAACTGTAAAAGCACACAAATTTTCTGATGTAGCTAAAGAACAGATAGAAAAATTAGGTGGAAAAGCCGAGGTGATTTAATTGTTTGCAACTGTAAAGCAAATATTTAATCCCAAAAATAAGGATTTACAAAAGAAGATATTATTTACTTTTCTAATTTTATTTCTATTTAAAGTAGGAACTTCAATCATTGTTCCTGGGGTAGATAAAAGTGCGTTAGATACGAGTAAATTAGGTTTTCTAGGCCTTATTAATGCGATGGGCGGCGGTGCAATGGAAAAATTTTCTATTTTAGCACTTGGTGTAATGCCGTATATAACCGCATCAATCGTTATACAATTATTACAAATGGATATCATACCTTATTTAGCTGAATTATCTAAAGAAGGCCATACAGGTAGAACTAAATTAAATCAAATTACACGTGTGGTTGGAATTATTTTGGCTTTTGTTCAAGGATATATGTTATCATTTGCATTTATTAAAAATGGAACAGTACTTGATTATATGGAATTTGCAACCGTATTAACTGCTGGAACTGCATTCTTGCTATGGTTAGGAGATCAAATTACTTCTAAGGGTATTGGCAATGGAATTTCGTTAATTATTATGGCAGGAATAATTGCAAGCTTACCGACAATGTTTGTGGAAGCATACCAGGGGCTTGTTATTATAGGTGATGTTCAACAGACACTATTGGGAATTATTAAATTTATAATTTTCATTGCATTATACGTTGCTGTTATTATTGGTGTCGTATATGAAGAGAGTGCTGAAAGACGTATTCCTATTCAATACGCTAATAAATCTACTAGCAGTATGAATGGTGGTCAAAACTATATTCCATTTAAATTAAATTCAGCTGGTGTTATTCCCGTTATATTCTCTTCAGCAATTATTTCTATTCCGGGATTAATTGCTCAATTTACTAAAAATGAGGGATTTTCTCTATTTGTTAGTAAATGGTTAAATTACACAACACCAACCGGATTTATATTATATATTTTATTAATTATTGCATTTGCATATTTTTATACATTCTTACAGTTAAAACCTAAAGAATTAGCTGAAAATTTGCAAAAGAATGGTGGTTTTATTCCGGGGGTTAGACCAGGCGATGAAACAGTTAAATATGTAGGCAAAGTTTTAAAAAGGATTACGATGGCAGGAGCTATATTCTTAGCAGTTATTGCCGCTCTTCCAATTTTATTTGGAATGTTCTCAGGTTTACCTACAAGTGTAACTATAGGTGGTACTGGACTTTTAATTGTTGTTGGAGTTACATTAGAAACATATAAACAGATTGAGAGTCAAATCAGTACTAGAACATATTCGAAAGGAAGAAAAAGGAGATAAATGAAAAATATAATATTATATGGTGCCCCAGCTGCAGGTAAGGGGACACAATGTGAAATGTTAAAGAATCGCTACGGCTATAAACACATTTCAATGGGTCAAATTTTTCGTGATTTAGATGATAGTACAGATTTTAATCGTAAAATTCATGATATGATAAATGCTGGAATATTAATTGATGATGTTACTACAACTGAATTGCTTAAAAATAAATTAGGTGACCTTAAAGTTGGTCCAATTGTTTTAGATGGGTTTCCTAGGAATTTAAACCAAGCAAAATTATTAGATGAATTTTTTAGCGATTACATCGTAATAAATTTAGATATTAATGAAGATATAGCTTTGAAGAGAGCTTTAGGTAGGTTAAATTGTTCAAGTTGTGGAAAAATATATAATATTTATTTTCAAGATACAGCCCCTATTGTTGCAGATAAGTGTGATGTCTGTGGAGCAACATTAGTAGGCAGAAAAGACGATAATGAAGAGTCTTTTAAAAATAGATTTAATATATATTTAGATAATGTTAAAGATATTTTAGATTATTATGAAGATAAAAATATTCTTTATCGCGTTAATTCTGAAAATGCTGAAAAAACATTTTTAGAAGTTGAAAAAATTTTAAATGGCGGCGATTATTAGTGATAAGTATTAAGGATAAAAGAGAAATAGAACTATTAGAAATTGCTGGTGAAATAACCGGGGCAACCCATAAGTATTTGGAAAAATATATTAAACCTGGAATTACTACTGGTGAATTAGATCAATTAGCTTATGATTATATAATCAGCCGCGGAGCATATCCTTCTTTTAAGAATTATAATGGTTTTCCGGGATCAATTTGTACTTCGATTAATGACGAGGTAGTTCATGGTATTCCTGGCAATCGAAAATTGAGGGAAGGCGATATCATATCTATTGATATTGGAGCCTGTTATAAAGGGTACCACGGTGATTCAGCATGGACTTATGCTGTAGGTAAAATTAGTTCATCAAAGAAATATCTGATGGAGCATACCGAGAAGGCCTTATTCATTGGTCTTGAACAAGTAAAGGCTGGAAATCGCGTTGGTGATATTGGCTATGCTATCGAAGAATATGCTAACAAGCATAAACTTGGTGTAGTTAAGGAATTAGTAGGACACGGTGTAGGGAATCATTTGCACGAAGAACCAGACGTTCCAAATTACGGTAAGCGTAGTACAGGACCTTTATTGAAAGAAGGAATGGTTATAGCTGTAGAACCAATGTTAAATTTGGGAACAGCAGACATTTATATGTTAGATGATGATTGGACAATCATTACGGCTGATGAGAAACCATCTGCACATTATGAGCATACCGTTTTGGTAACAAAAGATGGATATACAATAATGACAAAGAGGTGATAAAATGGCTAAGAACGACGTAATAGAAGTTGAGGGTAAAGTTATTGAAGTTTTACCAGGTTACGAATTTAAAGTAGAATTAGAAAATAAACACACTGTAATTGCCCACGTTTCTGGTAAAATCCGAATGAATCACATTCGCATTTTAGAAGGGGATACAGTGGTTATAGAATTATCGCCATATGATTTAAAACGTGGGCGCATAACCTATAGAAAATAGTAGGAGGGATTATAATGAAAGTAAGACCATCAGTAAAAAAAATCTGTGATAAATGTAAAATAATTAAACGTAAGGGAAAAGTATATGTAATTTGTACTAACCCAAAACATAAACAAAGACAAGGTTAATATAGGAGGTGTTTTATGGCACGTATTAAAGGTGTAGATATTCCAAACAATAAAAGAGTTGAAATTGCTTTAACTTATATTTATGGTATTGGAAGAAGTTTATCAAATAAGATTTTGAAAGAGGCTAATATTGATATTAACAAAAAGGCTGGAGATTTAACTAATGAAGAATTAGTTGCCATTCGTGATGTAGTTAATAATTACTTAACTGAAGGTGATTTACGCCGTGAAGTTAATATGAATATTAAGACAAAAATGGAAATTAACTCTTATCAGGGAACTCGTCATAAAAAAGGATTACCTGTAAGAGGCCAAAGAACAAACAGAAATGCAAGAACTCGTAAGGGTAAAGGAAAAACTGTTGCTAATAAGAAAAAATAATTAAGCATACAAAGGAGGTTATATAAATGGCTTATAAACCAAGAAAACGTAAAGTTAAAAAGAATGTTCCTGAAGGAAAAGCATATGTTCATTCAACTTTTAATAACACAATTGTAACGATTTGTGATAAAGATGGTAATGCAATTAGCTGGGCATCAGCTGGAACTTTGGGATTTAAAGGAAGTAAAAAATCTACTCCATTTGCTGCTGGTATGAGCGCAGAAGCTGCTGGAAAAGCTGCTGTAGATATGGGTATGAAAAAAGTTGAAGTTTATGTAAAAGGTCTAGGATCTGGACGTGAGACTGCGATTCGTTCATTACAAACTGCAGGTTTAGAAATTACTTCAATTTCCGATGTTACACCAGTACCTCATAATGGATGTCGTCCACCAAAACGTCCTCGTGGATAATGAAAGGAGTGAATAGAAGTGTTAAACTTTGAAAAACCAATATATAAAATAACTGAATATGTAGAAAATAATAATTTTGGAAAATTTGAATTAGAACCACTTGAAAGAGGTTTCGGAACAACTATTGGTAATGCTCTTAGAAGGGTTATGCTTTCAAGTATGCCAGGAAGTGCAATTGTAGCTGTTAAAATTGATGGTGTAATGCATGAATTCCAAACAATTGATGGCATTGTAGAAGATGTAACTGCAATAATATTAAATCTAAAAAATGTTGTTGTAAAAAAACATGTTGAGGAAGACAAGGTTCTTCATTTATCAGTAAATGAGGAAAGAGTTGTAACCGCCGCAGATATTGAAACTGATGCTGATGTGGAAATTATTAATAAGGATCAGGTAATTGCTACATTATCTAAAGGTGGTAAATTGGACATGGATCTTATTATTTCAAGTGGACGTGGATATGTTCCTTCAAATGAAAATAAAAAGTTTGTTGAAAACAATAAGTTAGGTTTTATACCAATTGATGCTATTTATTCACCAATTGAGAGAATTAGTTATGATGTTGATAATGCTCGTGTTGGACAAGATGCAAGTTATGATCGTTTGATAATGAATGTTTACACTAATGGTTCAATAAAACCTGAAGAAGCAATGGCTTTAGGAGCAAAAATTTTAATTGAACATTTAAATATTATTACTAATTTAAGTGATATTGCTGATACAACCGGTATTATGAATGCTAAAAAAGAGGACAGTAAATTAAAGAAATTAGAAACACCAATTGATGATTTAGATTTTTCTGTGAGAGCTTATAACTGTTTAAAAAGAGCTAATGTTAATACATTAGGCGATTTGACAGAAAAAACAGAATTAGAAATGATGAAAATACGTAATTTAGGTAAAAAATCTCTAAAAGAAGTAATGGATAAAATTAAAGATATGGGACTTAAATTTAGAGATGAAGACTAAAAATAGTTAGGAGGATTTAATATGTACAGAAAATTAGGACGTACTAACAAACATAGAAGAAGTATGCTTGCAAATTTAACTAAAGCTGTTATAATGAATGAAAAAATTGAAACAACCGAAACACGCGCCAAAGAAGTACGTAAATTTGTTGATAAAATGATTTCATATGGAAAAGACGGTTCATTAGTTGCAAGAAGAAAAGCCCTAGCATTTTTACAAAATGACAATGAAGCTGTTAAGAAAGTATTTGATGACTTAGCTAAACGTTATGCAGGTAGAAATGGTGGATATACTAGAATTTTAAAATTAAATGAACGTCGTGGTGACGATGCACTTATGGTTATATTAGAATTAGTTGAAGGAGATGCTAAATAAGCATCTTTTTTAATATTAATATTTACTTAGAAAGAAATAAGTGGTATATAATAGATTAGAAAGGATGGTTATTTAAAATATGAAAAAGGAAGTTAATAGTGTACTAGCAATAGTTTTAATTTTAATCGTATCATTATTACTTATTGGAACGATTATCTTTATAGTTAATAAAGACGATTTATTAAAACACAAAGATAATGATATAACAAACGATAATAAAGCTGAAAATAATGTTATTAAAGAGGAAAAGTATTCTAAAATCGAAAACTTAGATACTGTAGCGAAAGAGTTTTATGATAATTTTATTTCTTCAAATTATTTATTACTTTTCAATTATAATAATGTTTTTAAAAATGGAAATAAGTTTAATGTAAATGATTTATCATTTGATGAATGTATGTCAATTGTTTATTCTTATGTTTATCACAAAAATTATAATTCTAGTGAGGGATTTGATAATTTCGAAGTATCAGAAGAACAATTTAAATCTAACTATATAAAGCTATTTGGAGTAAAAGATTATAAAAAACAAACTTTCAAGTCAGAATTTTATTATTGTCATGGTAATGGTAATATTGTATATGATAATAATTCAAATAAGTTTATTGATAAGACAACCCCAGCAGGATGTGGATCTGGAATATATAGTGAAGAATATCTTTATGATAAAGCTGAACAAGTAGAAGATAAAATAGAATTGTATGTTAAAGTGGGGTATACAACTCCTGATACAAGTGGAACAATAGTAGATGCAAGTAAAAAAATATTATATAGTGATTATGATATGAAAAATATTGTTGCTAGTGGCATAGATGCAAATGATATTTCTCAATATAAAGATAAATTAAACACACTAATATATACTTTGGTAAAAGATAATAACAATTATGTTTTAGAAAGTATAGAGGCAGTAAAATAAACCCTAAAAGAAGATACATTAGTATCTTTTTTTTTGTTTACACTTTTAATGTTAACACGCAAATGTTAATATTGACATTTCAGCTAACTATCAGCTACAATTGGTAGTGTAAGAAGTAAGGTAGACAAAGTGAAATGGAGGGTTTTTCTTGGATGTTAGATTTAAGATAGCAACATTAGAAGATGTTGCAGATATTGTTAATTTATGTAATGAATGTTTCGAAGAAAGTACAAGTTTAGAATATGCTTATGATACGTTTAAAAAAACTATGAATAGTGATGAACATATTTATATAGTTGGTACAATTGATGGTAAGATTGTTTCGCATGCTAAAATAACTATAATTCCTACAATGTATGAAAATATGAATACGTATGCGATATTAAATCATGTGTGTGTTAAAAAAGAATATCGTAGACATAATATAGCTACTGATATGCTAAATTTTATAACAGGAATATGTAAAGAACAAAAATGTAAGACAATTGAATTATGGTCAAATAATTATCGTGAGGCTGCTCATGCATGTTATAAGAAATATGGCTTTATGGTTAATGATGCTAAGTTTTTTTCAAAGGATATATAGGAGTGTGTAAAATGAAAATAAGTAATATATATGTTGGTGGTTGGTTTCAACGTACCATGTTACAATTATCTGAAATATATGATTTTTTAAGAGAATGTCGTTCGCAATTAGATTTAGATCAAGATAAACTTGAAGAGTTTCATAAACAGTTAGAGATTGGTAAAATTGATTATGGAGTTTCAGGTGAAGAATATATTGAGTTTATTACCGCTCAAAGAATCAAAGTTAAAATTTTTGAGGATGGTTTAATAGTTCTTAACAATCAGGATGTTAGTGAAGATACTATGTTTACTGATATTCAGAAAGTTACAGATTATTATGAAACTAAATTATCGCCAGCTTTTAATTATATATTTAGTTTAGGTGCCCCGGTTCCTAAAGAATTAGCTAATATTGAAACAGTTTATCCTTATTTTATTGTATTTGATAATGCTAAAAAAGAAGAGATTACAGATTTATTAGCTCGTACTGAAAAACAAAAGTATTTTGAATTCATAAATGATAATTATGATGTTATCAGAGGCGATAAATATTATTTTATAAATAATAAGAAACAATCTTCTGAAAATATTGAAAGATATATTGAGGAACAAATTTTTATAAGAGAGTTTAAAGGACAATTGCATAGGTATTTAAATTTGCATAGAATTATTTGGGAAAAAATAGATTCTGTTAAAGAAAATGCTAATGTAAAAGGTTCTGATATTGTTAAATTTACCACTAAACTAGAAGGGTATGCTAAGACAATCAATTTAATTGATGGCCGTATTAACCAGATGAGTACATACATATCAACTAGAGAAAAAATAGCTAAGAGTAATGATGATTTAAGAGAATTTTTAGCTATTTCCGGATATAGATATGAGACGTTACGTGATACTTTAGATTATATAAAATATCTATGGAACATGACGAAAAATTATGTTTCATCAGCTCAAAAACTTTTTGATGGCTTAAAACAAGATGTTACTTCCAAATCAGTGGATAGTTTAACAATAGTGACATCGATGAGTGCTGGGGCCTCAATAATTGGTTTATTAACCGAAACAGCACCAGAATTTACTATTTTTGGAGTACTATATTTCTTTATTTTAGCTATACTAGGTTGGTCATCTACTAGAATATTGGGAGCTATCTCAAGTAGAAGAAAATACGAAGTATCTGATATTGAATATGATAAAAATATAGAATAAAATGTAAGAGGGACATATGAGGGAAAATATTAGTATGTTTAAATCATGGCATACATTAGCAAAACCGAGTCGTAAATACTTTTTAATATGCTTTTTCATGGTATTATTGGCTAGTATATGTTTAATAATTGAACCAGTTTTTGAAGCTAATGTAATTACTAATTTAACAAACGAAAAATATACTTGGGCAATCGGTTTTGCTCTATTGTCTTTTTCCTTTATTTTTATTCGTAAAATGTCATGGGATATTAATTACCGTTTTCATTATAAATTATTAAATCATACATATATCAATCTTCAAGAACAAATATTTAAAAAAGTTATTAAAGCTACCAGTGTAAATTTTGATAATAATTCCAAAGAGAAATTAATAAATATTATTCATAATGATGTTTATACTGTTTCGGAATTTTCTTATTTAATTGCAACTAGATTGGCAAGATTATTTCGTGTTTTATTAACTGTTGGAATAATTTTTACTATTAATATTCCAGTTGCTTTAGTGATTGTGTGTGTTGATTTATTAAATTATAAGATTTTAAATTATTTACAAAATAAAAGAGCTTATGCCAATAGATTAACTGTTGAAGATCACGATGCACAGTATCGTTGTTTTTCGGAATTAGTAGATTCCAAAGAGTTAGTCTGTGATTTAAACATTGAAAGAGAAATTAAAAATCGCTTTTTAAGTAGTACTAAAAAGTATATTAAAGATCGAAAACAATATGATATATGTGGCTCATATATTGATAATTATTTTCATATTTTTTATCAGTTCATTAAAACTTGTATTGTATTATTTCTAATATTTCTCGTTTCAAAAGGTTCGCTAACTTTAACTACATATTTAATTGTAGTGCCATATATACTATCCGGCATTGAAATAGCCAATGATTTTATGAATATTTTGCCAGAATTAAAAAATGCAAATATATCAACTAATCGTGTAAAAATTATATTTGATTTTACAGATAAGAAAATATTGGATTTTGGAAATAATAAGTTAGATAATATTCTGGGTATATTAAATTTTGAAAATGTTTCATATAAGCAAAATACTGAAGTCAACGGTTTAACAACTATTAATAACATTTCATTTACTATTAATGCTAATGAAAGTGTATTATTTCTAGGTGGTCGTGGTAGTGGGAAGAGAACTATATTTTATTTATTACGACGTGAAATAATGCAAAACAGTGGAGATATCTACGTGGACAATATTAATTTAATGGATTATACTAAAAAAGTATATAGTTCAAATATTAATTATATTGTAACTAAACCTTATTTTTTTGATGATACAATTATGAAAAATTTAAAGTTAGTTGAAAAAGATAAACATAGGATTTTTTCTATTTGTCGTCAATTAAAAATTCATGATTACATTAAAAGTTTGCCGAAAGGTTATAATACAAATGTTAATAAACTGCCATCTGGTAAAAGATATATTATAGGATTAGCTAGGACTTTACTTACTAAGAGTGAGATTATTATTTTATATGAGTTTCCTTTAAGCTTATCAGCCAAGGAAAAAGAGACAATTATGAAAATACTAAATCATCTTCGTGGTAGTCGGACTATTATTATTTTCTCAGCTAGTGATGCTTGTATGTCGGTTGTTGATAGAGTATTTAAAATTGAAAAAGGTTCAATTGCTTCAACTCGTAAAATATCTAAAAAAATGCGAGTATTTGCTTAAGTAATAAAAAAGTAATTAAAATATTTTAATTACTTTTTTCTGTTATAAGGCTTTTTGATATTAGTCATCTCTAAAATATAATCAATACTAGTATTATAATATTTAGATAATTTTATTAGTATTTCTGTCGGGATGTCATTATCACCTGTTTCATAATGTGAATAACCTCTTTGTGAAATGTTTAGAATGTCTGCTATTTGTTTTTGTGTTAAATCACTATCTTCTCTAAGATCTTTTATTCTTTTATACATATATCTATCCACCTAATTTAATTATAAATTATTCAAAAATTACTATTGATTGTTAGCCTAAAATAGTCTATAATGTAATTGATGTTATAACTTTATTGTTCTAACGATTTATATTGGAGATGTGTATATGGACTTAATAGAGTTAAATAAGGATTCATATAAAGAATTTTGTTGTAAGATGGATGCTCATTTTTTACAGTCATATGAATGGGGACAAATAGCTAAATTTAATGGTAATAACGTGTATTATTTAGGTTTAATGGATCGTGGTTATTTGAAAGCAACTGCATTATTATTAAAAAAGGAACTCCCCTTTAATTATTCATATTTTTATATTCCTAGAGGATTTACTATTGATTATTATAACTATGATTTAGTACAAACAATGTCGAATTTAATTAGAAATTTTTGCCTTAAACATAGAGCTTTATTTTTTAAGATTGATCCTGATATTCGACTTCATACAATAGACGATCATGCCCATATTATTGGTGACTATAATAATTATAAGTTGGTAGAAACACTGACAAATATTGGTTTTAAACATCAAAAATTAACTAAATTCTTTGAGACCATGCAACCGCGCTATACTTTTAGAATTGATTTAGAAGCTGATATAGATTCGATTGAAAGTAGATATTCACGCACGACAAAATCAAGATTAAAAAAAACTCTTTCTAATGAAGTGTATATTGAAATGGGAAATCAGAATGACATACAAGACTTTATACGTTTGATGAAGATGACAGAAAAAAGACAGAATTTTTATTCGCATAGTGATAAATATTATCGTTATTTTTATAAAGTTTTTTCGAACAGTAATATGGTGGATTTATATTTAGCAAGGGTCGATATTCCTAAATTGCGCACTAAATTGTTTACTCGCCTTCAAGAATTAAATAAAAACTTGAATATATTATGCCAAGTTACTAATAAAAAAAATGATGGTCAAAAAAGAGAATTACAGAAAAATATTATTGCAGTTAATGAACAGCTAGCTATGCTTAAAGATTGTAAAGAAAAAGAGGTTATTATTTCTGCTAGTTTAGTCGTACATTATAACAAAAAAAGTTGGTGTTTATATATGGCTAACGATAATCATTATAAAAGCTTGTTTGCTAATTATGCTATTTATCAAAGACAGATTAAAGATGCTTTTTTACGACAAGATTTATTCTTTGATGTATTTGGAACTATTGGTGATCCAAATAGTAAAAGTAATTTAATTGGAATTCATAATTTCAAAAGAAAATGGGGTGGAGAATATACTGAGTTTATTGGTGAATTCGACTATATATTACATCCTATTTTGTATTACGCATATAAAATGATAATTCCTATAAGACGAAAAATAGTAAACTATAATTTACGAAAAAAAGAATTAAAATAAGATGTCGTCTATTTAAAATAGCTTAATAATATTATATAATGTAGTTAGGTGATAAAATGAAAGCATTAATAACAGGTGCTAGTTCTGGAATTGGAGCTGATATGGCACGTATTTTGAGTTCTAAAGGATATGATCTGATTTTAGTAGCACGAAACAGAAAGAAACTAGAATCTTTGAAGGATGAACTTAGCACAGATATAAAAATTATTAACTTAGATTTGGCATCAACCTTTAATTGTATGAAACTATACAATAAAGTCAAAAAGGAAGATATCGATATTTTAATTAATAATGCCGGTTTTGGTTTGTTTGGCGAATTTGTCGATACAAATTTAGAAAAAGAAATGGATATGATTGATGTTAATATCAAAGCTGTTCATACTTTAACTAAGGTTTTTTTACAGGACTTTAAAAAAAAGAATCGAGGTTATATTCTCAATGTTGCCTCTTCAGCGGCCTTTTGTCCAGGACCACTAATGGCTACTTATTATTCTACAAAAGCGTACGTACTTCATTTAACTGAGGCAATCTACGAAGAATTACGTCGAGATCATAGTGAAGTATATATTGGTTGTCTTTGCCCAGGACCAGTTAATACTAATTTCAATAATGTAGCTAATGTTAGCTTTTCAGTTAAAGCTTTAGAGAGCTTTGATGTTGCTGATTACGCAATAAAAAAAATGTTTAAAAGAAAATTAGTGATTATTCCAGGCATTTTAATGCAGTTAAATTATATTTTTAATCGCTTTTTACCAATTAAATTGGTGTTAAAAATTGCCTACAAAATTCAAAGAAGCAAGAAAAATAATTAACGCTTCTTTTTTAATTATTGTAAAATATAGACAATTATACTATAATAATTATGCAGGGTGGTGTTGTTATGGAGGATGCAATTATCATATCAAAATTGTCATTTGATTATGATGGAATCAAACTTTTTGATAATTTTAATTTAAGAATTAAAAAAGGTAATTGGACAACATTGATAGGCCCTAATGGTAGTGGGAAGTCAACGTTAATTAAGATTTTATTGGGGTTTTATCCATTGAATACATATGTAAATATAAGCAAAAATGCTGTGTGTAAAGATAACTACCGTAGTATTAGGAGTAAAGTAGGTGCAGTGTTTGAAAAGCCTGATAGTTCTTTTGTGGCTGAGACCGTTATTGATGAGATTGCTTTTGCTGTTGAAAACAAAGGGTTATCTAAAAAAGAAATTGAGAAACGAATTAACTATATAGTTGAAAGTTTGGATTTAGAAGATATTTTAGAATGTTATCCAGAAACATTATCAGGTGGTCAAAAACAGTTAGTTGCTTTGGCTGGAGCGTTGGTAATAAAACCAAAGGTTCTTTTGTTAGATGAAGCAATGACGATGATTGATGAAAGATATAAAAACAAGGTAGTAAAACTGTTAAAAAAATTAAATGAAGAGGATAAGGTAACCATTCTAAATGTTACACATGACCCAGAGGATTGTCTTTTAGGTAATGAGGTAGTTGTTTTAGATCAAGGAAAGTTAATATTACAGGATACAACTATCAATGTATTTAAACAGGATAAAATTTTATTAGATTTAGGTTTGGATTTGCCATTTATGGTTAAATTGTCATCAAAGCTAAAATATTACGGTTTAGTTAAAGATATAGAGTTATTACCCGCAAGATTGGTTGATGAAGTATGGAAATAAAATTGAAGAATGTCTCTTATAGCATTTTTAAAAATACGAGTCTAGAAAGAATGGTTTTAAATAACATTAGTATGGATATACGTTTGCAAAAAATTACTGCCATTATGGGTAAAAGTGGTAGTGGGAAGTCGTCTTTAGTGCAAATAATAAGTGGCATAGTCAGACCTACTAGTGGCCTAATATCGATCGGTGAATGTAGTTCTCTTAAAATTGGTTTGGTTTTTCAAAATAGTGATGATCAATTTATCGGATATACTTTGCGTGAAGAATTGTCTTATTATAATATTTCTTTTGACCAAGAAATGATTAATAAAATTTTAATAAACTTGGGATTAAATTTGTCCTATTTAGATATTCCTATTACTAGTCTTAGCAGTGGTGAAATGAAAAAAGTAGCAATCGCCACAGTACTGTGCATTAATCCAGATGTTATTGTTATGGATGAACCTAGTATTGGTTTAGACAGTAGTAGTAAAGATAATTTAGTTAAATTGTTGAGAAAACTTAAAAATAAGCAAAATAAAACAATTATAATTGTCAGTCACGATAGTGAATTTATTTATAAAGTTTCTGATTATATTTTTATTCTAGATAATGGAAAAATTGTTTATCAGGGAACTAAAAATTACCTATTTAAAAAAACAGATACTCTTTTAAAACATGGATTAGAGATTCCACATTTTATTTGGTTTTCTAATTTGGTTAAAAAGAGAAAAAATATTGAACTAGGATATAGAGATGATATTAATGATCTAGTAAAGGATATTTATCGCCATGCCAGATAAAGTTATGCTTGGTAAATATTATCCTAATAGTTCAATAATCCATTCTCTGAATCCGTTAACTAAAATATTAATATTATTTTCTTTATGTTTAATGACAATTGTTAACAGTAGCATTTTTGGTTTGCTAATGATTATATTAATAAGTTTATCTTTAATATCAATGAGCAAAATCCCGATTTTTATTTATTTTAACACTTTAAAGACAACATCTTTCATATTGTTTATCTTTGGGTTTGCTTATTTTTTGATAACACATAATATTATAATGACTTTGATGGTGGTTATAGAATTAATTTGCTTGTTGTTCATTTTGATTTTACTGGTAATGACAACTTCTCTTACAGAAATAACATATGGATTAGAATTATTTTTAAAACCACTTCAGCGGTTTAAAGTAAAGGTAAATGTTTTAAGTTTAAAAATCACTAATTTTTTACGATTTGTCCCTATTTATCTTGATAATAAGGAACGTTTAGTAAAAAAATTTAAAAATCATGGTATTATCGTAGACAATAATCGATTAAATTTAAAATTTAATATTGTCAAAAGAGCTTATCGTTTAGCTAAAAAGCAATTGAATCAGACAAATAAGATGATGGATGTTCGTTTGTATAGTATCAAAGAATATCGCACTAATTTCCGTTTGAATAAATTTGGTGTTATTGATTCTATAATGGTTTTTTTAAACATTGTAATATTGATTATGATTGTAGTAAGTGAGGTAATATAATGCGTTATTTTATGACATTTTCTTATGATGGATCTAAGTATAAGGGTTATCAGAAACAACCACGAGTTAAAACTGTTCAATCAGAAATTGAAAAAGCGTTAAAACAGATCCTAAGTAATGAAAAAATAACTATTAGTGCATCTGGACGAACTGATGCTGGGGTTCATGCTTTAAATCAAAAAGCTCACTTTGATTCTAAAAAAGAAATAGCTCCTGAAAAATTGCGTAAAGCAGTTAATAGTTTGATTCCTGATGACATATATATTAAAGAAATTATTGAGGTCGAACCTGACTTCCACGCTCGGTTTAATGTCAAAGCAAAGGAATATATCTATAAGATTAATATGGGAGAATATAACCCAATTGAAAAAGATTACGTGTATCAGTATAATCGTCGTTTAGATGTTGTTGAAATGGAACGTGCTTTAAAATATTTAGAGGGAACCCATGACTATAAATCTTTTACTAAAACTGATGAAGAAAAAGATGATTTTGTTAGAACTATAGTACAGGCTAATCTAATACGCGATGTAAAAAATGTCAATAATATTACAATTAGTTTTTTAGGAACTGGTTTTATGCGATATATGGTTCGTAATATGGTTGGTTGCTTAATTGAAATTGGGGAAGGTAAAAGGAAGAGCGAGGATATTATTAAAATTTTGGAAGCTAAAGACCGAAAAAAAGCTGGAAAAACAGCCAATCCAGAAGGTTTATATTTAAAAGATGTTTTTTATTAGTAAAAAAGTGTTAAAAACATATCAAAAGCATATATTTTGATTGACAAATAGATGCTTTTTTAGTACAATCTTAATTGGTACATTTTATAAATCCCATTTTGGTAAGTATTGGGAACACTTACTAGAATAATAAAAATTAAAGAGAGGGAGACTTATGAAAGACACATTCATGCAAAAAAAAGAAGAAGTAACACGTAATTGGTATGTTATTGATGCGACAGATATTAATTTAGGTCGTTTAGCTACAAAAGCTGCTCACGTGTTACGTGGGAAGCATAAGCCTACATTTACTCCACATATCGACTGTGGCGATAATGTAATTGTTGTTAATGCTTCTAAAGTTAATCTTACTGGAAATAAACTAAATGATAAGATTTATTATAATCATAGTGGTTATACTGGTGGATTAAGAGAAAGAACAGCAAAAGTTATGAAAGAACAATATCCTGTTGAAATGGTTGAAAGAGCTATTAAGGGTATGCTTCCAAAAGGAAGATTAGGTCGTCAAATGTATAAAAAATTATTTGTATATGCTGGTGAAGAACATCCACATATGGCACAAAAACCAGAAAAATTAGAGGTTAAATAGGAGGGCTTAAATGGCAAAAGCAAGAATTTTTACAGGTACTGGTAGAAGAAAATCTTCAGTAGCACAAGTTAAAATGGTTCCAGGAACAGGGAAAATAACTGTTAATGGAAGAGATGTTAGAGATTTCATGCCATATGAAACTAATGTAATGGACTTAATGCAGCCCCTAGTTGCTACTAATAATGAAAATACATTTGATATTGAAGTAAAAGTTACTGGTGGAGGATTCACTGGTCAAACTGGAGCTATACGTTTAGGAATAACTAGAGCTTTATTAGAATATGATAAAGATAATGAAGCTAACGAAGATAGTTATAGAAAGATTTTAAAGAGAGCTGGTTTTGTAACTCGCGATTCTCGTGCTAAAGAACGTAAAAAACCAGGTCTTAAAGCAGCACGTCGTGCTCCACAATTCTCAAAACGTTAGGATTTTGTTCTTATACCTTGGAAACATTGTTTTCAAGGTTTTTTAATATAATATAAGTTCTATTATCATAAAATTAAGTATGGTTAATGAAGAATTAGATAGAAAATTGAAACAATTAAAAATTGAGGATTTTATTTGGGTTATATATATCGGAATTATTCTTTTGAGCTGGTATTCTAATTCCTTAGAAAGACAATACTTTGTAAATAATGACGTGCAAAGTAAAGAAAAGTATCGCCAAATTCTTATTCTTATTTTTTCTATATTGATAGTGGTTTATTTATACTTTTTGAAAGACTCCTATGATGATATTAAAAATATAGATTTATACGACTCTGATAAAAAGAAAAAATTAATCTTTTTATCTTTTATAGCCTCTTTGTTGATTGCTATTAGTGGTTTCATATTTCTTTATATAGCTGTTCAAGATGAGAACATTGATGTTGAATTAGCTTTTAACTGATACTATGGAAAATATTTTCTAATGAATGAAGTATAGATATATGTTTATACTTTTTATTTATGTTATAATGAATAAGGTGATAGTATGCGTATAAGTGATAAATGGATTGATTATAAATGTATGGATGCCGGTAATGGCGAGAAGTTGGAAAAATGGGGTAATGTTATATTAAGACGACCTGATCCACAAGCAATGTGGTCAGTCGATAGTTATAGTAATTGGACGGCTGTTGACGGATTTTATCATCGTAGTAGTAAGGGTGGCGGTTATTGGGATTTTTATAATAAACTTCCTGATTACTGGACAATTAAATACCATGATTTAACTTTTAAGGTAAGTCCAACTAATTTTAAACATACTGGTTTATTTCCCGAACAAGCTTGTAATTGGGATTATATGATGGATAAGATTAAGGAAGCTAACCGTCCGATAAGGGTCTTAAATTTATTTGCTTATACTGGTGGTGCTACTATGGCTTGTGCTAAAGCAGGTGCTGAGTGTGTTGTCCATGTAGATGCATCTAAAGGTATGATTGAATGGGCAAAGGAAAATATGCGTTTATCGCATTTAGAGAATAGTTTTATTCGTTTTATCAATGATGATTGTTTAAAATTTGTTGAACGTGAAGCTCGGCGTGGTAATAAGTATGATGCTATTATAATGGACCCTCCTAGTTATGGTCGTGGACCAAATGGGGAAACATGGAAATTTGAGGACAATTTGTATACTTTAATTAAAGCCTGTTTAAATATTTTAAGTGATACCCCCCTATTTATTTTAATTAATTCGTATACAACAGGTATTTCTAGTATTGTTTTGGAGAATATTTTAAAAACAACGGTGAATAAAAAATATTCGAATAGTCATATTGAGACTGGTGAGATTGGTTTACCAATTGAACGTGATAATCTAGTTTTACCATGTGGTATCTATGGAAGATGGGAAAGTAATGATTAATATTATATATGAAGATAATCATTTGTTAGTAGTTGAGAAACCAATTAATATTCCTGTTCAGGCCGATGCTTCGCAGGATATGGATTTATTAACGATACTAAAAAAATATTTAAAAGAAAAATACAATAAACCGGGGAATGTATATTTGGGGCTAGTACATCGTTTAGATCGACCGGTAGGAGGTATTATGGTTTTTGCTAAAACAAGTAAAGCTGCTAGTCGCTTGAGTGAGCAGGTGAAAAATCACAATTTTAAAAAAGTATATTATGCGATTATTGATGGTAAAGCTTTACTTAATGCTGAATTAGAAGATTACCTTTTAAAGGATAAAAAAAATAATATTGTAAAAGTGGATAAGAATGGCAAAAAGGCTATTTTAACTTATCAATTGCTTGCTTATGTTGCTCCATATTCATTAGTGAAAATAAATTTAAAAACAGGACGCTCACATCAAATAAGAGTTCAATTTTCATCGCGTAATTTACCATTATATGGTGATCAAAAATATAATAAAAATGCAAAAGTTGGAGAACAAATCGCTCTGTTTGCAAAAGAGATAACTTTTATTCATCCAATAACTAAACAGAAACTTCAGTTTACACTTGATTTACCAAAAAGAGACCCTTGGGTTAGATTTGATAGTGTTATTTAATATAATATGATATATATATTATAGGAGGAGAGTATGAAAAAAATAATATCTAATGTTATCTATGCAATAGTTATGATGGTAGCTAGTTATTTATTGGTTGCTAATTTTTTACATATTTTATATTTACGTCAAGCTGATATTTACGATTTTAACAATTCATTAATGGCAGATGTTCGTAATAATATATGTATTTTAGATAAGAATAAAGATTTAGTAGCTAATTTGGACGCTAAAGTGTATAGTGGAGATGACTTGAAGCAAATTAAAGAAAAATGGCTAGAAATTTATGAAACTATTAAAAACAATAAAATTTTAGCTTATAATGGGCAACATAAAATTGTTCCAAAAGATTTATTTGAATTATATACCTATAATTCTTTATCTGTTACAGCTAATATTTCTATGTTAAATGTTTTGGCCAAATATGATGATAGTGTAGGAGATTATTTGGAATTATATAAAAAACAATGGGTAGCTAATGCATATAAAGAAGATGGTTACTTAAAAGTTATCGATAATTATAAGTATCATACACCTGATTTGTGGAATAATGATATATATACCCCAAATCATAATCAGATACTATCAATTATTCATGAATATAATGCTGCCATAAGCACATTTAATTATGAAACGCAATTATTATTAAAAATAGGCGGTGTAAAATATGAATAGGAAATTTAGTATATTAAATTTGTTTTGTACTTTGATAATCTTTATCATTATGTTAATATTTTATCGTCAAATATGGTTAATTAATTTTTCTAAACTGTTGTTGGTTTCATTAATTTTATTAATTCTAATTATTATTAGTTTTATTCAATTACGTAATAAAAATAAAATTTTAGATAACTGTAAATATAATTTAATGCTGCTATTTTGCAATATTGTTACCTTTATAATAATATTACGTGACTTTTTTGATAATTATATGGTAATGAATTCGGCTGGTGCTGCAGTCACGACTTTTGGCTTTGATAGTACAGGTTCCATGTATATTGATTATAATTTAATATTTATATTAATTATGTATTTAGGGGTCTTAATATTTAATATCATAAATAGTATTAAAAAGAATTTTTAAAATGATTAAGTGTCCAAAATGTCATAGTGAAGTTTTGGATGGCTGTTGTCTAAAATGCGGCTATATGTTTAATGGAAATACAGTTAGTTTAGAAGAATCTCAGGATCGAAATCAAGATATTAAATTATTTGATTCTGATTTTGAAAAAATATGCCGCAATGATAATTATTATATGCCATTGTTATTAGGACCCTTTTATTTTTCATATCGTAATAATTTTTTATTAGGTTTTATACTGGGAATTATAGATTTTTTAATTTTTAATTTATGTGTTTTCCTAGCTGGTTATTTACAATCATTAGGCATTATTCTGATTATAGTATATATATTTGTAAATCGTATTATTTACGCATCATTTTCAAATGAATTATGTATTGCAGTTGATAAATTAAAAATTAGAAAAATTAAGAAAAAATATGGTTTAAGTTATCGTGAGAAACTGCTACGACACCATAATAGTTTCTTAAAAGTGTTTATAACGCTAGGATTATATATATTAATTATGTTAGTAGGTATCCTGTTCTTAAAATACCGTTAATTTAATAATAATTAATAGACAATAATAAACATATATTTTAATAGGTGATAATATGCACAAATATAAAATATGTGTTTTTTTATTTTTAATTTTAGGAATAATAGGTTTTAATTATAGCTATGCATCAAATGTTTCATTACCACTTTTGGGAAAAGTTATTTACATTGACCCAGGCCATGGTGGCATGGATCCAGGAACATTATATAAGGATATATTTGAGAAAGATATTAATTTATCAATAAGTAAAAAATTAGAAGCGGATTTGACTAGACAAGGTGCGATTGTATATATGACTCGCTATGGCGATTATGATTTATCTGCTAATAATACCAATAATCGCAAAAGAAGTGACTTATCGCGACGTAGTAATCTCATCAATCGTTCGAATAGTGATCTTTATTTATCTATACATTTAAATGCTGAAACTTCATCGACTTGGCGAGGGGGACAGGTATTTTATGATGACATTAACAGTGAAAATAAAAAGTTAGCTGAAATTTTTCAAACTCTTTTTAAAAAAGAATTGAATTCTAATCGTAAATGTCAGAAAGTTAGTACGTTGTATTTACAAAAAAGAGTTAAAGTACCAGGGATATTAATTGAAGTAGGTTTCTTATCGAATCCTAATGATCGCTATTTGTTGAAACAGAATGATTATCAGCAGAGAGTATCAAATGTTATTACAAAGGGTGTAATTCAGTATTTCACATCATAATTTTCCACACAAATTACACAAAAAAAACATATTTCTTTCATATTTAATATGTTATAATGATAATAGGTGAGTGCGATGGCTAATAAACAAAAAATATTCAAAACATTAGATGAACAAATTGATATTTTAAGAAGCAAAGGATTAATAGTTAATGACATTAATAAAGCTAAGATGATTCTTTTTAAAGAAAATTACTTTTTTATAAGTGGTTATCGTCATTTATTTATGAAAAGTTATAAGAGTGATACTTATATAAATGGTACAACATTTGAGGAATTATATGCTACTTTTGTTTTTGATCGCAATATTCGTAACATTATGTTCAAAAATATTTTAATCATTGAGAATAACATTAAATCTGTTATTAGCTATCAGTTATCAAAAAATTATGGTTATAAGGAGAAAGAATATTTAGATCCTAAAAATTTTAATCAAGATCCAATGCGCTCACGGCAAGTTAAAGATGTAATTAACAAAATGAAACGCCAAATTCGTGTTAATGGTAAACAACATGCAGCAACTATGCACTATATTAATAATTATGGCTATATTCCAATGTGGATTTTAGTTAAAGTTTTATCTTTTGGAATAATTTCAGAACTTTATAGCATTCTAAAAGAGAAAGATCAACAGTTCATAGCTGAACAATATGATTTAGATATTGAAACTATGACTATATATTTATCATTATTGGCTAATTTCCGTAATCTATGTGCTCACGAGGATATTTTATATGATCATCGAACACAGAGGAGTATTCCGGATACCAAATATCATTATTTACTTAATATTGATATGACTGATGACGAATATTTATATGGTAAAAATGATTTATTTGCTTTGATTATTATCTTAAAAAGGATGTTAACAGAAGATCAGTTTCATGATATTATGAACGAAATAAATTATGAAGTGACATTGTTAGATGCAAAAATAGATGTTGTACCATTGACGACTATTTTAAATAAAATAGGTTTTCCTTATAATTGGCATGATATTGAAAATATGTAATAGGAGGAAATATGAGAGATAAAATAAAATATATTATAGTTGCTATTATTTCATTATTTGTTGGAATTATAGGAACAATTATTGTTCTTCATTATTTTCCAATAACTGGTGAGGCTACAGAAAAAGTTGTTAAGGATGTTACTGTAACAGAAACTAATACAATTAAAAGTTCAATTGAAAAAGTATATGATGCAACTGTTATGATAGAATCATATCGTGGTGACAAGTTAATTGGAACGGGAACAGGTTTTGTTTATAAAAAAGAAAATGACAAGGGTTACATTATGACAAACCATCATGTTATTGAAAGTGGCAATTTAATTAAAGTTATTAATATTGAAGGGCAATCGGTGGAAGCAACTATTCTTGGTAGTGATGAGTATGCTGATATAGCCGTTTTATCAATTGATGATGATGCCGTATTACAGGTTGCCGAGATAGGAGATAGTACTAAATTAGAGTTGGGAGATACCTTGTTTACAGTAGGATCACCACTAGGAAGTGAATATATGGGTACTGTAACTAAGGGTATTTTATCTGGTAAAGATCGTACAATTACTGTAAATGTATCTAATAGTAGTTTTATGATGGAAGTTTTACAGACTGATGCTGCTATAAATCCTGGTAATAGTGGAGGACCATTAGTAAATATTAACGGTGAAGTTGTAGGCGTTAATTCATTAAAACTGGTTGAAGATGAAATCGAAGGAATGGGATTTGCTATTCCAATTGAAATGGCGATGAGTTCAGCTGAAAAGTTTGAAAAGGGTGAAAAAATATCAAGGCCGCTTTTAGGCGTTAGCCTAGTTGATGTTGATAGTGCTTATTCGCTTTATCGATATGGTATAAATATTGATAAAGATGTGACTACTGGAGCAGTTATTGCTTCGGTTGAAGATAATACACCAGCTGCTACAGCAAAGCTTCAAAAAGGTGATGTTATTACCGAAATAAATGGAACTAAAATAAAGAGTGTTGCACATTTTCGTTTTGTTTTATATAAATATTCGGTTGGTGATGAGATAACTGTTAAATATAATCGAAATAGTAAAGAGAATACAATAAAAATAAAATTAACAAAAAGTATAGATTAACTAATCTATACTTTTTTAATGAATTTGTTGACAAACACCTGTTGCTGGTTTATAAAAACAATGATTTTTATACTTTCCAGCTAGTGCTTGGTCCCACCAAATTGATTTACAGTTCTGTCCTGTTCCTGGCGCATAAAACCATAAAGCATTTGTAGCCGGATAATAGTACTCACCACGAATAACACGATCAGCTAAATTTCGTTCGTAGGTAGTGGGATTGCTAAAAAATAAAGGACTGTCTTTTCCTGAAAAACCACCAGGTGACTGGTATATCATATCTGGGATACTTCGAACATCGCTAAATGTTAGACAATCAGCTATAATGCGGTTTACCCCAACATTTCCTACCATCAACATTCCTAAATCACCTTCACCTACAGCTTCAGCACGCATCAATCTAGCTAATAGGTCACGTTCTTTATCAGTATATTTAATAATTGCCATTTTATCACCAATATATTATATGCTAACTAACCAAAAAAAGTATTGAACATGATAGTATTGTATGTTATAATTATCGATATAGGGGTATAGTTCAATGGTAGAATAACGGTCTCCAAAACCGCTGATGTGGGTTCAACTCCTGCTACCCCTGCCAGATGTGGATGAAGTGGCTTCGAAAAGTTGGAAAAAGAATGTATAATAAAAATATATTCTTAAACTTGGAAGGAGTCATTTTTTATGTAAAAAATCGATATAAGAAAAGGAATTTTAATAGAATAAAGTCAAGAGGAATTATTAGAATATTATAATCAACAGTTTAGTATTAAAAATAAGAGTATAGAATTTTAAAAGAAATTAGTAAAAAAGTAAAATTATAAAAAGAATAAAGAGGTATGTGGCTAGGAATATAGTTGAGGAATATTTATGTGAAAAAATTATAAGCTTTTTTGGTATTTATAGCTGTATCTTTAACAAGAAAAATGATTTAAAAATAAATTGGTGAAGCATTAGACATATAGTAATAATTATCTTGCTTTGATAAAAAAGCCATCATTTGATGGCTTTTTAAACTTTACTTAGGAAATCTTTTCGATAGTTAGTTGATAGAAGATCTGATGTTTCACCGTTATCAAAAGATACAATTCTATTTCTGGAATCGACTGAAATAACGCGATCGACGTTTATAAAACAGGCCCGGTGGCTTTGAACAAAGCTATTATTTAAGCTGTTTTTTAATTCGGCTAAAGTTTTATTCACTTTAAAAATACTGTAATCTGTTTTAATAATACATTTTCTTTCGATACTATCTCTTGTAATATATAATATATCCGCTAGTGGAATGGTATATAAAATTCCTTGATCATAAAATCTGACAGCTTGTTTTACTCCTGCCATTTTGATGGCTTTTTTTAGTGCTGATTTTAAGTTGCCGATATAATTATCATATTTAGATATAAAAGTTAAGCACATAAATTGACTTTTTAGGATAGTATAACCAAGTTCGTCATGAGATGTTAAAAATATAATAACACTATTGATATCCTTTTGACGGATTATTCTGGCTATATCGATACCGGACCCTGATGGTGCTTCAATATCTAGAATATAAACCTTAGATGCTAATCGACTTTTCATAGTTTTAATGAAATCGGTATTGTAATCATCAAATACGTGGGTATTATAGGCAATTTTATTATGCATCATAACTTCGTGTACTACTTTAACAATATTTTCTCTAATGACTCTATGGTCATCACAAATGATAAAATTTATCACACACACATCCCCTTCTTGTTTGCGATAGGTTACCGCTATTTTTAATGTTACCATAAAAATTAAACTTTAACAAGATAATTTACTATATGTTTAATATATACCTCAAATATGTTATAATAGTATTGGTGATATAAGTGAAACGAGCATTAGTAATGTCAGGTGGCGGTGGTAAAGGTGCTTATCAATTTGGCGTTTGGAAAGCCCTTCGAAAATTAAATAAAAGTTTTGACATTGTTACGGGTACATCAATTGGCGCGTTAAATGGTGCACTAATTGTCCAAGAAGATTACTTTTCACTATGGTATTTTTGGGAAAAAGTTAATTTTGATATGGCTTTTGGTCATAAAATTGATGGTGATGTCGATAGTAAATCTGGTAAAAAGCAAATATTCGAAATGTATAAAAATGGTATTATTAAAGATAAGGGTATGAGTACGGAAACTATTCAGAAACTTGCAAATCGATTTATTAGTGAAAAAAGAATTCGTAATTCAGATATTGATTATGGTATTGTAACTTTTAACTTGAGTAATTTTAAAGCCGAAACATTGACTAAAAAAGATATTCCCAAAGGGAAAATGATTGATTACATTATTGCTTCTGCATCTTGTTTCCCGGCTTTTCAGATGAAAGATATCGATGGTAAAAAATACATCGATGGTGGTTATTATGATAATATGCCTATAAATTTAGCTGTTGACATGGGAGCTGACGAAATAATTGCGGTTAACTTAAAGGCTGTCGGTTTAAATAAAAAGGTAAAAGATAAAAATGTTAAAATAACATATATTAGTCCTAACAATGATTTGGGTTCTTTTTTAATGCTAGATCGTAAATATAATCGCCGTAATATGCGTTATGGTTATAATGATGCGATGAAAAAGTTTGGCCATTTAGAGGGAAAAAAATATACTTTTAACAAAAATGAGTTAAAAAAGAATTATGATAAATATCATGAACAATTAAAACAATTAGTCGAAACAAAAATAAATGTGAATAAAATATTTAGTAAAGTTATATACGATGCTACTATAAATGCTATTATAAATAATAGTAAAAGTAAAATGGAAAGTTTGATTGAGCAACTTGGTTATATTTTTGAGATTGATGATTCAAGAATATATAATATGGATAAGTTTAACCGGCTTTTAAAAGTACAAATTAAGAATATTGAGGACCCTAATAAAAACACTATAGATATATTATTTAAAAGCCGTGGTAAATTAAACAATAAGTTTAGTCGTTATTTAATTAAATATTTTTATATACACAGTATTAATGGTGAGATAACCAAAAAATTGATTGTATTATTTCCTAGACAATTTGTAATGGCAATGTATTTGCAATTATTATAGTTATAGATTTTGATTAGAAACAAATTGTGTTATAATAGATGCTTGTAGGTGATAGAATGTCTTATATTGAAGTTAAAAATGTTAAAAAAGAATATAAAATGGGTGAAGTGAAAATCAAGGCGGCCGATAAAGTTAGCTTTGATATTAATAAGGGGGAATTAGTCGTTATACTAGGACCAAGTGGTGCTGGTAAGACGACAATGTTAAATATTCTTGGTGGGATGGATTCAGCTAACGCTGGGAATGTGGTTATCGATGGCAAGGATATTACAAAGTTTAATCGTCGTAAATTGATTGATTATCGTCGTCATGATATTGGTTTTGTGTTTCAATTTTATAATTTGGTTCAAAATCTAACAGCTTTAGAGAATGTGGAATTAGCTTCACAAATCTGCAAAAAGCCATTAGAACCAAAAAAGGTATTGAAACAGGTTGGTCTAGAAAAACGGATGAATAATTTTCCTGCGCAGTTGTCAGGAGGAGAGCAACAACGTGTCGCTATTGCTAGAGCAATTGCGAAAAATCCTAAATTACTTTTGTGTGATGAACCAACAGGGGCTTTAGATTCTAAAACTGGTAAGAAAATTTTAATTTTATTACAAGAAATTTGTCATAAAAATAATATGACAGTTATAATTATAACCCATAACTCTGTTATGGCCGATATGGCAGATAAAGTAATTAAAATGAAAAATGGTACGGTTGCTGATATCATTATAAATAAAAAACCTATGTCCGCAGAAGATTTGAGTTGGTAAGATGAGTTTACTTTTTAAAGAAATATTTCGAAAAATAAAATTATCAATTAGTAGGTTTTTATCAATCTTTTTAATTGTGGGATTAGGCGTTGGATTTTTTGCTGGAATTAGAGGAACCAGTTATGATATGTTGTTGACTGGAGATGCTTATTTTGATCAAACAAAATTAATGGATTATAAAGTTATAAGCACTTATGGTTTTGGAACCAAAGAAATATCAGAATTATCAAAATTAAAAAATGTTAAAACAATTGTACCATCTTATTCAGTTGATGCTTTAGATGGCAGTAAAGTTGTTCGTGTGCATGCTATTGAAGATGATGTAAATAAGGTAGTACTGAAAAACGGACGGATGCCAAAAAATGAAAAGGAATGTTTAGCCGAAAATAATACTTATAAGGTGGGAGATACCATTGTTTTAAATAGCAATGATGTCGATACTAAAATAAAAGAAGTTAATTTAAAAGTTGTTGGTACGGTTGAATCCTCACTTTATATAGGATTGGAAAAAGGTGTTACTACTATTGGCAATGGAAAACTCGAAAGTTATATCTATATCTTAAAAGACGCTTTTACAATGGACGTTTATACAGAAGTTTATCTAATTGGTAAAGGAACAGCTAATGTCAATTCTTATGAGCTGGTATATGATGAACAGTTAGACAAATTAAAAGAAGAATTAACTAAAAAGACCGAATTATTAGAGAAAGAACAATATGAAGACCTTTTACGTAATCTGATAAAACAAATAGATGAGGCTGAAAGTGAAATGCTTAAGCAACGTAGTCAAGGTTTATTACAACTTGAACAAGCAAATAATTTGCTAGCTGCTAGTCAAAAACAAATATCAAATGCGGTTGTTGAATTAGATAACAAGCAAAAAGAATTTGATCAAACGATTAAGGAAAATACTGCTAAATTACAGTTAGCTTGGCAACAATTCGGTGATAAGAAAAAAGAATATGATGTAGCATATAATGACTATGTAGAAAATAAAGATAAGTATTTCCAAGAATTAGAAACCAGTCGTGAGCAATTAGCTTTACTAAAGGAAAACGTTGATTCTTTAAGGCAACAGGTAGATTCTTGTACTTCCAATTGTGAAAATTTAGTCTTACAATTAGAAGAATTAGCAAATAAATATGACCAAGCTAAGATTATTTTTGAAAATCGTGAAGAGGAATTGTTAAATACGCCAATAGTTTTGGAACAAACAAAAAATCTTTTAGATGAAAATCAGCAGATTTTATTATCTCAACAAGAAAACTTGGAAGAAAAAAAGATTGAGGGTCAAAAGCAAATTGATGCTAGCAAAAAACAGTTAGAAATAGCGCAAATGGAATTGTCGAAAAAATATGAGGAATACTACACCAATAGAAACTTTTTTGAACAAAAAATGGCTGATGCAGAAAAAGAAATCTATAGACAACGTGAAGCTTTGCATGATATTCCTAAACCAACTTGGTATTTAATGGACCGTACTGATAACGCTAATTATAGTGATTTTAAAAATGATGCATTACGTGTTGATGCTATTGCCAAAGTTTTTCCTGTTTTCTTTTTATTAGTGGCAGCGTTAGTATGTTTAAATACTATGAGTCGTATGGTAGAAGAAGAAAGAACACAAATTGGCATTTTCAAAGCATTGGGATATAGTAACTTTAAAATTATGTTTTGTTATATTTTTTACGTTAGTATAGCTACTTTGCTTGGTGGTATTATTGGGCTTATGATTGGTTATCAGGTTTTACCAAGGACTATATATGGAATATATTCTTTTACCTATTATCTTCCGGATATAATCATATATATTAATCCTATACATTTCACATTAATAATTTTAATTGCTTTGATATTAACTAATTTAGTTACTATGTTTTCATGTTATAGGGAATTATCAGAAGTTCCAGCATCACTATTACGCCCTAAGGCTCCAAAGGCCGGTAAAAAGGTATTTTTAGAACGGATTAACTTTATCTGGAAAAGAATAAAGTTTAGTGGTAAAGTAACTATTCGAAACTTGTTTAGGTATAAAAAAAGAATTTTTATGACAGTTATTGGAATTGCTGGCTGTACAGCTTTAATGTTAACTGGTTTTGGACTTAAGGATAGCATAACTGATATGATTGATATTCAATTTGGAAATATTTTTAAATATGATGATGTCCTAGTTTTAGATAAAGAAATTCAAACAATCGATTCAAATTTAGATTCTTTATTGATTAAAAATAATTTAGTTGACCCGTTGTTGATTAAGCAAGAAATGTATTCATTTAAGGCAAATAGCAAAAATCACGATTTTTATATTTTTGTTGCATCTGATGCAGATCTGTTAAAAAAATATATATCATTGCGTAATAGTGATACGCAAAAAGAATTATCATTATCAGATGATGGTGTTATTATCACGGAAAAGATGGCAGAGTTATTAAACTTGAAGATAGGTGATTATGTTGAAGCTCGAAATAGCTCTAATGAGTTAATTTTATTAAAGGTTAGTGGAGTAACAGAAAATTATATATATCATTATGCTTATATGACTCCTCAATATTATGAGAAAGTATTTAATGAGGATATATCTTATAATGCAATTATGAGTAATGTTACATCATCTCATCATGATGAGATATCGACAGCATTAATCGATAGTAATCGTTTTGTTAATGTTACATTTATTGCTGATAACATGGATAAGTTTAATAATATGGTAGATAGTTTAAATAAAATTGTATTTGTGATTTTAATTGCTGCTTGCATGTTAGCTTTTATCGTTTTGTATAATTTAACTAATATTAATATTCGTGAACGAATTAGGGAGATTGCTACCCTAAAAGTATTAGGCTTTTATGATCGCGAAGTATCTAATTATGTTTATCGAGAAATTTTTATTTTAACACTAATCGGAATTGGATGTGGTTTATTTTTAGGAGTTTTTCTTCATAAATTTGTTATGATAACTGCTGAAATGGATTTTATAATGTTTAAAAGAGGTATTAATGTGTCAAGTTATATATTGGCAACTTTAGTAACAATTTTATTTTCGATAATTGTTTTAATTACAACATATTTTAAATTAAAGAAAGTAGATATGATTGAATCATTAAAATCAGTAGAGTAATAAGAAACATTATATATTAATGTTTCTTTTTTTATGATATAATTGAACTAGGTGATTATATGTTTGTAAAACGATGGTGTTTCTTTTAAATAATTAATGAAAGGAGCTATATAAAATGAAAAAAAATATATTAACAGGTATTAGGCCAACAGGCAATCTGCATTTAGGTCATTACTTTGGGGCTTGTAAAAATTGGGTTGAATTACAAGATATATATAACACACGTATAGAAATAGCCGATGTGCAAGCTCTGACTGATAATTTTGACAATCCGGATAAAGTCAGAAAAAATGTTCGTGAGTTAACTTTAGATTTATTAGCTATTGGAATTGACCCGAATAAAAGTATTATTTTTATTCAATCAATGATACCAGAAATAGCTGAATTAACCATTTTCTACTCTAACCTAGTAACAATTTCTAGGTTGTATCGTAATCCAACAATTAAAACAGAAATAAAACAAAAAAGAGAATTGTTTGGTAACGATGGCGAAAGCGTTACTTATGGTTTCTTAGGTTATCCTGTAAGTCAAGCCGCCGACATTACTGCCTTTGATGGGGATGTTATTCCAGTAGGAGAGGATCAATTACCATTAATAGAACAATGTCGAGAAATTGTTAGAAAATTTAATAGTATTTATGGTGAAACATTAAAATTACCAGAACCATTATTAAGTAAGACTTCAAGGCTGAAGGGATTAGATGGTAATGAGAAAATGGGAAAAAGTTTAGGGAACGCAATTTATTTAGTTGATAATGAGGAAAAGATATCAAAAAAGATTATGGGTGCAGTTACAGATCCCGATAAAATAAAAAAAGATGATCCGGCTAATCCTGATATTTGTATGGTCTATTATTATCATAAGTTGGTTAGTAAAGATAATTTGGAAACAATTTGCAAAGAGTGTAAAAAAGGTCAGCGCGGTTGTGTAGGTTGTAAAAAGGAATTGATTTCTAATATGATGAAATTTTTAAAACCAATTCAAGAAAAAAGAAAATACTATGAAGAACATCCAGAAATTGTTGATGAAATTTTAATGAGCGGAACTGACAAAGCGTCAAAGATTGCTAAAGAAGTGCGAAATCGTGTTATTAAAAGCCTTAGAATTGACTATTTTGAATAATAAAAAACAATCATTTTTGATTGCTTTTTTTATAAAATATGTTTTTACTAATAACATTAGAGTTATTCTTATGATATTCGCGTTCTAGGCAGTCATAATAAGTTCCTGGGGTAATCAGACCACTGATTGGCAAAACAGCCCTTCCAAGTGGTCTGATTAGGGTTTCTGCGACTAAGGTGCAATTTGTTTTAAATACAAAAAATTTTTTATTTTTGCCTTTTATAACTTTTCTATATTTGGCATCGGCAAATTTAACTAATTCGCTAGACATGTCATTAAAACTTTCTTTCTTTATTTTGCCTTTTTTATATAAGTCAAAATCACAATCCCAATCTATAGTTTTATCATAGATTGTTTCATTAATTGTTTTATCTAATATTTGCTGTTGGTAATCACTTAAATTAATACCAAAAACAATTAAATAACGGCGTTGCTTTTCAGTCATATATTTAATATATTTATTTTTATCGGCAATCATGAAAATTCCGTCACCAATGGAATCAAATAGCATGCGAGAATGTCGATTATAATTTCCATAAGAGTATATTTTGTCGTTGTATGCTATATCTACGTGACCAAAAGAAGCTGTCCCGCTTTCAGCAAGATGAATAATTATTTCCAAATTGATGTTTTGCTTAGATTTATTTTTATGATTATTGTTTTTGATATCCACTGCTTTGTTAAATTGTTTGATTAGTTGTGGTGGAATGATAGCAGCTAGTGCAATAGGTAATGGAATGTGAACTTGATATTTAATTTTATCTTTAGCTGATAAAGGAATGGTATCGATAATGAAATCACCAATATTACTGATACCATATAAAATTAGGTAAATACTGATAATAATAATAGCAATCTCTAAATTTTGATATGGGCTAGTAATTAGAAGAAAGAAGAAAATAGTATTAATAATTATATGAATTGATAATGAAATCTTACCAGTAATATTGTTAGTTAAATATATTGCTAAAGTAATTATGTCAATTATTGTGAATAATAATAAGTACAGGGCAAAAATAATGGATATAAAACTAAGTGCTATTTTTGTGTTGAAGATTAGAAACAAACCGAAAGTAACTTCTAAAAGAGAATTTATAACATTTTTAACGATATCAATATTTTTCTTAAATATCATCATAAATAGTGCAATAACAGCTTTTATTAATAATATAAATCCTAAAAGTGAAATCATAACGGTTGGAATAGTAGCCCCTTTTATTAAACTAATAATTCCTAATATGACATATGAGAAACCAAAAAATAGAAAATGATAATTTATTTTTTTTGACATAGTAAAACCTCCAGCTAAACTCTGATAACATTATAACATTTTATTTCTATTTTTGATAAAAACAGTTGAAAAAAACTGTATTTTTGATATAATTGGTAATAGAATAAAAAGGAGGGTTAAAATGGAGAAAATATTTATAACAACCCAAACAGGACAAAAAATTGAAGTTGGTGTCGTAAGATTATTTCGTTATAACGATAGTGTATTTTTAATTTATACTTTATCAGAAAAAGATGCAAATAATTATGTTAAACTTTATGTTACAAAAGTTAATTTGAACAATATGCAAGGTGTTGTCATTAGCGAGGCTAGTGAGTGGGAACAATTTAAAGAAATCATGAAGACAATTATTAAGAATAACCGTAATAATTTGCCTTTGGATGTGGTTGATTTGGATCCTAAAACAGTGGATAGTATTGTCGTTTATGATCCAAAAGTGTTTAAATTAAGCGAAGAAATGACTAATTTCTTACAAATGAATGTTAAATTGGATAGTACTATTAGTGAAGTATCACCATTAGAAGCTCCTTCAGATGTAGTCCCTGAAGTGTTTGCTTCTCCGTCGACACAGTCAGTAGAGGCACCAACACCACCGGTTGTTGATGTAAGCTCTCTTTCAGGAGATATTAGTGCTAATCCAGATCCTGTTATTAATAATAGTGCTGAAGTTGTAAATAAAGATCAACCGATTATTGAAAATTCAGTTGATGAAAATGTTGTTAAAGTTCCTGCTGATAATAACATATCAACTAGAAGTGAAGATATTTTGCCTAATGAGGAGATTGATTATAAGGTTGCCTATTTAGAAGAACAATTGAAAGTAGAATCCTTAAATACTAAAGTAGCCACTTTAGAAGCAGAGATAAAATTGTTAGAGCAAAAGATTAGTCAAATTAAGAACCTTTTAAATTAAGGCGTTAGGCCTTTTTTTGATGGGCTACTTTGCTACAGCTAGCACTGATAATAGCTGATATAATATCGTCGAGGAAAGTGTTGCAGTGTTGATTGTCTTGCCCGGTTCGATCAATTTCACCAATTATACTAGGTTTAACTTTATCTAAGTACCCAAAAGTTGTTAAGGCTATACTTCCATATATATTAACAATACTTAGAGCTAAGATTTCATCAATTCCATATAGGCTGTAATCATTAAAGATAATATTATTTAGTGGTTCATCAAAAAGTTTTTTTTCAACACATTCGTCAATTGCTATACCTGTTATTATAGCGTGAATTACTTCTCTTTTTTTTATAACACTATTGATAGCTTTTTTACAATCTTTAATCGTTATATATGGATTATATTTCTTTTGCAAATCAAAAACAATATTTGCCATATCATTTAAATTAACCCCACGTTCACTTAATTTATTAATAGCAATTTGACTTAAATTCATGTTTAATTCCCCTTATCATATATTTATAAAATTTACATAAAATTAGGTGAGGTGAATATATGAAAAATGCTATAATGTATTATTACAATTTAATACCAGATAATATACGCCTCACAAATAGATATACTAAATTTACTGTAGACAATGATAATTTCGTTTTAGAGCTAGTACAGCGTCATCCTGATGAGATTAAGGAAATATACGAATTATCTAACTACTTATTACAAATTAATGTTCCATGTCATCAAATTATACCAAATGTCAATAATCAAATAATTACAGTAATTAATAATCAACCTTATATTTTAATGAAAACTATAGTTAATAATGACCAATTAATTAGTGAAAATGATATTATGTTCTTTTCTAATTTAGTTGTAGATAAAAGAAATTATAAAAAATTACAACGTAATAATTGGGGGCAACTATGGTCTTCGAAGATAGATTATTTAGAATATCAAGTTAGTCAATTCGGAAAGAAATATTCCATAATTAGAGATAGTTTTAGTTATCATATTGGTTTGGCGGAGAATGCTCTACAATTGTATAAGAATATTAACAACAATACTTTTTTGTGTGTATCACATAAGCGTATAAAAAAAGATTGTACAATGTATGACTTGTACAATCCTTTAGAATTTATTATTGATACGCGCGTTAGAGATTATTGTGAATATTATAAACAAAAATTTTTTTATGGTAGTATTGACAATTCTTTGATTCAAAATTATATATATAATAGTAATTTAACTGAGGATGAAATAAAATTATTTTTTTGTAGAATGTTATTTCCAACTATCTACTTTGATCTATACGAGGATATTGTAATTGACGGTGAAAATGAAAGAGAATTAATTACCATCATTACCCAAGTAGATAATTATGAGAAATTGTTACGGAATCTTTATATAATGATTGAACAATATATAAGGATTGATATTATCGAATGGTTAAAAATTAACTCTTAAATTGATAACTTCTTTAACTTCAGGGACTTCCTCTTTAATTGATGTTTCAATCGCATCTTTTAGAGTGAAATCAAGCATACTACATTCGGCACATGCGCCGATCATTTTGATATAAACAATATTATTTTCATATTTTACAAATTCAATATCACCACCATCGTTTATTAAAAATGGTCTTAAGGTGTCAATGACTTCAATAATCTTCTTTTCGGTATCTTTCATAATCATCACCGCTAAAATTATATAACATAATCTATTTAAAGTAAATAGTTGGGTAATAACAATAAATTATGTTATAATATCATTAGAGGTGTACGATATGGAAAAATATCAAGAAGGAAAAATTGTAAAAGGAACGGTAACTGGAATTGAATCCTATGGCGTTTTTATTTCATTTGATGATTATTATTCTGGATTGATCCATATTTCAGAAATATCATATAATTTTGTTAAGGATATCAACGATTTTGTTAAGATCGGTGATATTATAAATGTTGAAATTATTGGAATTGATGAAGAGAGTAATCACCTAAAATTAAGTATTAAAAATATTAATTACCAAAGAAGAACCCCTAGAAAAAAAAGAAAAATTATTGAAACTAAACAGGGCTTTAAAACGTTGGCTCATTATTTGCCAATATGGATTGATAAAAAACTAAAAAAACAGGAAAAAAATATAAATTCTATTGACAAATAGGGATATCGATGATATCATTAAATACGTCCAAGTTTATTTGGGCGATTAGCTCAGTTGGTTAGAGCACCTGCCTTACAAGCAGGGGGTCATAGGTTCGAGTCCTATATCGCCCACCATTTGCCGGAATAGCTCAATTGGTAGAGCAACTGACTTGTAATCAGTAGGTTGTGGGTTCAAGTCCTATTTCCGGCACCATTATGGAGGGATAGCGAAGTGGTCAAACGCGGCAGACTGTAAATCTGTTCCTTCGGGTTCGATGGTTCAAATCCATCTCCCTCCACCACTTCTGTTTGGATATATTGCCTCGTAGCCAAGCGGTAAGGCACCACACTTTGACTGTGGCATGCGCTAGTTCGAATCTAGCCGAGGCAGCCATTAATTATTTGATTTATGTCCCGTTAGCTCAGCCGGTAGAGCATTTGACTTTTAATCAAAGGGTCACAGATTCGAATTCTGTACGGGACACCATTTTTTGTGCCTGAGTGGCGAAATTGGTAGACGCACAGGACTTAAAATCCTGCGGGAGTCAAATCCCGTGCCGGTTCAAGTCCGGCCTTAGGCACCATAATGAATAAAAACTCGATTTTTTAAATTTATTTAAAGATTCGAGTTTTAATTTACCTTAAAGTTTTGAATAAACTCAAATTAATATTTTAGCATATGAATAATTTTTGAGAAATACCATTATTTTCCATTGAATTAGTTTAAAATAATAAATTTATTAAAAAAGAAAGCAACTATCATGATATAGTTGCTTTTAATTTAGGATGATATAATACATATAATAATATAATAGTTTATAGTATTACTCTGCAGTTTTTATGACTGCTTTTCAATTGCTTTTTCAATAATAGTTTTATTTTTAAGTAAGCGCTCATCTTTTGGTAAATAATTTAGTGCGATATTTATATTAGTTAATGCTTCAGTAGGCTTATTTATATAGAAATAAGCTAGTGAAAGTAAATCATATGGGGTGTGATCCCAACTAAATACTTCATTGATATAACTTTTAGCATGTTCTTTAATTTTTAGAGCTTCTTCAATATAATATATTACTTCTGGCCAATTTTTTTGATTATATTCTAATAATGCGCGTTCCATGTAAGGGTCACGTAAATATGGAGCCTCTAAAATAGCTTTATCTAGCCACATTTTAGCCTCGTCAATCCGATTCAAATTTTGATATGAACGTGCGATAAAGCGCATGGAAGCACATCTTTCATCTTTCCAAGTAGCACTTGGCATCTTTAGATGTTTGATTAGTGTATCAATTGCTTCATTCCACCGTTGATAATACATGTATTCTCTACCTAGATAGTGCATATTACGATCATCATTAGGGGCTTCTTCGACTGATAATTCTAATAAAGGCAAATAGCTACTTCGACTTTTTTCCCTATCAGGATAATGATTGACTGTTATAGAAGGGACAGTTTTTATATTTTCTTTTTTGCCGGTGTGTGTTAACACTTCGTGAACCGGATGCGTCCATATGTAATCATGACGGGTATGAATTTTTTCAATATAAAAGTTGACTTTGGGATTGTCGTTATCATCTAAACTCCAATTATAATTATATGCTAATCTAGTAGTGTTATCGTCCCAGTTTTTTTCTAATTCATTTCGCCAACCTGGTAAAAATACCTCATCAATATCAATTGATATACATATATCTGCATCGTCATCTACCATGTCAAGAGCTAAGTTTCTAGCTACATCAAATCTCCAAGGACTAATCTTTTCACTTTTAACAACTATGTTATGTTTTTTTAGCTTATCTATGGTGTTGTCTGTAGAACCGGTATCTAAAACAAAAATTTTATCAGCATCTTTTATTGATTCATACCATCTGTCAATAAATTTTTCTTCATTCTTTGTTATTGCATAAACACACACTTTATGTTTGTTCATTATTAAATCCTAACTATGGTCCGGTAGGTCCAGTCGGCCCCGTAGGTCCGGTAGGTCCAGTTGCTCCAATAGGTCCAGTAGGTCCGGTAGAACCAGTTGCCCCAGTCACTCCAATAGGTCCCGTAGGTCCGGTAGAACCAGTTGCCCCAGTCACTCCAATAGGTCCAGTAGGTCCGGTAGATCCAGTTGCACCTGTAACTCCAATAGGTCCAGTCGGCCCAGTAGGTCCCGTTGCCCCAGTCGCTCCAATAGGTCCCGTAGGTCCGGTAGGCCCAGTCGCTCCAGTAGGTCCCGTAGGTCCGGTAGATCCAGTTGCACCTGTAACTCCGGTAGGTCCCGTAGGTCCGGTAGATCCAGTTGCACCTGTAACTCCAGTAGGCCCCGTAGGTCCTGTAGGCCCAGTCGCTCCAGTAGGCCCAGCAGGAATTGTTAAATTCAATATATAATTAGGAGCTATCCCAGTTATTGTTGCTGCGGCTGACGATCCTGGAGCACCTGTAGTAACTGTTCCAATAGCAAAGGTTGGTGTTGTTCCAGTAGGTCCCGTTGCCCCAATAGGTCCCGTGGGTCCTGTAGGCCCAGTTGCACCAGTCGCTCCAGTAGGTCCTGTAGGCCCAGTTGCCCCAGTCGCTCCAGTAGGTCCACCGGAAGGTCCAGTCGGCCCCGTAGGTCCGGTAGGTCCAGTCGGTCCAAAACAACATCCGACTGGTTTGCAATGTTGATCTTCAGCGATACGTTTTAAAGCCTTTTTATATAAATCCATAATTACCTCCTTTTCAATATCAATTTATGTTTTGAAGGTGTAATTGTGAACTATAATAAACTAGATTTATTAAAAATTAATGTAAATATAGTAAAAAATAAAAATATATTGACTTTTTTTTATTAGTTATGTTATAATTCATATGTCGCTCATAAATACATATATTTTAATGAATAAATGGAGAAATACCCAAGTCTGGTTGAAGGGACCGGTCTTGAAAACCGGGAGGTCGGAAACGGCGCGGGGGTTCGAATCCCTCTTTCTCCGCCACTAATGTTATATATCGCGGAATGGAGCAGTCTGGTAGCTCGTTGGGCTCATAACCCAAAGGTCGTTGGTTCAAATCCAGCTTCCGCAACCAAATGGTCCCGTGGTGTAGCGGTTATCACGTCTGCCTGTCACGCAGAAGATCGCGAGTTCAATTCTCGTCGGGACCGCCATTTATTGTTGGCTCTGTAGCTCAGTCGGTAGAGCAAGGGACTGAAAATCCCTGTGTCGGTGGTTCGATTCCACTCGGAGCCACCATTTATTATTTTAAATCCTTTATAGCTGCGCTCGTAGCTCAGCTGGATAGAGTGTTTGGCTACGAACCAAAAGGTCAGGGGTTCGAATCCCTTCGAGCGCACCATACTTCGGGAAATGGCTCAACTTGGTAGAGCACTTGGTTTGGGACCAAGGGGTTGCAGGTTCAAATCCTGTTTTCCCGACCATTTAGGGTATGAACTATTCATTAATTTGGATAGTTTTTTATTATATATGTTATAATAATATAAGGAAATAAAAATGATGCTTTTTCTTGGTGGAATTATATTAGAAATTGTCGATTAAGGAACATTGGTTGGGAATAGATTATTTTATTGTTTCTAAAAGCATTATTGATAAGGTTTCTAATTCTATTATATATTCTAAAATCATGGGAATTGCTCATTGTTTTATTTGAATAAATTTAAAGCTTAAATAAGCTTTCTTAATGCTTGCGTAGCTCAGTTGGATAGAGCGTTACCCTCCGAAGGTAAAGGTCATGAGTTCAAATCTCATCGTAAGCACCAGGTTGATAAGAAACTCAAACTTTTTCTTTGAGAGTAATAAATATTAACTAGAAGTACCATCTAGTTTTTTTACTATTTAAGGCTTGGAAGTGAAGAGTTTTTTATGAAAGTAGAAGTAAGAGAATTAATAAAATAATAAGTGAAATTTTTAGTAACAATAAAAAATACTCAATAATTAAAAATTTTAAATTATTTGTGTTATAATTTAATTAGGCAGTTAATAAATACGTTGTGTTAGTAATTTGAATTTTAATTAAATAAAATAATTGTTACGATGATCAATGTTTTATTAATATATTTTATTCGGAAAGTAGCTTAATTTGGTAGAGCACTACGTTCGGGACGTAGAGGTTGCAGGTTCAAATCCTGTTTTTCCGACCATAAAGTGATGACCGTTATGTTTATAACGTTTTTGTAAAATAAAGCAAGAGATTATTTAAATCTCTTGCTTTTCATTATCTGGGATTTTAATTATACTAATATCTTTAATATTGCTTATTCTTTCGTAAAACAATTCCTCTTTTTTAATAAACGAATTAATGAAAATGTTGAGAGTAACGGCAATATCATAAATTATAATTGCACTTATCGCAATGGATATTATTAATTGACTCATAATATCATTATTAGGAGTTAGAAAAGTAGCCATCCATATTACAATATTTATGCTGTAGATATATAGAAAATAAAATAATACATATTTTATTATATATTGATACAATTTTATTTTATTATTATTGGCTTTAGTCGTTTGCATTTTGATTTGGAGAATTCTTTTACCAATCGTATTTCCATTAGTTAGTACGGGTATAATGATAAACCAGTTTATGCTTATAAGAATAATCATTAATTCAAAATTCCAATTGAAAAAATTGTTTACTAATATGGTAATGATAATTATAAATAAATAATCAAAACAGAAGCTCAATAATTTTCTTAGTGGTGATACTTTTGTGCCTTTAATATAAGCCATTTCATCGATTTGATCACGGTTTGGTAAGTAATGACAAAGAATAGGAGCTAAAATGGCACCTAATCCACCACCTAGGGTATTGATAATTAAATCGTCAATATCGAAAAGACGATAAGGTCTTGGGTAAATACCATATATACCAGTTAATTGAGTTATTTCAAAAAACATACTTAAAATAAAAGTAAAGAAAATAGTTTTAATCGTACTGCATTTGAAATAATATTTTAAATATATACCAAATGGCATAGTCAGTAATAAATTAAAAAATACTGTATAAAAAGCGGGATTTTTAATAATAATTATATAACTATTTATATCAGTCAGATTAACTGAACATTTATTTATAAAATCACTAATGAAATTGAAAGGATGAAGCTGCATTATTGGTGTAGTTAAATCATTTACTTCTTCAATGGAAGGAAGGGGTAAAATAACGATCAAATAGGCAATTAAAATATATAATAAAAAAGAATAGACAATTGATGTTCTTAAAAATGATATTGAACCATATTTATGGTATTCGTAAATAAGATATGGCAAGGTTATCAATAGAGCTATAATTGGAAAAATAATAATACCAACTTCAATTGGAATAATATAATTATTCATACATCTCACCTCAATCGATGTCATTATATAATAAATAATTAAAAAATTCTATAAATTATATATAATATTACTATTTTGTAATTTAAGTAAATAAACAAAATAGTGTATAATGAATTTGGTGATATATAATGCAAAAAATTTTAGTTATTGAAGATGATGAAACAATAAGAATGGGATTAAAATATTATTTGGAACAGGAAGAATTTGTTGTTATTGAAAGTGACAATGGGACAGTGAGTTTGGAAGTGTTAAAAGAAAATTTAGATACTAATATTATTTTATTAGATATTAATTTGCCTGATATAAATGGTTTTGATTTGTTTAGTCAAATTAAGGCTATTAAAGATATTCCTATTATTTTTTTAACTGCTAATGATTTGGAAGTGTCAATTGTTATGGGTTTAGATATGGGAGCTGATGATTATATTGTCAAACCATTTAAAGCTAGAGAACTAGTATCGCGAATTAAAACAGTTTTACGAAGATCTGGTAACAATACGTCACTTATTAATATTAAAAATATAAAAATTGATATGAAACAGGCCAAAGTATTTAAAAATAATGTTGATGTTATGCTAACTTCTTTAGAATATAAAATTTTATTGACATTTGCCCTTAATCCTAACACTGTTTTTACTAGAGAAAAAATTTTAGCTGATATATGGGATGTAAATGAAGAATATGTTAATGATAATGCCTTAACCGTGTATATAAAAAGAATTAGAGAGAAGATTGAAGATGATCCAACCAATCCTAAAATAATTGTTACAGTAAGGGGTATGGGTTATAAATTAGGAGAAGTATATGTTTAAATCTAAAGAAACTAAAAAATTTTTTTTCACGTTAGTTTTTACGTCGTTAATAATTATTATTTTGTTTGTTCTGATTTCCAATATTATTTATCACACATGCAATAAACAAATTATAAACAACAGTAGTTATATAATAAATGATTTAATTTTGAAACATCCTGAATTAGAAGATGATATTATAGATGCAGTTATAAATAATGAGGGTAACTCTGATGGTAAACAGTTGTTGGATAAGTATGGAATTGATCTTGAAGGAGTTTCTTATTTAAAAGAGAATAATACCTTAAAAAATAAGATTATGAATTTAAATCTTAGTGTTATATGTATATCTTTAGCTGGAATTTTAGTGATAACACTAATTTTTCTATCTCGTCAAAATAAAAAATTTAAATCTTTATCTTCCTATATGAATAATATTTTAAACGATGATTATTCTATGAATATTCTAGATTATACTGAAGGTGATTTGAGTAATTTATCTAATGATATTTATAAAGTAACAGTGAAGTTAAAAGAACAGAATGATATTACCCGCAAAGATAAAAAATATTTAGAAGAAATTTTATCGGATATATCCCATCAGCTGAAAACACCTTTAACTAGTATGTATGTTATTAATGATTTATTGGATACGGATTTAGATGATAATATTAGGAAAGAATTTTTGCAAAAGAACAAAGCTCAATTATCCAGAATTGAATGGTTGGTCACTAGTTTGCTTAAGATTTCCCGTTTAGATAGCGGAACGATTGTCCTAAAACCAAAAAAAATAAAATTAGAAACCTTGATTAATAAATCGTTAGAACCTTTATTGATTCCGATGGAATTAAAAAACATTAATCTTAAGCTTGATATTGATTTTAATATGAAAATGGTAATTGATTTAAATTGGACTAGTGAAGCATTAATAAATATTATTAAAAACGCTTGTGAACATACTGATGAAAATGGAACAATAAGGATATATAGTGAAGATAATCCGATTTATCAAGCTATTATTATAGAAGATAATGGTAATGGTATTAGCGAAGATGATTTGCCTTTTATATTTGAACGATTTTTTAAAGGAAAGAGTAATAAGGAAAGCATTGGTATTGGCCTTAATATGGCTAAGAAAATTATTGATATGCAAAAGGGTGATATATCGGTTAAAAGTGAGATTGGTAAATATACTGCCTTTACAATCAAATTTTATAAAAATGTAATATAATTACAAAATTGTAATGATTTCAGTCACGTTTTAGTAATAAATAAATAATATAATGGTTTTGTTAGGAGGAAATGTATGGAAATTTTAAGAGTAGAAAATTTATGCAAAAACTACGGTAAAGGAGAAACGTTAGTTAAGGCTTTAGATAATGTTAGTTTTTCTGTTGAACGTGGCGAATTTATTGCCATCGTTGGAGCTAGTGGAAGTGGTAAATCGACATTACTTCATTTATTAGGTGGGGTTGATCGTCCAACTAGTGGTAAAATTGTTATTGATGGTGAAGATGTATATGATTTAGATGAAACTAATTTAGCTATCTTTAGAAGAAGACAGGTGGGTTTAATTTATCAATTTTATAATTTAATACCTATATTGAATGTAGAGGAGAATATAACTTTACCAATTTTATTGGATAGTAAAAAGGTTGATAAAAAATATTTAAATGAGTTAATTGATACACTTGATCTTCGTGATCGAATTAAACATTTACCTAATGAATTATCAGGTGGACAGCAACAAAGAGTATCTATTGGTCGTGCTTTAATGAATCGACCAGCTATTTTGTTAGCTGATGAACCAACGGGAAATCTAGATAGTAAAGCAAGTAAAGATATTATTGAATTATTAAAATTATCAAATAAAAAATATAAACAGACAATTATAATGATAACGCACGATTATAATTTAGCATTAAATGCTGACCGTATTATTACCATTGATGATGGAAAAATAGTAAGTAATAAAAAGGTAAAATAAGATGAATATTTTAAATAAGCTTACGGTCAAACATTTAAAAATGAATAAAAAAAGGACAATTGTTACTATTGTTGGGGTAATTTTGTCTACAGCCTTAATGGTAGGAATTGGCTTACTTTTTTCTACATTGAGAGACAATTCACTTGAATCTACTAAACTTTATTCGGGGGATTATCATGCTGCTTTTACATCTGTTAATGCTGATAAATTGAAAATTTTAGAAAAAAACACGCAAATTGAGTCATATTTTATCAGTCATAAATTAGGTTATTCTAAAATAGATGAATTGGAAAATAATTTTAAACCTTATATTAAAGTTATGGAAGTTAACGATGATTATTTTAATGAATTAACATTAGTTAAAGGAAGGTTACCAAAAAATAAGCAAGAGATTGTTATTTCTAAACATCTTATTAGTGATAATGGTTTAAAATATCAAATTGGTGATGAATTAAATTTAAACGTTGGAACGCGTTATTTAGCGGATGGAAAGTTAGAACTTTATTATACTGAAGGGGAAGAATTAGTTGACACTCAAGAACAAAAATATAAAATTGTTGGTGTTGTTGAGAGAGATGTATATGAAAGTTATTCTGATCCTGGTTATAGTGTATTTACTTTGAATAATAATTTTAGTTCAGATAACCTTAATGTTCATGTGAAATACAAAAATGTATCTAAAACGTATGATTTAAGTTTTAAAATAGCTAAAAATTTAGGTTTGGAAGTTACTATGGAAGATGGTAATAAAACTTGTCGTGACATCCAATATAATGATGCATTACTTACCTTTTATGGTGTGAGTCGCTATGATAATATGATGCGAGGTATGGGAGCTGTTTTAGCAATTATATTGACTTTAATTTCAATTGGTTGCATTATCGTTATATATAATTCATTTGCTATTTCAGTTATGGAACGTAAAAAACAGTTTGGTTTATTTTCAAGTATTGGTGCTACTAAAAAGCAATTACAGCATACCGTCTTTTATGAAGCATTTATCGTTGGAATAATTGGAATACCAATTGGTATTATTAGTGGTATAGTGGGAATAGGTACTGTACTTTTAATCATTAATAAACTTTTACCTGCTTCTGTTTTTCCAGTAGCATTGCGTTTAAGTGTTTATCCATTATTTATTATTATACCTATCCTTTTTATGATTGTAGTAATCATTGCCTCTGCTTTTATTCCAGCCCATCGCGCTAGTAAGATAACGCCAATCGAGGCAATTAGATTAAATGATGATATAAAAATTAAAAATAAAAAATTAAAGACACCTAGGTTTATTCGAAAATTATTTGGTGTTGAAGGTGAAATTGCTTTAAAAAATATAAAACGTAATAAAAAGAAATATCGTATTACAATTGCTTCATTATTTATTAGTATTGTTCTGTTTGTATCTTTTTCGTCATTTTTATTTTATGCCTTTGAAGGTGCAGATAACTATTTAGGAACTATTGATTATGATTTATCAATTAGTGATATCCAAGATGATGACATAACTGAAACAATTCGTAAACATGAACAGGTTGAAAAGTCAGCTATTATATCACATGCTGTGCCGTATACAACTTTAAACTATAAAAATTACTATACGGATAATTATAAAAAATTACAAAATAATGATGATACATTATTAAATATAACAATAGCAGTATTAGATGATAAAAGTTTTGCTAATTACTTAAAGGAAATAGGAGCAAAAAAATCAAAACCAGTCATATTTAATAGGTACAAAACTATTAAATATTCTGATTCTTCACGTAAGGCTTACGATGTTAAACGCTTTGCTGACAATGTAAAGTTTGAAATTCCTATATGTTCAGTATCAAATATGACAGAAATGGATGAATCATACGATTATACTAATGATAAGTATAACGTTAAACCCGAATATGATTGTTACTCTAAGATAACTGATTATTATGTTAGTGATGTTGTGGGCTTTCCTCTAGAAGCCTATTCAATGACTGATGATATGGTAATTATCATGTCTAATACAATGGCTAAAAGCTTTAAATTGAATGATAGTATTTATAATACAACTTTGTATATTAAAAGTAGTAAATATGACAAGTTAGATGATCAGATTAATAATTATATTGATGAGGGAAAAATTCAGGATTATGCATATACAAATGTTACAGAGTCTATGAGGTTGCAAAATAATTTGATTTTAGTTGTTAAAATTTTAGTATATGGTTTTATTAGTTTGGTGACTTTAATTGGTGTGACAAGCGTATTCAATACTATTAATACAAGTATTGCTCTTAGACGTAAAGAATTTGCTATGTTACGAAGTATAGGGTTAACGCCTAGGGGATTTAATCGAATTTTATATTTTGAAAGTATATTTGTAGGATTAAAATCATTATTATATGCTTTACCAGTTTCTTTTGGAGTGGTTATATTATTACATATGGCAATGGGTAATTTTATGGAATTTGAAAAGGTAATGATACCATATAAGAGTGTTCTTATTGCTGTAATCGGCGTATTTGTTATTATTGGTATAACAATGGCTTATGCTAGTAAGAAAATAAAAAAAGAAAATATTTTAGAAGCAATTAGAGAAGAAAACATTTAAAAAAGATGCCTTAGGCATCTTTTTTAGATATTCTTATCTAAAGCATCCATAATGTTAGGAATAATTTGTTTTTTTCTTGAAAGACAATCTTGCAAATAGTAACCTTGATGAAGTTTTTCAATTCTGAAACTATTTTCTAAAGTATTGACTGCTTTTTGATTATAGAAAATATAAGAACCATTTTTAACAATATCAGTTACTATAAACAAAATAATGTCATAGTTATTGTTTTCGGCTTCTCGCTCCAATAATTTAATGTACTCTTCTTTTTCATCCATAATATCTTCAATATTTAGTGTAAAGATTTGCCCAATACCCACTTTATTATTATCAATTGTGAAGTTTTTAAAATCACGATATAAAACATCCTCTTTATCTACAATATTTTTAAAATTAGAGGCAGCTTTGAACATTTTCATAGCGAAATCTTCATAATCCAAATCAGCAATTTTAGCTAATTTCATTGCGCTTTTATTATCAATTGGTGTAGTTGTTGGAGATTTAAACATTAAAGTGTCTGATAGAATACCAGCCAACAATAATCCAGCTATGTTTTTAGGAATTTTAATGTTATTTTCTTCATATAATTGGTATATGATAGTACAAGTGCTACCGACAGCCATATTACGAAAATTAATTGGTTTTTTAGTATTTAGTGTACCAATTTTATGATGGTCAATAATTTCTAAAATATCAGCTTCATCTATACCTTCTGCACTCTGCATTGATTCATTGTGATCGACGAGAATAACTTTTTTAGGGTTATTGTCATTAACGTCGGCAATTTTAAGTAATCCTAGGCAGTTATTTTTGGCATTTACGATTGGATAGTTCGTATGTCTTATTTTACTAGCTTTTTCTAAAAAGTCATTAATATAATCAGTTTCTAAAAAAGAGACAGGGTGATTATTAGATATTAAAGTGGAGATATAATTACATAAATTTATTCGCTTGACGGTCTTTAAACTCGTGGATTCAACTTTAATAACATTAATCTTATTTTTTGCTGCCATTTGGTAATGTTCTTCTTTAAGGTTAGCTTTACCAACAAGAATAATTAATTTTACCTTACTATTAATAGCGTATTCAATAACACTATGACGATCGCCAACAATTAATATATCGTTATTGCACATTAAAACACTTTCAATAATAGTGGTACTTTTATAAGAAGCAACTATTAAATTACCTTTTATTTCATCATCAAATTTTAAGATTTCTCGTCCGTTTAAGACACGCACAATATTATTATAAGAAGTATCGATATTCTCGTAGCTACCCTCGATAAAATCTCTAGTCATGTCTTTAAGACTGACTATTCCTATAAGTTTTTGTTTATTAGTGATTGGAATGGCACTAATATTATTATCATTCATTTTTTTGAAGGCATCATATATTGATGCGTGGTAATCAATCATAAAATTTTTATGATAATTGATGTCACGAAGTTGTAACTTAACATCATTTAAATATGGTGGATCTTGAATGCCAAAAAATTTTAAAACAAACTTAGTTTCATCATTTAATGAACTTAAAGCAACCGGTATTGTATGTTGGCCTAAACAGTTTTTTAAATAGGATAATGTAATAGCGGCACATATGCTATCAGTATCTGGTTTACGGTGCCCAAAAATATAAGTTTTTTCCATTATTTCAACCCCTTATCTATATATGGTCTATTATTATATTTTACAGTAAAAGATTGATAATAACAAGCTAAAGATACTTAAAATGAAGTTAGTTGACATTTAAATAAAAAATATACTTGACAACCATAAATTTCTAATGATATACTATAAAAGTCTTAACAGATGGGGAATTAGCTCAGTTGGCTAGAGCATCTGCCTTGCACGCAGAGGGTCGCGGGTTCGAGTCCCACATTCTCCACCATATTGTTATTAAACTCGGGCCTTATGTCCGAGTTTTATTTTGTTTAAATTTTTTATAGGAGGTCTTTTAATGTCCAAGATATCTAATGTCATTACCATGTTAAATTTACTATCCACTGGTAAAAAGTACAGTATTAAAGAATTGTCTACAATGTTAGAAGTTTCTCCAAGAATGATAAGAGTTTATAAAGAAGAATTAGAAAAGGCAGGTATATATATTGATTCTATAATGGGACCATATGGCGGTTATGTATTAAATCAATCGCTTCGCGTGCCAAAAAGAAAATTTAAAAAAACTGATTATGAAATCCTAGATCAGTATATTGCTATGGTTGATAATAAAAAAGAGCGTGAAAAGCTTGAACTTTTAAAAGATAAAATTAGAGGCATATACATAGGTAGTCAATTAGAACAAAAAGAGCTAAATTTAAAAGAGGATACATTAATTAAATATAATTTGTTAACTCGTGCAATCAAAGAAAGAAAAAAAGTAAAAATATTATATTATTCATTTAATAAAGGTGAAAATGAGAGGGTCATTGATCCGGTAGAAATGTTTTTATTTCAAGATGGTTGGTATTGTGCTGCCTTTTGTGAATTGCGAAAAGATATAAGACATTTTGAATTAAAAAGAATTAGAAATTTAGAATTGTTAGAAGAAAAATTTTGAGTTGACAATATACTTCCTACTTAGGTGCTATTATTTACTTAAGGAGGATTTTTATTATGAAAGAAAATATGTTTAATAATTTTGATCTTTTATATGACAGGGTTTTAGAAACAATGGAAAAGACGAATTTAGAACAAATCAAGATGACTTTTAAATCTATAACTACACCAACGATAGTAAGTGGTGTTGGTGGTTCTCATGTTGTTAGTCAATTTATGGCAAAAGTATTGAGCACTAAAAATAATATAATATGTGAAAATATGACCCCTAGAGATTTAATATATATGAATAAGAGTGGTTATCAGAATGTAGTTGTATGTAGTTATAGTGGTAATAATTTTGGGGTGGATACAGCTTTCAATAATGATTTAAACAAGTATTTGTTTTCTAAAACAGAAAGAGATAATGTGATCAATATTAATTATAAAGTATTAAATTCGGAAGATAGTTTTGTTTCACTAGCCGCTACTTTGATTCCGATTACTTTGCTACTCTATTATTATTGTGAAGATATTGATTTGATAAAAACTATTTTACATAGTAAGGTGAATTTTAAAATAAATGATGGAAACATTTATGAAATATTAAGTGGTTATGAAACTAGTACAGCTACTGAATTTATTGAGTCAACATTAGTTGAATCAGGAATTGGAATTCCCATTGTTCATGATAAATATGATTTCTGTCACGGTAGAACAACATTAGGTTATAAAAATAACACTAATTTAATATTTTTCGATTGTAATAATCAGTTAGATATATTATATCGTAAAGAATTAAATAATTATTATGATAACATAATAAGCTTAAATAAAAAATTTAATGATGAAATTATTAATGATTACTATCTAACTTATATTAGTATGTTATTATGTAAAGAAATAGCTTGTAGGCAAGATAAGGATTTATCAAATGTCGATTATTCACCGTTAGTTAAAAAATTATATTATTTTAAAGATGAAATGTAATGTTTGAAAAAATTTTTTGTTACAATAAAGTATAGACAATAAAAAAAGACCTTTTTAGGTCCTTTTATTAATTATTTACAAGTAGCTCCGATACTTTCGTATAATGATTTAATATCGTCAATTTTAATTTTTCCGTCTTTAATTAAAGAACTATTCGCTGAATCAATTTCAATTAGCTTATCAGTATCAATTTTAGAATAATCTATTTTTGTTGTGCTAATTAAAGTATTGTCTTTAATTTCTACATTGTAGTTGTAATGTTCAATTTTCTTATAGGGGGCATAAAGGCCTTCAACAGAGCTTTTATAATTTTCTAAATATGCTGCATTGTCAGATATAATTTTTTCAGTTGTTTCGACTAGTTGTACATAGTCGCCTTTATAAGTAGCCTTATAATTTAATTCCATTTTAACCCCATCAGTTATAGTTGCATTTCTTGTACAATTCAGTGTTTTTTCTTCACCAGAATTGTTACATCCCGTGATTACCAATAATGCAGTTAAGACTAAACTTAATAAAATTCCTTTTTTCATTTTTCTTCCTCCTTATTATCTTTAATATATCATATGTCTAACCTGATAGCAATATCAAAATATTAATTGATAACGGAAGTTTATATTAACGATGTACCTTTTTAACGTGAAATTTTGTGCGATTGTTTTGTAGTTCTAATAATGACCAATCTTTAATATTAGCGGCAATAGAGTAGTAATCTAATATATCATTGTTTGCTGGTGATGTATAAGCATTTTCTAAAGTATAAATGAAGTTTTCGAACTCATGAAAGGTTCTAGGCAAATATTCATTGTAACTTGTTTCAACTTTAATACTTCTTTTTAATACATATCTTTTACCATTATCGAGATTTTGTAAAAGAGGACGATATATACAATAATAATTATTAGTAAAGATTAAAGAACCACTGAAATCACATAAGATAGTTTTTTTTGCCTTATATTCTTTAATCGATGGATAGAACTTAATTCTATCATTTGGAAATAAATAATTGCTAGTAAGGCTATCTAAATATAAATCAATGTTATATGCAATTTGTTCTAAACTATCATATGGATTGATAAACATACTTCCGATTGCATCTTTTTCAATTTTTTTAATTTCATTATAATATAATTGCAAAATGGTTTCTTTTAGTTTAGAATCAGTCATATCAGCAATCTCATTCAAAGAGTATTCATAAAAATTATCAATCGTAATATGGACCATAGTATTACTTCTCTTTCTAATTATTATAAAACATTGTTTAATTTTGTCAATAAAATTGTTGAAATCATTTATGATTATGATATAATATGAATGTATTGCCTCATGGCCAAGCGGTAAGGCAACGGACTCTGACTCCGTGATCGTTAGTTCGAATCTAACTGAGGCAGCCAATATGGCCCGTTGGTGAAGGGGTTTAACACGCCGCCCTCTCAAGGCGGTATTCATGGGTCCAAATCCCATACGGGTCACCAAGTGCCAACTAACTACCATTAGGTAGTTTTTTCTTTGCAGTTATAATTTTGTGATATAATGAATATATAAAATAGTAGTGTACAAACTGTGGAGGGATTATGGCTAAAAGGCATCGAAAAAAGAAGAGAGCATTTCCAATTGTTATATTTTTAACAAGTGCATTAATTGTTATTGGTTTAATTTATATTAAAAATAAAAATGTTTTGCAGGATAATTTGAAAATAGATTTAGATATAAAAACTAATCCTAAATTAAAAATTATCAATGAAGATTCCAATAAGCGTTCAATTGCTGTGATGATTAATAATCACCCACAAGCGGTTTTAAATCACGCTGGTTTGCAAGATGCTTATTTAGTTTATGAAATTATTGTTGAAGGTGGCTATACAAGAATGATGGCTATTTTTAAAGACAAAAATACTGAAAAGATTGGCTCGGTTAGAAGCTCTAGACACTACTTTTTAGATTATGCAATGGAAAATGACGCTATATATGTTCATTATGGTTGGAGTCCAAAGGCCCAAGCAGATATTAGCAGTTATTCTATAAATAATATCAATGGTTTATATGATAGTGCCTTTTGGCGTGATAATTCTTTAAATGTTGCTTATGAACATAAAGCTTTCACGAGTATGGAGAAAATTCAAGGTGTAATAGATAAAAGGGGTTATCGTAATACTAGTAGTCAAAAATTATTATTAAATTATAGTGTAAAACCTATAGATATTTCTAATAAGGAAGACTCAATGTTAGCTAATAAAGTGGTTATTCCTTATTCTAATTATCAAGAGACAAGTTATCAGTATGATACTACCAATCAAGTTTATAAAAGGTTTATTAATGGAAAAGAACATATTGATGCTATAACAAAAAAGCAGTATACTGCTAAAAATATTATTATTCAAAAAGTTTCTAATTACTCAATGGATAATTATGGTCGTCAAGACATAAATAATGTTGGCAGTGGTGATGGTTATTTTATAACGAATGGTTCGGCAGTGCCAATAAATTGGTCAAAGTCATCTCGCCAAGCGCAAACTATTTATAAATATAGTGATGGAAGTACTATTGAAGTTAATGATGGAAATACATATATTCAAATTCAACCTATTAATCAAGTTACTAATATATCTTAATTTGCCAACGAAAAAAAAATATGCTATAATGTTACAGTCATTGACAAAATTTATAAACTTGTACTAGTTAAATTATAACTTTCAAGTTTTCGAAATATACTATATTAGTATTGAGGTGCAAAAAAATGATAAATATAGATGTTAACAATGATAAAGAATATATCAATATTGTAAATCATATATTAAACAATAAAGAATTTGATAAAATTAAGGATATTGAACATCATGGAACAACAAGATATCTTCATTCACTTAGAGTTTCATATTATTCTTATAAAATTGCTAGAACTTTGCATTTAGATTATCAAGATACAGCTCGTGCCGGATTATTACATGACTTTTTTCTAAGTAAAGATGATAGAAATGTTATCGAACGCTTTACTTCTACTTTTACACATCCTAAAAAAGCGGTTGAACATACTAGTGAAATATTTAATATTAATGATAGAGAAGAAGATATAATTAAATCACATATGTTTCCATTTTACATTTCGATGCCAAAATATGCCGAAAGTTGGATTGTAAACTCTGTTGACAAAGTGGTTGGCATGTTAGAATTTTCAAAAAAATTCGGTTATAAGTTCAATTACGCTACTAATATTGCATTGTTATTTTTATTAAATATAGTTAGATAAAGACTACAAAATTGTAGTCTTTTATGTTACAATAATTTTAGGTCCCCGTAGCTCAGTAGGATAGAGCAATCGCCTCCTAAGCGATAGGTCGTTGGTTCGATTCCAATCGGGGACGCCATTATATGATTAAAAAAATTTGTAAATAAAACTATTTGTAAGATTTTTATAACAAAAAACTTTATGATAAATCGTGAAGGAACTGTATAATCTTAGATATTGGAATATTTTTTAGATAATGAACAAATGCTAAATGATAATGTTAGAAAAAATGAAAATATATTTTCTATGGTAAATAATAAAACAGTACAGAAAATACAACAAACTCCTATAGAAAAACCTGTTTTTGATATAAATACTATTGACAATTATACGTTAAATGATTTACAAATATTAAGAGAAAATATTAAAAGAGAATTTGTTTTTGGTTTTAACCAACATCAAGCTGTTGATAGTGACATCAAGGGACAATCAAAGGTTTTAAAGCGACAAAACAAAAATCAAGATAATTGATAAGTATGGTTTAAATACCATACTTTTTTGTTGCTAAAATTAGGTCTAGATGTATAATCTAATCAACGATATATTATGGTAATAACGACACTAAATATATATTTGGGTGGATAATATTACTTTAATAATAATTTTATTAAAATGATTTATTTTTTAAAGATAACTATTTTAATTTGGATTGTCACTTATAGTTTCCATATAAAAAAATAATGGCATAATAAAGGCCATTATTTTTAAATTTTTAAGAATTAATTGGAATAAGTAATTGTTGTCCAATGCTTAAATTATTAGTAGTTAAATTATTTAATTTTTTGATGGCATCAATATTAGTATTAAATCTTTGTGCCAGAAGCCATAAGCTGTCTCCAGCTACAACTGTATATGTGATTGTAGTTTGATTATTGGTTGGAATAAGTAATTGTTGTCCGATACTTAGATTATCATTAGTTAAATTATTTAATTTTTTGATAGCGTCAACAGTAGTATTAAATCTTTGTGCAATTCGCCATAATGTATCACCATTAACAACAGTGTATATAAAATTATTAGGGGGATTAGTAGAACCGTTAGATATTGGAATTAATAGTTGTTGACCAACAAAAATAATATCACTGGTTAAATTATTTAACGTTTTGATAGCGTCAACAGTAGTGTTAAATTTTTGTGCCAATCCCCATAAGGTATCTCCGGCTACAATTGTATATGTTATATAATTTTGATCATTATCTTCATCACATATAGTAAGAGGCGAATAAAGGGATTCTAGAGCACTCCAAGTATCACGACCCACAACTCCGTCTGGCGTTAGGCGATTATTAGTTTGGAATCTTTTTACCGCATTTTCTGTGTTTGGTCCAAAATTACCATCGATTGCTCCACTGTAATATAAAAGTGTTGTTAGAATTGTTTGTAGTTCGTTAACATACGGTCCAGTACTACCTAATCTCAAAACTGGTTGGGATGCCAATATGGCTAAAGGTTCGTAATTATTATTTAAATTATTTAATAGAATCCATGTCTCATTATTCATTGTACCGTTCCCAGGTAAATTGTAAGCAGATTGAAATTTTGTAAGGACCTGTTTGGTGTAATCGTCAAAACTACCAGTAATGCTATTGAAATAATATTTTAAGTCTTTTAATTCACTTTGTAATATTATAACATCTTCACCAGTATCACCTTCACTAATTATTGGTAATGTGGTTTGTTGTTCCAATTCATTAAACATGGTGAGCTACCTCCTTTATTGTTATTATATTATTTAATTTATAAATGTTTCTTTTTATTTTTGTCATGCATATATTAATTATGAATATAGAAAGGATTTGAAAATTATGTCGATGGGAAAACTTGTGGTTAGTGTTTTTGTCGATAATATCGCGCAACCTGTAGAGGGGGCATTGGTCAATGTTAGTGATGGCAATAACAGTATTAATTTGATTACTGATGCATCAGGACGCACTGATATTATAGAGTTAGAAACACCTAATATTGAATATACTTTAGAACCACAAAACGCAGTTAAACCATTTAGTACTTATAATGTTAGTGTTTATAAAGATGGATTAGGACTAACAACAATTATAGGGGTTCAAGTATATGCAAATACCATTTCTTTCCAAGATGCTTTTTTTTCAACTACTGGTGAAAGAACACCGACAATCATTACTCCACCAACGATTTGGGAGAGTGGTGCTCCCAAAATAGTAGAGAATGTAAATGCTTTTAGTGGTGGAGAAAAAGTTTTACCAAGGGTTGTGGTGCCAGAATATATTATTGTTCATGATGGTATACCAACAGACACATATGCACCAAATTACTACGTGTCATTCTCTGACTACATAAAAAATGTAGCTTGCTCAGAAATTTATCCAACTTGGCCGCGTGAAACATTAAAGGCAAATGTCCATGCTATTGTCTCATTTACTTTAAATCGGGTATATACCGAATGGTATTTTTCAAAAGGATATAATTTTACAATTACGTCTTCAACAGCGTATGATCAAAAATATACTTATAATAGAACTATCTTTGATACCATTTCAGATGTTGTAGATGAGATATTTATGGAATATTTAAAATTTCCGAATCGTTCGTTTCCTTTTTTTGCTCAATATAGTGATGGCATTAATGTAGTTAGAGATGGTTGGCTTAGCCAGTGGGGATCAAAAACCTTAGGAGAACAGGGGTATACAGCTTTACAAATTGTGAGACATTATTATGGAAATACAATTGAACTTGCAATTGCTGAGATAGTACCTAATTTACCGACTTCTTTTCCAGGCTTTAATTTAGAAGAAGGGGCATGTGGGGAATATGTTCAGTTAATGCAGAATGCATTAAATAAAATCAGAGGTAGTTACCCAGCTATGCCGTTAATAAGTAATACTAATGGTATTTTTGATAAAGAGACAACAGAGGCGGTTAAGAAATTTCAAAGTATTTTTAACTTACCAGTAACTGGAATTGTTAATTTTGCAACCTGGTATCGAATATCTGCAGTTTATGTGGCAGTATCTGATATGCTAAAGGGTATTTTTGAAACTTAGAGAAGAATTTTTATTGATTTATAAATCGAATTTTTTTAATAATAGCAGTTGTCAAAATTTAATATAATATGATATACTGATATAGCATGATTGCTATAAGCCGCAATAGTATAGTGGTATTACGAGGCCATGGTAAGGCTTTAATGTAGGTCCGATTCCTACTTGCGGCACCAGATAAAAATAAAACTCTAACTATTAAGGTTAGAGTTTTAAAATATAAAAAAATATGGTATAATAACAATCAACAAATATTGAAAAGAATACATCTGATAGTAACTAGAGAACTTATTTTAATTCATATATTGAGTTAATGCGAAGTGCATTTAGTAAAATAACTTATTATAGAATAATAAAAATCGTGTTCCAATATTTAAAGACCCTATTTAAGCTGGAATACAAATTGGACTAAAACTAAAAAATTGTTGATATAATATATAATAATTATACTAATACGCGAAAGAGGTTTATATGAAAATATTTTTAATTAGACATGGCGAATCGATCCAAAATACAAAAGAAAATTATAGCCTAGGTTTAGGAGATCATAAAGTATATTTGTCCGAAAAGGGAAAGCAACAAGCCGAAGATGCTGGAAATTTTTTAATTAGGTATATAAATTCTAATGATATTAATATGGATAATGCAGTTTTATGGGTTAGTCCATATAAGCGAACACGAGAAACAGCGCAAATAATAAATAAACATTTAAATATAAAAAATGTCAGAGAAGATATAACTTTAATTGAACAAAGATATGGCTTATTTAGTGATAAAGAAATTTCGTTAATTAAAGAGTTGTATCCTGAAGAATTTAAATTTTATGATAATTATTATCAAAATGATGGAAAATTTTATGCCAAACTGCCACAAGGGGAAAGTCCTTATGATGTTGCTCTTAGGAGCAAACAGTTTTTAGAAACAATCTTTAGAGATTCTTATGATCCATTATTTGTAGTTTCACATGGAACAACTATTAAAACGATAGTTATGAATTGGTTTCATTATTCACCAGAATGGTTTAATAGTGAACCAACGATGGGAAATTGTTCCATTAGACTTATTGAAAGTTTAAATCGTCAAAGTAAAGAATCATATATTTATAATCCACCAGTAAAAAAATTGAAAAGATAAACACTAGTTATATTGCGAAAAACTCTAACTATTAAAGTTAGAGTTTAATTTTTAAGATTCTATATATTTTAATATATAAAAACTAATGAATAAATTATTCACTAGTTTATTTTATAAATCCATTTTGAACAATTTTAGTTTCATTAACAACGACAAATGCTTTAGGATCTAATTTTTTAATTAAAGTATTTAAATGGTCATAATTTTTTTTGTTTATTTCCATAAATAACATATATTTTTCTTTTTTATGATCTTGACCATATACTTCAGTAACTGACACGGCAAAACCTTCTTGACGAATTGTGTCAATTATACTTTTATTATTATTACTTAAAATAGCCTGAACTGTTAAGTTTCCGCTAATGTATCGATCAGATAAATATCCTCCGATATATGTACCGGTAGCGAATCCACCCGCATAAGCGATACCAACTAATAGACCACTTTCACTAGTATTTAAAGCCTCTTGAACAATTAGAAACCATACTAATACTTCGACAAATCCAATTAAACTGGCATATAGAGTTTTCCCTTTAACAGTCAATATTGTTCGGAAAGTACCTAAAGAAACATCGATAATTCTAACAAAAAAGATTTTAATTAATAGAAAAAGCATTATTTCACCTACTATTTACATGAATATTAAGATAAGTGCCCCCGCTATTAAACAATAATATACAAAATAAATTAATTTGCCAGATTTCATTATATTATGGAACCATTTAGTGGCAAAGAAAGTTACGATAGCAGAAGCAATCATCCCACATAAATAGTATAACCAATATTCTCCAGATAAATTCATGGAAATTAAATCACCAACACCTAGAACCATTGTGGCTAGCGATATTGGAATATATAGCATAAAAGAAAATTTAAAAGCTGCATCGCGTTTTAAGTCACGAAACATTCCACCCACTAAAGTTGAACCACTACGACTAATTCCCGGGAAAAGTGCTACCACTTGGAATAAACCAATGATAATAGCATCTTTAAATGTAATATCTTTATCATTTTTTTTGCCTTTAATATTGCGTATTAAGTATAAGAATCCAGCAGTAATTAGTAAAGCTGCTCCGATAACTTTAACTGAAATTAGTAAACCTTCGATTTGATCCTTAAATAAGAGACCTACTAATCCAGCCGGAATTGTAGCTACAACAATTAGCCAGCAATATTTAAAATTACTATAGTATTTTTTATTTTTAGTTTTAATATACATAAAAAAGTCATTTATTAAAACTTTGATGTCTTTCCAAAAAAACAGAATAATTGCAATTAGACTACCAAAATTAACGATTATTTCAAAATTTAAATCATTAAAAGCATTTCCATTGATTAGTTCTCTAAATACCACTAAATGTCCACTTGAGGAAACTGGGATTGGTTCAGTAAATCCTTGTAACATTCCTAAAAAAATATACTTAATTAAATTTATTATCATATTATCACCTATTTAATTATATACTATTTAAAAAATTAAATAAATAAAAAAAGATAAAACAAATAAAATTTAATAGGTGATAATATGGTGCGAGTGTTTTTTTTCTTACTAGGCTTCGGTCTTACAGTGATTGGTTGTGTTTATATTACGGGATATTTAAATTTATTAACAATAGGGTATAATTTTAGCCAATATGTCAATTTTATTATTAGAAGAATTGAATGTTTGTATGCCTTAATTGGGCTTGTTATTATTTGTATAACAATATATTATCCCGGAGGAAAAAAATATGAATTACATATATGATATAGTTATAAACCTTAATCAGCAGTATTATGATTTTTTTGAGTGGAATCAAAATGATGTTGTTTATCATATTAGAAAAATACCTATTTTTAAAATTGAATCGCAAGATTTTTTAAACCTTGTTTCCAAAAATTTTTCGATCAACCATAAATTTATTGATATGATAAAAAATAAAACTGATGTTTTTGCTAATTTAAATGATAATTTGAAATATTGTTGTTTGTTTACCGATGGTAATGACGTTGTGGCTGTCAGCTTTGATAGCGAGGGACATAGTACTTTAAAATCAGATTTGTTAATTGATGAGGCTTTAGATATTTTAGAAATTTCTTTACACATTAAAAATACCAATATCGATTATAGAGTGATAGATGATTTAAAAAAACCAATGTTTTTGACACGTGATACAGTCAAAATGCGTCATAAAATTTTAAAAAAAATTGAAAATATTAATAATGAGAATGATAGTATATTGAAATATTTATATTATGAATGTTTTAATGAAGAAGAAAGTAACCGTAATAAGATATTAGATAGAATTAGAAATAATATTCAAAATGAAGAAGTTTTAGCCAAGTTAAATAACTTTTTTAAATTAATTTCTAACTATAAATAGTATAAAACTGTCATATTTAATACAAAATATAAATAAGGAGGAATGTTATGAAGAAATTTTTATGTTTACTTGGTGCCTTAGTAGTAATGACGGGTTGTTCATGCAATGCCAATATGGATAATACACCAACAAAAAAGGTTGAAGCCATGTTAGCTAAATATCAATCATTAGATACTGACGTTTTAGCTGATTTAGATAAAGTTGTTAACAATGAAGATTTATTTAATGATGATCAAAAAAATGAATATCGTGAAATTATGAAAAAACATTATCAAGATCTAACATATGAAATTAAAGACGAAGTCGTTGATGGCGATAATGCAACAGTTACTGTTGAAATCGAAGTTAATGATTATTCTAAAGTTATGGCTAATGCTGATCAATATTTAGAAGAACATCGTGAAGAGTTTTACAATGAAGAAAACGAATATGATGAAGGCTTATTTACTAAATATCGTTTAGAACAATTAAAAGATGCTGATGAACGAGTAAAATATACATTAGAATTATCATTAACTAAAAAAGATGGTGAATGGACACTAGATGAACTAAGCGATGCTGATCGTTCTAAAATTAATGGCATGTATGAAAGTTAATACATGTCTTTTTTTGAAATATTAATTATAGTTTGCTATAAATAACTATTATAATGGTGATAGTTATAATTATCTTTAATGCTAGTCAATAGAAATTAGTTTTAATTTGAATTAAAACAAAGAGGACATAATCTTGTCCTTTTTTTCATATATTACTTTAGGTGATAGTGTGAAAAAATTATGGTCGCTTATTTTAATCTTTCTATTATTTTATACACCTTTAGTAAGTGCTTTTGATAGTAGTGCTACTAGTGCTATTTTAATGGATATGGACTCTAAAAGAATTATGTATGCTAAAAATATTCATAATGTTAGAAGTGTTGCATCAATATCTAAAATAATGACAGCAGTCTTGGCAGTGGAGTCGGGTAAAATGAATGAGACAGTTACAATTGGTGATGAAATTAAAGAAGCATATGGTTCAGGAATATATATTCAAAACGGGGAAAAATTAAAGTTACAAGATTTAGTTTATGGTTTAATGTTACGAAGTGGTAATGATGCAGCTTTAGCAATTGCTAATTATGTGGGTGGTGATGTTGAAAAATTTGTTGCTTTGATGAATAAAAAAGCGAAAGAAATCGGGATGAAAAATACTACTTTCAATAATCCATCAGGATTGGATGAAGATAAAGGAAATTATTCAACGGCTTACGATATGGCTGTTTTAACTAGTTATGCGATGGAAAATAAGGTGTACCGCCAAATTGTGGGTACGAAAAAATACAAACTAGAAACAAATAAGAATGCTTATAGTTGGACTAATAAAAATAAATTATTAAGCAGTTATAAATATATTACTGGAGGTAAAACAGGCTTTACTAAGAAAGCAAAACGAACATTGGTTACGACGGCTAGTAAAGATAATCTTAATTTAGTAGTAGTTACTTTAAATGACGGTAATGATTGGCAGGATCATCAAAATTTATACGAAGAAGCTTTTAAAACATATAAAAGTTATCAAATTTTGAAAACAGGTATTATCGATATTTATGATGAAAAATATTATGATAATAAGGAATTTTACTTGAAAGAAAACTTTTCTTATCCACTATTAGATAGTGAAAAAGACAATATTGTGTTGAAAATGGAATTAAATAAGGTTCGCAAATATAAAAATAATCAAAAGGTTGGGATTGTAAAAGTTATGATTGATCAAGAGAAGGTATATGAAACGGATATATATATGCGTAGTAAAACTACCAAAAAGGAGAATTTCTTCAGTAAAATAAAAAGGTGGATTATAGGCAATGATTAACAAGATATGGGGTTTTTTTGTTATTGTTGGTATTATATATTGTCTTGCTACTAATAATTTGACCTTTTTAAATCATGAAATTATGAATAGTGCTAAAGATAGTTTTAATATGGTTGTTGATATGTTTCCTGTGATTGCTTTATGGTTAGGTATTATGAATATTGCTAGTGAAGCTGGTCTGTTAAAGAAAATGTCAAAGCTATTTTCTCCTGTTCTAAAGTTTTTATTTCCTGAAATTCCTCGTAATCATGAGTCATTAGATTATATTTCATCCAATATTGCGGCTAACATGTTAGGTCTTGGGAATGCGGCTACGCCTTTTGGACTTAAGGCGATGAAATCACTACAATCACTTAATCCTAAAAAAGATGTTGCTTCACGTAGTATGATTACTTTTTTGATAATTAATACCGCTGGGGTCACTATTATTCCTACAACGGTCATTTCACTTAGAATGCATCATGGGAGTGTTAATCCAACGGAAATAATTGGCGCTACTGTGATAACAGCTATAGTGTCATTAATATTTGGCATTCTTTTGGATCGTTTAGTTTGGAGAAAGAAAAATGTTATCTAAATTGTTATTGCCATTAATTGTTCTTTTTATTGTTGTTTACGGAATTATTAAAAAAGTCAATGTATATGATGTTTTTATCGATGGTGCTAAAGAAAGTTTTGAGATGTTTGTCTCGTTATTTCCACCTATGCTTGGTATGATTTTAGCTATTAATTTATTTATTAAAAGTAATTGCCTTAATTATTTCTTATCTTTTTTATCACCAACTTTAGATTTGCTTCGAGTACCATTGGATATTATTCCCATGGCTATTATGCGCCCTATTTCTGGTAGTTCGGCTCTAGCTATTTTAAATAATATTTTACAAACCCATGGCCCTGATAGTTTAATAGGAAGAATGGCATCAGTTATGCAAGGGAGTACTGATACGACACTATATGTTTTAACTCTTTATTTTGGCAGTGTTGGAATTAAGAAAATAAAGCATTCACTATGGGTTGGATTATTAACTGACTTATTTGCCATCATCATGAGTATTATTGTTGTTAATTTATTTTTTGGGTGATATAATTTAATTGGTGAAAATATGAAAAAGAAATGCTTTTTATTGTTTATAATACTTATGTGTAGTGGGTGTTTTTTTAATAAAACACAAACTTTGACATGTGATTTATCAACTAATGTGGGTGACGTTACTATTGAAAGTTCTTATATATTTACTTATAAAAAAGATAAAATAGATCATTTGTCGTTGAAAATGACAATACACGGTGATAATGATCAGCGTAATAAAATTTATCAAAAATATACTGATGAATATAAAAAATTGTTAGCTGGTAATTCCACGCTTGATGTTAATTTTGATGATAAGGATAAAATGATTAATTTGCAATTTGATGTTGATAAAAATAGTGATAAGGTGTTGAATCACTTAAATTTATTATTTATTAAAGACACATCTTTTGCGGATTTAAAAAAAGATTTATCTAATACAGAATATAGGTGCAGATAAATTTGATAAATAGTTTGATACATTAATTTTAAGTTGATATAATATACGGCATTAAAAGGCGGATTTATGGATACTAAAGCCATAGTTAATAAAATTTCTAATCAAATCAATTTAGGTGACATGAAAAAAGAATTAAATGATTTGAAAATTTTGTTTAATTCACAAGAAACTAAAATTTGTCAGTTTAAGCAAGCATTAAAAAGTGAAAAAGATTTGTTAAAACAGACAGAGACGATTTTTGAAGAACAATTAACTCAAGCCAAAGAGAAAGCTGCAGTTGAAGCTGACAAAATATACGGGGAATTGCTTGTTGAACAAAATCAGGATTTAAGAAATTTAAATTTAGCTATTAATAACTATAATAAAGCGGCAAACCGTTTATTTGGCAATGATATGGAAATATCTGAAACTAAAAATAATATGGAATATATGCAAAGCATATACAATCAAACAATTATTTCTTTAGAACAACATAAACAAAAAAGAAATGGTGAATTTAGTAGTATTACTAGTGATGTTATTAATGGTAGCATTAATTCCAATAATTACAATTTATTTACCAACGATGATATAAATACCTTAAATGAGTTACTTTTAGGAATTAAGGAATTGAAACAACAGATAAAATTACTTGAAACTTCTATTGTGACTAATATGGCTGAACGTGATGAAATAGCCCGAAAAATAGTAGCATTAAATGATCGTATTAGTATGATTACGACTGAACGTGAAGTATATAAAAATGTTGTTGAGTCTACGTTAGAAAAGGCTAAAGGAGAGACAACTAAAAAAGTTGGAGAAATTAAATCTGGAGTAAAAAAAGGAGTGCAAGGGGCTTCGCTAATTGGCAAAGGGTTATATAGTCGTACTAAACAAAAAGTGGCGGATTATGTCCAAAAATTAGAAGAAGATGGCTATGTTGATATTGAACCAGAAGAGCCATCAACAGAAAATACAGCTGAAGATTACAGACAAATGTTAGAAGATAATGGTTTCTTCGCTCATGGTCGAAATGATGAAAAAAATAATCAAGATAATGCCCAAGCAAGTAGTTCTAAACAATCAGTGGATAATTATCTTGATAGCGTTGCTAATGCGCTAGGATTAGATCCCGAGGTTGTGGAAAGTGGTAAAAAACTAGTTAAAAGTTTGTTTGATAATCTGAATAATGGTCATAACGAATAGATATAGATATATCTATTTTTTATTTATTGCTTTTTTGGTTCTTTACTTGTATAATGCAAATAGGTGATAAAATGGAACGTTTACAGAAAGTTATTGCGAATAGTGGTTATTGTTCACGACGTAAGGCAGAAGAATTGATTAAGCATGGAAGAGTTAAGGTGAATAATCAAACAATATGTGAAATGGGAACCATGGTTAACCAAAATGACATGATTGAAGTTGAAGGGCATGTAATTGAAAAACAAAATAAAGAATATATTTTGTTATATAAACCTAGAGGCGTAGTTACAACGACATCTGATGATAAACATCGGAAAACAGTTATCGATCTCATAAAAAGTCAAAATCGTCTTTATCCGGTAGGAAGATTGGACTATGATACTACTGGTGTTCTACTTATCACAAATGATGGCATTTTAGCCAATGCTTTAATGCATCCTAGTTCAAAAATTGAAAAAGTATATATTGCAAAAATTAATGGTATCTTGATGCCAAAGCAATTGAATGCCTTGAAAAAAGGAGTTATGATTGATAATCATTTGACAGGTGAGGCTAAAGTTAAAGTTAAAAAAGTTGACCATCTTAATAACACCTCTATTGTTGAATTGATTATACATGAGGGTAAAAATCATCAGGTAAAAAAAATGTTTGAGGCGGTTGGAACAGAAGTAATTAAGTTAAAACGCGAACGAATCGCTTTTCTAGATTTAACAGGGTTAAAATCGGGTGAGTATCGTAAACTAACGCCTAAAGAAATAAAAATTTTATATAGTTTAATTAACAAAAAAAATTAAGATTTTCTTAATTTTTTTCTTCTTCAACTTCTTCAATCGCGCTAGTAGGACACCCCTCTAAGGCATCTATTACTTCTTCTTTTAATTCCTCATCAATTTTGATGTCTTTAGCTACAGCTAAACCATTATCATCTATTTCAAAAATATCAGGAACTAATGCTTGACAAGCACCACATCCAATACAAGCTTCTTGATTTACTCTTACTTTCATCTTTTTACCTCCTTCTTAAATTATAGATAAAAACTATTTAAATTGCAATAAAATCTTTAAATAATTAGCAAAATATGATATCATATTATATATATGATGGCGAGGTGAATTTATGCCTAGTAGAATGGATAGATACTATAATGATGATGATTTAGTTAATAAAAGAAGCTCTAAAAATGTAACTTTATATAATAAAATTTATGATGAAGATAGTAAATATTCTAATATTGAAGGTATTGCTTCAATTGAAAAGACGAACGAAATTGACATTACAAAAATTAAGGAAATGTTAAAAAATCGTGAAGATTATCAAAAGGGTAAAGAAGTTCGCCAGATTGTAAAACCTAGTCGAGAACAGAAGCATGATTATAGCTATGATTTAGATAGTGATATATCAGAGGAAAAAAATTACGATATTCGTGATATCTTAGCAAAAGCTCGTGTTGAACATAAAGATATTAAAAAAGATTATCATAGTTTAAATAATACACAGTATAATATTTTAAAGTCAATTGACATTGATAAAGATATTGATGCTGCTGAATATTTTAAAAGCTTAGATAAAGAAGAAGATTTAGAAGAGTTAATTAATACAATTACCAACACAAGTATGTTAAATAAAATGGATCAACAAGAGTTAGCTTTTAGTATGTTTGAGGATTTTAAAACGCGAAGTAGTAATTTGCAAGATTCCAAATCGATTCAGGCGATTATGGATGAGGAGTATAAAAAAGAAAAAACAGAGGATTTATCTGATACATTAGATAAGTCATTTTATACATCTAATTTGAAGTTTTCGAAAGATGATTTTGGTGATGATGATATACCAAAGAAAAAAAGTTTAATTGGACGCATTTTGACAGTTTTAGTTTTTTTAGTCATTATTGCTATAACGGTATTGGTATGCTATTTCTTATTTAAATAAATAATCCAATTTAATTGGATTATTTTTTATATTTTGGGAAAAATATACCATAATAATTATAGAAATAAGGTGATAAATTGTTAGGAGATGTCAAACAAATTATAAAAAGATTAAAAAAGGAAACAAATAATTTAACAGATATAATTTATCGCAAAAAAAAGATTGCTAAACGCGATGTTTATGTTATATATAATGAACCTTTAACTTCGAGTGATAAAATAAGTGATTTTATTATTAGAAGCTTAACTAATATTGATAATAACATGCCTAGTAGTAAAAAGATGTTAGATATAATTGAAAATGACATAAGTAATTTCAAGGTAAAACGTATTGATAATTATCAGGATTTGTGTTTCTATTTACACCGTGGTTTTACGGTTATTTTGATTGATGGTGAAAATCAGGGTTTAGTATTAGAAACAAAAGCTAATATAAATCGTGGTATTAGTATTCCGGAAACAGAGAATACAGTTCGTGGGGCTCATGATGGTTTTGTTGAGGATTATCAAGTTAATTTGGGTTTAATAAAAAAAAGAATTAAAACGAATGATTTGTGGATTGAAACGGTTAATATCGGAAAGTATACACAGACGCAAGTAGGTATTTTATCTATTCATGGTGTTGCTAAAGAGGATTTAATTCAGAAGGTTAGCGATCGATTAAAAAAAATAGATATAGCAGGCATCATTGATTCATCGATGCTTAAAAATTTAATTGAAAAAGAAAATAAAAGTCTTTTTCCTACGATAAAGATGACGGAAAGACCGGACGTTGTTTCTAAAGCTTTGTTAGAGGGTAAAGTAGTAGTAATTGTTGATAATTCACCATATGCTCTTTTAATACCGAGTGTTTTAAATGACTTTTTTCGAACTATTGAGGACGTTTATGGTAAAAGTCTTAATGTTTCTTTTACCCGCGTGATTAAATTTTTATCATTTTGGATTGCATTATTAACTCCGGCAGTTTATATTGCTTTAGTTACATATAATCAAGAAATGATTCCGACAGATTTATTAGTTAATTTTGCTACGCAAAGGGATGGAGTTCCTTTTCCAGCTTTTTTTGAAGCTTTTATTATGATGATATGTTTCGAAATTTTGCGGGAAAGTGATTTACGAACACCAAGCGCTAGTGGGAATGCTCTATCAATTGTTGGAGCTTTAATTTTAGGGGATGCTGCTGTTAATGCGGGAATCGTTTCACCAATTATGATTATTGTAATTGCTATTACTGCGATAAGTTCATTACCTTTTGAAGAACAAGAAATTATTAATAGTTTACGATGGTATCGGATTTTATTTATGATTGGAGGCTCATTACTGGGGATGATCGGAGTCGTAGTGGCTTTTATTTTCTTTATCGCAAAGCTATCAAGTGTTAATACTTTTGGGAAACCGTACTTACTGCCGTTCTCACCAATTGATATCGCCGGGTTGAAAAATAGCATTATCAAGTTCCCATTGAGAAAACTAAATCATCGTAGTAAATATTTATCCGATAATTTAATTATGCAGAGGGATGGTGCTAATGAAAAAAATTAAAATATTGCTTTTTTTGGGTGTTATTTTTATGATGACAGGTTGTTATAATTATCGTGAATTAAACCAATTAGCAATTACAAGTGCCATTGGTATTGATAAAAAAGGTGATGAATACGAAGTATCAATTCAAGTTATGAATACTCAAAAACAGGGAAGTGATAGTAATTCATCTGGCGATCAACCTAAATTTATTACCTATAAAGAAAAAGGTAAAACCATACAACAAGCTGTTCGGAACATTGTCCTAGAAGCTCCCCGAAGGCTTTACGCAAATCATATTAGTTTATTAATTATTAACGAAGATGTAGCCAAAGAAGGCATATATGATATTTTAGATTTACTTTTTAGAGATTCTGAATCACGTAAACAATTTAATGTTATTATTAGTCGAAATTCAAAGTCCTATGATGTCTTGGAAATATTAACACCATTGGAAACTTTGAATGCCAAAAACATTAATGATAGTTTAATTGCTGATAGTCAATTTTTAGGGGTCTCTGAAACAATAACTTTTGAGCAATTGCTAGCAAGTTATCTCAATGAAAAAAATGATGTTGTTCTTCCTAGTGTTGAAGTTATAGGTGATATTAAACAAGGTGAAAGCACAGAGAATATTCAGAGTGCCTCACCTAGTACTAAAGTTATATTAAGTGGTTATGGTATTTTTAAAGGTGATAAATTGATAGGGTATCTGTCTAATCAAGACAGCATTAATCTTGGCTTTATTCGAAATAAAATCGAAAATACCATTGTTAATTATAAATGTGACGATAAAAATTATATGGCAGTAGAAGTTGTTAATTCAAAAACGGAAGTAGATGCTAGTAATAATAAGCCAGAAATTACAATCAAAGTTGCTGGCCAGGCTAATATAAATGAAATGAATTGTAAAATGGATTTGACAAAGAATAAAACCATTTCAGAGTTGAATGATAAGATTAACAAACAAATTGAAAAACAAATTAAGTCGACAATTGAAAAGATAAATCGTGAATATAATGCTGATGTATATGGTTTTGAAGATTTATTTTATAAAAAGAGTCCTAAATATTATAAGCAATTGAAAAAAGAATATAAAGAGGATTTTTTAAGCAATATCAATATTAAGGTAGAATCGGATATTAACTTATTTTCGAAAGGTAATTTATTAAAGGTGATTGAACGTGGAAAGTAAAAAAATAAGTAGTATACAAGTTGGCGCTATTTTTATATTGATTACTATTGCTGCTTTTTCTGGAATTGGTATTTTTTCGATTGTTAAGGCTAGCGGGATAGATGCCTATTTAAGTGTTTTGATTGCAGGTGTTATAGGAATTATTTATTTATTGGTTTATTTTTATATTGTTGGGTACGAACCCGATTTAATGCTTAGTGAAAAGATATGTAAATTATTTGGCAATAAAGTCGGTAATGGTTTAAATATAGTAATTGCAATTTTGGTTTTGATTCTAGGGATTAATATTATGTTTAACTTAGCTAATTTTATTGTTTCGCAATTTTTACCAGAGACACCTAATTATGTTGTGGGAATATTATTTGCTATAGTAGTCATATATGTAAATATAAAAGGAATAGAAACACTAGCTCGTACGAGTTTCATTTTGGCTATTTTATCAATGATACTATTTGGTGTTACAGCTTTTGGGTTATCAGCCACTTTTGAAACAAGTAATTTGTTACCATTCTTAGAGAATGGCATTGGACGTCCTTTTCATGGTGCTTTTTATATTTTGAGTTTAAATTTAGGTTCTATTTTTAATTTACTTATTATTCCAAAAAGTCAGTTAGTTGATTCCAAAAAGTTAAAGAGGGTCATGACGATATCCTATATAATTAGTATTTTAGCTTTGTTTGCTATTGTTATTCTCACTTTAGGAAACTTGGGAATTTATTTAGCTAGTATTTATCAATATCCTGAATATATCGTTTTAAAACGTATTAAAATTTTTAATTTTATCGATCGTATTGAAAATATTTTAACTATTCAATTTATTTTTAGTATGTTTGCAAGTATGTGTTTTGGTGTTTATTGTGTTACTAATTTATTAAAACCTCGGAATAAAAGTCGAATTTTACCAGCTTTTATTACCGTTTTAATACTACTTGTTTCGACATTTGCTTTTAAAAATAATACAATCTTTAACAATTATACTTATCATATTGTCCCTTTTATTCGTTTATCTTTCGTGGGAATTATATTTATAATTGCTTTTACCATTTTTATTAAGCGTCAAAGGTTTAAAAGTAAAAATAAACAAGATTGCTCTATAGAGTAATCTTGTTTTGTGTTATAATCGATTTAGTGGTGATAGAATGCAAAAAGGAGATATTATAAAAATAACAATTGATAATTTGGACCATCAGGGCCGTGGTATTGGTAGATATCAAGATAAGGTGGTATTTACTCCTAATACTTTACCAGGTGAAGTGGTAAAAGTTAAAGTTGATAAACTCAAAAAAAATATTGCCGAGGCTCATGTTGAAAGCATTATAGATGTATCGGAAAAACGTGTTAGTAGTTGTTGCCCTTATTTTAATAAATGTGGCGGTTGTGACTTATTACACTTGACATATGATCAACAATTAGACTTTAAAGAAAATAAGATTAAGGAAATCATGCATAAGTTCTGTCATTATGATTTTCAAATTAATCCTATAATCGGGAGTAAATTACAATATAATTACAGAAATAAGGTAACATTTCAGTTCGATAATAAGGTGGGGTTCTATGAGCGAGGGACGAACCATATTATCGATGTAAATAATTGTAAAATAATAAATGATAAGGCTAATATAGTTTTAAAATTACTTAATTGTTGTCCGTTTATTAGGCATATAAAGAGTCTAATGGTTAGAAGTAATGATGCTTCAGAGATCTTGTTAGATATTCAAACAGATAATAATGTTGAAGCAACTGAGATTAATAATTATTTTGTCAATATAGCTGATACGATTGTGATAAATGGTATGACTACTTATGGATCTGGATATATTATTGAAAATCTTAATCAGTATCAATTTGTTATTTCTCCAAAGTCTTTTTTTCAGGTTAATACAAAACAAACGGTAGTATTATATAATTTGATTAAATCTTATGCCTCACTAACTGGTGAAGAAGTTTTGTTAGATTTGTATTGTGGCACAGGAACAATAGGCATTTATTTGAGTGACAGGTGTAAAGAAGTCATAGGAATCGAAATTAATGAGAGCGCTATCAAAGATGCAAATCAGAATAGAATACTAAATGATATTAATAATATTAGATTTATTTGTGGTGATGCTTTGAAGCAAATTGATAAGGCTAAAGTAAAACCGGATATTATTGTGGTTGATCCACCTCGTGCTGGTTTAAATAAACATGATATTAAAAATATAATTAATTTAAAAGCAAAAAAAATTATTTACGTATCATGTGATCCTGTAACTTTAGCTAGGGACTTAAATATTTTAGGAGAAAGTTACGATATTAAAGAGTTAACACCGGTTGATATGTTTCCTAACACTAGTCACGTTGAATGTGTGTGTGTATTAAATAAGCGATAAACCCTTATAAACAAAGGGAAAATCAACTATTCAGTAGGGGTCAAAAAAATGATAAAAAACGATAAAAAATTGGTATTTTTACTAATTTTTGAAAAAAATATTGCATAGGTTGTTTGTGTAGTATATTTTTAGTTATACTACCCTAACTGGTATGTATTGTATAATTTAAATAGTATTAAAGTAAAAGACTTATTATATAGGAGGTATTAAAATGGAAAAAATATATAATAAATTAGTAAGAGATAATATTCCTGATATCATAAAAAAAGATGGAGAAACTCCAGTTATTAGAATTTTATCAGACGATGAATACAAAAAAGAACTATATAAAAAATTATTAGAAGAATGTAATGAACTTATATCTGCTAAAACAAAGGACGACATTATAGAGGAAGCATCAGACATTTTTGAAGTATTAAGTGCTATTTCTGAGTTAGAAGGTAGAAATATAGACAAGGTAATAGAGACTTCGAGTCAAAAGAGATCAAAAAGGGGAGGGTTTACTAAAAGGATATTTTTAGTAAAATCAACAAAAAAAGATTAAAATGTAATAATTTTGGCTTTATAATTTAAATAAAAAAATGCATAAATCAAGGATGTTTTGAAAATAAAAAATGAATTAAAAATAGTAGAGAAAGTATTTGCGAGATATGTAGTATTTTGTAGAATTATTTGGAATAGTAATGAAGAAAAATTTTACATTAGCGTGGTTGATATAATTGAAGTCTTAACTGATAGTGCTGAACCAAGAAAATATTGGAATTGGTTGAAAAATAAATTATTAAAAGAAGAGCAATTTGAAACGTCTAGTATTACTAGACAGTTCAAATTACCAGCTAAAGATGGTAATAATCGTATGACAGATGTCGTGGATATTGGGGGTATGTTTAGACTTATTGAATCTATTCCTTCAAAAAGAGCAGAACCAATTAAGTTATGACTTGCATGGCTTGGTAAGGAAAGAATAGATGAAGAATACGATCCAGAACTTACTATCAATCGTGCTCTTGAAACATACAAGAGGAAAGGTTATTCTGTAAAAGAGTATAAAGAATTAAAAAACCTCAAGAAAGAAAACTTAAGAGATAATATGACTAATATGGAGTTAGTATTAAATATGCTTGCTGAAGTATCTTCTACAGAAATATCTAAAAGTTCAGATGATAAAATTGATCCTAATATTTGTTATTTTCCAATGGCTCATCCTTCGTTTTTGCGAAGGATTATGTTTGCTGTTCAAGAAACCATAGTATTTGACAAGGATGGTTGGCAAGATGGATATGGTACAGTACCAGATATTGATCAAGTGAAAACGGTTTTAGATATTGGTGATAATGATATTGTTATAAGTGGTAAATTAAATATGAGTGGCGATTTAATTGAGGATACTCAAACTTTTATTGATGAAATAAAATTGGCTAATTATTTAGATGGAAATCAAGAGATATTGTTTGATGCAAAGACTAAAGAATTTGTGTTAAGAAAAAAGTAAAAAAACCTTAATTGGTTTTTTTATTGTGATATAATTGATAAGGTGGTTATATGAATTTAAAGAAAGATAAGTATATTATTTTAGAGTTGATACCAACTGCATTAAATCCTGAAAACGGAGTAATTGTTCAATTATCAGCTTTGAAAATTAGAGGTTTAAAATTAGAGGATCGTTTTGATTATCGTCTTAAAGAGGACTTAATTCCATATAGAGATTTTATGGATTTGATTAGTTATGATAAAGATAATTTTAATTACGTTGATAGTAGTGAAGATATTTTAAAGGCATTTGAAAAATGGATTGCTAGTCTTCCTTTGTTAATTATTGATAACGAGTATACACATAATTATTTAGAAAATATTAATAACTCAAAGGAATCCATTTTTAAATATTTGAATATAGATAATACTGACGATGTGATTGAACGTTTGATGAAAAAATATCAATTAGAACCAACTAATCACGTTGTGGATATATTATATGAATCGTTAATTCACGAATTATAATAATAATTCGTGTTTTCCCACAATATTCCCATATTTTAGTTTTAAAATTATTTGAGTGTAGAAAGGAGATTATATGAAAAGAGTATTTAAAATTTTAAGCAAATCATTGATACCAATATTGACAGTTATTGTTCTTTTATTTTTCCAAGCAATGTGTGATTTGGCTTTACCAGATTATACTGCTGATATTGTTAATGTTGGAATTCAACAGGGCGGTATCGAAGATAATGTTTTAGAAGTAATGGATGCTGCTACGCGAGATAATTTATTGCTTTTTATGAATGAGGATGATCAAAATATAGTTAAAGGTAGTTATTCATTAATTAGTAAGAATAGTTTACCAAAAGTTGAATATAAAAAATATTTGAAAAAGTATCCTAAATTAGCTGATGAAGATTTGTATATAATTAACGATTTAACAACTGAAGAACGGGAGAAATTAGCTGATACTACGATTTATCCGTTTTTAATGGTTTCATTAATGGATTCCCATAATGATAAATTAATGGACTATTTACCAGATGACTTTAAGTCAATGCAAGATAATTTACCGGAAGGAATGTCTATTTTAGATGTGGTTAAACGTTTGCCACAAGAAAAAAGAATGGAAATTGTTGAGACAGTAAAAGCTAAATTTGCCGATATTGAAGATAGTATAGTTAATCAAATGGGAATTACTTTAGTTAAGACAAAGTATGAACAACTAGATATAAATACTGAAAGAATTCAAACTTCATATATTATTGAAGTTGGTATTAAGATGGTAGCTTTAGCTTTTTTGGCTATGGCCATTGCTATTTTAACGACATACATGTCAAGTCGTATCGCAGCTAAATTTTCCCGAGACCTTCGTAGTGATGTAATTAATAAGGTTATGAAATTTTCTAATAAAGAATATGACGAAATTTCAACAGCTTCTTTAATTACGCGTTGTACTAATGATATTCAACAAATTCAAATGTTACTCGTTATGATGCTAAGAATTGTTATCTATGCACCAATTATGGGAATAGGTGCTTTAACTAAAGTTAGCGGTAATGCCATGAGTTGGATTATTGCTTTAGCAGTATTAGTAATAATTAGTGTTGTTATTATTCTATTTAGTATTGTTATGCCAAAATTTAAAATTGTTCAAAAACTAATTGATAAATTAAATTTAGTGGCACGTGAAATTTTAACGGGGTTACCAGTTATTAGAGCTTTTGCTACTGAAGAATACGAGGAAAAACGCTTTGATAAGGCTAATAAAGATTTAACTAAATTAAATTTATTTGTCAACCGAGTTATGATGGGTATGATGCCAATTATGATGTTGGTCATGAATGGGGTTAGTATTTTAATTGTTTGGGTAGGTGCTAGTAAAGTTGATGCCGGAACAATGCAGGTCGGAACTTTAATTGCATTCATAACTTATACAATGCAAATTATTATGTCATTCTTGATGATATCAATGATGAGTATTATGTTACCACGAGCTTGGGTTAGCGTTAAACGTGTTGGTGAAATTTTTAATAAAGATATTTCAGTTAAAGATAAAGAAGAAACTAAAGATTTTGATCCTAAACAAAAAGGAGTTATTGAATTTAAGGACGTTTATTTTCGCTATCCTGATGCTGAGGAAGATGTATTACAAAATATTTCTTTTAAAGCAATGCCAGGGACAACTACTGCTTTTATCGGGTCAACTGGTAGTGGCAAATCGACGCTAATTAATCTTATTCCACGTTTTTTTGATGTTACAGGTGGGAAAATTTTAGTTGATGGTGTTAACATCAAGGATGTAAAATTAAAAGATTTAAAGGCTAAAATTGGATATGTACCACAAAAGGGTGTACTTTTTTCAGGAACAATTGCCACCAATATTCGTTTAGGTAACGATAATTTAAGTGATGATGAAATGAAAAAAGTTAGTAAAATAGCACAGGCTTTAGACTTTATTGAGGAAAAAGAGGATGGTTTTGATAGCCCTATTTCACAAGGTGGTAATAATGTTTCGGGAGGTCAGAAACAACGTCTTGCTATTGCACGTGCGATAGCGCTTGACCCTGATATATATATATTTGATGATAGCTTTTCAGCGTTAGATTATAAAACTGATGCATTACTTCGAGCTTCTTTAGATAAATATACCAAAAATAGTACTATTTTAATTGTTGCGCAAAGAATAAGTACGATTATGCATGCTGATCAAATTATTGTATTAGACCAAGGTGAAATGGTTGGTATTGGTACACATAAAGAATTATTAAAAAATTGTGAAGTATATCGCGAGATTGCTTATTCACAACTTAGTAAGGAGGAATTAGAAGATGAATAATACTCCGAAAAAAAGAAACCATGGACCTATGGGCCGTGGCTCGATGATGAGTGTAGAAAAAGCTAAAGATTTTAAGGGAACTTTGAAAAAATTAATCAATTATATGTTGCGTTATAAATGGGCATTAATAATTGTATTTGTATTTGCCGTAGGAAGTACCATTTTCTCAATTGTTGGTCCTAAAATTCTAGGTAATGCTACGACTGAATTATTTAATGGTATTACTAGTAAAATATCAGGTGGTTCAGGCATTAATTTTGTTAAGATTGGTAAAATCCTTTTATTCTTATTAGGATTATATATAGTAAGTGCAATTTTCTCATATATTCAAAGCTTTATTATGTCGGGTATTACGCAGAAATTAACTTATAATTTTCGTAAACAAATATCTGAAAAAATTAAGCGTTTGCCGATGTCATATTTTGATAAAAGAACACATGGTGAAATTTTGTCAGTTATTACAAACGATGTTGATACTTTATCACAAAGTTTAAATCAGAGTGCTACACAATTGATAACGTCAATTGTAACGGTAATAGGAATTTTAGTGATGATGCTATCAATTAATTGGATTATGACGTTAATCGCAGTGCTAATTCTACCTATTTCTTCGGTCATTGTTATGTTAATTGTTAAAAAGAGTCAGGTTTACTTTAAAAATCAACAAGAATACTTAGGTCAAGTTAATGGCGAAGTTGAAGAAATGCTATCTGGTCATACAGTTATCAAAGTATTTAATGCTGAAGCGAAAAAAATTAACGAATTTGAGGAAGATAATGAAAAATTATATGATTCAGCTTGGAAGAGTCAGTTTTTATCAGGATTGATGCATCCTATTATGAATTTTATTGGTAATCTGGGTTATGTATTAGTGGCTATTGTTGGTGGTTATTTAGCTATTATTGGTAAAATAACGGTTGGTAATATTCAATCTTTTATTCAATATACGCGACAATTTACTAATCCGATTGCCCAACTAGCTCAAGTTTCTAATATGATTCAATCTATGATTGCTTCTGCTGAACGTGTCTTTGAGTTTTTAGATGAAAAAGAAGAACCAGCGAGCATTAAGAATGCATTATCAGTGAAAAATATTAAAGGTGATGTTGAATTCAAACATGTTAAATTTGGTTACAATGATGATAACATAATTATTCATGATTTTAGTGCTAAAGTGCAGCAGGGTCAGAAAATAGCTATTGTAGGACCAACGGGAGCTGGGAAAACGACTATGGTTAAATTATTGATGCGTTTTTATGATATAAACGATGGTGAAATATTAATTGATAATCATAATATTAAAAAGTTTAATCGCCAAGAATTACGTCGTACTTTTGGTATGGTCTTACAAGATACATGGTTATTTAATGGAACAGTAATGGATAATTTACGTTATGGGCGTTTAGATGCTAGCGATGATGAGGTTATTGAGGCTGCTAAAGCTGCTCATGTTCATCACTTTATTCAAACATTACCAGACAGCTATGATATGCAAATAAATGAGGAAACAAGTAATATATCACAAGGTCAAAAACAATTGTTGACAATTGCTCGTGCTATTTTAGCAGATCCAAAGATTTTAATTCTCGATGAAGCGACAAGTAGTGTCGATACTAGAACTGAAATTTTAATTCAAAAAGCAATGGATAAACTGATGGAAGGAAGAACTAGCTTTATTATTGCTCATCGTCTATCAACGATTAGAGATGCTGATTTAATTTTAGTTATGCGAGATGGTGATATTGTAGAAACAGGTAATCATGATGAATTATTAAAAAAGAATGGTTTTTATGCCAAATTATATAATTCACAATTTGAAGAGGTTTAACTAATTAAAAGTTAAATCTTTTTTGATGGTCTAACGACCAGAAAAGTTTACTTTTGATTTTAACCATGCTATAATTTATAAACAGTGAGGATGAGTTATATGAAAAGAAAATTGAAGATGTTATTAGGTTTAGTTATAGCTGGATTGTTTGTGGTTGGTTGCTATTTAATTTATAATATGAAGGATGATGTTGAACCAATCGAAAAAGTTGAAGAAAATGCCTTCAACGATGTAGTAATAGTTAAAAAAAGACAACTTGACGATAAAGATAATAATAATTATTATTATGTTAGATTTAATTTTTCTGATAAGACAACAACTAGGTATAAGGTAGCCACTCAGGATGATGCTCGTGAAGGAGAGCCACAAATTATTATCTATAAAGAAGCTAATTTATATTTAAATGAAACTGAATTAAAAAATTATCAAAAGAATATTACGAAGATTTACAATAACCCATACAAATATAGTTTTTTAAATACTAGTAATGCTAAAGATTTAGATAGAGATTCTGATGACTATTATGAAATAGAATTTTCTGACACGAAATATTTTATTTATGAAGAAACAGATCGCAGGATATTTGATAGCTTGTTTGATTAAAAGGTAACTAATTTGAAGAATAAAAAACAGTGGTTCATAGTTGTTGTATTTACATTGCTAATGCTTTTTACTGGATGTGAGATGTTGGTGGATGATCAAGCAAAAATGTCTTTACGGTGTCAAAGTAATTACGCTTTAGAGTTATATGATGTCAATAGTTCGATAGAGGTTTACACTAAAGATGATTTTATAACAACCGTTAATCAAAAAAACGTCTACAGTGCTAAATGGGAAGATGTCGATGTAGATAAAATGTTTCAGAGTTTAGAAAAAGAAAAACAAAGTATGGAGCAAGCTGGTTTAATTTTCACCTATGATATAAATAAAATAGGGCTTGATTTGGTCTCGAGTTTAATAATTGAATTTAATACAAAAAATTTAGATAAGTTGATAGATTCAGATTTTGCTTCCATAATAAATGATAATAAAGTTGTAAAAACAGACTATCGGAATTATTTACAAAGTAAGGGATATGTATGTGTAGATGCTTGAGCATCTACCTTTTTTTTGCATATCTTAATAATAGAGGTGATAGTTATGGAAAAAGCTATTTTTCCACTGAAATATATGAATCAGACACAAGGTGTTAATGGAGGCTATTCACATCAAGGAACATTTGCTATCGATTATGGAACTAAAAACGGTACAGCACTAGATGTATATGCTCCATTTACGGGAACAATAAAAAAAATATATACAAAAAGCGGAAATTTTGTATGGCTAGAGAGTAACGAAAAAGTCGCTTGGGCTGATGGTAGTGTTGATTATATGACCGTAATGACAGGGCATGATAATAATGTTAGTGATTTGTATGTTGGTAAAATTATTAAACAAGGAGAAGTATATTACCGTCAAGGAAATGCTGGTAATGCTACAGGGGTACATGTCCATGTAGAAGTAGGTAAGGGCAAATTTACTGGCAGCGGCTGGTATGAAAATAGTTATGGTAATTGGACAATAAATAATGGTGTTCATCCTGTCAAAGCTTTCTATGTATCTAATACAGAAGTGAAAAACAATGGTGGTTATGCTTGGGTGAATATTATTGGTATGCCAGTTTCTAGAGACAATAAGAAAAATCAAATAGAGGTAATGGTGAATGATTTGCGTTGTCGGAAAAGCCCCAATGGAACTATTTTAGGTTATGTTAATAAGGGAATTTATAATATTTTAGATAGTTCTAAAAATGGTAGTTATACTTGGTATATGATTGGTAGTGATAATTGGATAGCATACGATCCATCTTGGGCTAAGTTATACTTGATTAGTAATCAAAGTGATAATTCTAATCAGGCTGGTGATGATAGTTCTGACAATAATACCGTTAAACCTTGTGAAGGAGAATTAATTTTCACAGCGCCTAAAGATGATATGTATGCAATTAAACTATATGCCGGTGAAAAAGTTTACATTGTAAAATAACAAATTGGAATTTTTTAATTAATGTGATATAATTTTGGTATGGTAAAAGAATAGGAGGAAAATATGGACACTAATAATAACAATGAATTGAACGATATTGAGACAATTGATATTGAAAATAATAAACAACCTTTGAATACAACAGATAATACTAATGCTGAGGTTACAATACCGGTGGATGACATTAATAATAGTATTCCTACTGATGTAAATAATAATCCGCAAGCCCAAGTTCTAAAAACAGTGGAACCTGAACAAAAGGAAGATGTTAAAGAAAAAAAGAAAAATAACTCATTAATTCCTATTATTATTTTATTTATCTTTTTATTCTTATTTATTTTGTTTTTACCAAAACTTAGTGAACTTTTAACAGGAATATAAAAAGAGACTTCATTTGAAGTCTCTTTATTGTTGTATTGATAGTTGAATAATTTTATCCATATTATCGTCTTTAGCCATAATGTTTTTGTGTATTTGACTACATTTAGTACAACGATATATTATTTTATAAGTAGATTTAAATTTTTCTATACCGATAGGCACTAATAATCCTAAACATTTGTTTTGTCTGTCACCAGGATTAATATCGACATGTTTAGAGTAAAGACATCTAGGACAATGATCACGGGCTGTATAGTTTAGTTTCTCAACCATATGGTGGCAATTATCACAGACAAAATTTTCATCTTTCATTGTAAATTTTTTCATATAAACACCTAGATATATTATATCACATCAAGAATTTTTATGATATAATATATTTACTTGGCGGTGATAAAATGGATTATGTTGTAACGTTACCACAATTTGATGGACCCCTAGATTTACTTTTACATTTGATTAAAGAACAAGATATTGATATATGTGATTTAAATATTGAAGTGGTTACCAAGCAGTATTTAGATTACATTCATAAGATGGAACAATTAAATCTAGATATCGCTAGTTCATATTTAGTTATGGCTGCTGAATTAATTGAAATTAAGTCACGAATTTTATTGCCCAATATTAATGATAACGATGAAATTTTGGAAGACCCAAAAGAAGAATTGATAAATCGTTTACTTGAGTATAAAAAGTATAAAGAATTAACTAAGGATTTTAAACAGTTAGAGGAACAGCGCAACGAGGTTTTCACAAAGTTGCCAAGTTATTCTATAATCGATGACGTTAATATTTCCAAGATTGATGAAAACCTAAGTATTAATGACTTATTAGAGGCATTTCAAAAGTTTTTAGACCGTCGTGAAATGGAAAAACCACTAGTAACTAAAATAACGAATAAAGAGTATTCGGTTGCTAAACGCAGTTTGGAGATTAAAAACATCTTAAAAAATAAAGAAAATGCTAAATTTGAAGACTTATTCGAAATTGTGACGAAGGAATATGTAGTCGTAACTTTTCTAGCTATATTAGATTTGGTAAAAAAGCAAGATATATATATTAATCAAGACAAAAACTTTGGTGATATTATTTTACGATTAAAAGAGGTGAAATAATGAATTTAGAAGCAGTGTTAGAGGGTATGTTGTTTATTGTTGGTGAAGATGGTTTGTCCTATCAACAAATAAGTAATATATTGGAAATAGATGAAAACGATATTAATGACATTATCGAAAACTTACGAAAGACTTATAGCAATGATAATCGTGGCATTAATCTTGAATATTTAGGTAACAAATTTAAATTAGTTACAAAAAAACAATATCATGATTATTGTAAGAAATTATTAGAAGATGAAGAAAATAATATTTTAAGTCAATCAGCTCTTGAAACTTTAGCTATAGTAGCGTATAATGAACCTGTAACCAGAACGATGGTGGATGAAATAAGAGGAGTGGGTAGTGCTCATTCTATCAGAAAATTGGTTTCCTGTGATTTAATTAAAGAAGTAGGTAGATCAGAATTACCGGGGCGTCCAATTTTATATGGTGTTACTGATCAATTTTTAGATCATTTTGGTCTTTCTTCAATTGAGGAATTACCAGAAATTAAATTAAATGATGATGAACAAACGGAAACTAATTTGTTTGAATCAAAATATAAGGAACAATAGGTTCCGTTAAATGCCTGTGTGGTGGAATTGGTAGACGCGTTGGACTCAAAATCCAATGGTAGCGATACCGTGTCGGTTCGAGTCCGACCACAGGCACCATTGGGAAATTAGTCGAACTAATCGACTTGAATATGTGAAAGGTTAACTTTGGTTAACCTTTTTTTTATGCTTGAAAAGGGTTTGGTCAATGATGCAAATAGTAAAATAAGGGTTAGAATTTGAAAATTAAATTATAATAAATTGCAAAATTTCACATTATATTCACATTTTTTGTTTATACTTATAATATATATTTAATTTTGATTGAATATTGTCTTATTAAAATATTGAGAAATTGGAGGAATTTTAATATGCCAAGAAAATTGAAAAATTTTTTGATGGGAGCTTTGATTGTAATATTGATTGCAGCAAGTTGTTTTACAATATATTTTGCTATAAATAATAGTAACAATACTGATGATATGATGATACAAGGAACTGGGTTAACTCCCCCAGAAAAGCCAGGCGGAGAAATTAACGATAATTCTAATATGGAAGAACCACCAGAAAAACCTGATGATGAATCTGATATTACTTCGAATTCAAACCTAGGCGAACCACCAGAAATAGCAAATAATTCAGATGAAAATGAGATGATGAATAAGCCAAATGAAAATGGTATGCCAAATATGAATAATCAGAATTCGTCATCAAATATATCAACCGTTTATTATGTGTTATTAGTAGTTCAAGGTTTAGGAATATCTTTATTAACTATGTACTTGATAATGTCAAGATTTAATAAGAAAAAATTTACAGAAACCTTTTCTTCAAGTGATAAAATAACGATATATATACTAAGTATTGTTCTTATAACAGGTGGCTTAACATTTACAGAAGTTTATTTGACTAACAATGTTTTCAGTTCAACAACCAATAATCAAATGATGCAAAATGGTATGAATGAAAACAATGCTAATATTTCATATTCAGGAGTAAAGGAAATAACTGAAGATACATCTCTTACAAGTGGTGAATACGTTTCAAGTGAAGCTGATGAAAATGCAATATTAGTGCAAGGCGATATAGAGGTGTCAATTGAAAATGTTCGGGTAGATAAAACAGGAGACTCTGATGGAGGGGATAATACAAGTTTTTATGGAATAAATTCAGCAATATTGGCTACATCAGGAGCAACTTTAAGCCTAAAAAATTTAAACATAACAACAAATGCAACTGGTGCTAATGGTGTATTTAGTTATGGAGGAAGTGCTACAACTAATAATACTACATCAGACGGAACAACTATTAATATAAGTGATTCTACTATAACAACAAAAAAAGATAATTCGGGTGGAATTATGACTACGGGTGGTGGAAAAACTAATGCATATAATTTAACTATTACAACTAGCGGAATATCAAGCGCCGCTATAAGATCTGATCGTGGCGGCGGAACTGTAAATGTTGATGGAGGTACTTATACAACAGAGGGAAGTGGTTCACCAACAATATATTCAACAGCGGAAATAACTGTAAAAAATGCTAATCTTATTTCAAAAGTGGCAGAAGGAATAGTAGTAGAAGGTAAAAATTCTGTAGTTATTGAAAACTGTGATTTAACAGCTAGTAATACTAAACTAAATGGATTATCAACAACGTATAAAAATATATTCTTATATCAATCAATGTCAGGAGATGCCGACACTGGGAATTCATCATTTACTGCTAAAAATAGTAAAATAACAACTAATAATGGAGATACTTTCTATGTAACAAATACTTCTTCAACAATTAGTTTAACAAATAATACGATTATAAATAATGATAATAATGGTAATTTTTTAAGAGCTAAAGCAGATTCATGGGGAATTAGTGGTTCCAACGGTGGAGAAGTAACTTTAATACTTACTAATCAAAAGGTAAATGGTGATATTATGATAGATAATGTATCAACTTTAGCTATGACGATGAATGATAATTCTTCTTATGATGGGACAATTAATGCTGATAATACAGCCAAATCAATCACTTTAAAATTAGATAAAACATCCGGCATTAAATTAACTGGAGATAGTTATATTACTACGTTAGATAATGAGGATACAAGTAATTCTAATATAGACTTTAATGGTTATAAACTATATATAAATGGTAAACCAATTAATTAAATTAAAAATCCTCTCAAAGATTAGATTATTAGGTGTAAAATTATATAAATAATGTTCTAATTATTTTAGAAATTTATCATAATGCTAATTTCTAAATGGTGCTTAACTCTTTTGCACATTTTCCGATAGTATATTACTTTATTGAAGATAAAAGAAAAAGCCTTTCGCGCTTTAACTCGTAAGCGAGTAAAACGTGCTATGGCTTTTATTTTTTTAAGAATGAAAATAATTTCCTTTTTTTTTGGGTGATGATATATCAGCGCTATTTGTGTTTTTAACAGGATTTTTTTCTTCTACTGCAACTATATAAAATAATTCTAAATTTAAATAAACTGATATAGGTGTAATATTTTCATTGGTATATAATATTACATCATTTAATATATTTCATTTAAAATACTTTAATTTTTGCTTCATTTTAGTCCAAATGCATTATAATTTAATTAGTTAGTAGTATTACCACTTATAATAAATTCATGTCTAGTGGTTGTTATACTTCCATCAAAAGGTAATCATAAGAAATTTAGTCGAACTATTTGGACTGTTGACATAGGAATCGATAAGATTGATACTAAATTTTAACTATTTTATAATTCTCTTTTTAGTATGTTTGAGTTTATGATAATGTATTATATAAGGCGTTAGCGTGTAAACAATAACGATTAAAATTTTAAGAATTTAAAATTGTGATATAATAATATTAGATAGGAGTTGTAAGTATGAATAACGCTAGTAATAAAATATATTTTATTGCAATGATTGAACTATTAATTAATGAACATAATGTTACTGATTTAGGGACCCATCTTTTAGAGTATAAATTAGATTTTTCTTCTGTTGGTGGCGATGAAATGATTGATGGTGATGCTTGTTTAGCTATAGCGGTAAGATTGAAAAGTAAGGATAGCAAAGATATTAAATGGGGAAGAATATACTATAAGCCACTAATCAAGAAGCATACAGCTTATAGCGAGGAAGCAAGAAAAAAATTAAATTCAATATTATATACAATACAAAACAGTTCTATTGATGAGAAATTAGATTTTATAACTAATTTAGAAAATCGATTATTGAAAAGATGTTATGTTAAGAGTTCGTTTGTCGATCCTGTTTTAGCAGATTTCTTTGAAAATTTAAATTACAGTCTTTATGATGGCTATCCAGCAACTGATTTGGGTAGGCCTTTTCCTAAGGAACTGGTTCCATGTGTAGATAGTGTTTTTAATGAAATCGTTCCTAATGTATTAGAACCGTTTAAAAGTTATAAAGGTAAAAAATAAAATAAGAAATTTAAAATAGATGTTTTGCAAAAAGTGGGATTATCTGACATCTATACCGACTCTAATCGCTATGATTAGAGTTTTAAAATATTTATGTTTATGATAAAATATTATTGGAAAATGGGTTTGATTGTAGGTGCTTAAATGAAATTAGATGTGTCATCGGAAACAGTTAATATGTTATTTGATAATGGATTTGAGGAGCAGATTTTAGATGTATTGTTAGCATTTGAAAATTCGAAACGATGGAATGTCAGTGATATACCGATTTCACCGGTATTAATTGATAGCAATGAAGAGGAAATTATTATTAATCAAGAAATATATAAGAGTTATCAATTGTTTCTACAAAGGATAAATAATGTTAATACAGCTGGTGAAATTCCTTTTATTTTACTTGGAAAACAAAAGGAAATAAATGGTAGGCGTTATATCTTTTTTGATAAGATACAATATATGATTACTGATAATTTGTCAGAAGTGATGGTTCATCATGACGGAAAAAAATTGGAAAATTTAATTAATAATAGCTCGTACGATGTTATTTCTATTGGCCATACTCATGGTAATGTTGCCGAAGAAACAAAAAATACTAGTTTGACGAGAAATATACCGGAATCTATAGCTAGTAAGTATCGTATAAGAGATGTTGGATTGAATCTATCTATAGCAGATATTAATAGTCATCAAAGTGTTCTTAAGTATGCTAAAAATGTTGGTGATAAAAAGATTTTACAGACAGTTATAATGTATAATGGCGATATGATAATATTAGGATCCAATGGCATTACTAAATGTAATCAAATTAGTGCCTTATTAGATAATGGTGATGTAGTATCGCTTCCGACTGCCTCTAATACAATTGAAAAAAACATGAATAATATTTAATATAAATTGACAAATTGACGTAGCTATGTTAGGATACTTTTGCAAAAGAGGGATAGTAGTGAATTTTTTAATAGTTTGTGCCTTGTCATTAGGCGTAAGTAGTTTATTGAAATTAGGTTTATTATTATATAAAATGAGTTTTATTAAACAGCGTGGGTACAGGTTAAAAATTAAAAGCTTATATAGTTTATTGTTATCTTTGGATTTTAAATCAAAAATTGATTTATTAGTATTTGTTATACCTATGGTTAATTTGTGTAAAGAAACACAAAATGTAATATTATATGAAATAAATAAAGATGCTTTTTTGAGGAAAATGCTTCAAAAAGGAGTGGTAGTATCTAAATATACTTACAATAACAACCATGACAAACATAATATAGATGCTGATAATAGTGATAGAAGACTTGATTTAAAGGAAAATCAGAAGGTAGTTTCTTTGATGGATTATCAAAAACAAATAACTGATCGGAGTTTAACGGAGTCGAAACCTAAAGTATATGCTAAAGTTAAGAGACACTAATAAGTGTTAAAAAAAGCGATAATTAAAATTATCGACTTTTTTTTTATATGGTTTTAAGTTATAATAATATAAGAATAGGAAGGGTATGATAGTATGATTTTACGAAAACCATATGCATTTTTAATAAAGCATTTTAAATTTATTCATATTATTTTAGCTATTTTGCTTAGTTATGTTTTTTATAAAAGTATGAATATTTTAACATTTTTCAATGATTATATAAATGCTGGTCAAATGACCATTATAGTCGGTGGAGAGGCTTATTTATTTAACGGTTTAATATTTGCTTTTATTGGTTTATCTGTTTTTATATCTATTATCATATCAGCGTTGATGTTTAATAAGAAAAAACCGTTGTTATATTATTTTTCTTTAATTATAACTTATGTTGTTTTACTTGTATTTCTTTTATATACACAAACCCAGGTTCATGTTTTAGAGCAAGAGTTACTTGATATTCGTATTATTAGAATGATTCGTGATGTTTTAGTGGCAGCTATTATACTACAATTTATTTTTATCGTAATAGCAATTATTCGTGGTGTTGGTTTTGATGTTAAAAAATTTAATTTCAAAGAGGACTTAGAAGAGTTGGATATTAGTGAAGATGACCGTGAAGAAATTGAGGTGGCGGTCAATTTCGATGTTGATTCTTATAAGACAAAGTTAAAGAAAAAAATGCGTTATCTAAAGTATTCTATAGTAGAAAATAAAGCGTTAATATTAATATTAATAGTAGTGATTATAGTATTAGTTGGTAGTATGATATTTTATAATATGATGACGAAAGGTAAAGTTTATCAACAAGGTAGTTATATTAACCCTCTTTATTATTCTTTATCAGTTAAATCATCTTATTTAACACAAAAAAATTATCAAGGTAATAACATAAATAATGATAAGTATTTTATTTTGTTAGATGTTCAAGTTAAAAAGAATACGACTTCTACGAAAAAATTGGACCGTGCTCGTATGGCAATTAATATTGATGGGTATCGCATTTATCCAACTTATGATTATATTGGTTCTTTTCGGGATATCGGTTACGAATATAATGACTATGAATTAACTAGTGATTATACTTCTTATTTATTAGTTTATGAAATTCCAAAGCAATTTTTAGCTAAAGAAATGTTATTCGAGTATACAGATATTAATGATAAGAAATATAATGTCGCCCTAGATTATATCAATTTGGATAAATTAGAAAAAACAGAAGTATTAGAATTGAATAAAAAAGCGGATTTGAAGAACACAATTTTAAAGGATAGTTCATTAATGGTTTCGAGTGCTGAATTTGGCGATCAATTTCGCGTTGATTATCATTTTTGTGTAACTGATAATGATTGCTATGATTATTATGAAAATATTGTTCCAGATTTAAGTTCTAACTACAATCGAACATTAATCAAAATAAAAATGGATATAGACATTAATAATTATTATAAGAAATTGATGCTCGGCGACCTAATTAATTACTTTGGGTATATCTATTATGAAATAGATGGAACGGGATATAGAACAAGTATGAAACAGGTAGAGACTAAAAAAGTTTCAACGCAGGATTTATATGTAAGTGTAAATAGTGATATCAAAAAAGCTTCGGTTATTAATTTGGAATTTAAAATACGAAATTATAAATTTATTTATAAATTAAAGTAAGGGGTGGCACATGAGACAGAAAAGAAATTTAAAAATTGTGTTTATAATGTTATTAATCATGATACCACATCAAGTAAAAGCATATAATATGTGTTCAACCGAAGATACTGTAAAGTTAAATAAAATAGCTAGTAACGTATTAGCTAACTATAATTATTATGAAGCCAATGGAACGGTAAAGTTTAAAATTACTATTAATAATTTAACTTCTAATACTTATATTTATGACGCTGTAAAGAAACAAACCTATTATTCAAATGGTGAAATTACTTTGGATAATTATGGGCCTAATCAAACAGTAGAATATAAGATTTATTCTAATATTTCTTATTGCAAAGGGCAGTACTTAAATAGTATCTTTGTTACTTTACCTCCATATAATCCTTATTATAAAGATAAACTTTGTTCAGGTATTGAAGATTATAAGTTATGTCAAAGATGGTCCAATGTTAATTTGACTTACGAGGAATTTAAAAAACAAATTAATGATTATCGTAATAGTAACATAGAAACTGAACCCAATATAGAGGATACTTATAAAAGTATATATGAAATAATATTAGATTTTTATATTAAATATTATTATGTTATTTTACCATTGATTATCGTTGTTGGTGGAATTGTTCTAGCAGTAAATAAACAAAAAAGTAGTAAAGATGAGTTTTAAATAGATTAAGTAAGGTGTGTGATTTTATGAAGCTTCGATCTTTAGGCATATTGGTTATTACTGTAATTTTGTTAAACTGTAATTCGGTTAAAGCATTAACAGGAGAGACAGATTCAGGTGAAAGTCCTAGTGCATCAACATGTAGTGCTGGATGGTGTATTTCTACTGGTAATTATGGGGTTAGAATTAGTATTGTTGATAAAGATGGCAATGTTAAGGGGAAAGCACTTAATATAATGATTCAATTAAACAATATTAATGTAACTAAAATAGATACTTTAAACCGTTTTCCTAGGGCTAAGGATGGTTACGATGTAAACGAATATTATATTAATGATTTAAAACTTGGCACTATTAAAAATTTATTAAATAATTTAATTATTATGACAGCTACAGATAATAATTATGATAGTGATGGGGGCGTTGATTCTAAAATTAAGAAGTGGAAGAATGGCAATGAAACTTTTAAGAAAATTCAAGAATTAACAGGTGCTAAGGTTAGTGCTAGTGATTATTTAGTTGTAGAACCATTGACAGTAACTTATAAATATGGCACAACCGATTATTATTATGGAACCGCAAAAGAAATAGTAGCTAAAATTGAATCAGTAAGTTCTCTAAATTATGGTTCTAGAGTTTTTGTATTAGAACGAGCAGGAAAGGCTATGATAAGTATTTATCACAAAATAACCATTCCTGGGATTGCAAATGATAAAGGTGATCGGTTAATTAAATTTGTACAAAATAAAAATACAAAGGATGATGTTGAAAATAATAAAAGCTATTGGAATCGATATACATATGGGGTGGCTATTTATAGTTTGGAAAATTTAGTTAATCAATGTAAAATAGGAGTTAATGATAATTCTGATACTCGCTATAATTGGATTAAATATGATGATAAGGAAGAAAAATATATTCCAGAAAAAAATGGCTGCTGCTATAATTATGAAGAGGCTGGTATTAGTAAGGAAGAGGTTTTTTCTAATTATCCACAGTGTTTTACAGATAGTGATATAGATTTGGTTTGTTTACAAATTAATAAGGCCAGTCAAGGGTGTGACGTGAATGGTGGATATAGTCGTATAAATAATAAACCTAAAAATTTAAATGCCTGTTTGGCATCTAATAAGTATCAAGCGGGGGTTATTGATCGCGGTGCTAAAATTTTTTATGGTTGTTATTATACTGATGATTTGAATTTTCCTAAAAAATATCGTAAAAATTTGCCGTTAGGAGGTCACTTTGTGTGGCCTACTGATGATACTCTTTTACAATTTCGTTTAACAGATTTATCTTATGATTTAAACCGAGTTAGTACAGCTGAATGTTTTGCTTATCAAATAAATGATAAAAGTGGATTATTTAGCGCTTATAGTGGTTTAAGTCAAAAAATGCTTGATAGTATTAAGAATAGGATTCAAAAGTTGATTAAAACGGATAATGAAAATATGGTTTTAAAACAAAATGGAGAAGTATCTGGCAAGTTAAAATATGATATGACGAATAATATAGCAACTTTATCAAAATCGACGGGTTATTTTAATGTGACTGTAAATGGTGTTTATCGTCAAATTAGTGATAGTCCTGAAGCTTATCGCTATTACGATAATGAAAATCTTAAGTATTTACAGAATAGTGGTTTGAACAAAGATAAGTTGACATCATATACATCGTATCCATATATGTTGCTCCCAATTGATAGAAGTTGGTCACTTGATAAAAGCTACAGCTATGGCATTGACTATAATACTAATTTTGCTGGATTAAAAATGAGTTCTAGCTATACTTGCAACAGTAAGGTAACTGATATGCCATCATCAACCTGCATATGTCCGTCCGATACAGAAAATGCAGGGTTAGATTTGACTAATTACTATTTAGCAACAAATCACGGAACTTGTAAAGATGTTGGTAAAACAGCTATATGTAGCGATTTAATGGATGAATATTGTAATAGTAAAAATCTTTCTAATTTAAAATGTCCTAATCAGAATAAAGATTTATCTGGTTGTGTTAGACAAAAGCTTAATGCTGACAGTAATTTATCGCAAATGCAAGCTTATAATCAATGCATTTATGAAGAATGTAATTGTAGTGGTTCAAATTGCGATTATAAGGAATTGTGCCCTTCGTGTGAAAATGATGAATCATGCCCTCCTAATGATAAAGAAATTATTTATCGACCTATTTTTTTAGAAAATCCTTTTCCTAGTATCAATGGAAATATCCGTTACCCCGGTGCTAATTGGGGTGGTAAAAATTCTTTAACAACAAACAAAACTTATCAGGGGTTAGTTGAAAAATATATCACTTCAACTGCAAAGTATATGTATGAAGGGGAACCGATGTATAGTATTACATTAACACCTAAAACGATTAAAAATATAAGAAATTATAATCGAAATCATAAGTATGATGATTTTGATTTAGAATGTGATAATGGAGGTAAGTGCTATAGTACATTCCTACATAAGGAGTTATCTGGTTATGACAGTAATGTTGTTAACGGAACTTGTGGAATTATCAATTATAAAAACCAATATTATAATGCTTTTGAAAAGTGTCGTTTAGATTCATTTTCAAAATAAAAAGACACACGCCCAGTTAGACGTGTGTTTTACATTTTATAGTAATTTAATTGGAAAAAAATATTATTTATGGTATAATGAAAAAGATAGAATAGGTACATAATATTATTAGATTAAAGATAGGAGGAATAAGATGAGAAAAAAAAGATTGACTTTATTTGTTTTTACTTTCTCATGTTTGATTCTTTCTGGCATTATTATAAATTTTAGGGTAATGGCTGAAGGTGGATCTACGGGTGGTTCTGGAAGTGGCAATGCTGGTAATCAAACTAGTTCTTGTTCTTCTTGGCCTTATGCCAATACAGGTACTATCAATGGTGAGAGGGCTGCTCTCCGTGGTGTTCGTATATCTATTGTCGACAATAATGGTAAACTTAAACCAGGGACTAAATCAGTTGATTATGTAAAGAATGTCGGTGTTGGTAATTTAAAAGCTAATTACAGTTCTACTAAAACAACTAAAACGATGTATTTACAGTATGGCAGTTCATTAAATTGGACATATGGAACGATATCGTTTAAATATGATAATAATATTGCCAATAAAGTTATTTCTACTTTCGGGGATACTAATGGTGGCAGCATGGGACAAAATATTAGAAATTTATATAATAATTATGTTAATGGAGATACTACTGCCAAAACAATTATCGATACCATTTATAGAGATACATGTGGAAGCGGTTGTACGATTAGTGCTAATGATGTAGTATTGTTTGAGCCTATCACTTATGTAAAATATTGTACGAGTAATAATTCTTCATATTATATATATGGTACAGCTTACGAATTAAATGCCAAGTATAATGGCGGTAATACTGAAGGTGGTGGGGCAATCACTGGACATGTTGCTAAAGCTTTGTATTTTAGTGGAGATAAGATATCGTCATTGACTGATGTTTTTGCCGAACCAACAAATACAAATGTTAAATATCCTGGTAAGGAATTAACTAAAAAAAATGGTTGGGGTATGGGCGCTTTATGGATTGGCAAGATTGCTAAAAAATGTGATATAAATGTCAATAATAATACTGGAGATGATAAGAAGTATAATTGGACTTATTGGGATTCTAGTTGTGATGCTGATGGTGATGGTAACAAAGAGGGTTGTTGGAAGAAACAACAGGGAGGTTGCTGTGACCAAGTAACGTTAACGGATGATATTCTTAATAGATATCCAGAGTGTGCCTCTTGTAAGCCAAGTAATAAAACTTATATCAATGGTAAGGATGTAAGCAGTTTAAATGCTATTACTTGTGATGCCAATGATAAAAAAATAACTAATTATCGTGGGACTGGTAATCTTAATGAAACTACGCCGAAGTATTGTTTAGCTAATAATAATCTATTAGTAGGAACTATTAATGGTAAACGTTATGGTTGTGAAATAACTGATTCATTATTACTTCCAAAAGAATATGGCGATAGTTTGAAAATTGGTCAATATTTTGTATGGCCAACTAGTAAAACTTTACAAAGTTTAGGTAATTTTGATATGCGTTATCCAGTAACCAGAACCTCTAGTGTTACTTGCGTCGCTTATCAATATACTAGTGATGGTAAGCTACAATATGTCAACCTTACAAATAACGAATTAGAAACATTAAAAAATAGATTTAAAGTCAATGGTAATTTGAATTTGACATTTAATAGTAATAATAATGGTAAGATTATCGAGGAATCACAGACATCTAGTTTTAAAAATACAGGTAATAATTTATTCACAGGAAATATTAATACGGTTTACACATTAGAAAAAATAGATAAAACCAATGGCGTTTATGCTTATTATGATCAGGAAAAATTGCAGTATACTAACAATATTATTATTCAAAAAATCAATAAGTATATTCAATATGGTTTTCCAATTATACCTTTTGGAAATTATGGTGATAAGAGTGTTAATGTGAATTATGGAATTAATTTTGAAAATATGGGATTATCAAGATTAAATACTTACTCTGGTAGTTACATATGTTCTAAAAATGGTAAAGATAACGGCGATGATGATAATGGACCAACATATTGTAAATGTGAACCAGGAACAGTTCATGAAGGGCTTGATTTAACACCTTATTTTAATGCAACGTATGATAGTTGGACAGCTGAATGCTCTAGAATACGTGATTTAAAATGTAACGATGTCAACACGCCGATAAAATGCCCTAATGATAATTCGAAAGATATGACAGATTGTGTTAAAAATAAAATTTATGGTGGGGCTAATGAGAAAGAAGCTTATGATTTATGTGTAGCGCATGATTGTGGTTGTATGGGCAATGAATGCACTGCTGGTTATTGTGAAGGAGATAATTGCGGTTTAGACATTATATATCGTCCAATTTTCTTAAATAATCCATTTCCTAGCATTAGAGCTACTAAACGTGTAGCTGGGGCTAACTGGGGTGGCAAAAATTCATTGAATACTGATGGTTTAGGAACTAAATATATTACTTCAACAGCAAGCAAGATGTATCAGGGTGAGGCAATGTATAGTTTCACATTAACACCTAAAGCTCTTAACACCATAAAAAAATATAATAATAGTCATGGTTATGATGATTTTGAAATGACATGTGGTAAAAATCAATATTGTATAAGTAATGTTTTACGTGGAACATTTGGCGAATATTTGACCGGTGGAACTTGTCAGCTTCAAACAAATGCAAAAATTCGTGGTAATAATGATTGTCGTTTAACAGCGTTAGAAAGGTAGGATAAAATGAAAGAGTCGTTTTGGGGATATCTAGTAATTGCCATTGGCGTAGTAGCTATTTTAGTTATATTTTTCTTTCAAAATGTAACTAACGCTGATGAACAGAATTATATTTTATTAAAAAAGACAACGGAAGCGGCAATGTATGATGCGATTGATATGGAAGCTTATTATAATTCTGGGGTTGTTAAAATAAATCGCGAAAAGTTTGTAGAGAATTTTGTTAGACGTTTTGCACAAAATGTAAAGCTGTCTAATACATATAAGATTGATATTTATGATGTTGTTGAGACACCTCCAAAGGTGAGTGTTAGGGTTCGTAGTAATGAATCTACTACGGCTACTGGTGAAATTATTGAATTTAGTATTGATAACCGTATCGATGCTATATTAGAAACGCCATATTAAAAGAAAAGAAAGGGATGATATTATGAATAATATTATGGTAAGTTTAAAGAGGTTTTTGAAAAACAAAAATACAGTTACAATTATTGGTATTTTGGTTGTATTAGGTATTTTATATTACACTTATAATTCGCAAATTAATAAGGCAGTTACACCAGTTTCAGTGCCAGTAGCGGCTACTGATATCCAACCGAGAACTTTAATTACAGAGGATATGGTTACTACAATGAATGTACCTGCAGTTGCTTTAAAAACTAATGTTATTAGAAATAAAACATTAATTGTTGGTAAATACTCTAATTATAATACTTTGATTCCAGAGGGAAGCATGTTTTTTACAAGCACAGTAATCGATAAAGATGATTTACCAAATGCGGCAATTATTAATGTGGCTGATGGTGAAATTCCTTATTATTTTGCTGTTAATATGACAACAACTTATGGTAATTCAATTATGCCTAATAGTTATATTGATATATATATGAAGGCAGAAAATGAAGACGGTGTTGTCATGGTTGGTAAGTTAATTGAAAACATTAAGGTTTTAGCTGTTAAAGATAGTAGTGGTAAAAACGTGTTTGAAAACACTAGTGAAGCAAGGCCACCAGCTAGCTTAATTTTTGGTGTCGAACCTAAAATCAATATTTTACTTAAAAAGGCTGAATACATTGATCAATACTCCGTAGAGCTATTCCCAGTACCGCATGGTGGAACCATTGAGAAACAAGAGGGTGAAGTGGCGGTTACTTCAGCTACATTACAAGCATTTATCGAAGCTCATACTGTTCCTAATGATGACATTAAAGAAGCTGAAAAAAATATTCAAAATTCTCAAAACAACAATACACCTAGCAATGATACAACAACTAATGATAATACAAATATAACTAATGAATAAAAAGATGGTGGTGGTACTAGATGCATGATGCAATGTTTCAACAGGTAGATTTTGGACCCTTAAAACAATATTTAGAAAATGATGATATTACCGATATTTCTTATAGTAATGGTGGTCAAATATGGCTAAAGACATTGTCTAAAGGTATTTTTAGAATCGAAGAGGCTGATATTAACGATACTTTTATGGAAAAATTAGCGTTTCAGTGTGCCAATACAATGGGTAAGACTTTTAATATGGCTCATCCCTTTTTGGATGCAGAGAGTGCGGAATTACGTCTTAATTTTGTTCATGATTCGATTGCTTCAAATGGAATTGCCTGTGTTATACGTAAAACACCGGCTAAAATTCGTTTAGAAAAAGAAAAGATAATTGCTGATAAATATATTGAAATGGATATCCACGATTTATTGATTAAATGTGTTGAAGGACACTGTAATATTATTGTCTGTGGTGAAACTGGTAGTGGTAAAACGGAATTTGTTAAATATTTGGCGGCCCATACTAAGGAAAATGAAAAAATTATTACGATAGAGGACACCTTGGAACTACACTTGGATCGGATTTTTCCACATCGTGATATTGTGGCTATGAAAACAAATAATATTGCTTCATATTCAGAGGTTTTAGTAACTTGTATGCGTCAAAATCCAAAGTGGATTTTATTATCAGAGGTTCGTAGTGCTGAAGCTGTATTAGCTGTACGAAATTCTATTTCGTCTGGACATTATATTTTATCGACTATTCATGCCGATAAAGCTTCAGCAATTCCTAACCGTATGTATAGTTTGTTAGAGACCAATCAAGATATTGAACAATTTTTAAAGTCAATTTATCGCTATATTCAGTTAGGAGTTTATATTAGAGGTTATCAAGATCGTGAAACGAAAAAATTTAGACGTGAGATAGCGGAAGTTACAGAATTTTATGTAACGGAAAATAATGAAGCTAAATATAATACTATTTATAAGAAAACAACGACGGGAAAGGTTTATCGTAAACGACCTAGTAAATATTTGTTTGATTATTTAGATGGTCAAGGAGTAACTTTAGATGCTAATATGATAAAAGGTGATGATAGTATCGAAGTGATGATTGATCCATCGGTATCAGAAGGACAAGATAATAATGAAATAATTGAAATAATTGAATAAGGAGGAGATAATATGACGATAGTTATTTTTATTGTAATAGCGCTAATTGGTATTTTTATTGTCGCTTATCGTAGTAACGATGGTGGCTCAACCTATAAGTTTATTGCTAATAAAGCTAGTGGAATATATGAAAAAGTAGCTCCTTATTCTTATAAAGAAATAAGAGCTAAAGTTAAAGAATTAGGACAAGAATATACGACTAAACAGTATGTTATTCAAATTGTTGTGTTTGCCGCATCAGCAGCTGTTGTTTCTTATCTGTATTTTTATAATTTATTAGTATGTTTAGTATATATTGTGTTGTCGATTGTAGTCATTCCTTATTTAACTTATTTACGTTGTAAAAGAATTTATAGTGAGTTTATTTTTGAACAGATTCAAGTTTATACAACTAACACAATTATGGAATTTGCCACAACACAATCTTTCGTTAAAGCCTTAGAAGGGGTTTATGAATCAGGGGTTTTAGAGGATCCAGTAAAATCTGATGTAAAAATGATGATTGATTTAGCTTATCAAAATGGAACTATTAATGAATCGCTTAATTATATGAATGAGAAATATGATTATTATATTGTAAAAAATATGCATCAATTATTTTTGCAAATTACAAATGAAGGATCTAAGAACTCAGCTGATTCATTAGAAGGTATGAGTTTAGATATTGATATGCTAGTGGAAAGTGTTTATCGTGACCGTATTGATCGAGCTGCTTTTCACAAGAAATTTTTACAATTTGGTATAGTCCTTTACTTGATGGTTATGTTAGTACAATTCTTATTGGGAGTTGAGACATATATTCAAATGTTAGATTTGTGGTATATTCAATTGCTACTTCACGGCATTATTATTTTAAATACTTATTTCTTATTGAGTGGTGAAAAATATTATAATGAGAATGTGGGGGCTGAATAATGGCATTTGTATTGGTTTTAATAATAATTTTGTTTATATTTGAATATAATGGTACTTTAAACTCAGGGACTTTTTTTAAGGAAGTTAATCCCTTGTTTAAATTTTTAAGAGAAAGTGATTATGAGTTTCTAGTTAGAATCCGTTATGGTGATACGGCTGACATAGAGAAACTATTTTCCAATCGTGTTAAGAATGCTCTTATAGTATTAGTAGGTTTAATTTTTATTTTTATGTCTAATTTATCCTTTATTAATATTTTGGTTGCTTTTATTATTAGTTTCTTAGTGTTTAAAATGCCATACCAAAAATTGAAAAGTTATTACAACAGTAATTTATATCAAATTAATTTGATGTTACCGTATTATTTAAAAAGTTTAGAAATTTTAGTTCAACATTATACAGTGCCAGTGGCTTTAGCTCGCTCTATTGATACAGCACCGGAGATTTTCAAATCGGGCTTGCGGACTTTAGTTAATAAAATTGAAGCTGGAGATTCATCAGTGGATCCATATATGGATTTTGCTAAAGAATATCCTGTTCGTGACTCAATGCGTATGATGCGTCTTTTGTATCGATTAGGATTAGGTGATCAAGAGAATAAACAAGAACAATTAACGATGTTTTCTAAAACTGTTTCATCTTTGCAAAATAAATCACGAGAGCAAAAATATAAAGATCGTTTAGAAAAGATGGAGAAAAAGACAATGGTCATGCTGATGGGTACTGGTGGTGGCATAATGTTACTATTAATGTTATCTATGACAATGATGATGGGTATTTAAAGACATACATTTTTGAAGTGATATTAAAATGATAGATAAAAATAATTAATTTTTAGGCATGCTTTTATAGCGTGTTTTTTTGTGGAAAAGTTTGGTAAATATATTATAATACTTGCCAAGGAGGTGAAATTATGGAAATTAATTTTTGTAAGTTTGATTTGAATTGTGCAAATATTGTTGATAAAGATTATATTAAGTATAAATTAAGGTATTATAAGAATAAAGAGGAAGGTAAATTACCGATAGATATTCAAATTATATTAGCGAGCAGAGCTTATCAAAATAAGAGAAGTTATAAAAATTTAATTTATAAGGGAACTAAATTGATTGATTATTGTCATAAAAATAATATAATTTACAAAAAAATTGCTTATCGATGTAGGTACTTTATTAAATGCGGTAATCAATTTTCAGATTTAAATGAATTACAAATTAGTAAATTTATAGATGATTATTACTGCAGAGAAGAAGTTTCAAATTTAAAAAGTATTTTTGAATATCTAGAGACGTGTAATTCGCGTGAATACAAAAATATATGCAGAATATTAAATATAAACTATAAAAAAATACAAAAATTAAAATATAAGAACAATATTTCTTTAAAATCTTTAATTTATATTTGCTGGTATTCTTATGATAATATTGATAATGATGGTATATATATTAGTCAAAAACGGTTAACACAAATAATTAAAGGTGATCAGTTACAATTAAATGATTTGTATGGCATTTATAAATCAGGCAATCATTCCTATTTAGATAAAATTTTAGATTATGAAAAATCTTATTTGATGAGTTTTGTAATGCGCATGATTAGGGAATATAATTTTAAAGTATCACCATTAGATTATGGTGATTTATTTTCAGAAGCTAATATAATTTTAACTAATTGTATAAATCGCAATGTTTTTAATCACATTGGAAGAATAATTAGATATATTGAAAAAAGTGTTACTAAGCAAATATTAAAATATTTAATTAAAAATTATTCTGTTAAAACAACTTTGATAGATAACGTTATAACTTATCAAGAAAAATGGGACTATTAATGGGAATGGAGATTTAATAATGAATGATGAATTTAACTATGGTTTTTTAGATTATGATTATTATGATGAATATAATCATGATCCTTTGTATGTATTAATTATAAACGAACAACTTAAAGTGTTAAGAAGTTCCTTTTATCTATTAGATAATGATACTAAAAATGTTCTAGATTATTTTATTATTCAAAGAAATAATGACGATTATATAGATGTAGATATAGATAATTATGTTGATAAATTAAAAAATATTTATTTTAATATGTATCGTTGATTGCATAAAATATAACAAGAGACGATAGAAAATCGTCTTTTTTTACTTAAAATGTAAGGTATATTGCGATTAATGATGGTATTGATATGTTTATAGATAATATTAAAGAAGTATGTAAGAAATATTTGGATAAGGATAAAGTAAAAGATTCTATTGATAATATAGAGTTTGAAGATAATACTTTAAAAATAAAAAAATTGAAAGTTTAGAAATAACTAATAACAAATTGACAGAGACTTTAGATAAAAATCATATGAATATACTAAAGAGTATTATTGAGGAAGAACAATATATAAGAATAAGCGGTAATCTTAAACAGAAAATAATAAATCAAGTATTGATAACCTAAAAATGAACAGTTAAATGAAAATAAAATAGGTAATAAACAAATAGAAAAATATATTAATGAATTTTTATCATTAGAAAATCCAACTAGAGAATTAATAATTAATTTAATCGAAAAAATCTATATCTAGCAAGATAAGAGGATAGATATTAAATTTACTCTTGATAATACCTTTATTTTATAAAAATGACTATTTAATAATTATTTTGATAATACAAAATAGTTTACAATTTTAAATAAGTTATTTTGCTTAAACAAAATAACTTTACATATAATAAAAATAGTACTATAATTAAATTGAGGTGAAATTATGCTTGTAAGAGAAAATTATTTAAAACAAATCAGAGGTTTTTATGATTCTGATCTAGTAAAAATATTAGTAGGTATTAGAAGATGTGGTAAATCAGTTATTTTAGAACAAATAATTTATGAACTAAAACAGAAAAATGTAAAAGATGACCACATAATTAATGTTAATTTTGAATTTATTGAGTATGAAGATTTAAAGGATTATAAAAAATTAAATAGTTATGTTAAAGAAAAAATTATTGATGATAAAATGTATTATATATTCTTTGATGAAATCCAAAATGTTGATAATTTTGAGGTAGTAGTTAATTCACTTAGGGCTTCACTTAAAAATGTTAGTATCTTTATAACTGGATCTAACAGTAAATTATTATCTGAAGAGTTGTCTACTGTATTATCTGGAAGATATGTACTGTTTAATATATATCCTTTATCGTATAAGGAATATATTAAATTGACAAACAAAGATGCATATGATAAAAAAAGTTTTTGGGATTATGCAAAATGGGGAGGACTTCCAAATAGATGTGAATTTAATGAAGAAATTAATATAAAGAATTATCTACATGGAGTATTTGATTCAATTATATTGAGAGATGTAGTAATTAGATTAGGACTTAAGGATACAACACTATTTAATATGATATTGCACTATTTAATTGATACAACTGGTAGAGAATTCTCGGCCGATAATATTTTAAAATATTTGGAAAAAGAGTATAAAAAAGTATCAACCGAAACATTGTATACATATTTAGAGGCATTATGTAAATCTCTATTAATAAAAAAAGTATATAGATATGATATTCATGGTAAAGCAGTATTAAAAACACTTAATAAGTATTATGTTACTGATTTAGGTATTGCCCAAATAAAAAATAATAGTTCTAATTTTGAAGATTATATAATATTAGAAAATATAGTTTATAATGAATTACTTTATAAAGGATATGAAATTTATATAGGCAAGACTAAAACAGGAGAAGTAGATTTTATTGCAAGAAAAGATAATCAAACTAAATATATTCAAGTTACATATGAAATGAAAAATGAAACAACAAGAGAAAGAGAATTTAATGCGTTTAATGGAATAAATGATTCATATCCTAAATATATAATTTCTTTAGATGATAAAGACTATTCTAAAGAGGGCATTATTAATTTAAATTTAATAGATTTTTTAATGAAAGAAGAATTTTAAACATACAAAAAACGTACAAGATAATTTACATTTAAAAATGTTACATAAAAAATGTATCTTGGAATATAATTTTTATGGATAATAATAACTGATAGTAAGAATCTGAATAAAGATTCTTTTTAAGTTCAATTTATTTTGTTTAAGATTTGATCAAGTTACATACAAAAATATTTTGACATTTATATTTTGATTTGTTAATATATGGGCTGGTGATGATTATGAATATAGATGCTATACATGTTAGTATAGATGGTTTAAGGATTATCTCGTATACTTGATAGGTATAAAATTAAGACATATTCCGATTTAAATAGAGAGATTCAGGTTGGAAATCAGGAAATTATTAATAATTATTTTTTGCGATTGGCTGCACGAGATTTTCAAACAATGTTTTTAAAACAGGAGTCGGAAGAAATAGCTAAAAATAAATTGGAATTAATAGAGTCTAAAAGTGATGAAATGGTTACGGTTAATGAAATTGATAAAATGGTCAAAATGTATGAGCTACCTTATTTTAGGTTAAGCCCTCTCGTTTTTTATCATTTATTTCATTATCATAATAGGTATTGGACTCCCAAAGATAGAATAGCTGGAACTAAGTCTGTTAATTTTTCTGATTTTGATCAATATACGATAGCGGATTTGAAAAAAATGGTTAATAATATTAGAATAATAGACGGGCAACCGGTATCTGAGTTGTTGAGACACGATGGAATCGGAGAATTTAGACATAACAAAATACTGGCGTCATTAAAGTTTTATGATAGCTATATTCCTGTATTATTAGAAAAATATGCTGATAAAGAAAATCCTTTCTATTTTATGCATGATGAAAAATTTGAATTAGTAAAAGAAAACGAACAATATATTTTTGATTATTTATTACAAAATGGTTATGAGCTTTTTTTAGGCAATATCGCTTTATTATCAAAAAAGTTACCTACATTAAGAAAAAGAAATTCTATTGATGCTAAGAGATTAAAAAATATTGAAGAAGTAATTACTAATTTTATTACTTTTGAAGAGGCTATAAATATTAAGTCGCCAAAAGTATTAAATAGATTTATTGTTCCTTATAGAAAAAAAATAAAAAAGTTCAAACGAGTTTTGAGCTTTTCTTATTATCTAATATATATATAGTAATCATATGTTTTTGTTAATTTACACAAATAGGCATATAAAATGGTAATTATTGCAAAAAAAAACTAAATTGTGTTATAATAACAATAGAATGTAAGAATAGGTGGTGATGTTAGTGAAAGAAGCTGCAGGAGAAGCAAACATGACTGTTGTAACCATAATTATAATTGGTGTTGTTGTTGCAATTGCTACACCTATTATAACAAATGTTATGAATAGCTCTAAAGAAAAGTCAGAATGTATTAGTAATGGTGGAAGTATAGAAAATGGCCAATGTGTTATGCCATAATTAATATATAATAAAAAATGTATTATGACAAACTTAAAATGTCAATAAATTAGTCAAACTGATGTTAAAAATAAAAATTAAAGAGGGTGTAATTTGTGAGAGAGGCTATAGGAACAACTTATATACTTAATATAATTATTATTTTTATATTAGTTATTTTTGCAGCTATAACGGGTATCATAAGTTACAGTAAGGCTTATAAAGTTAGTACGCGTATTGGTGATGCTATTGAAAGAGCTGAGGGTTATAATGATTTATCTAAAACAGAAATTAATCGTGTACTAGGATCTTTAGGTTATCGAAAAGGTACTATTGACTGCCCAACTCGTGAGGGAGTTAGTGGTGAAAGCGATGGACTTTATCAGTATTGTGTATATCGTAATGATAGTGGTGCTAAAGATAAAAAGCATTACCAATATGCTGTTTTAACATATATGTATTTTGATTTACCATTAATTAATGAATTTAAAATACCAATTTATGTAAAAACGGATCGTATATATTGTTTTTCAAATACAGGTTGTAATTAGTGGGAGTGATAGTTAATGCGTGAAGGAGTAGGATCAGCGTTTGTTTACACAATTGTAATTATAATCGTTGGTATTATTATTTTATTAATTGTTGGTTCCATTGGTTATTCTAAGGCTTTTAAAGTTAATCAACGTATAATTGATATTATTGAAGCCAATGATGGCTATAATGAAACAGCTGAAGCAGAGGTTGCCGCGGCTTTATCTAATATTGGATATAAAATAGTAAGTAACGCAGATAGAAGTTGTCCCAATATCTCTAATGCTGAAACGATATTATCAAAATTAAATTATGATTATTGTGTATATAGACATACAGATAATAAGCGCGGAGATTATTATACCGTGATCACATATATGTATTTTGATTTTCCTGTTATTGGTGATTATGTGAAACTTAAAGTTTCTAATCAAACAAAAACACTTAATTTAATTGGGGGTGATTAGATGAATGTTATTGTATCTAATAAATATACAGAGGTATTAAAAACATTAGATATCGAAATTATAAAATCATTAGAAGGCGAATATGAAATAGATGAAATCATAGATACTTTTGATAATTTTTTCTTTGCTAAAATGATTTTAGATATAACGGCGATTAAAAATTATAAGAATGTTTCTAATTTACAAAAGTTATCAATTTCGATGGATATGGATAAAGTCATTTTATTACTTGATGATTCCCCAGAGACGTCAACACCAACTTTTGTATCACAATTGGTATCCATGGGAATTTATAATTTTACACGGAATACAGAAGGAATTATGTACTTGTTAAATAATCCTAACAATTACCGTGATGTTGCTCATTTGCAGCAGTTAAATAACAATCCATCTAATTACACTACTGTCTCTAATCAAGCGATAAATGTTCAACCATTACCTAATGTCAGTAGTGTTGCAATGCAACAAGTGACAAGAAGGGTTATTGGAATTAAAAATGTGACCGAACAAAGTGGAGCTACAACATTAGTTTATATGATGAAAAAGCAACTGCAAAAAAATTATAGTGTCAAAGCTATCGAAGTTGATAAAAGAGATTTCATGTATTTAAATGATAAAGAACTAGTTAGTACTACTAGTGATCTTTTAGGTAATGAAATAGCTAAATATCATTCGGCTGAAGTAATAATAATTGATATCAATAAAAGTCAAGTGGCTGAGAGTATGTGTACTGATGTTGTATATTTAATAGAGCCGTCGACAATTAAATTAAATAAATTAATGATTTCTAATCGTCGCGAATTAGAAAAGCTAAAAGGAAAAAAAGTAGTTTTGATGCAGAGTATTTTATCCACTAATGATGTGGCAGAATTTGAATACGAAGCTAAATTAAATGTGTTTTTTAATATGCCACCCTTGGATGAGCGTAAAGATAATTTAGAAAAATTAGATGAATTTTTATCTAAATTAGGTTTTAGTCGCCAACAAGTTGGTAAGAGTAATAAAAAAAGCGGGTTTTTAGGCCTATTTGATTAATATTAGGTTGACAAAATTTGGGTTTTAAAGTATTATTTATATATGTGAAGGAGAGGGTTTTATGTTTAATATTCTAGCAAATGTTAGCTGTGGAGATGGCGCAATTGTTGTGGATTCAATGATTCCAAATTTCGTATCAACAATTGTAACAATAATTAAAATTGTCATTCCTATCATTTTAATTGTTTTAGGATTAATTGATTTAGGTAAGGCAACAATAGCACAAAAAGATGATGAAATTAAAAAAGCACAAATGACTTTTGTAAAAAGAATTATTGCTGCTGTATTAGTATTTTTTGTTGTAGCTATTGTTCAATTAGTATTTGGTTTATTAAATAGATCAAGTAATGATAGCGGTAATGCGGTTAATAGTTGTATTGATTGCTTTATTAATGGTAGTTGTACAGATGAGGGTGAAGCCTAATAAAGAGTTTTTAAACTCTTTTTTTATTGTATAAAATTAAATGATATGATATAATTTGTTTATATTAATGGGTGATATTTATGATAAAAAAGATAGTTCTTTTTACTTTACAGTTTATAGGAATGTTTTTAATGTTTACAAATTCTGTCAATGCTGAAACAATTAATAAGAATACTATTTTTGCCACATGTAATTATGCTACAACTGATGGTCAATATGAAGCAAGGTTTGATTTGTATAAAACAGATGGTAATAGTCAAAATGATGGTATGATTTCTAAGAATATAGTGATTACTAAATTTAATGGTAAAAATGAGAATAATAGTGAACCAGACAAGGGAACGCTTAAGCCAACCTCATTAGCAATTGTTACAGGTGAATGTCCAAAGTATTTAGCAATCGCTAAGGGCAAAAATAATAAGCAATATTATACTGCACTTTATAATGATTATAATTCAGCCAAAAATTATTTATCGGACAATGATGGCACGGTTTTAACATTGACTAGTGATTATCTTAATATGCTTAAGTCAATGGAAAATTTTAATAATTATACTGTAGAAAAACATACATGTACACAGTGGTCAGGGGGCAGTATTAACTATTGCCAAACTTGGAAGCAAGAGAGTAAATATAAATGTGATTATGGTAATGGTTTAACAAGGACTTTTGCAGAAAATTATAAAGGGGCATTGAGTGCTACAGTTGCAACTTTGTCAGAAACTGCAACTAATAATTGTCCGACGGTAGCCTATGAAATTATTAAGGACGGTAAACAGTATTATAAATATATGGGTGATTGGCCTAGTATTTGTAGTGACAATAGCGTTCAATGTAATAAATATATATATGGTGGTAATAAGGAATCATATCAGTCATCCGAAACCGGTTCTAATGCCGAAACATTTACGGTATATGGTAAATATGCCACTAGAAGTAGCTTGACAAATAAATATAATGAAAATGATATATTATTATTAACTGTTTCTGGTAAAACTGATGGTACAATTGATACTATGACGATAAAGATTCAAAATAAAACTGTATCTTTAGCTGGTGCTGAGGTTAACAAAATTAAATCTTATTTCACTAATTTTGCAAAAAGTGGTGGTAAGGCAGATTTCCCTAGTCAATTCCATTGCGGTGACAAAGATAAAATGATAAAAAAAGGCTATAATGTTTATACTGGTTATAATGGTTTATCCGAAACAGATACTTTCTGTACTGATACGCAACACTTTGGTTATAGTAAAAGTTATAGTGGTGGTAAATATTATTATTTAATGGATCAAAGTAGTGAGGCATGGGGTATAGATCTTGAACATTTAATTAATTCGATAGATACTGATTATAGTACAAAATGTAATGATGTTAACTCTGATGAATGTAAAGAATTTCAGAGAGAAAAATACGAAGATGTGAAAAAAGTAAATAAGATGTGTCAAAAAATCTATGCTGATGGAACATCGATTGAATCTGATATTAAATTGTGCGATACTTTTAAGCAAAAATTGAACGATTGGGCGTCAGCTGGATATTTTGGTAATCGGATAATATCTGGTAGTAATGGTACAGACTGCGAAGGAATTTTAGGATCACTTGGGGTGTGGTTATCAAGAATATATAACATCTTAAAATTGGCAGTACCAGTTATAATTGTAGCCATGGGTTTTAAAGATTTCATCCAAGGAATGTCTAGTGGAAAAGATGATGCATTGAAAAAGGCAGGTACTAATTTTATAAAAAGATTAGTAGTTGGTGCTGTATTTGTTATGTTACCTATTTTGATTAAAATGATTCTAACGTTTGCTTTTGGCGGTAGTTTTAGTGATATTTGTATTAAGTTATAAAACTGGTTTTGCCAGTTTTTTGTTATGATAATTGACTTTTAAATTTAATTATAGTACGATATTATTAGTTTATAATGGAGGATAAATTATGATCTTAGATTTTAACTATGCTGAATTTTCATGTGGCGGAGTATCTGGATTTCCAGTACCAGTAGCCAATGTTGTAGCAATGATTATTAATATTTGTAAAATAGCAGTTCCAATAATAATTATAGTACTTGGCATGATAGATTTGTTTAAAGCTTTAACTAAACAAAAAGATGATGAAATAAAAAAGTCGCAGATGCTTTTTGTTAAAAGATTAATTGCTGGTGTGTTAGTATTTTTTGTGGTAGCAATTGTTCAATTTGCTTTTTCTGCGTTTGGAAAAGCTTCAGGTGAAGATTCTTTCATGGAATGTATATCGTGTTTTGTGAATGGTTTTAATGAAAATGGAGAGTGTAAGTAATGAATCAAACTTTTTTTTCGATATTGTTAGATGCTGAAGAATTAACGACACAGTGTTTTACTTGTGGAGGGCAAGAATTTCCTTATCAATTATCTGTTTTTTGTCATACAGCTATTAATGTTGTAAAAATTGTTGTTCCAATACTTTTAATTATTTTAGGTGTAATTGATATGGTTAAAGCAACTGCTAGTCAAAAAGATGATGAAATGAAAAAAGCTCAAACAACTTTTGTAAAAAGATTAATTGCTGCTTTACTAGTATTCTTTGTAGTAGCAATTGTTCAATTCTTGTTTAATCTTTTATCAACAGCAGGCTTTGGAGGAGATTTTACGGATTGTTTAAATACTTTTGTTAATGGTGGTGCTACGCAACATCCTTGTAGCTAGAAAAAAGACTAAAATATAGTCTTTTTATTATTTATTAATTTTTGTTTATATGATATAATTGTTATGTTAATTATAACTAGGAGTTGATAACTGTGGGAGCTGTTATAAGTGATTTACTTCGTAATGTATTTATATTTATAGATTCGGTTGTCTATAATTTGATTGGTAAGGTTTATGAGTTATTTATATCAATAGCGAATACCACTATTATTAGTGAAGGAACTATCAATACATTTGCCAATAGAGTTTATGCTTTATTAGCTGTTTTCATGTTGTTTAGATTATCCTTTTCAGTTCTTACTTATATAATTAACCCTGATAATATAAATGATAAAAGTGGTGGCGGTGGTAAATTAATTGGTAATATTTTGATAACTATTATTTTACTTATTTCTGTACCATGGTTATTTGGCCAAGTGTGGGATATTCAAAAGGATTTATTAAACGATAACATTATTGGTAAGATTATTTTAGGAAATACTAATGTACAAGCTAGTGAGCAATTAAATGCTGGGGATAATATGGCTTGGGTAACCTTTTCAGCTTTTTTTCATCCGACAGTTGGTTCCTGTGCAGATAATCCTTCAATTTATAATGAAGGTAGTACAGACCTTGGTGGTCCATGTTATGAAGCATTAAACGGTATTACTGATGGCGATACTAACGTTGCAGTCGCATATGCAAGAATTGAGAAAAGTCAACTTGTCAGTGCTATTAGTGACAGTGGTTTATTAAATATTAAGGATAATGATGAATATGTTTTTGAATATTTACCATTTATTTCAACAATAGCCGGTGGGTTTATTGTTTATATTTTATTATTGTTTTGTATTCAAATTGCTGTCCGTTCAGTCAAATTAGGAGTTTTACAGCTTATTGCACCAATTCCCGTTATTTCTTATCTGGATCCAAAACAAGGTAAAGATGGAATGTTTAAAAAATGGCTAAAGGTTTGCGGAAAAACATTTGCAGATTTATTTATTCGTTTAGCAGCTATTTATTTCGCTATCTTTATAATCACTGAGATAACTTCTGGCGGTGGGATGACTGATATTACTACTGGTACGAAACAGACATCGTTGTTAGTAAAGGTATTAATTATATTAGGTGCCTTAACATTTGCTAAAGAATTACCTAAATTTATTGAAGAAATTACAGGAATTAAGCTTGATGGTGGCTTTAGTTTGAATCCGTTTAAAAATAATCCTGTTTTGAGTGGACTTGCTGGAGGATTAATGGGAGCTGGCATGGGTGTTGCTGGTGCTCTAACCGGTGCTGGTGCTATGAGTGGATTAACCGGCGCTTTTAGAGGCATGAAAGCTGGATTTGGTGGAAAAAAACTTGGAGAAATTAGAAGCGGTCAAACTGATATAAATAATAGAATGAGAACAGCGAGAATGAATGGATCTACCTTTGGAAGTAGATTGGCAACATCGTTTAATCGTTCAGTTGGTTTGCCAACAAAAAGTCAACAAATTGAAAATAGGATACAAAACATTGATGATGAGATAAAAGGAATTGATAATAAATTGAAACCAACGCAGGATTCAATTGCTGATAGAAAGGCTTATACTGATAAAGTTAAAGCTATGGAAGATAGAGCTGTTGATAAAATAAAAAATGGTGAAGCTGGAAATATTAGCACACATTATAAAGAATTGGAAAATAGGGCTTCGGAATTAAGAGATAAATTAGGTAGAGGTGAAGCGGGTGTTACTGCTTCGGATGTTGCCAATGCAGAGATGGCTGCTTTAGATTATTTAAATAATAATGGAAAGTATGATTATATTGATACCTCAATTGCTAATGGAAGTGATGCGGCAATGATAGGTATGTATAAGGATTTAGAGTCAATGGCTAGCACTACTCAAACCTATAAAGATGCTGACGGAAATACTGTTACAATCGATTCAACTACAGTGCGTTCAGGAGCTGCAGCAAGACATTCAAATGCTGGAAAGGTTACAGGTACTGTTAATGATGATACTCGTACAATAATTAATCCAGCTGAAGCAGATAAGCAGAAATTGTCACAAGAAAAAGCGGCTTTATATGAAGAACAAAGAAAATCTAAAGCTAATGAAGATGCTATTAAACGATAAAAGTTTGTATTCTATAAATAAAGGAGATGAAGGAATAAATGGGGAGTTTCTTAATACCAGCAAATTCAAAAAAGTCTATGTTAATATTTGGGCTTTTTAATCAATTTGATTTAATATTATTTGGATGTGGGTTAGGTATTACTTTTATATTGGTATTTATATTACCGTTAGATACTTTACCGGGTGTTATAGGAGCACTAGCTCCTGCTTGTATCAGTGGATTTCTAGTAATGCCTGTTCCTAATTATCATAATATTAGAACTTTAATTGGTTCAATTTATCAATTTTATACAGGACGAAGAAATTATATATGGAAAGGTTGGTGTGTGACTAGTGGCGAGAAAGATGGGAAGTAGGTATACAAGTGATTTTGTACCTATTAAAGCTATAACTAATGGTATGATTGTTCTTGATAATAACCAAAAGGTTACGGGAATAAAGATTTTACCACGTAATATTTTCATTCTTGAAGGTGATGCGCAAGCGGCAATTATTAATAATCTTAAAAATGTTTATAATACAATCGATTATGAATTCTGGTTAATCTGTGCAGATAGACCAGTTGATATTAATTTATATTTATCGCAATTGCAACTTTTATATAATAATGTTCAAAGTCAGATTAAACGTAAATTAATTATTGAGGATATTAATAAAGCTAATATGTTTATGAACAATAATATTGTTGATACTGAATACTACATTTTATTTAAAGATAAGGATCAGGATTTACTTCAAAAACGTGTTCGTAATTTAATTAATGGTTTTGCATCAGCCGGTTTATCTAGTAAACAAACTAACAATGAAGATTTAAGAGTCATCTTAGATAATTTCTTAAATGGTGGACAAACTACTACTTTTGGGACGGTGATTGGATAATGGATATTAAGAGTCAGATTGCTCCTAAGGGGTTAGAGTTTAGAAGTGGAGATTTTGTTGTTAGTGATAAGTATGCGACTATATTAACGGTTATTTCATATCCTAAGGTAATTGGTCCAGGCTATTTATCTTCGCTTACTAGTATGGCTGGAATTAAGATGGTTATTAAACACATTCCATTACCATTTAGTGTTATTAGTAGGATGCTTAATAAGGAAATTGCTGATTTAAAACAAAGGTATCAAGAGGAAAACGATAAGACTATTCAAGAACGTATTCGTATGGACTGGGAAAGTTTGGAAATGTTTATTACTCAATTAGCAGCTAATCAATCGAAGATTTTTGATTTTCAGATGCACATTATGGTAACGGCTGATAATCAAGAGGAATTAACGGCTAAAAAATTGCAAGTTAAGAACTATTTGGAAGCAATGGAAATGAAGGCTGTTCCATTAAGATTTGAACAGGAAAGTGTTTTAAAGTCGATTATACCAATTTATCCTAAACAGGATGTTGAGGATCGAATCGGAACACCAATACCCGCTCCTACGATTGCGGCTATGTATCCATTTATTTTTGATAGTATCAAGGATCCGGGATTATCAACTTTACTTGGTGTTGATTTTTCTGGAGGGGTTATCTTATTTAATCAATTTTTATATCAGATCAAAAAAGAGCATAATCGTAATAATGCCAATATGATTATTTTAGGTACTTCTGGTTCTGGTAAATCAACAGCTTCTAAATTGTTTATTCGTACTAATGTAAGAAATAATTATCAGAATGTTGTTATTGATCCAGAGGGTGAGCTTGAAAATATGACTCGTATGTTTGATGGCGACTTTATTGATTTAGGTAAGGGTGGCGAATTTGGCATGATTAACCCTTTAGAGGTCGTTGTTGATGCTGATGAGGAAGAGATTGCCCAAGGATTGGGATATACGGTTTTAACGAGAACTATTCAAACGATTAAAGCTTTTATTAAGTATTATGATCCTAGTATTACGGAAGATGCCCTTACATTATTTAGTGAAGTAGTTCAAGACACTTATAAACGTTTTGGCATTGACTTTAATACGGATTTTACTAAGTTAAGTACTAATGATTATCCAACCTTTACCGATGTTTATGCTACTATTCGTGGTAGATTAATGTCAATGACAGAAAAAACACATGAACGTGATGTTATGGAATTATTGGAATTAAAGGTTCGACCTTTGACTCGTGAACTTAAATACTATTTCGATGGTCATACGACGATAAAACCTCGAAGCGATTTTATTGTATTCAATATTAGAGAGATAATGAATGCTGATTCTAATATAAGGAATGCTTTATTCTTTAATATTTTAAAATATGCTTGGAGTTTATGTTTGGATAAATCGGTTAATACGGTATTAACAGTTGATGAAGCCCACGTTTTACTTAGCGGGAACAATACTATTGGGGCCGATTTCTTGGCTCAAGTACAACGTCGTAGTCGTAAATACAATACCGGAACTGTAATTATTACACAACAACCTAGCGATTTTAGCGATCCGTCAGTTATTACGCAAGGTAAAGCCATTTTTGATAACTGTTCTTATTATTTAGTTATGGGACTTAGAAAACAAGCAGTAGAAGATTTATCTAGATTGATTGATTTGAATGAAAATGAAAAAGATAGTATAAAACGTTATAATCAGGGTGAAGCTTTATTTGTATGTGGTAGTCGAAGAATGCAAATTAATATAGTTGCAACTGAAAAAGAATTAGATTCAATGGGTGATGGTGGCGGATATTAATCATTACTAATAATTGATGTTTGGTGGTGATATTATGACTGAGGAAAACAATCCTAATGTACAAGATGAGAGTAAATCAAAAAGTGCTGGCAGTAAATCTGGTAGCGCTTTTAGTGGTTTAGGTGAATCTTTACAAAGTGGTGATAACAGATCAAAGCATAATAAATCAACTAAGAATAATGCTAAAGCAAAAGCTGGTAGTGCGGCAATGCAAGCTATGGGTGTTCCTAAACCGTTAGCGAATATGGCGGCTAATCGATTAGCTAACCGTAAAGGTAAGCAAGATAATGTTCCAGAAGCTTTAAAAAAACGTAATAATGGGATGCCTAATTCTAGAGTTAATTCAGGTAATAGTAATCAGGGTTCGAATGAAAATGATGGTGCTTCTAAAACTTCAACAAACGGTGGTTTGGCTAGTGGTCTAGCAGGGGCTTTAGGCGAATCTAATCAAAAAGCTAATGGCGAAGAGAAGGGTGCAGTCCAAAAAACAGCTGAAAAGGCCGTTGAAAAAGGAGGAAGTGCGGCAATGCAAGCGGCCGGAGTTCCTAAACCGGTTGCCGATATGGTAGCTAAGAAAGCGTCAGGTCCGGCTTTAAAGATTGCTATAATTGGTGGGATTGTTGGCTTTTTTATGTGGTTTTTATTAGTGATTTGTGCTTTTTATATTGTTTTTTTTCCTCTTTTTAAGGGCATGGAAGTTATTAATAGTTTAAAAGATGATGTAAGTGATTTTTTTAGTAGCGCTGGTCATTGGCTTAGCGGTGATGGTTGGTGTGCTACTGATGCAGAGTGTGTTATTAATGCTGAGGATAATTTTTATGCTAAGGCTAAAGAATTAGCTGGCAGTAATAAATATAAAAATGTTGATATGTCAATTGTTATGTCTTCGGTGTTATATGGAGCTAATAAAGGCATGTTTTCTGGTTATTGTGATAGTTCTAATTATGAAGATTGTAACAATGCTGATAAGTTACAAACTGATGAATATAATGAGGCAGAATCTAATTTAAAAAAAATAGCTAAAAAATTGAAAAAGGGCAAAGACACTTACGAAGAATATATGCTAAATGATTATATACCTGATCATTATAGTGATATTATGAAAAGTTCAAATTTGAGTGCTGAACAGGTATTACAGGAAATATATCAATTAGCTAGCATGTTTGATGAGTACAAGAATCCATATGTTGGTAGTTATGCATATATAAGTAATATTTGTCCTAATGGAATTACTGTTAATGCGGGAAGTGATAGTAATCGTTATCCTGGAGCAGTTAATTTATCACTAGAGGATTATGTTGCAGGTTCTTTAGCTTCGGAATATTCTGGGGCTAATGATTCGGCTAGTGAAGATGAAGTTATGAAAACAATGGCAGTATTTATCCGTTCGATGTTTGTTAGTCGTGTTATATCGTCTGGAGAAGGGGCTTGTGTAGTTGATAATACAACGAACTTTCAAACATACCGCGAACCGACCGAAAGGACGACTAGAATAGCTGAAGAAACTGCAGGCGAAGTATTGATGTTGGGGGACAAAGTAATTGGTGGTCATTACTCAATTTTTCCTGGTAAAAATGCTGATGGATGGGGATCTGTAACTTGCGAGAATAGTGTTTGTAATGGTGGCATGTGTACAGCTACTTTATTTAAAGATCCTAATAACGAGCGAGCAGTTTTTACTATTCCTCAGACATTTAGAGGTTATAGTGATGTTAGTAATATATCTAATTCTCATTGTCATGGTATGAGTACATTAGTAGCTAGTTATTATGCAGAATCGCAAAATTTGTCTTATCAGCAAATAGCAGCACTATTTATTTCCGGTGATGTTACTATATCACAGATGATAGGTGGCGAACAAAGATTTCCTTTGGATTTGGACGATTATGTTAATTGGCGTAATTATACTTCACGTGTATATCAAATTGGTACAGCTACTTGTTATCAAAACGGTCAAGCGGTTGGAACAGGATGTAGCCATTTAGCAGTGGATTTTGCTTATGGTGGAATTAATGGTAAAAATGTATATGCCTTTGCTGATGGTAATGTCATTGATAGTCTTTGTAGTGGTAGTTATGGCTGTCATGTAAAATTGGGTCATGATATTGATGGTGATGGGGAGTATGATTATTATAGTATCTATGCCCATATGCAAAATGATTCATTAAGTGTAAAATCAGGTGAGGTTATATCAGCTGGTACGCCATTAGGTTTAGTTGGTTCAACTGGAAATTCAACAGGACCGCATTTACATTTCGAAATCTATAGTTCAGCTGGTCGTACTGCGGAAGATTATTATAATACAAGACCAGATTTGATGTTGGATAGAATAGCAAGAGGAGAAAAATGGTATGAAAAGAATAGTTAGGAATTTTATTTTTATTATTAGTGCTATTTTATTACTAAGTGGTTGTACGGTTGATTATAACTTAAGTATTGATAGTGACTTCATAAATGAAAACATATCATTTATTGAAAATGATATGTCAAAGTTGGACACAATTAGAACGTATGGTACATTTTGGATGGATGATATTTCATATCGTGATTTAATTAATGAATATATGAAAATGAATATAGCATCTATGAGGGATAATAAAAGTTTTTATGATAAGCAACTTATATCTGATAACGGTATAGGAATGAGTCTTAACTATAAATTTAATTTAGAAAATTATCAAAATAGTAAAAGCGTATATAATTGTTATAAGTATTTTAATGTTAGTAATACTGATGATACCTATACTATATCTACAAGTAAAGACTTTCTATGTTTTAATGAGGACTATCCTTTATTAGAACAAGTTAATGTTAATATCACAACTAAATACAAAGTTTTGGAAACTAATGCGACTATAATTGATGGCGATACTTATAGCTGGGTTATCAATAAAAGAAATGCTGAAAATAGCCAGATCATTATTAAATTCCAGACTAAAAGTAATAATATATTCGATAATATAATTACTGATGATAATAAGTTTTTACTTATAATATTGGGAGTACTTGGTGTTATTGGTATAATAATAGTATCTTATGTATATTTAAAGAGTAGGAAAAATAATAAAATATGATATAATATACTCTAGTTAGAGGTGAAAAAATGAAATTAAGATTTAGAGCAGAACCTAAAGATATAATAATTTTTATTATTTTTTGTGTTGTCCTTTTATACTTTGTAGCAATTGGAGTTCTTAATTTTGCTCAATTTGCTGAAGATAGCACATTTTATGGTTTGAATCCACTTGAAGCTTTTAGTAGTGAATTTATTACAGCTACTTTGGTTTTTTACTTTTTCGCTTTGGTAGCTATTTTTGTCAGTGTTCAATCATATTTCTTTGATACGGAAGAAGGAATTGGTATTAAAATTGGCAAGAAGAAGGATAAAGGATATTCTAGATGGTGTACTGATAAGGAAATGAAGAAAGTGTTGTCACCGGTTAATCCTAAGGATGATAAGTCAGAAGCTGGTGGGATACCTTTAATTAATAATGGTAAAACTATTTGGGTTGATAATGGTGAATTCCACAATTTAATTATAGGTTCTACAGGTTCTGGTAAAACACAAATGACGGTATTTCCAATGGTTAAGACATTGGCTAAACATGGTGAATCAATGATTATAACTGACCCTAAAGGTGAGATATATGAAACAACAGCTAATATGTTGCGTGAAAAGGGATACAATATTGTATTGTTAAATTTCCGTGATCCACAAAAGGGAAATGCTTGGAATCCAATGAATTTACCATACTCACTATATAAGAGTGGTAATTCCGATAAAGCTAGTGAGTTGTTAGACGATTTAGCAATGAATATTTTGTATGATGAAAAATCACAGAATGCGGATCCGTTCTGGGAAAAAACTTCAGCTGACTATTTTGCTGGATTAGCTTTGGGGTTATTTGAGGATGCCAAAGAAGAAGAAATTAACTTAAATAGTATTAACTTGATGACAACAGTTGGTGAAGAAAAATTTATGGCTACAACTTTTATTAAAGATTACTTTAGCTATAAAGATCCGGCTAGTCCAGCCTATGTTAATGCTTCTAGTACTTTAATGGCACCTAATGAAACTAAGGGTAGTATTCTTTCTGTATTTAAACAAAAGATTAAATTATTTTCATCACGTGAAAATTTATCAGAAATGCTATCACATAGTGATTTTGATATGAAAGACATCGGGAGACAAAAAACAGCAGTATTTATTGTTATTCAAGACGAAAAGAAAACTTATCATTCACTTGTAACTATCTTTTTGAAACAGTGTTATGAAACATTAATTGACGTTGCTCAAGAATGTGGTGGACATTTACCTTATCGAACAAACTTTATATTAGATGAGTTTGCTAATATGCCACCGCTTAAAGATGTTACAACGATGGTAACTGCAGCTCGTTCTCGTCATATAAGATTTAGTTTTATTATTCAAAATTTTGCTCAATTATATCAAGTTTATGGTAAAGAAAATGGTGAAACAATTAAAGGTAACTGTGGTAATATTGTTTATTTGATTAGTAGTGAGTTGTCAGCTTTGGAGGAAATAAGCAAAATGTGTGGTGAAGTTAAATCGAAGGAAAAAGATAAAACAGCTTCAACACCATTAGTCACTGTTAGTGATTTACAACGTTTGCCACAGTGGTCACTAATTTTGGTTAGAACACGTATGATGCCTTTTAAAACAGTAATGACACCAGAATGGAAAATGGACAAAAATAATTTATGGGATAAAAAATATGAGAAGGCAACATACCCTGATCGCCAAAAAGAGCAAGTTAAACTATTTGATTTAAAAGGTTTTGTTCAAAAAAAACGTGAAGAAAAAATGAAAGAAATTATGGGTGATAGCCCAATGCCGAATGGTGGCGGTATGAATCCGATGATGGGCGGAATGCCTAGTATGGGGTCAATGATGGGTGGCATGCCTGGAATGAATCCAATGATGGGTGGAATGCCAGGAATGACAAATAATATGCCACCACGAAATCCAGGAATGCCAAATGGTGGTTTAAATGTTGATGATTTAGTAAAACGGATTGACGCTAAGATAGCAGAGTTAGAAGAAGAAGAACGTCGTGAAAAAGAAAAGCAGGAAGCTGTAAAGAATAAACCACAAGATGTTAATGCAAACAATAATGGTGTTCAACTTGGTAATATCTTTGATTTAGCAAAAGAGGATTCTGTTATTCCAGCTAAACCAGATGAGAAAAAAGTTGATATAAATCATATTAGTAACGATAGACCTAAAAATAAACCTACTTTTGAAGATTTATTTAAGCCGATAGATAAACCAAAAGATTTAATTAGTGAGGCAGAGATTACTCGACCTGTTAATAACCAAAGAAAATCATTGGAAACAAAAGAAACCAATACTAAAGAAACAAAAACCGAAGAATATGTTAGTGACGACCAATTTTTTGATGATTTCTTTAGTGATGATGAATAAAATGTAGAAAAATCTACATTTTTTTCTTTAATCCTTATTTTGTTATAACATATAATACAATAAGGAGGTAATTATGTACAGTGTTTCAATTTCACAATTAAAGCAGGTTATGAATGAAGAAAATGTAATCGATATACGTGATATTGAAAAATTTAATAATAGTCACATTTTTGGTGCACATAATGTACCCATGATTAAACTATTAGATGAACCTAGTAAATATTTGGATAGTAATAAGATATATTATATTTATTGTCAACAAGGGATAACTAGTATTAAGGTTGTTGGCTCTTTAAGAAAACAAGGTTATAATGTATTTAATATTATAGGTGGTTATGAAAGATGGGTTTTAGATAATTAAGTGATAAAAGATTTAGTTAAACTAAATCTTTTAATTTATGGTATAATTTTTATAGTAATAAGGAGGCAATGATATGGAATATATTATAATTGGTTTATTAGTGGTTATATTAATATTAGTTGTATTATCATTAGCTAAAAACATTAATGAATCTAATATAACAGAACGTTTAGGCAAATTAGAAACTAATATGGTGAAAGAGATTAGTTCTTTTAAAACAGATTTCAGTAAAAATATTAATGATGATTTTATTAGCTTAAACGAGCGAATCGAAAAAAGGCTTAATCTTATTAATGATCGAGTCAATGAAAGACTAGATGAAAACTTTGAAAAGACCAATAAAACTTTTACTTCGGTTTTGGAAAGATTGTCAAAAATTGATGAGGCTCAGAAAAAAATCGATACTTTATCTAATGATATCGTATCATTACAAAGTGTTTTAACGGATAAGAAAACCCGTGGAATCTTTGGTGAAGTTAACTTAAATAATATCATGGCTAATGTCTTTGGTGAGCATAATGATAAGATTTATAAGATGCAATATAGTTTACCAAATGGAACGATTGTCGACTGTGCTTTGTTTGCTCCTGAACCGCTGGGTTTAGTCGGTATAGATTCTAAATTTCCTTTAGAGCATTATCAAGAAATGGTGGATAAAAATAAATCGCCATTAGAACGAGAAAACGCTACAAAATTGTTTAAAAGTGATATGAAAAAGCATATTGATGCAATTAGTAGTAAATATATTATTTCAGGGGTAACTTCTGATCAAGCCATTTTGTTTTTACCAGCCGAAGCTATCTTTGCAGAAATAAATGCTTATCATAATGATATTATTGAATATGCATATAAAAGACGCGTCTGGATAACTTCACCAACAACTTTAATTAGTACTTTGACAACAATCCAAGTTATTATTAAAAATATTGAGAGAGATAAATATACTTCGATTATTCATAAAGAATTAAATTTACTGTCAGATGAATTTAGACGATATAAAGAGCGTTGGGATAAATTATATCGTAGTATTGAAACCGTTAGTCGTGATGTTAAAGATATTCATAATACTACCGAGAAGATTACAAAAAGATTTGATTCAATTAATCAAGTAGAAATGGAGCAGATAAATTATGAAAAAGAATAGTTATATTGATTATGTATTGGTTTTAGTTGCAAGTTTATATGGTTTTTTAATAGGAATAAGAACATTAGTTAGTGGAAACTCTTACGGATGTTTAATCAATTTTTCCATCATATTGGTAATGCTTTTACCTTGGATAATAGAAAAGTTATTTAAGATTGATATTCCTGGTATTCTTAGAACGTCCTATTTAGTATTTGCTTTTATGGCCCATTTTTTAGGGTCAATTGTTGATTTTTATCATGCTTTTGAAAGTTATGATACGTTAATGCACTTTTTATCGGGCGTTTTAACTGGTTTTATTGCCATCTATATAATGGCACTATTAAAAGGCTATGACAAGAAAAGAATTGTTTTAAATGTTATTTTTATGTTAGGCTTTACCATGTTAATTGCTAGTGCTTGGGAAATGATAGAGTTTACTTGCGATAATCTTTTTGGTAAAGATGCACAAAATGTTTTAACAACAGGTGTTGATGATACGATGTGGGATATGATAGTAGCATTTATTGGTTCTATTTTAGTAAGTATTTTATATATCATTGAAGTTAAAACACATAAGAAGATATTAGTGACTAAGTTAGTAAAATAACTTGGTTTTTTTGTCAATAACTGTCAATTTTAAGGCATTTTATATCTTTTCGATGGGGTTTGTATTATAATTAAAATAAGAGGTGAGTCATACATGCAAGAGCAAATATTAGAAATTTTAAAAGAACATGATCGTGCATTTTCTGTAGATGAATTAAATGATCTATTACAGTTAAATTCGCTAGAGGAGTTTAAAGAATTATTAAAGAACTTAAATGAATTAGAAGATAATTTAAAAATTTATCGAACAAATAAAAATAATTATATGCTATTTAATAATAGTCACTTGAAGATTGGGAGAATGTTAGCTAATAAAAAAGGTTATGGATTTGTTGATATAGAGGGTGATGAAGATGTTTTTATCGCACCAATTAACATGAATAATGCCATCCATGGTGATACAGTTATTGTTGAGATTACGTCTAAAAAAGGATTGCAATTAGAAGGACGTATTGTAAAAATTGTCAACCGTAAATTTAAAACAATGGTAGGAGAATATGTCGAGGAGAATGGAAAAGGATACATAAAGCTAGATGAAGAGAAAGTAAAAATTAAATTACATATTAATCGAGAAGATTCTTTAGGTGCTATGCCAGGACATAAAGTTTTAGTTAAAATCGGTGCTAAAATGAAAGATAATAACTATAGAGGTCAGGTATTAAAAATCTTAGGACATAAAAATGACCCAGGAGTTGATATTTTATCTATTGTTAATAAATATGGTATTAATGATACTTTTTCTGATGAAGTGATGGCTGAAGTTGATAAGTTGCCATATGAGGTTAGTCGAGAAGAGATGGTGGGTCGTAAAGATTTAAGAGAAGAGAAAATTTTTACGATTGATGGTGATGATACAAAAGATATCGATGATGCTATATCGATTAAATTATTAGAAAATGGTAACTATCAATTAGGAGTACATATTGCTGATGTTAGTTATTATGTTAAAGAAGGCAGTAAATTAGATGAAGAAGCCTTTGATCGTGGGACAAGTGTTTATTTAGCTGATCGTGTTATTCCAATGTTACCTCATAAGTTATCTAATGGTATTTGTTCTTTAAATCCTAATGTTGATCGGTTAGCTATGTCCTGTGTTATGGAAATAGATACCAAGGGAAATGTTGTAGACTATGATATTTTTGAAAGTGTAATTAAATCAGGCATTCAAATGACATATAAAAAGGTTAATTTGTTTTTAGAACAAAATATAGTTTCAGAAGGATATCAAGATTATACTGATGAGCTTACCAAAATGGCTGACTTGGCCAAAATTTTACGAGTTAATAAAGAAGCTAGGGGATATATTGATTTTGATATTGATGAACCTAAGATTATTGTTAATGAGAATGGTGAAGCTATTGATGTTGTTAAACGGGAACGAGGTGTTGGTGAAAAATTAATTGAAGACTTTATGATTGTGGCTAATGAAACAGTGGCTACGCATATTTATTTTATGGAATTGCCATTTGTTTATCGTGTTCATGGAGAACCTAATGAAGAGAAAATAAATAGTTTTATTAAATTTGTTAATTTCTTAGGTTATAATTTAAATACTAAGTTGAAAAAGATAACACCAAAAACGATGCAACAGATATTACAAGAGTTGAAAGATAAAAAAGAGTTTCATATTTTATCATCATTGTTATTAAGGAGTATGCAAAAAGCGGTATATGATAAGAATAATATCGGTCACTTTGGTTTAGCTAGCAAATGTTATACACACTTTACTTCGCCAATTAGACGTTATCCTGATACTACGGTACATCGCTTACTTAGAACATATTTGTTTAAAAATATGATGGATAATGAAACTGTTAAATATTGGGATAATAAATTAGTATTTTTGACTGAACACTCTTCACAGAAAGAACGAGATGCAGTTGAATGCGAACGTGAAGTCGATGATATGAAAATGGCTGAATATATGATGAAACATATCGGTGAAGAATATGAAGGTATGGTAAGCTCAATTGTGCCATTTGGAATGTTTATTGAATTACCTAATTTGGTTGAAGGCTTAGTTCGTTTAGATGACATGACTGATGATCACTATATATATATCGAAGATACATATTCTTTAATTGGTACTAAAAATAAAAGAGGTTATCGATTGGGCGATAAAGTTAGAGTTAGAGTTAAAGATGCTAATAAGTATTCTAAAACAGTAGATTTTGAATTAGTGCTAAATACAACAAAAGAAATTGATTAATTTATTTTGTTAGTATATAATAAAAACACTAACTTAGGATGTGATGAAATGGAAATAATAAATCGAAAAGCTAACTATGACTATCAAATTGATGATAATATTGAAGCGGGGATTGTTTTAAAGGGAACAGAAATCAAATCTATTCGTGATGGTAAAGCTAATTTGAAAGATAGTTATGCTATAATCAAAAATAATGAATGTTTTTTATTGAATATGCATATAAGTCATTATAAAGAAGGTAATATCTTTAACCATGAGGAAACAAGAACTAGAAAATTACTATTACATAAAAAGGAAATCTTAAAATTACAGAATAAAATTAATTTAGATGGTTATACTTTAATCCCATTAAAGTTATATTTTAAAGGTAATAAAGTTAAAATATTGATTGGTGTAGCTAAAGGTAAAAAGAATTATGATAAACGCGAAACAATAAAGCAACGTGATATAGAAAGAGATTTACGTAAACGTATGAAAGGAAATTAATTCCAGCTTGCATAATTATAAAATTGTGATATAATTATGCTACTAATGGGGCTGCTTGGTTTCGACAGAAATATTAGTCTTTATTCGGCAAGTCGGAGGTACACGTTAAGTACAATCAGAAAATAACTGGAAACAAATTAAAAGATGCATTTGCTACAATGTTCTCTAAGAACGCTGTAGCCTTCGCTTAATAGAATTAAGAGATGCGCTTTCTATAATTCTTTTCCTACGGGAATTTTAGAAGGCTCGATTTAGTAGGATATATTATTATTTTGCCTATAAATAATAATGAATTAATATAGGCTAACTAAATAAAATGGTTGTTAGTTACTGACTTTATTTAGTAAATATTATAACTAACTAAACTTGTAGATGAATATTGAAAGGTATTTTTGGACAGGAGTTCGATTCTCCTCAGCTCCACCATAGGGAAATTAGTCGAACTAATTCGACTTTCAAATAAGCAAAGGTTAATTTCGATTAATCTTTTTTGTTTGCTTGAAAGGAGTTGATTAGTTATGCAAATAATAAAGGAAAAATTAGATATTGATGAGGTGCTAGAAAAACGAATAAAAAATATTCTTAAATTTCTTAATATCAAATCTAAAATTGTTAAAGGTAATATAATTCATATTCCTAAAACTAATATCGCTTATATAGAACCGCATAAGTTAGTTATTAATAATATAACATATCTATTTTTTAATGAACGTGAGAATGTTTATATTAATACATTAGAACAATTTATATCTTTTAATGATTTAGAAGCCCATATTAAAGCAAATAAAACTAAACCTATTGACTTTTAGAATAAATAATACTATTATATAAAACCAATAAATGAATGCAGTATCTCGTTTATTAGAAAGAGAGGTACTTCTATGATTAAACACTTAAATTCAAATAAATATAATAATTATTCAAGAGGAATCAAAGGTATTAGTTTTATCTAGTGCTTTTGGTTCCTCTTTTTTAGGTTAAAAAGGAGGAATGAATATTGAAAAAGAATGCGGCAATATATTGTAGAGTCTCCACTGAAGACCAAGCCAGAGAGGGTTATTCTTTAGGAGAACAATTAGAAAAGTTAAAAGATTTATGTAAGTTTAGAGATTATAATATTTATGGTGTTTATGAAGATGCTGGAATAAGTGCTAAGGATATGGAACATAGACCACAGTTTCAAAAGATGTTAGAAGACGTTAAAAGTCATAATGTTAATGTCATAGTTGCTTATAAATTAGATAGATTAACTAGAAGTGTTAGAGATTTAGAAGTACTAATAACTGAACTCGAAAAATATGAATGTAATTTGGAATGTGCTATGGATGATATAAATACTTCTACTGCTAATGGAAGATTCTTTGTGAGAATGCTTACTGTTTTATCACAATTAGAAATTGAAAGAGTATCTGAAAGAACTAAATTTGGAATGGTAGGAGCAATAAAAGATGGACACATTCCGGTAAGAAAAACACTAGGTTTTATGAGAGATAATAAAAAACTAATCATTAATCCAGCAGAAAGTGAAATTGTAGAAAGAATCTTTGATTTATATTTAAAGGGAAATAGTTATCAAAAGATTGCTAATATTTTTAACGAAGAAAAAATATTAAATAAAAAATGGTATGATACTACAATACAAAAGATACTTGCTAATCCACTTTATAAAGGTGATTTTATAAGTGGTGGTAGAAATGGAACACCTGTACTTTATGAAAATGTAGTTGAGCCAATAATTAGTAAAAAACTATGGGAAGATTGCCAAGAACAATCAAGAAAGAATACTCGTAATTATACTAGAAGAAATGATTATATTTTCTTCCAAAAGATTATATGTCCACATTGTAATAAAATAATGGCTTGTAAAGCACCCGGTGGAAGTAAAAAGAAATATATTTATTATCAATGTAATGAATGTAAAACTTATATTAGAGAAGATAAATTAATCGATTTATTAATAGAACAAATCACGACTATTATTGAATACGATATAACTGTTAGACAATTCTTTGCTCCACTACTTAAACATAAAGTAGAAAATACAAATGAATTATTATCTAAAGAAATAAACTCACTTAAAGATAAAGTTACTAGATTAAAGGATGCCTACTTAAATAAAATAATTGATATGGAAGAATATAAGCAAGATAAGAACTATTTAGAAACTAGAATTAAAGATATAGAATTAAAACAAAAAGAAGAACAAGAACTAGACCAATATAATTTTACATTTGAAGATATAATGCTTAAAAGAGATTTAGAAAGTATTAAATGTATAATTAAGCCATTTTATCAAACTAGTTTTGAAGTTAAATGGGATGCTTTAACAACACAAGAAAAACAAGATTTAATTATGAGTTATATTGAGTCAATAGAAGTTATTAAAAAAGATAAAGAACTAGAAATTAAAAATATTAACTTTAGAAAAACATTTATTGAAGAATATGCAAACCTATTTAATAAAGGAGCAATAAATAGGTTTCAAGATGTAAGTATAAATGGCGAAAAAGTACAACTTGAAGTATGTGCTCCTATGACTAGAAAAGAAGTTGAAAATCATATTAAAAGATTACAAGTTAATTATCCAATAGATTATCAAGAAATAAAGAAAGAAAAATATAATGACCATCAATTTTGTTTGAAATACACAAGAGAGAATCCATTTAATGAGCCATTAAAATTAATACCACTAATTAACAAAAAAGGAATTAATAAAGTAGATAGTTTTGGAGTAATAGAAATTCCAGTACCACCTATAACTTATATTTATGCAGATAAGGTAGGTATAGAAGAATGAGTTATGCAATATTTAGAGTAGAGCCAATCAATAAATTATCAGACCTAGCCCAAATCGGATCACATAATAAAAGGGAGAAAAAAGCATATAAATCTAATCCTGATATAGATATTACTAAAACTAAAAACAATATTGATTTAGTTCCGCTTTCTGAAAAATATATTAAAGGTTTCTATAATCTAACTAAAGAATATAAACTAGAACACGACAAAAGAATGGAAACAATGAGAGATGATAGAAGAAAGACTTTTAGACAAATGGTAGATGATTCAAATAATGTGGTTGCCGATGAATTATTATTTACTAGTGATAATGATTTCTTTAAAAATATGAGTAAAAATCAAATAAAAAAATGGGCTGATACTTGTATGGAATTTGTTTATAATGATTTAGGTTATAAGAAAGAACAAATATTGCATTCAACACTACATCTAGATGAAAAGACACCACATATTCATTGTGTAGTAGTTCCTTTAGTTAGAAAATTTGATAAAAGAACTAATACTGAAAAATATACCATATCTAAAAAGCAATATATCAAAGATAAAGCCCATTTAAGCACACTTCAAGACAAATACTACCAAAGATTAATAGATAATGGTTTTGACCTAGAAAGAGGCATTAAAAATAGTGATAACGAGCACATTTCAATAAAAGAGTTTAAAAAGATTACTAAAAAACTAGATAATCGATTAGAAAAACAAAATTATCTAATGACAAGAGATTATGAATTATTAGAAGAAAAATTAAAAACTTCTAAACCTACTATTACTGGTAAAGAAGTTAAAATAGATAAAGATACTTACGATACATTAAATAATTTTATGAACACATCAAAAAGAGTAATTAAAGATATGCCTAGAAATCAAGCATTATTTAAAGAACTTACTGATTATACAAAAAATTATAAAGATTTAGAAAACGAAAAAAGAAATATCCAAGTTGAAGTTAGAAAACTAGAATATCAAAATGAAAAACTACAACAAGAAAATAATCGATTACATAACGTCTTACATAGTATTTTGCAAAAACTAAAAAAATTCTTTCATAGATTATTAAAATTAGGAACTGAAAAAGATAAAGACAATGTTGTATCAGAAATAAAAGAATATCATAGACAAGATTTATATGATAATTTTGATTTACACGATATAGCAAATAATACATCTAAAGAACAAGAAATAAATGATTATTTATACAATAAAGATTATGACTTTGATGATAAAGATATAGGTATTTAAAAAGACGAGCAAATTTCAAATGCTCGTCTTTAATAGATCGTTTATTCCGAAACGGTAACACACTACGCTATTGGCAGAGCCAATAACGGTGTGCAAAGGAGCTAAGCCCCTTTTGAAACCCCATATAAGCATAATTTTAGCTATGTTTTCTCGTATTGAATTATTTACTTTTCTAAAGTAAATTTTAATAATTCAAAACATTTTTCTGCTTCTTCTTGAGAGTTCGGATTTCCAAGAAGAATACCTGTATTAGAATTTTTAACTTTGATAACATAATTATATTCAGAATTATTATAAGAATAGAAAACATATTCAATATTGTCTTTTGATCTTTCATCAATAATTTTTGCTAAAGAATCTGTTTTTGCAGCATTAACATATTCTTCATAAGAACTAATAGTTATAAAAGTTCCTTGACTTAATGTATTACCATTTTTTGAGATTGTAAATGGCAAATCAGAAGATAAATCATAGCCATCAGTTGTATTTAGTTGAATCTTTATTTTGTCGCCTGTTTCAACCGTAAATGTATATGATTTATTTTTTGTACATCCTGTTAATGTTAATAACATAATTCCAATAATTGCTAAGGGCATAAATGCTTTTTTCACGATTTCACCTCCTTTAATTTGATAATATCTAATTATCATTCCTCTTGTTTAATTGTTTTTGTATAACGCCATATTTCTTCCTTGTTTGAATATATGAAATAATCTGTGCTATCACGATTAATAGAAATGGTTATATAATATCCATTACCATAATAAGTTGATGGAGTTGAGTATGGTTCTCTTTCTTTTGCATTAATTATTTCACCATTGTCCCTAATAGAATTGACATCCTCAATTAACTCTTTTAAATTAATTGCATCATTTTTTTTGTTATTAACTATGCCATAACCTAATATTATTCCTATTATAACTATTAAAAATATTACTATTATTAAAATTAATGTTTTTTTATTCATCGCTTCATCTCCTCATATTTTATTTATTATTTTTATCCAAACAATCCTATCAAAATTCCACATATTATTAAAAAAATCCCTAAACCGATAGCACAAAAACAAGCATCTCTTTTTAATTTCTTTTGTAAATCATATAAATCTTCATTACAAAAATGTATATAATATTCAATATTTTGATTATTGACACTAAAATTTGATTTTTCATCATATTTCCAATAATATATTTTTTCTTTTGTTCCAACTTTAGGAATATGGTATTTATTAGGGAAAAAAGTGTTAGACGAAATCATATCATCCATACCCAATACTTCCTTTCCTGTTTCATCTATAAAAACCACAATCCATCTATCACCAATAAAATCTTCCATATGATAAACAGTTCCTATTGCTACAGGGTATTTTGAGTACTCCTTTTCTTCATATTCTTTTTTTTCGCGCTTTAACATCTTAGATCCCATTATCATTATACTAGTTCCTATTATTAAAAATATAATACATCCCAATAAATTCACTTTATCATTCTCCTTTGGATTTTAGACTTATACTTCTCTATAAACATTTTATCATAACAATTAACCTTTTTGAACGAAATTTTGTATAATATACAAATTTATTAATCAAAACGTAAAATATATAGTATAATGTTTGTAGAAATTAATCTTTATAGAAATTTCCAAACGTGCCCCACTAAGGCACCAAATTGGTATGAAACAAACTTATTTTTTATATAAATGCACTTTCATTGTGCAAAATATGTCAAAAAAAGCAGAAAATGCACAATAAATTAAAAATATTGTGCATTTTTATTTACTTATGAACGATGAAATAATCTTTTTACATTTATCGAAATATATTCAAGGTAAAAAATTTGAGTTAAGTGAAGAAGAATGTATAGAACTAGATAAAAATTTTGATAAAATATATTTGATTATTTATAAAAATAGTTTATAATTTAGATATGAAGTCAGTACTATATGTACTATATTACTTAATTTCGCGAAAAGTTGTAGATAACTATCACTGTCGCACCAGCTTGGTTTTTACTTAAATTTTTCAAGATTATAAGTAGAATGATTTGAAAAGAGTAAAAAATGATATTTAATATTGTATGTTTAGTAATGATAATTGAAAGTAGAAAAAGAAAAAATTGCTATTGGTTTTGTTAATAGTATATTGTATTATCATTTCGGTAATTGTTTTATTAAAAGCGACATTTATAATTTTATGTAATATAAAAGGAGGTTATACTTTATGTCAAAAAAACATAGAGATTTATCTGATACTAAAATGTTTTCAGATGAGTTAATAGGTGCTGTTGAAAGTAAGAAAGAAGAAAATGAAATAGGAAATATAATTAGAAGAATATGTGATGGTGAACCCAAGAATATTAACCCACTTACTGAAATACCTGAACCTCAGATGAGATTGTATGGATTTTCAGGGGTGCTTAAAAGTGCATTTTTTGATACAGAGGCAGAATTGATAGAATATGTTAAAACACATGATATTCAATTTGGGAATGTTTGTATAATGGATTATTTAGGTAATGTTGCTGGTAGAAGTGATGTTATTAGATTAACTTATAAAAGTGGCAAACAAGATCTTTATACTGCTGTTAATGAAGATGGTTATGGTATTTATAATAACGAAAGAAGCATTTATAGAGGCGAATTTGTTTGGGAATATAATTATGGAAATATAAGTGAAATGTATTCTGCTTTTAGAGATAGAGGCATAGTTTTTGAAAATGATACTTACGCTAAAATAGCCGAATATTATAAAGGTATAATGGATATGTTCAAAGAAAGACAAGTTTTCATTGGAAATGCAGAAAATTTAAATAATCAAGGAACTGAATCTGCTGACAAGCAAAATTTTGATGCATTAGCAGTTCCTAAGGATAATGCATTTGTTGTAACACCAGAAAAAGTAACAGAATTTAAGAGCCTAAAACCGAATTCTAAAGTCAGACGACAAATAGAAGAAATTGCAAAAAAATTTGGAGTTAATAATTTAGTGGAAAAAGGACCGGTTTTGAAAAAAACAAGAAGATCTAGTAAAAAGTAAAAAAGCCGTCACGTTTTGTTGTGGAAACAATTAAAACAGTGATAGCTTTTTCTTGTATTTGAATATTTTTAATAGTTAAAATTGTTAATAAGTTACTAAGAAGCAAAATTATATTGCTACTTTTTTTAAAATTTGTTAAACTATATATATAGTTTGATTTGATTAGTAATTATTCTGTTTTTTATGGGTGATTAGCTCAGTTGGTTAGAGTGCTTGCTTGACGTGCAAGAGGTCATAGGTTCGAGTCCTATATCACCCACCATATTATAAGTTAGAATGAAAAAAATAGCGATTTAACGCTATTTTTTTGTTATTTATAGCTATTGGTTTTAATATTAATAATTACGTTTGTTAATATTAACATTTTGATGGTAAAGTGTTATAATTTTTATGATAGTATGTGGGGAGTTTTTCAATGTTTAAAGAAAATATTAAAATTATTATGGATTTTTTTAAGTTAGTTAAGGGAAGCATATTTTGGATTTTTCAATTGTTTTTAGCGTCTATTTTAGGTCATTTATCTAGTTTATTAATTCCCATTTTTACTTCTAACATAGTTTATGAAGTAACTGCTGGTAATAGTGATGGGACTTATATGAATATTGTTTTTTTAGCAATAACTTATATTTTATATAATTTGTTTTGGTTTTGGAACTATACTGCTTATTCTTATAATTTTGAACGTAGTTATCGAAATTTGCGTGAAAAAATTGTCGATAAAATTTTTACTTATGATATAGAATTTACCGATAAAATATCTAAAGGAACAATTCTTAACACGGTTAATAATGATACATCTCATTTATCAGAAATGATTGATCAGATATGTGAAATTTTTGTCGTAACTCTTAAATTAATAATCTTATTGTTTATTTTTTTGAAAACTAATATACTAATTGGCTTATTTGTCATTCTGTTGGAGTACTTATATTTAAAAACCTACGATTACTGTAATATTAAAAGTACGTATTACTTAATGGGTCAATATAAATATCGGGATAAATTGACTGATAATTTATCACAAATATTAAATGGTTTAGGTGAAATATCTTTATTTAATATTTTTCATAAGATGAAACATAATTTTAATATTATATCTGATAAGTGGTCACATCAATACATTTGTAAGCGTAAATATGTTAATATTAGGGCGACTTTATTGCCTTTTATGATTCATTTTGGTAAAATTTGTTTGTATGCTGTTTTAGCTTACTTAGTTATTGAGGGACATTATCAAGTTAATACATTGATTTTATTAGTTTCTTATTTTGAGAAGGTTACGGCGGATACAGAAGATTTAATGGATTATTCACGTCAAATTCGCGAATGGTCAGTATCTATAAAAAGAATTAAAGCAATCTTAAATTATAATAATCAACAGAAAATTGAGTTTGGTATCAATGAAACAGATTATATAAATGGCTTAGTTGAGTTTAAAAATGTATCATTTGCTTATAAAAGTAAAAATGAAGGTCGTATTAAAAATGTAAGTTTTCAAGCTTTACCTAATCAGGTGACCGCTTTGGTAGGCCATTCTGGAAGTGGTAAGACAACAATTATAAATTTAATTTTACGACGTTATAAAATTGATAAAGGTATTATCTATATTGATAAAGAAAATATATATGAATATTCTAAGAGTGTATATTCTAAAAATGTAGTTGCTGTTAACCAATCACCTTTCATTTTTTCAATGAGTATTAAAAACAATTTGAGTTTGATTGATGCCAATTTTGAACATCAAGTTGAAGCTTGTAAAAGGGTTGGAATTCATGATTATATTATGCAACTACCTAAAGGATATAATACTGTTTTAACCGATAATGCAGCTAACTTTTCTGGAGGACAAAAACAGCTATTATCGATTGCTAGGACTTTGCTTTCGAAAGCAGAAATATTAATTTTTGATGAAGTTACTAGTTCATTAGATCCTATTTTAGTTGAAAAAATTAAAGATATTTTTAATGATCTAAAACAGGACCATACAGTTATAATTATTACACATAAGAAAGATGTTATGCGTATCGCAGATAAAATTATTGTCTTAAGTAAAGGTAGGATTGTTGGTCAAGGTAATCATGAAGAATTGATGAGAGATAATCCTTACTATATTGATTTACAAACTAATAATTATTCTAGTTCTCATAAAAAAGAAATTGAAACCATAACTGATGAAATGTTAATAGAGGGTGAATAAGATAATGTTTGATGATAAAAAGGTCATGATTTTTGATTTAGATGGTACATTAATTGATACTTTGGGAATTTGGAATGGTATTGATCACGATGTTATTGAAGCAGCTGGAGCAGTACCAAGTACTAATATTCAAACTGATCGTGAACGATTTTTAGCGAATCATGTAACTGGAAATATTTATGTTGAATATGAGAAATATCTACTGAATAAATATCATATAACTATGAATTTACAGGATTTCCACCAACTACGTTGGCAGATATCTAAGCGCTATTTAAGTACAGTGGTTACTTTTAAGCCATATGCTTTAGAGTTTTTAAAACTTTTAAAGAGTAAAAAATATACGTTGGTTTTATCTACAACTAGTACTAAAGCAACCTTAGATGTTTATCATCAAACTAATAAGAATATATTTAAACATATTGATTTACTGAACTTTTTTGATCTAATTTTAACACGTGACGATGTTACATTTAAAAAACCTCATCCCGAAATATATTTGAAAGTATTAGATTTGCTAAAAGTTTCTTCAAATGATTGTTTAGTTTTTGAAGACTCCCTAGTAGGAATTCAATCTGCGCAAGCAGCTGATATAGATGTGGTGAATATTTATGATCAATATAATAGTAAAGATCAAAATATGATTAATTCATTGGTGAAGTATCCTAAAATGGATTATAAAAAACTAATTAAGATTTTAAATTATAGATAATTTCTTGTGTTAATTTGTATATTGTGTTAAAATAATTCCCAATAGTGGGAATTTTTATTTGCTTATATTAATATTTTTGGAGGCCTTTATGAAAAAATGTAGTTTAATTTATAATCCTATTGCGACGGGTTTTAACCGTAAAGAGTTAGATACAATATGTAATTTAATTACTGATAAGGGATATACCTTGGAGTTATTAGAAAGTAATTATGCTGGTCATGTTATTGAGCTAGTGAAAGCGGCTAATAATAGTGATTTAACAATTTCAATGGGTGGTGATGGTACAGTTCGTGATGCGATTATGGGTTACCAAAATATTGATCAAAAATCTTTATATAGCCATATATCTACAGGGACAACCAATGATATTGCTTCTAATTTTAGATTATTGAAGAAAGATCCAATTGAGTCAACTAAGCTAATTTTGGATGGTAAAGAACAAGGGTTTGATATTGTTAGAGTTAATGGTGAGGCCTTTGCATATGTATCTTGTTTTGGTTATTTAGCTAAAGTACCTTATGAAACAAGTTTAAAAATGAAGAGAATTTTTGGTAAAGGAGGCTATGTTATTAGGGCTTTTACACATGATTTATTACATAAGCCCATAAATTATAGGATATCTTATACTATCGATGGTAAAAAACAGACTACTAGTTGTCTGTTTGGGGCTGTTTCTAACTCTAAAGGTTTTGGAGGAATTAATATTTACCCTATGGCCGAAATCGATGATGGTGTTTTTGAAGTTTTATTTCTTAATGAACTTAATTTAAAGGGATTATGTTCATTAATTATTGATTATTTTAAAGGTGGTGTTGATTTAAGTAAATACAGTAATATTTTAACTCATGTGGTTACTGATAATATTAAAATCGAGTTTGAAGATCAAATACCAGTTGATCCTATTGATAATGACGGTGATCGTGCTAATTTCATTTTGGATGCAAATAATAATTATTTGGATTATCATTATGATGGTAAAGTGAAAATGTTATTGCCTGGTAAGAGAAGTTAAAAGAAAAAAGAATTTTAAGTTTTAAAATTCTTTTTATTTATTGACATATTTAGGTTAATAATGTACAATTATGTTTGTAGCTATGGAGTAGTACTCAAGAGGCTGAAGAGGCGCCCCTGCTAAGGGTGTAGGTCGGGTAACTGGCGCGAGAGTTCAAATCTCTCCTACTCCGCCATATTGATATTTACAAATTTATATTGATTTGTGAGCAATATATTTATAGGTTGACTTATAAAGTACAATTTAAAAAAATGATTAAGAATTTATTTCTCAATCATTTTTTTATATCAAAGTAAAATAGTTATAGCTTAATGAATTGACAAACTTAAGATAAGTGATAGAATATAAAACAAATATTTAAGACGAGGGATAATTTATAATGGGTATGAAGGATTTTTGGAAAAGGAAGAAGAAAAAGCCCGAAGAAATATCAATATTTCAAGATGATGAGATTGTTGATAATTCTTTAATTGATATTGAAATTAATGGTTCTGATTGGGGAAGTTTTTTATTTGATGCGCGTTTGCTTGGCATGTTTGACGATTATCACTTTTTAAAAAAATTAGGTTTTAAAGATGGTGATAGTATTCAGATTATTTCACAGGAAGTTTCAGAAGAAATAAAAGAGAAAATTGAACAATGGCAAAAAGGTAATGGTGAAAAAATACCTAAACATTTTTACAAAATCATTTCAAAGCAGAAAGGTGAATTTATTTTCGGAGTTTGTAACTCATCTGTCACATTAATGACAGCTGATTTAACGGAAGAAAAAAAATATGATTTTTGTTTCAGCGAGTTGGATAGTTCGAGGTTGGTTTCAGAAAAAAATATTATTTGTCAGCAAGATATGAAATTGGAAATTGTATATAATTATGATCGCTTAATAATAATGTGCCAAGGAATTCATGAAAATAATCGCTTGCTGAAATTTGAATTTACTTTAGAAGATGGTTTATTTGGCTGTTTCGACACCATTGAAGAGGCTGAAGATAAAATTAATTGTGTTAAGGGAAAAAGCTATAATATAATAAAGCAATTGTTGGAATTAAAGGAGATTCCTAATAATGAAAATAATAAGGGTATTATTAAATTATTAGAAGGAAAATTATACTTGGGCGACTTTTTTGATTCAGAAATTTTATTAAAGGAAATTGTTTTAACTTCTGGAAATCGTGAAGATAAAGTAATCTTTAATGGTAAAAAAGTTGAAAATTATCAGATAAAGTATTTAGAGCAGGATATAGTTATGGCAACTTCTAGTGAATATGGCTTGATTCGTAATAGCGATTACGAAATAAAGACATCTGCTAATGGTACAGTTATTAAGTTACCTAAAATAACTAAAGATACGTGGTTAAATGGAATAAATCAACCTTTATCAGACTTTGTTCTAGATGGTATAAATACTCAAGAGTCAATGGATGAATTATTAATGAACGTTGAACGTGTAATGGTTAAAAGTTTAAAGCCTGAAAATAAATACAATATATAATTTTTGTTGATTGTGATTATATGGTATTTATGTTAAAAACACTATTTTAATAGTGTTTTTATTTTGATATAATAACATTGAGGTGATAACGATGCGCATATTGTTTATATCTGATCTTCATGGGATTTATAATAATTTAAAAATATTAGATGAAAAACAATTTGACAAATTGGTTATCTTAGGCGATTTGTTTTCTAATAGAGTTAATTATCAAGATGATTACGAATTAAAACAAATATTGGATAAATATCGAGAAAAGATAATTTGTTTAATAGGTAATTGTGATTCTGAGGTAGAACTTAAGGCATTGTCTATTCCCGTATGTGATATGATTTTAATTTCAACAGATGATTTGGAGATTTATTGTCATCATGGATATCGATACAGTTATTCCAAGAGTCAAAGTTTTCATAAAAAGGGAATTTTAGTTTATGGACATGAACATCATCCTTATATTAAACAGGAAGGTGATATGACTTATATATGTGTTGGTTCTATTTCAGTTCCGCGTTACAATAGTGAACCGAGTTTTTGCTTTTATGAAAATCGAGAGTTTATTATCTATAACGTTTATGGTGAAAATATCACTTCGATAAAATTGTAATATTTAAGAATATAATAATGTTTATATTCTTTTTTTATAGTTGATGATAACTGCCAATCTTTATTATAGTGAATAAAATATAGTGATTGGGAGGTGTTCTTTATTAAATTTTTAAAAGAGCAGATAAAAGTTATTAAAAAGCGGGACCCGGCCATTAATAGTAGTTTAGAGGCTTTATTATATCCGTCGTTTTGGGCTCTGTTTTGGTATCGCATAACCCGATATTTGTATTTGCACAAACATTATTTTTGGGCCCGTTATTTGTCTGAACGGGCAAAACGAAAAACAGGGATTGAAATTCATCCGGGAGCGCAAATTGGTCATTCTTTATTTATTGATCATGGAACCGGGGTTGTTATTGGGGAAACAGCTATCATTGGTGATAATGTAACGTTATTCCATGGGGTAACATTAGGTGGTACTGGCAAAGAGAGAGGTAAGCGACATCCGACAATTGGAAATAATGTCTTTATTGGAAGTGGCGCTAAAGTTTTGGGTAATATTGTAATTGGCGATAATGTTAAAATAGGTGCGAATGCTGTAGTATTGACAGATATTCCTAAGAATACGACTGCGGTAGGAGTACCGGTGAGAATTATCGCACACAAATAAAAACACTTTATATAAAGTGTTTTAATATAGTTCTTGTTTTAAAAGTTCTAAATTATCATTCATAATAGTGATATAATCTTTCTTATTGTTACGGTCATTTTCACTTATATTAGATAATACATTAATTTCTAATAATTTAACACTGGTTTCATTTTGAATTCTTTTTATAGTATCACTAATTTCTTCATTTTGATTGACAAAAATATAATCTATTTGCCCATTATTGATTAGGTTGATAACATCATTAATTGTTTTTTCAGTTAAGGCATCATTTTCTTCTAGTGATATAACATTCAAATTATATTTACTTAAGAAACTAAAAGCGTCGCTTGATACAACAATTGTATTATTACTGGCATGTTCAGCCATTGTTTTAAGTTTGGCGTCGATATTGGAAATTTCAATTTTTAATTGCTCATAATTATTATCTATTTCTTCCACCAAGTAATGGTTAGTGATGTATTCTTTAAAACCGGTGCGGATATTTTGAGCTAGCATTAGGAAATTTGATGGGTCAAGCCATAACTCTTCGACGTTATGATCAAATTCCATGCTAGATGTAGTATCAATTATTTTTAAGTTTTTATTATGATTAAACATTTTAACTACATAATCCTTTTCACTAGTTAGACCGTTAAAAATAAACAAATCAGCACTACTATAGTCTTTTACTTGCTTGGCTGTTAATTTATAATTATCGATAATTATACCATCGGGATAGATACTTTTGATAGTACTATGCTCACCATACAATCTAGTAGTGATGTATTCAATTGGATAAGATGTTGTATAGATTTCGATACCTTCAAAGTTATCCATTTTAAAACATCCGGATAAAATAAGGGTGGTTGCTAATAAGCCAATAAATTTAACTAATTTTTTCATTTTTATTTTCCTTTCGTGGAACCAAATCAATTCCTTTAGTACCCCATGGATTGCATCGCATAATTCGCTTAATGGCCATAATTGTACCCTTAATAGAACCGTATTCATTAATAGCCTCAATTGCGTAATTTGAACAAGTTGGAATATGACGACAACATTGATGCCAAGGACCAGGAATTTTTTGATATATTTTGATGATTTTTATTAATATATATTTCATATAATTTATTATACTAGAAATGATAATAATTGTAAAATATTTATCTAAAGTTTTGGATAAAACTTTGAGTTAATTGTGATACGTGATATAATAAAAACAGGTGATACAATGGAAATTTTAGAACACTTAAATATAATTCCTAATAGTGAAAAGTTGTATGAACGAGCTTTAACTCATACATCATATGCTAACGAACATGGAATTGAAAGCTATGAACGTCTAGAATATTTAGGTGATGCAGTTTTAGAATTGGTGATTAGTGAGTACTTATATAAAAACACAGAGTATGAGGAAGGTAAAATGACAAAGTATCGTTCACATTATGTTTGTGAAAATGCTTTATATGAATATTCCCTACGCCTACATTTAAATGATTATATTAAATTAGGAAAAGGTGAGTTAGAAAGTGGTGGTAAATTTCGTAAGGCGATTGTCGCAGATGTTTTCGAATCTTTTATTGGGGCAATGTTTTTGGATAAGGGATTAGAAGAGGTAAAAAGCTTTATCTATAAATATATTATTCCAATGATTGAAAGTAAAGAGATTGATTTTTTTAGCGATTATAAGTCTATCTTACAGGAATTAGTGCAAACGGATCGTCGGACTTTGCACTATGATATTATTGATGAAACAGGACCAGCCCATAATAAAACGTTTACAGTAGTGGTCAAGATTGATAATATTATATATGGAAAAGGAATTGCTCACAGTAAAAAAGAAGCTGAACAGGAAGCGGCTAAAGATGCTTTAAAAAAAAGTGTTAATAAGGATTAGTGTATTGTCAAATTTTAGTTAATAGTGTAGAATATTGTTGCTTAAAGGAAGGATGAAAACATGGGAAGAGCTTATGAAGTTAGAAAAGCTAGTATACAAAAAACAGGAGCTGCTAAAGCCAAACTTTATTCGATGTACGCACGTGAGATATATCAAGTGGCTAAAAACGGGGGAACAGAAATAGATTCGAATATTGCTTTAAAAAGATTGGTTGATAAAGCTAAACATGAACAAGTTCCATCAGATATTATTAAAAGAGCTATTGATAAAGTAAACAGTGGAGTCGATGAAAGTTATGAATCTGCTCGTTATGAAATTTTTGGACCGGCTGGCTCAACTTTAATTGTTGATTGCTTGACAGATAATGTTAATCGTTCTGTCAGTAGTATTCGTGCAGTATTAAATAAAACAAAGAGTAAAATGGGCGCACAGGGTAGTGTAGCATATATGTATGATAATTTGAGTGTTGTGAGTTTTAAAGGACTTAGTGAGGAAGAAACTTTGGAAGCAATGATTGAGGCTGGTATCGAAATAGATGATATCGAATTACAAGGCGATGAGATTGTGATTTATGGATTACCGCAGGATTTATATAACATCAAAGAGACTATCTTAAATATTAATCACGATATTTCATTTAATACTGATGAAATTACAACTCTAGCAAAAGAAAAAATCACCATTACTGGTGAAGATTTAGAATGTTTTAATAAATTATGTGCGATGTTGGAAGATATTGAGGATGTTCAACACGTCTATCACAACGTAAATATATAAACTACTCATGTAGTTTTTATTTTATAAAACAGCTTATTTATATTAATATTTAAAGCTTTAGACAATTTTAGAAGGGTAGTCAAACTTAAATTTTTAAATATTTTTCCACTCTCTAATTGTTTAATATAAGAAATACTTAGGTCAGATTTTTCTGCCAGTTCCTCTTGACTCATATTTTGATTTTGCCGATAAAATTTAATGTTATGACTAATGATTTCAAATTGTTCAATAATCTCTTTGCTTGTAATCATAATTCACCTCATTGTACAAATGGTAAACATTACCATTTATATTTTCTCACATATTGCTACCAAAAACAGTACACTCGTGGTATACTATAAGTATAATTAATTTGTTAGAAATAGGAGAAGTTAGATGTATAAGAAATTAAAAGAATTGAGACAAAAAAATAGATATACAACTCAGATTATGGCTGATAAATTAGGTATTAGTAAGGCTTTTTATTGCCAAATTGAGAATGGCGTTAGACGTTTATCTTATGATATGGCTGTTCGTATTAGTAAGATATTTAATTTGAAACCAGATACGATATTTTATAAAGATCATATCGAGTATAAAAAAGATAAATTATCATAATTTGTCTTTTTTTGTTTTTTAGTTTGTGGTAAACTATAATTATTAAGGACGATAAGAGGTGATGTTATGAAGATAAATGTTTTACCTGCCGATACATATATTGTAATCAATAAAACAATTTTATCATCACAAGATCGTCAAATTCTAATAATGCTATATCAACCAATTATAGGTGTTGAAGCGATTAGTTTGTATTTTACTTTGTGGTCTAATTTAGAGCGTAGCGAAATTATGTCACAAGAGTGTAATCACCATCAATTAATGACAAGCATGAAAAAGAGGCTTAGTGATATTGTTACAGCTCGGGAATGTTTAGAAGCAATCGGATTAATTAAGACGTATGTTAAAAAAGGAAATATCAATAATTATGTTTATCAACTATACTCACCATGTAGTGCCAATGATTTTATTAGTAATCCAATCCTTAATACTGCTTTATATAATAATGTCGGTAAGGTTGAATATGATAAGATCGTTGCCTATTTTAAAGTTCCTAAAGTTAATTTGACTAATTATGAAGACATTACTTGTTCTTTTAATGAAGTTTACGAAGTTAGTAGTAACTATGTAGAATGTGCTAATGATACGATTAAAAGGCGACGAGTTAATCCATTAAAAATTAATGCTAAAATAGACATAGATAATATTTTTTCATTATTACCAGAAGAATTATTTAATATTCGTAGTTTAACCAAAGATGTTAAAGATTTAATTTATAAATTAGCTTTTATTTATAATCTAAATGAGGATAATTTAAATGAATTAATTAGAAATTCTATTAATGATAAACGAACAATTGATAAAGATAAATTACGTCTTAACTGTCGTAATTTTTACCAATTTGAAAATAATGGTAAATTGCCAAGTTTAGTTTTTCGTTCACAACCAGAATATTTACGTAAACCGGTTGGTGATACTTCAAAACGAGCTAAAATTATTTATACTTTTGAGACAACTACACCTTATGATTTTCTATACAGTAAATATCATGGAGCAGAGCCAACGAAATCAGATCTTAAAATTTTAGAGTATTTAGCTGTTGATTTAGATATGAAACCTGGGGTTATTAATGTTTTGATCGATTATGTTCTGCGTATTAATGATAATAAATTGACTAAAGCCTTTATTGATACAATTGCTGGCCAATGGAAGAGAAAGAAAATTGAAACAGTAGAAGAGGCAATGACTTTAGCTGAAAAAGAGTATAAGAGTAGAAAAAGAGGAGTATCTAATACGAGTAAAAAAGTTACAGTAGGTAAAAAACCGGATTGGTTTAATCAAGAGATTGAAACAAAAAAGGCTAGTGATGATGAAATTTCAGAGATAGATGCTTTATTAGATAAATATAAGTAGGTGCATTATGAAAAAGATTAATACGGAGTTAACTAAATTTAAAATAGAACAACAGATAGATCAAAAGTTGTTCAAAAGTTTTTTAGAGGCAAATAAAAACGAGGATTTTTCTTATTTGGTTAAAAAGTTAAAGGTTGATCCTAAAATATTGATGAAGTATACTTCTAGTTTAGAAAACAGTGCAGTAGAGTATAGTCATTGTCGCAATTGTAAGAGTTTATTAGAATGTAAGAATAAGGTTACAGGCTATGCTCTTTTGCCTACGTTAAATGGTGAACAGTTGATTTTTAACTATCAAGCTTGTAAATATCAAAAAAAATTACTTGAAGAACATAAATATGAAGATAATATTTATCTGTTTGATATACCTAAAGAGATTAAAGAAGCGCGGATGAAAAAAATATATAAAACCGATAAAAATCGTTTTACCACAATTAAATGGTTAACCAATTTTATCGATAATTATGGTGTTAATAGGCAAAAAGGTTTATATTTGCATGGCAATTTCGGTTGTGGCAAAACATATCTAATTGCGGCAATGTTTAACGAGCTAGCTCGTTCGGGAGTGAAAAGTGCGATTGTTTTCTGGCCAGAATTTATTCGAGATTTAAAAGCATCTTTTGATACTGACTTTAAGGATAAGTTTAATTATATTAAAAAGGTCCCATTGTTATTAATTGATGATATTGGTGCAGAAAATACAACGGCATGGGCTCGTGATGAAATCTTTTGCCCATTAATTCAATATCGTATGCAAGAACAATTAACAACTTTTTTTACATCTAATTTGACATTAGTAGAATTAGAAGAACATTTTGCTGTAGCGAAGAATAATGTTGATGTGATTAAAGCCCGCAGAATTATTGAGAGAATCCGTCAATTGACTGAAGATATTGAAATGATCGGGAAGAACAATCGAAAATAATTAATATTTCGGGGGGAAATATGCGAATAATAACAAGTGATTATTTAAAAAATAAAATTACACAATTAGAAACTATCGATTACATAGGTAATATGCGAGAATTAAATTTTGAAGAAAAGATTATTGCTATTAATCATATTATTGATGATAATTTTAATGAAACTAAAGCTATTAGAAAAGACAACCATTCTTATGATCAAGATGGTAAATTAAAAGATGACATTCAGGAATATTTAAAAAATGTCAAAGCAAGAACCAAGGTTTGTAAAGAATATCTGCAGTTAATAAAGAGACAACGGATATTAGATTTAGAAAATGATAAATTAACAAAGATTAGCGTTGATACTGACATCGTTAATTTGACTGCTAATCAAACTAAATTATTAGATGATCTTTTACACAATCATTTAGATGACTATTATATGGACGACTTACTGATTGTATTAAAGTATATTGTCGAAAATTATTCGCTAATAGTTTGCGAAGAAATGGTTTTAAACACTTTAAAAAAGATTATCAGTCATATATCATTTGATGATAAACATAATTTAGAAAAAATTGTTTTAGGATTAAATAGTGTTAAATGTAGTATAAATCATAAGTTGGCAAAGTTGAATAAGAATGATTCTGAACGTATCATTTTAAATCAATTTAAGAGTATGATTAAAAACGTCATTAATATTAGCAAAGTTGAATCCATGAAAACATATGATTATAAATTTGATATTATTGAATATTGGCTATCGGATGAGGACAATAGAATATTTCTTGAAAAATTGTTTGATCGATTACCAGAGACAGTAAATATTCGTAGTAGGGATAATGAACATATTTTAATTCATATTTTAAAGACATATATTGATACTTATAAAATTGAACTTCGTAATCAAAGTAAACCATCTGTTAGTAGCACATATTTAAAAAATATGTATAAATTATTAATGGCTAACAATCAGTTAGAATTATTAGATAGTGATGAAATGATTCGCCAAAGTTTATTAGAAAACTTTAGTAATTTTTTGAGGCATAGCAATTATAAAAGAGAGCGTATTGTTGCAGCTTTAGCGGAAATAGAATCTTTAAAAAATATAAATGATAGCGAAGACGATGAGATTGAGTTTGATGGAAAAGAAGTAAACGAACAGTTGTCATACATTAAAGAGTTAATAATTTTGCAAAATAGTGATCATAGGCGAGTAGATTTGACTAATGAAAAGACGCTAGTTATAGTTAATGATAGTTTAAAATATAATAATTATGCTTATATTTTAAATAAGTTAAGTAATAATGATTATAGTTTAAAAATCAATGTGATTGATATAGCGTCCATAGTTAATGAAAATAGCCCGTTAGATATATATTTGCGTCATCATTTATTTAGTAATGTTAACAATGATAGTTTTTTAATACCCAATGTCAATGACTTTAGTTTGGTAATGGGTCGTAAGATGCCGACCATAACGTTTGAATTAATTATTAATGAAAAAGGTGAAGTAAAAGATTTAGCAGGTTATAAGAGTGTTAGCATAGTTGATACTACTATTCATAGTGATGCTATTTTAGCTAGTGATAATTTTCCTGTTTATTATCAACTATTAAAAGTATTAAAGAATGATGATCGGTTTAATCGCGATAATTCGATTAAACAACTAGAAGAAATAGTTAATGAAAAATGTATTAAAGGAATTGCTAAGTATTTTTCTAGCCATAATTATCCGTTCATTTATAAGGTACAGGCAAGACAAAACAGTATTAATTTTGAAAATAATATCAATGCTTTAAATGGTATATTTTACAAGGTTAATAAAGAGGAGTTTAAAACTATATATTCAATTATCTGTGAAGATTATAATTATGCCTATTATGCAATAGATAACATTGGACACAGAAGTAAGCACAGTAATTGTCATTCGGATTTACTTAATCCATTAGACAGCTATATTGGTATATTTTTACAACGTTTAATTGATGAGTTTTATTTGAATAATCATCATATAGTTAATAAAGATTATTGGAGTGAAGAAGCAATTTCTTTAGTGGAGAAAGCTAATAGTTATAAACTTAAACAAAGAGATAATATTAAAAAGATGATTAAATAACATGGAGTGAAGTAGTAAATGTATTTAAGAGATTTGGACAAAAAGAAAATTGATCGTAAATTTGTTTTAACACCGGGTGAATTTTTCAATATGTTTTTTGGAGATTATAATTATGAAGATAATAATTGTCATTTATCTCCACAAGAATTATTTTTTATATTAAGTGATTATTTACACTATTGTTCTAACAGTCAAGTTCGGTTAGATAATATATTAACAGGTAAAATAATTTTAGTTGGTTTTGATAAAGGGCTAGTCAAAGCGTATTATCGTCCAATATTTATTAAGGAAAAAGTTGAACCAGCTATAGTTATGCCTGGTGCTAACGAGGTTGATGATATAGATGAGCCTAGTATTTTTGAATTATCATTAGGGAATCTCATTGATAGTTTAAACAGTTGTATTGAGGATCCTGAAAAATATGGTGTTATCTATGATGAGATTTTAGTTCGAGCTGGAATTCAAGAAGAGGGAGCTCATAGGATATTGACAAAAAAATATTAAGTGTTAAAATACATATATAAGGCAAAGAAGAGGACAAGATTATTTAATGGATTTTTAAAGAGAGTTATCGGTGGTGTAAGGTAATAAAATCGTTAAATAATTACTACCTTGGAGCTATTCCTGAAAGGGCTTTTCGGTTAGAACCGTTATCTTTAATTAAGTAATAAGGTAGGATGGTACCGCGTATATACGCTCCTTTTGTTTTATAAACGAAAGGAGTTTTTTTATGAGTAATAAGGAAAAATTACAAGAATTAAGACAACATCTTTTTGATTGCAATTTAAATTACCAGCTACTTTCACCTTTGGAGAAAGAAAAATTGTTAGAACAGTATGAAATTAAAAAAAGAGAAATACGTAGAGAAATAGCTCTATGTAAGATGGATGAAAGGGATGATATAAATGATAAATATCAAAGAAGATAAGGATCTAAATGTTTTAAATCATAGTTGTGCTCATTTGCTGGCTCAAGCTGTAAAACATTTGTATCCTAATGCAAAATTCTGGGTTGGACCAGTTATTGAAGATGGCTTTTATTACGATATTGATTTAGGTGATATTGTAATTAAAGAAGATGATTTACCTCAAATTGAGCGCGAAATGAAAAAAATTAGTAAAGATGGTAAAAGGATTGTTAGACAGGAATTATCTAAGCAAGAGGCTTTAGAAAAATTTAAGGATGATGAATATAAAATCGATTTAATTGAGCGTATGAATGAGGAAGATAACGTTATATCTTGTTATACGCAAGGAGATTTTACTGATCTATGTCGCGGGCCACATGTTGAAACAGTGAAACTATTAAAACATTTTAAATTATTAAAGGTTAGTGGTGCTTATTGGAAAGGTGATGCCAATAATAAGATGCTTCAAAGAATCTATGGTATCTGTTTTAAAACTCAGGAAGATTTAGATAGCTATTTAGTTGAATTAGAAGAGGCTAAAGAGCGAGATCATCGTAAGATTGGTAAAGAGTTAGAAATATTTATGTCTGATGACCTAGTTGGACGTGGATTACCAATGTTTTTACCTAAAGGTTATATCATTTGGCAAGAATTAGAAGATTATATAAAAGCTAAAGAGCGAAAGTTAGGTTATCAGCACGTTATGACGCCTTGTGTTGGAACGGTTAATCTTTATAAAACTTCTGGACATTGGGATCATTATAAAGAGAATATGTTTCCAGCAATGGAAGTTGATGGTGAGGCTTTTGTTTTAAGACCAATGAATTGTCCGCATCACATGATGATATATGCTAATAAGCTACACTCTTATAAAGATTTACCAATCAGAATAGGTGAAATTGCTCATGACTTTAGATATGAAGCTAGTGGAGCGGTTAAGGGAATTGAAAGAGGTAGACATTTTTGTCAAAATGATGCGCATTTGTTTGTAACTCCAGAACAGATAAAAGAGGAATTTAAAGCGGTTGTTGATTTAATATTTGATGTCTATAAAGATTTTAACATAACGGATTATCGTTGTGTTCTATCACTTCGTGATCCTGAAGATAAAGAAAAATATCATCAAGATGATGAGATGTGGAATAAAGCCGAGAATGGTCTTAGAGAAGTTTTAAATGATTTAGGTATTGAATACACAGAAGAAATTGGTGAAGCGGCTTTTTATGGTCCTAAATTGGATGTTAATGTAAAACCGGCAGTTGGTAATGAGTATACTTTATCTACTTGCCAATTGGATTTCTGCTTGCCAGCTAAATTTGATTTGAAGTATGTTGATCGTGATGGTGTTAAAAAGACACCGGTTGTATTACATAGAGCTATATTAGGTTCGTTAGATAGATTTATGGCATATATTTTAGAAGAGACTAAGGGAGCCTTACCTGTATGGTTGGCGCCAATTCAGGTTAACATTATTCCTGTTAATAATGAATATCATTTATCGTATGCTAAAGAGCTTCAAGAGGATTTATTGTCTGCAGGGTTTAGGGTAGAATTAGATGAGCGTGAAGAAAAACTGGGTTATCGTATGCGTGAAAGCCAAACGCAGAAAATTCCATTTAGTTTAATTATTGGTGATCGCGAGAAAGATAATAATTTAATTAGTTATCGTGTGCATGGATCAAATGAAACAATTACACTTGCATATACGGAATTTAAAGAAATGTTAAGAGATATAGTTGATAACAAAAAATCTTATGTTAAATAAGATTTTTTTTGTAATAAATTTATTAAGACCTAATATACTTTAGTAGATACAAATGTATTAGGAGGAAATGTATGATAAATAAAAAGAGTTTGTGGTTCTTAACATTATTTAGTTTAATATTAGTATTAAGTGTCTATTATGTTACTATGCCATCAGAATTGTTGATTGCTAATGAAAGTGGTAAAGTTACAACTAAGACTAGTGGTGAAGATAGTGATAAAGTAGTGGAAATAACAGAAAGTGAAGTTATTACCTCATTAAGAGTCGAAGCAGACGAGGAAGTTAGTAAGCAATTAGATGAATTAAAAGATATTTTAACCAATTCCAAATCGACTGTCGATGAAAAAAACAATGCTTTTGAAAAGATGAAACTACTAAATATTACAAAAGGTGAGGAGGAAAACTTAGAAGCTAAAATTTTAGAAGAATTTTCTTTAAAAGCTTTTGTCAAAATTGATGGTGATCAAATTAGAGTTGTAGTATCAGCAGATAAACTAGATGCAACTACAGCTAATAATATTATGCGTAGTATTCAATCTAATTACGATAAAAAGATGTATATTTCGGTTAAATATCAGAAATAACTTTGATAATAGGCTAATTCTTTCACTAAATAAACTCACATTCATAAAATAATATGAGTAAAAATAAAGAGTTTAATTAGGAAGAGAGGGAATTATGTCCAAAAGTATTTTAACGAAAAGAGAAAAACAAGTTTTCGATTTATTAATTACAAATAATTCGACTTTTGATATTGCTAATAAATTAAACATAAGTGAGAAAACAGTTAGAAATCATATATCAAATGTTATACAAAAATTAGGGGTTAAAGGTCGTTCAGGGGCCGTAGTGGAGCTTTTAAAACTTGGTGAAATTTCATTATAAAAATCGTATTAAAATGCGATTTTTTTCATATGATTATATAGAGGTGGATTATGCTAAAGAAAATGTCTATTAAAAAGATTGTCGTTGCCGCATCAGCTCTCTTTGCTTTATTTCTTATTTATTTAATTCCCAATAATTATAAAAAAGATTTAGATGGTAAAATAAAACAAGAATTAATTTATGTTGATAATGAAGTGAGTACCAATGATATTTTTTTGTTGGATAAGAATAACATGTTAGCTTTAACCACAATTGTTGTAGATAGTGATATTAGTATTGATAATAAAGCAAAAAGTTTATTAGAAGCTTTAATTATTGGCAGTAATGCAGAAAATAAAATACCTAGTGGTTTTAAAGCTATCTTACCAAGTGATACTAAGATTTTAAGCATTAACTATGAAAATAATGTAATTAAAGTTGATTTTTCGAAAGAAATATTGGATGTCGATAAGAATATGGAAGAGAAAATCATTGAAGCTATTGTATATTCTTTGACATCAATTGATGAGATAAAAAATGTTATTATTTATGTTGAGGGCGATATTTTATCATATTTGCCCAAGTCAAAGATTCATTTACCAGGAACTTTAAATCGTAATTTTGGCATCAATAAAAGTTATGAATTGCAAACATTACAAGATGTCACTGATGTAACTGTATATTATATTAGCAAGTATAATGAGGATTACTATTATGTACCTGTAACAAAGTATTTAAATGATAATCGAGATAAAATTAAAATTATTATCGATGAATTAGCTAGTGGTTCATTATATAATACTAATTTGATGAGCTTTTTAAATGCTAATACTAAATTATTAGCAGTAGAAGAAGCTGAAGGAAATTTATATTTGCAGTTTAATTCTTATATTTTTGATGATATGGTTGAAAAAAACATTTTAGAGGAAGTAATTAATACCATATCATTATCGATTGATGATAATTATAATGTTAAAGAAGTATTTTTTTATGTTGATAATGAAGAAATTTATAAAACCGTCTTAAAAACTATTGAATAAATACATATTTTATTGTATAATTGGTTTGTTCATTTGAACAAACTGTCTCAGTAGCTCAGCTGGATAGAGCACCGCCCTTCTAAGGCGGGTGTCAGGGGTTCGAATCCCTTCTGGGACACCAGATTGATAGGAAACTCGAGCTTTTCGAGTAGTATGAGAAACGACTTACCACAAGTCGTTTTTATGTTATTATGAATATGTCAAGGAAACTTGTGTAAAATAAAAAAGAAGAACATTTAAGTTGCAAGTGAATGTCGTCTCTAATTAATAGGATTGACGCTCTATCAATGCTGAAGAGTGTCTATTTTTTTATTATCTTGAATTTATTCGACTTTTAATCTATAATATAGTTTACTATTTTGACAAGGCGTGATGAAATGATGTTATTTAAAAATTTAATATATGATAAGCCATTTTTAATTGATCGAAGAATTGACTGCAATAATAATGAGCAACGTTTATATCTGGAAAAAACTTTCTTTAAGGTTAAGGGGACCGATCAATATTTTATTAAATGCTATTTGATGACGAATAGTGGTAAAATGATTTGTCAGGGCTTTATATATTTTTATTTGGATTTTATTAATTGTACAAGTGAATATATAGGAACGTTAGTAAAGCCAGAGTACCGAAATAGTGGTATTGCATCTTTATTGACGGCTAGTTGGATTAAATTATGTTTAGAAAATGGTATTTATAATTTAGGAACTATTAAAAAACAACGTAAACCATTTTTATTATATTTGCTAAAAACTTATTCTTTTGAATTACAGGATACAAATGTTTATAAAAGATCTAATAACAGTATTCATATATGTAAAAAACAAAATGATTTAACAAAATATCTATTGTTTGATAATCCTAGTCAAAAATTAACTTTTAAAAGAAGTAGTATTCTGAAAGGAGATAATTATTTAATATTGGATTCTTTAGATCAGAGGACAATGATTTTAGATTCGGTAATGTTATCGAATAGATATTTTTTGCAAGATGAGAATAAGGCCTATAATAAGGCTGTTAAAACATATAGTCTTTTTAAAAAGTGATGTAAGTATTTAAATTTTAGATTGTGGTGTTTTTATATAGAGAGTTTATGATATAATAATATTAGGTAATAATATGAAAATTAATATGAGTTTAAGATGGAAAGTTGGTATTAAAATGGCATTTAACTTTAACAATCAAAGAATGGGGTTTGGAAACAATAATTCTGTAAATAGTGATAAATCGATAGTTAAAGCAAATTTCGGAGCCCGGTCTATTGATGATATTAAGGAAGAAATGAATGGTTTAAAGTACAATCATGGTTTATCTAATGCCAATGATAAACCTAAAGTTCCAAAGCAAGAAATTATCAATCATCAAAATCGTGTTAATGCGATTAAACAAATTAATAACTATAATAATAAATTTTAATTATGACAAATTGGTGTCAAGATATGCAAATGTAATTATGGTTATTTTTGACAAAAAGATTGGTAAATGCTATAATTATCTAGCTGCAAAAAATATAGTAGGGTGATTATATATGAAGATAAATAAAGTTGAATTAGTGGTTAGTGCCGTGAGACGCAGCCAATATCCAACTGATGAATTACCAGAGTTTCTTTTAGTCGGAAGAAGTAACGTCGGTAAGAGCAGTTTTATTAATACGATTATTAATCGTAAAAATTATGCTCGTACCTCGTCAAATCCTGGTAAAACTCAAACTATTAATTTTTACGCCGTTAATGACCAATTTTATTTAGTTGATGCACCTGGTTATGGGTTTGCTAATTTAAGTAAGCAACAACAAAAGAAATTTGGGCTGATGATGGAAGACTATTTAACTGGACGTAGTGTGTTAAAACAAGTTTTTATGTTAATTGATTTTCGACATAAACCAACTGCTGATGATATTATGATGTATAACTTCTTGAAACATTATAAGATTCCGGTGACAATTGTTGCTACGAAAGCTGATAAAGTGGGTATTACATTACATCAAAAACAACGTAATATGATTTTAGATGATTTAGATTTAGTTATTGGTGATGATTTTGTGGTTTTTTCCAATGTAACCAAAGAAGGAAAGCAAGATATTCATCAAAAAATAGCTAGAACTATATAATTTTATTCCAAATTAAATTTTAAGTCATACAATATTTTAGGTGGTATATAATGAAGATTGTAAACCTAGATGAAAATTGTATGACTATTTTTTTGAACAAATTATATTTAAAAGAGTTAAACTTTGATGTTAGGGAAGATTTAGAGGATTATTTTAAAGAATTATTTTTGAAATTAAAGAAATATTATATGATTAATATTTCTGGATATTATAATATTGATGTTTATATTGATAATGACTATGGATTGGTAATTAATTTAAATAAAGAAAATATTGAGTATTATGATTATTTTGATAATCAAATTGATATGCGGATATCACTAAAAGATAGTAAGTTTTTATATGGTATTGATGATCCACTATCTTTGCCAGCTTTTGCTGAAGGCAATATATATATTTATAAAGATAAGTATTATGTGGATTTTAATGACATCATCGATAATGTGACGATGATGTATTTGCTAGAATTTAGTGATATTATTTTTGACGAACAAATAGATATTATTCGTCATTCCCAAAAATTAAAAAGATAATTCTTGGGATTTTTTTTTAAATATGTTATAATGGGGCAAATGAGGTGATATGATGAAAAAACCAGTTGTGGCCTTAGTAGGGAGACCTAATGTTGGCAAATCAACAATTTTTAATCGTTTAGTTGGTAAGAAGATGGCGATTATTGAAGATACTCCTGGAGTCACTAGAGATCGTTTATATGGCAATGTTAAATATGGTAATTTTGATTATCACTTAATCGATACTGGAGGTATCGATTTGGCTAATGAATTATTTAATGATTCGATTAAAGCTCAAGCTGAACTTGCGATTGATGAGGCTGATACTATTGTTTTTGTCGTGGACGGCAAAGAAGGTTTAACTGCTAATGATTATGTGGTTAGGGATATGCTTTTAAAGGCTAACAAAAAGGTAGTTGTGGCCATTAATAAAACAGATAGTAAATTATTTAAAGAGCACATGTATGATTTTTATGAGTTGGGTTTTGATACATATATTAACGTTTCTGGTGAACAAAATATTGGAATATATGAATTACAAGAAGAAATCACAAAAGATTTTAATGAATTAGAACAAGATGAATATGATGATGAAGTGGTTAAATTTTGTGTTATTGGACGTCCTAATGTTGGTAAAAGTAGTTTAGTTAATGCCATTTTAAATGAAGAAAGAGTTATTGTCGGCGACACTGCTGGAACTACTAGGGATGCGATTGATAGTACCTTTAATTATCATGGTAAGGAATATGTAGTTATTGATACCGCTGGTATGCGCAAACGCGGGAAAATATATGAAAATATTGAAAAATACAGTTTACTTAGGGCTATGAAGGCTATTGATCGCTCTGATGTTTGTTTAATTGTTTTAAATGCTGAAGAGGGAATTATCGAACACGATAAACATATTGCTGGTTATGCCTTAGAGGCGGGTAAAGCGGTAGTAATTGTTGTTAATAAATGGGATACTATTGATAATAAAGATAGCGCTATTAAGGAATTTACCAATTTAATTCGCAATAATTTTCAATTTATGACTTATGCACCGATTGTTTTTTTAAGTGCTCTTACAAAAAAACGTATTCACACATTAATGCCAACTATTTTGAAGTGTTATGAAAATAGTCGACGTGAGATTAAAACTAGTGTGCTTAATGATGTTATCAATGATGCATATGCCCTAAATTTACCTCCTACATATAAGGGAAAACGATTAAAAATATATTTTAGTAATCAAGTTGCTATTAAACCTCCTACTTTCAATATTCAAGTAAATAGTAAGGGTTTAATTCATTTTTCATATGAAAGATATATTGAAAATAAACTTCGTGAGAATTTTGATTTTGAAGGGACACCAATCGTTTTACAGTTTAAAAATAAAGGTGAACAAGATTCTTAATAACACAAACCCCTCAAACACATATAATAGTGTAGGAGGGGTTTTAAAGTGTTCAACTTCACAGATGGATTTTTTAATAAGATAGAGAAAAAAACAAAGGTTGGTAAAGATACTATTTTAAATTTGGCCAGTAAATTGCAACAGTCAGATTTAAAAAATGAAACGACATTAAGAGAAATTATTCAAGAATTGGGAACTATGACAGGTAAAGAAGTATCTAAAGATAAAGAGGACAAAATTGTCAGTGCGGTCGTAAATGATAAAGTTCCTAAGGATATAGATAAAATGTTTTAAAAAATATCGTTGGATATTTTTTATTTTTTCATTAAAATATTCATAATTGGACATATTTGATTTTTACTTTCATATATTTTAATGAAATATGGAAAGTAGGGATTAAATGGAAAAAAAGGATATAATAAAAAGCATTACTGAGAGAACGGGTGGGGATATATATTTTGGTGTAGTTGGGGCCGTGCGAACAGGTAAATCAACTTTTATAAAAAAGGTTATCGAAAATTTAGTGGTCCCTAATATCGAAGATGAATATGAGAAAAAAAGAGCGCTTGATGAAATACCACAAAGTGCTCAAGGCAAAACAATTATGACAACGGAACCTAAATTTGTTCCAAGCAGTGCAGCTAAAATTAAAATAGATGATTTTAGTGCTAATGTACGTTTGGTAGATTGTGTTGGTTATGTAATACCTAACGCTAAAGGATACGAGGATGAGAATGGTCCACGTATGGTGAAAACGCCTTGGTATGATGATGAAATACCATTTATAGAGGCGGCAGAGGTTGGTACAGAAAAGGTTATTCGCGATCACTCTTCAATTGGAATTGTTGTAACTACAGATGGATCTATTGGTGAACTTTCGAGAAGTGATTATGTCGATGCTGAGGAAAGAGTGGTTAGAGAATTAGCTGAAATTGGAAAACCATATATTGTTTTATTAAATTCAACACATCCAATGTTACCGGAAACAGAACGTTTAGCTGAAAAATTACATGATAGTTACCAAGTTCCCGTTATGCCGATTAGTATTGAGAGTATGACTGAACAAGATATTTATTCTATTTTACGTGAAGCATTATATGAATTCCCGGTATTAGAAGTTAAAGTGGAAATGCCAGAATGGATAGCTTGTCTATCAGCTAATAATTGGTTAAAGAAAATTTATATGGATAAAATTCGCGAAAGTGTTGTGGAAATTGATAAGTTACGAGATATAGAAACGATTACAACACATTTTACTGATTGTGAATATATTAGTAAAGCATTTCTGTCAAATGTAGACACTTCTATTGGTGAAGTTACAGTGACTTTACAGGCGCCAAACGAACTATATAATCAGGTTTTAAAAGATATCATTGGTATTGATGTCACGAGTAAAGCAGCACTATTATCTTTATTCCAAGATTATAATGAAGCTAAGCAAGAATATGATCAAATTAAAACTGCTCTTAAAATGGTTAAACAAACTGGCTATGGTGTGGCTAGTCCAACTTTAGCTGATATGAAACTAGGAACACCTGAAATAATTAAACAAGGTAGTCGTTATGGTATTAAATTAAAAGCAGTAGCGCCTTCCATTCATATGATTCGGGTTGATGTCGAATCAACGTTTGAACCTATTATTGGTTCTGAATTACAAAGTAAAGAACTAATTAATCATTTAATGAATAATAATGAAACCGATGGAGAGAATATTTGGAAAAGTGAAATATTTGGTCGTTCATTAGATGAAATTGTTAAAGAAGGTATTCAAGCTAAATTATCACTTCTACCGGAAAATGCACGATTTAAATTACAACAAACATTATGCAAGATGGTTAACAAAGGTTCAAGTAATTTATTTGCGATAGTTTTATAAAAATAAAATTATTGATTAATTTGAAATGCGCCCTTTAAGGTAGACATTAATAAAAAAACTAGTTTATGTTAGAATACACTTCCGAAAGGAGGTGTTTTTCTATGGCTTCAAAAGGGCAAAAATTTTTAAAGTATTCTGACAAGAAAAAATGAAATAATTGAGAGATATAAAAATGGTAAACCAAGTACAATATATATAATTAAACAAATAATTGAGCCGACACAAAATAATATTATTATTCCCACTATTGAGGAAATTGGTATTAATGGTAATGATATCATTGATGATGTTAATCAATTATTTACTTATATCGAAAAAAGTACTTTTGGTAAAGAATTTAGTTTGTCCAAAGTTAAAATAAACAAAATATATTAGAACTTATCTTGTTTTATTATTTCAATTAATTTTTGCGTGCTAAAGTTTGGAATAGTGTGTTTAGAATAAGCGATTCCTATTTGTCTTTTTGGTAAACTAGGAATCGTCTTTAATTCATATAATTCTTTATTAGCTAGTTCTTTTTTTATGTAGTTTTTAGTGGCATAACCAATGCCTAAACCGATTTTAGCAAATTCTACTACTAAACTATAACTAGCAATATTGATGTTAGGTTTTAAAATAACTTTATGTTTTAAACAAAAAGTATCAAGGAAAATACGAGTGTTAGATTTTGGCGCTTGAAGAATTAAAGGGTAGTTGTTTAACTCGGCTAAAGGTATTTTCTTTTGTGCTAAAAATTTGTAATGCTCACTTACGATGAAACAATCTTGTACTTCTTTACATGGAATAATGTTTAATTCTTGTTTAGTGTCGTTAAAGGGAAGATTTAAGATAATAATATCAATGGAACCGTTACGCATCATTTCTACTAAATCAGATGTTAAGTATGTAAAAATTTGAATATCTATCTTAGGATACGATTGGTGGAACTTTTCTAAATAAGGCAATAAAAAGGTTTTGGTTAAGGTGGTACTTACACCAATACGAATTGATCCTATCTCTAAATTTTTAAGACTGGAAAATTGATGTTCACCGTTATTAATAAATTCGATAGCTTGTTTAATATATTTATATAATTCTTTTCCTTCGGGGGTTAAAGTGACTCCTTTTTTAGTACGTACAAATAAAGTACCACCTAATTGTTCTTCTAGATTTTTAATACTTTTGGTTACAGCTGGTTGCGATATCATTAATTCTTGACTAGCTTTAGTAATATTTTGATTGTTGGCTACCACATAAAAAATTCGGTATAATTCAAAGTCTATATTCATCATAACCTCCAGTTATTGTTTTGATAACAAATATGTATTTTAATTATAATATAATTTTTTATATAATACAAGTAGAGAGGTGATAAAATGGAAAAAGAACTTATGGATTTACATATTCATACTAATTATTCTGATGGTGAAAAGAGCCCTGTAGGGATTTACGGAATGGCGCGAGTTAAAAGATTAAGCACTTTTGCGATAACCGATCATGATAGTGTTTTAGGAGCTAAACAGTTAGAAAAAATGAACATTAAAGATATTAATTTTATTAATGGAGTTGAATTATCTGCAAAATGCTCATTTGGTCAACTTCATATTTTAGGTTACGATTTAGATTTAAATAATACAGTGTTTATTAATCAATTAGATGAACTTCGTTTAAATAGTCAATATAATTTAAAATTAGTTATCGATATTTTATATCAGTCATTTAATATTCGTTTTAATAAGAATGATATTGATAAGTTATTTAGTTTATCTAGAACAGTTAATCGTGTTGATTTAGCTCGGTTATTAGTGAACTATGGTGTTTGTTCTTCTGTGAAAGAAGCATTTGATAAATATTTAATTGTAGCTCATCATAAGATAAGCGATCAAACAAAAAATTTGGACGTTCAAGAAGCGATTGAATTAATTCATAGTGCTAGTGGAATACCAGTTTTAGCTCATAATTGTACTTTAAAATTTGATTATCGCGCTGCTTTATCTGATTATGTTGGAGAGTTAGCTAATATGGGGCTTATGGGAATTGAAGCTTATTATAGTACTTTTACTCCAGATCAAACAAATTATAGTTTGCTTATGGCCGAACGATATAATTTATTAGTAAGTGGAGGTTCTGATTATCATGGGCCTAATGTTAAAAAAGATATTGAACTAGCAACTGGAATCAAGCATAATTTAAAAATTAAACAACTATCATTAGTTGATTATATTAATAAAAGAAGAGGTTTATAAATGTTGATTGCTGTAGTAGGAAAAAGTGGTAGCGGGAAAAGTTTTATATCCCAAATGTTGGCTAACAGAAATCCTAATAGTATATGGGTAGATATCGATCGAATTGGGCATGAGTCACTAACTGATTATCATATAAAAGAAGAATTAATCAAGTATTTTGGTAAAAGGATAATGGTAGATGACACAATTGATCGAGAAACATTAAGTAATCTTGTCTTTAATGATAAAGATAAATTGAAAATTTTAAATGAATTGACCGAAGAATATATTAAAGTTAAAATACAGCAAGTGATTGTTGATAATAGAGACAAGATTATTATTCTTGATTGGGCTTTACTAGGGGAAACAGAATTTTTAGATTTATGTGATATCAAAATTTTAGTTAAAGCTAATCAGAATATAAGAGCCCAAAGGATTATCAATCGTGATAAAGTAAATATAGAAAAATTTAATGCTCGAGAAAGAGCAAGTTACAATTATGATGAAATAAAATTTGATTTGATTTTAGATAATAGTCAAAATTTCGATTTAGAGAAAGCGGTGAATAAAATATATGAAAAAAGTTATATATCCGGGGAGTTTTGATCCGATTACTAAAGGACACATGAATATTATTGAACAAGCATCAACTTTATTTGATAAAGTTTACGTTGCAGTTATGGTAAATGCCAAAAAGAATAATTCGCTATTTACTATTGAAGAGAGAATTTCAATGATAAAAGATATTTATGAGAATAATCCTAAAGTTGAAGTTATTACGGGATTAGTTACGAGTGATTTAGCACTTGAATACGGTTGTGTAGCTATTGTTAAAGGCCTTAGAAGTGTGACTGATTTTGAATATGAAATAGGGATGGCCCATATTAATAAAGATATAAGTGATGGTAAAATTAATACAATCTCTCTTTTTGCGGACAAAGAATATGAATACCTTTCTTCATCAGTTGTCAGAGAATTAGCATATTTAAATAAAGATACTGAACCTTATGTAGCCAAAGAGGTAGCACATCAACTAGTTAAAAAGTTAGGAAGATGATATATGAGTAACTTTAAAATTACAGCTTTAGGGACAGTATCCCCTTATCCCCATAATGGAAGTAATTGCCCAGGTTTTTTAGTTGAAGGTGATGAAATTAGACTGTTATTAGATGCAGGTAGTGGGATTACGAATTTATTAGATATGAAGAAAGACCTAGTTAATTTAAAAATATTTTTATCGCATTTACACTGGGACCATATTAGTGAGTTATTTGATATTGGCTATGCAACTTATTTATATAATCAAAAAGTAGAAGTTTATGTTCCTGATAAGGTTACAAATGATTTAGAAAAAATAATTTTAAATGCAGTTTTAACACATCACCCCAGTAATTGGCACATTAATTATATTTCTGATAATAGTATATTACATTATGGTAACTATTATATAATGTTTTTAAAAACTTTACACAGTGATAATAGTTATGCTATTAAAGTCATTTATGATGATAAAAAGGACTTTAAACAGATGGTATATACTTCTGATATCGGTAAAAGAGATATTGATAATGTAATAAACTTTGCTCAAAATAGTGATTTATTAATCTGTGAATCATCGTTGATTAGTGAACACAATGTGATGAATGAAAATCATTTACATGCATTTGAAAGTGGAATGTTGGCTAAAGAAGCGAAAGTAAAAAAATTAGTCTTAACACATTTTTGGCCAGAAGATGATCGCCGTAAATATGTAAAGGAAGCTAAAATTAACTTTGTTAATACTGTTGCTGCCAAGGAAGGAGATATATACTTCATATAGTAAAAAAGTATTTATATTGTTTTAAATATTATCAAATAAGATTATTCCTTTAATTGTTAATGTTAATGATGTTGCTAATTAATTTAAATATCTTTAATATTTAAGATAGAGGTGATTGGTATGAAGTGTGAAGTAAATATTTCGGGAATTCAATGTGATAATCCAAATTGTGATTATGTTGATTATAATGTTTCAGTTGATCAGTATCCAGAATATGTCAATAGACCATGCCCTAAATGTGGTGCAAATCTTTTAACTGAACAAGATTACCAAGTGGTACAAGTGTTATTAAGGGCTCAAAAATTAATTTCCAAAATTCCATTTGGTAACAATGCTAAGACTAGTCAATTTAGAGTGCAAACAAACGGTACTGGGATGATTAATGTCGAAAGAGTTGACGATGATACTCATCAACACCAGAGATAATTTTTAAGATAAAATCGCGATGTTTAGCGATTTTTTTATTAAAAAAATAAAATTAGCACTCATATATTGACAATGCTAACATATAATAGTATAATGAAATCAGCACTTAGGTAAAAAGAGTGCTAAAGAGGTGATGCTTTTGTTAAATGATAGACAAACAGAACTGTTAAAGTTAATTGTCGAAGACTATATTAAAGCTGCTCATCCAATTGGTTCTAAATCACTATGTGAGAAACTTAATTGTTCAAGTGCGACGATTAGAAATGAAATGAGTACTTTAGAAGATTTAGGTTTGTTAGAAAAAACGCATACTTCATCAGGACGTATTCCTAGTGAAAAAGGTTATCGGTATTATGTTGATCATATTATGAAACCAAAAGAATTGACTGGTGATGATGTCTTAAAACTTCAAACTATATTTCGCAATAATTCGCTAATGATAAGTGATACAATTATTAAAAGTATGGAAATAATTTCTGAGTTGACTAATTATACATCTATTGTTTTGGGAAAATCAAGTGATGATAATTTGGTTAACAAAGTTGAAGTAGTACCTTTGGAGGATAACCGAGCTTTGGCTTTGGTAATTACGGATAAAGGTCATATTGAACATCGTAATATAGTTTTAAAAGAGAAAGTTGAAGTAGCTGAAATAAAGCAAACGGTTGACTTAATTAATAAATTAATCGTAGGGACACCAATTAATGAGGTTAGTACTAAATTAGAATATGAAGTAAAACCGATTATTAGTCAATATGTTAAACAACATGAGGTTTTGTATAATGCTTTCTATCATGCATTTAGTGATTTTACTAATAAACCGGATATTAAAGTTAATGGTGCTAAAAATATTTTAATGCAACCAGAATTTAATGATACGGATAAAATTAGAGATATTATTAGTAAATTCGAAGATAAAGAAATGATTGAGAGAATTGAGTCAGATGATGAACAAGGTGGCGTTAATATCTATATTGGTAGTGAAAATGATTTTGATGATGATGTAACCATTATTAAAACGAAATATTCTATTAATGGCGAGGAAGGTACCATTGCTTTAATTGGACCAAAACGTATGGAATATGATCGCGTTACAACCTTGTTAAATTATATAAAGGATAACATAGAAAGATGAGATTGAGGTGAAGAATGGATACAGAATTAGAAAAGAAAACGCAAGCTTGCGAATGTAAAGATGACAAAGATTGTTGTTGTCATGGTGAACAAAAGAAGGATAAAAAAAGTGATAAACAAGAGTGTCATTGTAAAGATAAAGAACACCATGATAAAAAAGATAAATACAAGAAAAAAATAAAAGAATTAGAAGAAAAAAATAAAGAATTAGAAGAAAAAAATCTTCGAGAAAAAGCTGAACTTATCAATTATCGTAAAAGAAAAGATGAGGAAGTAAGTAAGATGCTTAAATATGCTAATGAAGATTTAGTAATGGAGATTTTACCAATATTAGATAATTTTGAAAGAGCGATAAATATGGATGATGATAATTTAGAAGATGAAGTGTCAAAGTTTTTATCAGGGTTCAAGATGATCTATTGTAATTTTAAAAGTACATTAGAAAAATATGATATTAAAGCGATCGATGGAGCTAATAAACCATTTGATCCAACTTATCATCAAGCGGTACTTACAGAAACGGTTGATGGTGTCGAAGCTGGTATGGTTATCGAAATAATGCAAAAAGGATATATGCTTAAAGATAAGGTTATTAGACCAGCGATGGTTAAAGTTAGTGAATAATAAAAGGAAAGGTGATATATATGGGAAAAATTATAGGTATTGATTTAGGAACAACAAATAGTTGTGTATGTGTATATGAAGGTGGTGAAGCAAAGGTTATTGCTAATCCAGAAGGTAGTAGAACAACGCCTTCCGTTGTAGCTTTTAATAAAAAAGGCGAAAGAATTGTTGGTGAAAAAGCAAAAAGAGGAATGATTACTAATCCAGATACAGTTTCGTCAATTAAAAGATTAATGGGAACTGATAAAAAAGTAGAAATTCAGGGTAAAAAATATACACCGGAAGAAGTTTCAGCAATGATTTTAACTGATTTAAAAAACACGGCCGAGGCTTATTTAGGGGAAAAAGTAACAGATGCTGTTATTACAGTACCAGCTTACTTTAATGATGCACAGCGTCAAGCTACTAAGAATGCGGGTAAGATTGCTGGGCTTGATGTTAAGAGAATTATTAATGAGCCAACAGCAGCTGCTCTTGCATATGGTTTAGATAAACAAGATAAAACAGAACAAATTCTTGTTTACGATTTAGGTGGCGGAACTTTTGATGTTTCAATTCTCGAAATTGGTGATGGTGTATTTGAAGTTAAGGCTACTAGTGGTAATAATAAACTTGGTGGTGATGATTTTGATGAGAGAATCATGGACTACTTAGTTGATGAATTTAAAAAAGAAAATGGTGTTGATTTAAGTAAAGATAAAATGGCAATGCAACGTATTAAAGACGCAGCTGAAAAGGCTAAAAAAGATCTTAGTGGTATGACTAGTACCGAGATTTCTTTACCATTCTTGACCCAAAGTGAAGAAGGCCCTTTACATTTAGAAATGAGTTTAACTCGTGCTAAATTTGAAGAGTTAGTTGATGATTTAATTGAATCAACTTTAACGCCAGTTAGAAAAGCTATGAAAGATGCTGGTGTTTCTAAAAATGATATTGACAAAGTATTATTGGTCGGTGGTTCTACTCGTATACCAAAAGTACAAGAAACTATTAAAAATGAACTTGGTAAAGAACCTTCTAAAGGTGTAAACCCTGACGAAGTAGTTGCTATGGGAGCAGCGATTCAAGGTGGTGTTTTAGTTGGTGATGTAAGTGATATCGTTTTACTAGATGTTACACCTCTATCATTAGGTATTGAAACTTTAGGTGGTGTTTGTACGGTATTAATTCCACGAAATACAACTATACCAACTAGTAAATCACAAGTGTTCTCAACGGCGGCTGATAATCAACCAGCTGTTGATATCCATATTTTACAAGGTGAAAGAAGTATGGCTGCCGATAATAAAACTTTAGGTAGATTCCAACTTTCTAATATTCCACCAGCACCACGTGGTGTTCCACAAATTGAAGTTACTTTCGATATTGATGCTAATGGTATTGTTAGTGTAAAAGCTAAAGATTTAGGAACTAATAAGGAACAATCAATTACGATTACAGCGTCTACTAATTTAAGTGATGATGAAATCGATAAGATGGTAAAAGAAGCAGAAGCTAATAAAGAGGCTGATGAAAAGCGTAAGAATGAAGCTGATACGAAAAATGAAGCTGAGCAAATTATTTTTGCCACTGAAAAGGCTATCAAGGATTTAGGTGACAAAGTGGATGCTAAAGATAAAGAAAAAGCTGAAAAAGAAATTAAAGAACTAAAAGAAGCTTTAGATAAAAATGATTTAGATGATATTAAAGCAAAGAAAGATAAATTAAATGAGACAGCTATGGCTTTAGCAACTAAGGTATATGAAGAGGCTTCTAAACAAGCTCAAGCCGAAAATACCAATACTGAAACTAGTGGGGCAACTAACGATAAAAAAGACGATGATGTTATCGATGCTGATTACGAAGAAAAATAATTTATAATAATGATGAGAAGTTCTAGGTGGCTAGGACTTTCTCATGTATTTAAGGAGAACTATGGAAACTAAATTAAAAAAACGTTGTGAGATTAATGATGAATATAAGTGGGATTTAACAGCACTGTTTCAAGATGAAAAATCTTTTTTAAAAACACGGGACGACTTATTAAACGATGTTGCAAATCTAGAACAGTTTAAGGGCCACATTGTCGATAGTGCAGACAGTTTATATAAATTTTTAACTTTAGATGAAAAAATTGATATTCAGTTAGAAAATTTATATGTATATGCAGGTATGGATTTTGATAGTGAATCTGTTGATAGTGATAAACAAGCAAGAAAGATAATGATTGAAAAATTAAATGAAGATATTAGTGATCGTTTATCTTTTATAGTACCTGAAATATTAATGACTAGTTATGATGAGATGCAAGCTTTAATTGCTTCTGATGAGCGTTTACATAAATATGCTTTCTTTTTTGAAAAATTGTATCGTTATGTCGATCATACTTTAAGTCCAAAAGAAGAGGAGATCGTATCTAAAGCAACTTCAGCTTTTGGTACTGGTAGTGATGTCTTTTATAATTTAGATAATACAGATATTAATCTTGGGACAATTAAAGATGAAGATGGTGTGGAGATCGAACTAACAAATAGTAATTATAACCGATATATGAATTCAAAAAAACGTGAGGTTCGAATAGAGGCCTTTAACCATATGTTTAATTATTTTAAAAGGTTACAGAATACTTTTTCGTCATCACTTAAAGGTAATATTAAGGAAAATTACTTTTTGAGCAGTGTCAAAAAGTATACAAACCCATTAGAAATGGCTTTGTATGGTGATAATATAAACATAAATGTTTACAAAAAATTAATTGCGATTATTCATGATAACATGGATGCAATGTATGAATATATGCGACTTCGTAAAAAGGTTCTAAATTTAGAAGAAATGCATATGTATGATATTTATGTTGATCTAGTTGATAGTGATAAACGAAATATTCCTTTTGAAGAAGCTAAACAGATAATTTTTGACGCTTTAAGACCTTTGGGTAATAAATATATTAACGATTTAGAAAAGGCTTTTAAAGAGAAATGGATCGATATTTATCCTAATGTTGGTAAAAAATCAGGTGCCTATAGTTGGGGTACTTATCAAAGTAAACCGTATTTACTTTTGAATTATGATGGTACGATTGATTCAGTTAGTACGGCTGCTCATGAATTGGGACATTCAATGCATAGTTTTTATTCTAATTTAAATCAGACATATGTTTATCATCAATATCCTATTTTTTTAGCTGAAATAGCTTCAACCGTAAATGAAACATTTTTGAATGATTATTTATATAAACACGCAAAAACAAAGAAAGAGAAAATTCTATATCTAACCGAGTTTTTAGATAAGGTTCGTACGACTATTTTTAGACAAACAATGTTTGCTGAATTTGAAATGATTATGCATGATAAATATCAAGCTAACATTCCTTTAACAGCAGAAGAATTCAGTAATACCTATTATAATTTAAATAAATTATATTATGGTGAAAATATTATTAGTGATGATTTAATAAGATATGAGTGGGCACGAATTCCACATTTCTACACTTCATTTTATGTGTACAAATATGCAACTGGTCTTTCAGCAGCCCTTGCTATTTCTAAGGATATTCTAGATAATAAGCCAGGAGCTTTAGATAATTATTTAATGTTTTTGAGCAGTGGTGGCAATGATTATCCATTAAATATCTTGAAAAAATGCGGTGTTGATATGACAACGGGCGAACCGATTGAAAAAGCAATAGCAATGTTTAGAGAGAAATTAGAAGAGTTAAAAAAAATTATAGAATCTTAGTAGTAGAAAGGAGTATGTTATGAATAAACGTGATTATTATGAAGTTTTGGGTGTTAGTAAAGATGCCAGCGAAACAGAAATAAAAAGTGCTTTCCGAAAACTAGCTAAAAAATATCACCCAGATGTTTCTAAAGAACCGGATGCGGCCGAGAAATTTAAAGAAGCGCAAGAAGCATATGCGGTATTATCTGATAGTTCTAAGAGAAGTCAATATGATCAATTTGGGCATGCCGCTTTTGAAAATAATGGTGCAGGCGGTATGGGTGGTTTTGATTTTTCAGACTTTGATTTTTCCGATATTTTTGGTGATTTATTTGGTGGTGGCTTTGGCTTTGGTTCTAGGGGGAATAGTAGAAGTAATCGTCCACAGCGTGGGAATGATAAGTTACTTCGAGTACGATTAACGTTCATCGAGGCTGCTTTTGGGACTACCAAAGCAATTAATACTGATGTTACTGAAACTTGTGATGAGTGCCATGGTAAAGGTGGTTTTGGTGAAACAACCTGTTCAGAATGTCATGGTAGTGGTTATGTCACAACCGAACAAAGAACTTTATTAGGAGCCTTTATGACTAAGACAAGTTGTCCAAAATGTCATGGTAAAGGAAAATCTTTTGATCGTATTTGCAATCATTGTCGTGGTAAAGGTAATGTTCGAGTTAATAAAACATTAGATGTTAAAATTCCAGCTGGAGTTGATAATGGTAGCCAATTACGTTTAAGTGGTAAAGGTGAAGCTGGTGTTAATGGCGGACCGAATGGCGATATTTATTTAGAATTTATTGTTGAAAATCATGATTTATATCGTCGTGATGAGGATGATATTTATATTGAACTTCCTTTGACAATTACTGAAGCGGTTTTAGGTTGTAAGAAGGAAGTGCCAACTTTATATGGTAATGTTAAACTATCTATTCCAGCGGGCAGTAATACCGGTGATAAACACCGTTTAAAGGGCAAAGGTATTGAAAATGTTCATAATCATCGTCCGGGTGATATGTATGTTATTTTGAAAGTAATTAGTCCGAAAAAGTTAAGTCGTGATCAAAAGAAATTATTTGAGCAACTAGCTAAAACTAATTTAGAAGATAGTGGTGAGTTTAAGAAATTTAATAAATATTTATAAATTATTAATGAAAAGTGGCTGTTTTGTTAAAAAATATGTGAAAAAGGGATAGGAAATTATCTCTTTTATTATGGATAAAATCTTCGACAGTGAAAATAAGTTGTGTTTAAGACAAAAAAATTGCGTCTTTAGACAAATTTTATTTGCATAAAGATAAAAAATGTGCTATAATTTTGAACGTTCGCCTAAAGAAAGGATGATTTAATTGAGAGAAATGTATAGAGAATATAAATTAGCGACAATACTTAACGTGATTACAGGAATGAATGCTTTATCATCATGGGAAGAGGTAAAATCGTTATCGGAGTATTTGAATGGAGAAATCGTTCCAGATTATAAAATCGTTTCCGCTTTGAATAATGCTAGAACGAAACTTTTACTTAAGAATCGTCAATTTATTGAGCTTGATTTAATAGAATTAAAAGCAGGATATAATAGTGCTGAAAATCCAATATTGTTTATTAATAATTGGATAGCGCAACAAGAAATGATTTTTGGTAAGAGATTTAAAGTGTATTTTGATGGAGAGATAGAAGTTATCAAAAATGAATTATCAACTGCGAATGATGATTTGGGTCAAATGTCATTTCAAAAAGTAAAAAAGCCTAAATTTTCTAATATTCCAGTATAATCAGTTAAATAATAATGATTTGAAAAGATTAATAATTGTTTATTATTAATCTTTTTTTTGATACAATAAATATTGGTGGTAATATGCAGGATAAAATGGAAATTCTATTAAAACAAATTAAGCTAAATGATAGTGACTGTCATTATTTTAATGGTGCCTTTTTGACTAGAATTGTTGGAAATAAGGATAAGGATAATTATAAATTTTTAATCACTTTGGATACTAACTTACCTGTTAATATATATGATGTTTTTAATTGTAGTTTGATTAAAGCTTTTCCAACTATTAAAACAGTAACTGCTATATTTGATGTTAAAAATGTAAATACTGATTTAATAAAAGATTATTTGCACTATTTTATGCAGATGATTATTAAAGAAAGACCTTTAATTGGCCTAATTAGCGATGATGCAATTGTTATTACAGATAAACAGATCGACATTTTAGTAGCTAATAAAGCCGAAGAACGGCAAATATTAGATATTAAAGATGTCTTATTAGAAAAATTTATTAAGGCTGGTTATGCTGATTTAAATATCAGTATTGTTATTGATTCTAATTTAAATGTTAATATAAATAAAGAGATAACAGAGGCTATGCAACCTAATATTGTATTACCCAAAGAACCAGTAGTTGTACCAAAGGCTGAAGAAAAAGAAGAGTAAATTTATTCCTAAAGAGCATCGGCCATTAATTGTCGATAGAGATAATGAAGCAGTAGTAATGGGTAGAGTCATTGATGACGAAGTGGAGATTATTAAAAATATTATTACACCAATGAATAATGTTACTATTGAAGGAACAATTTTTGGTGATGATGTCATTGAGACGAAAACCGGTTTAAAAATTATGACCTTGAAGATTACTGATTATACAGATAGTATTTATGGTAAGTTATTTATTCATGATGACGAGGAATTTAAAACAATAAAGAAAGGGTTAAAAAAGAGTAGTTGGTTTACGTTTCGTGGTGGGGTTAAAGACGATGCGTACAGTAAAGAATTGACTTTAAATATTCGTGATATTAATGTTTTAGAGCGTGAAAATGAAGAAATTAAAGATGAAGCACCAGTTAAGAGAGTTGAACTTCATGCTCATACTATGATGAGTCAGATGGATGGTGTAGTTCAAGCGAAAGAATTATTAAAAACAGCCAAAAAGTGGGGGCATAAAGCTATTGCTATTACCGATCATAATGGCGTTCAAGCTTTTCCTGATGTTTATCATACTGTCTGTGATTTTAACAAAGGTATTGAAAAAGAGGAAGATAAATTTAAAGCCATTTATGGAACTGAATTATTTATGATTGATGATTCTGTCGATATTGTAACTAGGCCGAATGATACAGTTTTATTGGACAATACGTACGTTGTATTTGACTTTGAAACGACGGGATTCAATGCTGGCGGTAAAGATTCAATTATCGAAATAGGAGCAGTAAAAATCAATAACGGCGAAATTATTGACCGTTATGATGAATTAGTTAATCCAGGTCATAAGTTAGCTAGTAAAATAATTGAGGTTACCAATATAACTGATGAAATGCTAGAAGATAAAGACACCGAGGAAAATGCGATTAAACGTTTTAAGGCGTGGTATGGTGATTTACCAATGGTGGCTCACAATGCCAAATTTGATGTATCATTCTTAGAAATGGCTTTATTAAAATATAATTTGGGTGAATTTAATAATCCTGTAATCGATACTTTAGAATTATCACGAACATTAGATACGGGATTTGCCCGTCATAGTTTATCGGCTTTAGTTAAGCGATATAATGTTCCTTGGGATGAGACAGCACATCACCGTGCTGATTACGATGCTGAAGGGACAGCACTTGTTTTTCATAAAATGTTAAAGAAATTAAACGATCGTAATATTGAAAAAATGAACGAGTTGGATAAATTAGTATCAAAGGATGAAATTCATAAATATGGTCGGGGTTGTCATATTAATATTTTAACGCGTAATAAGGTTGGGTTAAAAAATCTATTTAAAATTATTAGTTTAGCTAATACTAAATATTTATATAAAACACCACGAATTTTACGTAGCGAGATTAGTCGTTTACGTGAGGGATTATTAATTGGTAGTGGTTGTTATGAGGGAGAAGTTTTTACTTTAGCTCGATCAAAAAGTGAAGAAGAGTTAGCGAATGTTATTAATTTTTACGATTATGTTGAAGTGCAACCACTAGAGTGTTACGATCATTTATTACAAATGAAGGATTTTGAAAATCAAAATGAAATTATTGAAAATATAAAGAAGATTATTAGAGTTGCTGATGATGCTGGTAAAATGGTAGTAGCGACAGGCGATGTTCATCATTTACATCGAGATGACAAAATATATCGTGAAATAATTGTCAACCAAAAAGTACCGGGTGGTGGTAGACATCCACTAGCTCGAAATAATATCACTTCTATTCCAAGTAATCATTTTCGTACTACTGCAGAAATGTTAGGCGATTTTGCTTATTTAGGTAATGATAAAGCTTATGAATTAGTTGTTACTAATCCTAACAAAATTGCTGATATGGTGGAAATTATTGAGGTTATAATTGAAACAGGTGGGGTTCCATTCTCACCTAAAATTGATAAGTCAGTTGAAACGGTGACAGAATTGGTTTATGATAAAGCCAAAGAATGGTATGGTGATCCACTTCCACACAATATTGAAGAACGAATTGCGAAAGAGTTGTATGGTGATGGAGTATATAATAGTATTAAAGATTTACTATTAACAGATGGTAATATCGATGAACAACAACTTGATGATGAAATTTTTAAACGAGTGCATGAAACTATTTTGAATGGTTTTGATGCGGTTAAAGAATTAATTCGTAGTAATATTAAAAGCAAAGAAACAGAAGAATTAACCGAGGCTGAGTTAGATAAAAAGGTTAAGAAAAATTTGGGTGGTATAATTGGTGGTGGCTTTGATGTTATCTATTTGATTGCTCAAAAGTTAGTAAAACATTCAAATGATGACGGTTATTTGGTAGGTTCACGTGGATCTGTTGGTTCTAGTTTTGTGGCGACGATGATGGGGATAACCGAGGTTAATCCTTTGCCAGCACATTATCGTTGTAAGAATTGTCAACATAGTATCTTTAATGATGATAATGGTAAACCATTGGGAGCTGATTATTCTAGCGGTTTTGATTTGCCGGATAAGGCTTGTCCAGTATGTGGAACTAGTCTGTATAAAGATGGTCAAGATATGCCATTTGCGACTTTCTTAGGGTTTAATGCAGATAAAGTACCTGATATCGATTTAAATTTTTCTGATTTAAATCAAGCTTCAGCGCATGCTTATACTAAGGTATTATTTGGTGAAGACAATGTTTATCGAGCCGGAACAATTGGTACAGTAGCGGATAAAACTGCCTTTGGTTATGTTAAAGGATATTGTGAGGATAAGGGTATTTCAATGCGGACTGCTGAAGTAGAAAGACTGGCTATTGGGTGTACAGGTGTTAAGAGAACCACTGGTCAACATCCAGGAGGAATTGTTGTTATTCCAGGTTATATGGATGTCTTTGATTTTACTCCTTTTCAGTTTCCTGCTGATGATGTGACAGCTGAATGGCGAACAACACACTTTGATTATCATGCTATTGATCAAGATGTTCTTAAACTAGATATTCTTGGTCACTCTGATCCGACACAGCTACGTATGATACAAGATTTAACTAAAACAGATATTTTGGAAGTCCCACTTGATGATAAAGATACGATGAGTATTTTTACTTCAACTAAGGCTTTAGGAGTAACTAATGACCAGATAATGTGTGAAACGGGAACTTTAGGAATACCTGAATTTGGGACACCATTTACGATAAGTATGGTTGCTGAAACTAAACCAAAGACATTTGCTGAATTAATTAAAATTTCAGGTTTATCACATGGTACTGATGTGTGGCTTGGCAATGCTCAAGAATTAATTAAGAATAAGATTGTTCCATTTAAAGAAGTTATTGGCTGTCGTGATGATATTATGGTATATTTGATGTATAAAGGTGTCGAACCAATTAAAGCATTTAAAATTATGGAATTTGTCCGTAAAGGACGGGCAAGTAAAGATCCTGAAACTTGGGAGACACATCGAGAAACGATGGAAAAAGCTGGAATTGAAAAATGGTTTATCGATTCTTGTGAGAAAATAAAATATATGTTCCCTAAAGCACATGCGGCTGCTTATGTTATTAGTGCTTTTCGTATTGCTTGGTATAAAGTTCACATGCCTGTTTATTTCTATGCTTCATGGTTGACTTCTAAAGCGACTGATGTCGATGTTGAGACAATGATTAAAGGTTATGATGCTATTAAGAACAAGATTATTGAAATACAAAGTAAAGGATATGAAGCAACAAACAAAGAATTAGGTCAACTTGAAAGCTTGAAAGTTTGTTTGGAAGCAACTGCAAGGGGAATTAAATTCTTACCAATAGAATTAGATAAAAGTAATTCTACTATTTGGAATGTTAAGGATGATACCTCAATTTATCCACCGTTTGCTTCAATTGATGGTTTGGGTGATACCGTAGCTAAAAATATTGTTGTAGAGCGTGAAAAGGGTGAATTCTTAAGTATAGAAGATCTTCAAAAGCGTGCTAAAATATCGGGTACTTTAATTGAAAAACTTCGTAGTATGGGTATTTTAGAAGGTATGGATGAATCAAGTCAATTAAGTTTATTTTAATTTGACACCAAAAAACAGTTAATATATAATATTAACTGTTTTTTAGGAGGTTTATTATGGATAGTTATTTAATTAGTAAACTGATTTATCAATATTATAAGGCCAATGACATTTTAGAGCAAAGAAAAGTTTATGATTTTATTTTAAGAGTTTTAACGAAAGTGTATAATTTTAATGGTGTGCAAATAAATAAATTTTTAATGAGTGAAATAAGCAAATTAGAAAATAGAGATACTAATGAAATATTGTTCGATGGAAGCTTGTCGGACATTGACATTATAAATCAAATTAACAATTTAGATTACATAAATAAATTAAGCACTTTAACTTTAAGTGAATTATTTTTAGCGTTGGAACTTTCGACAATCGTAGTTGAGTGTCACGCGAATAGACGTTATCAATGTCTTAATGATATCGGTAAGGACCGTGATGCTTTAGCAAAAGTTAATGTAATTAAAGAAAGTGCAATCATCGAAAAACAAGATGACTTAATTTTTAACATTATCAAAGCTATTAAAACTGCTTTACCGTTTGATCAAATATCTGAGTGTGATTTGTATAGGTATTTATATGTAGGTCATTGTGAAGTTGTTAATAGTATTGGCTATATTTTAGATAGTAGGAGACGTAATTTATATGATGCACCTAATGATTTGTCTTACTATAATTTTATAGTTGAGCAAAATCACAATAAAGAGAAGAAAATTATTCTACCTTAAAAGTAGTGTCATCGATAAATTGATAGTTACTTTTATATTTTAGTTGTCTAACTAATCGAAATAGAGCATCATCTTTGGCTTTAGCTTCTAACATAATATCAACATCATAAGGTAACTTTTTAATGTTATCGATAAAGAATATGAAATCATCAGGATTAATATAATCGTGATGACTACGCATATCTTTTTTTGTTTTATTTTTTGGTGATGAAAAGTGTATTTTGGGATTAGTGTTTTTCCATGTGTTGAAAATGCGATTATAATAGGTGTTAATATCTAGATTACCACTATTACAAATGTAATGGTGATAATCTAAAACCATAGGTATATTTAATTGTTCACATAAGGTTAAGCAATCTTCAATGTTATAGGTTTTATCATCATTTTCTAGAGCAATACATTCTCTAATTTCTTTGGGTAGTTTGTTGAAATTGTTACTAAATCGTTTGAGAGAATTAGTTTTTCCAAGAACACTACTACCAATGTGTAAAATAATGATTTTATTTTTAATATTTAATGCTTTTAAAATGTTATGGTGATACTTTAAAATTTCAAAAGTATTGTCAACGACTTCTTTTTTAGTGCTATTTAAAACAGCAAATTGATCAGGATGGACATCAACTCGTAATTGATTGTCTTTAATAAGCGTTCCGATTTCTTGAAAAAGAGCTTGGTAAGGTTTAATATAATCATAATCTACGTCTTGATGAGTAGCTAAAGGAATTAATTTAGATGTTAAACGATAAAAATGAATATTATTTTTAATATTATAATTAATAATTTTTTTTAAGTCTATTAAATTTGATAGGATAGTATAATCTATTTTTTTTAATCGTTCTTCTTCAGGTAACTTTAAATAATTAGTGTAGCTTAGACTACTGGATGAAGTAATATTATCTAGGGCTTTACTAATGGCTACATAGCCTAATCTGATTATCATATATATCACCATTTATAATATGTAAATATTTTAAAAATTAATGTATATAAAGATATAAAAGGGACAATATAATAATGGTAACATTAGTTACCGGTTTCAAAGATAACTGTTTTGCAGTTATCTTTTTTTTATTATTAAGTAATTTATAAAATCGTGTTATAATAATTATATTAAGGATGATGGATATGAATAAAATTGTTTTAGTTGATGGTAATAATTTATTATTTCGTAGTTATTATGCTACTGCGTATAATGGCAATTTCATGAAAAATAGTAAGAACTTTCCGACGAATGCTTTATTTGGTTTTACTAATATGATGAATAAGATCATTTTAGAAGAAAAACCTAATTATATTATTGTCGCTTTTGATAAAGGAAAAACTTTTCGCCATGACAAATATGAAGATTATAAGGGTGGAAGAATTGAAACACCTGATGAATTAAAGGTGCAGTTTCCAATTGCTAAAGAATTATTGACCTATATGGGGATTAAATATTATGAGATAGATAATTATGAGGCTGATGACATTATTGGAACATTTGCTCAATATTGTGATGATGAACCGGATTTCATTGGAACTATTATTAGTAGTGATAAAGATTTATTACAACTGATTTCTTCTGATGTAGATATTAAACTTTTAAAACAGAAAGATTACATTCGATATAATGTAGAAAGTTTTAAAGAGAATTATGGAATTGAACCGATTAATATTATAGATTTAAAAGCCTTAATGGGAGATGCCTCTGATAATATACCAGGTGTTAAAGGTATTGGTGAAAAAACTGCACTTAAATTATTACAGGAGTATAAAACATTAGATAATATCTATCAGCATATTGACGATATTAAAGGAAAAATAAAAGAAAAGTTATTATTAGATAAAGATAATGCATATAAGAGTTATGATTTAGCAACGATTGTTAGGGATGTACCCATGGATATTACTTTAGATGACATTAAGTATAAAGCTAAAGACCATCAAAAGTTAAATGCCCTATATGAGGAATTAGAATTTTATTCATTTTTGAAAAAAGATGATATTCCTAAGGAGAAGGAAGTCATCACAGTCAATATTATTGATAATATGAATAAGATTAAATTAGATGGTGATTATGCTGTTTATTTAGAAATATTGGGTAATAATTATCATACAGCTAAACCCTTAGGTTTATCTTTTTATAACGATAAGGTAAGTTTTTTTATTACTTTTGATAATTTTATGAAGAATCCTGATTTGGGTAAGAATATTAAATATACTTATGATTTAAAAAAATTATATGTGGTTTTGAAGTGGCATGGTATTATGTTGGAAAATGTTACTTTTGATACGGAAATTGCTGCTTATTTATTGGATTATAATGTCAAAGATGATATCGCTTATTTAGCTAATAATTATGGTTATGATATTCCTTTTTATGATAGTGTTTATGGAAAGAGTAAATTAAGTGAACCTAGTATTGATGTTATTGCTGAAAGTGCTATCATGAAGGCTAAATTTATCTATGAAACGAAGAGTGATTTTTTTAATAAGTTGGCTGATGAAGATTTGCTAAATTTATTTAAAAATATTGAGTTACCTCTGAGTCGAGTTTTAGGTGATATGGAATATAATGGTGTCAGTTTAAGCAAGGATGAGTTATTAAAAATGGGGAGTGACATTGACGGAAAAATTGCAACCTTAAAAGTTGATATTTATGCTGATGCTGGGGAAGAATTTAACATTTCTTCACCAAAGCAATTAGGTGTTATCTTGTTTGAAAAATTGGGATTACCTCATGGTAAGAAATCACAAAATGGATATTCAACAGCTATTGATGTTTTAAACAAACTAAAAGGTGTCCATCCGATAATTGATAAAATTATCGAATATCGTATGCTTACTAAGTTACATTCTACTTATGTTGAAGGATTACTTAATGCCGTTTTAGATGATGGTAAGATTCATACAATATATACGCAAACTTTAACGAGAACTGGTCGTTTATCATCAATTGAACCTAATTTACAAAATATTCCGATGCGTTACGAAGAAGGTAAGTTAATTAGAAAAGCATTTATTCCTAGTGCTGATTCTATTATAATTAGTGGCGATTATTCTCAAATTGAACTGCGTATTTTAGCTTCAATGGCTAATATTGAATCTTTGATTAATGCTTTTAAGGATGGGATTGATATCCATGCTAAAACTGCTAGTGATATTTTTAATTGCCCTGTTACAGAAGTTAGTAAAGAACAAAGAAGAATTGCTAAAGCTGTTAATTTTGGTATTATTTATGGTATTAGTAGTTTTGGCTTATCAGAAAATTTGGATATAACGCCTAAGGAGGCTAAAAGTTTCATTGATCATTATTTAGAAACATATCCGGGGATTAAAGCTTATATGGATGAAACGATTGCTAAAGCTTATCAAGATGGTTATGTTAGAACTTTGATGCAACGTAAGCGCAATATTCCAGAATTAAGTAATAAAAATTATATGATTCGTCAGCAAGGGGAGCGTATGGCTTTAAATACACCAATTCAAGGTACGAGTGCTGATATCATTAAAAAAGCGATGATTGATTTAGATCGTGCTTTTAAGGAAAAGAATTTAAAAAGTAAGTTAATTTTACAAGTTCATGATGAATTAGTTGTTGATGCGCTACTTGAAGAAAAGGAGCAAGTTATGGCTACAATGCAAGAGGTTATGACTGGTGCATATAAACTTAAGGTGCCACTTGATATTGATATCGAATATGGTGTTAATTGGTACGATGTAAAGTAAAGGGGTATATTATGTCTAAGGTGACGACAGTTATGGTTATTAGTTTTATAACTAATAGCTTTTTATCTTTAATAAAAATTATTTTTGGTTGTATTGGGCATTCTAGTGCGTTGATTGCTGACGGTATTCACTCTTTTAGTGACTTATCGACGGATATAGTAGCAATGTTAGGTGACTTTTTTGCCCGTAAACCAGCTGACCGTAAACATCCTTATGGTCATGGAAAATTAGAATATTTAACGAGTATTTTTATTGGTTTTGTTATTATTGTTTTAGGGCTAGGAATTATTTCGTCGTCAGTAAATCGTGGTGTAATTGTCCCTAATGTTTTAATTATTTTTGTAAGCTTATTTACTATTATAGCTAAATTAATTTTATCAAATTATATTTTAAGAGAAGGTTTTAAAATAAATAATAATATTTTGATTGCTAGTGGCAAGGAAAGTCGTGCTGATGTTATTAGTTCGGTTATCGTGTTAGTATCGGTAATTTTGATGCAACTAAATATGAAAGTATTTAACTATGCTGACCTTATTGCTTCTGTTATCGTTGGCCTTTTTATCATTAAGGTTGGGTTTGATATTTTATCGGAAAATATAAGTGATATTTTAGGTGAACAAGAAACAAATAAAGATTATTTAGATAAAATCAACAGTATTATTAAACAGACAGATGAGGTAAAAAGTATTGATTCACTAGTTTTGTTGAAATTTGGTTCATATTATAAATTGATTGGAGAAGTAGCGATGAATGGGGAGCTGACTCTTGCACATGCTCATTCACTCTTAGAAATGATTGAAGAACAGGTTAAATTAGCAGAACCGCGTATTAGATATGTGACAATTCATATTAATCCTTATACAAATTAGTTGCTAAATCATGGTAATTTAAGTATAATAATATTAGGTGATAACTATGGAGCCTAATATTATTTTTCAAAAAGTATTTGAAGTTATTGTTAGTCATGATCCTGATGTCGTTGCGATTAAAAATGAATTGATATCTATTTATAATGGTGAAATGAAATACTATTTTACCGATCAATATTCCTTTGATAATCGTGAATTAGTAAAAATTTTGTTAGAGACAATTAATGTCTATGTTGATACTGCTCAGGTTAATGGTTGGGCTCGTCAATTAGGTTCTGATAAAGGTTTTTATGATGATAATTTGAGTTTGGATGATGTTCGTTATTTTTGTGAAATTTTAAATAATACAGAAATTAAGCGACTTATGTCTGTTAATCCATCTTTTGCTGAAGCATTAATTGAAAATGTGATTGAGGTTTATAAAAATCCAAATTTCTATTTTGCGGTTAGCGGACCTGAAGTTTCTCATACTGTAGTTAATGAACAAGAGGAGAAAGAAACTAGTCAGCAAAGTAGCGATGGTGGACTTAATCGTTATCGTTCACACAATAATTTATTATTATTAAATGAAGCATTATTTAAAACACAGATTAAAGGTAATAATCAGCCATATAGTGATAATCAGATGATAGTAATTTTAAATGAATTAATTCATGGTAATTATAGTTACATAACGAATACACCACTAAACGAGGAAAATCCCTTGCGTGATAAAATATCGAAGGTTAGTCCAGAAGAGATTTTCTCTGAGATACTTAAAAATGCTATTCGTTTAGATTGCTTTTGTCAAAACGAAAATGATTTAAAGAAAATGAGTTTTTATGGTTTAACACCAGTTGACATTGCTGCTTTAAATAGAATTCTTACGAATTTAATTAAAGAAGGTGTTGACAATAATAATGTTCGTCAAGTAATTGCTGATTTAGATAAGGATGTTTTAATTTTCCTATGTCGTTCTTTTATTTTAAGTCAGAAGGATGAAACAATTAGGAACTCTTTACTGCAGGCGACGATGCAGCATATAGATAAGGCCTTTTTAATTGCCGATTTGGATCGAATTGGCGATTATCGAAACAATGAACAGATTAATAGTATAAAATGATGAAAGAAATAAGTAGTAAATATAATTATTTAGCAGAGAGTTAATGGGTGGTGAAAATTAACATTAATTATTTATGAATCTATTCTGGAGTGAAATGTAAACATTTCCGGTTGTAAAACCGTTATCGTAAATTAAGACTATTGTTAGGATGGTACCGCGATAATTTTTGCTCCTAATGGTAGTCTTTTGTTGTAGAAAGGGTGAATTTATGGATAATAAATTTGAAAATTTAAGATCGAAATTTCCAAATTTCATTTACCGGGGTTATGATGTCAGTTATGATAATGAAGATATGGTGATTGAATATCATTATGAAATTACAGGATTAGTAACTTTTAATCCTGTGACGAAAATTCCTTTAAAGGTCATTAATTTGCAAGATAAAAACAAAAAGTTTATCGACTTTTTAGTTTTTCATATAGGTTTAATTGAATTAATCAGTTATTGGAAATGCACTTGTAGTCCCAATGTCATAATTGAAGCTGGTTATTTAGATAAAACACAAATAGATTGGTTTAAAAAGTTGTATTTTTATGGTTTAGGTGAGTTTTTCTATGTTAATGATATTGCTACTGATATAGATAATTTTATGCATATTAAAGTGGTTGGTAGCAAACCTGAAAAATTTATTTTAAACTATCAGGGTCAAGGAAACTTGATTGCGATTGGTGGGGGAAAGGACTCCGTTGTAACTTTGGAATTGTTAAAAGATTTATATGATGATAATACAACGTTTATTATTAATCCTAAGACTGTGACTCTAGCTTGTTCCCAAGCAGCTGGGTATGATGAGGATAAAACAGTGGGTGTTATTAGACAGATAGATAAAAAATTAATAAGATTAAATCAAGAGGGTTATTTAAATGGACATACACCATTTTCGTCACTAGTGGCTTTTCTATCTTATCTGGTAGCTTATTTAACAGATAAAAAATATATTGTTCTATCTAATGAATCGAGTGCCAATGAACCGACTGTTTTAGGAACGAAGGTTAATCATCAGTATTCTAAGACTTATGAATTTGAAAATGATTTTAACAATTATACAAAAACTTATTTTAATATTGATATAAAGTATTTTAGTTTACTTCGCCCTTTAAATGAGTTACAAATCGCGATGTTCTTCTCTAAATATGAAAAATATCATGCAATTTTTAAAAGCTGCAATGTCGGTAGTAAAACGGAACCTTGGAATTGGTGTGGGAATTGCCCTAAATGTTTATTTGTTTATATCATTTTGAGTCCATTTCTATATCGAGATAAGTTAGTGACTATCTTTAAGGATGATTTATTTACTAAAGATACTTTATTAACTACTTTTTTAGAATTATTAGGTTATGCCAAGACGAAACCGTTTGAATGTGTAGGTACTTATTCAGAAGTGAGATATGCCGTTAATTTGACTATTAAAAAGATTTTGAAACAGGGTTCTTCATTACCATTTCTGTTAAATTATTATTATGATAATTATTATTCAGAAAAACTAGAAAGTAATCTTTTATTAAATTATAACGAAGAAAACAATTTAGATGATTTGTTTGCTAAAATTGTAAGGAGGTCGTTGAATGATGTATCAGAAGATTATTCAAAAGCTGAAAAATAAAAAGATTGCTATTTTAGGTTTTGGTAGAGAAGGTGTATCAACTTATAACTTTATAAAAAAGAATAACATAGAATGTGATTTAACGATTATTGATGGTAATGAGAAATTATTAGATAATCATGATTATCTACTTAAAGATAATAATGTCAATCTAGTTTTAGGTTCAAACTATCTCGACAATTTAGCTATTTATGACTTAATTATCAAAACACCAGGGATTTCATTAAAAAATTGCGATATCACATTATTTCAGGATCGAATAACATCACAATTGGAATTAATTTTAGAAATCTTTAGGGATAAATGTATTGGTATTACGGGAACTAAAGGTAAAAGTACGACTACCTCGCTTATATATAGGATTTTTAAAGATCAAGGGTATGATGCATATTTATTAGGTAACATTGGTATTCCACTTTTAGACTATGCTCATAAGTTTACTGAAAATAGTATTTTAGTGATTGAAATGTCTGCTCATCAATTAGAATTTATTAAAACATCTCCTAAATACGGAATTATTTTAAATTTGTTTGAAGAACATCTAGATCATTTTGGTTCTTTAAATAGATATTATGGAGCCAAACTTAATATGTTCAAGTATCAGCAAGCCTCCGATTATGCACTATATTTAAAAGATAATGATACTTTGAATAATTATATAGAAAATAATTGTTATTTAAGTGAATTATTAGCCTTATCGGTTAAGGAGGAAGTTAATACATACCGGGATAGCGATTACGTATATATTAAGCAAGGTACAAAAAGTAAAAAGGTATATGATTTGCATGAAGAACGTTATTTGCTTGGTGATCATAATTTAATTGATATTATGTTTGCTTTAACAATTAGTGATCTTTTTAATTTAGACAATGACAAAACAATTCAAACTATCAATGGTTTTAAAGGCTTAGAACACCGTTTAGAATTAGTGGGTACTTATGATAGCGTTATTTATTATAATGATGCGATTGCGACGATTCCGGAAGCGACTATAAATGCAATTAAAACGCTAAAAGAAGTAGATACATTGATTTTTGGTGGTATGGATAGGGGAATTAATTATGATAGTTTAATTGCTTTTTTGGCCCAAAGTAATGTAAAAAATTTAATTGCGATGAAAGATACAGGTTATTCGATAGGTCATAAAATAGAAACTTATGGTACAAATAATAAACTTTATTATGTTGATGATTTAAAAGAAGCAGTATTGTTGGCTAAAAAATATACTAAAAAAGGTAAAATTTGTTTACTTAGTCCGGCTGCGCCAAGTTACAATGCTTTTAAAAACTTCGAAGAAAAAGGTAAGCAATATAAAAAATTAGTTAAAGAAAATGAGGAGGACTTATGATTGATATAAGATTAATTAGAGAAAATAAAGAATCAGTTAAAGAAAATATTCGAAAAAAATTTCAAGATGAAAAAATAGGATTAGTGGATGAGATTGAGGCTTTAGATCAAAAGTATCGAGCTATTAAATTAGAAGGAGATAATCTAAGAAATTTAAAAAATAGTAAAAGTAGTGAAATCGGTTCACTTATGCGTGATAAAAAATTTGATGAGGCCAATGCTTTAAAAGATGAAATTTCTTCTTATAATGATAAAATTAAGGAATTAGGTGAAGAGGAAGAAAAATTAGCTCGCGATATTAAAGACAAAATGATGTTGATTCCTAATATTATAGATGACAGTGTGCCAATTGGAAAAGATGATAGTGAAAATGTCGAAATTCAAAGATTTGGTGAACCGAGAGTTCCTGAATATGAAATACCCTATCATGCTGATATTTTAGAGAGTTTTAATGGTTTGGATAAAGAAAGTTCTGGGCGAACTAGTGGTAATGGTTTTTATTATTTAATGGGAGATGCTGCTAGACTTTCTTCTGCGATGCTTAGTTATGCACGTGATTTTATGATTAATAAAGGATTTACTTATTGTATTCCACCATTTATGATTAGAAGTGATGTTGTAACTGGCGTAATGTCATTTGCAGAAATGGATGCGATGATGTATAAAATCGAAGGTGAAGATTTATATTTGATCGGAACTAGTGAACATTCAATGATTGGAAAATTTAAAGACCAAATTATTAAAGAGAGTAATCTACCTTTAACGTTGACTTCTTATTCTCCATGTTTTAGAAAAGAAGTTGGTGCCCATGGTATTGAAGAAAGAGGTATTTACCGTGTACACCAATTTGAAAAACAAGAGATGGTTGTCATTTGTAAACCAGAGGACTCATTTGATTGGTACAATAAAATGTGGAACTATTCAGTTGAATTATTTAGAAGCTTAGATATTCCTGTTCGCACTTTAGAATGCTGTTCAGGTGATTTAGCTGATTTAAAAGTAAAATCATGCGATATCGAAGCTTGGAGCCCACGTCAACAAAAATATTTTGAAGTGTGTTCTTGTTCAACGTTAGGCGATGCTCAATCTCGTCGTTTAGGTATTAGAGCTAAGGGTGAAAATGGTAATTATTATCCTCATACACTTAATAATACTGTTTTAGCTTCTACGCGAGCTTTAATTGCTTTATTAGAAAATAATTTAAATGCTGATGGCAGTGTCAATATCCCGAAAGCTTTACAACCATATATGGGTGGTAAAGAGATAATTAAGCCCCTAAAATAAAAAGACTTTAAAATAATATAAATCTCATTTCTTGGATATAGAAACGAGATTTTTTGTTATGAAAAAGTTAAGTTATTAGGAAAAAGTTAATTTATATAATGATTGGGGAAATGGATTATCTGTTATTGATTTATAATATTAAGATATTTAATTTGTTAATATTAAAAATGCTTTTTTATGATATAATATTATCATATGGTGGTGAGATATAAATGTATGTTAAAGGACAAGCAATTGAAGCATTACAAAGATTTCGCGATTATGTCACAGAATATCAATCTAAATTAAATAATAAGCTGATAGAAATTGAACAACAATTATCTTTTAAAGTTATTATTGATACAATTAAACGTGAAAAAGATTACGTCTTTATATTAAAAAATAAAGATGTTTTAGTGAGAATTGATAATAGTTTAGATAGTAAACTTAAAATTATTGACTTTTTTGTTAAAAATAATGCCACTAGTGCTGAACAGTTTATGAATGTTGTTAATGAGGTTATCAATTCCCCTGTGATTAATGAGTTTGAGCGAACAATAGCAGATTTATCACAATTACAAAATCAGATTAAACTTAATTTAGAGCAGTGCTCTTTAATTTTAAATAATGATCGTTATGATGAAGAATATTATATAAAATTGCTAGAGATGAGCGACTTATCGGAAGAAGATAAGTTGAATATATTAAGTGATCAAGCCTTTAATGCAGTGATGATCCAATCACATGATAATGTTATAGATGAATCTAAAGAAGTCAATAATAAATCTGATTCTAAAAAAAGTGATGTTGATAGTGTTTCTTCGTTGAAAATAGAGAAGCGATATACTAAGATAATAGCGGATGTTAATGATATGATTGGTAAATACTATTATTTGATTGAAAAACAGAATAGTAATCAATTGAAATATAAAAAGCAATATATGAGTGCTATCCGAGAACAATCAACACCAATAGATTATGATAATTTATCAAGTATTCAGGATAGGTTAATTTTGATTATCTTGGAAATGATTGAAAACAAACAATTAATCGAGCAGGAAATGAAAAAAATTGTAAATCATGAAGTATCAAGAGAGGATGAGGAGTTAATTAATCTTTTTTTAGATACTTTGGAAGACAATTTAAAGGTTTCAGCGGAAACGTCAAGACAGTTTGAATTAGATAAACAGGAGGAGAATAATGTTGGAGCATCTAAAGTATTATTTCTTTTAGATGATAAAAACCAACCATATATTAATATAAAAGATGTCAATTTTGAGATCAATAAACGTATTAAATCATTAATAGAAAATTTGGAAAAGGGATTGCATGATTATGAACGTGGTATTAAACATAGTAAAATAATGACTGATAATAAGGATGACAATATATATGTTAATCGTAGTTCTACAGTTGCTTGTTCTTATATGCGATTAACGAAAGACATTGTTTTATTAATTGCAATTGATAATTTTACTTCTATTTATGAATTATCAAAAACTATTTGTAGTAGGCAACGGAAAATGGTGGAGAAATATCATAATCTTTCCGAAACTGAGTTAATTGATCTTATTCAAACTCAAAGTGATATATATGATCGTTTATTGGGTAAAGGAGATGTGAAAAACAATGTCAAATAAGTTAGAGTTTTTATTTCACCAAATTGTTAAGGATTGCTTAAATTTGATTCAATTGAAAGCGGTTAATTTAGAGGATTTAGCTTTTGAATTGGGGATTAGCTATGACAGATTAAATAAAGCTTTGACTTCTTGCGATAAAGATTTTTCAATTTACTTTCGAGCTTATGACTTATTGTTAGATTGGTAGGTGATGGTATGAAATTAGCAACAATTATTAATCGAAAAAAGAATAATTTGTATAAAGAGTATGAAACTAAAAAAGCTAAACTTAAAACAGAAAGTTTAGAAAAAATTCGGTATGATATTAATTTAATCACAGAAATTTTAGACAATTTGAACAAAGATTTAGCTAATTTACGTTATATGGATATGAAGGGTGTTTTCGATTTGTTATATACTAACATTAAGATGAAACAAGAAAGATCTTGGTTAGAAGAACAATTGAGAATAATCAAATTAATATTTAATGCTAAATATGATGAACATTTAGACCTAGATGTAACTGATAATCAAAGAATAATTTTAACTGATCTTCAACGGTTGTTAGAGGAACTCAAACTAAAGTTAGAGAATAAATTTTTAAGTGTCCAAAATAATGATACGGTTAATCAATCAGAAATAGATAAGATTCAAGATGATATTATTAATTTGGAAATTATTTATGAAAAAGTAGTTGATAGTAAAGGTGAATTCTTAACTATTGATGAGTTTCAAGTTCTTTATAAAATCGTGGAAGATCCTAATGTATCTTATAAAATGAAAAAAGATTTATTAATTGCTGTAAAAAGGTATAATACTAATGTTAATGAAAGCAGTGAAGTTGATATTGATACTGTGAAAAACTTGTTTGAGAAATATGGTGTAAGTCAAGACATATGCAAATATATTGATAAATGTTGGATGGAAATTAATCAGAATATTGATTTGGATAGTATGACTGCTATATTGAATTATTTGAGTTTTGAGGATGTAACGATTAATAAACGTAATATTTTAGCACGTTTCGATGTGGCAACCTTATTAGCTATTACTATATATGGCAGTTTAGAATCTGTAACAACTGCTTATCAAAAAATAGTAAGTAATAAAAAAAATGAGAAGATTTTTTTCCAAACAGCTAGTGTGTGGGTTAATAATTTGCCGATGGAAAAGCGTCAGCGAAGGAATAAGACGCCTGGACGTAGTAAGAAAATGTCTAATATGAATTTATATATACAAGCACATGAGATATCATATGATGAAATATTGAATAATGAAAAATTTTTAAAAACACAAGGGTTTGATATTTCAATGAATCAAGTGGGAAATATTAAATTATTAAAAACACCGCCATATAAGATTAGGGAAAATTATAATATTTGTGAATTGTATGGATTATTTACAGATGACAAAAATAATTTTTCTACCTCTACTTTATGGTTTTCTAATTTGGCGGAAACGTGTGATCAGTTCATTGAATTGGGTTTGTGTCACTGTCCGGAAGCTAAAACTTATCCATATGCTGATTCTTATCTCCGTAATTATCCATCCGCTATGAATACGCTGCGTAAGCATACAGTGGCGTTATTATACATGCTTAAAGAATCTATGGCTATAGATGACTATTATAAAACTATTTTCTCTAAAAGTCGTCCAGGGATGTTGTCGGGGAAGGTGACATTAAAAAATCTCGGTTATCAATTAAAATCAGATGCAGATTTTATGGACTTTAAACAAAAGTATTTTATCGATCAAAGTAAAGTAAGCTATATTCCTAATTATAGTTTATATGAGGAATTATTATTAAAAAACAATAATTATACGATTAATGACACAATACTAAGCGACAGCTTTATTAAAGAGTTAGATGAAAAATATAAATTAGCAAATAATGATTATATTTATGTTATTGATGGTCAAATTATATCTCGCCTTAAGGTTTTACGTATTTATAGTATTTTGAAGAACAACCAAGTTTTAATGGAAGATGCTAAAGTGTTTGCTTTAACATATGGCTCTTATATCAATGAAGATATTTTTTCGTTGTTAGCTAATATTACTAATTATTCATATGAAGGAGGAGCTAATGGAATATCTAAGTAAATTTAATTTAGGACGAGAAGACATTAATGAAATTTATAATACTCTTGATGATATGGACATAAGCGAATTAGCTATGCATGAAGAACGAGTGACAGCTATTTTAGACTATTTTACTTTTATTGGCATAAATGATTTGAAAATAATTTTATTAACCCATCCAAATGTATTTTATGAGGACTTAGATTTGGTTAGAGAGGCTTTTGAACAGTATGGTGTCGATAAAGCGGTAAAATCGATTAATGAGGATATTATTAATTTTGATTTGATAGCTCGCAGTTAGAAGAGATAAATTTTAAATTTATCTCTTTTTCATATAAAAGTATGTTATAATGGTATCATATAATTTGGAGGAACAAATATGCATAAATGGTTTCAGATGACAGTTGAAAAAGTTATAGAAACATTAAATTCAGATATAACAGGGTTGAAAAGTGTTGATGCTAATAATCGTTTAGGAAAATATGGTAAGAATGAAATACCAAAGGCGTCAAAGGATAATGTTTTTGTAATCTTTTTAAGAGAATTAAAAGATCCAATCGTACTATTATTAATAATAATTATTATCTTTTGTTTTATGATTGGTGAAGTAATTGATGCGGTAGCGATTGTTTTTATTGTTTTAATTGATTTATTAATGGGAACTTTTCAAGAAGCTAAGGCTTTAAAAAATGCGGAGGCTTTATCTAGTATGATTAAGGTTAATGCCAAAGTAATTAGGAATAATCAGGAAAAACAAATAGCTTCTAATTTGTTAGTACCAGGTGATATAGTTTTACTAGAGTCAGGCGATAAAATAAGTGCTGATTTGCGAGTTATTGATTGTTATAATTTTCAAGTTAACGAGTCTATTTTAACGGGAGAAAGTTTAGCTGTAAATAAAAGTAACAAGGTGATAGCTAAGGATGCACCATTATCAGAACGATTTAATATGCTATTTGCAGGGACATCAGTTATTACGGGTAGAGCTAAGGCGGTTGTAGTTGCAACGGGTCTTGAGACGGAAATTGGCAAAATTGCTGATAAGGTAAATCAAACAAAAGAAGAAAAGTCACCTTTGACAATTAGAATGGAAAAATTTTCTAAACAAATAAGTGTTTTTATAGTTTTAATTGCTATTATTATATCTTTTATTTTATATTTAAAAGGATATATGTTTAATGATATCTTTTTATTAGTAATTTCACTATCGGTTTCAGCTATGCCTGAGGGATTGCCGTTAGCTCTAACTATGGCTTTGACAATTGGTTCTAATCGTATGGCTTCAAAGAATGTTATTGTAAAAAAATTAAATGCTGTAGAAAGTCTAGGTAGTTGTAGTGTTATTGCTAGTGATAAAACAGGAACGCTTACGGTAAATCAACAGACAGCCAAAAAAATTCTTTTACCAGATGGTATAGAGTTTGATATCAGTGGTATTGGCTATAATGATAATGGATTAGTAACTTCAACTAGTCAAGAAGATTTAAATAAAGCTATATTAATTGGGAAATTGGGTGTCATTAATAATGAGGCTTTGTTGGAAAAAAGAAATCATAGTTGGGAATATTTTGGTGATTCCATTGATGTTGCTTTTTTAGCATTAGGTAAAAAACTAAATATTGATACAACAGATATTACTGTTGAGTCTAGAATACCATATGAATCAGAAAATAAATATTCGGCTGTTTTTTATAAGAGTGATAATAAACACTATTGTACAGTTAAGGGTTCATTAGAAAAAATTTGTAGTTTTTGTACGACAGCAGGAGAGAGTAAAGTCAAAATTGATAACGAGTTACTAAAAGCGCAGAATGAAAGATTAGCTAGTAATGGTTATCGTGTTATAGCTATTGCTGATGGTGAGGTGGATAGCCATGATAACTATAATGAAGATACAATTAAAGGACTTAATTTTATCGGTTTGGTTGCATTTATTGATCCTATTAGAGAGGAAGTAAAACTTTCATTAAAAGATGCAAGAGAAGCGGGAATTAAAGTCGTGATGATTACCGGGGATCATCCGTTGACAGCTTTTTCTATTGCTAAGGAGTTAAATTTAGTTACAACAATGGAGCAGGTAGCAACTGGTGAGGATATTGCTTGTTATTTGCAGAAGGGCCAAAAAGAGTTTGATAAGTTTATTCAAAGTAAAAGTGTTTTTTCACGTGTAACGCCAATTGATAAACTGGAAATTGTAGAATCGTATAAACGTCAGGGTGAATTTGTGGCGGTTACTGGTGATGGAGTTAATGATGCACCTGCTTTAAAAAGTGCCAATATTGGAGTTGCTATGGGTAGCGGTACTGATGTAGCTAAGGAAACAGCATCGATGATTATTATTGATGATAATTTTAAGTCGATTGTAGCGGGGATTAAAGAGGGTAGAAATGCCTATAGTAATATTCGAAAAGTTAGTTATATGTTGTTGTCTTGTGGTATTGCTGAGGTATTATTTTTTCTTTTATCAATCGCGTTTGATTTACCAATGCCATTAGTAGCTATTCAGTTATTATGGTTAAATGTTGTCACTGATGGATTACAGGATTTTGCACTCTCTTTTGAAAAGAGTGAAAAAGGTATTATGAAAGAAAAGCCGCGTCGAACGACAGAAACTTTATTTAATAAAGAATTAATTAGTGAGGTTTTAACATCAGGATTTAGTATCGGACTACTGGTTTTTAGCGTTTGGTTATTTTTAATCCAAAAAATGAGGATGGATGTTTCGGTTGCTCGTGGTTATATTATGGCTTTAATGGTCTTTATTCAAAATATTCACGTTTTAAACTGTCGTAGTGAACGCGAATCGACATTTAAAGTTCCTTTTAATAATCCTTTAATTGTTTTTTCAATATTAACAGCTATTTTGCTTCAGATTATAGTTATGGAGGTTCCTCTTTTTAGTAAATTTTTAAAGACTGAAAGTATTCCTTTTATTCATTTGATATATTTATTTATACTATCAATAATTATATTAGGAATTATGGAAATATATAAAGCAATAAAAAGAAAAAGACGAACAGTTGATAATTGTAAATAATAATTATATATATTATAATAAATATAAGAGGTAGATGTAATGTTTGATATAATTTTAAAATATTTTTGGTTGTTAATGATATATTCTTTTATCGGTTGGTTAATAGAGGTAATATCTATGTTTTTTAACACAGGAAAAATTACTGATCGTGGTTTTTTGATTGGCCCATATTGTCCTATTTATGGATGTGCGGGAGTATTGATGACTCTTTTTTTAAGTAGATATCAAAACAACATTTTATTGCTTTTTATAATGGCGATAATTATTTGTGGAACATTAGAATATTTTACAAGTTATTTGATGGAAAAAATCTTTAAAGCCAGATGGTGGGACTATAGTGAAAAGAAGTATAATTTGAATGGTAGAATATGTTTGGATACTTTAATTCCTTTTGGTATTTTAGGAGTAATAGTAATTATGTTTGTGAATCCTTTGTTATTTAGGTTTTTAAATTGGATACCTAATGTTGTTAGGGTTGTCTTAGGAATTATTATTTTTGTTATTTTTATGATTGATATAGTATTTTCAATTACTGTAATTTTTAGTTTAAGAGGTACAATTAAGAAGGTTGCATTAGATAATACAGAGGAAATAACAGATCTAGTTAAAAAGGTAATTCGTGAACGCTCAATAATTCATCGACGATTAGTTAAAGCTTTTCCTAATTTAAAAATTAAATTACGATAGTCTATTGACTATTTTTTCTTACAATTTTGTCATAATTATAATTTCTTGTTTTCTGGTTATTTTAATAGTGATATAATGCAGAAAGAGGAGAAGTAAATATGATGGATAATAAATTATTAAAATTAGCTGTAAAGACGTTTAGTATTATTATAACGTTACTTTTAATAACGATAATCGTCATTACTTTAAAAAATACCATATTTACTTCGGATGATACTTTGATGAAGTATTTAAATGGTTTTGGGATATATTCTTCGATGGCTTTTATTATTCTTCAAATATTGCAGGTCATTTTTCCGGTTATTCCAGGTGGTGCTAGCTGTTTAGTAGGTGTCATTTTGTTTGGACCATTAGAAGGATTTATCTATAATTATGTTGGCTTATGTATTGGTTCAGTTATTGCTTTTTATTTATCAAAAAAGTATGGTCTTAATTTAATTAGAAAGCTTTTTCCTGAAAAATTATTAGATAAGTATTTAGGATATTTAAATCATCCTAATTTTTATAAGATATTTTTTATGGGAATACTATTACCTGGAGCTCCCGATGATTTTCTTTGTTATCTGTCAGGCTTGACGAATATTAGTTATAAGAAATTTATGATTGCGATTATAGTTGGCAAGCCTTTAACTTTAATTGGTTATAGTATAGGGTGGTATTATTTTCCTAGTTTACTGGAATTTTTTAGATAGATAATTAGTTACAATTTGTAGCTAATTTTTTTGTTTAATGTGTTATAATAACTATTAGTATTAATGAGGTGAGTTTTATGCCAGAATTACCAGAAGTTGAGACGGTTAAAGAGACCCTAAAAAAACAAGTTTTAAACAAAAGGATTGTTGACGTTAGAATATTATATCCAAATATTATTGAATATCCGACAACGATGGAATTTAAAAAAAAGATTGTTGGACAAACAATAAATGACATTAAAAGAAGAGGTAAATGGATAATTTTCTGTTTAGACGAATATTATTTATTGAGTCATTTGCGAATGGAAGGGAAGTATTTTATTAGAACGATAAATGATCCATTAGAAAAACATGATCATGTTGTGTTTGTTTTTGCCGATGGTCAAGAATTACGTTATCGTGATACGCGTAAATTTGGTCGTATGCATTTGATTGATAAAGATAATCTATATAGACAAAAACCTTTAAATGAATTGGGCTTAGAGCCTTGGGATGAAGCGTTAACAGTATCATATTTAAAGGATAAGTATCGCAATAAAAAGTTACCAATTAAATCGGTGATTTTAGACCAAAGTATTATTGTAGGTATCGGTAATATCTACGCTGATGAAGTGTTATTCTTAAGTAGAATTAATCCTTTAAAACCGAGCAACCAGCTTAATGATGATGAGTTATCTGCTATTATTACTAATACTAGGATTACTTTAGATAAAGCTATTGTTGCTGGTGGAACAACGATAAGAAGTTATACATCGAGTGAAGGTGTTCATGGTAGATTCCAACACAGTTTATTGGTACATAATCACGAAGGTGATAAATGTTCGATATGTGGTAATGAGATATTAAAGATTCGGGTTGGCGGCCGTGGAACCTGTTATTGCCCTAGTTGTCAAAAATAATAAATATAATTTAGGAGAAAAATATGTTAGAGAGAAATAGAACGCTTAAAGAAAGCAGTAATTTTGATGGTATAGAAATTGAAAAGATTTATTTTTTGAAGGAAAGCAAAAGATACAGTGAACAAATAGTTGATATTGTTAGAAAATTGTATTTAGAAAATCCGGATTGCTTTAATCCGCAAGTTGTTTATCATAAGTTATCTCTTGCTGAAAAATTAGCACATAGAGATGGTCTTGACGTTGAAGATTTCTATCATTATACTTATCGCGAAAATAATGTGGTAACAGGTATACGTTATCAAAATGGTTATTTAGACAATATCACAGCGCGAGAATATTTAGAGACTTATCAATATTTTGTGACTCTAAATATTGTCCAATATGAGATTGATCAGCCATACGGACATGCGCTGATGGGTTCGGTCACATATAATCGCCGTACTAAAAATTTGTTTGTTAACCAGATTGGTTTCATAGAAATGCTAGATGGTCATTATACTGGATATAATTATGATCAAAATCATACCGTAGCGAAACTTTTTGTTAAAAGAAAATAAAAAGGATAAAATTATTTTTGAAGAGGTGATTGTTTAAATTCCTTTTCAATTAAACTAATTTTATCTTTTTCGTTTAAAATAGATGCGTATACCTTGGTTGCTCTTATTTCAATATCGAGAATATGACTGAATTTTGGTTTATAATTGGTAATAATGGGAAGATGTAAATCTTTTTTAATCTTATTTAGATAAGTTTGTCCTATTTTAGAAAAACCTAGAAGTCTAATATATTCATTATTAATGTTTATTGCTTCTTGTTTGGTAAAGCTACATAAAATATGAGTTAACATTCGCATAATTTTATTATAAGTGTAACGTTTAGTTTTAATACTATTAACTAACTGATCGGTAGATATACTCGTAATGATACATTTATCAATTCTATTTTCAATCCCCTCATCAACTGTCTGATATTGTTCAAGATTTGACTCGATCATTATTTTATACTTTAATAGCGGAAAATAATTTTCAGTAAAATGTAGTGAACACTGGGTTAAACAATTATAAACTGGTTTAGGTACTAGCTGTTCTATATTTTGGTTATCATATATTTTTTGTCTGATATTACTAGCACTAGTTATATTATCAATTATTGAATCCGAATGAAAGCCAACGGTTCTTTTGATTGTGATAGGCTTAATTTTGGCTTTTTGCTTGATAATTTCTTTAATGTAAGCTAGTCCTAAAATATCATTAGGATTATTAAGATCAACTTTAGATATTTTGGTTAAGGCTTTTGATAGGGCAGTTGGATAATTATATCCTTTATCTAAAAAAGATTTTACCAACTGATCGTATTCGGGATTATTAATTTGAATTTTGGCTAAATTAATTAAAGTATCAACATCATTAGTTTCACTACCGAAGACAAGATATGAAACTTTCAGTTCTTTTAACAATTCGATGCTCCCTTTAGCAAATATGTCGGCACTTTGACTAGCAAACACGAATGGTAATTCAATTACTAGATCGATACCGTAATCTAGGGCTAGCTTAGTTTTTTCCCACTTGTTAATGATACTAGGAATTCCTCTTTGCGTAAAATGACCACTCATAATAAGAATAATAGGGGTATTAGGAAATAATTTTTTTACTTCATTTAAATGATAAAGATGGCCATTATGAAAAGGATTGTACTCGCATATAATACCGACACTATTCATGTTATCACCTCTAATTGCTTATATCTTAACATAATTTTTAAAACAATGATAGTAAAGTTGGTTAAATCAAGATATTTAATTTGTTTTTTTTTGGTTTGATGTGTTATTATATAAGACAATTTCAAGGGGGTTATTTTATGAAACCATTTTCAATAAATATATTTTTAAGTCAAATAGGCAGATTACCATCAAGCGATGTACAAGAGTTAGTAGAACAACATTTAGACGATTTGCAAAAAATATCTATTGTGGATGTTAATCAAATATTTAACTTTATTGAAAATAAGGTGAAAATAATTGATAATTGGCAAAATTCTAATGGTATGGTAGATGTTATAACTTTTAAAATGATAGCAACCAAAACGCCCGAACTATCAGTTTATACATTTGAAGAGATTTATAATATAAATAGATTAAATCCAACTATTCAGGTTGAACTCGCATATATTCTTAAAGAAGATGAAAAATTGAATTTATTAAATAATTTTGGTGATAAATTAAGTCCAACAGTTATTCAAAATTTTATATTAGCTTTATCTTTAGAAAACCAAAAAAGAATGATTGTTAAATTTAAAGATAGAATAATTGATTGCGATTCTAAATTGCTTTTATCGTTCATAGGAACATTACAACCTGAAAATCAGAAATATTTTTTAACAACTGTTAGTGATTTTATAAAAAAATTAGATGCTGATAGTATATCAACAATTATAACAAGTGTTTATGAAGAAAATCTCGATTATTTCTTTAATGAATATCATGATACTATAGAGTCATTTAATCATCAAGATTTTGTGAACTTTTTAACAATGTTATCAGGTGATGGAATTGTTTTGTGTAATAAATATTTTGATTCTAAAATAAAAGATATACCTGCTGATATATTAATGTATAAATTAGGAATGAATGTAGATGATTCTGAGCAAATCTATAATATTTGGAAAGTAAACTCTAGTAAATTAATTGAACTATCAGATACTTATTTTAACTTAATTATTAGTAGACTAGATGATAATTTAAGATTAAAATCTTTAAGTGATTTTAAAGTTAGATACAATAGTATGAATGCTGAATTGCTATTGGATATGTTTGCGTTTGATTCTAATGAAATGAAAACAAAGTTGTTTCTTGAATATAAGAATAAACTTAGTGAAATAGATGGCAAAACTTTTATAGATTATGTAAATGAAAATATAGATAATTCAACTTTAAAAAATAAAATTTTTTTGTTGTATAAGGATTATCTATGTAACTTATCTGATGAAGAATTTATATATTTTATTAGTAATTATTCAGAAAGAAATTTAAAATATTCCTGGAGTATAAAAGAAAAGGAAACAACTAAAGATGAGTTAGTAGAATATATATTTGTAAATTTTTCAGAAAGATTAAAACGCATTACATCGCAATATATACCTAAATTGTTTGGTAATAGTGATTCTTGTTTACAACATAAATATATTGAAGTATTAAGTGAAAGTATCAAACAATTAATTCACGAAAAAACATATATAAAGGATTTGTTACGTTTAGTTTGGGGCGATTCTAAAAATGAGATTTTAACAACATTCTTTGATGATTTTAAAGCTTTGTCTGCTAGTGATTGGTATGGATTATTAAATGTTATTCATAGAAGTGAATATAATATAATTGAAAAATTATTATTGGAATGCGATATAGATAATTTTGATTTTATAGATAAAGATTTGTTATTAAATGATAGCAATGTAAAAAGAATGTTTTATTACTTTGAAAAAAATATTCAAAATAAAAAGCTTACTAAATATACTGAATTAGCACAAAATAATAAGCATGAAGAATTAATGGCTGAATATGAACAATTGGTGGCAAAAATTATAGACGAAGAGGCTGAAAATGTTTTAATTGATTATAATTGTATTAACTTATTAGTTTTGCTTCGAGTATTACTTAAATATCATATTATTAATGATAAAGATGATTATTATCAAATGTTCAAAGAAATGTATATGTCTAAGTTGTTAGATAGCTTGGAGAAAGAAAATTCTCAAAATATTAATTTAATAAAGGATAGTTTGTTTTATAGACTGGTAAAGGGTAGTATAGACTCAACTATGCTAATTTCTATAAAAACATTAAAAGGTTTAATATTCTTTAACAAAAATAATGTTGGAGTGAATAATAATAGTAATATTAATGTATATACACCTGCTGAAATCGAGTCTTTTGTAGAAAATTTAACAGAAGAACAGATAATTGCATTAAATAATAAATTATTTAAACAAATATGCGAAAAATTATTGAATAACTATAAGGATGAAAATCCTGAAAAATCATCAATTAGAAATTTGGCAATTAGATTATATTTAGCAGTTGGTTATCAAAATGCTAAAAATTTAATTGATTTAAAAGTTCCTTTTACTAGATATGAGTATATATTTAATGGTATTGATATAAAAAGAATTAACTTAAATGATAATGGTGAACCGATAATAAATAAAAAATTAAATGATTTTATGTTTGGTAGTAATATAAGTGATAATACAACTAATATTAATAGATTATTACAGGATAAAATACCAGAGTTTGAGAAAAAATTTGCTGATGTATATAATGGTTGGGAAACTATATATCAAAACTTAAATGGAAATGTTAGTGTTGCAAGAATTTTAAAATGGTTTGAGGAGAATAAAATTTTATTAAATCCTGATGAATATCGTTTAGCATCTGTATTAAGTGAAATTGGTTCTAACGAAGAAAATCTAGAAAAAGCAAGACGGTTATATAGTGATATGAAAAGTCGTGGATTTTCGACTATTCCAAAAGTATCAGGGAGCTATAATGATGAATATACTTATGAAATGCTCGATTTGGATGATCCTTTAGGATTAGTTGTTGGTTATATTACAAGATGCTGTTTCTTAATAGATGGAGTATCAAACACATCTTTATTCCATTCGGCCCAAAGTAAAGATGGTAGAATATTTATAGTGCGAAAAAATGGTGAATTGGTTGCTCAAAGTTGGGTATGGCGAAATGGTAATTTAGTATGTTTTGATAATGTAGAAACAAGAGGAACTTATGATTATGACATTCTTTTAGAAACATATACGAAAGCATCTCAAAATATTATTAATATTTCTGCAAAAGAGGAAAATACAAAAGAACAAATTAAATTAGTAACTTTTGGAGGCAGGTATTCTAAAATATCTAAACCTAAAAGCCAAGTTCCTAGCGATAAGATACAAACGCCAAGAGTTGATGGTCATATTTATTGCGATGCGGAATATGAACAATTTATATTAGCATCAAATGGTGAACGCGAATTATATTATGGAGACGTAAAAATACAATATAAAGATGCTAGAAAGAAACCAGATAGATATGTAGAATTATCACTTTTAAATAGGGAACAAAAATCTTCTATTATCAAGAAAATAAGATCTATAGAATTTGCAAAAACAGGTAATATAGAAGTATTTGATTTTGATAATTATAAATATGGGTCAATCGCTGATGATTGGTACATGTTAATTAATAATAATGGCGAGGTAGAATGTAGACTTTTAGAAAATGATACTAGAGCTAGAGAAGAGTTATATGATGAACTTGATAAATTAGATAAAATATTTACTGAAATGGGTGTATCTGTTGATCCTAAGTCGGTTAGTAAGAAAGTGTTATCTTTAGTAAGGGGTAGTGATCATTAATGAGTAAAGTATATTTGAAAAATGTTCGGCAAATATTTTTAAATCCTCCCGATGATATTTACTACGAAGGTAGGGATTCACAAGAATTTGATGATTTTATAAAAATGTTAGGATATATTGTTCCTAATCAATTGACACCCGAAGAGTTAATGGTTTATTTAAAGTTTCTTATAAAAGATATTAAAGATAAAACTTGTAGATTTCAAAATTCAAAAACATTTAAAGATATTTTTGAGTATTATATTCACATGGGTCATAATTTGGATATGTGGATGACATATTTTCCAAGTTTCGCTCAGGCTATAACGCCAAATGAATTTTATAGTGAATTTATAGAACTATATAAGAAATCTTTTTATCAGCTCGATGCAGAAGACGATAGAAAAACAGATTATGGATGTGTTGAAATATCTCCTGATGTTATAGATATTTCTAATAAAGATAAAGCCGAGGTTTTAGCCGCATTGTATAATCATTCTAAGCCTCTTGGAATGGGTATCATTCAGTATGATCCGACGCCAATGACTGTAGAAGTGGCGCGTATGGTACTTGAAAAGATGGGACCTTCATTCGGTTACTTAAAAGGAAGAACTATGAAAGTAAATCTTGAGGGTGATACCTTATATGTCTCTGGCTATAATAGGGATAATAATCAGCCTGGATTGGCCCAAAGGGCGATTTCTACTTGTCACAATATAGATAAAAACCTGCCCGACTTGACACAAGATGCAACTACTAATTGTCATAATATATGTAAAAAACTTTCAAAATTTATTCATAATAATAGAAAATAATGGGTGATATGTTATATTAACAAATAAATAATAATTTGCATTTAGAAAATGGTGAACAATATCGGAAAAATAAAAAGATAAAACACATGTAATTTGTTTAAAAGATAAATACTTGATATTTAATTTGATTTTGGGTATAATGTTTAATGCTTGGTGGTGATATATTGAATATTGATTTAACACGACTAAATAATAAAGGATTAGAATATATTGATATTAATGAAGCTATCATTATAGAACAGAGTCAATTAAGGGATGCAAATATCTTGGAATTAAATGATGCGAAAGCGGTAGGAATACTTGCTCGTGAAGATCAGAGTTATTATTTAGATCTTAGCATTAGCGGAATTATGGTGTTGCCTTGTTCTTTGACTTTAAAACCAGTCCCTTATCCTTTTACTACTAAAGTAGAAGGTATGGTAATGGAATTATTCAGTGAAATTGGTGAAATTGTTAAAAATAATCAAAATACTATTGATATTTTACCAATTATATGGGAAAATATATTAATGGAAATTCCCATGAAGGTTATTAGCCCAGAAGTAGGTGACATGAAAATGTCAGGTGAGGGTTGGCGTTTAATAACTGATGAAGAAGATAGTAAAGATATGAATCCTGAATTGGAAAAATTAAGAGATCTACTATAAGAGAAAGAGGTGTGAAAAATGGCTGTACCATTTAGAAAAGTTAGTAAGACAAGAGGAAGAATGCGTCGTACTCACTATAAAATTACAGAAAATGGAACTGTAAAGTGCCCAAAGTGTGGGGAAGCAGTTAGACCACATAGAGTATGTGCTAAATGTGGAACATATAAAGGCAAAGAAGTAATTAGTAAGACAGAAGAAACAACTAAATAGTTGTTTTTTTATATATTTAATTATATAATAATATCATAGGTGATGATATGAAAAAAGGATTTACGTTGATAGAACTATTAGCTGTAATTGTTGTTTTAGGGTTGATATCAGTTTTAACTGTTCCAGCAATTATTAATCAGTTGGCTAAGGCTAAAAATCAATCAAATGATGTTATGAGTGAGATTATTAGATCAGCGGTCGATTTATATCTTGATAACCATCAAGACGAGTATTCTAAAAATAGTGGAGATAGTTATTGTATCCAATTAAAAACATTAGTTGATGAAGGTTTATTAGCTGAACCTATAATAGATCCATTGACAGATAAATCATATAGTGTTTCTTTATATGTGGTGGTGGATGTTAGTGAAGGTGAAGTTTTAGATTATAATTTAAGTGAAGTTTGTAGTGAAAAAAAATAAAAATGTGATAACGATAGTATCACATTTTTATTTATATTTAATTTTATAATTTTTAAAATTATAAAAATAAGCTATCCTATTAAGGTAGAATTAATTATAAGTATTTTCTAATATATTGCGATTAATTTTTATATCTTAAAGATTGATTAGAAATATTAAAAATAATACCAGCCATAATCATGTAGCTGAGAAGACTAGACCCTCCATAGCTGATGAAAGGAAGGGTAATACCGGTAATTGGCATTAAGCCGAAGGTCATCCCGATATTTTGGAGTTGTTGATAGATAAGCATACCGATAATTCCGGCGGTGACATATTTATTGATATTGTTGTTACTTTTAATGGCGATATTTATTAATTTTATATCAAAGAATATTATTAATCCCAAAAGGAAAATAGAACCTAGAAAACCAAAATTACTAGCATAAACAGCAAAGATAAAATCTGTTTGTGGTTCAGGAAAATAAATAGGGGTGTTTTTAAAACCATGACCTAAAAAACCTCCTGAACCAATGGCGGCTAAACCATTCTCCAATTGGTAACCACTTTTATTAGACCAATCTAATAAGCGATCGATTCTTAGGAAGAAATCGGTACCAAAAATCTTAATAAATAGATCGGTATCGATAAAATAAACACTTAAGGTAATACCAATAGCTAGGACTAATAGACTAATTAAAAGAACAAACCAACGATAACGAATTCCTGAAATGAATAACATAGTAATTGTTATTAACAAATATATTAAGACAACACCAGTATCAGGTTGTAAGAAAGTTAGTAGACTGGGAATTAAGACGACAATGCCAATTTTAATTAAAAATTTAAATTCTTCCATAAGCGTAGGGTTAGAAAAATTGCGATTAAATTTATCAATTAAAACAGCGTTGGTAACGATTAAAATAATTTTCATAAATTCACTTGGTTGAACAGTACCAATACCAGGGATACTGAACCAACATTTAGCATTGTTGATTGGGGTACCGAAGATGAGTAGTAAACCTAGGGATATGACACCAATGCCATAGAAAACCCAAATGTTGTCATAGATGAAATCATTACCGATAAACATAATAAAATAAGCTAGTAAGAAACCAGCTATATACCATAATGTTTGTTTTAAAGCTAGGGTGTGCATATAACTTGGTAATAATTCTTGGGCACTAGTTATCGATATGATACTTATGATTGCAAAAATAACTAGTGGTATAATGATAAATTTGTCAACGCGATATTTAGATATTCTTCCCATGTTATCACCTATTATTATCTTACACTAAAAAAATTTTTTATACAATTAATGTTTTTAAAATTTACAATTTAATTGAAAATATCTAGCTTCTATAGTATAATTATATTGGTGATAGAATGGAATATGTACAATATATAATTATTATTTTAATTATGTTGTTAATTGCAGTGGCAATCGTTAAATCGAAAAAGAAAGATTTTAAATTAGAAGCTAATCGTCTAGTTCAATATTTAGGTGGTAAAAAAAACATTGTAAGTTATGAATTTAATAAATCACGTTTTATTGTAACTTTAAATGATGTGACTTTAGCTAATAAAGACGCGATTCAAAAAATGGGAGCTCAGGGAATTGTCGAGATTGATAATCAATTGAAGATAATTTTAGGTTCGGGTGCTAAACAAATTAAGAAATATATTGATGATTTAAAGTGATGAATTTCGTCACTTTTTTTCATATTTCGACAAACTTCGACAACGATAAATAATATAATGTTTTCGAGGTGAGAAAATGCAGTTACTTAATTCTCTTATATTGAATGTTATATTAATTATTTTTCCTTTATTACTTTATTTATTCTATATGATATATAATACTAATTTGGAACGTAAAAAAAATGAATTTTTATTTGATATTGTTTTGCTTACATCTTTGTATCTAATTTTAAAATTTGGTAGTAATGGTAGTAGTATCCCCTTAATTCTTTTTAATGCTCCTTTAATTATTGCTTACGCTAATAAAAGACATCTTAGTATTATTATTTTATCGCTTTTAATTTGTAGTTACTATATAACATTTTTAAATGCTAATGTTATTTTAATAATTATCGAATATATTTTATATTATATATTATATTTGGTGCTAAATCGTAAAGAATTTAAATGGCATCTATATATCGATTATTTTATTATTTTAAAATCGTTATTTATGTCGACATTGGTTTTTTCAAAGGATTACTTGGGTAATAATGATGTTAATACTTTTGTTATGATTTTTATATTAGTGGCTACTTTATATTTTACAACTTATTTTGCGATTGACTTATTTACTAAAGGTAAACGTATGATTAGATTACATATGAATTTAAAAGAACTAGAACATGAAAAGCAAATTAAGACGTCATTATTTAAAATTACGCATGAAATTAAAAATCCAATTGCGGTTTGCAAAGGTTATTTAGATATGTTTGATGTCGATAATTTAGAGCATAGTCGTAAATATGTTCCTATTATCAAAGATGAGATTTCACGTGTTTTGGTTTTACTTCAAGATTTTCTTTCCATTAGCAAAGTTAAATTAGATTGTGATATTATGGATGTCAATATGATGTTAGAAGAAGTTATGCTATCGTTAGAGCCATTATTAAATGATAAGAATATTAAATTTATTAATGATATTATTGATGATGAGGTTTATATAAATGGAGACTATAATCGTTTATCACAAGTTATAATTAATTTGATTAAAAATAGTATTGAGGCTGCAAAAGATGAACATAGTTATATTAAAATTAATACACAAATTAAAGGTAAAGACTATTATATTTCGGTGGAAGACAACGGCATTGGTATTGCTAAAGAAAATTTGCAACACATTAGTGATTTATTTTATACTACTAAGATTAATGGAACGGGATTAGGGGTATCACTATCAAAAGAAATAGTTAAGGCTCATGCAGGATCAATTAATTATTACTCGGTTGAAGGACAAGGTACGACGGTAGAAATTAAAATACCCTTATTAAAAGAAAATTAAAAAGCGAAAAAAAGAGAAAAAATTCTCTTTTTTTATGATGCTTCAATATAAATGTTTTTATCATAATCATGTTGGGTTGTTGCTTTTTGTTCTAAATTGGCACTAGTTATTAAGAAAAAATTATGGGTTAAAATATTTTCTCCACTAGTAGATACTGGATCGTCCCATGTCAAATCTAAGTGGTACCATTGATCATTTAATTTTACATAGTTCCAAATATGATTACTACTAGCAATTTTATAATTGTTTAGTTTTAATCGGTTTAGAAAAATAGCCATTGCATCACTGTAACCACCACATATCCCTTTGCCACTTATTAATACTCCGTATGCTGTATGAGATTCGTAATTATTGTTATTAGTGTCTCCTTCCGCTTGTACTTTATCATAGACTGTATTATTAATTATATAATCATGAATAGCTTTAATTTTTTCGTAGTCGGTCATATCATTTTTTATTATACTATTGATAATTTGATCAACTTTTTGATTAATGATGTTTATTTTATCGGCATTGTATAATTTTTGATTGACTAGAGTTACTTCGCCACGGTTACTAATGCTGATTAGTAGTTTTTTATAACTGTTAAAAGGGTGAACAAAATTATTGATGTTTGATAATAATTCTTGATCATTGGTTATATCCTCAACCGTTTTCTGACAATCATTATATTCCTTTGGACAGAAGAAAGAAAACTCGTCCCACCCGCGATCAAGAAATGTATAAATGATATTGATAATATCTTGACGGTTAGAAGGTGCAAAATTGTCAGTAGTTTGAACAAATGTATAATTGTAATCACGTTTATATTCATTATCAGTTCCTAAGATGATTTCATCGTCATAAACAAAATTATCTAAAATAAAATTGACAATGGGTTCTTGGAAAAACCATGCCAATGCAAGACATATTAGTAGCATAATAGTTATGATTATTTTTTTCATATGATCACCTTAATATCATTATAGCGTAAATGGCAAAAAAAAAGAAGTAAAAATTACTCCATACTATTAACTTTCTTTGTTAGACGTGATTTATTACGAGCAACAAAGTTTTTTGTAGTGATACCCTTTGAAGCAGCTTTATCAATTCTTTTAATAGCAATTTTCAAAGTATCTTCAGCTTTAGTTTTATCTTTACTAGCTACAGCTTTTTCTACGTTTTTAATAGCAGTACGCATACTTGCTTTGAAAGTATTGTTTTCTGTATTTTGACGATTGATAACTTTAACTTTCTTTTTAGCATTTTTCATATTTGGCATAATTTCACCTCCAAGTCACTCAGTAAATCCATTTTAACAAAAAAATGTAAAAAAAGCAATAAAAATAAGTATTTTTGCCAAAAATAACTATAGGTGATAAAAATGGGACATAAAATTGATTTAAGTAATTACAAAATTAGAACAGATTTGGCAATTGAAGCGATTGATAATCAACAAGGTTTTAAAAGTGAAAGTACGAATCTTGATGATGTCAAAATTACTCGGATTACGATTGATGAAGATAGTGGAAATAGAATTGATAAAAAAGCGGGTAATTATATAACGATTGAATTTAATGATATTACGGATTACGATGCTAAAGAAAAGGTTAAAGAAATATTTAGTGGAGAATTAAAAAAATTATTAAAAGATATGAATGTTTCAGATGACGCTAGTGTTTTGATTATCGGTTTAGGTAATGATAAGTCAACGCCAGATGCCTTAGGTCCACTCACGGTTGATAATATTTTGGTAACGAAGTATCTTTTTACGTTAGGTAGTGTCGAGGATGGTTTTAGAGAGGTTAGTGCCATTTCACCAGGCGTCATGGGTGAAACGGGAATTGAAACGAGTGATCTTATTAAAAGTGTAGTTGATACTGTGAAACCGGATTTAGTAATTGCGATTGATGCCTTAGCTAGTCAGTCTTTAGAGCGAGTTAATCAGACGATTCAAATTACTGATAGTGGTATTCATCCGGGTAGTGGAATTGGTAATAAGCGTAAAGAGATTAGTGCTGACATTTTAAAAACGCCAGTAATTGCTATTGGGGTACCGACAGTGGTGGATGCAGTTACGATTGTCAGTGATACAATTAATTATATGTATAAACATTTTTCATATACAAAAGAAAATATGAATAAGCCAATTAATCGTTTAATTAGTGGTGGTGTTAATTATCTACATAAAGATGTTAAAATTAACGAAAAAGAAAAAAGTGCTTTGTTTGGTATTGTGGGTAATTTGGGGGAGGATGAAGTTAGACAACTTATCTTTGAAGTTTTGTCTCCGATTGGTTATAATTTGATGGTTACACCTAAAGAAGTGGATTTTATTATGGATAAATTATCTGATATTATCGGTAATGGAATTAATCAAGCTTTACATCGAAATGTTACTAAACTGTGATTTTAATAAAAATAAATATTCTAATTTGTTTGGACTATCATATGTTTTTATAGGTGATAGAATGGAATATAAAGTTAATAAACCTTATCCAGAGATAAGAGTTGAACAACCTAATTTGGAGTATGCTAAACTCTTATTAGAGGATTATGCTGGAACAATTAGTGAGGATACAGCGGTCCATTTATATTTATATCAACATTTGGTTTCTGATGATCTTTGGGAATATTATTCTAAAATAATGGAAAATATTTCGGTGGTTGAGATGCATCATTTAGAAACTTTGGGTAAATTAATTAAGTTACTAGGATTAGATCCGGCTTTTGTTAGCTTTAAAGATGATCGTTTAGTAGCTTGGACAGCTAATTATGTTAATTATACAACTGATTTAGAGACGATGTTAGATGTCGACATTATGTCAGAAACTAAAGCAATTCAAAAATATCGCGAACATGTGCAAATGATTGATGATGTTTATATTAAACAAATTTTACTTAGAATTATTGAAGATGAAGAAATTCATTTAGATATTTTTAAAAAATTGAAGGAATTACTTAAAAAGGCTTAAGTAGTCTTTTTTTTGACATTTTATTTATTAACTGGTGTTTATACTGATAATGCAGGTGATAATTATGAGAAGGCGGTTTAAAGCTAAACGTAAACATATTTTTAAATTTAAATATGTTATTTATATTTTAATTGTTTATGCGATTTATCAATTATCTTTTAATTTTTTTACGAGGGATAGTTTAACTAGTTCAAATGAAGAGTTTATTACTTTAATGTTAAATGATTCAAATCATTATATAAAGTATAAAAATGCTAATAAGAATTTAGGAAGTAGAATTATTAAATTAATTACAAATATCGATTTAAAAAATCCGGTCACAATTTTAAAAAATGGTTTTTATGATTTGAGTAATGATGAGTTAATTTATGATGACAACTATGACAAGGTAGAAAAGAAAACTAAATATATTGAAAATCCTAATCCTAATAGTGCCACTAACCCCAAAGTTTATATTTATAACTCACATCAATTAGAAAATTATCGAATGGACAATTTAGAAGAATATAATATAACGCCTAATGTTTTAATGGCTTCTTATATATTGAAAGAGAAGTTAGAATCACTGGGTATTCCAACTATTGTCGAAGAAACGAATATGACAGAGTTTATGAATAGTAATCATTGGCAACATCAGGATAGTTATACGGCTAGTCGCTATCTAATTAAAGATACGTTAGATAAATATAAAAGTTTAGAGTTACTTATTGATTTACATCGTGATGCGATTAAGTACGATGCATCGACAATAACTTTTGATGGCAAAAAGTATGCGAAAGTCTTATTTGTTGTGGGAACGGAATATGATAGCTATAAAGATAATTTAGCTTTAGCCAATAAATTTAATAGTTTAATTAATAATAAGTATCCTAATTTAAGTCGCGGGGTTATTACGAAAAGTGGTAGTAATGTTAATGGCGTATATAATCAAGATTTAAATGCTAAAATGTTACTTTTAGAATGTGGGGGATATGAAAACAGTATCGAAGAGGTATTAAACACTATTGAAGCCTTATCAGAAATTATAAAGATTTATTTGGAGGGATAGATGGATAAGAAAACACGTCGGAAGTTATATGGTAAAATATTTCGTTTTTGTTTTGTTTTTTCTTTATTATCTTTTATGGCTTTATATTTTAGTCAGGCTACTGGTTATTATGATTTTGTTGAACATAAGAAAGTGACATTGACTAATGAGCAAATTAAAAAATTCGAAGAGGATGTCGCCCAAGGTAAAAATTTGAATATTGAAGATTACTTGAGTAACACTGATAAAAACTATCAAAATAAAACCTCGCAAATGGGACTTAAAATTTCAGAAAGTATTGGTAAATATGCTAAAGAAGGTATTGAGTCAGCTTTTAAAGTTTTAAATAAACTTGTCGAATAGTTCTTTAGTAAATGAGGTATACATGGTATAATAATTTCTGAAATGAGGTAAATTATGAAAGAATTAATAATAGGTAGTCATGTATCCTTTACTAAAGACAAACAATTAGTTGGTAGTGTTATCGAAGCGTTATCTTATGGTAGTAATACCTTCATGTTTTATACGGGCGCTCCTCAAAATACTAACCGCTCTGATATTGATGAGGGTTTAACTAATGAAGCTCTAAAAATGATGTTAGACAATGGCATTGATATTAAGAATGTGGTTGTTCATGCCCCTTATATTATTAATTTAGCCAACAATGGACCTAACTATGATTTTTCGATAAAATTTTTAAAAGAAGAGATTATTAGAACTGAAAAGTTAGGTATTGATAAACTGGTTTTACATCCTGGAAGTCATGTTGGTCTTGGTAGTGAAGTTGGTATTAAAAATATTATTGAAGCACTTAATCAAGTAATATCTCCTAATCAAAAGGTAACTATTTGTCTTGAAACGATGGCTGGAAAAGGAAGTGAAGTTGGTTCTTACTTTGAACAGTTAAAACAAATTATCGATGGGGTTAATTATTCGGATTATATCGGTGTTTGTTTAGATACTTGTCACATCAATGATGCGGGATATGATATTAGCGTTTTTGATAGGGTTTTGGATGAGTTCGATCAAGTGATCGGATTAGATAAATTAAAATGTCTTCATATTAATGACAGTAAAAATGTCTTAGGCTCTCATAAAGACCGCCATGAAAATTTTGGGTTTGGTACTATTGGTTTTGATAATTTACTAAAAGTTGTCTATCATGATAAATTAAAAGACATCCCTAAAATTTTAGAGACGCCTTATGTTTCCTTGAATGATGATGATAAAAAAAGATTATACCCACCTTATAAATTTGAAATTGATATGATTAGAAAACGCCAATATGATTATGATTTGATTAATAAAATTAGGGAATATTATAAATAACCCTGATATTTATCTTTATATTGATTGTATATAATCAATAGTTGATCAAAACTATCTTTATTTATATTAGCTTTAATGTCATTTAAAATAGGGGTAGGATCATTGTAAATAAAGTCATACCAATCATGGTGAAGTTTATAGTAGAGATAATTAATTTCTTTATCATTTAAGCTAATATGGTGTTCATTAGCTAATTGTTTTAAGTTATCTTTGGTTATATTTTTAATTTTATTAGCAATTAATTTTTGTATCATACGCCACCTCGTGTTATTATATGCGAATGCTGAAGAATAATGTCAGGTGAAAACAATAAACTATAGTGAAGGAGGATAATATGTATCAAGCAAAACCGTTAAAGTATAGCTATAATGCTTTAGAACCTAATATTAGTGCGAAAACAATTGAGGTTCATTATAATAAACATTATTTAGGATACTTGAATAAACTAAATAATGTATTAAACAGCATTAATTACGATTATCGTTATGATGTTAAAGATTTGATTAAACATATTGATGAATTTCCTATAGATGTCCGCGATGATATTGTTTTTTATGCGGGTGGTGTTATCAATCATGAGTTATATTTTGATAATTTAAAGTTTACGCCAATGGAAGGATCGCTATTAAAGGCGATTGTAAAGAAGTATGGCAGTGAGAACCAATTTAAGGAAGAATTTATTAAAGCTAGTAACAATTTAGTTGGCTCTGGTTATACATTTTTAGTTGTTAATAAGCAAAATGATTTAGGGATTATTAACACGAGCAATCAAGATAGTCCTTATCTCTATGGTATGATACCTATCATGGCTATCGATTTATGGGAACATGCCTATTATTTAGATTATCTTAATGATCGCAGTCAATATATATTAAATTTTTTCAATGTAATTAACTATCATCAGGTTAATGAAAATTATGAAAAAGCCCTTAAAAGTCAAAAAGGTTAAAAATTTAAATCGTAAAATAAGTCATCGAAGTAATTATTCGTTTGGCAAAGACACTAGTGTTACAATTGAAACAAGATTTAATATATTAATTGTTATTATCGTTTTAATAATGTTTGTTTTATTGATTGGTTTATTTTATGTACAAGTGATTAGAAATGATTATTACATAAATCGTATCGAGGTTTTAAAGAAGACAATTATAGAAGGAGATAGTACTCCGCGTGGTCGTATTTATGATCGTAATCATCGTTTAATTGTTGATAATGTCCCTGTTAAGACGATTTCTTATAAAAAAGAAAAAGGTATTACTATTAAAGATGAAATTGCTTTAGCATATAAATTAGGTGATTTAATTAACATCGATTTTAGCAAAATGACAGATAATAATTTAAAAACTTTTTGGGTTAAAGATAATCCCGATTTAGCTAAAAAGAAAATTACCGATAAGGAATGGAAACAACTTGAAGAGCGAAAAATAACTAAGGACGAAATAGAAAAGTTCAAAGTAGAACGTGTTAATGACGATGATTTAAAAAAATACAGCGATAAAGATAAAGAAGCAGCTTATATTTATACTTTGATGAATAAAGGGTATTCTTATTCGGAAAAGATTATTAAAAAAAAGGATGTCAGTGATGAGGAATATGCTTTAGTTTCGGAAAATCTAAATGAGCTCAGAGGATTCAATACTAAGTTGGATTGGGATCGTGAGTACCTATATGGTGATACTTTTAAAACAATTTTGGGTAGTGTTTCTACGAAAGAGAATGGGATTCCTTATGAGCTTAAAGATTATTATTTAGCTAAGGGGTATAGTTTAGATGATCGTGTTGGTACTAGTTATTTAGAATATCAATATGAGGATTTATTAAAAGGAAAAAAAGCTAAATATGAAGTTTTAAACGATGGGACGTATAAGCTGTTAGAAGACGGTAGTCGTGGTAAAGATATTGTTCTTACTATCGATATTGAACTTCAAAAAGCGGTCGAAGAAATTTTGGCTAAGCAAATATTGAGTGCTAAAAATGAGCCTAATACGGAATACTACAACCGTTCTTTTGTCATTATTACTAATCCTAAAACAGGTGAAATTTTAGCGATGGCTGGTAAGCAGTATAATAATGGTAAAATTGTCGATTATACACCAGGTATCACTACTAGTCCCGTTACAGTAGGGTCAGCAGTTAAGGGCGCCTCTCATATTGTTGGGTACAATAATGAGGGACTTACAATTGGTGAATATAGAGATGATGCTTGTATTAAAATTGCGGCAACTCCCGAAAAGTGTTCATGGCAATATTTAGGTAGTGTTAATGATATTACAGCTTTAAAATATTCGTCAAATACTTACCAATTTAATACTGCGATTAGAGTTGGTAAGGGTAATTATGTTTATGATGGACCATTAAAAATAGATACTAATGCTTTTAATATTTATCGCAAAACTTTTGCTGAGTTTGGTTTAGGTGTTAAAACAGGAATTGATTTACCACTAGAGAGTTTGGGATATAAAGGAAGTAGTACGTTATCGGGTCATTTATTAGATTTTTCAATTGGCCAATATGATACGTATACACCAATTCAATTATCACAATATATAAGTACTTTGGCTAATAACGGGGTTAGAATGCAACCGTATTTACTTCGTCAGGTCTATAGTCCAAGTAAGGATGGTTTAAATAATCTAATTAGTGAAACTAAACCGATAACGCTAAATAAAGTGAATACTGAACAAAAATATTTAGACCGAGTTAAGGAAGGTTTTAAAGAAGTTTTAACCGCTGGTGGTACGGGATATGGTTATATTGATTTGGGGTATAAACCGGCGGGAAAAACAGGAACTAGTCAAAGTTTTATCGATACCGATAATAATGGGGTTGTTGATACTGAAACGTTGACGACAACTTTTGTGGCTTATGCGCCTTATGATGATCCTAGAGTAACTTTTACTATATTGTCACCCGATATATCACATTATGGTAATAATAGTAGTTATCAAAGTGTCGTTAATATGCGAATAACACAGGAAGTTTCGCAAAAGTACTTTGACATTTATAAATAATTTGGTATAATACTTGCAGTATGCATTAAAAGGAGGGATATTTGTGGCAAAAAAAGGAGAAGCAAGAGAAAGAATTACATTAGCATGTAGTGTTTGTAAAGAAGAAAATTATCGTACTGAAAAGAATAAGAAAAATACTCCTGAACGTTTAGAAAGAAAAAAGTTCTGTTCAAAATGTAGAAAATCAACTACACATAAGGAAAAGAAATAAGATTTGAGGCGATTTAATGTTTAATATAAATGATATTAAAAACGGAATGACATTCCTTTACGAAGGAAATATATATCAAGTTATGGAATTTTTACATGTAAAACCAGGTAAAGGTTCAGCTTTCGTTAAAGCTAAATTAAAAAATCTTCGTACTGGTGGAACGGTAGAAAAAACATTTAACACTAATGTTAAGTTGGAAAAAGCCATGATTGAAAGACAAAATATGCAATTTTTATATGCTAGTGGTGATACTTTTAACTTTATGAATATGGAAACATATGAACAAAGTGAATTAAATAAAGATCAATTAGGCGATGAAGCTAAATTCTTAAAAGAAGGTCTAGATGTTATTGTTACTTTCTATCAAGGCGAATTATTAGGAATTATCTTACCTGATAAGATTGAGTATGTTGTAACAGAAACAGAACCAGCTGTTAAAGGAAATACCACTAATAATGCTCAAAAAGATGCGATTATGGAAAATGGTCTAAAGGTCAGAGTACCATTATTTGTAGAGCAAGGTGAAAGTATAATTGTATCTACTAAAGATGGCAAATATGATTCAAGATCTTAATATGATCTTGTTTTTTGTATAAGGAGATGGTGGTAATGAAAAAAGTTGCTTTAGTTACAGGAGCAGCACGAGGATTAGGTCGAGCTATTGCTAAAGATTTAGCTAATAAGGGATATTATGTTGTTATTAATTACAATAATAGTTACGATATGGCCAAATCTTTAAAGCAAGAATTAGCTGATGAAGGTGTTTCATCGATGCTAATTAAAGCGGATATAAGTAAAGAAAATGAAGTTAAATCGATGATTGATAAAATTAGGCAAGAGTTAGGAACAATTGATATTTTAGTTAATAATGCGGGAATTGCTCGTGATAATTTTTTTGATGATAAAACGGTTGATGAGTTTAAAGAGGTATTGAATGTCAATGTGATTGGGACATATTTAGTATCAAAGTATGTTGGCAAATTGATGTATGACAATAGAAAAGGAAAAATTATTAATATTGCTTCTAATAACGCTACTAATAAAGGTCATCCAATATGTATTGATTATGATGCTTCTAAAGCTGGGGTGATTACACTAACTAAAGATTTGGCTATCCAATTTGCTCCTTATGTTAATGTAAATGCCTTGGCTCCAGGTTGGATTGAAACTGATATGAGTAGTATTGATGATGTAGATATGGAAAAAGAGTTTATGCGCGAAGAATCGCAGAAAATTTTATTAGGTAGGTTTGCTAGACCAGAAGAGGTTGCTAAAGTTGTCAGCTTTTTAGCAAGCGATGATGCCAACTATATTAATGGGGCTATTATCAACGTCGATGGAGGTTGTTAATGGCTAATTATACAGGTAGACAAATTGCTATTTTTACTGATGCTCATGGATTATATGAACCGACTTTAGCTGCCTTAGATGATATGAAACAAAGAGGCATTACCGAAATTTATTCTTTAGGCGATAATATTGGCGTTGGTCCAGACTCAAATAGGGTTATTGATCTTCTTGAAAAACGTAATGTATGTAGTATTGCGGGAAATTCAGAATATTATGTCTCACTTGGTATTGAACCTTTTTCTTCATATTTTACACATCTTAAAAAGATGAGTTATACTTGGACTTTAAGCAAATTAAATGAACATCAAAAAGGAATTATCGCGCTATATCCTCATTATATTGAATTGATAGTTGGTGGTAAAAAAATAGGATTGTGTCATTTTGCTAATGACGTCAGAATTGATTTTACTGAACGCAGTACTTGGACATATCAAAGTAATTTAAATAGAGGATTAGTGGGTTATAATCAATTTAAATATACCAATAGTAGTGCTCAGTTATGCGAAATTAAAGCTGTACTTAAGCGTTACGGGACGGCTAATCCTTTTGCCAAAGGGTATTTGTCAGCCCAAAATGTTCCATTATTTGGTGGTAAGAAAATTAATTATTTTGATGCTATCATTCAAGGACATGTTCATTTTAAATTGTATGAATCTAGCACTTCTACTGAATATTATACGATTCGAGCTGTAGGAATGGCTTATGGTAATGATCCTGTCGATACAGCTTCGTATGTACTTTTAAAAGAAAAAGATATTGGTTATGACATTGAGGAGATATTAGTTAAGTATGACCGAGAAAAAATGGTTTATAGTGTACTTAATTGTAATTCACCAGACCAGTGCATGAGAAAATTTATTAATCTTAGTCAAGAGGAAGAAAGATATTTAAAAAAATAAGATACCTTTAGTCATTACGATTAAAGTTTTTTTGTTAACTAATGTATTTTAATGTAAATTGGTTTTATAGGTTTAAAATAATAACTAATTAATATTGACTATTGATTATTTTTATTGTATAGTAGCGGATACCAAAGGGGATTTTATTAAATGAAAAAATATGATAATAGTTTAATTAGAAATTATGTCTGGGGTGAAGATATTATAGGACATGATATCGATGAACTTGAAAATGATCCTGAATTTATGATGGAGGTTATCAAATATACTAAAGACAAAAAAATTTACAAATTATGTTCGAAAGATGTAAAAGAAAATTATAATTTTATTCGTTTTATGGTTGAAACATTTAAAGATGATAAAAAATTTATCAAAGGCATAGCTGATGATTTTCTTGAAATGAAAAAAGATTTTAAACAAAATTTAGAATTATTAATTATAATGAACGGTTTACTGGATAAGGAAGAGTGCTTTGATTATGGATTATGCCTTGTAGTAGCAGAAACCAGAATTTTTTCAGAAATTGTGGGGAATTTACAATTTATAGAAAATGAAGAAGTAAAGGATACGATAGGCAAAGGATTTTTCTTTATTATTGATAGTTATGGTGACAGTAAAATTATTACGGATTATTTGGCGAAGAAGATGGTAGAAAACATATTTTATCAGACATCTTTAGAGTTATTTTTACATGAAAAATTTAAGAAGTTTGAGCAAATAGAAGATCAGGGAATTAATAATTTTATAGTTGGGTACCTATCTAATGTTGACAGTTATTTATCATCTTATATCGCTACTAATATTAGTATTGTGAGTGATTTGAATAAAGATATACAAAGAGTGGGACGTAATTGGAATATATATCTTGACAATTTAAATGAAATTCGCGTTCTTATGGTTTATAATCAGGTTATAGATTATATTGAGAAAGAAAAAATGGTACTTGATTTTTCTTTTCAAAATTTAATTATACAAGTTGCTAAAACTAAGGGAGTATTTGATATATTTAGTAAATATGATAGTTTTGATGAAGATATTGGTAATAATATTAATAGTAATAAATGTCTTTTTAGTACGACTAGTAATTTTAAATGTAGAAAATTATACATATTTATTTCGGAACTTATAGATGAATTGTTTAGTACAGATATTATAAAAGAAGATTTTAGCGATTATGATGAAGAACCACAAAAAAAGGGTCAAGTTCTTGCTTTTAAAAGTATAAAAAAAATTAATTAATGATAATTTTTGTTGACAAACATATAATTTATATGTATACTATAATAGAAATTTAAAAAGGAAAGCAGTGTATCCACACTCACCCGATTGCTGATAGCTTTGGGTTTTATGCCAAATATATACTCAAATTATATAAGGTAAGTGGATACAGTGTGTATTCACTTTTTTTATCGGAGGTGTCACGTATCGCAAGTAAGAATAAAGATTTGTTTATAAATGAACAAATTCGTGCCAAAGAAGTTATGGTTATTGGTCCAAATGGTGAAAAATTAGGAATCAAGAGTCGTGAAGATGCTTTGACTTTAGCTAACTATGCAGGTTTTGATCTTGTATTAATTAGTCCTAACGCTAATCCACAGGTTTGTAAAATCATGGATTATAATAAATATAAGTATGAGTCTAAAAAGAAAGCTAAAGAAAATTTAAAGAAACAACGCGAAACTAATTTAGAGATTAAGGAATACCGTTTATCGGTAACAATTGATGTTCACGATTTTGATACGCGAGTTCGTAATTCATCAAAGTATTTAGAAAAGGGTCACAAAGTTAAAGTTTCAATTCGATTTAAAGGACGTGAATTAGCGCATCCTGAATTGGGAGAGGCTGTTTTAAATCGTTTTGCTGAAGCTGTTAGTGCTCTTGCTGAAGTTGAACAAAAACCAAAACTTGAAGGGCGATTTATGACTATGATGCTAATACCAAGAAAAGAAAAATAGGAGGAAATTTTATGCCAAAATTAAAAACACATAAAGGTACTGCTAAAGTATGTAAAGTTAGACCTGGTGGAACTATTAAAATAGGTACACCTGGTAGTAGACATAATACTGGTAAAAAGAATGCGGCTTCAAATCGTAAAAGCCGTAAAGGGTCATTATTAAGTAATAGTGATTATAAGAGAATTAAAGAAATTATATAGGAATTTTGAGAAGGAGGAATAACAATGCCAAGAGTTAAAGGTGGTACGATTAGTCGTGCTCGTCATAAAAAAGTAATGAAACTTGCCAAAGGTTATTTTGGAAGTAAACATAGACTTTATAGGACTGCAAATGAACAAGTAATGCATTCATTAAAGTATTCTTATAGAGATAGAAGACAAAAGAAAAGAGATTTTAGAAAGTTATGGATAACTAGAATTAATGCGGCTTGCCGTATGAATAATATTAGCTATTCAAAATTTATTAATGGTTTATCAAAAGCTGGTGTTACTATTAATCGTAAGATGTTAAGTGAAATAGCTATCGATAATCCTAAAGCTTTCACTGATTTAGTTGAAGTTGCCAATGCTGCTTTAGCTGGAAAGAAATTTGACGATGAAAAACCAGTTAAAAAGGAAACTGTTAAGAAAGAAGCAAAAAAAGAAACTAAAGAAGAAAGTAAAGATTTATCTAAAATGACAGTTGCTGAGCTTCGTGCTTTAGCAAAAGAAAAGAATGTTGAAGGTGCTTCAACTATGAAAAAAGCTGAACTTATTGATGCTTTAAAATAATCCGTAAGGATTATTTTTTTGCTATTTGACAAATTTAATTGTTAATATTATACTATTTGCGGTTGGTGGTGAATAGTATGGATAAATTAGTTGGTGGTATAAGTAATATTAAAATATTTGATAATACTTTATTTCACTTGGATGATACTTATCAACAATATCAAGAATATTTGGCAAATTTATTGAAATTAGAACCCAAATATCTGAAATACTTTTTAATTACATTAAAAAACAGGGAAATTGTCAACAATCAAGAGACTGAGTTAGAAGAGAGTTTTTTAGTTGAACTTTATCAGTTATCACAAAGAAAAGATTCTATTGATATTATGATGAAAAATTTTAATGATGGTAAAATAACTAAAGAAGAGTTAAAAAAAATACATCGTGTCGTAATAAAGGGAAGTATTGATGATATACCAGAAAATTATGATTATCGAGCTGATAATAATAAATGGGTAGGTTATTATGGTACTAATGGTGAGCAACGAGTAGATTATATGCCACCTGATTACAAAGAAGTAGAAGAATTAATAACTTATACTTTAGATTTTTTAAATAATAAAGGTGATAATGATTTATTTAATAATATTTTTATTAAGCCTTTGATTGTTCATGCTTTGATAGCGTATATTCAACCATTTGGTAATGGTAATACTAGATTAGCACGTGTGATTCAACACGGCAAAATGTGGCAATTAAGTAAGGAAAATATGATGGTTGATTTACCATATCCAAGTCTTTATCTATCTAAAAATTACTTACTAACTAGACCACAATATCGTGGAATTATTAAAAATCTAGCGATAGAGAAAGATGATAATGCTTGGAATAAATGGTTTAATTACAATCTTAATATGATTGATGAGCAATTATTTAATTTGGATAAGAATTTAGATATGTATCGCAAATCAATTTAAGAAAATTAGCACTCACAATTGACGAGTGCTAATTTTTGTGTTATAATATGTTTAGTTTGGTATTAAATAACCAAACAGGTATAGGATATAAGAAGGAGGGATATTTATGAATATGAATCAAAATCCTTTTGAAGAGGATTTAAAAAATGTTCTAGAAAAATATGGACGCGATATTGTTCAGAGTGTTAAGGATGGAAAAATAGACCCGGTTATTGGTCGTGATGAAGAGATTCGTAGTATTACACGTATTTTATCCCGTAAAACGAAAAATAATCCAGTATTAATTGGTGAACCAGGAGTTGGTAAAACTGCTATTGTAGAAGGGTTGGCTTGGCGTGTTGTCAAAGGTGATGTCCCGAATAGCTTAAAGGATAAAACGATTTGGGAATTAGATATGGGGTCTTTAATAGCTGGTGCAAAATATCGTGGTGAATTTGAGGAAAGATTAAAAGCCGTATTAAAGGAAGTTAAAGAATCTGACGGAAAAATAATAATGTTTATTGATGAAATTCACATGATTGTTGGAGCAGGTGCTGAAGGAGCTATGGATGCTTCTAATATGTTAAAACCAATGCTTGCTCGTGGCGAAATTCATTGTATTGGAGCTACAACTCTAAATGAATATCGTAAGTATATTGAAAAAGATGGCGCTTTAGAAAGACGTTTTCAGAAAGTTCAAGTTAAAGAACCGACGGTTTTAGATACTATTACAATTTTGAGAGGTTTAAAACAGCGCTTTGAGGTTTATCACGGGGTAACAATCAAAGATAAAGCAATAGTGGCAGCTGCTACTTTATCTGATCGATATATTACTGATCGTTTCTTACCTGATAAAGCCATTGATTTGGTTGATGAAGCGTGTGCTACTATTAAGGTACAGATGGATTCAGTACCCGTTGAATTAGATACTTTAACGCGCCAAATCATGCAGTTAGAAGTGGAAAAACAAGCTTTGAAGAAAGAAAAAGATGAGATTTCTAAAAAAAGAGTCGATGAGATAGATTGTAAATTATTAGACATGAAAGAAAAGGAAAATAAATTGCGTTCGGCTTGGGAAGAAGAAAAGAATGTTAACGATAATATCAATAGAAAGAAAGAAGAAATTGAAAAAGCTAATTTTAAATTAGAACAAGCGGAAAACAATTATAACTTAGATGAAGCTGCTAAATTGCGTCACGGTGTTATTCCAAAATTAGAGAAAGAATTATTAGAATTACAAAGTAAAGATGAATCGAAAATTTTGAGTGATACTGTTGATGATGAGAGTATTGCTGCTATTATTTCTAAATGGACAAATATTCCAATTAGTAAGTTAGTTAGTGGGGAAAGAGAGAAACTAATTAATTTGGAAAATAATCTAGGTAAAAGGGTTAAAGGTCAGGCCGATGCTTTACACTTAGTAAGTGAGGCAATTATTAGAGCTCGAGCTGGAATTAAAGATCCTAATCGTCCAATTGGTTCGTTTATCTTTTTAGGACCAACTGGGGTTGGTAAAACAGAAGTGGCTCGTAGCTTGGCTTATGAATTATTTGATGACGAACGTCATATGATACGAATTGACATGAGTGAATATATGGAGAGTTTCTCTGTGTCACGTTTAGTTGGTGCTCCTCCGGGATATGTTGGTTATGATGAAGGAGGACAACTTACCGAAGCTGTTCGTCGTAACCCTTATAGCATTGTCTTGTTTGATGAAATCGAAAAAGCGCATCGTGATGTTTTTAATATTTTACTTCAAATATTAGATGATGGTAGAATTACTGATTCACAAGGTCGAACAGTTGATTTTAAAAATACGATTATTATTATGACATCTAATTTAGGAAGTGAATATATATTAGATAATAAAGAAAATAGTAGTGAGTTAGTTATGAATGAATTACGTCATACATTTAAACCAGAGTTTATCAATCGTATTGATGAAATCATTATTTTTAATTCATTATCAAAAGATGTTATTTATAGTATTTTAGACAAAATTATCATGGATGTTGAAAAACGTTTGGATGATAAAAAAATTAAAATTAAGTTAACTGATAAAGCTAGAGACTATATTATTGATTCAGCTTATGATGAAAGATATGGCGCTCGTCCAATTAAAAGGTTTGTTAGTCGTAATTTAGAAAGTTTGATAGCAAATGCTATTTTAAAAGAAGAAATAAAGTATAATAGTGAAGTTGTTATCGATGTTAGTGATGATAATTTATTCATAGCGTAAAGGGATTGAAGAACAATCTCTTTTTTAATATTAATTTTTGTTTTTAAATATACATTTGAATATATAGATAAAGATAATACATATAAATTTGTAAAAGTGGAGAAAGTTCAATGATGAACTTTTTCTTTTTGTCATAATTTTGTTATACTATTAATGGTGGTTGTATGAAAAAACCTGAATTATTATCTCCGGTTGGAAATATGGAATGTTTAAAAGCGGCGATTGCAGCTGGTTGTGATGCTGTTTATCTTGGTGGTTATACTTTTGGGGCTAGAAATTATGCTGGTAATTTTTCGAATGAGGAAATTGTCGAAGCTGTTAAGTTATGCCATTTATATGGTATAAAGGTTTATATTACGGTTAATACGCTTATATATGATAGTGAAGTTGAAATGTTTTTAGATTATATTGACTTTTTATATCGTAATAATATTGATGCCGTTATTATGCAAGATTTAGGGATGATTGATTTAATTAGGAAGACATATCCTGATTTGGATATTCATGCTTCGACACAAATGCATATTCATAGTTTAGAAGGGGTCAAGTTTGCTAATTCACTAGGGTTGAAAAGAGTAGTTATGGCTAGAGAAACTTCGATAGATACTATAAAGAAAATAAAGGAAAATCTTGATATTGAGTTAGAGGTGTTTGTTCATGGTGCTCTTTGTGTCGGCTATTCTGGACAATGTTTAATTAGTAGTTTAATTGGTGGTCGAAGTGGGAATAGAGGAACTTGTGCTCAAATTTGCCGAAAGAAATTTACTTTATTAGATGATAAGAAACAAGTGATAAAGACAGGCTATCTGCTTAGTATGAAGGACTTGATGACGCTTAAAAACATTGATAGGTTGATAAGCTCTGGCGTTGATAGTTTTAAGATAGAGGGGCGAATGAAACGTCCTGAGTATGTTTATTTAATAACAAAACTTTATCGTCAAGCCATTGACTCATATATAACTTTAGGCTTTTCCAATATTACGAAGCAGGATATTTGGGCGATGATGAAACTATTTAATCGTGAATTTACTGAAGGATATATTTTTGAAAGTAATTACAAACATATTAATAATGATTTTAGACCAAATCATCTTGGTATAGAGCTAGGAAAGGTTATTCAAGTAACTAATAATATGGTTAAAATAAAGTTAATTCATGATGTTCGTAATGGTGATGGTATTCGAATTATTAATAAGAATGATGATATCGGTTTAACTATCAGTTTTATGTATAAAAATAAAAAAGTTATTAAAGAGGCTCATAATGGTGACATTATTGAATTGAAGGTGAAGGGTAAATGTCAAGTTGGTGATATGGTTCGTCTTACGACAGATTATTTACAACTTCAAAATATCAATAAAGAAATAGCTTTGATTAAGCGCAAGGTCCAAGTGGATGTTGAGGTTAATCTAAGATTAAATAAACCGGTGGTGTTAAAGGTAGATGATGGGTTAAATTGTCTAGAAATTAGTGATGATATTCAAGTTTCTAAAGCTATGACGCATCCTATTGATGAAAAGTCAGTTATCAGACAGCTTAGTAAACTGGGGGATAGTGTCTATGAAATAAATCATATAAAAGTTGTGATGGATGACAATATCTTTGTTAATTTAAAGGATATTAATAATTTAAGAAGGCGGATGGTTACTAAGTTAAATGAATTCAGGATTTATCAACGAGGCTACATAAAACAGAAATATTATTGTAAAGTTCTCGATTTTCCTGTTGTTCAAAAATATAATGTATTGGTTTCGGATTTTGAGACTTATAAAAATTTGGATATTGATAAGTATGATGAAATTATCGTTGATAATATAGAATTATATAGTCAAGTAAAAAATCAGAAGGTTACCTTAAAGTTACCACGCGTTATGACTAATTATGATAATTATCCGTATCATCTATTAGTTGGTGAATTAGGCTCTTTATATAAATACCATGATATTGATACTGATTTTTCACTGAATGTTACTAATTCATACACTGTTGCTTTTTTGCATTCTTTTGGTGTCAATAAAATAACTTTGTCATATGAACTTAGTTATGATCAGATTAAAGAGCTGGTTGATAATTATCAAAATAGGTATCAGAGACATCCTAATTTAGAAGTAATTAGTAAGGCTTATGAAGAGGCGATGGTGACAAAATTAAATTTACTTAGTAAATATAATTTAGGAGCGACAGGTTATCTTCAGGATGTTTATAATAATTGTTATTTACTTCGTAATAATAATGATATTATGACAATTTACAATTATCGTCAAAGAATTTTAGAAAATGAAAAAAATTATTTTTCAATAGGTATAAACTATTTGCGAGATAACTTAGATATTACCTTCAAAAGGTAGATATTATCCTGATTGTTTGATTGACATTCCAAGGTATTTTTGATATCATTATTAAGATAGAAGGTGAGTACATGGATAAACGTAAAAGACTCCAAATTGGGGATAATCAATTTGAATATGTTAACGCTGTGGAAATAAAAGAGTTGAGTGCTAAATATTTAATTGGTCAATATGTTGGTAGCGATAAATCAATAATTTTACGGATTTTGATTGATGGTGATAATTATATTATTGATGCTAGTAAACGAAGTGAGCAAGAGAAAGAAGTTTTAAGTAGGTATTTTATGGCTCATGATCATGGAACCGCTTTTAAAGAAGCTATTGAAGCTGGTCTTATTACAAGCTTTTACTATGATATGCCAGATATAGCCGAGGCTCGTCGTGAAGTTATTACTTCTAGCGTTAATGATTTTGAATTACCATCGCTTAAATCACCTATTATTAGCAAAACTAAATTTGAAATTCCACCCGCTTCTTATAAAGTTGGTGAAGATAAATTTTTAGAATTAAAAGAGATAAATAATTTAATTATTAATTTGCAAAAGGAACTTGATCGTTATCACGATAATATGCGTCGTTTAGAGAATAATGGTTAAGAAAAAAATTAGAAAAGCGTAGACTTTTCTTTTTTTTTGTATTATAATAAAAAACAATTTTCGTAGGAGGTGAACTTATGATTAAAACTAATCTACCGGTGATTATCTTAAAAGGTCTAGTTTTGCTTCCTAACAATGATATTCGTATTGAATTTGATGATGATGTTAGTAAAAATATTATTGACGTTTCTGAATTATTTCACGATAATAATATCTTAGTTATTAGTCAAATTGATCCTTTAGAAGAAGATCCTGATATTCAGGATTTACCTAGGGTAGGAGTAATCGCTAAAATTAATCATAAGATGGAGCTTCCAAATGGCCGCTTGCGTGTGGTTATTAATGGTATTAAAAGAGCCTATGTTCACGAATATATGGATTTGAACCGTACTAGTGAAGTCTTAGAATCTATAGTTTCGGAAAATATTGAAAGTAATATTACTAAAAAAGAAGAAGAAGTAATTACTAATAAAATTAAAAGAGAATTGGATGCTTTTGTTAAAGAGGTTCCATATGTTAGTAATAGTATTTTGTCAATGACTAAAAATGTTAAAAGTGTTGGCAAAATTACGGATATAATCGCGCCCGTTTTAGATATTCCAATTAGTCGTATGCAAGCTTATTTAAATGAGTTAGATGCAAAAGTAAGAGCTAAAATGATTCTAGAGGATATATATCAAAGTAAAGCGATGTTAGCGATTGAGCGGCAAATTGATGGTAAGGTTAAAAAATCACTGGATAAAAGTCAAAAAGATTTTATTCTACGTGAACGAATTAAAGTTATGAAAGAGGAACTGGGTGATATTAATTCTAAAGATGATGAGAGTGAAAAACTATATCGACAATTAGGATTATTAAAGGCCTCTGACAAGATTAAAGATAAGATTCAAAATGAGATAAAAAAGTTTGAATTAACACCAGTGATGTCCCCAGAAGTAGGCATTATTAGAAGTTATATTGATTGGATGCTTTCTCTTCCTTGGGATAATTATACTGTTGATAACGATAACTTGGCTGACGTTCGTAAGAAATTAAATGCCAGTCATCATGGATTAGATAAAATTAAGACGCGAATTATTGAATATTTGGCGGTTAAAAAAATGACTGATAGTTTAAAGAGCCCAATTTTATGTTTAGTGGGCCCACCTGGAGTTGGAAAAACAAGCTTGGCTATTAGTATTGCTAAAGCGATTGACAGAAAATTTGTGAAAATGTCAGTTGGTGGTGTTAATGATGAAGCTGAAATTATGGGTCACCGTCGAACTTATATGGGTGCTATGCCGGGGCGAATTATACAGGCTATGAAAAAAGCTGGTAGTAGTAATCCTTTGTTTTTGATTGATGAAATTGATAAAATGACTAAAGATATTAAGGGTGACCCAGCTAGTGCTTTGCTTTCTATTTTAGATCCAGAGCAAAACAGTCATTTTAGTGATAACTATATTGAAGAAGAATTTGACCTTTCGAAAGTAATGTTTATTGCTACAGCTAATTCTTTGGAAGATATTCCTTTACCACTTAGAGATCGTTTAGAAATAATTGAATTAACAGGTTATACAGAGTATGAAAAATTGGATATAGCGATGAAACATTTAATTCCTAAAATATGTCATAATCATGGCATTGAATCACAATTATTAAATTTTGAAGATAAAGCTGTTTTGAACATTATTCGTAATTATACACGCGAAGCTGGTGTACGTGAATTAGAACGTCAGTTAGCTAATATTGTGCGCAAGATTATAACGACACATTTAGAGCATAATGTCGATTTAAAGAAGACGAAAATTACTAGTGAAGAATTAGAATTATATTTAGGTAAACCAAAATATTATCAAGAACGTAATTTATCTAATACAATTGGGGTAGTTAATGGTTTGGCTTATACTAATTATGGTGGTGATCTTTTAAAGATTGAAGTTAATTATTATCCTGGTGAAGGCAAGCTAATTTTAACAGGAAATTTGGGTGATGTCATGAAGGAAAGTGCGACAATTGCCTATAGTTATGTTAAAGCTAATTATAAAATCTTTGGAATTGATTATAGTTTATTAATGAAGAATGATGTCCATATTCATGTTCCAGATGGTGCTGTTCCAAAAGATGGTCCAAGTGCCGGTATTGCTCTAACAACAGCCCTTATTAGTGCGTTTAAGAATGTTAAAGTAAATGCTAAAATAGCCTTTACTGGTGAAATTACTCTTCGAGGAAATGTTTTAGCTATTGGTGGTTTAAAGGAGAAGAGTGTTGGTGCCCATAGAAATGGCATTAAAAAAATTATTATGCCTCGTAGTAATTATCGTGATTTAGAAGATATTCCTAAAGAGATAAGGAAAAATATTGATTATATTATGGTTAATAATTATAATGAAGTATTTAAATATTTAATTGGGGGTAGTAAATATGATAAATAAAGATAATTTAATTGATGATAGTAAATATTTTTTAGATAAATTATTTATATATTATATTTTTTCTAATGATATTAAAAGTTGTTTAAATAATATCGATGAAAATAGCTATATATATAATAATGATTCTTTATTGGTTTATTTAGAACGGTTAATTGAGCAAAATACTGAATTTGAATTTTTAGATGATTTTGTCAAAAACAATATTAAAGATATATTACTCTTTTTAAGATATCAAGATGTGTATAAAACTAGAAGTGATTATAATAATATTGTTGAAAGAATCAATCTTATGATTATTAAATTAAATACTAGTAATGATACCAACGCATATGATTTTTATTTTAATGAGGTGTTAAAGCGTAACGAATTATCATATCGGTTGATAAATCTGATAAAACGTGGGCAAATAGAGTTGATTCCGGAGGAAATCAGAGAGGAACTGACTACCGATTTTATAGTATTATTATTTTTAAATATGAGTGAACAAGATTATAATGAATGTTTTAATAATGAAATAAACAACGAATATGTTGTATCTAGCTTAAGAAGAATGATCGATGAAAATCCCAATATGTTTTTAGACCAAGTGATTTACGAACGGACTGTTGATATTATTCAAACTAATTTAAGTTATATATTGAATTATTTTTATAATCACCAATTTTATAAGAATAATTTAAAGGTATACAGAAAATTAAGAAAAAATAAAAAGAGATAAATTAGAATTATCATAATTTATCTCTTTTTTAATATAATTTACTGATAAGGAGGAGTTTAGATGAAAAAGATTATACCCTTTAAAAAAGATATTATTTTTAAAAATCACTTAAGTGAGATAACTAGTATTTCTTTAGAACATTCACTACATATTGCGGATAATAATTTAATTACGGGTGAATTTATCGTCAGTGGCGATTATCGAATGACGGATAGTAGTACAAATACAGAGGACTTTAGTTACAATTTGCCTTTTGATATTAATATGGATGATCATTATTTATTAGACCATGTCGAAATAGATATTGATGATTTCTATTATGAAATTAAAGATAATAATATTTTATCAGTTAACATAGAGGTATTGATTGATAGGTTAGAAGATAAACCTTTAATACAAGAGAAAGAAGAGGATAAGATGGAAGAATTATTTGATGAAAGTTCAATGATGACTGATGAGGAGCCTGTATTGATGAGAAGTGAAGAATTAGATGCTGTTGAAGAACAACCAACCGTTATTCGTAGTGATGAAAGACCAGAAGTTTTAGATACTAAAATGGATGAAGCAGTTTTTATGGAAAAGAAAGAAGTGGCTGGCGAAATAAAATCTCTTTTTGATAGTTTTGATGAAAGTAATGAAACATATGCCACTTATCATGTCTATATTTTAAGAGAAAGTGATACGATTGAAACTGTCTTACAAAAATATAATGTTAGTAAAGAAGATTTAGAATTCTACAATGATCTTAAAGAGTTAAAAATCGGAGATAAAATTATTATTCCAAGTTTAAATGCGTAAATTCAATGGAATACTAAATAAGTATTCGTTAAAACCCCATCGTTATGAGGTGCGCGGTAAGGTAACAATTATCGATACGGATAATGGTAAATATGTTATTAAAGAAAAAAATCGTGATCGCAATTTACCTATTTATGAATATTTAAATTCTCGTAACTTTAATTATTATCCTAAAATATTAAGTGACGATGGAGACGATTATGAAGTAATAGAATATATAGAATCTTCGATGATGCCCGAGGAACAGAAGCTAATGGATATGATTGATTTGGTTAGTTTGCTTCATAGTAAAACGACGCATTATAAAGAAGTTGATATAGCTGATTATAAGAAATTATATGAAGATATTGCTAATAATATTGAATATTTATATAGCTATTATAATGATATTATAACAGTTATTGAAAGTCGGGTTTATATGAGCCCAGCAGAGTACTTACTAGCTAGAAATATATCACGTATTTTTTCTGCTCTGAATTACAGTAAAGATGAATTAGAAAAATGGTATGAAATAGTTGAAAAAAAAACAAAACAACGTTTAGTTGTTTTGCATAATAATTTAGATATGAGTCACTTTATTAGAAATAAGGAAGCATATTTAATAAACTGGGATAAAGCGAAAATTGATATGCCAATCTTTGACTTATATAAGTTATATAAACGACACGGTTTGACTTATGATTTTGAAGAGGTATTGCGTAGATATGAGAAAAATTATCCTTTATTACCGGAAGAGCGAAAATTATTTTTTATTTTAATAGCGTTACCAGATAAGATTGAATTTGATCAAAATAATTATGCGATGACTAAAACAATTAGTCATCTAATCGACAGTGTATATAAGACTGAACAGTTAATTTCACCATATTATACGAAAGATACTAAAAAATAATAGTAAAAGGAAAACAAAAATAAGAAAAAGATTAAACCGAGTTAAAATAAAAAAACATATAATAATTTGATAAAATAATAAGAGACTAAAAATAAACAGACAAATAAACCATTTACCGCGTCCACACCACCAACGATTATTCATAATATCACCTATTTTATTGTATTCATTTTTAATAAAAGCGTTAGACTTTTATTATGAATTTTGTTAAAATGGGTATAGTAATTGTGGTGGTTTTATGCGTAGGAAAAGGCTTTTATTTGTTTTTGTTATGGTGATTTTATTTATTACTCTTTTTTTACTTTTATTTTTAAAAACGAAGCAAGAGACGGTTATGCCTGATTTTGTTGGTCAAGATATTAGTAAGGTTGAAAGTTTTGTTAATGAATATAATTTAACATTAAAGATAGATCGCAAGTATAGTCAAACCGTGGCAGAGAATGTAGTTATGGAGCAATCAATAAAAAAAGGTTCGCCTTTAAAGGAGATAAAAACACTTAATGTTGTTGTTTCCAAAGGAAAAATAAAGACTGAAGAATATGCTCAAAGTAAGATTAATGAATTAGGTAATGTTCCTGTCATGATGTATCATGGCATTCATAATAAACTTAACAGTGAAACTGATTATACAGGTGGGAATGTAGATAAGGATGGTTATCAGCGAACTAGTGAAGCTTTTCGTAACGATTTAGAAACGTATTATAATCAAGGCTACCGAATGATTAGTTTGAATGATTATGTCGATGGTAATATCAATGTTGAATTCGGAAAAAGTCCTATTATTTTAACTTTTGATGACGGATTAGAAAACAATATAAAGGTTACGGGGCTTGATGAGAATGGTGATATTATTATTGATCCTAATAGTGCTGTCGGTATTTTAGAGGCATTCAAAAAAAAATATCCGGATTATCATATAACTGCTACTTTCTTTGTTAATAGTAGTCTTTTCAATCAACCGGAATATAATGATAAGATTTTAACTTGGTTAATAGATAATGATTACGACATTGGTAATCACAGCATGACGCATCCGGATTTTACGAAAATTGATAGTAGCAAAACACAAGTTGAAATAGGCAAACTATATCAGCTCTTGGATAGTAAAATTCCTAATCGTTATGTGAATATCGTAGCTTTGCCATTTGGTTCTCCCTATAAAAAAAGTCATAATAATTTTAATTATATTATTAAGGGTAGTATTGATAATTACAATTATGAAACTAAGGCGACATTACGTGTTGGTTGGGAAGCTGATTATTCTCCTTTTGATATTAATTTTGATCCTTTATTGATTAAAAGAATTCGCGCTTATGATAACAATGGCCAGGATTTTGATATTGAAATGAATTTGAAGTTACTTAATAGTAAAAGATATATTTCTGATGGTGATAGTTCTACTATTGTTATACCTAAAGATGTCAAGGGTAATTTAAACAATACTAAAAATTTGAAGGTTATTACTTACTAGTTTTAAGTTGTATTTGGTCGCGGTTTATTATATAATAAGGGTATGATAGAGGATGTGATATGATGCATTTGAATAATAAGGGATTTGCTATTTCTAGTGTATTGTACTTAGCTTTGATATTATTTTTAATTTTAATTGTTGCTCTACTAGCGATGATGGGAAGTCGTAAAAATATTTTAGATAAGATGCGTAATGATGCCTATAATAACATTAATGATATAACGCAGTCATGATTAAATTAAAAACAGTAATTCGAATTTGAGAATCGTAGTAAATAATATGTCAAGTGCATTTGTATAAGATAAAAAAGAAAGACCTGGTTTTGTAGAGTTAGGGATTTTCTTTAAAAGATTAGTTTTAGTACTAACTTATATAGTTGGTACTATTTTTTATTGTATGATTTATTGATAGTGTGTATAATTTATAATAGGTGATAATATGTTAATAGATACTACTAATTCAACTCAATTACAAGAATTCGAATATTTGAAGGAAAAATTAACGGAGGAAAAATTGCAAAAAGGTGAGTATTTAGCTTCCGATATTGCATTGGTAAGGGTAACTTCATATTTACCAAAGAATGGATTTGTTTCAGCTATTTCAAATGTTCCATTTGTCGAAAGGATGAACGATGTTTCTCATGTAGCCGTTGATCAAATTTTAGAAGAACAGGGATTAACCTGGGATGATAGGAAGGATTTGGTTAGATCTTTAACACCATTATCTACGCAATATCGATCTAGTGTACACTTTTGTTTAAATGGGATTGTATCGTCTCATATGCAAGGTGATTTTGAGGGTAATCCTTTTGTTATTATTGAGCCATTTAAATACCATGAAAATGATGAAAATATTTTGGCTGTAAGGGGAGAAGATACTTACTTTAAGGAAGGTTTGAGACTGTCTAGTGAGGCGATTATTTTAGTAGATGAAAAATATGCGCAAAAATGCTTAGATCTGGATATCGATTCTAAGCAAATTATATTTTATAGAGGAGAGCAAAAACAGGCTGTTGACATGGTGTTAACTAAAATGGGAATTGTTCCTGAATTAATAGGTAAGGATTATATTATTGATTCGTGTACTTCAAGAATGATAAGAGATTTTATTAGTAAAAAGGGATATCCAGAAGATAAACATTGTTATTCAGAAAATTATGCCAGTGACGATGAGAAAACAGTAATATTATGGCAAAAATATGCTGAAAATTTTTATACATATTTATATAGTACTATATATGGGGATGTTATGGATAACAAAGAAGAAATACAGTATTTATCTAGAGCTAGTTACTATGATCAAAAAGCTATAAATATATTGATTAATATGATCAAAAGGATCGGAATAGAAAGTTATCAAAACATTGTAAATAATTATAATAAATCAATTATGGACAAAATAGAAAGTGGGGATTACCCTAATAATAATGATATTTTAATGGGAGCATCCTTGAATATTTTTAGTGATAAGACATTATAAAAATAGTTGTCAAAAGAAATAAAATGGGTTATAATATTTAAAAACTTAGAACTTGAGGAGTAAATAATTTTATATTTTAAGAAAGTTAGTGGTTGATGCGAACTAATAATATGAATTATTGAAGGTAGCAAGGGAGTTTAATATCCGAAATTAGTAAGATATTACGTATGTATGCGTTAAATATTTGAGGTGCATTTTTATGCATAAACTAAGGTGGTACCACGTTAATCACGTCCTTATATAGGACGTTTTTTTTATTTAAAGGAGGGTTTATGAATAATAATATTATAAGATTTTATGTATTGGCAAATACTTTAAAACAAAAGATTAGAAGTGGCTGGTTAGAAATTGGTATAGAAAAGGAGAGAATAGAAAGTGTTGCTGAGCATATTTATGGTACACTTATCCTTGCCATTGCAATAGATAGTGAAAAGTCGTTAAATTTGGATATGTATAGGGTCCTTAAAATGTTGATTTTGCATGAAACGGAAGAAATTATTATGCCTGATTATACCGTTAGATCAAGTATAACGCCAGAACAGAAGATAGAGTTGGGTAAAGAGTTTGTTAATTATGTAACATATGGTTTGTTTAGACAAGAGGAAATAGAAACTTTATTAAATGAATTTAATGAGCGAAAAACAGCCGAAGCAAAATTTTGTTATATGATTGATAAAATTGAATGTGATTTTCAAGCTAAATTGTATGATTTAGAGGGCGTTATGGATTATGATAAAACTCGTGAAGATTTAAAATACTATGGCGATCGCGCTGATGAAATTGATCAAAAGTCTAAAGATGCGAGTGATTTTTGGATAGAGTTTGATAAACCTAAATATCAAAATGATGAGATTTTTATGGAATTAATTGATGATATTCAAAAAGTTAATAGAAAAAAATATGAAAGTATTATAAATGGGAATAATTAAGGAGATGATTTTATGTTAGAAAATAAGTATAATCATTTAAATGTAGAAAAAGGTAAATATGATGTATGGAAAAATAAAGGTTATTTTAGTTGCGGTGATAAGACAAAGAAACCATATTGTATAGTTATACCTCCTCCTAATGTAACAGGTAAGTTACATTTAGGCCATGCTTGGGATACGGCGCTTCAAGATATAATTATAAGGTTCAAAAGAATGCAAGGATATGATTGTCTATGGTTACCAGGGATGGACCATGCCGGGATTGCTACGCAGGCTAAAGTAGATGCTAGATTGCGAAGTGAAGGGATTAATCCACGTAGTTTAACAAGGGAAGAATGGTTAGAACATGCTTGGAGTTGGAAACAGGAATATGCTGATTCTATTCATCAACAATGGGCCGAGCTTGGATTGTCATTAGATTATTCTAAAGAAAGATTTACTTTAGATGAAGGGCTTAACTATGCGGTTAGAAAAGTTTTTGTGGATTTATATAATAAAGGGTTAATTTATCGTGGTGAAAGAATTATAAATTGGGATCCTGTTCAAATGACGGCTCTTTCTACCGAAGAAGTTATTTATAGGGATGTTAAAGGAGCTTTTTATCATATTAAATATTTTATTGAGGGAACTAATGATTATTTAGATGTGGCGACAACTCGTCCAGAAACTCTATTTGGAGATACGGCAGTAGCTGTTAATCCTAACGATGAGAGATATAAGCATCTAATTGGCAAAAAGGTAATATTGCCAATTGTAAATAAGTTAATTCCAATCGTAGGGGACGAACATGCCGATCCTGAATTTGGTACCGGTGTCGTTAAAATAACGCCAGCTCATGATCCTAACGATTTTGAGGTTGGTAATAGACATAACTTAGAGCGAATAGTGGTAATGAATGCTGATGCTACTATGAATGCTAATGCTGGTAAATATGAGGGGATGTCAAGAGAAGTTTGCCGGGAAGAGTTATTAAAAGATTTAAAAGAACAAGATTTATTAATAAACATTGAAGAAATGACACATTCGGTTGGTCATTCTGAAAGAAGTAATGCGATGATAGAACCATATTTATCTAAACAATGGTTTGTAAAAATGCGTCCCCTTGCTGATCGGGTTTTAGAAAATCAAAAAAATAGGGATACGAAAGTAAATTTTGTTCCTGCTAGGTATGAAAAGATTATGAATCATTGGATGGAAATAACTTATGATTGGTGTATTTCTCGCCAATTATGGTGGGGACATAGAATACCTGTTTGGTATAAAGGTGAAGAAATTTACTGTGGTATGGAAGCCCCTAATGAAGAAGGATGGGTACAAGATAGTGATGTATTAGACACTTGGTTCTCAAGTGCATTATGGCCTTTTTCAACTCTAGGTTGGCCTAATAACACGGAGGATATGGAAAGATATTATCCTAATAATTGCTTAGTAACTGGATATGATATTATACCTTTTTGGGTTAATAGAATGACTTTCCAGGGACTAGAATTTACTGGGGAAAGACCGTTTAAAGATTGTTTAATTCATGGTTTAATCCGTGATAAGCAAGGAAGAAAATTTTCTAAATCGTTGGGTAACGGTGTTGATCCAATGGATATGTGTCAGTTATATGGTGCTGATTCTTTGCGTTATTATTTAACAACTACAGCAGCAAATGGAACAGATATAAAGTTTGATGAAGAGAAAATTAAGGCCACATGGAATTTTATTAATAAATTATGGAATGCTTCTAGGTTTGTTCTTCTTAATATAGAAGGCTTAAAAGAAATTAAATCGGAAAATTTAAAATTAGAAGACAAATGGATATTAACTAAATATGAAGAAACAGTCAAAGAAGTAACTAAGTTTATGGATAAATATGAATTTAACAATGCCGGTAATAGTATTTATGCCTTTACATGGAATTGTTTCTGTGATAATTACATTGAAATGGCTAAGTTTAGTTTGGATAGTGCTTCTACTAAATCGACATTAACATATGTTTTAACGGGAATATTAAAGATGCTACAACCATTTATGCCATTTGTAACTGATGAATTATATAATCAATTACCAATTAAAGATAGTGAAGCTATAATGGTAAGTAGATACCCAGAATATAATAAAGAATTATTATTTAAGGAAGAAGAAAAAATTGTCGATAATCAAATTGATTTTATTCGTTTATTTAGAAATATTAAAGCTGAAAATAATATTACTAAAGAAGCTAAAGTAAAATTAAATAACCATGAGGATTATAGTTTAATTATTAAGATGTTGAAATTGAAAGATTCTTTAATTACACAAGATTTAAACCTTAATTCATATAATGTTTTAAGTGGTGTTTATGATATGACTATATATTTTGAGAAAGTTATAACAGAAGAGGAATTAAAATTAAAGGAAAAACAGATTAATGATTTAAAAAATTCTATTGCTAGAAGAAAAAATTTATTAGCAAATGTTAATTACGTTAACAAGGCGCCACAAGCTTTAGTCGAAAAGGAACGAGAAACTTTAGCGAGCGAAGAAGAATTGTTGAAAACATTAGAAGGAAAATAATGGGTTATCCATTATTTTTTCTATATAATGAGAAATAAAATTTGAAATGTTATAAATTATGTTATAATAAAGTTAACTAAGAGAATATTTGGTTAAATAGAAGTTTGTAGTAATAAGTAGTATCAAAATTTTAATATTGGAAGACACTTAATTACTAGTGTCTTCTTTTAGTAGTAAGGAATTGATTTAATATGTTACAAGTGAGTAGGGATAATAATTTGAAAATACCTAAAAAAATTGTATGTAAAGCTGAACAAATTAATACTGTTTCTGATATAGTAGCCATTAAGGAAGCGGATGCTATTACTAAACATGAGGTATTTAAAAAAGACAAGATTAAGCAAGAAGTAGAAAAGGATAATGTAGAATTAGATAAAATATTTAGAATTCCTTTTAATGCAAATGATTTAGTAGTTATTACTGTTGTAAAGAAATTGGGAGCTTATGTCATTGCTGTAACAGAAAAATCACCAAAAAGATTTCGTGGAGTCTTTGTCAATAGAATGCAAAACTTTTGTCTAGATGCTTTAGAAGATCTTCTTAAAGCAAATTATATTCGAATGGATTGTTTAGAAAATAAAACGAAACGGGAAAATTTACAAAAAGAAGCAATTGTGAAATTGAAGCTTCTTGGTTATGTCGCTATGTTGGCCGAAAATAGTGGTTGCATATTAAAGAAGCAATATAAACAAATTTCTTTGCAATTAGCAGAAGCTATCAATTTGATTGTAGCATGGAAAAAAAGTGATGATGAAAGATGGAAAAATACTAAAAAAGGATTTTAAGTTGAAAAACTTTTAATTAAGGGAAAAGTTAAATTTTCTGTGGCGTGTCTTCAAGTCTTGGCCTTTTGGGCCCGCGTCGTCTAGAATAATGGAAATAGAAACAACAATAATGTCCAAAAACGCAATGGTTGTGGTCGTCCAGATTCACTTTTGAAGAGATTTGCTATGTGAATCTAGAAAACAGGTCAGAGAAATATATTCTAAGATGAATATATCAGTACTATAGAGTGAAGGAACTTTTCTCTTTTCTAACCGCTAAGAGTTAATTAGTGCGGTGGAAGAACATAAACACCTACACAAGCAACGAATAGGAAACTATTTTTTGGGCGTTATTAGGGGTGTTTTTTGTTAGAGGGTGAGTTTATGTTATTAGAGGATATTTTTACTTTTGAGAACCTGTATGATGCTTATAGAGATTGTCGCAAAGCTAAACAACATAAAGGGGAAGTTATAAGATTTGAAACTAATTTATCATTAAATATTTCCAAATTAAGAAAATCTTTATGTTCAAAAAAGTATTGTTTAGGGTCTTATCGTCAATTTTTAATATTTGAACCTAAAAAGAGAGTAATTGAAGCATTACCATTTAAAGATCGCGTTGTAATTAAATGTTTTTGTAATCATATTTTACGTCCTAGAGTTGAAAATAAGTTAATATATGATAATGCTGCTTGTCGTAAAAATAAGGGTTCAAGCTTCGCTATTAAACGTCTTCGAATGTTTTTACAACGTGAATATCGTTCTTGTGGCAATAATAATATTTATTTTTTAAAATGCGATGTGACTAAATATTTTGATAGTATTAATCATCAAGTTTTAATCAATCTTTTAAAACAGCTTAATTTTTCAAATGATGAAATGTGGTTTATGAAAAAGGTTATTTTAGAACAACCGAATAAAGTTGATAAAGGACTTCCACTTGGTAATCAATCCAGTCAATGGTTTGCGCTTTTATATTTGAATAGTGTTGATCGTTATATTAAAGAGGTTTTAAAAGTTAAAAGTTATATTCGATATATGGATGATATGATTTTGATTCATCATGATAAAGAGTATTTAAAAAAATGTTTGTATGAAATTAGACGTATTTGTCATGATGATCTTCATCTATTATTAAATCAAAAAACACAAATTGGGATGGTTAAAAATGGAATAGATTTTTTAGGTTATCGTCACATTTTAACTACTGAAGGTAAAATAATTACTAAATTACGTTCATCATCAAAAATTAGAATGAAAAAACATATTAAAAATTTAAATCATTTAAAAACTAAAGGGTTAGTTGATGATATTTATGTTTATGAACGTAAAAACGCTTTTTATAATCGAATTAAAAATACCGATGAGAACCAAATTTTAAAGGAAAAGGTTAAACCGTAATAGGGTTTTATAATATTAACAAAATGTTTATGTATTTAAAAGTTAAAAAAAATATGATATTATATTAAAGGTGATTACTTATGAATAACTTTACTTTTTTAACAGAAGAACAGTTATTTGGCAATAATGCTTTAAGTATTATAAAAAAGCGTGGTACTAAAGCAGCATTAACTGATTTTTCAATATTGTTAGGAGGATATGTTGGAGATTATTATCTAGACGGAAGTAGTTCTTTAAAAGACCGTACCGGTTATTATTGGACTAAAACTGATGATAACGATAATGACGCCCGCGTCGTCTAGAATAATGGAAATAGAAACAACAATAATGTCCAAAACGCAATGGTTGTGGTCGTCCAGCTTTACCGTACTCATCCATCTTTAGTATCTCTACGAACGTAGTGAGTAGAAGAGCAAATGATGGAATTCTAGAAATTGAATATGGGTATTATCCGCAGACTGTTGCTAGTGTTGATTTGCAAGTTCAATTGGAACGGGCTTTTAATTTTGGAGGACTCATTAGGACTGGGAATACATATACAACGGATTCGCGACCATATGATGCTTATGATCAACCGTTTCAAGCGTTGGTTCATGATGAATATGAATATAATGGTAAACGATATATTAGGGTTAAAGCTAATTCTGATTATGGTTCTAGAGAGTTTACGTTATCTAATGGGAAAAATTATCGTAACGGTGATTTTGTTTGGGTTGCAGTTGAACCAGTAAAATGGTTAGTTGATGAACAAGAAGGAATAGCCGTTTCAGAAAAATTAATTTTTTCTGGGGTTCAGTTCAATAGAACAAGGGATTATAAAACGGCTAATTGGCTTAATACGGATATAAAAAAATTTTTGGATCAACATTTATCTCATGATCTACTGCAAATTAGAGATTTGGTTCAAAATTTAGATTCGCAAAATAATATAATAGATAAACATGCAGTAACAAGAAAAAGAAATCCATATGGTTTTAATTTTGATCGGGTTAGTGAAGAAGATATAATTAAAGGGGCTATTAAGGGGAATGTAGCTGTATTTTTACATGGTAGATCTAGTGAAGGTAAAAGTGCCCGGGTAAAACAGTTGGATCCGGATTGTGAAATAATTTATTTAAGGAATGCTACACCAGAAAGTTTGAATGGTAAAAGTGTATACAATTCAGAAACTGGTGAAATGATAGATGTTCCTCCAACTTGGTTAAAAAAATTAAAGCAAAAATGTGAGGCAGAACCAGATAAAATTCACATTGTTTTCTTTGATGAAATTACTAATGCGCTTCCTTCCATACAAGGTATGGCTTTTAATATTGTCTTGGATGGTGAAGTAAACGGAATATGGAAACTACCAGAAAATGCTCGTATTGTAGCTGCTGGTAATGATTTAAATGATAGTTTGGCAGCTAATACTATGGCTGAACCATTATTTAATCGTTTTGCACATGTCTATATTAATACTACTGTTGATTCGTGGTTAAAATGGGCGTCAATGCCTAAAGAAGCATATGAAAGATTAGATTATGAAGAAGAAGATATCCAAGCTAAAATTCATCCGGCTATTTATGCATATATAGCTTATAAGTCTTATAAGGGCGAGGATGTCTTAAGAACTGCTTATAATGGTGAAAAACCTAATGCTGATCCTCGTAAATGGGAAATGGCATCTAAAATATTGTATAAGACCAAACAACCAGAAATGCTTAGAGCTTTGGTTGGTGAAGACTTAACTAGTGATTTTACGGCTTTTTGTCGTCAACAAGTTATCAGTGTTGATGATGTGATAAATGGTAATTACAATGATAATGACTTGGAAATGAATGTTGCTGAAAAATTTGCAACAGCAGTGGGTCTTTCTTCTGTTGATGAAGAAAATTTAGAAACTGTTAGAAATTTTGTTAAAAGATTAGGTGCGGAAATATGTGCCACGTTTGATAACCTCTGGATTCATGGTGATGAATCACGATTAGAGTATATAGCAGAATTACGAACAGCATCTTTATCAGAAGGAGGGATAAGACGATGAAACAAGATAGAATAAATTTGTTAGAAACCTATATCAAAGCTAATATGTCGCCACTTCTTTTAGAAGATGTTTCAGATGATGTATTTGTTAATGATATTATTATTAATGCTGATTGTGACATATCGCTTTTGAATGGGCATTATGAGGGAACTTCATTTGTTGCACCTGATTGGTATCAAGATTTACTTGATAGAGTAAAAAAAGAGCGGCCTATTATTGTGATTAAAAATATTAATATGATACCGATGGCAGAACAAAATAAATTTATTGAGATATTAAAATATCGTAAGATAAGTACATTTGAATTGCCAGAGCAATGTTTAATTATCGTAACAGCAAATAATTTAAATAATCATCCAATTAGTGAAGATGTTTATTCGTTGTTAATTCATATTTAGGGGTGCTAAATATGAGTTTTAATATTGATTCTATAAAAAAAAGAATGTTAGTTAAATATCCTTTTTTTGGGAGTATTATAGCTAATTTAAATTATGTTGAATCTAGAGATTGTTATAGTAATGGACAACCGACTGCGGGAACAGATGGCAATACGATTTATTATCATCCGGATTTTATAAATAGTTTAACAAAAAATGAACAAGTGTTTATTTTTGCTCATGAAGTTTGTCATGTGGCTTTTGATCATATTTTCAGAAGCGAAGGTAAAGATCCAGATCTTTGGAATACTGCCACTGACGCCGTTATCAATGCTTATTTAGAGCATGATGGATTACAAATAGTCAAAGATGGTGTTAATATGCCAGAAGCATTTAATTATGATGCCGAAGCCTTTTATCAAAAGTTGTTGGAGCAAAAACAAAATGCCCAAAAATCATCAGAAAATGGTAATCAAAATACGGAATCTCAGAGTGATTCATCTAATGTCCAAAATAGAGATTCTAATTCACAAGGTCAGGAAAATGATCAAAAAGATCAGAGCTCATCTGGTAATCATAATCAAAACAGTGGTTCTGAAAGTGAACAACAGAGAAGTAATTCAGAAGAAAAAAGTTCTTCAGAACAAACAAAGGATGTGGGTCACGATACACATGATATGTGGCAGAAAGCAGTGGCAAAAAGAAAACAAGAGGAAACTAAAAAACAAAATGAAGATTCTCAAAGAGACAGCTCGAATGATCATAGAGAATCTGAACAAAAGAGTCATTCAAAACCAGATTCTTTAGATGAAAAAGAAAAGAAAGATATCGAAAAAGTTCGTCAACAGATAAATAGATTGTCGCAGATTGGTGAAAAACGAATTTTTGAACAAAATAAAATTGACAGAAAAAAACAGTTAGATGAGTTACGTTCATCGTTAGCTAAACAATCAATTGGCGCAGGTAAAGATACCAATTCTGAAATTAGAAATATGAATGATATTGGTACTGCTGACCCTTTAATTGATTGGCGTCGCTTATTAAAAGAAGCTATTAAATATGATGTTGATTGGTCTTATCGAAATGCCTCAATTGAAGATGGGGTGATTACTCCTTATTTAGAGGAACTTCCAAAACCCGAAACGGAAATTTTATTAGATACTAGTGGTTCAATCGATGAATCATTATTACGAAATTTTTTAAGAGAATGTAAAAATATTTTGCAAAATTCTAAGGTAAAAGCTGGTTGTTTTGATACAAAATTTTATGGTTTTAATGAAATCAAAAATGTAAATGATATTGATAATATGCCATTTGTTGGTGGTGGTGGAACTGATTTTGAAACAGCAGTTAATGCTTTTACAAGACGGGTTGAAAATAAAATAATTTTTACTGATGGTTATGCGGATATGCCTTCTAAACGTTTAGATGCAATATGGGTTGTTTTTGGTGGAAAAGAAATAAATCCTAACGGTGGTAAGGTTATTCAAATATCAGATGAACAACTTGAAAAATTATACTATCAAACAGTTAATACTTCTTTTAAAAAGTAAAAAAACTTATATAAATCAATTATATTGAATAAATAATTTTATGATGTTAATACTATAAATAGAAAATATTAACATTTATGGTAAATAAAAAAATTATTTTGTTGTATATTGACTTGAATATTATAAATGTGTTATATTAGTATCGTAATAAAATAGAGGAGGAAGGAAAGAATAATGAAAAGAAATCAAAAAGGTTTTACTTTAATTGAATTATTGGCTGTTATCGTTATTTTAGCTATTATTGCTTTAATCGCTACACCAATGGTATTAAAGTATATTGAACAATCTAGAAAAGGAGCTGCTGAAAGTGATGCATATGCTGCAATTAAAGCTGCAGAATTATATTATGCAAATACAATTTTAGAAACAGGTTCAGCACCAACAGAAAACACTGTTAATGTAACTGCTTTAGATTTAAAAAACAAAGATAATATGACAGGAACTCTTACATTTGAAAATGCATCTTCAAATGGTGAGGCTACTGCTGTATTAAGTGCTGGTTTCAAGGTTGGGGATTATACTTGTACTCAATCTGGAGATACAGTTAACTGTGATAAATAGTAATAATTTACAATAACTATAAAAATAAGCTTAAAGGCTTATTTTTATTTTAAATAGAATACGTTATAATATTTAGGGTGATATCATGGATAATAAAATATATCAATTTAACTATTATTCACTACTTATATGTATATTAATATTTCCTATATGTATGTTAATTAAATATACTTCATTATATTTTAATTTAGATAATGTCTATTTTTCTTTTAATCTATTAAGAATGTATTGGCTTATATTACCTTTACATGGGTTTATATATATTTACTGTTTATATAAAAAAATAATCAAACCTAATTATTTTGATTATATAATGTATATTTTGATATTGGCGGGTGTAATTAGTTCAGTTTTGGCTATTGATTATGATACTGCTATATTTGGCTATACTCATCGTTATGAAGGTTTTATTGTTTTACTATCTTATTACTTAATCTTTTTAAATAGTAGATTAATTGATTGCGATAAAAGATTTAAAATATTAAATGTGTGGCTTTTAATGGGTATTTTACAAAGTTTATATGCTGTTTTTCAAGTAATATTTAAAGTTCCATTTGTTATGAAATTTAAATGGATTTGGATGGCAAGTGGTTTAAATGGTAATCCTAATTTTTTTGGTTCTTATATGGTTTTATTAGGGTTATTAAGTATTGGACTATATTTATTTTCAAGTAGACATCGTGTTTATTATTTGATATGTTCTATAATCTTTATAATGAGTCTTATATTAGCGCAGTCGACGGGGCCACTTATCGGTTACTTTGTGGGACTGTTTGTATTATTATTGATTATTTTGGTTAGGAAAATAAAGGTGGGTTGTAGATTAAATGTTTTATGTATAAGCCTTATTATCACTTTTTTGTTTGGGGTTTATGGTACTGACTATTTGTTTAATGATATATATCATTATGAAAATATGGATAATTATACAATTAAAGGTGATATTGATCGAGTATTAATATATGGATGTGATATTTTAGATTTGGAATGTAACTTTGTGAAGAAAAATACTAATTTGATTCATAAAGAAGATATTACTTTAGATCAATTATCTAGCAATCGTATAACAATATGGAAAAATAGTATTCCGATAATTAAGGATAATTATTTGGTTGGGGTTGGTTTAGATAACCTAGGTTTAGCTTATAATAAATATTATCATACTCAAAAGGTAGATAAAGCTCACAATGTATATTTACAGATTTTAGTTACTAATGGTATTATTGGATTTATACCATATATGATATGGTTGTTTATGGTAATACAAAAAGGACTTAAAATTAAAAGTGTTGAAATGTTGACTTTATCTATTCCAATTATTGGTTATAGTGTACAAGCTCTATTTAACATTAGTGTTGTTGATGTGGCGCCATTATTTTATATGTTAAGTGGGATGATAGTGGGATTTAAAGAGGAATAATTTCTTCTTTTTTTTGTTATTGTTTGGTATAATGTTAAAAGGTGGATGTTATGAAACGAGAAAACATTAGAAATTTTTCAATCATTGCGCATATTGATCACGGTAAAAGTACTTTAGCTGATCGTTTATTGGAGATAACAGGCGCTATTACTGATCGTGAAAAACAGGCTCAATTATTAGATAATATGGATTTGGAACGTGAAAGAGGAATTACGATTAAGTTAAATGCGGTTCAATTGAATTATCATTATCGTAACAATGATTATATTTTACACTTAATTGATACACCAGGTCATGTCGATTTTTCATATGAAGTTAGTCGTAGTTTAGCAGCTTGTGAAGGGGCTGTATTGGTAGTGGATGCTGCGCAGGGAATTGAGGCGCAAACATTGGCTAATTTGTATTTAGCCCTTGACAACAATTTGACGATTATTCCCGTTATTAATAAAATTGATTTACCAAATGCGGATCCTGAAAAAGTTAAGTTAGAACTAATGGATACTTTAGGATTTTCGGAAGATGAAATTATTTTAACGAGTGCTAAAAACGGTGTTGGTATTAAAGAATTAGTTGAGGCTATTATCGATAAAGTACCGGCTCCACAAGGAAATGCTAATGATAAATTGCAAGCTTTAATTTTTGATAGTTACTTTGATTCTTACCGTGGTATTGTGACGTTAATTAGAGTTGTTAATGGTAAGGTTAAGGTCGGAGATAGAATTAAAATGATGGCTACCGGAGCAACATATGATGTAGTTGAACTTGGAGTTCATAATCCTAAAGAGGTTAAGAAAAAGGAATTAGTAGCTGGTGAAGTTGGTTTTTTATGTGCTAGTATTAAAAGCATTGAAGATGTTAAGGTTGGTGATACGATTACTTTGGATAGTAATCCTAGTTTAGAGGTATTACCGGGCTATAAACCGATGAAACCAATGGTGTTTTGTGGTATTTATCCGATTGAATCTTCAAAATATCCAGATTTACGAGAGGCATTGGAAAAACTTAAATTAAATGATGCATCTTTAGAGTTTGTTCCAGAAACTTCTAAAGCGTTAGGTTTTGGTTTTCGTTGTGGCTTCTTAGGTCTTTTACACATGGAGATCATTGAAGAACGTATTGAGAGGGAATTTGGAATCGAATTAATAGCGACTAGTCCATCGGTTATCTATGATGTTGAAATGACAGATGGTAGTAATATTTTAATCGATAGTCCTGTTAAATTACCAGATCGTGTCAAAATAAAAGATATAAAAGAACCATATATTCGAACTAATATTTTTGTTCCTAGTGATTATATTGGTCCGATTATGGAATTATGTCAGGATAAACGTGGTAATTATGTTAGTATGGAGTATCTTGATCAGACAAGAGTTAATATCCATTATGAAATACCGTTGTCAGAGATAGTATATGATTTTTTTGATAAATTAAAGTCATACACTAAAGGTTACGCTTCTTTTGATTATGAAGTGATTGGTTATAAAAGCAGTAATCTAGTTAGAATGGATATATTACTGAATGGTGAGATGGTTGATGCCTTAAGTGTGATTGTACATAAGGATTTTGCTTATAAAAGAGGAAAGGCTATTGTTGAAAACTTACGTAAGTTAATTCCAAGGCAACAATTTGAAGTACCTATCCAAGCAGTTATTGGAACCAAAGCCATTGCTAGAGCTGATATTAAAGCTGTTCGTAAAAATGTATTAGCTAAGTGTTATGGTGGCGATGTTTCGCGTAAGCGAAAATTATTAGAAAAACAAAAAGAGGGAAAGAAGCGAATGAAAATGGTTGGTAGTGTCGAAGTACCACAAGAGGCTTTTTTGTCAGTTCTTTCGATGGAGGAGGATTAACTATGTTAAGTGATGCACAGGAACAACAAGTTAGAAATGAAATTATAACTTGTGTTAATTTGTTAATTAATAATCATCTGAATACGTATGAGATAAGTTCTTTAACGGGAATATCACAATCAACGGTTCATAGACGTTTAACCGATAATATGCGTATTAACGATATTTATATTAGATTAGGTAAAACACACGATGAAACCGAAGAAATCATGGCAGAAATTAAAAGATTGATGGCGCTCCATAAAGAACAAGGTTTAAGTAAGGGTGGTAAAACTTTTCAGGAAAGATATGCCATGGAACGGGATAACGAAGGACATTTTCAAGCACATCATAATAGATAGAGGTTGGTGATTTATGGAACTTTCTGAAAATATGTTTACTGCTGATGAGAGAGTAATTGTTAACCGTTATTTATCTGAACCTGAACAGTTGCAAAATCCTCGAATAGCGCTTTATAATATGATGGTTAATGTTAGAAATTTAGCGGAATTTTCTAAAGAGGCCTTAACTGATGAGATAGTAGATTATGCGATTAGTCATGATTTTGTCTTACCATCTTCTTATAATAGTGGTATTTTTAGTAATTATAAACTAGCTACTTATTTAGTAAAACAAAATCCACAAAATTTACTTCATGTTGAAAGAAATATTTTAACAGAAGAGTTAATTACTATGGCTTTAGATGATGGTTTAGAATTCGATCCAAATAATTATAGCTTGATGCATAATGAAAAATTTTTAAAAGTGGCTATTAGTCGTAATGCTAATTTATTAAATTATGTAGAAAAGGATTATGTCACTGATGAATTGGTAGAGCTTGCAAAGAACAAGAACTTTATCTTTCAATTCATGGGTAATCGAACGGTGAAGAGACCTTATTATGAAGATTTTTCTGATGCCATTGATGAGCCGAATAATAATTTATATTTACTTAATTATGATGAGTTAGTTATTAGTAGTTTTATTAATGGCTATGAGGCGATTATCTATGAAGAAAATATTCCTCATAGGAACAAGTATTATAATTATATGTTAGAGAAAGCTTTATCAGATAAAATACCTATTAATAATTTACACAATTTTAGTTTGTATGAAAATGAAGCTTTTAATAATTACATCAATAATAATTTGTTTGTTTCAGATAATTCGAGAAAATTGATGTCCCAGTATTTAAAAGATGAATATATCAAGGAAAATTTAGAACTTTCGTCATATGTTTTATGTGATGAGTTTGTTGAAATATTTGGACTATTAGTAGTTGATATGATTATCAAATATTTAATTTGCCCAAAAGCGGAGTTTAAGATAGATAAGCTTCTGCAGGTAATTAGCATTAAAGACTTTAAAACTCTTTTTGATTTATTATATAATGAGAATGGAGAATTAAAGGTTTTACAAATGCAAAAGATGGTTAATTATTTTGCTAACAATATAAAGTTATTAAAGCAAATAGTGGATAGTAATATTAATGGTGATTACCTACGAATTTTGGTTAACGAGGGTAATCATGATATTCAGATTAATGACCTTGAACAACTAAATAATCTTAATGGAATCAGGTATGAATTTTACGATAAATCGAATTTAGTTGTAAGAGAGAAAATTTTCGCCTATTTGACTGGTAAGGGTCATTTTGCATTTAATGAAATACAGCACGAAGAAATTAATTCGTTAAGGTATAAACAGTTGCTAAAGAAAAATGGTAATGATAACTTAGAGGATCAAAAACTAGTGTCTTATTTGGAATATTTGGAAAAACTAGGTCAATTATCAACTGAACAATTAGATAGTATTTGGTTAGAATTACAAAATAACCATTCGGAAATTTATTTGTTGGATGATATTATAAGAGCTTTTAAAAATAATTTTTTCGATTTATATAAAAATAATTTAACTGAGCTAAAAGGTAAAAAAGAAAGTTATGTGGAAGATGATATTCCGGTATTTGAATATAATGGTGAAAATTTTTCTTTTATTGCACATTCGTTTAATGCTTTCGATTCTAGATATATAGCTGCCAATGGTATTAATTCGATGTATGAACATACTATTGGTAGAAGTTATGTAGCTACATCATATATCAATCAAAACCATTATTCGATATCTGTAATGAATGGTTCTTGTGTTAATTTTATATTTGGTGATTTTTCCAATGAAAATCTAATATCTTCTTCTTATAAGGATATATATATTAAAGGTGAAGAGAACAATTCATTAGATGTAAGTGTTAATAGTTCCAAGTATTTAGACCCATTTGAAATGGCTTGTTTAACGCAATCTTATAATGAAATGGATTTTTACCGAATTAATAATAATGATTATAAGTCGATTCCATCAGCTGTTTTGTGTTATGATGAGATAACGGAAAATGATAAACGAATTGCTAATAATTATCAATTACCAATAGTCGTTATAAAAACAGAGGCTTATAAAAATTTAAATCGGGAATTATGGGAAAAGTATAAAGAAGAGTTGATAAGAGGTGACAATACTCATCTTAAAGAATTTTTAGGTTTAACCAGCAAACTTCATATAAATATTACTTTGGAGGAATTGGTAGCCATGTTTGAAGGTGTGTCTATAGATAGAATAGAAGAATTGTTATTGTCACTTAGAATATTTGGATATGATGAAAGTATAATTAATAATATAAGAGATAAATATGTAGTTTCAGATATAGATGTTAAGAAACTTTAATGGACAAAAATCATAAAAGATTTTTGTTTTTTTATAATTGACATTCGAACTAATGTTCGGTATAATTTATTTGGAACAATTATGATAGTTTTGATGCGATTATTTTGTTATATAAGTTTAATTTATATTAAAATAATCAAGGTAAATACTAATTATGGTTTATTAGAATATTAGCTGAATGGTAGATTTTTGATGCTGGGAATGCTATAATTAAAATGGTGATAATCGTGAAAGCAGTTTATATCCATATTCCTTTTTGTACAACACTATGTTCTTACTGTGATTTTTGTAAGATGTTCTATAATGGGGATTGGGTGGATAAATATCTTGAGGCTTTAGCAAATGAGATAGATACACATTATCAAGGTGAGATAGTTAAAACCTTATATATCGGTGGTGGTACGCCAAGTTGTCTATCTTGTGATCAATTAAATCAATTATTTTTAATAATCCATAAGTTTAAATATGCTTCTGATTTAGAATTTACTTTTGAATGTAATATTAATGATATTGATAGTGATTTATTACGTATCTTAATAAATAATGGCGTAAACAGATTAAGTCTTGGTATTGAATCGTTTAATCTTACCAGTTTAAAGTTTTTAAATCGTCATCATGTTTATGAGGATGTTTATAATAAGATGGAGTTAATTAAAAGTATGGGAATTAATAATATCAATGTAGATTTGATGTATGCGATTCCTGGTGAAAATATAAAGGATTTGAAAGCTGATCTTGATAAAATTATTTCATTAGCTCCTACGCATATTTCGACTTACTCTCTTATGATTGAGGATCATACTTTGCTAGGTATTAAACGCGTTAAACCAATTGAGGAAGATTTAGATTATGAAATGTATAAATTGATTAATTCTCTTTTAACGAAAGCGGGATATAGACAATACGAAATAAGCAATTACGCCAAAGAAGGTTACGAATCAAAACATAATTTAACCTATTGGGATAATGAAGAATATTATGGTTTTGGTCTTGGTGCGAGTGGTTTTATTAATAATATTAGATATGATAATACTAAAAGTTTAAATAATTATTTATGCGGTGATTACCGTCTGACTGAAGAGTTTATGACAATGCCTAAAAATATGGAAAATGAAATGATTTTAGGTTTACGTAAAATTCGTGGTATTTCACTAGAAAAATTTAAGCATAAATATGGTTTAGATTTGGAAAGTGTTTTTGAAATTGAAGAAATGTTAAAGGGAGGTAAATTAATTAAGAATAATGGAAGAATATCTATCGCTTGTGAGCAGATATATATTTCTAATGATATTTTAATTAATTTTATAGGTGAGTATAATGAATAAAGTAGCATGTTTTAACCGTGAAATCGGATATATAAAAAAGGAGCATTATCGCGATAATATTAAACGTATGATTGAGCTGTTACCAGATTATTTTTTTAGTGTTCCTGCTAGCTCGACGGGAAAGTATCATCCTGAATTTTCGTTGGGTGATGGTGGATTAGTACGTCATACGAAGGTTGCTGTGAGAATTGCTCATGAACTTTTGAATGATGAAAGTATTGGTCATGTTTTTAATGATGATGAGAAGGACATGATTATTATGTCTCTAATTATGCATGACGGTTTGAAATCAGGATTAATTAAGGAGACATATACGGCTTTTGACCATCCTTTGTTAGTATGTAAATATATTGTCGATAATAAAGATAAATTGACTTTGAACGATGCTGAAATTAATTTGATTACTAATATGATTAGTAGTCATATGGGCCCATGGAATACGAATAATTATAGTGATGTCGTTTTGCCTAAGCCTAGCAATAAATACCAACGTTTTGTGCATATGTGTGATTTTTTAGCTAGTCGTAAGTTTTTAAATATTAATTTTAAAGATAATGATATAGTAGAATAATATAAAAATTCAGGAGGGATAGGATGAGTAAGTTTGACAAGGAATATTTAGAATTAAGTAAAAGAATATTAGAAGAGGGGATTGAAGTAGAAAATCGAACAGGTACAAACAGTATTAAGGTTCCTTCGCATCATTTTCATTTGGATTTAGGAGAAGAGTTTCCAACTTTAACAACTAAACAAGTATTTTTTAGACAAGCTATTTTGGAAATGTTATGGATTTATCAAGTTCAATCTAATGATGTAAGATGGTTGCAAGAACGAAATGTTCAGATTTGGAATGAGTGGGAAATTGGTGAAGACGGTATTTGGAGGGCTTCGCAGATGCTTCCAAATGACTGTGGAGAAGTAGTAAGACAAGAAGTTAAAAAAGATTTTGGTGTGGAATGGGCACATACAATAGGTACTGCTTATGGTTATATTGTTCGTAAGTTTAACTTAATTGATAATCTTTTAGATAAAATTAAAAATAATCCCAATGACCGGAGAATGCTTATGAGTTTATGGCAGGATGAGTATATTAAAACAGCAGTTTTACCATCTTGTGTTTGGAGTAGTGAATGGGATGTTACAGATGGCAAGCTTAATGCTTGGGTACATCAGAGAAGTTGTGATGTACCATTAGGTTTACCATTTAATGTGACGCAATATGCTGTTCTTTTAAATATGTTAGCTAAGGTTAATAATTTAGAACCTGGTTGTTTAGATTGGAGTATTAAAGATGCTCATATATATGTAAATCAGGTGGAGGGAATTAAGGAGCAAATTAGTAGATTTGAAAATTTAGGGGATTTTCCAGCTCCAAAATTATGGTTAAATCCTAGTGTAACTAATTTCTATGATTTTGATAATTCTAAAGAGTGTAAAGATATTAAGATTTTAAATTATAAGCATCATGGACCGATTAAATTCCCAATTTCGCAGTAGGAGGTGTTTGAATGGATAATTTATCACTTATTGCCGCCATTGGTAAAAATAATGAACTAGGTATGGATAATAAACTTATTTGGCACTTACCTAATGATTTAAAATTTTTTAAAACTCAAACAATGCATAAACATATTGTTATGGGAATGAATACTTTTAAGTCGTTACCTAAGATTTTACCTGGTCGAACACACTTAGTTTTGACACATAGTGATGTTAATTTAGGTTATGGAGTATTAGCTTTTCATAATCGTCAAGATTTATTAGAATATATTGCACAAATTAATGATGAAGTATTTGTGATTGGTGGCGCCCAAATTTATAGACAGTTTTTTGATGAGGCTAATAAGCTTGTTTTAACGGAAGTTGATAAAAGTGAACCTAAAGCTGATGTTTATTTTCCATCATTTGACAAAGCAGATTGGAATTGTACAGAAATTGCTAGACATGAAGATAATGGTATCAAGTATAAACATTTAATATACAAAAGGAGATAGTAATATGAAGGGGAAACTAATTGTTATAGAGGGTACAGATTGTTCGGGGAAAGAAACGCAAGCTAAGTTATTGGTTGATTATATTAAGAAGACGGGTAAAAGAGTTGAAAGATTCAGTTTTCCTAACTATAGTTCACCAACAGGAAAAATTATTGGAGGCCCTTATTTGGGGAAAGATTATATATGTGAAGGTTGGTTTCCTGAAGGATCAACGCATGTGGATCCGAAAGTATCTTCACTTTATTATGCTGCTGATCGCAAATATAATATTGATAAAATAGCATATTTGATTGACAATGGTGTCAATGTTATTTTGGATCGTTACATCCATTCGAATATGGCTCATCAAGGTGGTAAATATAACACTAAAGAGGAGCGATTAGCTATGTATAAGTGGTTAGAAAAATTAGAGTTTGATTTACTAGAATTACCGCAACCAGATATTAAGGTTTTTCTTCATATGCCACTAGCTGCTTCTGAGGTTTTAAAACAGTCACGTTCAGAAGCATTAGATCAAAATGAACGAGATAAGGATCATTTGTTTAAGGCCGAAATTGCTTATAAAGAAGTTGCTGATATGTATGGATTTAAAACGATTGAGTGTGCGATTGACGATAATCCACGAGATATTTTCGATATCAGTAAAGAAGTGTGTGATTATGTGATTAACAGATTGTCATAATTTATTTTCTATCATATATTTATAGAAGTATGGGATGTGATAGAATGTTGAAATTAATTTCACATCGTGGAAATGACGTAGGGGTTAATTATCCTGAAAATTCTAAGGAAGCCATTTATGAAGTGTTAAAAAGAGATTATATTGCGGGTGTAGAGTTTGATGTTCGGATGACGAGGGATAAAAAAATTGTTGTTAGCCATGATAATAATATAGCGCTATCTAGTAATGGTAGTGGACTTATTAGTAATATGAAGTTAAAAGAATTAGAAAGGTATAATTTTGGTACATTAACTAATCCTAGTAAAATTGCAACTCTAGATGATATTTTAGTCGGGATCAACAGTGACAAACAATTAATGATTGAAGTTAAAGATGAGAGTAAAGGTTATCGGAAGGTTGTTAATGAGATATATAAAATTATCAAAAAGTATCCTTATTTGAATATTTATATATGTAGTTTTAATGATAAACTTATTCAATATTTCACTAAAAAGTATCCTATGGTTAAAATGGGATTACTAGTAGGGGTTAAAAAAAATTTAAGTAATAGTGATAAAAATTTTTCTTTCTACTCTGTTAGTATTATTAACTATAAGAACTATTTGAATTATGACGAACTATATATATGGACGATTAACGAAAAGGCTATTTTAGAGGATATTTTAAAAACTACGAATCGTAATTTGGGAATTATAACTGATGTAGCTAGGAATTTAGAAAGTGGGTAGAATAATGTTTAAATGTGGGTTAAAAAAAGAGTACTATGATAAGATTAAAAATGGTGATAAGGTTATCGAATTAAGGTTAAATGATCAAAAAAGGCAACTGATGAAAATTGGTGATATTATTCGTTTTGGTTTAGAGCCTGATCGAGAAGAGTTTATCGAAGCTAAGATAGTTGGATTGCTTAAGTATCGTGACTTTGCTAGTTTGCTTGAGGACATTCCAGTTAACTTGTTGGGGTTTGCTGGCATGAGCAAAGAAGAAGTATTAACTTTATTAAATGAATTTTACAGTAGTCGCGATGAGAAACGTTATGGTGTGGTTGGTATAAGAATTGAATTAATATAGAAAGTAATATAGGAGGTTTATTATGATAAATATTAAATCTGATTCACGAAAAGTAAAACCGGGCGATATTTTTGTAGCCTTAAAAGGAATTAGTAGTAATGGTAGCGATTATATTAAGGATGCGATTGCTAATGGTGCTAGCAAATTGATTGTTGAAGAAGAAGGCGATTATGATATTCCTTATGAGATTGTTGCAGATAGTCGTCAATATTTGACAGATTATCTAATCGAAAATTATAATCGTTATTTAGAAGATATGACTTTAATTGGTATTACCGGAACCAATGGTAAAACTACAAGTGCTTTTTTAATTTATGAGGCACTTAATAAATTATCTTGTAAATGTGCTTACATGGGAACAATTGGATTTTATTTAGATAAAAAGGTAATGGATTTACCTAATACTAGCCCTGATATTACTGAAATATATGATATGATTGTAACTGCTTATAATAATGGATATAAATATATGGTTTTAGAAATTAGTAGTCATGGGTTAGCTATGAATCGTTGTGAAGGCTTAATGTTTGATTATGCGATTTTTACTAATTTAACACAAGACCATTTGGACTATCATAAGACGATGGGTAATTATGCTTTAGCTAAACAAAAATTATTTTATAAGTTGAAACCTAATGGTAAAGCAGTCGTTAATTATGATGATAAGTATAAGGAATATTTTTTATTAGATGATAAAGAAAATATTACTTATGGTTTTAGTGGCGGTGATTATCAGGTTGTCAGTTATGATATGAATCATGGTGGTAGTAAATTTTTATATCACTATCAGGATGAGAGTCATACTATCGTTTCTCCATTATTAGGTAAATATAATATTTATAATGTTTTGACGACCGTTGTTGTTTTATCACAATTAGGTTTTTCTCAAGAAACTATTCATGATGTAATTATACATTTAAAATCGCCAGCAGGACGAATGGATATGATTAAATATGGTGATTCTTGCATTGTGATTGATTATGCTCATACACCGGACGCCGTTGAAAAAATTATTAAAACAATGAAAGAGGTCACAATTGGTGATATTTATACTGTATTTGGCTGTACTGGTAATCGTGACCGAACTAAAAGACCAATTATGATGAACATTGTAACAAGTTTATCGAAATTTACCATTGTTACTAATGATGACCCCCATGACGAAGATCCTAATCAGATTGTTGAAGATATGTTAGACGGAATAGAAAGAGATAATTATGAGGTATGTTTAGATCGTAAAGAGGCGATTATAAAGGGGATTAATTTATTGAAAGATAAGGATACTTTACTTATCTTAGGTAAAGGTCATGAAGAGGTAATGATTGTTAAGAATAATGAACGGATACCATTTAATGATCGCAAAGTAGTGATAAACTATTTAGAAAGTATTACAGAGAGAATTAATTAGTTGATTAATTCTCTTTTTTTATAACACTCTTGGGTTATTTCCATAAAATAACATGAAGAGGTGAATTTTATGAATATAAAAGTTGATTCGCGTAAGGTGGAAGAAGGAGATACTTTTGTTGCTCTTAAGGGGGTTAATGATGATGGTCATAAATATGTGATGGATGCGATTGCCAATGGCGCTAAAAAAGTTGTTGTTCATGATGGCCTTTATAGTGTGGAAACTTTAGTAGTGAAGGATACTCATGAATATTTAATTAATTATTTAAAGGAAAATTATTATGATGAAATTAAGGATATGAAATTGATTGGAATTACTGGAACAAATGGAAAGACAACCAGTTGTTATTTGTTGTGGCAGGCGCTGAATAAATTAGGTATTAAAGCAGCTTATATAGGTACTATAGGTTTTTATATTAATGATTGTGTGAAGATGTTAGATAATACAACTCCAGATATTTTAGATTTATATGAGATGTTTTTGGAGTCCAAAAAACAAGGGTGCCAATATGTTGTTATGGAAGTTAGTAGTCATTCATTATCATTTAAACGGGTTGGTGGTTTAAAATTTGATTATGCTATTTTTACTAATTTAACACAAGATCATTTGGATTATCATGATAATATGAAAAATTATGCTTTAGCTAAACAGGAGCTATTTAAAAATGTCAAAGATGACGGTTATGCAATTGTTAATATTGATGATGATTACCACAAGTATTATTTGTTAGAAAATCATAATATAACTTATGGTCAAAACCCTAGTGATTATCAAATCGTTGCCTTTAAAGATGATATGGAAGGTAGTAATTTTAAGATTAAACATGAAGAGGTAATAGCCGAATATCAAACACATTTAATTGGTAAGTATAATATATATAATCTTATTAATACTATTATTGTACTTAAAAATGAGAAATTTAAAAGTAGTGATATTTATAATATTGTTTCAGAATTATCAGAACCACCAGGAAGAGTAGAAAAAATTAAGTTACCATTAGGTTTAGTTATAATCGATTATGCGCATACACCGGATGCTGTAGCGAAGGTGATAAAGGCCATTAAAGAATTAGCTAAAGGTAAGGTTTATACAGTTGTTGGATGTGGAGGTAATCGTGATAAAAAGAAGCGACCATTAATGGGAAAGATTGCAACAGATTTATCTGATTATGTTATTTTTACTAGCGATAATCCTCGTAAAGAGGATCCACTTGCTATAATTAATGATATCGTACAAAATCTTGACAATAAAAATTATGAAATTGAGGAAAACAGAGAAAAAGCCTTGTTTAAGGGTATACAAAAACTAAGTAAAAATGATATACTATTAGTACTTGGAAAAGGTCATGAAGATTATCAAGTAATTGGTGATGAAAAAATTCATTTTAGTGATAAGGAAATGATATTAAAAAACATTAGGAGATGATTTTGTGCTAGTTTTAACTAAAGCTGTTTTAGCATTAATGATAGGATTTATTATATCAGTTATATTTGGTATCATTATAATACCAATTTTAAAAAAGATGAATGTTAGCCAACATGTTAGTGTTTTTGTTCAAAAAATTCATAAGCGTAAAGATGGAACACCGACGATGGGTGGATTAATTTTTATTATTCCAACTTTGGTGGCAATTGCTATTTTGCTATCTTTAGATAAAATAAGCTTTTCTGAAAATTTATTTATTGTTTTATTTGTATTTATCGCTTATGCCGTATTAGGTTTTATGGATGACTATTTAATTATAAAACGAAAAAATAATATTGGACTAACGGAATTTCAAAAGTTATTTGGTCAATTGATAATTGCCTTGGTATTTTTCTACATTTTTATTAAGAGTGGACATGAACCAATTTTAGACATTCATACATTAGGTATTGAACTTAACATGGGATGGTTATATGGTATATTTTTATTATTTGTATTGGTTGCTAGCAGTAATGCCGTAAATATCACGGATGGACTCGATGGGTTAGCCGGTGGCTTATCGGCAATTGCTTTCTTAGCTTTTGGTATTATTAGTTGGGGCTCGACGTGGGTAGCAGGTTATCAAGATATTGCGGTTTTCTGTTTTGTTTTAGTAGGATCGCTTCTTGGTTTTCTTGTTTATAATTCTCATCCAGCCAAAGTTTTTATGGGTGATACAGGCTCTCTTAGTTTAGGGGCTACTTTAGCGGCTATAGCTATTTTAACTGATCATGAAATTACTTTAATTATCGTTGCAGGTGTATTTGTTTTAGAGACATTGGTTTGTATTATACAAATGTTAGCTGGTCGATATCTAGGTAAACGTATTTTTTTAATGGCTCCGTTACACCATCATTTAGAAAAGTTGGGTTGGAAAGAAACAGATATCGTTAAATTGTTTTGGACAATTGGTTTGATTCTTTGTATGGCGGCTATTATATTTAGTGTCTGGATTTAAAGTCAAAATTTATTATTTTGACTTTTTATTTTTATTAATATTAAAAAGGTATTTTATTAAATGTTAACATTGCTTTTGTGGTTAGCGAATGTTATTATATAGCATTAGAAGAGCCGTTTCAGAAAGTGAAAAAGACCCGAAAAAAATAAAAATATTTAAATAAAAATGACATAAGGTTATGTCATTTTTATATTTTCGCACATAAATAATCGATTGAAACATTAAACTTTTTAGCTATTTCGTAGAGAAAAATAGTCAGAATTAATGTTTTGCCATTTTCGTAGGCACTGATAGTTGAATGTGTCGTATTTAAAACGAGAGCTAATTCTTCTTGTGTAAGATTATTCTGAATGCGCCATTCTTTTAATCTTTTTCCGATTTTAATACGATTTAGTTCTTTACTAGCAGCCGGATGATTTTTCTTATTACTTATACCACTTATATAGTCTAAACTGACGTTGTAAAAATTTGCTAAACTGTTTAAATGTTTAAGAGGAATAATTTTTTCGGACGTTTCCCATCTTGAATAGTTTTGCCTAGTGATATGAAGTTTATCCGCAATTTGTTGTTGCGTTAAATCGTTGTCTTCTCTAAGTTCTTTTAATCTAAATATTTGCACATCGCACCACCTAATATAATTTTCTCATTATAAATAAGAAAGATTTTTATTAGCACACAAATACGACCTTCATTTTATCCAACCGTTAATAATATTGACAAAATATCAAAAAATATAATTTTTTTCTCCAAAATAGCACACAAATACGACAAAGTGTGATATAATGTGCACATGGTAGACAAATACTAAGCAAAGTATTAAATATGATAGTAGGTTGATAGTATGATTGTAACTTTAATTAAACAAGATCGCCTTTTTACTATATTTTTGCCTAATAAAGTTATGGGACAATATTGGATTAAGGATTATGATCAACATGGTAAAGAGCGTAGCCTTTTGAGTATTGAGGCAGTATCCGGTCAGTGGGTGGCACGTAGCAATAAAAAGGTTATCATTTTAGACAGTAATAAAAATAATATTGCGGAAGTAACTTTATCAAATTATTTGTTTTATCATCTTCAAATATTAAATGAAGATGAGAAGGTTTCTATGTATGTTGAGCCAGTTACAAAGGAAAGTCAAAGTTTTATTAAAATTGTTCCTTTAAAAAATGGTGAATATCGCATTGGTCGGACTTTAGATAGCCATATTTGTTTTGATAATAATTTGGTTTCTTCTGATCATGCACGTCTTTTTTATCAAGATGGCCAGTGGCGTATTGTAGATCGTGACAGTACTAATGGTACTTTTGTTAACGGATTAAGAATTACAGATTGTAATTTAAAATTTGGCGATATTATCTATATCATGGGATTAAAAATTATTGTCGGTTCTAGTTTTGTGGCGGTCAATATGCCAGAAAACAAGGTAAAATTAGATGGTAATAATTTTAAAAAATTGGAGATAAAGAAACCGAATGATATAGATGACGATGATGATGAAAGTGAAGATGTTGATACTACATCGTATTTTTATCGTTCACCACGTTTTAAACGTGATGTTCAGAGTGCTAATATAAAGATTGATGGCCCACCGGTAGCAACCGAAGAGCAACAAACACCACTACTTTTGGTGTTAGGACCGACGATAACGATGGGTATTACTATGATATCGTCGAGTTTAATTGGAACTATTAATACTATTAATAGTGGCGGAGATATAAAGAATGCTTTACCTTCCATTATTATTTCCGCCATTATGATTTTTGGAATGATTACGTGGCCGATTTTATCTAAAAGATATGAAAAAAGGCAGCAGAAAAAAAGAGAGAAGAAAAGACAAAAAAAATATAAGTTATATTTAGAAAGCATTAGAGAAGATATCAAGCAAGAGATTGATTTACAATCGCAAATATTATTTGAAAATAATGTTATTTATGACGATTGTCAAGCGCGAATTTTGGAGCGTAAAAGTAATTTATGGGAGAGGGTAAATGGACAAAGTGACTTCTTACGTTTAAATGTTGGTTTAGGTGATAAACGATTAGAAGCTAATATCACTTTCCCACCGAAGTCTTTTACGATGAACGAAGACAATTTACAAGATTTAATGTATGAACTGGCTAATGAACCAAAACAACTAGTCCAAGTTCCTTTATCAATTTCTTTAACTGAACAATATATTACGGGTATTACCGGCAATCGTACATATGCGATTAATTTTATTAAACGTTTAATTATTCAATTAGTAACACTTCATAGTTATGATGAGGTCAAACTGATTTTTATTGGTGATAAGCAAGAGTTCAAAAAAGAATGGGAATTTATTAAGTGGCTTCCGCATATTTGGGATAATAAACATCAGATTAGATATTTAGCTACTGATGCTAATGAAGTTAAAGAATTATCATCGCATTTTGAAAATATTATTGAACAACGTAAGACGGTAAATGGTAATATGGCATCACCTTATTATGTGATTGTTGCTGCCGATAAGACCTTGTTTGAACGGGCGGAATTTATTAAACCAATTTTAGATGCTGGAAAAAATTTAGGCTTTAGTGCTATTACGATGTTTGATCAATTATCTAACTTACCAAAGGAATGCTCTCTTGTTATTGATTTGGGGGAAAAGCAATCAAAAATATATGATAAGAATGATGTATCTGGTGAGGTGACCAATTTTATCGCTGATTGTAATCCTTGCCCGAATATTTTAGAATTAGCAATAGCTTTATCTAATATTAGTTTGGATTTATCTAGTCAAAAATTTAATTTACCTAATCAGTTAACTTTTTTACAAATGTATAATGTTGGAAAAATTGAGCATTTAAATTCATTATCGCGGTGGAAAGAAAATGATCCAACTAAGTCATTACGGGCACCGGTTGGTGTAGATACGATGGGCGAAGATTTTTATTTAGATCTTCATGAAAAGTTCCATGGACCACATGGATTAATTGCGGGAACAACAGGATCGGGCAAAAGTGAATATATTATTACTTATATTTTATCTTTAGCGGTTAATTACCATCCTAATGAGGTTTCATTTATTTTAATTGACTATAAAGGTGGGGGTTTAGCTGGGGCTTTTGAGGACCCGGAAAAAGGAATTAAATTACCTCATTTAGCAGGAACGATTACGAACTTATCGGGTAATGCGATTAAAAGATCGTTGGTTTCTATTCAAAGTGAGTTAAAAAGAAGACAAGCTGTTTTTAATGAAGCTAGAAAAATAACACAAGAAGGCACTGTTGATATATATAAGTATCAGAAGTTATTTAGAGAAGGCGTTGTCAAAGAACCAATGTCCCATCTCTTTATTATTAGTGATGAGTTTGCTGAACTAAAGAGTCAACAACCAGATTTTATGGACGAGTTGATTAGTGCTGCTCGTATTGGTCGAAGTTTGGGCGTTCATCTTATATTAGCAACGCAAAAACCTAGTGGTGTAGTCGATGATCAGATATGGAGTAACTCGAAATTTAAAGTTTGTTTAAAAGTTCAGGATAAAAATGATTCTATGGATGTTTTAAAAAGACCGGATGCAGCAGAAATTACGCAAACAGGACGCTTCTTCTTACAAGTTGGATTTAATGAGTTATTTGAAATGGGTCAATCAGCTTGGGCTGGAGCAACTTATGTTCCGTCCGATCGACCAATTAAGGTTAAAGATGATAGCGTTAAAATTGTCGATAACTTAGGACGAACAATTAAAGAAGCTAAACCAACTAGTAAAAATGATTCTAATAGTACAACACCACAGATAGTAGCAATTGTTAAGTATTTATCAGATTTGGCTAAAGGTGAACAAGCGGAAGCAAGATCATTATGGCTTGATACGATTCCTAATGTTATTTTACTTGATGATACTGCTAAAAAGTATAATTATGAGGTTGAAGCGGGAATTCTTAATCCTGTCATCGGAGAATATGATGATCCATCACATCAAAGACAAGCGTTACTTACAGTTCCCTTATCGAATGAGGGTAATGTTATTGTCTATGGGGCAACCGGAAGTGGAAAAACAACTTTTCTATCATCCATGTTATATGATTTAATTAGAAATCAAACACCGGAATATTTAAATACTTATATTTTAGATTTTGCTTCGGGAACTTTTAAGTTTTTTGATAAAGCACCACAAATTGGAGATGTATTATTATCTAGTGATAGTGAAAAAATTAATAACTTATTTAAGTTTTTAAAAGAAGAGATTGAAAATCGTAAGAAGCTATTTGCGCCTTACGGTGGTGATATAAAAAATTACAATAAAAATAATACTAAAAAGGTACCTAATATTTTAGTTATGATTCATAATTTTGCAGCTTTTAGTGAAATGTATGAAATGTTTAATGATGATATTTATATATTATCACGTGAAGGTGTCAAATATGGTTTGATTTTTGTTCTAACAGTTAGTGACACTAGTACTATTAGATTTAAATTAAAACAGAATTTTAAGCAAGAATTTGTCTTACAACTTAATGATCAAGCTGACTATACTGATGTGGTTGGTAACACCTTTGGTTTGTTTCCAACAGCTACTCCGGGTCGAGGATTAATTAAATTAGATGGTTTATATGAGTTTCAAACTTGTAAGATTTGTAGTGATGTTGATGAGTTGGATACAATTAAAAAGTTATCTGGAGAGATGTCTTCTAAATATTCTAATCGAGCTAAAAGTATTCCGATCTTACCGGAGATTGTCGATGTTAATTTTGTTAGTCGTTTGATTAGTAATCTTAAAGCGCTACCTATTGGGGTTAATAAAAACACTCTAGAGATTGTGACAATGAATATGAAAGACCGTATTATGACACCTGTTTTAGCTACATCTCTAGATGTTTGTGAATCGTTTGCCGATGAACTGATTAAGGTGTTGAGCAAGATATCTGATATCAATCTTTTAATTATTGATAGTGAAGATTTATTAATGACTTCTAGTCAAGTAGTAAGAGAAAACTTTGATCGGGTTATTGAAATATTAATTAAAGAGATAAACACCCGTAAAGAGCAGTATAGTAATTCTAATTCAGATAGTAAGATATTTGATAATGTTAAACAGTATATGTGTTTAATTAATGGCTTTGATACCTTAATGAAAACATTAAGTTCGGATAATGCTAGTAAATTTAAAGATGCGTTAAAGGATATAAAGAATGTTTATAAAATAAACTTTATTATTTTAGATTCGGCAAGTGGTCTCAAAGAATATGCTTACGATGAGTGGTATAAACAATATATCAGTGGTGTTGATGGCTTGTGGATTGGTGATGGAATCGCCGATCAATATGTTATTAAACCAAGTAAAATTACTAATGATATGTATAAAGAGATAGGTGAAGAATTTGGTTATTTCTTAGTTAAGGGTAAGGCTCAATTGTTAAAGGTTTTGAGTTTTAATGATGATGAAGGAGAAATTATCGATGAATAAAATAATTGTTGAAATTTATATTCCTATCATTGGTGAAGCTTATGATGTATTTATACCTAAAAATAAAAAATTATACGAAGTTAGTCAGTTATTAGCTAAGTCTATTAGTGATTTAACTGGTGGCATGTTTGTCATGAGTGACGATAATGTTTTATGTGATCTGGTAACAGGACAAGTACTAGATATTAACTTATCAGTTAGTGACCTAGGATTAAAAAATGGGTCGAGACTGATGTTAATATAGATTTTTGGGGGAGGTGAAATAAATGGCAAGAGTTATGGCGGATCCAGCGAAAATGCGTAGTTTTGCTAATCGCGTGGGATCATCAGCAACTGATTTTAAGTCAAATTATACACAAATGTATAATGTTATCGATAATTTAAAAAATGCATGGACAGGAAAAGATAATCAAGCATTCGCTAATAAAATTAACTAATATAAAAAAGATTTTGATGCTATGCATAGTGCTATCGAATCTTATAAAGAGTTTTTAAATGAAAGTGCTAAAGCTTATGAACAAGCACAATCTGAAATTGCCAGTGCTGCTGGACAATTATAATAAAGAAAGGACTGAGATAAATGAACGATACAATTACTATTTCGTTTGAAGAAGTATCTAATTCTTCAACCCAAATAAAAAATTGCAGTCAGAAATTATCAACAATTATGGAAGATTTAAATCGTGTAATTAATGATATTAATTCTGGTTGGGATAGTAGTGCCTCACAGACATTTAAAGAAAGATTTCAGGGATTTGTAAATAAATTCAATGACTGTAAGGCTAGTATTGATGCTTATGCAAAATTTTTAGATCAAACAGTTGATGCTTATCGTACTATTGATACAAAAATTTCTAATGCAGCTCAAGAATAGAGTAATCATTCTAAGGGGATATAATTGTCCCCTTAGAACTAATTATGGAAAAGAGATGATGTTATGAATAATACTAATATTGTTATTAATGGTAGTAGTAAAAAACTAACGAAAGAGTTAGTTATGGGGGAGCAATTAAACGTTCGTGAAATTAGTTTAATTGATGGTAAACAAGTAACTGGTTTATTACCGGCTATTATTGATAATCAAAATGGTAAAGTGGTTATTAATTATGATATGAGTGTTTTAATTTCACTTAATGAGTATTTAAAACAAACTTTGGAGATGAATGATGTAATTAATTTGTTAGATGAAATTATGGATACTTTTATAGCCATGCAAAATTTTTATTTATCACGAAAAAAATTAGTGTTTGATTTCAATTATATTATGATCAATCCGACGATGAAAAAGGTTTTTCTCATTTATTTACCTATTATGGGGTTTGATAATAATACGACGGTTAATAATTTTTTAATTACTCTAATTGAAAACATTCAAACTGAGGATGGTTCAAAGTTATTAACTAATTTCGAAGATTATTTAAAAGGGAATGAACAATTAGAATTAGTTGCTATCAAGAAATTTATTGATCGCTTATCATTAGATGTTAATAAAGAGGGCAGTGGTGCTACGCAATTTGTAAGTGATGATGAAGGGGAAATTATCGAAATCGATATTCAACCATCAATTCCTAATATTTTTGAAGCGGAAACACCAGTTATTAAATCTAATACGCAGGAGTTGTAAATGGAACTCTTACTAATAATTTATAATAATAATTTTAATTATTAGTAAAAGTTTTGTTAGGGGTGATAATTTGCTTTTATTTGATAAATATTTGGTTTTAGATTTGCTTAGTAATAAAGAAGAAACCAAAATATATTTAGTTGATAATGTTTTAAATAATAACCAATATATTATTAAAGCCTTATATAAAAATGTTTTAAAAGATTATATGCAAAAACAATATTACAAGGAAATTGATTTGTTAGGCAAAGTACGACATAGCCGAATTCCTAAAATTCATGAGGTTATTAATGTAAATGATTGGATTTATATTGTTATTGATTATATTAAAGGAGTTTCGTTAGAACGTTATGCTTTAGAAGAAAATGTTAACGAAGAAGAGGCTTTAACATTATTTAAAAGTTTGATCGATATTGTTGATTATTTACATACCTCGTTGGATAGACCAGTAATTCATCGGGATATTAAACCTAGTAATGTTCTTTGTTATAATCATGATCTTTATTTAATCGATTTTGGTAATGTTCGTTATTATGATCAAAGTAAAAATAAAGATACTATCAAGTTAGGAACCAAAGGTTTTGCAGCTCCTGAACAATATGACGATGCTAGTCAAACCGATGAGCGGACAGATATTTATGGCATGGGTATTACAATGTATTATTTGCTTACTAAACATAATCCAGCTGAGCCACCATATGAAATTTATCCGATAAGATACTTTAATAAAGAATATAGTGAAGATTTGGAAAAGATTATTACAAAATGTATTAAGTTAAATCCAAATGAAAGGTATCAAAATTGTAGTGATTTACTTAATGATATTAAATTATTAGTTAGGAGTGAAAAATAATGGCACTAGATGTTAATTACTGTAATCGACAAGCTGATCGTTTATCGGATTGTGCTTCACAATTATCAAGAGCAAAAAGAAAATTGTCGACTAATAAAACTACTTTAAATAGTGTATGGAACGATAGATCAGTTAATAAGATTAATAGGAAATTTGATAATGTTATTAAAGATATAAATGATGCGATTAATGAATGTTATACCATTAGAAATAATATTAAAGCTGCGGCTAAAGAGGTTAGGGATAAAGAATTAAAGCAGGAACAAAAGTAGGGTGATTTAATGCAAGTTGATATTAATAAGGTTGAAGAAATTCGCCAGGATATAAATCAAAATATTCCTAATACTTTAAATGACATATCTTCTAAGATTAGTGAAATAAAAGCTAATTTACCAAGGTCAGTTGCTAATAAAAAAATGAATGATTATAAATTATATAATTTAAACCGTAAAGTTAAAAATATCAATGAAGATGTCAATAAAATAACATCTTTATTATATAAAGCTGTTTCTGGCATGCGGGATGCTGAAAATAAAATTGCTAAAATGTTATCTAGTATTAATTTAGCAACTGTAGGCACATCATTATCTACTAATAGTAAAATTAGTAGTTGGGATGCTGTTTTAGCTAGTAAAAATAAAGTTAATCAATGGTTTGAGGATACAGGTGCAGAAATTATAAAATGGTTTACTACTAAAACAAGTGGAATTCCTAATATTTTTCAGAAGTTAAAAGATACAGGCGCTAAAATTAAAAGTGCTTTTAAAAGGGAAGACAGAACAGAAGTATTAAGTGTAGCTGATAAATCATTTGATGAAGGTATTTTTGAAAAAACGACATTATGTGATAATAATGGTAACAGAATAGAATATGACCATCGAGAAAAATGCGATGATGGTAGTATAAAGTATTATGACAAATACAATCATTTAATTAAAGAAATAAAGGCTGATGGTAGTGTCGTAGTGATGACTGAGGCTGGTAGTATATATATGAAATGTACTCAATATTTCCCTGATGGTACTTATATTGAAACAATAGAGGGAGACGGTTATGATGGTGAGGGACGTGTTACTTATTATGATAAAGATGGTCAAGCATATAAACGTGAAAATTATGGTAGATTATTTTTAGATAAAATTGATGAAGCAAAAGTTTATACTACGGAAATATTAGAAGGTGATCGTTGGAAGGTATATAAGGATGGATCATTAATACAGGAAAAATTAGTAGATTCAAACGGATATATAAACTATTATGAAAATGGCAATAAAAAGTCTGAACTTTTAGAAGATGGTACTTATAACAACTATTATGAAAATGGGCAATTAATGGATAGTAGTAACATTGATAAAGGAAATAGTTCAAAATATTCAGAAAATGGAACTTTAACGTATCAAAAGCAAGATGGTAAAGTTGTTTATGAATTATATTCTGACGGAAGGAAAAAGATTGAAACGGTTAATGGAGTATATAGAGAATATACCCCAGATGGAGTGATTAAAAAAGAAGTATACAGTGATGGATCATATAGAAAATACAATAATTACTATACTAAAGATGATGTTCTCTATAAGAGTGTAGTTAGTAACGGTAACTACAAACTATATGCCAATGAAGATCTTACAACATATAAAGAATATACATCCAATGGGACACTGGTTGGTGAATTTAACGGTGATGGAACTAATAAGAGTTATTATCCTAACGGTAATTTGCAATTTGAAAATAAAGGTAATGGTGTAACTAAGTCTTATACGAAAGACGGAAGATTGTATAAAGAAACTTTAGCTGACGGTACTTATAAAGAATATCGTGTTGATGGTACTACTTATGTTAGAAAGAGTAATGGTTCTGATCAACTATATGCAGCTGATGGAAGAGCATATACTAAAGTTGATAATGGATGGGTCTTAAAATAATAATATGATTAAGAAGAAAGAGGGAGAATAAAATGGATGAAATAAAAGAAAAATACTTACCAGTGGGTACAGTAGTATTATTGAAAAATGGTAAAAAGAGAGTAATGATTACAGGCTTTTGTGTAACACCACAAGGTAAAGATGAAGCCTATGATTATAGTGGATGTTTATATCCGGAAGGTTTTTTATCTTCCAATCAAAATTGTTTATTTAATCATAGTCAGATTGAAAAGGTATTTCATATGGGCCTAATTGATGATGAAGAGATTAATTTTAAAAAACAATTAAAGAGTTTGATTGATATGGCAGATCAATTTAGTAAATTTAAAACAACTGATGATAATGATATAAAACAAGATAATAATCAAGAGAAAGCAACCAATGTAGAAAATGAAGTTCAAGAAGAAAACATAGAGTTAACTAATGATAGTGATGGAGCTGACACTGATGATAATAATGTAGTTTCCGAAGAAACTATAGATAATATTGTACTAGAAGATAACAATATTGATACTTTAGAAACCGTAGATAATATGGTTTTAGATGATAACACAGATAGTTTTCCTACACCTTTTAATGTAGAAAATAATGAAGAAGTTGAAATTGCTCAAGAACCGAATGATAAGGTAGAAATTGAAACGTTAGATGATTTTATAGGTTAATAATAAATGGTGTGCTAGTTAAAATAGTACATCGTGTTAATATTTATAATTAAAGAAGGGAGATTAGTATGGCTTTTGTGATTGATACAGGGCGTCTTGATGTGATTAGACAAGATATTGGCTATTCATGCATACCGCAAATAACAAGTGCTTATAATACGGTTGTATCTATTAGAACTAATCTTCCTTCGAAGGTATTAGGTAAAAAGTGGATTAATTCTAATCTTAGAGGTTTATATCGTGATATTGATAATATTAATGATGATTTAGTTAAAATTCAAAATTTATTATATAAAGCAGTCGAAAAAATGAATGAGGCGGAACGAAGATCTCTTTATTGGAATTCATTAAAGAGTGACGTTGTTAGTAAAGGACGAGCTGTTGTTGATGATATTAAAGATTTTGGATCAGATTTATATAATGACTATGAAGCTGCTAAAGATTGGTTTGGAGACAAATTAGATAAGGTTTATGAAACGGGAGCAGAAGTTTTTGAAAAAGTATCAAACTGGGTAGAAGATTTAACTTGGGAAGATGTTAAAGATTTTTTTAAAACGACTGGAGCAACGATAGTAGTTGCTTTAGAATCCTTAACGAAAGGTTTGCTTACATTACTACAAGCTATAGTCGATTTAGTATATATTGCTGTAGCAATTGTTGGAACTGTATTTACAGGTATCAGCGATGGAGTTAATTATATTTTAACTGGTGAAAGTGGAGGATATACTAAAGCGCTTTGGGATGATACCATGGCACTTGTGGCTGAAGTTGGAACTTTAACTAATGATTGTTGCAATTGGATAACAGACAATAATCCTGATTGGATAAATGAATACTCATTAATTGAGGCCGGCGGTGTTGTTGATGAGATTATTCAAGGAATCGGCTATATGGTTGGTATTATTGGAATATCTGTTGCTACATTTGGTGCAGCGACACCGGTAGCTTTAGCTGTAACAGCTGGTACGTTAGGTTTTGCTAAAAGTACAGCTGAGCATTGGGAAGAAGGAAAGGATGCAGCTAGTGGCTTACTTTTAGGGGCCATTGATGGCGGTTGGGAAGCACTTCAATACTATGTCGGTGGTAAAATTGGGACATCTGTATTTGGCAAAATAACTAGTAAAATTGCTAATCCTATATTACAAAAATTAGCAGTATCCGGACTTAGAATAACAGCAGATAGTCTTACTGGAGCAGTAGAAGTACCATTCCAATCAGCTGTTGCTATGATTGAGACAAGAGTAGATGATATTGATGGTAATGAATTAAGTTGGGATGAAGCTTGGAATGCTAGTGGTGGTTGGATAGGTGTTATTCAGCAAACTGCTATAGCCGGCTTAGGTTCACTAGGTGGTGAAGTAATTGACTTTGGGAAGGCTGGTATTAGGTCGAAAAAGAATGGTTCATCATTTGGTGATGCTCTTAATGATATTTACATTGATGATATCAATACTGCTAAACTAAATAGTGAAAATCCACTTGGTAGATTTAGTAAAAAGGGAGCAGTACCGGAAGTTGATATTTCTGACAATATTGAAAACCAAGTTAAGAATAACTTTCCTAATGATTCAATTGATGATGGGGCTATTGCTATGGCTAATTATCGGACTGGCAAAGGGATGACGCAACAATTTAGATTTAGTGATCCTAGTAATCTGCCAGATTTAGATAGTAGTTTTTGGAAGAATATAGATAATCCGGATAAAATAATTATAAATGTTAATGGCAGACAAATGTCTTTCGATGATGCTATTTCGTATAAAGCAAATTATGATTTAAATATGAAAGATGTTTTTGTCGAATCTCAAAATAATATTATTTTCGATAAAGATGATATAAGTGCTTTATTAGCTAAAGCAGAAATAACAGACTATCATACTCAGTGGGGCAAACGTAAATTGTCATCTTGGGCTCATTCGAATTTTGATGGCGTATTTGGTAGCGATCAAATAGATGAGTTGTTTTCTAGAGTTTATAAAGTCGATGATCAGTATTGGGGAACACTTTTAAAAGAGAGGGGGTTACCAGATAATATTTTAGGGTTTGTTGATAGAAATAGTCAGTTATACTTGCCGCAAAGAGCTAACGAACATTCAGCATATCATGAATTATTTCATCAATTATCAGACATTAATGGAAGAAATAGCGGAATGAAGATTCAGACAGCAGATGGTCAATTAGTAAAAGTTACTGGAATTAGAGAGTATTTTCCAGATGGATTTAATAGTACTTTAGCAAATGAATCATTAACTGACTTTTTAGCTTCTAAATATGGCGATGGTTTGTTGTATGAAAGTATGTATAGTATTGAAAACGTAAAATATTGGAATAGAATAGATGATGCTATTACTAAAATTTACGGGTCAGAAAATTCTGATATTCTTTTAAATGCTTATTTATCAAATGATACAAGTGCTATTAGAAATTTCTTTGACATGTATTCAACTAAAGGAACATATGATGATTTTATTAGAAAAATGGTGCCATATAAATCTGATGCTGTTGAGGAGATAATTTCTAGTATAGAGAAAAATGTATATAGGAAGCAGAGCTCTTTATCGAGTATTATAAAATCAATATTTGGAAGGAAATAGATATGAAATATGAAGAATGTTATGCTTTGATAATAAATAATTTTCACAGTAAAATTAAAACAAATGATAAAAAGCTTCATAATAAAATATTTTTGTGTTTATTGTCGTGGTATAAAAATAATTATGAAAGTGTTTTAAAGGAATGTTTTCTTAATGACGATCAACCGACTATTATAAGATGTATTAAAGAGATTGAAAATGTATGCATTTTAGATGATTACAGAAAAGTACAAAAAACATATCAATCTGAAAAAATGGAAATTTTAAATCAATTATCAAACAAAATATTTGAATCAGTAAGAAAGTTAATAGATTTTGGTAAGAATGATTTTAATGTCTTGGATTATGAAAAATTGGTTAATATGTTAAACGATTTGGAATCTCAAATACCTGATATTCTAATTGAAAGATATAAATTTATAAGATCAGAATGTCTATTAGATTTAGAATTTATAAAAAATAATGGTGATACTTCAACATATAGTTTTCGTACACATGATTATTTACAAAGAAACCACAACTAAATAGTTGTGTCTTTTTTTGTAGATTTTTTAGAAAAAACTTTTTAATTAAGGAAAAAGTTGGTATAATTTATAATAGGGTGATACTATGAATAAGACAAAGATAATTGCGACGATTGGTCCATCTAGTTCTGATAAGGATGTTATTAGAAATTTAATTAAAAACGGTATGGATGTAGCTCGTTTAAATATGAGTCATTCTAGCTATGAATTTTGTGAGGATATTGTTAAAAAAATTAATGAATTAAATAAAGAGTTAGGAACTAATGTTAGTGTTATGGTTGATACTAAAGGTCCGGAAATTAGGGTTGGTAATTTTCAGGGTGGTGAAGCCACTTTTGAGGAAGGTACGAAAATTCGTATATATATGGATGGTACATTAGGTGATAATACTAAATTTTCGGTGGATTACCCTAATTTAATTAATGAAATTAAATATAATACAGTTATTCGAATTGATGATGGAAAATTAGAGTTAGAAGTAATTGATAAGGGTGAAGACTATTTATTATGTGAAGTAATGAATAGTGCGACGATAACCTCTAATCGGCGGTTTAATGTTCCAGGATTGAGATTAAAACGTCCTTTTTTGACACCTAAGGACCGAGATGATATTGCTTTTGCTAGTAAGATTGGTGTTGATTTTATAGCTTTATCTTTTGTTAGTAGTTCAGAGGATATATTGACTATTAATGATTTACTTATTGAGCTTGATAATGATCATTTGGGTATAATTGCGAAAATCGAAAATGAAGCAGCTCTTGATGATATTGATGAAATTATTCGAATTAGTGATGGAGTCATTGTAGCCCGTGGAGATTTAGGAGTCGAGCTACCAATGGAACGCTTACCTGGTATTCAAAAAAATATTATTGCGAAATGTCATAATGCGGGTAAGGTAAGTATTGTGGCAACAGAACTTCTTTCATCGATGGAAAATGAAGTGAGACCAACGCGTGCTGAAGTATCGGATGTAGCTAATGCGGTTATAGACAGTGTTGATGGTGTTATTTTATCTGGTGAAACGACAATTGGTAAATATCCGGTAGAGACGGTGGCAATGATGGAAAAGATTATTGCTTCGGCGGAAATGGATATTAATTATTTAGAACTTCTAGATAAGGCTGTGCGAACGGAAAAACAAGATATTACTGGTCTTATTGCTTATAGTGTTACAGATTGTGCTAATAGGCTTAGAAGCTGCGCAATTGTTACACCGACTATGAGCGGTTATACAGCGCGTAAGATGAGCCGTTTTAGGCCAACTTGTCCTATTATTGCAGTTAGCCCTAATATAAATACCGTTAAATCTTTATCACTTCATTTTGGGGTACGGGCTATCTTAATTGATGATTTAAACTCTCTAGATAAGATTATTAAAGAATCTTTATATATAACTAAGAGATTACTTAGAACTGAACCGGGTGACAAAGTAATTATTACTGGTGGTTATCCGTTTAAGAATGTTAAGCATACTAATTTTATGCAAATAGAAGAATTATAAAAGTGGGTGATAATATGTATAATCTAGGTGATTATTTTAAAATAGATTGTACGAAAGCTATGGCTAGTCCAAAGGCGATAATACAAGGGGTAAAATATCGGATTACAATTTTAACAGAACGTTTAGTTCGTTTAGAGTATAATCCTAATAGTTTATTTGAAGATTTACCAACACAAGTTGTTTGGAATCGTTCTTTTAATGTACCGAATTTTGCGGTCAAAAATGATACTAAATATTTGGAGATTACTACTAAATACTTTAAATTAATATATAATAAAGAAAAACCTTTTGCTGGTAGTAAATTAAATCCGACGGCCAATTTAAGTATTCAATTATTAAATAGTGATCGTATTTGGTATTATGGTCATCCAGAAGTGCGCAATTTAGGAGCACCTGCTTTGAATTTAACAGATTTAAAAGGGAATATGACTTTAGGAAAAGGTCTATATTCTTTAGATGGCTTTGCAAGTATTGATGATTCGAAAAGTTATGTTATTGATGAATCAGGAACAGTAACTCCGCGTAAGATGAGCGAAACTGATGTATATGTATTTATGTATAATAATGATTTTGATGATTGTTTAAAAGATTACTTTGCTTTAACTGGTTATCCAGCTTTAATTCCTCGATATGCTTTAGGGAACTGGTGGAGTCGTAATGTCAGTTATAATGATCAAAGTTTAAAAGAGTTAGTTGATAATTTTAATAATTCTAATATCCCGTTATCGGTTATGCTTTTAAATCGTGATTGGCATATTAGAGAGTATCAAGGCGTTAAAGATTTAAAGACGGGATTTGCATGGAATAAAAATTTATTTAAAGCACCTTTTGAGACAATTGAACTGTTACACGCTAATGGGATTAGATTAGGGTTAGATATTAATCCGCTTGAAGGGATATATCCATTCGAAGATTATTATTTAAAAGCTAAAGATTATTTAGAAACTGATGATAAGGGAATTATTCCATTTAATGCTTTAAATCCCAAATTTATTGATGTTTATTTAAAACTTATGATTCATCCGTTGGATGCTTTAGGTGTTGACTTTTATTGGCTTAATGCTAATGATAATAAGTATATTGATGATTTTTGGTTAATGAGTCATTATCATACTTACGATATGATGCGTAATTATAAGAGAAGACCAATGGTATTAGGAAAGAATGCGAATAAGGCACCTCATCGTTATCCTGTTCTTTATTCTGGGAAAACACTGGTTAATTGGGATACACTTAAAAACATTCCGTTTTTTAATGCTAGTGCAGCTAATATTGGTGTTAGTTTTTGGGCTCATGATATTGGTGGTTATTTTAAAGGAACTGAGGATGAAGAGTTATATACTAGATTTGTTCAGCTTGGAACTTTTAGCCCAATTTTAAAATTTGGTGCTGATAAAGGTAAGTATTATAAAAGAGAACCTTGGCGATGGGATGTTAAAACGTATCGAATTGTTAAAGATTATTTAACATTACGTCATCGTTTAATTCCTTATCTATATACGGAAAGTTATCGTTATCACAAAGAGGGAATTCCATTAGTTAGACCCCTTTATTACCAATATCCTGATATTTTTGATAATGAAAATAATCGCAATGAATATTATTTTGGTAGTGAACTTTTAGTAGCACCAATTATTAGGAAAAAAGATATCGTTATGAATCGTGTTGTGCATCGAATGTTTATGCCCGAAGGAATTTGGTATGATATTGTTACAGGTAAGAAGTTTCCAGGTAATCGTAATTATGTTGCTTTCTTTAAAGATGAAGATTATCCGGTATTTGCTAGAGCTGGAGCTATTATACCATTTGGTGAAAATGATAATATGAATGATACAACGCCACCAAAGAATATGGAGATTCAAATTTTTCCGGGTGTTAATAATACATATAAAATGTATGAAGATGATGGCCTTAGTGATTTATATAAGAAAGGTTATTATCTTCTTACAGATATTGATTATAATTATTTACCAAACAATTATACGGTTATTATTAGAGCGGTTGAAGGCAAAAGTGGTATTGTTCCTGAGTATCGTAATTATAAAATTCGTTTTCGTAATACTAAACCAACTAATCAGGTTGAAGTATATTTTAAAGATCAGAAAGTGGTTCATAAAAAATATCAAGAGCGTAATGATTTCGTCGTTGAAGTTAACAATATTCCGACAATTGGTCAATTGACGATTAATTGTAAAGGATCAGATATTGAGATTGAAGCAGTGCATGTTATTAACGAAGATATCGAATCAATTATTTCTGATTTACCAATTGCGACAGAGATGAAGGAAAAGATAGATAGTATTGTCTTTGGTAATGATACGATTAAGAAAAAAAGAATTGCAATTCGTAAGTTAAATAAAAAGGGATTAGAACAAAAATTTATTAAATTGTTTTTGAAATTACTTGAATATATTGAACAAGTATAATATAATAATGATATTAAAACGTTGAAGAAGAGTAGTAATGATAAATCTTTTTGCAAGAGAGAAAGTGGTTGGTGTAAACTTTTAAAAAGATTATTGTGAACTTACTTTGGAGTTGATTCGTGTACTCGCGTTAAGAGTAAAGAGCATAATAAAGTATTATGAATTAAGGTGGTACCGCGGGTTAACTCGTCCTTAAATTTATAATACTTTTTTTAGGAGGATTTATGAGAGAAATAATATTGTTTTTGATAACCTTTATGATTATAATAGCGATTTATCTGCTTTTTGTTGTTTATAATAAACGGTCTTTAAAAAAAATATATAATGGTACAGAAGCACGTTATTTAAAAGCTAGATATAAGATAGATTTGAATCAGCTTGAACCTAGAAAGTTTGCTTGGCATATCGCATTAATTAATGCTTTTATTATTGCTTTTACTTTATCGTTAGTTTTAATGTTAGGTAATTACTTGTTAATGATTGTAGGTGCTTTATTATTAGTTCTATGTTTAATAATAGTTTTATATCATTTACTAGGAAGTTATTATCAGAAAAAATTAGGAGTTGATAAAAATGTATAATACAAAAGAAATTGAAACAAAATGGCAAAATTATTGGCAAGATCATAAGACTTTTTGTGCTGATAACACAAGTGATAAAGATAAATATTATATTTTAGTAGAATTTCCTTATCCAAGTGGTTCTGGCTTACATGTGGGACATGTTAGAAGTTATACAGCTTTAGATGCTTATGCTAGATTAAAGAGAATGCGTGGATATAATGTATTATTCCCAATGGGGTGGGATGCTTTTGGAGCTCCAGCCGAACAATATGCGATTAAAAACCATATTCATCCTAAAGATGCAGTTAAAGAAAATATTAAAACTTTCAAGGGGCAAATCCAATCTTTAGGAATCTCTTTTGATTGGAATCGTGAGTTTTCGACGACAGATCCTGAATATTATAAATGGACGCAATGGCAATTTTTGAAGTTCTTTGAAAAAGGTATGGCTTACAAGACTAAAAAAGATATTAATTGGTGTCCTAATTGTAAAACGGGATTATCAAATGAAGATTCTTCTGGTGGGGTATGTGAAAGATGTGGAACTAAAGTAGTTCAGAAAGAAAAAGAACAGTGGATGCTTAGAATGAGTGATTATGCGGAAGATTTACTTAAAGGTCTTGATGATACTCATTTTCATGATCGTATTAAATTAGGTCAAATTAATTGGATTGGAAAAAGTACTGGTGCTGAAGTAGATTTCAAAATAAAAGATAGTGATTATAATCTAACGGTATATACAACTCGTTGTGATACATTATATGGAGTAACTTTTATGGTAATAGCGCCAGAACATCCGATTATTGATACTCTTAAAGATCAAATTACGAATATGGATGAAATACACGAATATCAACAGTTTGCTAAATCTAAAACAGAGTTTGAACGTACAGAGATAAACAAAGATAAAACTGGTGTTAAATTAAACGGGATTAAAGCGATTAATCCGGTTAATAATGAGGAGATTGAAATTTGGATTTCTGATTATGTTATGATGAATTATGGAACGGGAGCTATTATGGCAGTTCCTGCTCATGACGAACGTGACTATGAGTTTGCTAAAAAATTTAATATTCCAATCATTGAAGCTATCAAAGGTGGCGATATTTCTAAGGAAGCTTATACTGGTGATGGAGAGATGGTTAATTCTGGTATCTTAAATGGTATGACGAATAAACAAGATTCGATTGCTAAAATGTTAGAATATCTAGAAGAAAAGAAAATAGGTCATAAGAAAGTAAATTATCGTTTACAAGATTGGATATTCTCTCGCCAAAGATTTTGGGGTGAACCAATTCCTTTAGTTTATTGTAAACACTGTGGTTGGGTACCAGTTAAGTATGAAGATTTACCTGTAACTTTACCTGATGTGGCTGAATATGAACCGACGGATAATGGAGAGAGCCCACTTGCAAAGATAGAAGATTGGGTTAATACTACTTGTCCTAAATGTGGTGGTAAAGCTCGTCGCGAAACTGACACAATGCCAAATTGGGCCGGTTCTAGTTGGTATTGGTTACGGTATATGGATGCTCATAATGATAAAGCATTTGCTTCACCGGATGCCTTAAAATATTGGGGTAAAGTTGATTGGTATAATGGTGGTATGGAGCATACGACAAGACATTTACTTTATGCTAGATTTTGGAATCAATTCTTATATAATAATGGATTAGTTCCTAATAAAGAACCATTTGATATTCGTGTATCGCATGGTATGATTTTGGGTTCTAATGGTGAAAAGATGAGTAAGAGCAAGGGTAATGTTGTCAATCCCGATGAAATTGTTAGAGATATGGGAGCCGATGCTCTTAGAACTTATGAAATGTTTATCGGTGATTATGAGAAAGATGCTGCTTGGAGTACTAATGGGTTAAAAGGATGTCGTAAATTTTTAGATCGCATTTGGCGTTTACAAGAAAAACTTAACGATAATAGTGGTTTTACCGATGAGGTTTTAATAAATAAAACAATTAAAAAAGTAACATATGATATTGAAAATATGAAATATAACACAGCCGTTTCAGCATTAATGATTATGGTTAATGAATATGAAAAAGAAGATAGTATTACAAAATCTGATTTACGTGTTTTAATTCATTTGTTAAATCCGATTGCTCCACATATTACGGAAGAGATTAATGCTAGGTGTTCTTTAGGTAATCCTTTATGTGAATCAGAATGGCCAACTTACGATGAGAGTAAAACTGTTTCTGACACATATGAGATGGTAGTTCAAGTTAACGGTAAAGTTCGTGGAAAGATTGAAGTCGCTACAGATACTACAAAAGAGGAAATGGAAACATTAGCTAAAAATATTGATAATGTTCAAATTCATATCGAGGGTAAAGAAATTGTTAAAGTTATAGTTGTACCTAAGAAACTTGTTAATATTGTAGTGCGTTAGTAAACAAAAAGGTTCAAAATATTTTGAACCTTTTTTAATGATTAAAAGTAGTATTATTTAGCGTTCAGTTTTTTACTAAATGTGTTAAAATATTATTAGAGGATGAGAATATGAATGATTTATATCAATATGAAAATGAATTATATGATAAAGGATTAAAATATATTGGTGGTGTTGATGAAGTCGGGAGGGGACCTCTTATTGGTCCTGTTGTAACAGCTTGTGTTGTTTTGCCAAAAGATTTTAAATTAGAAGGTCTGACGGATTCTAAAAAGCTCAGTGAAAAGAAAAGGGAAAGTTATTATCAATATATAATTGAACATGCTACTAGTTATGCGACGGCTTTATGTACACCAGAAGAAATTGATGAGTTAAATATTTATGAAGCTAGTCGTGTAGCGATGATTAGAGCTATTGATAAAGTAAAACAGGATATTCCATTAGAGCATGTTTTAATTGATGCGATGCCGATGAATATTGATATACCGACGACATCAATTATTAAAGGAGATGCTAAGAGTATTAGTATTGCTGCTGCTAGTGTTGTGGCTAAAGTTACCCGTGATCATATGATGTATGAGTTAGATAAAGAATACCCCGAGTATGGTTTTGCTAAACACAAAGGATATCCAACTAAAAAACATATAGAGGCTATTCATCAATATGGTTTAATAGATGGATATCGTAAGACTTATGGACCGGTGAAAGATGTTTTACACAAACAAGGAATATAAAAAGTGTTTGTAGTATATATTAGTAGTTAAAACAGATTTATTCTGTTTTTTATTTACGAAAAAATTTAAATATAGGTAATATGAAATTTTCTATTTTACTAAAAAAATGTCGACATTATTTAGTTGGATTAATTATAGAAGATTATTAAAATTAAGTAAAATAATGAAAAAAATATTATATAAATATTTATATATTGGAAATGATTTAATATTAATTGAAGAAAAAGACGAATAATTTATTTGTTAAGAGAATATTTGATGAATTATTATGATGAAATAAAAACAAATTTAATAAGTAATGAAGCATATAAAAAAATTAAAGACTATAGTAAAAACAGAAGTGATATAGATACTTATTATAAAGTAGGAAAATTATTAGCTGAAGCTGGTAAATATTATGGTGAAGGCATAATAAGAGAATATTCTATAAAATTGACTAATGAGCTGGGAAAAGGTTATACATTTACTTCACTAACGAGAATGAAAAAATTTTATTTTCTTATTCAGAAAGTTGCGACACTGTCGCAACAATTGACTTATGGCCATTATATTGAATTGTTACCAATAAAGGATATTAATGAAATTAAATATTATATCAAAATTATTGAAAATTATAATTTATCTATACGACAATTAAGATTCAAAATAAAATCTAACGAGTATAAAAGACTGTCTGAAGGTACTAGAAATAAATTACTTGAAGAAGAAAAAACAGAAGTAGAAGATTTTATTAAAAAGCCAATTTTTATTAAAAGCAGTAATGTTAATACAGAAATATCTGAAAAAATTTTGAAACAACTTATTTTAGAAGATATTGGAAATTTCTTGTTAGAATTGGGGAATTGTTTTTCATATATAGGCAATGAATATAGAATAAAGATTGGGAATCGGTATAATTATTTAGATTTTCTATTATTTAATTATGAATATAACTGTTTTGTAGTTGTGGAATTAAAAGTAACTGAGTTAAAAAAAGAGCATATAGGACAAATTCAATTGTATATGAATTATATTGATAAAAATTTAAAATCTATTAATCAAAATAAAACAATTGGGATAATATGCAAGCATGATAATGAATTTGTGATGGAATATTGTAGTTATAGAAGAACTTTCATAACCTTATATGTTGTTAATTAAGATAGATGAATGTTATAATATTCTTGTTAGGGGTTGAAACGTGAAAATATTATTAATATCTCACATTGCAGGTGCCGATGGCATTAGTCCAATAATCTCATTAATATATGAAGGAGTTATTATTGAAAATGAAAGTTAAAAATCTGGTAGTAGGTCCACTAGAGACTAATTGTTATTTAATTGAAATAGATAATGATATTTTAATTATTGATCCGGGAGATGAAAAAGAAAAAATTATAAATGCGTGTGCTGATAAAAATTGTTTAGGCATATTACTTACTCATCGTCACTTTGATCATGTTGGGGCACTTAATGATATTAAGGATTTTTATAATATACCTGTTTATGATCGAGGTAATTTGAAGGAACAGGATTATCAAATAGGACCATTCTATTTTTCGGTTATTTTTACACCTGGGCATACTGATGATTCTATTAGTTTCTATTTTAAAAAGGAAGGATTACTTTTTAGTGGTGATTTTATTTTTAAGGGAACAATCGGTCGTACTGATTTGGGTGGAAATATGGTGGTAATGAAAGACAGTATTAATAAAATAAAGAACTATGCTCATAATGTGCTAATTAAACCGGGACATGGGTTAGATACTAATTTAAATGATGAAATTAAGAATAATCCCTTTTTTTATTAAATATTCATTTTTGAATATTTTTTTATTTTCATAATTTCCCATAATTCTATCAAATTGTATACATAATTATTATCTATAATGAATGTAGAAGGAAGGTGATAGATGCGGATATAATTTAGAATAAAACAGATACAATAGATACACTCCAAAAAACATAATGGTGGTGATATAGAAAAAGGTACGAATTAGTGTTATACTATTAATTGAGGTGTAATAATGTATAAAATTTGTCTAGTTGAAGATGAAGTTAATTTAAATAATTTGATTAAAACATATCTTGAACGAGCAGGGTATGAAGTTATTAATTTTTACAATGGAATGGATGCTTTAGATTATGTATCTAACCATGTGGATTTATGGATTTTAGATATTATGTTAGGCGATGAAATCAGCGGTTATGATATTATAAAACGCATTCGTTCTAATAATAATAATGTCCCTGTTATTTTTACTTCGGCTAGGGATCAAGATTTGGATAAAATCATTGGTCTTGAGCTAGGTAGTGATGATTATATAACTAAACCTTACTCACCAAAAGAATTAGTTTTACGTGTTAATAATATAATTAAAAGAGTATACATTCATGACACTCCTAATGTATATTATGATAGTTATGAAATTGACATTGATAAACGAGTTATTTTGGAAGATAATAAAGAAATCAGTTTGACGACCCTTGAATTTGATTTGTTAATGTTATTTATCAATAATAAAAATAAATCATATAGTCGTGATGATATTCTTAAATTGATTTGGGGTGATGATTACTTTGGAAGTGATCGTGTTGTCGATGATTTAGTTCGTCGTTTGCGTAAGAAAATGCCCAAGTTACATATTAATACAATTTATGGATATGGATATCGCTTAGTATGAAAGAAAAACAAGTAACTTTATTCTCACAACTTATATCGATAGCGCTTTTAGTATGTACGATTGCTTTTATCAGTTTAGCTTTTATTTTGCCAAAGAGTTTATTACCAATATATGAGAAAAGTTTATATCAATATCTAAAACAGCCTTTATCGTTCGTTGAAAGTGATATAAACGATAATATAATTGAGACTGATATAGCTTATTTATATGTGGTATCAACGAATGATATCGTTTATTCTGATAATTTAAGCAGTATTATTAAAGCCAGTCCAAGACAAATTTTATTGAACATAAAAGATGAATATGGTAAATTTCGCTATTTAGGCCGAACATATTACTACAATACCTCTTATAATAACGATGTAAAAAAAATATCAATTACTGATGATAAGTATATAAATAATATTCGTGAAGATATGTTATATCGTATTTTCCCAGTAATAATAATTTGCGTCTTATTGATATTAATTTTAATTGTTTGGTGGAGTCAACACCTGATAAAGAAAGTTGAACACTTAAAAGAAAAGGTTGATAATTTAGACAATGATGATTATGTTGATAAATATCAGTTTAAAGTTGATGATGAATTAAAATCATTATCGAATGCGATTGATGATATGCGTCTAACTTTGAAGCAACAAGAAGAATATAAAAGCCAAATGTATCAAAATATTTCTCACGATTTTAAAACTCCTCTTACTGTTATAAAATCTTATTTAGAAGCAATTGATGATGGCATGCTTGAAAGTAGTGATGCAAAAGATGTTATTAAAGAACAAGTTAATAAACTTGAACAAAAAGTACACTCCTTACTATACTTAAATAAAATAGACTATATAAAAAATTTAAATAATTCCTATAATGAAAAAATTGATATTTCACAAATTTTAAATGAATCAATTGCTAAATTTAAGATTCAACGACCAGATGTTGTATGGAAGGTTAAAATTGAAGATAAGAAAACGATTTTCGACGGTACATACGATATGTGGGAAGCTATTATTGATAATATTTTAAATAATTTTGTTCGTTATGCTGATAAAATGATTAATGTAACCATTAAAAATGATAAGATTATATTTTTTAATGATGGACCTAATATTGACGAAAAGATTGTCAATGATATCTTTACTCCCTACAAAAAAGGTATTAAAGGGCAATTTGGGTTAGGACTATCAATTGTCAAAAAAACTGTAGCTTTAGTTGGATATGAAGTAAGTGTTAAAAATGCTAAAAAGGGTGTTAATTTCATTATTAAAAAAGCAAAAGACAGTCATTAGACTGTCTTTTATATATAAAAAAATTTATTATTTCTAATAAATTCTATTTATTCAGCATTTTCTAAAGCTTCTACATTTCCACTAGCTTTTTTTAGTGTTCTTAATTCTCTAGCACTCATCTTGATTGTTTCACCATTATCAAGAGTTACTTTTTGTAAGTTAGGTTTTTGAGCATGTCTTGTAGCATTACAAGCATGGCTTCTTCTATTTCCAAAAAGTGGTTTCTTTTCAGTTATCTTTTTAGCCATTTTAATTCCTCCTTTAATCACAAAGTCCTACGCCTTATAACTTTATCATATAATCTATTTAAAGTCAATCTTTTCATCTTTAAATAGATAATTTATATTTATATATTTATAATTAAATGATATAATCTAGGTATAAGAAAACTTATGAAAGGTGGTAGTAAAATATGAATTATGTTCCATTAAATATTAAAACACATAATTATTTATTGCACAGTATGATTAAGATTGATGAATTAATTACATTTGCTAAAGAAAACCAGTTAAAATTTCTAACTATCACCGATAATAATATGTTTGGCGCGATGGAATTCTATTTAAATTGTAAAAAAAATGATATTACACCTATTATTGGCTTAGAACTAATGATAGAAGGAATGCCTCTGATATTATATTGTATGAATGATACTGGATATCGTCATTTGCTTAAACTTTCGACTTTGATGACAGAAAGGGAAATAACTTTAGATGTGTTATCACATTATAGTGATAGTATAATCTGTATTGTTCCTTTTAAAACAATGCGATTATATGATAGGTTGGTTAAAATCTATCAATATATATTTAAAGCATATAGTAGTAGCGAAGAAAAAGATAAATTAAAAGGAACTAACTTGATTTATATGGATGAAGTTTTATATTTGAAAAAAGATGACGCGGAGTATATAAACTATCTATATGCGATTAAAGAGGGAAGAAATGTCGATTTTACTATCGAATATGATGATAATTATTTAAAATTATACGATGAGATTGCCACTATAATTGATTTAGACAGTAATCAAAAAATTATTGATTTATGTCGTTTAGAGATTAGACGTGATAAGAACTTATTACCAATCTACCAATGCCCTGTTGGCTATGATAGTTATCAATATTTGAAAAAGCTGTGTATTGATGGTTTAAAACGAATATTTGGAACTAGTGTAAGTCAAGTATATCAAACACGGTTAAAGTATGAACTCAGTGTTATTCAAAATATGGGCTTTTGCAATTACTTTTTAGTAGTATATGATTATGTTAAATTTGCTAAAGATAATCATATTTTAGTTGGTCCTGGTAGGGGAAGCGCTGCCGGATCGTTGGTTTCATATTTGTTAAATATTACGACGATTGATCCAATCAAGTATAATTTGTTATTTGAACGTTTTTTGAATCCCGAGCGAATAACTATGCCAGATATTGATATTGATTTTGAATATAATCGCCGTGAGGAAGTTATTAATTACTGTATCGATAAGTATGGTATGAAAAAAGTAGCACCAATTATTACTTTTGGTACTTTAGGGGCTAAACAAGTTATAAGAGATGTTGCTCGCACGATGGACATCGATTTAGCAATTGTCGATGATATTTGTCATTTGTTAGACTCTAGGTTGTCATTGACTTTGAATATTGAGCAGAATGCTAAGTTAGCACATTATATTGCTAGTGATGCAACATTTAGTAAATTATATCAAATTGCAACTAAATTAGAGGGATTAAAACGCCATACTAGTATTCATGCAGCCGGCATTGTTATGGCAAAGAATGATTTGGATGAAGTTATTCCCTTGGTTAAAAATCATGAAGGATTTTATATTACTGGTTATTCCATGGAATATTTAGAAGATCTAGGTTTATTAAAAATGGATTTTTTAGCTTTACGTAATTTGACTTTGATTAATGATGTTTTAAAAGACATTAATACAAAAGAAAAGGTAAAACTTACTTTTGATAGTATTCCCGATGGTGATAAAAAGGCTATTTCTGTTTTTACCAATGTTTATACTACGGGAATTTTTCAGTTTGAATCACAAGGAATGATGAATTTCTTAAGAAAATTTAAACCCAATGATTTTGAGGATATAGTTGCTTCAATTGCGTTGTTTAGACCGGGACCGATGAATAATATTGATAGTTATATCAAACGTAAACGCGGTAAACAAGCTGTTGATTATCTTGATGAGAGTTTGAACGATATTTTGAAGCCTACTTATGGAATTATTATATATCAGGAACAAATTATGCAAATAGCTAATGTGATGGCTGGGTATAGTTTTGCGGAAGCTGATGTATTAAGAAGAGCGATGAGTAAGAAGAAGGAAAGCGTTTTGTTAGAAGAAAAGGAAAAATTTATTAAACGAAGTATTGAAAGAGGTTATTCAGAAACCAAAGCTACTCAAGTTTATGATTTAATCTTAAGATTTGCTTCATATGGATTTAATCGTGCTCATTCTGTTGCTTATTCAATGATTGCTTATCGTATGGCCTATTTGAAGGCTTATTATCCTAAATATTTTATGAAAAATCTCCTTTCGATGGTAGTTGGTAGTACAGTTAAAACGAAAGAGTATATTTATGAATGTAAATTATTAGATATCGATATATTATTACCTGATATTAATTATAGTGGTAATAGTTATGAAGTTTGTCATGAAGGTATTAGATTTCCTTTATCTTCAATTAAGAATGTTGGTATTAGTGCAGCCACTAGCATATTAGAAGAGAGGACCAAGGGTTTATATAAAGATATTTTTGATTTTATCAATAGATGTTATGGCAAAAGTGTTAATCGAAAAACGCTTGAGAGTTTGATTGATGCTGGTGTTTTTAACAGTTTCGGTTTTAATCGCCATACTTTAAAGGAAAATTTAGAAGCAATTATTAACTATGGTGAAATAGGAGACTTATTAAGTGATGATGAAAGTTTAAAACCACTTATTAATCGTTATGAAGAATATTCCAAAAAAGAATTAATGAATTTAGAACGAGATACTTTTGGTTTTTATTTGAGTCATCATCCAGTCACTGAATATCGAATCAAATTTAATAATTTAATTAGCTTAGAACAAATAGATAATTACTTTGATAAAAACATTAATATCATTTTATATGTCGATCGTAAGAAGGAAATAACGACGAAAAAAAATGATAAGATGTTATTTATTACAGCCAGTGATGAGTTAGCAACGATCGATGTCGTATTATTCCCAAAATTTTATACTTTAGGGACCAACATTAATGTTGGCGATATTGTTGAGGTTAGTGGTCATGTAGAAAAACGTTTCGATAAATATCAATTAGTTGCTAATGCTTTAGAGGTAATCGCCAATAATTAATATTAAAAAATTGATTGTTTAGTATATATTCAATATAATGTGTTTGGTAATATATTGAAGGGAGTAAATTAATATGAAAAATAAAAAGAAATTACCATTGCCATTATTGATTTTGATTATAAGTATTGCTATTGGCTTAGTTGTAGCAGGCATCGGATTAATTAAACAAGGAGCCGCAAAGAAGACAAATGAAAGAAGGTATCAAGAGGCTTATGAACTATCAAAAGAAAACGCAGATAAATTAAATAAAAGATATTCAGAAATAACGGAAGAACTAAAACCTTTAAAGGAACAATATGAATCAACACAACAAGAATGTGATTCTTTAAATATGAATGATTCAAATTGGTTTGCTGACAAATCAAAATGTCAAAGGAAAGTGCAAGAAATAAATTCTAAAATTACCAATTTAGAAACTGAAAAATGGGAAATAGAAAATTATGACAATACTGTATATTATGATTTAGTTAAACCTATGTCATATCAAATTTTCTATATTATTGGTGGTGCTGTTGTTGGTTTAGGTGCATTAGGCGCATTTATCATATATTTAGTCAAGGGTAAAAAGTCTTATTAACAATGTAAATAACTTAAATAATGAATATTATTTAGGTTATTTTAGGAGGGATAAAAATATGCAAGACAAAGAATATTTAAGCGAAGAAAAATATCAACAAAGCAATGCTAAAATTAAAAAAGTCGGAAAAATGCTTTTACTTATCGGTATCGTTATATTGGTAATTAGTTTTATTTTATTAATTACTGGATTTGTTGGCGCAGGTAATAGGGCTATGGATGGATTTAATTCTATGAGTAACGGTATAATAAATGATTTTAATTCCTTCAGCCACGGTGAAATAAACATTGGTGCTAGCGACAGTCAAAATACAGCTAGTGGAATATTTGGCAATATCGGATTATTTGCAATAGGTGGTTTTATGATCCCTATTGGTTTTGGGTTAACTATTGCTGGTGGTATTGTTATGTTTATTGCGCATAGAAGAGAAATTGCTGCTTATACTACACAACAAGTTATGCCAATTGCGCAAGAGGGCATTCAAAAAATGGCCCCAACAGTAGGTAGTGCTATAGGAACAATTGGGAAGGAACTAGCCAAAGGTATAAAGGAAGGAATGGATGAAGCGAACAAGGAAAATAATGACTAATAGATTATTTATAATTTTTTGTTAGACCAAAATAAATTTATAAATAATAGTTAGATACTTTAAGTTGACATCATATTTTAGTAAAGCGTGTACTAAAAATTTGTTTTGGAATTTTCAAAAGCAACATATTATAAACTGATGTAAGTAATAATGTTGTCTTTTTTTTGAGTATAAATTTTTGTAGGAGCTACATTGAAAAAAAATTATAAAAGTGATATACTTGATTAGTGATTATTGAGGTGAACTTATGCGTGATAAAATAGAGAAATTTTTTAACAGTGTTAGTATTAAAATTAAAAATTATACGAAGACTAATATTTTGTTTTTGACGTTTGTTTTAACATCGGTAATAAATGCCGCTATTTTAAGATTTTTGACGGTTAAAAATTACTTCGATTTACAACCGATTTTAGCTGATGCAGCTGTAGTGGTAATAATTGGCGCTTTTGGTTATTTATTAAAACCGAAAAATCAATTTAAATATTATTTTGGGTTTACGATATTTTTTTCTGTGTTATGTATAATAAATTCAATGTATTATACTAACTATTTATCTTTTGCATCGTTATCTTTACTACAGACTTCTTTACAGATTGTTGATGTTGGTGATGCTGTTGTTGAAAATGTTATGGAGATAAAAGATTTCTGCTATATATGGCAAATATTAGCGATGTTTTTTGTCAATGTTCATTTGAAAAAGATTAATTATTATACACGAGTATCTAAAACGGAAAATGGTAAGTTATCAATGTTAAATACTTTAGTTGTTGGCGTTATTATGATTGGTTTCTTTATTTCAACTTTATCTTCAGTTGATATTAGTCGTTTAGGTAAACAATGGAATCGCGAATTTGTTGTTATGAAGTTTGGTATTTATACTTATCAAGCTAACGATGTGGTTGCTTCTTTAAAGCCACAGATTAGTCCATTATTTGGTTATGATAAAAAAGCCAAGGAGTTTAGGGATTACTATACTAATCGTTGGAATGAGGAAAAAACAAAGACTAATAAATACACTGATATTTTTAAGGGGAAAAATGTTATTGTAATTCATGCCGAAAGTTTTCAACAATTTACAATGGATTTATCTTTTAACGGACAAGAGTTAACACCTAATATGAATAAATTAGCTAGTGAAGGCTTATATTTTTCTAATTTTTATGCTCAGGAAAGTGTCGGTACTAGTAGTGACAGTGAATTTACTTTAAATACTTCGTTAATGCCAGCCTCTAGTGGTACTGTATTTATCAATTATTGGGATCGTAATTATGTTACGATACCGAAATTATTGAAAGAACAAAATTATTATACTTTTAGTATGCATGCTAATAACGGTACGATGTGGAATCGTAATAATGCTCATGCATCGTTTGGCTATGATCATTTCTTCTACTATAAGAAGGATTATGAGATTGATGAAACTATTGGTTTAGGATTAAGTGATAAGTCATTTTTCCATCAATCAATTTCTAAAATTAAGGATATAAATGATAAAAATCAAAATTTCTATGGTGTAATGATTATGCTTACTAACCATACACCTTTCTCTGATATCGTAAAACAGGGTATAGTGGATTATGATGTTGATTATAAATATGAAAAGGTGAATGAAGAAACTGGTGAAAAAGAAATTGTTAGTGCTCCTTATATGGAAGGAACAAAATTAGGTAATTATTTTAAATCTGTTCATTATGCTGATGAAGCGATTGGGGAATTTATTAATGAATTAGATCAAGAGGGATTACTTGATAATACAGTGGTTGTTATCTATGGAGATCACGACGCTAAATTGAAGAAAAGTGAATTTGTTCGTTTCTATAATTATGATTATGAAACAGATAGTATATTAAGTTCCGATGATCCAAATTATGTAGATGTTGATTTTTATCAATATGAGTTGAATCGCAAGGTACCATTCATTATTTGGACGAAAGACGGTAAATATCAAAAAGAAATTACTAAAGTTATGGGAATGTATGATGTTTTACCAACTCTAGGAAATATGATGGGATTTAATAGCCCTTATGCGTTAGGACATGATATATTCAGTATTGATGAAAATGTGGTCGTTTTTCCAGATGGTAACTGGTTAACAGATAAAATGTATTACAACCATCAAAAAGAAGAAGGAAAGATGTTAAACGAAGGAGAAGTAGTTAGTGTTGATTATATCGAAAAGTATAATAAGTATGCAGAAGATGTAATTTCTGTCTCTGATGCGATTATCGTTTATGATTTAATTGATAAAAATAACCAAAATAATTGGATAGCAAGGGTTGATGAATAATATGGCTGTAAAAAAAAGAAGAAGAATAAAAAAGTCAGCACTACTTATAATGATAATGTTAGTTACTTTAGTAGCTGCATTAGTGGTAAAAATGACATTTTTTAACAAAGAAAAAACGTCAATAACTAAAGTAAGTGATGAAATTAAGGACTATGGTTATGTATTAAATGATAATGAAACAAAATATTATAAAGATTTATTTGAAAAATTAAAGAAAGAATTATCTAAAGCTAATCCAGATGATGAAGAGTATGCTAAATTGGTAAGTCAACTGTTTGTGACTGATTTCTTTAATTTAGATAATAAGGAAAATAAGAATGATGTTGGTGGTACTCAATTTATATATACTTCTTTTCAACAAGATTTTGAAAAGTTAGCTAAAAATGGTATCTATAAAACTGTAGAAAACAATATGTATAGTAATCGTAGTCAAGAATTACCGATTGTGACGAATACTGAGGTTACTAATCTAGAAAAGACATCGTATGATTATCTTGATAGTAATGATAGTAATGCTTATATTGTGACAGTTGAAATTACTTATAAAAAAGATTTAGAGTATCAAGATGAATGTACTTTAACAATTGTTCATGCTAATAATAAATTAGAAATAGTTAAAATGATTTAAAACATTATTATATAATAATGTTTTTTTGTTATGTTTACTGATTAATTTAATATATTTAAAATAAAGGGTGAGAAATAAATGAATATTATTGATAAGAATTTTTCTAGGTTAGTTATGGAAATCAAAGGCTTAAGTGAAAAAGAACTGTATTATCGTATGCGTAAAAGTTTTGATAAAGTACCTGAAGAAACAAAAAGAAGTTGTATGAAATTTTTCAATCAGTTTAATTATTGGGGATCTTTAGATATTGATAGTCAAAATTATGAGGAAATTGAATTAAAGCAAGAGGCTTTATTTAATCATATTGATGATTTTGTATGGTTATATAATCATTTGCAGGATTACCGTTCTAAGAAAACTTTGTATGCTATTTTAAATAATTGGTATTGTTATGATTTTGATACAACTAATGCGACTAGGGAATACATGTATGATGATTATTTTGATTTAGATTTGTTAGAATGTACTAGCGACGAAGTAATTGTAGACTTAGGTGCATATACAGGAGATACAATTCTTTCTTATTTGAAAAATTATGGTGAAGATTGCTATAAGAAAATATATTGTTATGAGATGACTCCTGAAACATTTGATACTTTAAAGGATAATTTAAAGGGATATGAGAATATTGATTTTCGGTTAAAAGCTATTGGCGATAGTATAGGACAAGTGGGTTTAGTTAATAATAGTGTAAGTTCATCGGCAAATACACTTATTGAAAAATCGGATGGTGGAGTTGTAATGACCACATTAGATGATGATATCGAAGAATCGATAACCTTAATTAAAGCTGATATAGAAGGTTTTGAACAAAAAGCTATTTTAGGTGCTAAAGAACATATTATAAATGATCATCCAAAATTATTAATATCGGTATATCATAATAATGAAGATTTGTGGAAAATACCTAAAATGATTTATGATTTATCTAGTAATTATAAGTTTTACTTACGCTATAATAGTTCGCCAATTTATCCGACAGAAATAACCTTAATTGCTATTTAATTATAAATAAAAAATCTACACTTTTTATTTTGTGTAGATTTTTTTAATGATTTTTAATTATATTTTAAACTTTATTTATTAATTATTTCAGCTTTACATAAAGAAATGAACGCTGGATTACTATTATTATTACCAGCCACAACAACCATTCCATATTCACTTCTAATGACTGTTCCTTGAGTAACAGTTTGACCGCCTGCTTTAATTGATACGCCTGTAGTACCAACAGGTAAATATGATTGAATAGCGGCTTCACAATTAGCATCACAACCAGTAGGTAGAGGAGTTGGTGCTGGCAAGTAAGTAATAGCATTATTATAAGTACTGCTGGTGATTGAAATAGAAGCGATGCGACAAATAGAGATTGTTGCTTCTGGAGTTCCCTGAGGATTAACTAATTGGAAAAGACCTGAATTAGGGTTATTGTTGGGAGCAGGTAATAAAGATCCAGGTCGACCACTGACATTATCTCCACTCTCCATTGCAATAGTTAAGTTATCACTTGGGTAAAGTGTAATTATTTGACGAATGATATTACGCATTTGGTCGACGCAAAAACAAGCTGCTGAGTTAGCATTGGAACCGGCTGGTCCCGTTGGACCTGTTGCCCCAGTGGCACCTGTAGGTCCGGTAGCACCCGTAGATCCTGTTGGTCCAGTTGGCCCGGTAGCTCCATCTTCACCATCAAATCCACGTGGAATAACAAAATTAAAAGTATGATTTGGACTGCCAGTTGAATCTGTTACGATTGCTTCAGTACCTGCATCTCCAGTTGTAGTTGTTCCAACTGCTAAGGTATCAGCAGTACCAGTTGGCCCAGTTGGACCTATATCACCAGTGGGTCCCATAGGTCCCATTACACCGGTCGCTCCAGTAGCACCAGTAGGTCCCATAGGACCCATTATACCAGTAGCTCCAGTATCACCAGTTCTTCCTTGAGGTCCCGTAGGTCCGGTCGGACCTCCTGAAGGACCTGTTGGACCAGTAGGACCGACACAAAATGTTGGTCTACATTTTTCATCGTGTTGAATTTTTTTCAATGCCCGTTCGTATAAATTCATGAAATTCCTCCTTTCGATACATAATATGAATTTTTTATAAAGACAGATAATTAATAAATTTAATTTAAGTAATAATTTGTAATAATCATTATAAAATGTTATAATGCTGAAGGTGAGAAGGTAGATGGAATATAAAAGTACATATCAATCGCCCGTTGGTATAATTATATTAACTAGTGATGGAACTTATTTAACTGGTTTATGGTTTAAGACATCGCGATTTTTAAATTTACGTGAGTTTACGGATGAACAGGTTAATAACGAATTAGAAATATTTAATATTACTAAGATGTGGTTAAATAGATATTTTGCAGGAGAAAGACCAAATTTAAATGAAGTCCCTATTAAATTAACAGGTTCTGATTTTAGTATGATGGTTTGGGATATATTGAAAACTATACCTTATGGAAAAACAATGACTTATGGTGAAATTGCTTCTTTATTAGCTAAACAAAAAGGTATTAAAAAAATGTCAGCTCAAGCGGTCGGACATGCTGTCGGATATAATCCTGTGTCTATTATCATTCCCTGTCATAGGGTGATTGGTAGTAATGGTAATTTAACTGGTTATGGCGGTGGTTTAGATGTTAAAATAGGTTTATTAAAACATGAAATGGTTGATATAAGTTCATTTTATAGACCGAAAAAAGGTAATGCTTTGTAATTGCTATTATATTTTGATAAGACTCGTAAAATATTTTATGGGTTTTTTAATATTTTTGTCTTTTTATTAAAAAGTATATTAATTTTGTATATATATTCTCATTATTATTCAATATATATTAGGAGGGATAAAAATGAGTAAAGAAATAAATGAGGTTAATGTTTTGGATGAATTAAACAAAGGGGCTTGTATGGGTAAGGATGCGATTCATTTCATTATGGATAAGGTTGATGATGAAGGTTTAAAAAAAGAATTAAATAATCAATATGATAAATATAGAAAGATATCAGATAAAATTCATAAACTGTATCCAGAATATAGTGATGATGAACCACATGAAACTAATACAATGAATAAGGTAATGACCTGGTATGGCATTGAGATGAAAACTTTCATGGATGAAAGCACTTCCAAAATAGCTGAACTATTACTTCAAGGAACGAATATGGGAATTATTGAAGGTCGAAAGTTGTTAAATCATAAAGAAACGGATGAAGAAGTTCATAAGTTGGTACAGGAGTATGTTGATATGCAAGAAGCGGCAGTAGAAGAACTTAAAAAGTTTTTATAAATTGAAAATAAATAAAAAATCAACTCTGAAATATTAGAGTTGATTTTTTTTAGATGCTAGAAAAATTTTGTTAAATATGTTAAACTTTTAGTAGATATAATAAGAGAGGAGTAATAATGATGTTGGAAAAATTAAAAGGAAAATATGTTTTCTTTGATGTAGACGGAACATTATCAGAATATAGATATAGAGATAAATTGTACGGAGGAAGATGTTTAGATTTAGGATGTCAATCATTAGATGAGTTACTATTTGGTAATTTGTTTTATCAAGCTAGGCCTCTAAAAACGATGCAGCGGATTGTTGAAAATTTAGATAGTAAGCGAGTTTTTATATTAGGTACTATTGTTACTAATAATGAAATTAATCAGAAGTACAGGTGGTTGGCAGAAAATTATCCTAATATAAAAAGAGATAATATATTTTTTGTGTCAAAAACAATGTTAAAACCAGAGGTTATAATTGAATGGTGTACTCACCATAACATAGATATTAGAGAAGTGGCGTTTGTCGATGATCGGTTAGATGTATTAAGAAAAGCGGAGGAATTAGGAATAACCGCTTATCATCCTAGTTCTTTTATGGAATAAGATAGATATGTTATAGTATAGTTAATTGGAATATTTAGATGGGAGATATTAATTGTGAATAAAAATGATTTTAAAAGAAAGTTGAAAAAAGAAGGACATCCTATTACCAAAGGAAAAGGTTATGAAATGGTGTTTGTTATAATATATGTTTTGTTATGCTTTATATTTGTTATATCTTTTAATAGGCATTTATTGCCTGTTAATATTGGAATTATTTTGGTTGGTATTTTTATTTTATTAGGATTGCCATATATTATAATAGATCTGATTCGTGATATTAAAATTAAAAAAATGTACGAATATTATAAAAAAGAAAGTAAGATATTAGATGAGAGAGATAATTCTAAACTTTTAAAGATAATACTTAGCTTTGAAATAGTATGTACTTTAATCCTTGGTGGATTTATAATAACTAAGTATATTTTTAATAGCTATGATACCATAAATATATATGAAACAACTTTAAATGATGGTAGCGTGATTCAATTAGATGAGTATAAATTTGATAATGATAATTTTTCTTTAAAAGTTCCAGTAGATTTTGTCGCTATGGATGAAGATATGATAAAAAAGAAGTATCCAAACGATAATCCTCCTAAATATGTGTTGTCTAATAATGAGGCAACAATAAATTTAGCAGTAAGTGCGACAGATACGGTAATTAAAAACAGTGAAATTAAAAGTTATATTAAGGCCATGGAGGAACAATTATCTAGTGTTGCAGATGTTGTTGATACTCAATTTTTTGAAAGAAGCGGGCATGAGGTAGGAGAAATAAAGTTTATATCTAAAGCAGTTGATACTGACATATATAATCACATGATTGTTTTTTCGTATAATGACTATTTAAAAATTATAAGTTTTAATTGTACAAAAGAATTACGGGCAAGTTGGCAAAAAGCCGGAGATGATATTATCAATTCTTTGAACTTTAAATAACAGATTGATTAATAAAAATAATCATAATTTATAGAATTTATCAACAATGATAAATTTTTTTATGCAATAGCATTTTTTTCAATAATAAAGCAATTAATAGACTATAGCTTTATTAATAAACTTTTATATTTTATATATGGTTTTTCTTAGGCTATTTAAATAGTAATATAGATTATTATTTTATTAAATGGTATAATGCTGTATATAAAAATAGACTTGAAATTGAAATGTTATGGAGGTTAAGTTATATGAAAAAAAGAAACAAAAAATATAGAATGAAAGATATGTTTATAGATGCTTATAAAGAAACAAAAAGAAGCTCTTTGTTAGTATATCTTATTTTAAGATGTTTAGTTTTATTGTGTATGATTTCCCAAATATTTCACGGAGATTTAGGTAATGCTTTTTTGTGTTTGTTATCGTTAGTATTACTAATTTTACCGTCGATAATACAACATAAGATGAATATCACTTTGCCTAATACATTAGAAATAATAATATATATATTTATATTTTCAGCTGAAATATTAGGAGAAATTAATAATTTTTATATGATAATTCCATATTGGGATACTATATTGCACACGTTAAATGGATTTTTATGTGCAGCCATTGGATTTTCACTAATTAATTTGTTAAACTCTACAAGTACTAATTTTAACTTAAGCCCTTTATATCTATGTATTGTAGCTTTTTGTTTTTCTATGACAATAGGTGTTTTATGGGAATTTTTAGAGTATGGGGCTGATAAATTTTTTCTTACAGATATGCAAAAGGATAGAATTATAACTAAAGTATCCAGTGTTACATTGAATTCAAAACAAGAGAATAATACTGTAATTGTAAAGGACATAGCTAAAACAATTCTTTATGATAAGAATCAAAATGAATTGGCTGTAATAAATAATGGCTATTTAGATATTGGAATCAATGATACGATGAAAGATTTATTTGTTAATTTTATTGGAGCGGTTGTTTTTAGTTTAATAGGCTATTTATATTTAAAGAAGCGTAAAGATAATTCTTTTATTCATCATTTTATTCCACAAAAAGGAAGTCGGCCATTGCCGGAAGCTGTATCTAAAAAAATAAAAAAATTTAATTAAAAGATAAATAAATGGTTATTTATAAATTTAATAATTGTATTTTATAATGTATAATGCAACTGATTTTCTACAAAAAACAACTTAAAGGTGGTAGTGCGCAACTGGTAGAATTTTATATAATTGTCTTGTAAAGGAGGAGAAGAATGAATAACTTATCTGAAAATTTAAAGAAAATTAGAAAGGATAATCATTTATCACAAGAACAATTAGCAGATGATTTGGGTGTCTCGCGACAAGCAATTAGTAAATGGGAGTCTGGTGTTGCTTACCCAGAAATGGAAAAGATTGTTCAAATATGTCAAAAATTTGAATTAAATATTGACGATCTCTTAAATAAGGATATAAGAGAAGTTAAAAGAGAACAAGAAAGTAAAAATAATTTAAATAAATATATTGATGACTTTTTACATTTTATAACGGATACAGTAAATTTGTTCTCAAATATGAGTTTTAAAACGAAATTAAAGTGTATATTCGAGCAAATATTAATTACAGTAATCTTATTAATTTTATTATTAATTATAGGTTCTATTGGTAATATGGTTATTAATTCAATTTTATATGATTTATTACCACATAATATTTATTATAAAATTTTTAATATTTTGACCGGAATATATTTAGTATTTGTTTTTATTATTGTAATAACAATATTGGTGCATATTTTTAAAATACGATATTTAGATTATTATAAAAATATTAAAAATTCAGTTAGATTAGGTGTTTTAACTGAAGAGGGTAATAGCCAATCTACAATAGATGACAAGGAAAAAAACAACGATAGAATTACAATTGATAATAAAAATAAAATTTTATTTCAAAAGAACAAAGATAAAATAATTATTAGAGATCCTAAACATAGTGAATATAAATTTATAAATGGTATATTTAAAGGTTTAGTATTGTTTGTAAAATTCTTTGCGTTGCTTGGAGCACTATTTTTATGCATAATGATAATTGGATTTGTTGCTGGTTTTATAATTTCGTTTACGGTTGCAAAGACGGGTATTTTCTTTATCGGATTATTACTTAGTATGTTAAGTTTAACGGTTGGAACATTAGTTGTAACTTTAATGTTGTTTAATTTTATATTTAATAGAAAAAATGATAAAAAGAAAATGATATGGTGTTTCATAATATCGATTATACTGTTTGGAATAAGTTGTGGCTTTATTTGTATAGGGGCTTTAAAATTTAACGTTGTTGATGATACAAGTAAAAATTTATTAGAAACAAGAACATTAAATATTGATATGCAAGATGATTTGACAATAGCTTATGATGATTTTGAATATGTAGAAAAAGATATCGATAATGTAATTATTGAATATGATATTAATAAAAAATTTGAATTAGACCATGATATATGGTATAGCCATAATAAGAAGGTTTTGCACTATTGGTCTTATAGTTCAAATCCATTTGGAATAATTAGAACTTTAATAGATGAAATAAATAAATATAATATAATTAATCTAAATAATGATATTTTGAATGTTAAGGTTTATGCATCTAGAAATAATATTGAAAAGTTAAATACTAATAGACTTGAATATGATAATTCTATTAAAACACAGCAGGAAACAAATGATTATTATGAAGAACGAATTAATGAATTAGAAACAGAGTTAGAACAAAAGCAAAATGAACTTTATGAATTGCAAGAAAGGATAGATAATATAGAAAATACTACTGTTGAATAATTTAGATTTATTAAGCAAGGATCAACTCTATAGTTGATCTTTTAGATAAAAAATTCTGATTTTTAAGTACATTTAAATTGTCAAAAATAAAATTTTATGATAGTATATAATGCGATTTGGGGGAATGATTATGACAGATTTAAGTGTTGGCTATTTATTTAAAAAGAAACATGTTACTTATCGGTTAAAAAAATGGGAGATATTTGAATTTGTTGATTATGTTACAGCTATTAGCTTTACAAATCAAAGCAAAAATGAAGTGTGTAACATACTAAGTGGTAATAATGCAGGTAGTTATGCAAGCACAATTAATATAAATGCCAATGAATTGGACTTTGTTTTTTTATCTGATAATTTAAGTAAAGCTATAGAAGAAAATGAAAATAAAGTAGACTTTGTCAATATTAGAAAAAATAAAATTTCTACAACTGCTAAATATTATTTAAGAAGTGATGATGGTGATGGATTAATTCGATTAGTAAATAATGAACTGATAAGATTTTTAGAAAAAGATAGTGCTAAAGGTAAATCCGAATTTGATGAAGAAGTATTTGAAAAAAGTACTAATATTTCTACTATGTATTCTTCTATTAAGAAAACTATAGTTTCGCAAGATGAACAAATTATGCAAATCCTTACTGCTTTATTTAAAAATCAAAAGGTTGTTGAATCTGATTTAGACATCGATTTGATAGCAAAACTAAAAGAAAATATATTAATATATGGTTCTACGGGAACGGGGAAAACGGAAATTTTAAAGAGAATCTCTAAATTATATAACATTCCCATTGTTATTGAAGATGCAACATCTTTATCAGAAACCGGTTATCAAGGTCGAAAAATAACTGATATGTTAGAAGATTTATGTTTAGCTGCTGATGGCGATATAAAATTAGCCGAAAAAGGTATATTGGTAATTGATGAATTTGATAAATTAGCAGAAAAATCAGGGGATAACCAATCGCATGTTTCTAGATTAGGAGTTCAAAGATCTTTGCTAAAATTATTAGATGGAACATTATTTTATTTTGATAATAGGCGATTTGATAGTTCAAGGTTAACTATTGTTTGTGTAGGAGCGTTTACAGGAATAACAAATGGTGATGACTATAAAAAACTTACAGCAGAAGATTTTATGAAATATGGGATAATGCGTGAATTGATGGGTAGATTTTCAAAAACGATAGCAATGAATCCGTTAGAAAAAGAAGATATAGTTAAAATATTGAAAAATTCTGATTTTAGTCCATTAAATACATATAAAAAATTGTTTGAAATGCTTCAAGTACAATTTGAATTTAATGATGATTTTGTCGAATATATTGCAGATTTAGCTATCGCCAAAAAGAGTGGAGCAAGAAGTTTGAAAACTGTTTTTGATGACTGTATAAGTAGCGCTTTATTTAGAATTTTTGCTGGCGAATATTCTGGAATATCATTAGTGAAACCTGATGAGGAAAATGGTAAAACGTATGTTTTAACTAAAGCAAAAAATAAAAAAGGTTTATTTAAACGAAAATAATTTATTATTAAAAAGATGATTATATGCAAAACACACGTAATTATCTTTTTTTATATATAATCTTTAAAATTAATGTGTAAGTATAATTTAGTAGATTTCAGTGAAAGTATGTAAGTTTTTAAAATTAAATGGTATAATTTGGGTAAAGTTATAGATAACTTATTTTAAGGATGTGCTTATGTTAGATATAAGTTTTTATAAAATAATCGAAATGATTGAAAAAAGGAAAGATAATACATATAGAAAAGTAAATGAAGAATTTAATTGATAGGGGTATAGAAAAATGAAAAGGTTATTAAGAATTGGTTTTGATTTATCGTTATTATCATTTATTCCTATTTTATCTTGGTTTTTATTAGGAATAATAGTTGATAAAAATTTAATAAATATATTTACGTTAACATATCCACTGCAATTCATATATTATATACTTAAATCAATATTCTCAACGGGTGCTAATATCAGCAAAGAAAAAGATAAAAATAACAATGCTGTGATGTCAGGACTTTTAATTGGAAGTATTATTTCTACCATAATTTTTGCTATTGTTATACTTAATATCGAAAATTATATTAGTTTTATGAATATGGATATAACTATATATAAAACGTTTACAATATATTCGGTTTTAAATTTATATATATGTTTAGAGTTTGCAATGATATTAGATAAATTATACTATGAAGAAAAAAATAAATTAGCAAATAAATATTCGATTATTTTTAATTTATTAAACTTTACTTTATTAATTGTAACTGCTTTAGTAACTAAAAATCAATGGATTATTATAGGTGTTCCTTTGATACCATTAGCCTTTTTTACAATTTACGTAATTATCAAAAATAGCGACAAATTCAAATTAAAGTTAAATATATTAAAATGTATTAAATATGATTCTGTAGAATTATTCAATAATATAGCATTTTTTATAATATTTTTATTTGGTTTGAGTAATGCACTAAATTTTGGCGAAAAATATGCACTTGCTTTGACATTTGTTGCACTTATTACTGACACTCAGTGGGATACAGCAGATGCTATGGTTACAGCGGCAACAATAGATATTAGTAAAAATAATTTTAATTACAAGATTCATAGAAATAATGCCTATAAATTTTTAGGTATGCTGTTTTTAACTAGTTTAGTAATGTTTGGATTATTATATAATTTTTATAATTTAGATTTTAAGATAACTATGATTTTTTTCTCGTTCGAGATAGTTAATTTTATCATTTATCCCATTTATAGAATTAAGACTTGTTATCTTCAGTTAGAATGGTCCGCCTTAAAAACAACTTCAAATAAAATCATTGCTTCAATTTTAAGAATGATAATGTCATTACTTAAAACACCGTTTTGTACTGGTATAGGACAAGTCTGTTCATCTATATATCAATTGATTACAGTAAGTGTATTTTTTAAAGTGAATTACAGAGTAGATAAATTAGGAAATATAACTTCAAGAAAATATACGAAAAAAGGCGATGCTTAGATGGCATTGTCTTTTATTTTCGAAATGTTTAAATTACATTATTAATTACTAATTTATTTTACATGAAAATTAGAATAGTTAGTTTTTTGTTAAAAATAAAAACTTACGAGCAATTAAGTCCGTAAGTTGTCTTCAAATGGAGCAAGTGACCGGAATCGAACCGGCATCTTAGCCTTGGCAAGGCCATATACTAACCGTTGTACTACACCTGCATAAATTGGAGGGCCTAGTCGGATTTGAACCAACGATCAGGGAGTTGCAGTCCCACGCCTTACCACTTGGCTATAGACCCGTGTAAATAGATTATATCAAAAAACATTATAATTGGCAATAATTTTTGCTTAAATATTTCTATATTTTATTTTATGTTTTTAGACACTTTTTTTGACTGAAAAAAGTTAAAATCATTGTAGTCATATTTTTTTTGCGATATAATGGAATAGAAACTAGGAGGCAATTTATGGCAGCTAAAAGTAAAAAGAAAAATAAAAGATCGTTATTATTAAATATATGTTTATTAATTTTCACTGCTGTTTGTATATATTTCTTGTATTCAATATCTTTATTAACTGGTATTGAAAATGTAATTAGAATTTGTATTACAGTAGTTGTTTTTATTATATGGTTATGTTTATTTATTAGAGGTATGAATCGTTTACATAATCATAAGAAAGTATCAAAAATTGTTACAGTTATGATTATTATATCGTTAGTTTTAGGTTTTATTGCGTTTAATATAACTAAAACATATTCATCAATTGATAAAATGTCTACTAATACTAATGTATATTCAACCAGTATTGTGACTTTAAATGATAATGATGCCGATAATATAGATGATATTGCTAAAGAAAAAATAGGGATGTTATCTGATGAAACTAATGTTGAAGGATATGAATTACCTAATGAAATTATCAAAAAGGAAAAGTTAAAAAATAAAATAATCTATTATGATAGTTTTATTAGTTTAATAAAAGGGTTATATGAGGGTGAAGTAAGTTTTGTTTTTTTACCAACTAATTATGGAGTAATGTTTAATTCTATTGAAGGGTATGAAAATTTAGAACATGAAACAAAAATAATTTATAGCTATCAAAAAAAGAAAAAGGTGGAAACAGGTAAGAAAAATGGCAAGTTAACAGATCCGTTTACTATTTTAGTTATGGGTGTTGATTCGGAAAAAGAAAATATTAAAGATAGTACTTTTAATGGCGATGCTTTAATGTTAATTACGTTTAATCCGAAAACTTTATCTTCGACGATTTTAAGTATTCCAAGAGATACATATGTACCTATAAGTTGTTTTGATGGTCAACGTAAAAATAAAATAACTCATGCTGCTTGGTATGGTGAAGAGTGCATGATTAGTACTATTGAAAATTTAATGGATATAGATATTGATTATTATTTAAAAATTAATTTTAAAGGTGTAGTTAATTTAGTTGATGCTTTAGGTGGAATTGAAGTAGAGGTACCATTTAGTTTTTGTGAGCAAAATAGTGATCGTGAGTGGGGGGATAAGACAGTATATGTTGAGAAGGGGTTACAGCAGTTAAATGGTGAACAGGTTTTAGCTCTAGCGAGAAATCGTCATCCTAATCCTTCGCAATGTAGTAGTAAATGGACTAATTATAATAGTAATGATTTTATTCGTGGACAAAATCAACAACTTATTATTAAGGGGATGTTAAATAAAGCTAAGTCAATTAGGAGTTTAAATACAATATATGACTTACTTGATACTATTTCTAATAGTATGGAAACTAACATGACAACGTCAGAAATCTTATCATTATATAATGTTGGTAAGAATATATTAATTAAACATGCTGATAGTGATGCTAGTGATTTAGTAAATATGCAAAGATTGTATATTAGTGGTTATGATGCTTATATATATGACTATAGTACTAAAAATAATCAAGGAACCGGTTTAAGGTTATATAACTTTGTTGCTTATGATGGAAGTATTAATGATGTTAGTAATGCGATGAAGATTAATTTAGGCTTGAAAAAGGAAACTGTAATTAAGAAGTTTAGTTTTTCTGTCGATGATCCTTATGAAGAAGAGGTAATTGGTAAGGATTCTTATAATGAAACAGGTATTACTTTGTTACCAAATTTCGTAGGTCAGAATAAAAGTGTAGCAACAACCTTTGGCGCTAAACATGGGCTTAAAATTAATATTTCCTATGTTGATTCAGCTAGCAAGAAAGATTTAATTATTAGTCAGTCTGTACCAGCTGATGCTGACTTAGATGCGCTTGATAAAAATAAGGGAATTACGGTTAAAGTATCTAATGGCTCTAAAAATAGTAGTAGCAACAATAATAGTAATGTTAGTGATGAAGTTGATTGTAGTTTAAAAGCTAATCGTGATGATACTAAAAATTGCTCGGTCCCATCGTTTATTAATAAAAAGTATTCTTCATTTACTAATTGGTATAAGTATAACAAACAATATGATATTGATTATGATGCTAGTAGTTGTAAAAACAGTACCGATATGATTATTTCACAAACTGGTGTCAGTGGTGGATCTAGTATATATGATTGGATTCATGATGGTAAAAAATTAACTATAACTTGTTCAAGTGATGATACTGACGATACTACAAAAGAAGAAGAATAAAGGCTCGAGAGCCTTTTTTACTTGGAAAAAATGGGAATTTATGTTATCATAATAAAATGAAAGGAAGAGTATATTATGGAAATATATGGATTACTTTTTACTTTATTTTTAGGATTATTTATTTTAATAGGTACAGGTATTGTCTTTTTGACTAAAAATAATGATAAATTTGTCCAGTTTTCTTTAAGTGTAGCCTTAGGTGTAATGATTACTTTGATTGGTATTGATTTGTTGCCAGAAGTAATTGAAATCATGAGGACAGAATTTGATGGTTGGTTATCTATTGTTTTGATTATTGTTTTTGTTTTAATTGGTGTTGGTGGCTTAAAATTATTAGACCATTTTATACCTGATCATGATGATGATGGTGAATTAGATAATGAAAATTTACATCATATTGGAATCGTATCAAGTATTGCTTTAGTTTTACACAATATTATTGAGGGTATGGCTATTTATAGTACCTTTGTTTCTTCTTTTAAATTAGGTTTGATGGTTAGTATTGGTGTGGGTCTTCACAATATTCCACTTGGAATGGTGATTGCTTCAACTTTCTATAAGTATAACAATGATAGGAAAAAGACGACTTTAATTAGTTTATTTATTTCGTTATCTACATTTGTTGGTGGTATTATTATGTATTTATTAAGTTCATTGATAAGTGAGTTGTTATTGGGAATTCTTTTGTCGATAACTTTAGGAATGGTAATATATATTGTTATTTTCGAGTTATTGCCACATGTAATTGAAAGCAATTATAAAAAGATTTCTATTATGGGTAGTTTATTAGGAATTGGTTTGATGTTGATAAGTTTATTATTTTAAGGTGATTTATGATGGAAAAAGATTTAAATGATATGATAAGTGAAATTGATAGAGAGTTATATCGTATTGCTTATGTCAATAAAGACTATAAAAAACTTAGAGAATTATGGTTGAATATTAGAAAAGATGAACAATTGTTATGGTTGGCTGGCCAAGTTATTAAAGATAAATTTGACGAGAAAGATGTTTTTGCTAGCAACTGTTTAGTAGCATTAACTCTAGATGACTACAATCATGTTAATCGCGGTATATATGGTGACGTTGTTAATAAGATATATGATAGTGAAGACTTGGCACGAATTGTATTAGACAAATCAACTAATGGTGGATATTCTTTTTTACTATACACATTAGATAATAATAAACTTAAACTTAGTGATAAGCAAAAGATTTTCGCATATAATGAGGCTATGAATCAACCAGGGACTAGGCGAACTGAAGATTATAAGTCGGTATATGAATTACGTTTAAATACTTGTCATGGCAGATATCCTTATGATATTAGATATCATATTTTGAAGAATCATAATTGGAGTTTAGATGAAAAACAAACTATGGTACGAGACTTTTATGTGGATGAACAAGCTTATGCCAATTTGGTTAATCAAGTAGAAATCGATATTCAAAAATTATATGCAGAAGCTATGCAGGTTGTACCTATTGATGAAATTATTCATTTAAGTGAAGAAGATATAAAGAATTTAGTTGTTAATAGAAATAAAAGGTCTGAAATTATGAAAGAAACGGCATTTGTTAAAACTTTAAGAAAAATAAGAAAACCGGACTTTACTTTACTATAAACCTATTTATCAATAGGTTTTTATTTGCGCAAACATCTGTTTGTGTTATAATGATACTGGTGAGAGTTATGGAAAGAATTATTATGCATATTGATGTTAATAATGCTTTTTTATCGTGGACAGCAATTGATTTACTGAATAAGGGATATAAATATGATATTAGAGATAGCTTTGCTGTAGTTGGTGGTGATGAATCTAAAAGGCGGGGAATTGTTTTGGCTAAGTCTATGAAAGCTAAAAAGGTAGGTATTCGAACGGCTGAAACTTTATATAGTGCTAGAAAAAAGTGCCCAGCTTTACGCATTTATGAGCCAAATTATAAATGGTATGTAGAAATGTCAAACAAGATGTTTAATTTGATTAATAAGTATACTCCAGATATTGAAATAGTATCGATTGATGAATGTTTTATTGATTACGGTAAGATTATTAAATTATATGGTGACCCAGTAGCTTTTGCTTATAAATTAAAAGATGAAATAAAGAGTAAATTAGGATTTACAGTTAATATTGGTATTGCTAATAATAAATTTTGCGCTAAAATGGCTTCGGACTTTGAAAAGCCAAATAAGGTTCATACTTTGTTTGCTAGTGAAGTGACGACTAAATTATGGCCCTTGGCAGTTGATAATATGTATGGGGTTGGAAAGAGTAGTAGTTCTAAGTTACATGCTTTAAACATTAATACGGCTTATGATTTAGCACATACTGAAGTTTATGCATTATATAAATACTTTAAAAATCAGTCGCAACGATTAATAGATTTGGCCAATGGTATTGATGAAGATCCTGTAGTAGTAACGAAAGATGATCCTAAAGGAATTAGTAATACTACAACATTAGAAAAAGACTATACTAATCTAGGAGAAATATATAGTGTTCTACAAGTTATTGCCAATAATGTCGCAACTAGTTTGAGAAAACAAAAGAAATATGCTTATGTAGTAGCTATCATTATTAAAGATAAGTTCTTTAAAAGTTATTCTCATCAGCGAAAGTTAAAGAATCCTACAAATTTAACTAGTGATATTTTTGAAATTGCTAAAGATTTATTTAATGAGGTTTGGCAAAAAAATCCGATCAGACTAATCGGTATAAGATTGGATAATTTAACTGATAGAAACGATTATCAAGTATCGATGTTTGAGGATTTTGAGGAGTCAAAAAAAGAAGAAGATTTAGATATGACAATTGATCAAATTAATCATAAATATGGCAAAACAATCATCAATAAAGCTAGTATAAAAGATATAAATATTAAAAAGAAATATTGATAATTGATTTTAATCTATGATATAATAAATTTATAATGGAAGGGTGGAAATATGGGTAAAAAGAATAATCACAATAGTTCGGTTAATAAATTTATTAATAGTTTGTCAACTCGTGAAAAAATTCTTATTATGTTAGCGGTTGCTTTTATTGTTGCATTTTTGATTTTTGCATTAGCTAGATATGGCTTTGGCATTGGTAACGTAGAAGATAGTGAGATTGATACTAATATTGTTGAGATAAGTTTGGATAATTATAAAGAAGCAGTAAAGAATAAAGATAAAACTTTGATTTATGTTGATAATTCTAAAGAAAGTACATATAAAAGCTTCCGTGAAACAGTAGAGAGTGTTATGGCTGCTAAAGATATGGAAATGAAATTTTTAGATTTAGATAAGGTTAAGAATGACGATATAATTGTTTTTATGGAACAACTAGATATCACTAAAGATACATATATGGTACCTTTATTATTGGTTGTAGAGAATGGTAAAGTTGTAGATAGTAATCAAGGTATTTTAACAGAAATTGAATTTCAAGATTTCTTAAGTCGTAATTCAATTGCTTATAAGAAGAGTTCAAATAATGAATAGTCAAATTATTAATGAAATTAGTAATGAGTTAAAAATAAAATCGTCTCAAACTGAGGCGGTTTTAAAATTATTAGAGGATGGAAATACCATTCCTTTTATCGCTCGTTATCGTAAAGAAGCAACGGGAAACCTTGATGAAGAACAAATAAGAAAAATTAGTGATGTGTATAATTATCAGATTAACCTTTTAAAACGAAAAGAAGATGTCATTAGATTAATTGATGAAAAAGGATTATTGACAGAAGAACTACAAAAACAAATTATGCAGGCAACAAAGTTAGTCGAAGTAGAAGATTTATATCGTCCATATAAAGAAAAGAAAAAAACAAAAGCGACGGAAGCTATTAAAAATGGATTAGAACCGTTAGCTAAAAAAATTATGAGCTTTCCTACAAGTGGTGATATAAGTTCGTTGATTAAGCCTTATTTTAATGAAAATCTTAAAACAGAGGCTGATATTGTGTTAGGCGCTCAATATATTATTGCTGAATGGATTAGTGACAATGCTTACTACCGCAAATGGATTAGAACTAATACTTTTTTAAATGGTACCATTATTTGTAAGAAAAAGAAAAAAGCTGAAGATCAAGCTAAAATTTATGAGATGTATTATGATTATGATGAAAAAGTAAAACAAATTAAGTCTCATCGTGTTTTGGCAATTAATCGTGCTGAAAAAGAAAATGTTATTAGTGTTAATATCAATCTTGATCAAAATGCTATTATTACATTTTTAGAGAGCAAAATTATTAAGAATTCAACTTCTTTTGTGGTCGATATAGTTAAGGAAGCAATTAATGATAGTTATAAGAGATTAATTGCGCCATCTATTGAAAGGGAAATTCGTAGTGAATTAACAGAGAAAGCTGAAGAAGTTGCTATTGATAACTTTGGTAAAAATTTGGAGAATTTATTATTACAGCCGCCGATGAAAGAAAAAGTAGTTTTAGCTTTTGATCCGGGTTTTGTGAATGGATGTAAATTGGCTGTTATTGATAAGACTGGTAAATATCTTGATTCCGTTGTTATTAAACCGTTTTTAAATGGAGCTAGTAAAGATAGATACTTTGAACAGAGTCAAACTATTGTTAAAACTCTGATTGATAAATATCATGTGGATATAATTGCCATTGGTAATGGAACAGCTTCACGCGAATCAGAAAAGTTTTGTGCTCATTTAATTAAAGAAAACAATTTACCATGCAAATATGTAATTGTGTCAGAAGCCGGAGCTTCTATCTACAGTGCTTCTAAGGTAGCGATTGAGGAATTTCCCGATTTAGCTGTTGAAAAACGTAGTGCGGTATCGATTGGTCGTAGACTTCAAGATCCTTTATCAGAATTAGTTAAAATACCACCAGATGGAATTGGTGTAGGTCTATATCAACATGATGTCAGTCAGAAGAAACTATCAGAATCTTTAGATTTTGTTGTTGAAAAAGCAGTCAATAGCGTTGGTGTAAACGTTAATACCGCTTCTTCATCTTTATTAAAGTATGTATCAGGTATTACAAAGAAAAATATTGATAAAATTATTGATTATCGTAATAATAATGGTAGGATTAATTCTCGTAGTGAATTGAAGAAGCAGAAGGTTTTGAGTGATAAGGTATATGAGCAAGCAATTGGTTTTTTAAGAATTGTCGATGGTGATAATATTTTAGATACAACGGCAATTCACCCTGAAAGTTATGATTTAACCTTAGAACTATTAAAAAGCTTAAATTGTGATTTGAATGATGTAGGGACCGAAAAATTAGCACAGATATTAGATATCATTGATCTAAAAGATTATAGTGTCAAATTAAACACGGATATCTATACTCTAGAAGATGTTATAAAGAGTTTAAAAAAACCAAATCGTGATCCTCGTGATGAAATGCCACAGCCGTTATTAAAAAGTGATATCTTGGATATCAAAGATTTAAGAGTGGGCATGAAACTACAAGGAACAGTTCGAAATGTGGTAGACTTTGGAGCTTTTATCGATATTGGTTTACATAATGACGGTTTAGCTCATATATCAAAGTTATGTGATCATTATATTAAACATCCGATGGAAGTTGTTAATGTCGGAGATATTGTTGACTGTTATGTTGACGAAATATTTGAAGATAAAGGTAAGGTTGCTTTATCATTAATAAAAAAATAATACAAGACTAATCTTGTATTATTTTCATATATATATTATAATAGTGAGTAGTTAGGGTGAGAAAATGACGGAATCATTAGTTAATATATTTTTAAATTTATTTGAAGGTTTTAATCATTTGGCCTGTGGTAAAGAATTAATTATATTTATAATTTCTTTGATGCCTATTTTGGAATTGCGTGGTGGATTAATAGCGGCTTCTTTATTAGGGGTTAATCCCGTTGTGAGTTTTATCATTTGCTTTATCGGTAATATTTTGCCAATACCATTTATATTATGGTTTATAACACCGATTTTCAATTGGCTTAAGCATACAAAACATTTAAGAGGATTAGTGGAAAAACTGGAAGCTAAAGCTGATAAGAAAAAAGAACAGATTGAAAAAAGTGAGTTTTGGGGTTTATTATTCTTTGTTGGTATTCCATTACCGGGAACTGGTGCTTGGACCGGAACCTTGATAGCGTCTTTATTGAACATGAATAAAAAGAAAGCTTTGGTAGCTAGTATTCTAGGAGTTGTTTTAGCGGGTGCTATTATGATGTTATTTTCTTTTGGGCTTTTGAAATCAGTTATTTAAAAAAATATGTTTTTAAAACATATTTTTTTATTCTTCTATTTTAGCAATTGCATCTTTAATAATGTCGACACAGTTTTGTAATTTATTAGTTTCTTCATCTGTTAAATTGACATAGACACGTTCTTTAACGCCATCCTTATTTATAACTGATGGAATACCCATAAAGATGTTATTGTTACGATCGTATGAAGATACAGTAATAATGCTATTTTCATTACCTAAAATGGCATTAGTAATCCTTACTAAACACATTCCAATCCCGTAATAAGTAGCTCCTTTGCGATTGATAATTTCATAAGCGGCATTTCGTACATCTAAATAGATTTCTTCTAATTGTTCGTCAGTTAGAAAACATTTGACATTCTGTAAGCCGATGGCAGCATTACTCCAAGGGACAAATTCACTGTCGCCATGTTCGCCAATAACATAAGCGTGGACATTTTTTGGACTTACTTCTAATTTAGAACCAATTAGATATCTAAGACGAGCGGTGTCTAAACTAGTTCCTGAACCTAATACACGATTTGGTTCTAATCCAGAATATTTCCAAGTTAAATAGGTCATAACATCTAATGGATTAGTTGCGACTAAGAAAATACCATTGAAGCCGTTATTCATAACTTCCGTGACAATACTTTTAAATATTTTACTATTTTTATTAATTAAATCCATACGTGTTTCACCAGGATTTTGGTTTGCACCAGCAGCAATAACGACAATAGTCGCATCTTTACAGTCACTATAGTCGCCAACTTTAATATCGATTTTAGATGGTGCAAAGGCTAAACAGTGGTTTAAGTCCATTGCTTCACCTTCAGTACGGTCTTTATCTAAATCAATTAATACTAATTCTTGGACACTAGTGCGTTGGTTTAAAAGCGCATAGGCATAGCTCATGCCAACATTACCACATCCAATTAAGACAACTTTATTACTCATATTGTAAACCTCCTATCATGTTTATTATAACATAAACTATTTTTTCCGTATATGTTTGTATTAAATTAATATTAAATTTTAATAAAAAAATTTTTTATGGTATACTAATTAGTAGGTGAGATTATAATATGAATTTTACAATTTTAGTAAACAAAGATAACTTATTGCCTCGTAGTTATGTGCCAGAAAATTTAATTGCAACGGATAATAATGAAAATAACTTTCACAAATATTTTGATGCTAATTTAAAACCAATGATTTGTAAGGATATATATCCTTTTTATTTAAAAATGAAACAGGATGCTTTAAAAAAAGGAATTAATCTAATGGTTGGCAGTGGTTATCGCTCATATGATTACCAACAAGTAATATGGGATCATTATGTAGAATCCAAAGGATTAGAAGAGGCAAAGAAGTTTGTGGCTATACCTGGTAGTAGTGAACATCAAACCGGTTTAGCATTCGATGTAGCTTTTATAAGGAATAATGAGTATAGTTTGATTGCATTAGAAACAGACCCTGAAATTAAATGGTTATTAAAAAATGCTTATAAATATGGATTTATTTTACGATATCCAAAGGATAAGGAAAATATAACTGGTTATAGTTATGAGCCTTGGCATTATCGTTTTGTAGGTATAAAATTGGCTAAGATGTTATATAAAAATAATTTAACACTAGAGGAATATTATAAGAAAATTAATACAGAAATGGAAGTTAAAAATAATTAAAAAACATGACATTTATTTTGTCATGTTTTTAATCTCTTATAACGTTTTTATTTTTGCTGTATCTACTTTTATATCCTCTAGAATTTGATTATTCTTATTATATAAATCTTGATATATTTCTATACTTGTGATTAGAGCCTGAGCCGGTATTATAGAATATTCTAATTCCTCGTTTGAATATTGATCTATAATCATTCCGTATATAATTAAAATCTTTATGTCGAAATTTAAAAAATTAGCCATTTTTGTTAAAAGTTTTTTAGTAACATTCCTATGTCCGCTGACTATCATATTAATTGTTGCGAGCTTAATATTTAAAGCTTCGGCAATATCAGTAAATTTATAATTGTATATTTTAATTAAATATCTTAAGGCTAAACTGCTCATAAAAGATTCCTCCTTTTTAGATGCAGTTTATCATATATTAAAAGTTAAAATATGTCCAATTGCTAATATTAATAGTTTGCGTAATGATATTTAACTTCTTTCAGTAATTTTACAGAATTCCTTAAATAAAATATCATCAATGCCTTTTGGACAGTAAGCTGGTGAAGTTGATGGTAATTTAATAGCTTTAATATTAGTTTTTTCTAAACAATACTTGTTATACAGTTGATAAGCTTTATTCCCAGTTGTATATATTTTTCTTATATGAGTTTTCTCTAAGACCATATTTATATCATTAGGGATAACATCTTTAATAGAACTGTCACTAGATCCGGTTATATCACATGATTTAATGACATCCCATAAAGCAATTTTATATTTTAAGAGGAATTGTTGTTTTTCTTCAGGGCTCTTAGGAATATCTTCATTATATACTTTAGCTAGTATTTTCCAGAAACGATTTTGTGGGTGGGCATAATAGAACTTTTCTTGTCGTGATTTAACGGAAGGAAGACTACCTAAAATTAATATTTCAGAGTCTGGCTTGAAAAACGGTTCTAGTTCATGATAAATTTTTGTCATAATATCACCTTTGAACATTATATATAAATTTTGTTAAATTGACAAATTTTGTTTTATCGATTGATATTATATTTTTTTATAAAAATAGCCTAAATGACTATAATTGATAAAAGTGTGTTATAATAAGTTTAATATTAATGAAAGAGGAATTTTAAGTGAAAAATATAATTGTTATAAGTGCTGCTAATGGAGTAGGAAAAGCGATAGCAAACATTTTAAAAAAATAATTTATACTTATAGATAGAGATGATAAAAATTTGGAACGAGTTGCTAAAACAGTTAAATATGTTTTTGAATTACCTCGTGAAATAATAAATTCAAGTTTTGAGGTAAGATATATAAAAAATTATTAAGGAGGAAAGTATGAATTTAGTTTATAAGAAAATAGAGGAAAAAGATAGGGAACAATTATTTAGTCTTATAGATATTGTCTTAAGTGGATTAGAAGACCAATCACATTTCATTCCGTATGAACAGTGGGAATTGGATAGTATGTTTGACGAAAAAAACTATGCACCTTTATATGGAGCATATGATGGTGAGAAATTAGTTGGTATGGCACAACTTTATGTATCACAAGAAATGTTAGCAGATTTTAAAGAAGAATTTGGGCTTACTGATTATAAAGTTTGTGAATTAGGTGGTAACCTTGTTTTGCCAGAGTATAGAGGGAATGGAATAACAACTAAACTACAAATGATAGAGTTACAACTCGCTAAAGGATTGGGGTTTGATTATATTATTTCCATGGCTCATCCAAATAATATCGGTAGTTGTAAAACGTTAGAAAAAGTGGGACTTGATTTTATTAAGGAAACAACTTTATCGAATGGCTTTTTAAGAAAATTGTATATGCTAAAATTAAAATAAAGGAGATATAATTCAATGAATGTTAATGCAAGTTCTTTTGATAAGAGGCAAAGCGTTAAAAAAAATTATGATTTAATAGCAAAACAATATAGTGAAGATTTTGGAGACTATATTGAAGATTTAGATGCATATGAAGAATTTGAAAAATATTTAAATTCAAATGCTAAAATTTTAGATTTAGGTGCAGGTTCTGGAAGAACATATTCTTATTTTAATAAAAGAGGATATGAATATATAGGATTAGACTTTTCAGAAGAAATGAGAAACTATGCATACAAATTACATGGAGAATTTCCCTATATTTTAGATGATATGATGAACTTGAAAAATTACTTTGCTGATAATTCTTTAGATGCTGTTTTTGCTGTTTATTCTTTATTTCATTTACCAAAAGAGGATTTTAAAAAATTGTTTACAGATATATATGATGTTTTAAAAGTTAATGGTGTTTTTTTATTTACATATCAGATAGGTAAAGGTGAGGAAATAGTTGATGAACCTTACTTAAATGAAGGCGGTAAAAAGGTGTTATATATTAGTTATCAAACAAACGAAGAAATAAAAAAATTACTCGATTCATTTTCATATACAGAGTTATACAGAAAAGAAAAGATAGAAACTTCTACTTCTGCTATTAATAGTAATAATATTACTACTGCTTTTTTATTAGTAAAAAAAATTAAATAATTTGTGTAGGAATACATATAAGAATTTATACGAGAATATAAATTTAGTACTAGTTAGAAAAATATTTTGCTTGTGTATTAAATTGAATATAAACAGAGGATTAAATTAGTTAATAATTTTTTCCTCTGTTTTGGTAATTATTTATACAAATATATGTTTTTAAAATAACTTTTTAACGGCTTTTATATAAAATAAAAACTTACGAGCAATTAAGCTCGTAAGTTGTCTTCAAATGGAGCGGGTGATGGGAATCGGACCCACGTTATCAGCTTGGAAGGCTGGAGTTCTACCATTGAACTACACCCGCACATTAGTAGGCACTAATAATATTACTAGAAAAAGAATAAAAAGTCAACACCTTTTTGTTTATTATATGAAATTTTAATTAATATGTTATATGGTAAATTAAAATTTTAGTTTTGAGAAATATTTTAATTATATATTCATATATTTTAATATAGAAAGAGAGGAATTAATATATATGGAAACACTTAAAGTTGGAGCTAAATCTAACCCAAATTCTGTTGCAGGGGCTTTAGCCAATGTTTTTAGAGAAAAGGGATCTGTTGAAATTCAAGCAATTGGGGCAGGAGCTTTAAATCAAGCAATTAAAGCAATAGCTATAGCGCGAGGTTTTGTCGCACCTAGTGGTAAGAATTTAATATGTATTCCTGCTTTTACAGATATCGTAATTGAAGGAGAAGAAAGAACTGCAATAAAATTGATAGTAGAGGCTAGATAGCCTTTTTTTGTGATATTTGCAAAAAGAAATAATGTATATTATAATATATATTATAGAGGTGATACTGTGGATGATAATTTAAAGCGAAGTGTTATTTTGGAACATTATCAGCATCCGGTACATCGAGGATTAATTAATGATGATAGTTATTTAACATCGAATACTAATAGTGATAGTTGTATAGATGAAATTGACTTAATGGTTAAAGTAGAAGATGGAAAAATATCCGATATAAGGTTTGATGGTGAAGCATGTGCGATTTGTACTAGTTCAACATCGATAATGATTGATACTTTAATAGGTAAGTCAATTGATGAGGTTAAAGAAATCTATAACAATTATGTTAAAATGATTGAAGAACAAGAATTTGATGCTGATGTGTTGGAACAGGCTATTGTTTATGAGGATATTTCTAAGCAACCTAATAGGAAAAAATGTGCATTATTACCATGGTGGGGATTAAAAAAAATTATGCGGAAAATAGAAGAAGGAGATATTAATGAGTAGTATTAAAATTTATGAAGCTAAGGTAAAAAATTTTGAAGCCTTGGGTGATGTTGGCGATCTATCACAAAAAATAATTGTTGATGAGAATAGTATTTTTTCCATCAATTGCGTTATTGATTTTGATAATTATAAAGCGATTGATATTGAAACGGGAAATGTATTTGAAGTGTTAAAGAGGATGGATAATGGATTAATTATCTATAATGAAGTTAATCCAATTAAATTTAATTTTCCATATGTAACTGAATACCATGAGAAAAATATGGATAATGTTAGTGTAATATTTGGTTTGCAAATGAAGAGTCGTGCTAAAAGGGCTTATGATAATTATATGATGCAAAATTCTCAAGTTAATAAGGTTAAAGTAAAAATAAAGAAAAATGGCTAATTTAGCTATTTTTCTTTTTCTTTTTCTTAATTTTTAGTATAATGATTATATGGTGATAAATTATGTTGACAATAGAAAAAGGACTAGATAAAAACAAAATAAGAGAAATATCAAAGATAAAAAAAGAACCAGCCTGGATGTTAGAATTTCGTTTACGCTCGTTTGAGAAGTTTTGTCAACTAAAGAATCCTAATTTTGGTCCGGAATTGAAAATAAATTTTGATGATATAAACTATTATAAGCGCATTGATAATAAACAATACAGTAGTTGGGAAGAAGTTCCGAATGATGCGCGTGATACTTTTAATAAAATAGGATTGCCAGATGCGGAAAAAAAATACTTAGCAGGAATTGGGGCTCAATTTGAAAGTGAAGTTATTTATCACAATATGTTAAAAGAGTTAGTTGATAAAAACGTTATTTTTTGTGATACAGATACAGCATTAAAAAAATATCCAGACCTGTTTAAAGAGTATTTTAATACTTTAGTTAAGTATGATGAGAATAAATATACAGCTTTAAATGGCGCTGTTTGGAGTGGTGGAACGTTTATTTACATTCCACCACATACCAAATTAGAACGACCATTACAGAGTTATTTTCGTATTAATACAAAAAATATGGGACAGTTTGAACGGACTTTAATCATTGTCGATGAAGGTAGTGAATTGCATTATATGGAGGGGTGTACTGCTCCGACTTATACTAGTGATTCGTTACATGCGGCCGTAGTGGAAATATTTGTTAAAAGGAATGCTAAATGTCGATATACAACTATCCAAAATTGGTCAAGTGACGTTTATAATCTAGTTACTAAGCGAGCAATTGTAAGTGATAATGGATTAATGGAGTGGATTGATGGTAATATTGGATCGAAAGTTAATATGAAATATCCGGCTTGTATTTTAAATGGTGATGGTGCTAAGGGTAATTGTATTTCTATTGCTGTCGCTAGTAAAAATCAAATTCAAGATGCTGGGGCTAAAATGATTCATTTGGCACCCAATACAACTAGCAATATTATTAGTAAATCAATTGCTGCTAATGGTGGTAATGCTACTTATCGGGGTAAAGTTTATATTGATAAGCGTGCTATTAACGCTAATAGTATAGTAAAGTGCGATACAATTATTGTTGATGAAAATTCGAAAAGTGACACAATACCTATTAATATTGTTAACAATAGTACTGCTAACTTGGAACATGAAGCAACAGTTTCAAAAATCAGTAAGGAAAAACTTTTTTATTTGATGAGTAGGGGAATTGATGAAGAACGAGCTAAAGAGTTACTGATAATGGGCTTTATTGATCGTTTTCGTGAAGAATTACCAATGGAATATGCTGTGGAATTAAATGCCTTGTTGAAAAATTATTTTTAAAGGAGGAAATATGATAAGAAAAATATTTATTTTAGTTTCGTGTTTATTAATGATTAGTGGTTGTGGTGTTTCTAAACAAGAAAAAGATTTTAAAAAGTATGCTTTAGACTATTATGAAAATTATATGAAATCAATTGATATGAATAGTTATCAAGTTACAATTGCAATGTTAAAGAATAGTAATCAGTTAAAGGTAACGGATTATGATTTAAAAAATCTTGAAGAATGCAATGATGATTCGTATATTAATATAACTGTTAAAAACGATAAGATTGAATATGAAGTGAAATTAAAATGTAAATAGTTATAACTTTAATTAACTATTGTAAAATTTATAATTAACATATTTAATCTGTTTTAACAAAATAAATAAAGTGAATAATTATAAATGTAAAAAAAAGAAAAGGCTTATTTGCCTTTTCTTTTTATCTTTTATATAGTGTGGTGGAAAGGAGGAATAATATGTTAAATCAAACAGTAATAGTTGGTCGGTTAGTTAGAGAACCCGAGTTAAGGGAAACTGATACTGGTAAGAAAATTACTAATATAACTTTGGCTGTGCCTAGAAGTTATAAGAATATTAGTGGCGAATACGATACCGATTTTATCTCGTGTGTATTATGGCAGGGTATTGCTGAAAATACAGTCAACTATATTAAGAAAGGTGATTTATTAGGTGTTAAAGGTAGGGTTCAATCGAGAATGATTGAAGAAGAGGGTAACAGTAAACGTAGTGTAATGGAAATTGTTGCTGAAAAAGTTACTTTCTTATCATCAAAAAGTGATAAAAAATAAAAGTTTTTATTTTAACGTATAAAAAGAATAGCATAGTAAATAATATAAATAAAAAGATTCATTGTTGTTGAATCTTTTTTGCTAATTCTTCATAAAAAACAGTATCGGGTTTCTTGTTAAATATTTTGGCAATTTTAACAGCCATTTCATAATATAAACGACGTTTGTTATTTTCTAATTGCCAGTAATATATTTTACTTATATTTAACATATCTCCCATTTGTTGTAAGGTATATCCTTCTTTTTTGCGAAGTTCTTTTAGCTTATTCATACATCACCATCCCAATTATATTATAAATTAACTAGTAAGTAATTACAAGTAAAAAGTTACTTTAAAGTTAATTTTATGTTGTGAATAAAATTTGTTGTTATAATTGTATTAACAAATAGATAACCTAGGAGGCGATAAAATGATTATCGGTAATCGAATTAAAGAAGCGCGTAAAACTAAAGGTTTGTCTCAGCAACAGTTGGGTGATATGTTAGGAGTTTCTAAGGTATCCATTTGTGGTTATGAAACTGGTACAAGGATTCCAACTTTAGAAAATTTTTTACAATTAGTGGAAATATTAGACTTAACCCCTGATTATATTTTGGGGCGTGATGTAACAGTAATTGCTGAAAATGAGGAACCATATACAGTAAAAATGTCAAAGCAAGATTTAAATATAATTCATGAATTAAAAAAATATAATCATTTATATAATTTATTAAGTGAAGATCCTAAAAGAGGTTTTGAGTTAATAAGTCGTAAATTGCGATAAGAAAGTATGATTTTATCGTACTTTTTTTATTTGTTGTGATATAATTTAAGATGATGAAGATAGGTGATTATATGAATATTCTTGAAATAATTGATAAAAAAAGAAAACAAGAAGAATTAAGTCAATTAGAAATTAATTATGTAGTAGAACACTTTTTAGATGAGACAATTAAAGATTATCAAATGAGTTCTCTATTAATGGCAATATGTATTAATGGGATGACCGATGATGAGACTTTGTTTTTAACTGAAGCAATGATTAATAGTGGTGAAATAATTGATTTGAGTTCTATAGAAGGTATTAAGGTTGATAAACATTCAACGGGTGGTGTTGGTGATAAGACAACTATTGCTTTAGCACCCTTAGTAGCTGCTTGTGGTTTAAAAGTAGCTAAGATGAGTGGACGTGGTTTAGGGTATACTGGCGGGACTATTGATAAGTTGGAATCTATTAGTGGATTTAAGACTAATTTAAGTCAGGCAGAATTTGTTAAACAGGTTAATCAAATAGGTGTAGCAATTGCTAGTCAAACTGGCAATTTAGTTCCAGCTGACAAGAAAATCTATGCTTTACGTGATGTAACTGGCACAACGAATTCAATTCCTTTAATTGCGTCTAGTATTATGAGTAAAAAGATCGCTAGTGGAGCTGACAAGATTGTTATCGATGTTAAGGTTGGTGAAGGAGCTTTCTTGAAAAATATCGATGATGCGAGAAGGTTAGCTCAGTTGATGATTAAAATTGGTAAACATTTCAATCGGGAAGTGTTATGTGTCCTTACTAATATGAATCAACAATTAGGTTATGCTATCGGCAACGGTTTAGAAGTGTTAGAATGTATTGATTTTTTAAATGGAGAGGGTCCTGCTGATTTTAGTGCTTTAGTCTTTTATTTAGCCGTATCTATGGTTTCTTTAGGTAAAAGTATATCAGTTGAGGAAGCTAAAAAATTAGTTAAAGAAAAGATTGATAATAAAGATGCTTTGAATAAATTTAAGGAGATGATTGCGTATCAAGGTGGTAATCTTGATACGTTGAAGGTATCAACAAAGTCGGTTTCGATTAAAACGACTAAGACCGGTTTTATTAGAAATATTGACACTGAAAAAATTGGTATGTTAGTTAAAGAGTTAGGGGCAGGTCGTAATCAAATTGAAGATAAAATTGATGCTAGTGTTGGTGTTATCATCAAACGCAAGGAAGGCGAATATATTACTGAAAATGAGGAGATTATGAAAGTTTATGTTGGTGATAAAAATATCAATATAAGTGATTTCTTGAATTGTGTTGAGATTGGTATGGAGAGTGCTAAAACTGATGATTTAATTTTAGAAGTTATTGGTTAGTGTAAACATTTGTCAAAAAAAGCAATATTACTTGCATTGTTTTACCATTTTAAGCTATGCTTATATTGAGGAGTGATAGTCATGATATATCCATCAATTGATAAGTTATTGAATAAAATTGGTTCAAAATATTTGTTAGTTAATTTAGTATCTAAACGAGCTAAAGAAATGCAAGAAACAAAAAACTATCAAATGAAAGTTGAAGAGTATAATTCTGCTAAAGACATTGGTCGTGCTTTAGAAGAAATAGCTTGTGATTTGATGAATGTAAACGAATAAATTGAATGTATATTCAATTTTTTTGTTGTTTAATGAACAAATGTTTGCTATACTTATAATAAGTTGAGGTGGACAATGAATATTCTAAAAATAAAAAAATTAAAAAATGGTAAGTATAAATTGTTATGTGATAATGGTGAAGTTTTTGAAGTATATGATGAAGTAATTTTAAAAAATAATCTTTTATACCATAAACACATTGACAAAGAAACAGTAACGAAAATTAATAATGAAAATAATTATTATAATTACTATAACAAAGCTTTAAAATATTTAAATACTAAGATGCGTAGTAAAAAGGAAATGTATTGTTATTTAGAAAAATTTGAATTAAGCAATAGTGAACAAACGGCAATTGTTGATAAACTTACGGATATTGGTTTGTTAAATGATGAATTATATGTTAAAGCGTATATTAATGATAAAATGCATTTATCTAATATTGGTCCTAATAAGATAAAGCGTGAACTTTTGAATCACGATATTGCCGAAGAGATAATCGACTGTTATTTAAAAGATATCGATCATGAGCTTTTACTGGATAAAATAAACAAGTATATTGTTAAGAAAATAACTAGTAATCATAAATTATCTAAATATCAATTAGAAAAGAAAATAATCAATGATTTAGTAAATAATGGTTATAGTAGGGAGGACATCTGTGAACAATTAAACAACTTCCAACTACTAGACAATGAAGATATTCTAAAAAAAGAGTATCAGAAGATATACTCTAAGTTAGCCAAAAAATATCAAGGTTCAGACTTGAATTTTCGTGTTATAATCAAATTACGTCAGAAGGGGTTTTTAAAAGAAGAAATTGAACAGATAATGGAGGAAAATATATGATGGAAAAATCGGTACATATTAATGCTGAGAAAGGTGATTTTGCTAAAGTAGTTTTGATGCCCGGAGATCCTTTACGGGCTAAATATATTGCTGAAACTTTTTTAGATGATGTGAAGTTAGTTACGAGTGTTCGTAATATGTTAGGTTATACTGGATATTATAAAGGATTTAAAATTTCTGTTATGGGGTCCGGTATGGGTATGCCAAGTATCGGAATCTATGCATATGAATTATATAAATTTTTTAATGTCGACAAGATTATTCGCGTAGGTACAGCTGGTGCTTTAAGTGATAGTTTAAATTTATATGATGTTATCATTGCTGATGACAGTTATTCTAAAAGTAGCTTTGCTAAAGTTCAAAGCGAATATACAGCTGATATCATTGCTGCAAGTTCTAATTTGACGGATCAGTTAGAACAAAACGCTCGGCGGTTAAATATTAAATATCATCGTGGACGTATCTATTCTAGCGATGTCCTATTTGAAAATATGGATATTGATTATTTATATCAAGAACATAAGTGTTTAGCTGCCGAAATGGAGGGATTTGCTTTATTTCATACGGCTAAAATCCTCGGTAAAGAAGCAGCTTGTTTATTAACTATTTCAAATAATTTAAAGACAGGGGCGGATACTAGTATCGAAGAGCGAGAAAAAGCTTTCAATGATATGATTATTTTGGCGTTAGAGACAATGAAAAACAACGATTAATCGTTGTTTTTTAATAGATTATTAATGATGGTAGTAAACTCATGTTGGATTTCATTTAATCGCTCAATTGTAGTCGCTTCAAAACGAACCGTCAAATTAGGACCAGTATTACTAGCACGGACTAAAGCCCAACCATCATCGAAAGTAACTCTGACACCATCGATAGTTAAAATGTTATATTGTTTATCTTGACAGTATGTAATAACTTTATCAACAATTGTAAATTTTATATTATCTGAAACAGGTATTTTTATTTCAGGAGTATTAAAGTATTTTGGAATGGTTTTAGTTAAGTCGTATAATGATTCTTGACAATTACTTAGTAATTCCATAATTTTAAGACCATTATAAATACCAGAATCGATACAAGGCCAATCACTATTGTTAAAGTATATATGACCGGATAATTCTCCACCGAAGGCTAGATGATCTTCATTTACTTTAGCCCTGGTATAAGAATTACCGGTTCGATAACAGAAAGGATTTCCGCCTAACTGTTTAATTACATCTTCTAACGATTTAGAACATTTAACATCGTATAAGAAAGTTTTATTGTCTACTTTATCAAATAATGAACGAATAATGATAATCATTAATTTATCTGCTTCGATGATGTTTCCCTGATTATCGACTACACCAATACGATCGCCATCACCATCATATCCAATTCCAATATCAGCACCGATCTCTAAGACTTTGTCAATTAGAGAGGTCATATTTTCTTTGACTGTTGGGTCTGGGTGATGGTTTGGAAAACTAGAGTCACTATGATCAAATAACATTGTTATATCTAAGTTAGGGAATAAACTGTTTATTTCTTTAGCAAATAGACTAGTAGTACCATTGGCACAATCAATTACAACTTTTAATCTTTTTTTACCCATTTTGATACCGTTAACAATAGCTTTTTTATATTCAGGAAGAATATTAATATTTTCGGTTTGACCATGGCCTGATAAAAATTGTTGCCTTAGGGTGTAGTCTCTGAAATCATAGACCATTTGTCCGCGGGCGTTTCCTAGGTTATCAAAAGAAAATTTAAAACCATTGTCATCTTTAGGATTATGACTAGCAGTAATCATGATTCCAATAATGACATTTGTTTTAATACAAGCGTAGTAATACATAGGAGTAGTTACTAATCCACAGTTGATAACATCACAACCACTATCATTTAATCCTTTTATTAAGTTTTCAGATAATGCTTCTGAAGAGTAACGATTATCATGACCAATGACACATTTGTTTTTTTGTAATTTTTCTTGGATATAAGATCCATAACTACGACCGACTAGATAGGCGATGTCTTCGTTTATTTGTGAAGGATAGACACCTCTAATATCGTATTCACGAAATATATTTTTATCAATTTTATTATTATCTATCATAAATATCACCATTATAATTTTAGCATAGTTTAAATAAATAAAAAAGATATTTCAAAGAAATATCTATTTAGTATTGTTTTTATAAGTTTTATTAATATCAGAATCACTTATTTCTAAATTATAAGCTTTTCTAATTTTAATCCAAGTTTTAGTTTGAATATCTTCTTCATTAGATATTTTTTCTTGAACTAAAGCATCTTTAATATCATCAAGGACTTCATCAAGCTTTGGTTTTTCACTTGAACTTACTTTTAAAATAATATGATAGCCATAGGCTGATTTCACAGGCTCATTAGTATATTTGCCATCTTTAAGTTTATAAGATGCTTCCCAGAAGTCAGTATCTACACCATCTTTAGTAAAGTCAGCAAATAAACCACCATCTTCTTTAGTTCCCTCGTCATCACTATATTTTTTAGCTAAATCTTCAAACTTTTCACCTTTATCTAATTTTTTAATGATGTCTTTGGCTTCTTTTAAGGCTTCAGCTTCAGCTTCGGTTATTTCTTCATCGCTCATATCATTTTTTGTTTCAGGTTTAATTAAGATATGTTTTACTGTTTGTGCTCCGAAAATTTCTTTTTCATAATAAGCATTAATTTCGTCATCAGTTAACTCTTTGGCGATATACTTTTCGACAACTTTTTGTTTTTTATAATCGGTAATTAAGCTGTTTAACAAGGCTTTTTCATTTGCAAATCCATAACTAGAGATGACACTTGAAAAATCTTGGCCTTGGTTTTCATAGTAAGTTTTTAGTTGACTTAAATAACTTTTTGCATATTCTGTAGCGTCACTATCGTCTTCGATTTCCTTATCGACGATAAAAGCATCAACCATATTGATTAAAACTGTTTCGCCACCTTGGTTTTTAAGCTCTTTGTATAGATCATTAGCTGTAATTGTTTTACCATCTAAGGTAGCTACCACTTCTTCACCATTTTTTAGTTTAGCACTTTTTCCACAACCCGTTAGAAGGGCACATAGACAAATACTAAGTATTAATATCTTTTTTTTCATAAAATCATCCTTTCAATTATTCAACTAATACAATTAATATAATAACAAAATTAGTAAAAAAATACAATATTTTAAAGATAAGTAATCACATATATGCTAAATTTCCATAAAATAATGTGAAAAGAGAAAAAGGAGGAATGATGTTATGTGTAATAACACATGTGGAGTATCAGGCGCTGCAATCGTTTTAGTATTATTTATTCTTTTAATCATCATACTTGGGGCTTACATTTAAGCCTTTAGAGACAGGAGGTGTAATATATGTCTTGCAATAAAGAGTGTAGCAACACTACTACAAGTCATAATTGTGGCAGTGGCTATATCATTTTAATCGTGTTATATATTTTACTAGCAATCATATTAGGTGCTTGCTTGTATTAAAAAAGAGATGTGAATCTCTTTTTTAATGTTTTTAATGATTAAAACCATAAAAAAATGCTTGAAAGCTATTTACAAAATGACCATAATACTGTAAAATAGTGGTTGACAGTGGAAATAAGTGGGTAAAAGTGGGTGATTTTATGTTGATGGGTGAATATCATCATACCATTGATGATAAAGGTAGATTAACTATTCCCTCAAAAGTTCGTTATGAATTAGGTGAGAGTTTTATCGTTACTAGAGGTTTAGATAATTGTTTATTTGTCTATCCGAAAAATGAGTGGAATAATATCATCGCTAAATATAAAGAATTACCTAATACTAAAGATGCCCGTAACTTTATGCGTTTCTTCTTATCGGGAGCTACAGAGTGTGGTTTTGATAAGCAAGGAAGAATTAATATTTCCATGCCACTAATCAAATATGCTCGCTTAATTAAAGATTGTGTTATTATCGGCGTTAATGACCATTTGGAAGTTTGGGGCAAGGATAGTTGGGATACTTTTATAATGGAGAATGAGGATAATTTATCTGATATTGCTGACAATTTATTTGCTAGTAATATAAATTTGTAGCATGCATAAAAGTGTTTTATTAAATGAAAGTATTGAAAATTTAAAGTTAAGTGACGATAGTATTATTGTCGATTGTACTTTAGGATACGCCGGACATAGTAGTGAAATTTTAAAACGGATTCCAAAAGGTTTTTTGTACGCTTTTGATCAAGATGAAATGGCGATTGCTAGCAGTCGCGAGCGATTACAAAAGATTGGTTCTAATTTTGAAATTATCAAAAGTAATTTTGTTAATTTAAAAGATGAGTTAAATAGGAGAGAAATTACGAAGATTGATGGTATCTTATTTGACCTTGGCGTATCTAGCCCACAATTAGATGAAGCTGAACGTGGTTTTAGTTTTCATCAGGATGCGGTTTTAGATATGCGAATGGATAAAGATAGACAAATCAGTGCTAAAGACATTGTCAACAGTTATGATTACATTTCTTTGGTGCGAATTTTCCGTGACTATGGTGAAGAAAAATATGCCAGTAGTATTGCAAAAGGGATTATTGCTGCTCGTGAAGAAAAAGAGATTGTAACAACTTTAGAATTGGTTGATATTATTAAAAATTCTGTGCCAATTAAATATCGTCGTGATCATCATCCGGCACGTAAAGTATTTCAAGCAATTAGAATTGAAGTTAATGATGAACTTAATGTTTTTACATCAGCGCTTAGACAAGCTTTAGATTTGATTGAGGTTGGTGGACGCATCTGCGTTATTACTTTTCATTCTTTAGAGGATCGAATTTGTAAGAATATTTTTAATGAAGTAAGTAAGTTAGATAAAAATTTAGCTAAGTTACCGGTAGTGCCTTTAGAATATCAGCCAAAGTATAGGGTTGTTGGAAATATTAGTCCAAGTGACAGTGAAATATTAGGCAATAATCGTTCGCGTAGTGCACGACTTCGAGTTATAGAAAAGATAAGATGAAATAAAAATGATAAGGGGATGCTAGTATGGCAAGAAGAAAACGGGTTATGAATTTTAGTAAAGGAGAAAAGTTATTATACGTAGGAGCTTTTTTAAGCTTTATCTTTACGTTTGTTGTTCAAGTGTTTTGCGGTGCTAGTGTTGGTAATTTAAATATGAGTGTCGAAAAGTTAAAATATGAACTTGACGGTCAAGCTAAAAAGAATGAAAGTTTGGCAATGAAGGTTAGTGAATTAACAGCGTTCGATAAAATTAAAGATGTTGTTAAAGATATGGGATTAGCGTATAATAATGATAATATAATTGTTATTGAACAATAAAAGAGGTGTTATCGTGAGAGGAAGAAATAATTTAAATCAAACTTGGAATTTTCCGAAATTTGTTTTTAAAGTATTTCTTTTTTGTATGCTTATTTTATTTTTGCAGTTATGTTATTTAGCTTTATCGCCTAATATATATGGTATTAATATGGATCAGTTTGCTGCTAATCGTAATACCGTAGAAAAGACTTTATACGCCACACGAGGAACAATTTTTGATAGTAGTGGTTCTGTTTTAGCCCAAAATGTCAATTCTTATACGGTTATTGCCTATTTAAGTGATACGCGTACGGGTTCTTCGAAAACACCATTGCATGTGGTTGATAAACGTAAGACAGCTGAGGCATTAGCGCCTTTATTAGATATGTCAGCTGATTATATTGAAACTTTACTTAATAAGACTTCATATCAGGTTGAATTAGGACCTGGTGGACGTGGAATTACAGAATTAAAAAAGGAAGAGATTGAGGCATTGAATTTACCAGGTATCGCTTTTGTAGAAAACTATAAACGTTATTATCCAAATGGTGATTTTGCTTCATATATTATCGGTTATGCGAAAAAAAATGAGGTTACAACAGAAGTTGATGGTAAAGAAGTGAAAAGTGAAGATTTAGTTGGTGAATTGGGAATTGAATCACATTACGATAAGTTTTTAAAAGGTAGTAATGGTTATACAATATATCAGAAAGACCGTTTTGGTTATAAAATTCCCGATACTAAGGAGACGACGGTCGAAGCGGTAGATGGTAGTAATATTTACTTGACGATTGATTCTAGTATTCAACGTTTTGCAGAAGCATCATTAAAAGAAGTTACGAAAGAGTATAATCCTGAATGGATGATTTTAACGGTTATGGATGCGAAAACTGGTGATATTTTAGCTAGTTCAACTTCACCATCTTTTGATCCTAATACACGTGATATTACAAGTTATGAAAATCCATTAATCAGCTTGTCTTATGAACCAGGTTCGACAATGAAAACGTACACTTATATGTGTGCGATTGAGAAAGGAACTTATAATGGTAGTGAGACTTTTAAATCAGGTGAAATAAAAATTGGTGATGATACCGTTAAGGATTGGAACCGTGAAGGTTGGGGAACGATAACATTTGATAAGGGGTATGAGTATTCGAGTAACGTCGGCGTTAGTTATATGATGCAAAAGTTTATTAATAAAGCGGATTTGCGTGATTGTTTAACCAAGTTTGGCTTTGGTAAAAAGACGGGAATTGAATTATCCAACGAATTATCAGGTAGTATTAATTTCAATTATCCAATTGAAGTAGCATCAGCTGCTTTTGGTCAAGGTATTACGACGACAGCCTTGCAACAGCTACAGGCTTTAACCATTATTGCTAATGAAGGTAAAATGTTAAGACCACATATTGTTAAGAAGATTGTTAATCCTAATACTAATGAGGTTACTTATGAACGAAAAGTAACTAAAAGTGAGCAATTAGTTAGTACAGCAACAATTTCTAAGATAAAGGATTTGATGTATAATGTTATTCATGGAACTGATGCTGGCACGACGGGACGTTCTTACAATATTGAAGGTTTTGATATTATTGGTAAAACGGGTACATCACAGATTTTTGATAACAAGGCTGGTAAATATTTGACCGGAGATAACGACTATGTTTTCTCATTTGCCGGGATGTATCCTAAAGACAATCCAGAGATTATTATTTACGCGGCTATGAAAAAACCAAAATATGGAACTAGTACGGCTTTATCTATTGCTAGTAAATCCTTAATGGCTAGTATTGCTAAATATCGTGGAATGTTTAGTGAAATTAATAAGAATAAGTCATTGACTAAAACTACTTTGGAATCTTACATAAGTAAAAGTACTAGTGAAGTTAAAAGCAAACTTACAGCTAATGGTATTAATGTAATTACTTTAGGCGATGGTGATAAGGTTATTAATCAATATCCAAATAAAGGTGTAACTTTGATTTCTGGAGATAAAGTTATTTTGATGACTAATGATAGTAATGTGAAAATGCCAAATATTATTGGTTGGGCAAGGCAGGATGCGGTAGCGTTGTTTAAGTTATTAAATCTTAAATATAATGTAGAGGGATATGGCTTTGTCACTAGTCAATCTCTTAAAGCTGGTGAGACTGTTGATACAGGTACAACTATTAATTTAACTTTGGGTAGTAAATATGATTTTGATAGTATGAATTAAAAAGCACGTTTTAAAAATGTGTTTTTTTAGATAATGTTTGCAAATAAGTTGTAATATGATATAATACATCTTACCAAAAGGAGAGCGAAAGAATGAATGTAAAATCAGAATTAAATGCTTTGGTTAGTGAATATAAAAAAGTAAGAGGGTTAAATAATATAGCTAATAATGTTGTATCACATAGTGATGAATTCCGAAATTGGCTTTCAGAAACGATAATGGATGCGATGAATTATGAAAAATTAATTGCTGAAATTTTGAATTCTAAATATGAAGTTATTGGTGAAGTTATGGAAGTTGGTAGCAAACCGGTGTTATCATGTTCTGAATTTATAACATCAGAAAATTTGAGTTCGATTAATTACAGTAACTTTGTTGGTGATAACGGTTCTAGTGATTTAGGCTCTAATAGAGTCTATCAGCGCAATATGCATTATTTAGAAAAGGATATCAAAAATACTAAATTATTGTTGATGCAGTCTTATGAAAGTGAAAATATGAATGTTCAAAGGTGTAAGCTAACTCGTGTCAACAGTTTATCAATAAATCATAGCATACCATTTATGATTGGATGTTATGGGCATCAGAGTAGTAGATTTTTTAAACAGAAGGAACAGCTACTATTAGAGTTTATTAATACTTTAGTTGATCAAAATTTTGATTTTTATGCTGATAGTTATAATAATGTAGCCTGCCGAATAATTGTACCGAACAAAAGTAAAACGCTAGTTAAAACTTATAGAAAATATTAAAAGATATAAAAAATATTTATATCTTTTTTTCTTCGTGTTATAATCATATTAATGTAGGTTGGTGTTTGTATGAGGAAGTTAAGTTTAATTTTATTGTTAAGTTTATTATTGGTTGGCTGTAGTAGTAATGAACCTGATCAAGATGTAAAAAAATTACAAATTTCTGAAGATTATTATGAAATTGCTAGTCCTTACAAAAAGGGAGTTGGAAATAATTATAGTATTACAGGCGTTTATAATAATTACGATTTAGATGAGATTGAAAAATGGCTAATGAATTTATCGATGAAGTATTTTAAGGTTAGTAATAGTTATTATCAAGCTGGTCAATATTTGAAAGAAAAAGATTTAAAAAAATTACTTAGCCGAGATATGTTGAATGACATTGAAGAAATTAAAATTGATGGTGTTAAGTTAAAACCTACTTATATATCTTATATTCACGAACAAAATTATTTGGATGCCGATGGCAAGCTTAAAGGAATATCTTTAGGAATTGTTTTAAATCCTTATCAGGAATATACTAATGAATATGGAGCATATCTATATAAAACAGTTAATGAAAATACGTTGATTGAATACGGAAAGCAAGCCAGTAAAAAACTACTTGATTATTTAATTAATGATAAAAAGCTGTCGAAAAATAAATTTTTGATCGCTTTATATATTGAGTCAAAACCTAATGATGTTTTACCGGGAAGTTTTCGCTATGTGGGAATTACATCGCGAAATAGTATTAACTTTAAAGCTGTTAATTATAAATATGAATATTTAAAATCAGATGTAGTTATGAGTAACGATAATGCTTTGTATAACATTATTGTATCTTTGGAAAATAAAGTGAAGGCAATTAATGATGAAGCTTATATTTCGGGAACAGTTTTATATGTGGATAATCAGGCTTCAGAAGTAGAAATTGATGTTAATAATAGTTATCTTAATTTAAGTGATTTAATGATGATTAGTCAAATTGTTAATGATGAGATGAATAATTCTTTTCCTAAATATTTGAAGGTAAAAACTTTGATTAGAGAGAATAACGATGTCAAGGCTGTAGCTAACAAGGAAAATGGCGACTGTAAAATAATGATTTTAAAGAATTAATTTTATTAACATATAATTTATTTGTAAAGTACTATTTATATATTTGAAAAAAAAAGATAGATATAGTATAATCAATGATAGATGAGGTGACTTGAATGAAAGTTTTTTTTAAAAAACATAAAAAGGTAATTATAATTATTGGAATTGTTTTGGTTGTTTTAATTGCTTTAATGGGGATTATTAGTTTAGTTGCGCCTGATTATCGCAAGAGTTTATATGGTGATCGTTTAGACGATGTTAAGGAACATAAAATTGACTCTAAAAAGATTGACGCAATTAAGAAAGAGGTTAAGGCATTAGATTATGCAAGTGACATTACTTATGATTTAAAGGGTAAAATTATGAATTTTGTTATAACAGTTAATAAGGATACTTCTTTAGAAAATGCTAAAAAAACAGGTACTACTATTTTAAATGGCCTAGATAAGAATGAAAAAGATAATTATGATATCCAAGTTTTTCTTATAACCAGTGAGGATAGTGACACTTATCCAGTTATTGGATATAAACATAAAACTCGTGATGAAATTGCTTGGACGAAGTAGATGTATAAGGTGAAATTATGAAAAATAAGAAAATTATATTAGCGATTCTAGTTGTCATATTGTTAAGTTTAATCGGGGGAATTGTTTATTATTTAAATCGACCTGATAAAAATACTACTTTGACAATTTTAGAAAAACAGTGGATTGAAAACAATAAAAATAAAGTTATCGATTTCACAATCACTAATGATGTTCCAATATATAGTTATAATGGTAATGGTATTATTTTTGATTTTCTTGATGATTTTAAAAATGATACTAACATTGAGTTTAATAAGTCTTCTATTAATGATAGCGATAAGGTTGAAAATGGTTTTATCGTTGTCGATAAACTAGAGAGTAATGATTTGTTGTTACACGAGGATAATTATGCAATTATCAGTGGGGAGCGCATTAATTATATGCGTGTGAGTGAAATCAATAATTTAGTAGTAGGTACATTAAAAGATGATTTAGATAAGGTTAATAACGCTTTAAATGGATCTTATAATTTAGTATATAAGGCTTTTAATAGTTATGATGAATTATTTGTCGCTGTTAAAAGTGGTGATGTGAATGCGATTGCGGTACCAAAGTTATTTACAATGGATAAAATTATTGCCAATAATTTAAATATTAATTATACGATTAATAGTATTAGTGATAAATATGTTATTCGTTTAGGGGATAACAAAAAACTAAATACGATTATTAAAAAATATTTTAAAAAATGGCATCGTGAAAATGCTGAAGTCCTGTTTGGTGAAAATTTAGTCAATAATTATTTTACGTTTAGTCAAACAGCAGAGAAAGATCGTGTTAATTTCCGTAGTAAACGTTATGTTTATGGTTTTGTTAATAATGCGCCATTTGATACGCTATTGCGAGGGAAATTATCTGGTATTAATAATGCGGTAATCAAAAAATTTGCTAAAATGACTAATATTGAAATCACTTATAAGGAATATAGTAATTTTAGTAAACTATTAAATGCTTTTAATAGTAATGACGTCGATTTCTTTTATGATATGACAGGAGTACAAAAGTTTAAAACGGATGTTTATCAAACAACTAATTTTGGTGACAATCAAGTCGTTATTTTATCTAAAATCGATAATGATAATTTAGTATTATCTTTAAGCGAATTGAATAATCATTCTGTATTAACCCTAAACAACACTGTTATGTCGCAGTTACTTAATGATAATAAAATTAAGTTCAAGGGTTATAATACTATTAATGCGCTTTTGAAAAATGTTAAAGATGATAGTGTTTTGGTGGTTGATAGTGAAACCTATAATTATTTTGTTCGTAACAGTTTAAAAGAGTTTAAGGTCGATAGTGAAATTACTTTAGAGAATGGATATAAATATACGATTAGAGATATTAAAGCTAATAAGGTATTCAGTCAATTTTTTGATTTTTATTTATCTTTTATTAACCAATCTGAATTAATTAATGATGGTTATATTGATGTTATGATTCGTGAGAATAATTTTAATTTAATTAAAAATATTGTAGTTTATTTATTAGCTATTATGGGTATAATATCTTTAGTACTAGGAATTTTAAAACGTATTTTTAAACCTCGTGAACATAAATCGACTTTATCGAAAGAGGAAAAATTAAAATATATCGATATGTTAACTTCCTTAAAAAATCGTAATTATTTAAATGACAATATTGAAAAGTGGGATGCTAGCGAAGTATATCCACAGGGTATTATCATTGTCGATTTGAATAATGTTGCTTACATTAATGACAATTATGGTCATAGTGAAGGTGATAATGTTATTAAGGAAGCCGCTAATGTTTTAATTAAGACACAAATTGAAAACTCAGAGATTGTACGTACTAATGGAAATGAATTTTTAATTTATACTGTTGGTTATGATGAGAAACATATTATTGCTTATATTAAAAAATTAAATAAAGAATTGAAGACGATTGCTCATGGATTTGGTGCTGCTATCGGTTATAGTATTATTAATGATGCAATTAAGACGATTGATGATGCTGTTAATGAGGCAACCCTTGATATGCGTAATAACAAGCAAGAATTAAATAATAATTAAGCAAAGTTTACTTTGCTTTTTTCTTAAAAGGAGTGTTTATGGAAAAAATTAAAAAGTTTTTTCAAGATATAAAAAGACTGTTAATTAAACTAATTCAGATTGTTAGTCGGCAAGAAATGAGAATCTTACCCGGACAGATAGCTTTCTTTTTAATCTTGTCAATTTTTCCTATTATTACAATTTTAGGAATGTTTATGTCACTATTTATGATTTCTTTTGATGCTATTTTAGAGTTTGCTAGCCAGATTTTGCCTATTCAAGTTGTTAATATTTTAGAACCTTACATTAATGGTCAAATAACAACTAATGTAGTTTTAACTCTAATGATTGGTTTTTTCTTGGCTTCAAATGGTCCACATTCAATTATTGTAGCGGCGGATACTTTATATAACATAAAAGGAAAAGATTATTTGCAAACACGTTTAAAAGCTATTTTTATGACGATAATATTAATGATTGTATTTGTTATTATGGTTGTGGGTTTAGCTTTTGGTAATACAATTATTAAATCATTATTAGCGGTTGGTTTATTTGAAGACATTGGTCCGCAAATATACAATATTTATTTATTATTTAAGTGGCCAACGGCGTTTTTACTTATTTTTCTATGTATCAAACTTTTATATACGATGGCACCGGACAAGCAGTTACCAAGTTCACATGTCAATAAAGGCGCTGGTTTTACTACTATTTGTTGGACTATTGTTACATTGATATATTCGTTTTATATAAATAATTTTTCTCATTATGATTTGTTTTATGGTAGTTTAGCTAATATTATTATTTTAATGATGTGGGTATATATTATTTCATATATTTTAGTAATTGGTATTGCGATTAATTCTGGTGTCTATGAAAAGGAAAAAATTACTAGCAATAAAAAATAGATTGTGAGCTATAATATTAGTGGATATATATGTGTTACCAATATATATCTATTTACAGACTACATAGTACCGATTGTAGTTTAACTGTGAACTAATAAGTATTAATATTGTGGTAAACTCCTTTTATATGCAACTATCTTAAAAAGCGATTTTTATCGCTTTTTATTGTTAATAAGTCCTATTTTCGATATAATAGTATTGGTGATAGGATGTATTTTATAAAAAAAGAAGGTAACCAAGTTAGTTGGTTAGAAACAAATGTTGAAAACTATTTGAAAATTGATGAGTGGACAGACTTAGTTACATTGTTATCTTTAAAAGACGATGAAGTAGTAGTTATTGGTTCTGATAATCAAGAGCTTATAACTAGTTGTTATGAGTTAGTTAAGTTTTTAATTTTATATACCGATGTAAAAAATCGCTTGAGCTTTGAAATGCGTGATTACAATACCAATTTAGGGTGTGAAGATAATCATTATATTAAAGCCTTATTAGACTGTTTTATCGACTTAAATAGTGATGGTAAATTTATTCGGGGATTTTTAATTATTTTAGGTTATTTGCTAATGAAACAGGATAGTTATGATGAGGCGATTCCTTTAGCTCTCGCTTTTGAGTTGTTTCAAACTTCGGTATTGATTCACGATGATATTATTGATAACGCTAGTAAGCGTAGAGGTAAAAAAACAATTGTAGCGCGTTATATGGAAAAGTATGAGCAAGCAAAACATTTAGGTGTTAGTTTAGCTATTTGCGCTGGCGATTTAGGATTTTATAAGGCAAATGAAATTTTAATTGAATACTATCATGATAATAAAACTTTGTTAAAGTATTTTAACGACATTATTATTAATACTATTAGAGGTGAGACCTTAGATGTTGTTTTACCACATCTTTTAAAGTATAACTATTTTGACGATACAACTTTAGAAAAGTATGTTATGGAAATATATCGTCTTAAAACTTCATGGTATTCGGTGGTGGGACCAATAGGTGTTGGAATGATTTTAGGTGGTGCTAATCATGAACAAGTAGAGGCAATGGAAGATTTTGCATATGGTTTAGGAGTTGCTTTTCAAATTAAAGATGATATATTAGGAATTTACAGTAATAAAGTTAAAGCAGAAAAAACTGCGTCAGATATTAGTGAGTTTAAACAAACGATAATGTACTCATATGTATATGAGAATTGTCCAACTTATCTAACGTCATTACAAAAATATTACGGTCAAGATAATTTAAAGGATGAAGATATTGAAATTGTTAAAAGTATATTTAAAGAAAGCGGAGCTTTAGATTATGCTAATAATATGATGGATAGATTGTTTAAAGTAGCCCGACATAAGTTAGAGAGTTTGTCTTTTATTGAGAAAAATTATCAAGATATTTTAAAAGGTTTTATTGTTTATTTAGAACAACGGGATCATTAAAAGAGGAAATTTCAAATTATTTGTGTCAAGTAAATATAAATAATTTGAAAACCCTTTTTTTATATGGTAAAATTATATTATAAAAATGGGAAGAGGGTTATTATGGAGAAATATGTACCAGATATGTATCTAAAAAGTGTCTATGATATTGATTATAACAAGTTAAAAGATCACGGTATTAACTGTTTATTATTTGATTTAGATAATACTCTTGTTTTCCCAAATATCAAAGAACCAACAGATGAGTTAATGAAACTATTTAACGATTTAAAGAAAGATTTTAAAGTAGTGATTTTTTCTAATAGTCCAAATCGTCGCTTGAAACCGTTTGGTGCTATTTTAGAAGTTGAATACTCTTATTCTTCAAGGAAACCTTTTAAGAAGAAATTTTTAGAGATAATAGATAGATTACCATATGATGTTGGTGAAATTGCGATTATCGGGGATCAGATATTAACGGATATTGTTGGTGGTAACCGTGTTGGGATAACAACTATTTTAACGGATCCCTTAACGAAAAAAGATATGATTTTTACGAAGTTTAACCGTTGCTTAGAAAATAGGATAATTAAAAAATTAATGAAACGTAATCTATTTTCAAAGGGGAGATATTACTATGACTAAGAAATGTCTAGGTTGTGGTAGTGTCTTGCAATATATTGATCCTGATGGTGATGGCTATATTGAGAAGAAGAATTTTCCTAAAAGTGATATTTGCGAACGATGTTTTCGGATAAAGAATTATGGGGATTATAAACAAGTTACGAAAAGTAATAAAGATTTTATAAATATTTTAAAAAGTATTAATAACACGGATGCTTTGGTAATTTTAGTTTTAGACGTATTAAATTTACCTAATAATTTAAGTTTGATTAAAGATAATCTTGATAATAAAATAATGGCGGTATTAACGAAACGTGATTTGTTACCTAAATCATTAAATGATACTAAATTATTGAAGTATTTAAATAATTATGATATTGATTTTGTTGATAAAGTTATGATTAGTTCGAAAAAAAATTGGGGTTTTGATGATTTGATGATTGCTGTTAACAAACATAAGACGAGCAATAATGTCTATGTTGTCGGATATACTAATGCTGGGAAATCGACAATGATTAATAAAATTATTAACAATTATACAGATAATCAAAGTTTAATTACTACGAGCATTTTACCATCTACGACTTTAAATACTTTAGATATTAAAATAAATGATAATCTGACGATAATTGATACACCAGGTTTAATCGATCAGGGCAATATAATTAATATTGATAATTTAGATATACTAAAAAAGATTGTTCCAAAACGTTTTTTAAAACCGTTAACTTTTCAAATAAAAAGACCACAAACAATTATGATTGAAGATTTTATTGCGCTTGTGTGTTCTGATGTTAATGATATGACATTTTATATGTCTAATGCTTTGATTGTAGATCGAAGTTTTAAAGAGTATAAGATGACAGATAATTTTAAAGAATATGTAATTGAAATTACTAAGGCTAGTGATATTGTTATCAATGGATTAGGATTTATTTCGGTTAAGAAAAAAGGAAAATTTATAGTTTATAGTAAATTTAATATTGATATTTATGTTAGGAAGCCATTAATATAGGGAGGAATTATGGAAAATAAGTTAGATAAAATCACGGTTACGACAGAAAGTGGTAAACAAATGGAAGCAGAAGTTATCGATGTCATTGAAATACCAGAATTTAATAAACAGTACGTCTTTTATACTTTTGGTGAGAAGGTTGAAAGTGGTGAACAGAAGATGTATGTGTCTATTTTAGTTGATGATAATGATAAAGTGGTATTGAAGGGGATTGAAGATGACGATGAGTGGGAAGTTGTTAAAGAAATTTTAGATAGTATGTATAGGGAAGATCATGCTTAGTCAGGAAATAGAACAAAAATATTTAATTGAACAAATTAGCGAATTATCTAAAGATATAGAGGCGATTAAAACTGATTTGGCGACAGTAGGAACTTTTGTAAGTATTAAAAATTTACAATTAGAGAAAAAACAAAATCTAAAAATTTCTTTAGAAAAACGTTTAGAACAATTGAAAAATAATAATCATTCCTTAGCTAGATATATGGATAATGAAAGCGTTTTAAATAATGACAAACAATTTGCAACTAATGAACGCCAGAAGATTACTAATAATTCCCAAATAGATGCTTATAATGAGCAATTAAATAATACGGATAGTAAATTTAAAAAAATTGATTTACTTATTCAAAGAAAAAAATTAGAAGTTTATAATGGTATATTGACTAGAAAAAATGTTACTATTGAACGACGTCAACGTATGTATATTGGGTTAACGCGAAGGATTGATGCGCTTAAAAATAGTCCTCAAAATTTAAAGGTTAGTGTTAACAATTTACGTTTGCAAAAGGTGCAAGCAAAATATGAAAATCGTGTTAATAGAACTTTTGAGTTAGAAGAGTATCAAAAACAGGTTGCCGCAGAGGGACACAAAATTAGATCGAAAGTGTTAGGCAAGGTAGTTACATATTCTAATTATTCTGATGATAAAGTTCGTTTAAAATATCAAAAACTTTTAGAAACAAAAAAGGGACTAATTAAAATAGAGAGTGCTCGTCAATTTTACGATAATTATTATTTTTCTTTAAATGAACATAAAGTTTTGGAAGGAGAACAATTAAAACATCACGATTTAATTGTTGACAATTCATCTGAACAATTAGTAACTGGTGTTGATGGTAATATTTATCTTCAACATGCTAATGGTGGAGTGGAATTAGTTTCGCCAGAAATGTTGGCAGAGGTTGCTGAAAAATACGGATTTAAACCAAATGAAAATGATAATAATGATATAAAAAGAAGAGTTGCATGATTTTGCACTTTTTTTTTATCTTAAAAACATGTATAATGAATAATAGAAGACTAGGGGATGATAATATGCTAGGAACGATAATTGCGATTGAAGAAAATATCATTCAATTAAAGTTGAATATTGCACTAGATAAGGTACAGAACTTAATTAATTTGCATGTCGTTATGGAAGATGGTGAACATCGTTTTGTCGGAGAAATTGTCGGTATTAATAATGGAATTGCCAGTATTAATTTATTAGGCGAGCTTATTGATAATAACTTTGTATTTGGAGCTGTAAAAAAACCATCGTTTGCAGCGGTGGTTAAACTCATCTCTAAAGAAAAAATTCCATTAATTATTGGTATGACAAATTATATTGAAGATAAATATCTATACTTGGGGAAAAGTCCTATTTATGATGGTGTTGATATTGGTGTTGATATCAATGCATTCTTCAGTAACCATTTCGCTATTTTTGGATCAACTGGTAGTGGTAAATCGTGTAGCGTAGCTAGAATTTTGCAAAATATCTTTGATAAGAATACTGCTATTGCTTATCGTGCTAGCATCTTCATTTTTGATGCTTATGGTGAGTATCATAGTGCATTCGAAAAATTACACGATCAACATCCCGAAATCAATTTTAAAGCCTATACGACGAATACTAATTTTAGCGATACTGAGGTTTTAAAAATTCCTATTTGGTTATTAGGGGTTGATGATATTGCTTTGCTATTAGAGGCGACGAATCCCAATCAGTTACCAATTATTGAAAAAGCAATGAAATTAGTTACGGTTTTTGGAAGAGAAGAAGAAGATGTCATTAAACATAAAAACGATATTATCGCACGAGCCATTTTAGATATTCTAGCGAGCGGTAGACCATCAGCTCAAATTCGTGATCAAGTATTTTCAATCTTATCTTACTATAATACTAAAGAATTAAATTTGGAGACGACGATTTATCAACCAGGGTATACACGAAGTTTAAAGCAGTGTTTAATCATTGATGCTAGTGGAAAATTGCGAGAAATGGAATTGCTAACTAATTTTATGGAATCTTTTCTTGATGATAACTTAGAACTTAAGATGCCTGATGGTAGTTTTCCTTACACTCTAAAAGATTTACAAGATGCATTTGATTTTGCATTGATTTCAGAGGGTATTTTAAAGAGTGATAAAATTTTCGATGAAACTAATGCCCTTAAGGTTCGTTTGCATGCTTTAGTTAATGGAGAGTATAGTGTTTATTTTGATTATCCAGAGTATATTTCTCAAGCTAATTATATTCGTAGTTTGATGACGGCGTTTGATGGAAAAAAAGCACAAATTGTTAATTTTAATATTAACTATGTCGACGATCGTTTTGCTAAGAGTTTGACGAAAATTTTCTCACGTTTATTTTTTGAATATTCTAAAAACATGGATCATAAAGCAAGATTACCTATTCATATTATTTTGGAAGAGGCTCATCGTTATGTACAAAATGACCGTGATGTTAATTTATTAGGATATAATATTTTTGAGAGAATTACCAAGGAAGGTCGAAAATATGGTGTTATGTTAGGATTGATATCACAAAGACCATCGGAATTATCAGAAACAACATTATCACAATGTACGAATTTTTTGATTTTTAAGATGTTACATCCTAAAGATGTGCAGTATATTAAAGAGATGGTACCTAATATAACGGAAGAAATTGTTAAGCGTTTACGTATTTTACAACCAGGAATTTGTATTGCTTTTGGGAATGCTTTTAAAATTCCTTTGTTAGTTAAAATAGATATGCCAAATCCAGCTCCAACTTCTAGTAGTGTAAATATTAGTCGAGCATGGTTTGTAAATAAAACAGGTCCTAGAATATAAAAGAATTAGCTTTTGGTAGAAGCTAATTCTTTTGCTTTAATACCTTGATAAGAATTTCGTCGGACTAATTCTTTATCAATTTCATTTAATACACCAAATTTTTTAATTAACCAATTTGGTTCAACTAAATCAGAGACTTTAGGATCACCTGTAATACGATTAATAACAATTTCTGGTCTTAACAATTCTAGTTGATCACAGACGATATCAACATATTCTTCTTTTGTTAAAATATGAAAGGGTTTCTTTTTATACAATAAGGCTAGGGGTGTATTTTTTAACACATGTAACATATGAATTTTAATGCCTTGAATATCAAGATTATTTAAGTATTTAACAGTTTCTAACATCATTGATTTATTTTCGTATGGTAAACCATTTATAATATGGACAACGACGTTTATGTTATATCTACGAAGTTTTTTTACCATTTCTTCAAAGCAGGAAAGTGTATGACAGCGGTTAATTAGTTTTGTTGTTTCTGGGTGAATAGATTGTAACCCTAGTTCGATAGTAAGAAAGGTTCTTTTATTTAATTCTATGAGATATTTTAAACATTCTTCGGTAATAGCGTCTGGTCTAGTAGCAATCGATAAGCCAACAACTTTATCTAAGTTAAGAATACTTTCGTATTTTTGTTTTAAAATATCAACGGGAGCGTAGGTGTTGGTATGAGCTTGAAAATAACCGATATATTTACTATTAGGCCATTTGTTTAGCATGATTTGTTTAACTGAGTTAAACTGTTCTATTAAATTGTCATTAATATTACCAGCATATTCACCGCTACCACTACGTGAGCAGTATATACAACCGTTATAACCGACAGTACCATCGATATTAGGGCAACTGAAACCGGCATTTAAACTAACCTTGAAGACTTTGGAATTAAATTTATGTTTATAAAAATAATCTAAGGTATGGTATCTTTTGTTAGTATCGGAAAATTTAAAATCAGTCATAAGCTCGCTCCTTTGAATATTATTATAACATTTTCCTAAGAGAAGGAACCAATAATTGTGAAAAATATATGAAATTTAGGTAATTTTAGAAAAAACAATTGTATAATAATGGAAAAATGCTATAATTATATTGGGAGGTAGAATATGAAAAAGCATAATTTATTAAAAGTTTTAGGTATTACATTTTTAGTTGTACTTATTATGACTTGGATAATTCCTGCTGGTTATTATTCAAGTGGTGAATTTGTCGATGCTGGTACAGCTCCATTAGGTTTTTTTGATTTAGCAAGAACTCCATTAATTGCTATCGCTAATTTAATTCAGTATGGAATTTTATTTGCTTTAATTGGTGGTTTCTATGGTGTTTTAGCTAAAACAGATGTTTATTTACCAATGATAGATAAAATATCTGCAAAATTAAAAGGAAAGGAAACGAGATTTTTAGCAATTATGACTGTTGTTTTTACAGTTGTGTCAGCTGTTACTGGACTTGATTTATTTTTATTAGTATTGGTTCCTTTTGTTGCTAGTATCATTATAGGTATTGGTTGTGATAAGATGAGCGCGATGTTGGCTACAATTGGTTCTATTATTATAGGAAAAATTGGTTCTGTTTACAGTACCTCTGTAACTTTCTATTCAAGTCAATATTTAGGTTTAGAAAATACAAGTGATATTTGGCCTAGAGTAGTTATTTGTTTAGTTGTAACGGCTTTATATGCTCTATTTGTCGTTGGACGTAATAAAAAGAAATCAGCTATTGCCGAGGTAGCGACTAAATCAGATAAAATGGTTGAAAAAGAAGTTAAAACTGAAAAAGTTGTAACTAAACAAGCTCCTAAAAAAGCTAATGTTGTTAAAACTGAGACTAAAACAACGTCAACGAAAAAGACTGATGCAAAAAAGACTTCTAGTAAAAAAACTACTAGCAAAAAGACAACGACTAAGAAAGCTAGTACTAAAAAATCAACTAAAGCCTGTGCTAAGGCTGTTGATCAAATCGTTGTAAAAAATACTAAAAAGAGAAGTTTTTTACCATTAATTATTTCACTAGTTATTATTGCTATAGTTATAGTTTTAGCAATGTATGATTGGGCTACAGCATTCAATACAACATTCTTTAATGATTTATATTCTGATATTATGGGTGTAGAAGTTAATGGCTACCCATTAGTTGCAAATATTATTGGTAGTGTTACTTCTTTTGGTAACTGGGGAATATATGATTTAATTATTTTCCTATTACTTATTACACCAATTATCGGTTGGATTTATGGAGTTAAATTAGATGATATGATCGATGGCTTTGTTGAAGGAATTAAGAAAGCTTTACCAGCTGCTTGTTATGCTGTATTAGCTAATGTTATCTATGCAGCAATGTATAGCACTTCAACTGGTGCTAATATCATGTTTACTATTGCTAATTGGTTAATTGGTTTAACTGAAGATTTCAGTGTAATAACGGCAACACTTTTATCAGGAATTGGAAGTTTCTTCTTTAATGATTTCCAAACATTGATCGGATCATTATCTACACCAATAGCTACTAATTTCACTGATGCAACCGTATATCCATTTATCGCAATCATTTTCCAATCTATATATGGACTTGTTATGATGATTGCTCCAACAAGTGTGTTATTAGTAGGTGGGTTAGGATTATTTGATATTTCCTTTGGTGAATGGATAAAAGGTATTTGGAAATTTTTACTAAAACTTTTAATTGTTATTGTAATTTTATTCATTGTAATAGCAATGTTTATTTAAGTATTCCTTGAAGGAATGCTTTTTTTTTGTTAAAATGTAATAGGGTAGATGATGTTGATGACTTATGAGATTAATGGTAAAAAATATCTAGTAATAGTTGAAAAAAAGAATAATCGTAATACTTATATTAGAATCAAAGAGGATCTAACTATTAGCGTTACAACTAATTATTTAACCAGTAAGAGTTATATTAAAAATTTATTGGATGAAAATTATGTAGCTTTAGAAAAGATGTTAAATAAACGTTTAAAAGAAATAAAACGAAGTGAAAATTTTTTTTATCTTGGCCAAAAGTATGATATAATTATAGTACCAACGCTAGATAAAATTGAATTTGATAATTCCCATATCTATGTTAAAGACCGCGATACTTTAAATAGATGGTATAAAGCAGAGATAAAGCGGATTATTGAAGAACGCTTTATAGCTAATTTAAATGAATTTAAAGAAGTTAATTTTCTTCCTAAATTAAAAATTAGAAAAATGAAGACCCGTTGGGGTGTTTGTAATAAGCGAGATGATTCTGTAACAATTAATTCTCGTTTGATTGAATATAGTCTTGATAAATTAGATTATGTTATTATTCATGAACTATCACATTTTGTTCATTTTGATCATTCTAAAGATTTTTGGAATTTAGTTGCCAGTTATTGTCAGGATTATAAAAAAATAAGAAAAGAATTACGTGATTAGAGGTGGGGTATATGAAAAAAATCTTATCGATTATTTTAATTGTTGCGATTGTTATTCCTGGCTTTATTGTACCAAGTGATGTTGTTAGTGCTAAGACGTTAGGTGACATGAAAAATGAACTAAAAAAATTAGAAGAAGAATATGCCGCTAATCAGCAGCAAAAAGAGTTAACTGAACAAGAGATTAACAATGTTAAGAATACGATTAATTCTATTGATAAGCAGATAGCGCAAATAAATATAGATGTTAAAAATTTGAGCGATGAGATTGTTAAACTTAATGAAGATATTAAGAAAAAGGAACAAGAAGTTAAAGATATTGTCAGTTTTATTCAAGTGTCTAATGGAGAGTCTGCTTATTTAGAATATGCTTTTGGTGCTAAAGATTTTACGGATTTTATTTATCGTATGGCTATTTCTGAACAGTTAACTAGTTATAATGATAAGTTAGTTGATGAGTATAATCAGATGATTAAAGATAACGAACAGAAGAAGAAAGATTTAGCTGACAAGGAGAAGGAATTACAAGATACGCAGAAGAAAAAACAAGAAGAATTGGCTAAATTGGGTACTCAGTTGAAACAATATGTAGATATTAAAGTATCTATTGAGGATGATATTAAATCACAAAAAGACGCTATTAAGTTATATAGTGATTTAGGATGTAAGGATAATGAAGATATTAGTGTGTGTGGAAGGTCGGTTTTACCTCCAGAAACATCATTCTGGCGTCCGGTTAATTCAGCATATATTAGTAGTAATTTTGGTAATAGATGCTATACAATTGGCGGTAAATATACCTGTGATTTCCATTCTGGTGTCGATATGGCAGCTAGTGGTAATGTTCCGGTGTATGCAATTGGTAAAGGTGTTGTAGCTGATACTGTTCAATGGAGTTGTGGTGGTCGCATTATTTTTATCAATCACAGTATTAATGGTGTTAATTATACTAGTGTCTATATGCATTTGCGTAGAATTTTGGTTTCGAAAGGCGATGTCGTCAGCAAAGATACGCAAATTGCTGTCATGGGTGGTAATCCAAGTACAGAATATTGGGATAGTTGCTCAACTGGACAACATTTACACTTGACGATATCATACGGATTATATCAAGGTTGGTCAGGAGTAATTAATGGTTTAATTAATCCACGTAATTTGGTTAATTTTCCAGCTTATGGTAGTTCATTCTATGATCGTACTACGAGATATTAATAAAATAGGGAATTAATCCCTATTTTATTCTATTCGACATAATTATTCATCAATTTGTTATATGTTCAATTTGGTGATAATATGAAGGTGAAAGTTTTTGATGAAAGTCATGAAAAGGATTTGGAAATGGCAATTAATAAGTTTTTAGCAGACAATGATGTCGATGTTATTGATATCAAGTATGAAGTAGCAGTGAGTGTATTTTCAGAAGAACAAATCTATTGTTTTTCGGCTATGATAATTTATAATTAAAAAGGATGGTAGTATGAAGAAAAATAAATTTTTAGAAGGAGCCATGATTGCGACGATTGGGATTGTTATCTGTAAGATCATTGGTTTAGTCTATGTTATTCCTTTCTATGCTATTATCGGTAAGCAAGGAGGAACTTTATATAGTTATGCTTATTCGATATATGCGATATTTTTAAGTTTATCTACAAGTGGGATTCCTATTGCGATGAGTAAGGTTGTTAGTGAATATAATGCTTTAGGCTATTATTACACTAAGGAGAAGGCTTATAAAATAGGTTCAAAATTCATTATGTTAATGGGATTGATTTTCTTCTTTTTGTTAATGCTTTTTGCACCGCAAATTGCGCATTTAATTATTGGTGACATGAAAGGTGGAAATACAATTGAAGGCGTTGCTTTTGTTATTCGCGTTGTTTCTACGGCTTTACTGATTGTTCCGTTACTTAGTGTGACTAAGGGTTATTTACAAGGACATAAAATCATGACGCCTTCTAGTGTAGCTAATGTTTTAGAACAGCTAGTTAGAGTTATTGTGATTGTTGCCGGTAGTTTTATGGCACTGAAGGTTTTTCATTTGCGTGTTGAGACAGCTGTTGGTATTGCAGTATTTGCTGCGACGATAGGGGCAATAGTTGCATATTTTTATGTTTATGATAAAATTCGTAAAAATCGTCATGAGTTAAAACGGCATGAAAAGATAACTCGCGAAGAAGCTAAGATAACAACTAAGGATATTATTTCGAAGATAGTTTTTTATGCTTTGCCGTTTATTGCTATCGATTTAATTAATTCGTTATACTCTTTTGTTGATACATTAACAGTTGTTAAAGCTATGACCAATTTAGGATATAATGCAGTCGATACAGAAACGACTATTGGGGTTATATCATCATGGGCTCCAAAACTAAATATGATTATTATTTCGATTGCTTTAGGGTTAAATATCAGTTTAATTCCTAACATTACTAGTAGCTTTGTTAAAAAGGACATGAATGATGTCAGTAAGAAAATTAATCAGGCTTTACAAATGCTAGTTTTTATTGTTATTCCTATGACTTTAGGTATCCATTTTTTAGCCCATCCTGTTTGGGTAGCTTTTTATGGCTATGATGCTTTGAGTATTGAAATATTTAAGTGGTTTATCTTTCAAGCTTTAGCATTTTCTTTCTACAGTGTTTTAATTAATATTACTCAGGCAATTAATGGTCGACGTTTGACGATAATTACTTTGTTAGTTACTTTTTTGATTAAAGCCGGTCTAAATGTTCCATGTATGAATTTATTTGCTTATCTTAAAATACCAGCATACTATGCACCAACCTTTATAACTTTATTATCACAATTTATTGGTATTGTCTTTTTACTATTGATGATTAGTAAAAAATATAAAATATCATATAAAACATCATTAGATAATATTGGTCGTAGTGTTGTTTCTGTGATAATCATGTATGTTGTCTTAATGATTGTAAATCTGTTTATACCACTTTCTTCTACTAGCCGTTTATGGTCAGTTATAGATATTATTATTTTTGCTGGTATTGGGGCTTTAACTTATTTTATATGTACTTATAAAAGTGGAGTTATCGACGAAATCTTTGGTAAAGATATTATAAAAAAGATTTTAAAAAAAGTTTTAAGAAAATAGTTATTCTGAAATATATTTATGCAAGCACATTATATGTGCTTTTTTGTTGTTTAAAAAAAACAATACTGGAACAATATATACATAGAATAATAATAAAGGAGCGTGTTAATTGTGTTTGGTAATTTTACAGAAGAAGCAAGAAAAATATTAATTGGTGCTAAAAAGGAAATGCATGAATTAAAACATCCATATGTTGGCAGTGAACACTTACTTTTATCCATTCTGCATCATGATGAAAATATCGCTAGTAAACTAAAGGATTATGGATTAGATTATAAATTATTAAAGGATGAAATTATTAAAATAATTGGCGTGGGGAGTAATCCCAGTTCATGGTTTTTATATACACCTCTTTTAAAAAGGATTTTAGAATCAGCAGTAATTGATAGTCGTGAAAATAATGGGGGTGAAGTGACAGTAGCTCATCTGTTTTCTAGTTTGTTAGAAGAGGGTGAGGGCGTTGCAGTTCGTATTATGCTGGGTATGAATATTGATTTAGATGAATTATATAATGATTTTTCCTATAAATTAGTTAATACTAAAAGCAAGAAAAAAAAGAAGTTATTACTTGAGGAATTAGGCGTTGATCTAACTAAAAAAGCGATGAATAATGAATTAGATCCGGTTGTAGGACGTGATAAGGAAATTAAAAGAGTCTTAGAAGTATTATCACGACGGACTAAGAATAATCCTTTACTAATTGGCGAAGCGGGGGTTGGAAAAACAGCTATTGTCGAAGAGCTTAGTCGGTTGATTGTGTCAGGTAATGTCCCACTAAATTTAAAGAATAAACGTGTTATTGCCTTAGATATGGCTAGTGCAGTCGCTGGGACTAAATATCGCGGTGAGTTTGAAGATCGAATGCGTAAAATATTAAAAGAGATTGAAGATAATCCTGATATTATTTTATTTATTGATGAGGTTCATACTTTGGTTGGAGCTGGTGGTGCTGAGGGAGCGATTGATGCTTCAAATATTTTTAAACCGGCCTTAGCACGTAATAAACTAAGATGTATAGGGGCAACGACGATTAGTGAGTATAAAAAGTTTATTGAACCGGATAGTGCTTTGGAAAGACGTTTTCAAAAAATTATGATTGATGTTCCAAATAAGGCGACGGTGAAAGAGATTTTATACAGGATTAAAAGTATTTATGAAAGATATCATTTAGTCAGTGTCGATGACGACATTATTAATACGATTATTGATTTATCTGAAAAATATATCTATGATCGTAATCAGCCAGATAAAGCTATAGATGTTTTGGATGAGGTTTGTGCTAAAGTTAGTTTAAAAGAAAGTAAAGATTTAAAACATTATAATGATTTGAATAAAGAATTACAAGAGGTTATAAGACTAAAAAACAAATGTATTGTGGATAATAAATTTGATGATGCATCTAATTATAAACGAAAAGAAAATATATTGATGGATGAAATCAATAATTTGGAACTACGCCTATATAAGAAGGACAATGTGAAAAAGGTAACTAAAGAAGATGTGGCCAGTGTCATTAATATGAAAACGAAAATACCCGTTTATGAAATATTGAATGATGATAAGAAGATTATTAAAAATATCGAGAAAAATCTTAAAAACAAAATTATAGGTCAAAAAAATGCGATTAATCAAGTATTAGACATTGCTAAAAGAATTAAGCTAGGGTTTCGTGAGGAAAATAAGTGTTATTCGATGATGTTTTGTGGACCATCAGGTGTCGGTAAAACTGAGTTGTCAAAATTATTTGGTGAAAATTTAGTCGGTAAAAATAATGTCATAAGACTAGATATGAGTGAGTATGCTGAAGGACATGCAATTAGTAAATTTATTGGAGCGCCTCCAGGATACGTTGGTTATGCTGATAATCGTAATGTTTTAGAAGAAATTAGAAATAAGCCATATTCTGTTTTAATTTTAGATGAGATTGAAAAGGCTCATCCAAGTATTATTAATTTATTATTTCAAATTTTAGATGAAGGTAAGATTAAGGATTCATTATCTAAAGAAATACGTTTTGATAATGTGACTATTATTATGACCTCTAATTTAGGTTTTAATGATATTAATATCGGGTTTGTTAACGATAACAATGAAGTGGTAATGTCAAAATTGAAGGAAAATTTTAATATTGCTTTTGTTAACCGAATTGATAATGTTGTCGTCTTTAATACTTTAAACAGTGACAATATCGAGGAATTAGTTAAAATAAAGTTAAAGAATTTAAAGGATAGGTATAAATTAAAAGATATTACGGTTAAATATAGTAAAAACATTATTAATGATATTGTTAAAAAATCTAATTACGAGGAATTCGGGGCTAGACAATTAGATAAAATAATTAAAGATAGTATAGAAAATTATGTTATTGACAGCATTCTAAATGGTGATAGTGAAATTGAAGTAACTAAGTTGTTGGAACATAGTCCAGTTTAAAAATAACTATTAATAGTTATTTTTTTCTTTGAATTAATTAAAAATATGGTATAATGAATATGGTGATACTATGACGCAAATTGATGAGATTGTTAATAATTTAAGTTTGAATACGCATCTTAGTGATGAAATTAAACAGAATTTTCTAGAGTTAATTATTATTTTTAACCGTCAATTTCAAAATGTCGATTTATCTTTACTTAAAGAACGGATTAAGGATTTAAAGGTTATGCCAGTTAGTGAATATTTATGTAGTCATACTTTCCAGTATGATATTAATAATAATGCATTATTATTTAACGAAGAAAAGTTATCAAAGGAAAACGATGGTAAAAAAACGATGATGAAAGCATTATTGCAGATAATTTCTAATCGTATTGATGAAAAGACAGACATTTTAGCCGCTTTCAATCAAGGTGTTGATGAAATAATTGCGACTAATTTAGTAGGATAGAGGTGGCTTATATGACTGATGAATATGTAATTGTAAATTTATTAGGATCAATGGTAGGGTTAGATGCCATTTTAGCTACGCGTTTTAATGATGATCAAAAGTTTCTATATACAGCTTTAGAAAACAGAGGTGTCGACTTAGAAACGATAAAAAATATTTTAAACCAAATGAATTATAATTATCGTATGAACGATGTTCTAAATCAAAGTATGCTAGCTGATATTGAAAAAGCGACAATAGATGCTTTTAGCAAATCAAACCCAACTTTAGCAGAAATTGAAAATTTTACTAGTCAGTTGGTTACAAATGCCGAATATATGGAGAGTCAAAAAGATTATCCTGGGTTAAATCAAGTTGATTCATATTTTAAGGTTGTATCAGGCAATCTTAAGGATAATGTTAATATAAATGATAATAATTATCATAAAGCAGTTTAAAAAGATAGTTGACTATCTTTTTTAATTTGACAAAAAAGTAAAATTATATTAAAGTATTGGCATGAAAAGAGGGGTTTTGTGAAAAGTATGTGTCTAGAAGAAAAAGATATTATCAATTATATTAGTGATATTTTATATACTAATAAGAAGGCACCTGAGGAAGTTAATAGAGCTAGGTATCATCATAATACGACATATGATAATACCCCTATAGTAATTCAACAGGGAATTTTATCAACTAGAGAAAGAGCAAAGTTAGAGAATCGTCCCTTAACTGATAAAGAGTTATCATCATATAATGATGAAAATTATGTAAATGGACTTGATAATATTTCATTGTCGGTGGTTGGTCTAAATGATTTATACTCTGATGAATTGGAATATGATCCTTTTTCACCGGTAAAAACTGATATTTTAATTACGAGTGATATAAGAGCTGGTCGTTGTTCACAAAATTATGGTAATGAATTTTTGGCTTTTGACCGAATTGATAATGTTAATTTTAGAGCGATAGACATTAGACTTTTACAGAATTTAAATAATTTTAACAATGGTAATTATGGTTATCGGACGACAAGACAACAGGCTTTAGAATTGATGATTAATAATTATAATTATCTTAAACAAATTGCTATAGCTATCATTGAACAAGGATTGGATATACCTTTAAGAGATATGAGTGATCAAAATGTGACTTTGGATATAGATAAAATGTCAAAGGTTCCAAGGCTAATTTTAAAATGATTTAACTTATGATAAGAGGTGTTTTAGTATGGCTAATGAAAGATATCAATTGGTAGCAGTTGATAATGTTACTAGACAAAGATATGTAATTGAACTTAGAAACAGTAATGTAAATGATAAGGGGTCATTAGGCTTTATCGATAGAGGGGTGTCTTTATTTAAGGATGAATTGCAGTTATCGATGTATCTTTATAATAAAGGTAAGATTCCAACATTGAATGTTTCGTATACAATTATTTATCAACAAAAGGGGGAAAAAACTTTACCGCTTATTTTTGATGATGCTCATATTAGTCATATAGCTAAAAAGACCGATAATAAAATTAATTACGATGATGATTTTGTCTATTATGTTGTGCGAATCTTGTTGATGAAACTTAGTGACGAAAACTTTTACAGATATATTAGAAAAGAGAATAAAAAGAATCAACGTTCGGCTAAAAGTGGTAATTATGTCGATAATAAGATTTTAGATAATATTATTGATTATTATAATGGTTATATTGTTCCTAATGAAATTGATGCTAGCAGTATAACTATTCAATATTCTTTACTTAAAGAGTTTACGCAATATAAACAGTTGAGAACGTTATATTATTTAATAAAGAGTTATGATAAGATGCAGAAAGCTAGACCTTATGTAGAAGAGACTATATCATTGGATGAATATTTAAGGTCTTTGTCACTTGAAGATTCTGGTTTAGGTATCAGAGAAAATAAATATGAATTGGTTCGAAATATTTATAACCGTGGTGGAATGGATGAGGTTTATGCGACTTATGATTTAGATGATATTTATGATGAAGATGGTCCAAAATTAAAATAGGTATTTTAAATATCTATTTTTTTTTGTATAATAAAACAGGGTGATATCGTGAAAAATAACATTGATAGTTTCATTGAGTATATTACATTTCAAAGACGTTATTCGCCAGCAACGATAACTAACTATGTCAAGGATTTAGATGACTTTGAGGGATATATCAAAGAGCTTAATATTAATAGTATTAGACAAATTGATTATAATGTTATTCGTGGTTATTTAATGGCATTGCACGAACGAAAATATGCTAAGAAAACGATTAGTCGCCATATAAGTACATTAAAAAGTTTTTTTAAATATTTACTTGGCGAACATGTTATTGATAATAATCCTATGTCCTTGATTACAACACCCAAGTTAGATAAAAAGTTACCACAGGTTTTATATTATGACGATGTAGAAAAATTATTGAATATTCCTAGCGATAATACGTTTAAAGATAAGCGTGATAGCTTGATTTTAGAACTTTTATATTCGACGGGGATTCGTGTTAGCGAGTTAGTTAATATTAAAATCAAAGATATTAATCGGGATTTGCAGCAAATTAATATTTGGGGAAAAGGAAGTAAAGAGCGCATTGTTATATATGGTAAAATCTGTGAGAAAAAATTACTTGAATATTTAAAATATCGTCCTAATTTAAATGATGAAAGTAGTGACTATTTATTATTAAATAACCATGGTAGACCATTGACGACTAGAGGAATTAGGTATATTATGGATCAGATTATTAAGACAGGGCAATTGAAACTTCATATCTCACCCCACGTTTTAAGGCACACTTTTGCAACGCATATGTTAAATGAAGGGGCAGATCTGAAGAGTGTTCAAGAATTATTGGGTCATGAAAATTTATCGACAACGCAAATATATACTCATGTCTCTAATGAGAGATTAAGGAATGTTTATTTGCAATCACATCCGCGGGCTAAAAATTAAATATAGGCATATAATATAGTGTAAAAATGTGTGTTTTACACTATTTTTTGTTGTTTGATATTATTTATTTATGTTATAATAATTTTGTGACTTAAAAGGAGGAATGTAGATGTCTAAATTTGTTTATGCCTTTGAAGAAGGAAACAAAGATATGCGTAATCTTTTAGGTGGTAAGGGTGCTAATTTAGCAGAAATGACTAGCATTGGGTTACCAGTTCCTAGAGGGTTTACTGTAACAACTGAAGCTTGTAATAAGTATTATGAAGATAATAAAGTTATAAGTGAAGAAGTTAAAAATGAAATATTTGAAAAATTAGCTGAATTAGAGGCTAAAACTGGTAAAAAAATGGGAGATCTTTCTAATCCTTTACTAGTATCAGTAAGAAGTGGTGCGCGTGCTAGTATGCCAGGAATGATGGACACTGTATTAAATTTAGGGTTAAACGACGAAGTGGCTAAGAATTTTGCTGAGGCTACTAATAATCCAAGATTTGCTTACGATTCTTACCGTCGTTTTATTCAGATGTTTGCCGATGTTGTAAAAGGATACCCAAAATCTTCATTTGAGAGACTATTAGATCAAATCAAAGAAGAAAAGGGTGCTAAATATGATACTGATTTGACAGCTGAAGATATGATGGAAGTAACAACCAAGTTTAAAGAGGTTTATAAAGAATTAGATGGAAATGACTTTCCGCAAGATCCTAAAGAACAATTAATTGAAGCGGTTACGGCTGTATTCCGTTCTTGGATGAATGAGAGAGCAATTATTTATCGTCGTATGAATGACATTCCAGGATCATGGGGAACTGCTGTTAATGTTCAAGAAATGGTTTATGGAAACCGTGGTGACGATTGCGGAACTGGTGTTGCTTTTACGCGTAATCCATCAACTGGTGAAAATAAATTATATGGCGAATACTTAATTAATGCTCAAGGTGAAGACGTTGTAGCCGGTATTCGTACACCACAACCTATCAGTACATTAGCAGAAGTTATGCCCGATGTTTATGATCAATTTGCTAAAACAGCTAAAATTTTAGAGAATCATTATAAAGACATGCAGGATATGGAATTTACAATCGAAAATGGTAAATTGTTTATGCTACAAACTAGAAATGGTAAGAGAACAGCTCCAGCTGCTTTAAAAATTGCTGTTGATTTAGTTAATGAAGGAATGATTACTAAAGAGGAAGCATTACTTAAGGTTGAGCCAAAGCAATTAGATCAGTTATTACATCCAATGTTTGATGCTGAAAGTTTGAAAAATGGTAAAGTAGTAGCTACTGGACTTGCTGCATCTCCTGGAGCGGCAACTGGTAAAATCTATTTTACGGCTGAAGATGTAAGTGCGGCTAAAGAACGTGGAGAAAAGACTTTACTAGTTCGTTTAGAAACATCGCCAGAAGATATTCAAGGAATGAGCGATGCTGAAGGTATTTTGACTATTCGTGGTGGTATGACATCACATGCAGCTGTTGTTGCTCGTGGTATGGGACGTTGTTGTGTTTGTGGTTGTGGCTCTATTAAAATTGATGAAGATGCTAAAACAATTACTACACCAGATGGAACAATTTACCATGAAGGTGATTACATGTCTTTAGATGGTTCAACCGGAAATGTATATGGTGAACAAATTAAGACAGTAGAACCATCAATTAGTGGTGATTTCGAGACATTTATGAACTGGGCTGACGAAGTTAGAACTTTAAAAGTTAGAACTAATGCTGATACACCAAGAGATGCACGTCAAGCTCGTAAGTTTGGGGCTGAAGGTATTGGTCTTTGCCGTACAGAACACATGTTCTTTGAAGAGGATCGTATTTTTGCTTTCCGTCAAATGATTGCTTCCGAAAACTTAGAACAAAGAGAAGCTGCTTTGGAGAAAATATTACCTTATCAAAGAGGTGACTTTGAAGAATTATTTAGAGCTATGGAAGGGGATCCGGTTGTTATTCGTTATTTGGATCCACCATTACATGAATTCTTACCACATACAGACGAAGAAATTAGACCATTAGCTGAAGCTTTAGGGACTACTTTTGAAAAATTGAAAAATCGTGTTGAATCACTAAAAGAATTTAATCCAATGATGGGTCATAGAGGATGTCGTTTAGCCGTTACTTATCCAGAAATAGCTAAAATGCAAACAAGAGCGGTAATTGAAGCTGCTATTAATGTTAATAAAGAGGGAATGAATGTTGTTCCAGAAATTATGATTCCACTTGTTGGTGATATTAAAGAGTTAAAATATGTTAAAAATGTTGTTTGTGAAACGGCTGATGCTTTGATTGAAGCAGCAGGTGTTGATTTGAAATACCATGTTGGAACAATGATTGAAATTCCAAGAGCTGCTGTTACAGCTGATGAAATAGCAAAAGAAGCAGAGTTCTTTAGTTTCGGTACTAACGATTTAACACAAATGACTTATGGATTCTCAAGGGATGATGCTGGTAAATTCTTAAAAGATTATTATGATAAAAATATTTTTGAGAGTGATCCATTTGCTAAATTAGACCAAAATGGTGTTGGTAAATTAGTTAAAATGGCTGCACAACTTGGTCGTAGTACACGTCCAGATATTCATATGGGAATTTGTGGTGAACATGGTGGGGAACCATCAAGTGTTGAATTCTGCCATAAAGTAGGACTTGATTATGTTTCTTGTTCTCCTTATCGTGTACCATTAGCAAGACTTGCTGCTGCGCAAGCTGCTGTTAAAGAAAAAAATAACTAATAAGTAAATTAGACTAGAGAAATCTAGTCTTTTTTAGTAATTTGTGAAATAAAAAGAAAGTTGAGAAATATGTGATTAATGTACTTAAAACTTAAATTAAAAGATTTAACTGTTGGTCCTAAAATTTCTTTTGTAAAGCAGTTTAGAAATCTAATGTAAGAAGATATTTCTAAAAAATTGGATTTAAGTAGTGAAAATAAAAGTTGTACAATGGTAAGATGTGAAAATGAATAAGAATGCCTAAAGAAGATGGGTTTTAAAGTCATTAAGGATATTTAATGTAAATATTAATTCAATAAATTACTATACTAAACCTGCTAAACAAGGTGATGGGCACGATATAATAAGACCAATTCTATGGGATTATATAATTCAAATGGCAGTTGTAAATTCAGAACTTCATAATATAATTCAGTTTTCAAGAGGTAATGATGAATTATATGAATCACAATTTTCTCAAAATGCATATTTTCGCAGTATAGAAAGTTTTATTAACAATTTGAAAAATAGTAACAATTGTATTATCGTTAATTTAGTTTCTAATTTAGAAACAAGAAAAAGTAGAAATAGAATAAGATTTGAAAATGGTGGACATTATGTTTCTGATGATACTATGGATAAAGTATATTCAAAAGACATATTTGAATATACAAAAACTGGTGAAAATTTTGGATATTTATTAGTTAAGAAGCAAACCATTCCAGTATATACTATTGTTAATGATAGAACACTTAATGAGATTGAATTAAATAATTTTTTAGAGTATAATGCTAATAAAGTAATAGAATATTACAATGATTTTAAGGAGGAAAAACATGGAATTAAAAAAAGTTCAAAAAAAAATATGGCAAAATAAACTAAATAAAGGATTTAATACAACAGATGTAAATAAAGAATTTTGTTTACTATACGGAGAAGTGTCTGAGGCATACGATGCTTGGAAAAAGAAAAAAGAAGATTTAAATGAAGAATTAGCTGATATTGCTATTTATTTAATGGGATTATCTGAAATGTTAGGATTTGACTTGGCAGATGAAATAGAGAAGAAAGTTTCTAAAAACGAAAAACGTGTATATAAAAATATAGATGGGGTTAATGTAAGAATAAGTGATTAATATTAGATGTTAAAAATGTCATCTAACTTAAATTTATATTATGGCATCCCGAACTAAACTGTGGTACAAGCTGCTGTTAAAGAAAAAAATAACTAATAAGTAAATTAGACTAGAGAAATCTAGTCTTTTTTAGTAATGCGTGAAATAAGAAGAAAGGTAATCAAAATGATAGAATCTTTTTTAACAAATGAAAAATAGAATTCGTATTACCATTCAACTTATTAAAAGGCAATGAGAAATATATAGAACAATATATAATATAAGTAATAAATCAAAAAGTAAAAATTCAAAGATTTAAAAAAATTGACGTTTATAACCGTTAATGATAAAATATTGACAACTTGTGATTGTTGCGTATAGTTTTAATTTTTATATATTTAGTAGGAGATATGGTATGTACATAAAAAAAATTAATCCATATAGTTTAACATATGATGATATTGATAAAAAAGTAATACGTGTAAAAGTGCTAATTTTTAATAGTGAGAGTAAAATATTATTGTGTAATGTTGAAGGGAAATATACTTTTATAGGTGGCCATGTTGAAGAAAATGAAACACTAACAATGGCCTTGAGTAGAGAACTTAGAGAAGAAACAGGAATTGTTTTAAATAACCAAGATTTTAAATCTTTTATCAAAATAGAAAAATGGAATAAAAATCATTTTAATACTGGAAGAAATTGTTTGTCCGAAATATATTATTATTCATTATATACTGATTACATAATTGATAAAGAAAAAATGAATTTAGACGATTCAGAAAAAAATAAAAATTTCTTTTTAAAATATATGGATATTGCTGAGTTTTATGATTATTTACATTATCAAATAAACTTTTTGAATAGTGAATTACATAGTGAGATGCTTTGGGTTTTAAATTATTATGTTGAAAATATATGTAGAGGTAAATTAAATGAAAAAAAATTGCAAAAAACATTATAAATTGTTTATCAAAAACAATGGAATTTATGATTGCATTAAATGTTCTTCTAAAGAATTATTAAAAAACGAACCCAAATTAGTGATTACTAATAATAATAATTCTGAGATATATAAATTAGATAACGTTCAATCATTATATTTATTTCCGCTTACTGTAATTGATTATATAAATAATATAAATAATAAAAATATTATTTATATTAGTATTATTGAAATAGAAAGTAATTTAGATTATATAGAAATATTTAATGATAAAATATTTAAATATTTAAAGGCTGTTGAAATATCCATTAATAATAATTACAGTGAAACAGAATTAGTAAAAATAGGTGAAATTATAGAATATTTTTACAACAGAAGAGTTTTTGTGAGTTTAAATATTAAAAATTTAATAAATATTCCTAATTTTTTAGAACAAAATTTTAAATATATTACATATTTTAAAATATTTTTGCCAAGTGATTTAACAGATGATTTATACAAAGAATTTTTAAATAAATTACTGTTAATTAAACAATTAAAATCAACTGATTCATTAGTACATATTAAAGCATACTTAAGTGTACATAAAGTTTTATTATATGAAAAGATGATTAATGATTTTACTCAATTAGATGTTGATATATTTCAAGTATCTAAGGAATTACTACCAATTAATTATAATAATGAAATTGTTGATATCAAAATACAAAACTTAATTAGAGATTTGGAGTCCAAATATAATGATTATAGTGATACCAAATTTATAAGCGTTAAAGATTTGACAACTTTATATTATCCTAGATTTGAATTGGATGAAAGGAATTCAAAAAAATGTTATTCTTGTTATATGAAACCATATTTATTTAAAAATAAACTTATTCCATGTAAAGTTAATAAAATATTTAATAATTTTGAAAATTGGAGTTCAAACTATTCCGATTTAAATAAGTATAAAAATATAACAAACAAATGTGGTACAGAATGTGATGATTGTGCTTCTATATTTGAAAATGATTTGTTATATACTGTAGAAAACATATTGAAAAACGATGAAAATGTTGATGTGTATTTAATAAAGGAGTAGTAATATGATAGAGATTATAGGTAAAAATGGTGCTGGTAAATCATATTTGGCAAATAAATTATATCGTTTGGGGTTTGAAAGAAATGTGGGTTATACTACAAGACCAATGAGAAATGGAGAAATAGATGGTATAGATTATTTCTTTATAACTAAGGAAAAATTCAAAGAATATATTACTAATGATAATTTTGTTGAGTATAAAATAAGAAGTGGTTTTTATTACGGAATTTCAAAAAATAATATTAGTAATAATACAATTTTTGTTTCTGGTGATACAAAAAAAATCGAAGAGGTTACTGGTTATAATATTTTAAAATTATACGTAGACTGTGATTTGACAACAAGATATTCTAGAGTATTAACAAGAAATGACACTGCAAAAAATGTATTTAATAGATTTCATACTGAAAACTTTTCATATCTAAATGATTTTAATGCAATATTTATTGATAATTGTTTTGGTGGAGATGCGTCTTTAGATAGCGTTTTAGATGTTATTATAAATAATAATTTTAAAGATAAATTAATATCTAATAGAGAATTTGTTAGGAATAAGGTTGATAATATTGATGTTTCAAAAATCAATGATATTGATGATAAATTGTTAATGTTATTAAAGTTTGAAGAGTATTTGCTTAGAAGGCTTTTTCTGGGAAATGAAAATTTATCTGATTATATAACAGAAAAAAAATATTATGATACTTTGTTTGAGTTTTTAAATAACAATAATATAAATTATAAAATATTAAATAGGGAACTGTATGTTAGTATTAGTGATGAAGAATATAAATTTGATTATAAAGTTAAAAAGAAGGTGTTATAGTGAAAATTTTATTTATTTCGGATATACATGGAATAACAACTAATTTAAATAAAATAGAAAATAAAATTAAGCGTGAAAAAGTTGATAAATTAGTATGTTTGGGAGACTTATATTATACTGGACCAACATATGATAATGAGTATAAAATTAATAGTAAGAAAGTTTTTGAGTTTTTAACTAAATATCAGGAAAAATTAATATGTATGATGGGAAATTGTGATAGTTCTGTAGATATAAAGGCTAGTGATTTCCCGATTTGCAGTGGAATTTCATTAATTAATACTGATGGATTAGATATATATATTACACATGGAAATGAATATAGTTTTGAAAAAAATAGAAAATTTAATCGCAAAGGGATACTGGTTTATGGTCATGAGCATATTCCATTTATAAAGAAAAATAAAGATATGATTTATATAAATGTAGGTTCAATCTCTTTACCTAGAAATAATTTTGCTCCTACGTATGCAATTTATGAAAATAAAACAATAACAATATATGATATTGATGATAATATTATTGAAAACATTAATTTATAGGTGGTTTGTAATGGGAAAAAATAATAATGGAATATATATAATAGGGGACAGTTTAAAGTTTGATAATAGTAAGTATCCAAACGATAAATATAATAGAGAATTATATATTCCAAAAGGATATATATTGCAAACAGGAGAAATGTTAACTAAAGAATATGCCCGTTTTCATGAAGAAATGGCAAAAAAATTTATTGAGGAAAATTATTATAATAGTTATAATAACGATTTTATTAAAGATTATAAAGATTATATGATTATGAGATTACATGCTTTACAGGTGATGCATTGTGGTCAAAATAAGATTCTATATTGTGACGATCATTTAAATAGTGTAATTAATAATGCCATTGCTTCATATTTAAATTATGGATGGTCAGAGGTTATCATTCCTAACCCAACGAATTCTTATTATGATTATTTGTATTATAATTTATTATGTAATAAAGGATATGATTTATACGGAAAGGAAGGGTGTAAAAAATATGAGAAAAAAATTATTAAGTAAAACATATTTAAGAGATGTTAGTGAATATATAATAGAACTTTCATTTACAAATGATGATTATTTTTTATCAAAGAAAAAAATAATAAAAACAGAGCCGTTTATTTTAAGTAATGGTTTAAAAATAATAGATAATAATTATTATATAATAGAAATTTTACCTAAAAATGAGAATTATGCTATTAGGGCATACTTAGATAGTGATAAAAATTTAATAGAATATTATATTGATATAACAAAAGGTTGTGGAATTGATTTAGACAGCAAAATACCATATTATGATGATTTATATTTAGATGTTACTATTACAAATAATAGTGTAGAGGTTTTAGATGAAGAAGAACTAGAAAATGCTTATCAAAATGGTTTGATAAATTCTGATACATATAATATGGCTATTGAAACAAAAAACAAATTATTAGATGAAATAAAAAACAATAGTAATAAATATTTAAATTTAAATATAAAGGATTTATTAGATGAAATATAGTTCTAGTACGTATCTTAGAGATGTTGATGAATATAAGTTATATTTATATAAAAATATTAATGATACAATTATAATAAAAAAAATTTTGAAAATTGTAAATCCATTTTCTCTTATAGAATTTGGAGAAGAAATTAAATTAATAGATAATGATTATTATATAGTTGAAATAGTTCCTTTAAACAATAATTATATATGCCGCTTATTTTTAGATAGTAGTTTAAATATTATAGAAGAGTATTATACAGTTACTAAAAATAATAATATTAAAGATGGAATACCAGTTTATGAAGACTTAGGTTTATCATATGTAAAGGTAAATGGTAAAGAGAAGGTATATCATGGGGAAAAGTTAATCAATGATGATGGTAATTTAAAGATTAATTTAGAGAAAATTGTAAAATTAAATTTAGATATTGATGATTTAATTTTAAAGATTAAGAAAGTGGTGAAGTTTAATGAAAATAGCAATTGATAAAAATAATGTAGTATACTCAATTCCTGATAAACATATAGAAAATGAAGTTAATGAATATATAAGTAAAAGTATTAATTCTTTGAATGCTAAAGAAAGATTAATGAAAGCTAAAAGTTTGATACTAGTAGAGAAAAGTACCCAAAAAATAATTTTTGAATTGAGTATGATTCACAATCAACATTTTTATCCTTTAAGCATTTTAGATTACGCTAATATTATGTTAAAGAAAATGAAAGGTGAAATTTTAAATTACCCTATTATGTCATTAGATTCCCATGACTATAATTTTTGTGATTTTAATTGTAAAGACTGCCTAGCTGTTGATACTAGAAAATGGGCAAAGGATAATTTAAATTTTACAAATTTTGATATTAACCATTATAAGAATGTATTAAAAGAAATAGCCCGTTATTCTAAAAAAAGAGGATTAGATAGTTTAAGATTTGAAATGTCTGGAGAAGGTAATCCTGATATGTATCCTTATAGGGCAGAATTAATAAAATATGCTAAAGAAGAATGTAATATGCGATGTGTTTATATTTCTTCTGGTTCAAGGTTAAATGATGAAACAATTGATGCTTTAGCAAAATATGCATATTATATTAGAATTAGTTTTCCTGGTGTATGCAAAGAAGCGTATTCTAAATATTCTATTCAAAAAAATAGAAATCAAGAATTTACTTACAATGATGCTATGGATTTGATAAAAAAATTAGTTGATAAAAGGAAAGAATATGGTAGAGAAGGGGAATTAATGATAGGAGCCAGAACTTGTATGAGACCGGAAAATGTTGGAGAGTATATTAAAACTGCTAAAAAACTAGGTGAAATAGGAGCGGATAGTTTTCAAATAGTAAAAATTTTAGTTCCAGAGGGAGAAGAGATTGAAAAATATAAATTGAATGATGAGGCGGTTTTGGAATTAAAACGATTAAATAAAGAATATAAAAAATATGGTTTAATGCATATTCAAGTTCCTAGCAAATTGGATTATATGTATTATGACAGAAAACTAGATGATAATTATAAACCAAGTCAATGTTATAGTTCGTTGGTATCACCAATTTTATATGGTCCTAATTTGGTTATTTGCACGCATTGGGAAAAAATAAAAGATATTAAAGATTCTCATTATGGAAAATTATTAGGTAAAAAAGAAGAGTTGGAAGAAATAATCGATGGAAAAAACGGTTGTAGAATTAGACAGGATGTTCCAAAAAAATGTTCTTCGTGCTGTTCTATTTATGATAATCAGGTTATGGATTTAATTAGAGCGCAATTATCAATATTAAATGATTTAAATGATGTTGAATTTATGTTGACTTATTAGGTGGTATTATGTATAAATTTAATATTATTTTAACTGAAATGTGCAATGCTAATTGTTCTCACTGTTATATGAATTTAAATAGCAACAAGCATAAAAAAACAATGTCTTTCCAAGATATTGATAAAATAGTTGAAAAGATGCCAATTAGTACTATTTCTGTCACTTTAACTGGAGGGGAAATATTTTTAGTTAAAGAATTACTTTTTTATACTATAAAAAAGATAAAGGAAAAAAATAAAAATATAAAAATAGAATTAGAATCAAATGGTATTTATTTCTATAAGAATAAAAATTCTAAAGAGCTATTTGTTGAACTTAAAACAATGGGTGTTGATTCTATAAGATTTTCAGACGATCTATTTCATAAAGATGGCGGTGTAGATTTAGAAAAGGTTCGTAACTTAAAACAATATGAGGCATACAATACACCAGTTATTAAATTTTTAGTACAAGATAAAGTTGTAAATATAGGAAAAGCTAAAAATTTGAATGATAAGTATATTGAAAAACGAAACTGTATGAATACTACCAAAACAATTAACACACCTTATTTGTTTTTGGATGTTAATGGTGATGTATATATATGTACTTGGAAATGTATTCCGCCTTTAGGTAATCTTATTAGCGATAGTTTCGATAGTATTGAAAAAAAATTGAAAAATGATTTTTTTAAGTTAATACTTTCTGGCAATATTTTAGATGCTATAAACTTAGTAAATAAAAAAGAAGAATACAACAAGAAAATTATAGACAATTGTGGAGAATGTTCTTTATGTGATAGAACATTTTGTTTAGGGGAGAATAATGATGATTAAATATACAATAATGGTTCCGGTTTATAATAAGATAGAATATTTGAAGAAATATTTTTTAACAATTGTTAACCAGAATTTTTCTAATTATGAAATTATTGTTGTAGATGATTGTTCTTATGATGGGTCATATGAATATTTAAAAGAAATAGAAAAATTTTGTGATAAATTAACTGTATATAGAAATGAAGAGAACTTAGGAATTGGTGAAACAAGAAATATTCTTGTATCTAAAGCTAAAGGTAAGTATCTTTTGTCAGTTGATCCGGATGATTATGTTGAAGTTTCATTGTTACAAGAAATAAATAAATATTACGATTTGGATTTAGATATTATAAGATTTCAAAATGTAATAGAACCAGTAGGTGAAAAACAAATTATAAACGAGCAAGGAAAAAATTTATATAGATATTCTTGTAAACCAACGGATATTATAACGGGTGAAGAAGCTTTCTTACTTTGGTGTTTTGGAGAAAGAAATATAAATACATTTCCCTGGACTTATGCGATGAAAAGAGAACTTTTTAATGATGTATGTTATCCTAATACTAAAGTATTAGAAGATTTTCCTATAACCCCGTATCTTATAGCAAAATCTAGTAAGGTAAAAGCAATAGACTATGTAGGATATCATTATTTAAAATATGATAGTAGTTTATCTAATGATTTGAATAAAAATGCTATAGAAAAATTAAAAATATTTAAAGAAATGGTAGAACTGGCAAAATATTATATAAGTAAAGCAACTATATCTTTAGAAACTAAAGAACTTTATTATAAGGATGTTGAGAATAGATATAATATTAGAAAAGAAAAAGTTTATAAGAAAAATTAAATTAAGCGCATAATGGTCATCTAACTTAAATTTATATTAAGGCATCATAAATTAAAATGTGGTACAAGCTGCTGTTAAAGAAAAAAATAACTAATAAGTAAATTAGACTAGAGAAATCTAGTATTTTTTGCAATTATATTAATAAACGGCTAAAAAATATATAAAATTTATGATATACTTATATGTAAAGGTGGTAAATATAAAAATAAGTCAAGAATTAAAAAAATATATAGAAAATACTATTTTCCCTATTTACAAAAAGAATGATTTTGGACATAATTTAGACCATATTAGATACGTAATAGATAGAAGTTTAAAATTTGCTAGTAAACAAGATGATATTAATTATGATATGGTTTATGTGATAGCAGCTTATCATGATATAGGGCATTACATAGATGCTAAAAATCATGAAAGGGTATCTGCTGATATGTTACTTGAAGACATGAATTTAAGAAAGTTTTTCACTGAAAATGAAATTCAAACTATGGCAGAGGCAATCTGTGATCATAGAGCAAGTTTAGAAGTAGAACCAAGGAGCATATATGGGAAAATTGTCTCTTCAGCTGATAGAAACACCTTAGTAGAAGTGCCATTAAAAAGAACATATGCTTATAGAGTAGAACATAATCCTAATGATTCTTTAGATGAGATAATAGAAGAATCAAGACTGCATATAATTAATAAATTTGGTAAAAAAGGTTATGCAGCCGAAAAAATGTATTTTGAAGATTTGGATTACAAAAATTTTTTAAAAGAAATTTCGGTTTTAGCAGAAGATGAAGTTAAATTTAGGAGAAAATTTATGGAAGTAAATGGATTAAATAATAAATTAAAATTAACTTTTGATGAGATAAAAAGACATAATTCTAATATGTCTCTAGATGAAGTATTATATACTGTATATGATATTTTAAAAGATGATTATAATAAACCATTTGATGTATTTAGGAATATGATACTGGAAGCAAATGGAATTGATGAATTAGAATATTATACTAAAAATGTTAGACAAGATTTGAAAGATTATGTTGAAGAGTACATATTTCCTGAATATGAAAAAAATGATGGTGGTCATAATATTGCTCATATTTTAGAAGTAATAAGAAGAAGTTTTGCATTAAATGATACTTTTAAATTAGGTTTAGATGATGATATGATGTATGCAATAGCGTCTTGTCATGATTGGGGAAAATATGAAGATCATTCTATACATCATTTAATTGCAGCTAGAAATTTTATGAATGATGAAGTAATGGATAAATTCTTCACTTCTGAAGAAAAACAAATAATTAAAGAGGCAATAGAAGATCACCGTTCTTCAAAAGAAGACGAGCCAAGAAGCGTATATGGAAAACTCATTTCATCAGCTGATAGAAATACAAGAATAGAAATAGTATTTATAAGAAGCTTCTTTGTTGCTCATGAAAGAATGCCCGAGACAAATATTGAAGAATACTTAGATTATACAATTGAAAGACTTTCAAAAAAATATGATGAAAAAAATCCAGAAAACATGTTTTTTGAAGATGAAGCATATAAAGTGTTTATCAATGATATGAGAGATTTATTGAAAAAAGAAGAAGAATTTAAAAATAGATATTGTGAAGTAAATCATATTACATCAAGAGAACATAGAGTTAAAGATGAGCAAGGAGAAATTGCCTATAAGAAAGTTTTAAAAAATCGAGGAATATAACATGAAAATTAATAAAAAATATAAGGACTAAGAAAGAAAATCTTAGTCTTTTCATTTGTTATAACGTTGTGGTATTATATAATTATAATTATAATTTTTATTGTAATAGATGTTTCTATTATTAAATATAAAAATATGAATAATAAAAGAAGACATGAATAATGAACTTGAGGTGATGACATGAAAATAAAAATAGAAAATGCAGCAATAGAAATAAAAGGAGAGACTATATTAGAAAATATAAATTTTGAAATAAATGATTCAGAACATATAGCGATAGTAGGTAGAAATGGTGCTGGTAAAACTACATTATTAAATTCTATTATAGATAATAGTATGTTATCAGTTGGAATAGGTGAAAAAGAATTTAAAGTCACTAAGATAGGTAATATAAAGATAGGTTATTTAAAACAAATTAAGATAAATGAAGAATTAACTTTATTAGAAGAATTATCATCGTCATATAAAGAAATAATTAATATAGAAAAAAGAATAAAAAAGTTAGAAAAAAATTTAGATAATGAAAAGAATATAAAAGAGTATTCTGATTTAATGGAAAATTATAAACAATTAGGTGGTTATACATATTTAAAAGATGTAAGCATAATGATAAATAAATTTGGATTTAAGGAAGAAGAAAAAAATAAATTAATAAGTGATTTTTCCGGCGGAGAAAAAATGAAAATATCATTTATGAAATTATTGCTATCAGCTCCGGATTTATTGATATTGGATGAACCTACCAATCATTTGGACATGAATACTATAGAATGGTTAGAAACATATCTTAAAAATTACAAGAAAGCATTCATAATAGTAAGTCATGATAGGATGTTTTTAGATAATACAGTAAATATAATATATGATATAGAATATGGAGAAACAATTAGATATGTAGGTAATTATACGAAGTTTGTTAAATTAAAACAAGAAAGACAAGATAAATTAGAAAAAGATTATGAATATCAACAAAAAGAAATAAAAAGATTAAACGATGTATTTTTAAGATTTAGGTATAAACCTACTAAAGCATCTATGGCTATGTCTAAATTAAAACAAATAGAACGAATAAATTTAATAGATAAGCCACGCAAAGAAAACACAAAAACATTTAAGGCTAATACTAAAGATATACTAAAGCCAGGTAAAAAGGTATTATCGGTTAAAGAAATATCTTTTGGTTATGATAAAGTTTTAGGTAAACTAAGTTTAGAAGTTGAAAGAGGCAAAAAAATAGGTATTATAGGGGCTAATGGTATAGGTAAATCAACACTTTTAAAAACGTTATGCTCTATAATAAAACCAATAGAGGGAAAAGTAACTTATGGATATAATGTCAAATATGGTTACTTTGATCAAAATTTAGAATTTACAACTAATGGAACAATTATAGAAGAATTTCAAAATAAATATCCTGATTTAGATAATGAAGAAATTAGAAAAGCCTTAGGAGCATTTATGTTTACAGGATTAGATGTAAATAAAGAATTAAAAGTATTATCAGGAGGAGAAAAAGTAAGATTATTATTATGTGAAATATTTTATTCTAAATCTAACTTATTATTTTTAGATGAACCTACCAATCACTTAGATATGATAAGTAAAGAAAATTTAGAAAAGACTTTAAAAGAATATCCGGAAACTATTATATTTGTATCTCATGATAGATATTTTATCAAACAAGTAGCAGATGAAGTAATAGCATTTGAAAATAATAATATTAAACATTATAAATATGGTTATGATGAATACATAGAAGATAAAAATAATAAGATAAATGTGGAAGTTATAGAAGAAAAAGTAAAAAAAGAAGTAGTAAAAAGTGAAAAAAATAGTTTGACTAAGGTAGAAAGTCAATTAAACAAGTTATATAAAAGATTAGATATATTAAATCAAGAAATGATGAAAGAAGAAATATATTTAGATTATAATAAGGCAAGTACTCTTCAAAAAGAAATAGATGAATTAAACATACAAATAAAGGATAAAGAAGAGGAATGGGAAAGTCTGATATAATAGTTAACGAATTAAAATGTATTTAAAGATAATGAATTTGCTAAAGGTTATAACACTCAAAGATGTATATTTCTGATTTGAATAATGAATGAAACATTTAGAGGAGAGGAATTTTTTTCTTATTTCTTGTAAAAATATATCTTATTGTCAAATATATTCATAATAAAAAAATAGTAATGTAAAAATTACTATTTTTTGTTATAATAATAATAGGTGATACTAATGAAGATTCTAGTTATAGGACATGCTGCATATGATATAACAATGGTAGTTGATAAATTTCCAAAGGAAAATACTAAAAATCGTATTGATAATCGTGTTGAGTGTGGTGGCGGACCAGCAGCTAATGCAGCTTATTTATTATCTAAGTGGGGATTAGATGTATCTTTTGCTGGAATTGTTGGAAATGATGAGTATGGAAAAAAGATAAAAGATGAATTAGAGAGTGTTGGAGTTAATACTAAATACTTAGATATAAGTGATGAATATGCTACTACTAATAGTTTTATTGTTGCTAATAAAGAAAATGGCAGAAGAACCATCTTTACTTATCGTAGTAAAAGTATGGCTATGACTACTTGCAATATAGACTTCGAACCAGACATTATTTTATGTGATGGTCAAGAGATTGAAATGACAAATAATGTTTTGGATTTATATCCGAATGCCATATCAATTATTGATGCAGGGCGACCTACTGAAGAAATTGTAAAATTATCGAAGCGCGTTAATTACTTAGTTTGCTCTAAAGAGTTTGCTGAAACTGTTAGTGGTATTAAAATAAACAGTAATAATGATATGATAGAATTATATAATTTTATGAGGCGAGAATTTAAAAATGAGATTGTTATAACTCTTGAGGATAAAGGCTGTTTGTATGGTTTAAATAATCAAGTCAGAATGATGCCGTCATTATCGGTTAGAGCTGTTGATACAACGGGTGCCGGCGATATTTTTCACGGTGCATTTACCTATGGTATTGCTCAAAAGTTACCTTTGGAAAAGGTACTTAAAATCTCTAATATAGCTGGAGCTTTATCAGTAACTAAAGTTGGTAGTAAATACTCTATTCCTACTAAAGAAGAAATAAAAAAATATGAAGTCGACTTTAAATAGTGTTATTTTTATTGATAATTTACCGACTTTAGATTTGCATGGATATGATATGGCAAGCGCAAAGGTTGCTATAGATGACTTTATTCATGATAATTTGATAATGAAGAATGCCATTTTAGTTATAATTCATGGTATTGGTAGTGGTGTAATTAAGAAGGTAACATTGGATACGTTAAAACGAGATAAAAACGTAATAGATTTTAAGCAATATATGTACAATAGTGGGTGTACAATTGTTCAAATAAACGTTTGACTATACATGTCATTTGTGATAAAATTTATTATGTAAGAAAAGGCTTTGTTTAATTTGACAAAATCTTTAAATGGTGATAGAATACAAACCAATAAATTTTGAAGGGGGCATTATTATGTATAATGAAAGAAAAGATAGTTTCTCAATTAGAGATGTGATGTTACAAATTTTGTTTGTAATAATTTTTGTATTTATTTTAATGTGGATTTTCCCAACTAGAAAACAAGTAGAAAATTTAATTAACGTTCCGACTTATGACAATGTGTTTAATGAAAACATTATTGCTATGAAGGAAGCTGCTAAGAGTTATTACACAACACCTAGATTGCCAAAAGAAGTTGGTGATAAGGTGTCAATGACTCTAGGTGAAATGTTAGATTTAAAAATAATTTTACCATTTACTGATAGCAAGGGTCGAGCTTGTAGTGAAACTGAATCTTACGTTGAGGTTACTAAAAAAGATGAAGAATACATCATGAAAATTAATTTAAAATGTGAAGATGAAGAGAACTATTTATTAGTTTATATGGGATGCTATGATTATTGTAAGACAACGATTTGTGAAAAGAATGAAGAAGATGTTAAAACACCAGTCATTAATCCAACGAATCCAAAACCAATAACACCGACACCACAACCAAGTAAAAAGTGTCCAATTGACAGTTGCCCATCTGGTTATACTTTAGTTAATAAGGATTCAGCTGATTGTTATTGTAAGAAAAATGAAGTTCCAGATAATAAGGAATATATTTGTGAATATTTAAAAGTAACAGATGCAAGTTATAGTGATTGGGGTAGTTGGTCTGCTTATTCTGAAACACCTGCTTATGAAACTTCTTTAAAGCAAGTAAGAACAAAAACGACAACTACAACTAAAGAACAAAAGGTATTAATTGGATATAAAACGGTTACATATTATGACCAATCAAAACCTATTTATGAAACAGTTAATGTAAAAATAGGAACTAAAACTACTAAGAGTTGTGCTAAATATACAACTACATATGTAAATACTGGTGAATATGAATATGGTGAATGGACAGCCAGTGGTACACAGACATTTAGTAATCAAAATGTGCCAGCTGATACTGCTACTAAAAAATACGTTTTCTTAAAAACACAATATAATGCAAACTGTGGATTATGTGCTAATGGTATTGAATATGTTTATACCGTTTATACACGTAGTCAAATTCCAGTGAAGAAACCACAATATACTTGTACAGAGTGGACTTCAAAAGTTGAAGATGTATATGGCTCTAAACAAGTACTTAAAGGATATGGAACTTCAACAAGAAAAGATCCTGTTTATGAAAATCGCACAGTAACTTCTGAGGTGACATTATATAGCTATAGAACGCGTTCTTTAATTGATGGTACAAAAGACTATAAATGGGATACTTGTACTAATAGTCCATTATTAAATCAAGGTTACAAATTTACAGGAAATAAAAAAGAAAAATAGAAAGGTGATTAACAATGACGAATAATTATTTTATAAAAAAGATTAATGAGTTGATAATAGATTCCAAAAAAGGGAGTCAATCACCTGAAGAATTGGCACAGAGATATGAAGATATTAAAAAATCACTAGATTTTAATATCAAAGCTGGTTTAATTGATAAAGATAGTGCAGATAAATTTAACAATACTTTAGATCAATACAAACGTATATTAGATAGTAAGTTGAATATTGTTGATGTCGATCAGGAAGCTAAACGTAGTAAAAAAAGTAAATTGAAAAAAGGTCTTGCCATTGGAGCTGCTACTTTAGCAGGTGCTGGAGCACTTGCTGCTGGCTTGTCAGCTTGCAATAAAAAAACCAACGAAAATGAGAATGTTGAACTTAATAGTTTAGATGCTGTTAAAAATCAACTATCTAATTTTATTAATGAATGCTTGAATAATGGTATTGATTTAAATACGGATGAAGCATTGATGTTAATGTATGCAAGTAATATTGAGACGGCTATTGATGTTGGCGACAATATGACTTTAGAGCAAGTTGTAGTAAATCATTATATTGATTTAGCTGAGGATTTAATTGCTAATAATCCTGATTACGCAGGACGTCTTGTATCCGAAGTCGCTTCTGAGTTAATGACTAATGATTATCAATCATCTTTAGCAAAAATTAACGATGCATTTATTAAATACGGGTATATTGCCCCAACTAGTAAGTTAATTGCTAATACTAACGATAGTAAGACTTTATCTGATTTTGAAGCAGCTTTAAGAGTTGGTATTGATAAAAAAGGCGACTTTTCTAAAGCTAATAAGTTAGTTGAAGATATATATAAAGAGAATAGTAAAGTTCTTCGCGGAACTAGGATTATTGTTGCTGGTCAATATAGTGCAATTAATGCTTATGGACAAAATGCCGGTGTAAAAATAACTGGAATGGATCAAGCTGCATTTGATGCTATTTTTGCCAAGTGTGGTGGTGGTAATGTCAATGATATTAGTTATACCGCATATACTACTTATATGACAGAAGTACGTAGCTATTTACATGTATATACTGATCAACAAATAATTGCTTGGGAAGCTTTAGTGGCCGCTAAAGATAATATGAAAGATTTAGCGCAAAATAAATATAATCAAATTAATGACTATGTTGTTAAAAATCGTGTATCATTAGTTACTCCTGAAAATGTTAATAAACCACGTTTGGATAATATAGATAAAGAAAATGCCCAAGCTAGTCAAAGTTTAAACGATCGCCTTAATAATGGTGGTACTTTAAAAACAGACTCGAATGGTAATCAGTATATTGTTCAAGGTAGTATTTCGGAATCTGAAAAGGATGCTATTGAAAAAGCAGATCAAGAAAAGGCAGAACAAGATGCTACGATTGATTATGAAAATGGATATCATCAAGATAGTAATGGTAATGTAGTTGACAGCGATGGTAATAAAGTTAATCCACCAGTTGATGGGGCTCCTACTATGACTGAAGATGAGATTAAGGATATGGAAGATGCTGCAAATGATTTATTAAAAGATCCTGTTATTAGTGAAGAATTTACACCAATTGATCCAGTTGTAGTCGAAGAAACAGAGACAGTAATTGAAAAAGATAGTAATGGTAGTGTTACAAGTAAAACTAATTCATCAAGTACACAATCACAAATAGATGAACTAGAAAAAATGAAAGATGAAATTAACAATGCTGTCAATAATGGTACACCTGATTTTAACCCATTTGAGCCAGAAGTAACTTACGATTTGGCTGAAGGATGGAATCCAGATGGTACTTTAAAAGATGGTTATACTTTTGATGATAATGGTAATGTTGTCAAAGTTGGAAAAGTAAAATAAAAGTTTAATATTTAAAGCCTTAATTCAAGATAAATTGAATTAAGGTTTTTAATTGTTATATTGTGTGTATATAACTTGTTTTCAATGTGCTTTTTATTTGACAATTAAAGTAGTAGTATGTTATTATTTTATTAGTAATAGTAAAGGAGGGTAGTAGTAATGAAAGATACATATTCATTCGATTATGTTAATGAAAATGAATTTAAAAAATTAGAACGTTCACTTAAAAAGTATAATATGTTAGCTTATAAAAAGCTTTATTTTGAGTACTATCCGACTTTAAAGGAAGGTAATTTTATAGGAGAATTAGTTGGTACTAATAAGATTAAAAATACTGCTACTTATGAATTAAAATTACCTACTGATATAATGTTTTCTAAGGTGCATGGCGATATAAAATTACATTATATTGTTTATCAACAAGATAGTATTGTAATGTTAGATACGATATCACCAGAGGATATTTTGACTGAAGGGCACCAATCAGAGTTGGTTACTTATAAAGGGGTTATGGTTTCTAAGGAACATTCCGATAAAGATATATTTAAAATTAATTTACTTAACATGATTCAAAAGTAACTATTTAGTTACTTTTTCAATAATCGCATAAAGTTCATATCATTAAAACATAAATTAAAAATAAATTTATTTAAAATTATTGCATAAAATTTATTAATATGATATTATATTAAAGTATTAATGAATGGACCTTTAGCTCAGTTGGTTAGAGCATCCGGCTCATAACCGGGCGGTCGTAGGTTCGAGTCCTACAAGGTCCACCATTTAAGCGAGTGTGGCGAAATTGGCAGACGCACTAGACTTAGGATCTAGCGCCTTACGGCATGGGGGTTCAAGTCCCTTCACTCGCACCAAATGTTAATAAAACAGGATAAGATCCTGTTTTTTAGTTGCACTCTATTTACGACCTATTATGATGATCCGGTTGAAATAGTTATATACGATTTAAAAAATAAATAATATATTTTTGATTTATTAGCATTGATACGATATAAATTTTCATGACACCTATATTTTAGTTTTTAAATATGATATAATAACAAGAGTTAGGTGATGTTATGAAATTATATAATACTTTGAGTAGACAAATAGAAGATTTTATTCCTTATAATGGTAAGAATGTTAAAATGTATACTTGTGGACCAACAGTATACCATTTTGCTCATATTGGTAATCTACGTTCCTATATTATGGAAGATATTTTAGAAAAATCATTAAACTATTTAGGTTATAATGTAACTAGAGCAATGAATATTACAGATGTTGGACACCTTAGTAGTGATTCTGATACTGGTGAAGATAAGATGTTAAAAGGGGCGAAAAGAGAGCATAAATCGGTTTTAGAAATAGCCCAAATGTACACTGATGCCTTTTTTGAGGATTGTAATAAATTAAATATTAAAAAACCTGAAATAGTTGTACCAGCAACTACGTTAATTGATGAATATATTAAAATTATATCAACGTTATTAGATAAGGAGTTAGCTTATATCTCTAATGGAAATGTTTATTTTGATGTGTCTAAATTAGATGATTATTATAAATTAACCAACCATAAGGAAGACGAAATGGTGGTTGGGGTTCGAGCTGGTGTTGAAGAAGATATTGGCAAAAGAAATCAAGCGGATTTTGTATTATGGTTTACTAAATCAAAATTTGATAGTCAGGAATTAAAATGGGATAGTCCATGGGGTACTGGTTATCCCGGATGGCATATTGAGTGTTCTGGAATTTCTATGAAGTATTTAGGTGAATTTTTAGATATTCACTGTGGAGGAGTAGATAATATTTTTCCTCACCATACTAATGAAATAGCTCAGTCGGAGGGATACCTAGGACATCCATGGTGTAAATATTGGTTTCATATTGAACATTTGAATGATAACAATGGTAAAATGAGTAAATCCAGTGGTGAGTTTTTAACTTTGACCCTATTAGAGAGTAAAGGCTATAATCCATTAGTTTATAGATTATTCTGTTTACAATCTCATTATCGTAAACAATTAGTATTTTCTTATGAAGCGTTAGATAATACTAAAATTGCTTATGATAAATTAATTAATAAAGTTAAAAATTTGAAATGTGCTGGCGAAATCAATCAGGACAAGGTTAATGAATATGACCATAAATTTAAAATGGCCTTAGCTGATGATTTAAACACTTCAATGGCACTTACTGTTTTATATGAGATACTTAAAGATAAAGATATTAATGATGCTAGTAAATTATATTTAATTGATAAATTTGATATGGTTTTGGGCCTTAACTTGATTACTGATACAGATATTTCCGAAGAATTGAAATTATTTATTGAAACGGAGATTAAAAAAAGAGATATAGCTAAGGCTAATAAAGATTATGCTTTGGCTGATCAAATTCGTGATAATTTGAAAGATAAAGGTATTATTATCAAAGATACTAGAGAAGGTACTATTTTCGAAGTTCTTAAATAAGGAGGTAGTGAATGAATTATATAACATTACAATACGAGTCATTTTTAACATGGGGATTATTTATTGTTGGTTTTATTGTTGTTCTTTGGGCACAGGGCAGAATCAATAATGCATATCGTCGTTATCGCAAAAAAACGAATCAATTACATATTAGTGGTGTTGAAGTGGCTAGAAAAATTTTAGATGCTAATAATCTAGAAAACATTTATGTAGTTGAAGTCAAAGGTGAATTAAGTGATCATTATGATCCTAGTCAAAAAGTTGTTAGATTATCACATGATATTTTTCATGGTGAAACTATTGCGGCTATGGCAGTTGCCGCTCATGAATGTGGTCATGCTCTTCAGGATAAAGATAACTATAAACCTATGCGTATTAGAAGTTTGATGGTACCGATTGTAAATTTTATAACTTATATTGGTTATTTTGTTTCGATTGTTTCTTTATTAGCTGGGATAACTGGATATCTAAAAGTTGGTATTGTCATGATTCTAGCAACGTTATTATTTCAGTTGATAACGCTACCAGTTGAGTTTAACGCTTCTAAACGAGCTTTGGAGCAATTAAAAAAATTAAATTTAGTTGATAACAAGGAAAAGACTGATGTTAAGGATATGCTAGCTTCAGCTGCTTTAACCTATGTGGCAAGTTTTATCAATTCGGTGTTGAACTTGTTACGTTTAATTATTATGTTTCGTGATAATGATAATTAACATTACTAATTATAGTAATGTTTTTTTTATAGATTGTCATATATTTATATGAAGGTGATTTATGAAAAAAAAGATATTGATTGGATGTTTAATTTTAATTGTCATGGCTATAGGTTTTTCCCCATATCTTTTGATAAGAATTGATTTGAATGGTAAGAGAGAATTAGAATTAAATTATGGTGATAATTATGAAGAATTAGGTGCTAATGCAAGTTTTTTAGGAGAAGAATTAAATGTGGCTATAGAAGGTAAGGTTGATACGAAAGTTCTTGGAACACAATCTGTAATTTATAAGGTAAAGAATAAACTTGGTATAATTCGAAATAAAAAACGTATTGTGAAGGTAATTGATAAGCTGCCACCAGTTATTACTTTAACGGGGGCTACAGAAATAGATGTTGTGATTGGTAGTAAATATGTGGATCCTGGTTATAAAATGATTGATAATGTTGATGGCGATATAAGTATTAAGGTTAAAGTTGATAATACAATTGATATTAATAAGGAGGGAACATATAAAGTCATATATAGTGGAGAAGATTCTTCACACAATAAAGTTAAATGCGAACGAATAGTTAATGTTGTAGCTAAAGAAATAAGTTATGAAAAAGGCTATGATAATATTGATAATACGATTAGAACTTGGTGGAGTGGAAATAAGAAAAATAATAAACGACCTTTAGATGGTAGTGGTAATACGATTGATGTTTTGAAAAAATATAATGCTTATTATATAGGAGAAGATAAAAAAGTAATATATTTAACCTTTGATGAAGGTAGTAATGAAACTTATTTAAAAGAAATAGTGGATGTTTTAAATGCTAATGATGTTAAAGCTACTTTCTTTTTATGTAATCACTTTATTGTATCTAATTCTAGTTTAATTAAAGATATGGTTAAATATGGTCATAGCATCGGAAATCATACTGCTAATCACAAGAGTATGCCAAGTTTGGCTAATAGTAATAACTTTAATCAGTTTGTTAATGAAGTGAGAACTATTGAAAATAGTTATTATAAGATAACAGGACAGAAGATGGATAAGGTTTATCGTGAACCTAAAGGGGAATATAGTTATCGTTCTTTATCAATAATTAAAGATATGGGATATAAAACATTTTTTTGGAGTGCCGACCATTATGATTTTGCCGGTGATGTTAGTAAAGAGGAAACTTTAAATCGTTTAATGGCTCGTTATCATAATGGAGCAATATATTTGTTGCACCCAAAAAATAAAGGTAACTATGAAGCATTGGACACATTTATCAAAAATATGAAAAAATTAGGTTACGAATTTGGTTTGGTTCGTGATATTAAATATTAAATATTAAATCATTTATTTGACATCGCTTACTTAGATGTTTATAATGTAATTTAGATTATTGAAGAGCTAGTAGGTGAATTATGAAAAAAGTAGTAGTAGGAATGAGTGGTGGGGTTGATAGTAGTGTGACTGCTATTTTGTTACAACAACAAGGATATGATGTTATAGGAGTAACTTTTATTTTTACTGAAGAATTTGATACTACTGACGCTATTAAAGTTTGTAAAAAATTGGGAATTGAACACCATATTATTGATTATAGAGAAGAGTTTGAAAAGACTATTATTAATAAGTTTATAAGTGATTATAATAATGGTATAACCCCTAATCCATGTGTACTATGTAATCGTTATGTCAAGTTTAATTTTTTATACAAGGCTATGTGTGATTTAAATTGTGATTATATGGCTACTGGTCACTATGCAAAAGTAATTGATAACAAATTGTATAAAAGTTCAGATTTAAATAAAGATCAGACATATTTTTTGTGTGAAATTACCAAAGAACAATTGAGTAAAGTATTATTCCCATTAGATAGTATAGAAAAAAGTAAAGTACGAGAAATTGCCTCTGAATATCAATTAATTAATGCAAATAAAAAAGATTCAACGGATGTATGTTTTATTACTAGTAAGTTTAAGGAGTATATGAATAATAAAATAAATAATAAGTGTGGACCGATTATTGACATTTTGACAAATGAGACTATAGGTACTCATAATGGTTTAAACTGTTATACTATTGGACAAAGAAAAGGTCTTAATATTGGGGGAACAGCTGAAAGAATGTTTGTAGTTGGTAAAAATGTTGATAAAAATATTCTTTATGTTTGTTTAGGAGACAATAATGATTATTTAATTAGTGATGCTTGTGTTGTCGATAATGTAAATTGGTTAAGTGATAAAAAATTTGATCGTTGTACGGCTAAATTCCGTTATCGACAAAAAGATAGTGAAGTCGACTTAGAATGGTTATCTGAAAATGAAATATTGGTTAAATATCCCCAGGGAATTAAATCTGTTACACCTGGTCAAGCTTGTGTTTTTTATAATGATGAAGAGTGTCTTGGTGGTGGTATAATTAAAGAAGTGAGAAAGCATAACAAGAAGTTATGGTACTTATAAAAGTACCAATAATAAATTGTTGCTTTTTTTCTTTAGATGTATTATAATATAAACGTTTTTAAAGGGAGTTTTGGTTATGAAAAAAATAAAAAATTTAAAAGTAAATAGTAAATTACTAAAATCTTTAGCTTGTGTAGGTTGTTGTATGGTCTTTGTAACAGGCTTTTCGGGATGTGTAGAGAATGTTGTTACTGATGATGCAATGGCTATGTATGATGTTATTGATAGTAACGGAGAAAACATTGAGATTGTGCCTCAAGAAATAGATGTTCCAGGAGAGAGCTTTAAATTAATTGTAGAATATTCTTTAGATGATAATGCTAGTCAAAAATGGCGAATAACAGATAATAAAAAAATAACAACTAAAGTTTATACAAAGGGATTGCCTGAAGGCGTAAATGTGTATATAGATAATGTTCATACAGATACAACTATTGTTGCTACAAGAGAAACAATGAATGGAATAACGCAGGATTCTATGGATGACCGAATTCATAATAGTTTAATGTACGGTTTTCCTATCTCCGATACAACGTGTTTAATTTCAGTTAATGAAATAGAAGGTCAAAATGAAACGTTTATTTCTGGAAGTGTTCATGGGTTTAATGGATATATGTCTGGTTCAGTTTCCGAAAAGAGATTTACTGAATCTGATTATTTAAATGCTGGTGTATATGCTAATAAGATATCATCATCTTATGGATTATTAATTCAAAAGGGTGATAATGAACCATATGGTATAGATGTTTCGAGCGATATAGTTATTTTGGCTTGTAATACGATTACTAAGGTAGATTCTTCTGGTAATGAAATTATATATACATATGATAGGAATGGTAATTATCAAGAAACTTCTAAACAGAAAGTTAAAGTAAAATAATTAGTTCAAAAATACTAATTATTTTTTTATGTATTTTCTATTAAATATAATAATTATATTAAAATAAAATATACAGTTTATTTCTTTTATTTTGATGATAAATAATAACCAAAGTAGACATTAATCATAAACTATTCTAGGAGGTAATTTATGAATAAAGAGGATGTGAGAATAGTTATTGATGCGGGTCATGGTGGTGATGATAACGGTGCTAGTGGTAATGGTATTATTGAAAAAGATTTAACGTTAGCTATTTCTGATTATATGTATGATCGTTTTAAAGAGCTAGGTGTACAGGTGGCTATGACGAGAACTACTGATGAAACACTTAGTCCTTCTGAAAGAGTAGCACGTAGTAAGAATGCATTTGGTGCTAATTCCGATGTTTTATTAATTTCTAATCATATTAATGCTTCGGCTAATCAAAATGCAGATGGGGCAGAAGTGATATATGCTCTACGTAATACAGATACTTTACCTAATTTAATTTTAGAAGAATTAAAAAAAGAAGGACAAAATGTACGTTATGCTTATCAAAGAAGATTACCAAGTGACACATCTAAAGACTATTATTTTATGTTAAGAGACACTAATCCTATGCATTCGATTATTGTAGAATATGGCTTTTTAGATAGTCCGGGTGATGATCCATCACAACTTAAGAATGACTATAAGTTGTATGCTGAAGCTGTAGTAAGAGCTGTTATGGAATATTTAAATTTACCGTATACACCGGTCCCAGGTAGTGGATATTATACGGTTCAAAGTGGAGATAGTTTATGGAGTATTGCTAAGAAATTTAATACGACAGTCGATTTATTGAAGGCTACTAATAATTTATCATCAAATGCTTTAAGGGTAGGACAACTATTAAAAATTCCAAGTCCGGCTGAAGATCCCGATACAGGTGATTTTATTGTTTATGTTGTTAGTAGTGGGGACACTTTATATAAAATAGCTAATAATTATGGAACAACTGTTAGTGCACTTATGAGTTATAATAATTTAACTTCGCCTAATTTGAGTATCGGTCAACAAATATTAATTCCACGAAGTGATATTAATCAAGAACCATCAGGAAGTGAAGACAATATTATTTATACGGTTCAAAGTGGTGATAGCTTATGGAGTATTGCTAATATGTATAATACAACCGTTAGTGAATTAAAGAACTATAATAATTTAATAAGTGATAGTTTGAGTATAGGTCAACAGTTAAAAATTCCTCGTGGTAGTACAGTGACTCCACCTAATGATCAAGTTACAGGTTCTGGTGATATAACTTATGTGGTAAAAAGTGGCGATAGTTTGTGGAGTATTGCTAGTAGGTATAATACAACGGCTAATAACTTGATGCAGTATAATAATCTTAAAACTAATTTACTTAGTATTGGACAAATATTAAAGATTCCTAATATTAGTAACTCTAACACTTATGTGGTAAAAAGTGGAGATAGTTTGTGGAGTATTGCTAACAGATATAATACAACAGTTTCTGCAATTAAAGCTAAAAATAATTTGACAAGTGATAACTTGAGTATAGGTCAAGTGTTAAATATTTAAATATTATGATTATAATCATAATATTTTTTTATAATACATGTTATAATGATATCGGAGATGCTATATGAAGATAACAGTAGAGAAAGATGATACATTATTAAAATATTTATTAGAAAATTTAAAAGATTTGTCACATAAAAAAGTTAAGTCTTTACTAGTTAATGAGATGATTAATATCAAAGGGCATATTGTTACAAAGTATAATTATTCATTAAAAAAAGGCGATGTTATTGAAATAAAACACAATGTGTTAAATAAAAGGGATAAAACTAATATTCATATTTTACATGAAGATAATGAGATAATTGTCGTAAGTAAACCTGCAGGATTGTTAACTGTAGCTACTAATAAACAGGAAAAAAACACGTTATATAATAAAGTTAGAGAATATATTAAAAAGGATAATCCTAAAAATAAAATTTTCATTGTTCATCGTTTAGATCGTGAAACTTCAGGAATTGTTTTATTTGCTAAAAATGAATACATAAAAAACATTATGCAGGGAAAATGGAATGCTTTGGTTAAAACACGGCGTTATATTGCTATTGTATCTGGCGACGTGGTAAAAAAAGAGGGAGTCATTCATACTTGGTTGATGGAAAATAAAAATAAGTTTGTTTATTCAACAAATAATAAAAAAGAAGGTAAAGAGGCAATTACCGAATATCGAGTGGTGAAAAAGAATAAGCAGCTGACTATGTTAGAAGTGTATATTAAAACAGGACGCAAAAATCAGATTCGTGCTCATTTGAAGGAAATAGGGCATTCAATTGTCGGGGATATTAAATATGGCGGAATTAAGGCCAACCGTGTTTATTTACACAACGATCAATTGATATTTAAACATCCTATTAAGGGAAGAGAAATGTCTTTTAAATTGGATTTGCCAACTGATTTTAAAAAGATAATGAAATAGGTGATTAAGATGAATGGAATTTTATTGATTGATAAAGATTCAGAAATGACAAGTCGCGATGTAGTCAATCATATTAGTCATAAGTTTAAGATTAAAAAAGTCGGTCATACCGGAACATTAGATCCACTAGCGACAGGAGTTTTAGTTATATGTATAGGTAAAGCTACTAAATTAGTCGATGTCCTTCAAAGTATGACTAAAGAATATATAGCTGATGGTATTTTAGGATTATTGACAGACACTTTAGATATAACAGGTAATGTGTTAAAGGATGAACCATTTGATATTTCACTTGGTGATTTCAAGGAGATTTTAAACAATATGATAGGTTCTTATGAACAGGAGGTTCCCATTTATGCTGCTGTTAAAGTTAATGGGAAAAAGTTATATGAATATGCTAGAAATAATGAAAAAGTTATTTTACCTAAAAGGAATGTTAATATTCAAGAAATAGAATTGTTGAGTTTCGAAAAAATTGATGATAAAGTTCATTTTAAGATTCGCGTCTTAGTAAGTAAAGGAACCTATATTAGAAGTTTAATTAATGATATAGCACAAAAATGTCAAACTTATGGAACGATGAGTGCTTTAAGACGTATTAAGCAGGGCTCCTTTGATATTAGTCAATGTTGTAAGTTGCAAGATATAGATAATGGTAATTACCAACTTCTTAATATTAGAGATGTTTTAAAAGATATACCATTTATTATAGTTGATGAGCATTTGGCAAACGAAATAAATAATGGTAAGATATTAGTAGATAGTTATGGTTATGAAAAAGTTGGTTTTATGGATTGTAAAGGTCGTGAAATAGGCATTTATCAAAAAGATGGTAAATATATAAAGCCTTGGAAAATGTTATTAATAAATAAGGAGAGTGATTAAATGACATTAGTAATTATGGCGGCAGGTATGGGTAGTAGATTTGGTGGGTTAAAGCAAGTTGAACCGATAGGCCCGAATGGTGAATTCATTATTGATTATTCTATCTATGATGCTATTAAGGTAGGAATTGATAAAGTGGTTTTTATTATTAAAGAAGAAAATTATGATTTATTTCGTGAAACGATTGGCAAAAGAATCGAGTCTAAAGTTAAGGTTGAATATGTTTTTCAAAAAATCGGTAATATTCCATCTGGTATTCAAATTCCTAAAGAAAGAGTTAAGCCATGGGGAACATCACATGCTATTTTGAGCTGTAAAGATGCTGTAAAAGATAATTTTATTGTTATAAATGCTGACGATTTTTATGGGTATGATTCGTTTAAATTGATTTTTGATTATATGAACGATATTAGCCCCGATAGTTATCATTTTTCAATGGCTGGTTATATGGCGAAAAACACATTGACAGTTAATGGTAAAGTAAAAAGAGGTGTATGCTTAACTAATGAGAATAATTATTTAAGGATTATTACTGAATCATCAATTGGTTATGAGGGTGCTAACTTGATTGCCGAAAGATTAGATAATGGTGATAAAGTTAGTGTTACAGAAGAACAATTGGTTTCAATGAATTTCTTCGGTTTTACTCCAAAAATATTTAATTATTTAGAGGATAATTTTCAAGCTTTTTTTGAGAAGAATAAAAATAATTTAGAAAAATGTGAATATTTGATTCCAGATTCAATTCAAGAAATGATTAATAATGGTATTTGTGATGTAAAGGTACTTAAAACGCCAGCTATATGGCATGGGGTTACTTACAAAGAGGATAAAGATGAATTGGTTTCTGCTATTAATGATCTAATTAGTGAAGGTAAGTATCCGGATAATTTATGGAAATAACAAAAAAATGATGAGTAGATCATCATTTTTATTATATTCTATAATTTTTTTGCAAGTGTTTTTGGCGTATCATTGATACCTTGGTTCATAAGTTCTGCTTCTTTTGTTTCAATAGCATTAAGCCAATTATTTAGTTCCTCTTGATTCATAGATTCTATGTAAGCTTGAGTATTTCGCATGTTAATTGCTTCATTTGAAAAATTGCTTGGATTATTTAGCACTGATGAAACAGTAGTACCAATACCGGTTGTAGTTGTTCCTAATAATGAATCATTATCTGCCACATTAAGTCCTACTGTTGTTATTGTTGCACCTCCAACTGTTCCAATTGTTCCTAATGATTCTGGACTTAATGTCCCGATTGTTCCTAAACTCATTTTATCTTTTGTCCTCCTTCTTTTATATTGTTATCATTTTTAATATATGTTAGTAATAACGATTTCATTTGTTTTAATTCTTCTAAGGTATTCGCATTTGATACAATTTCATTAGGTGTAGGAATTGTATCAGTTTTGGTTAATTCATTTGCGATTACTTTAGCGGCATCCCCATATTTTTTAATATTTCTTTCTTGTCTTTTATTAGCAAGTTTTTCTAATCTTTGTCTGTTAATTTCTAAACGTTTAATATTATAGTTTTGTAAATTAATACATTGAAAATCAATTAAAAGAAATAAACTATTAAATATTATAGAACTAATTGCGATTGAGAATATTATTTCATTTGGAACTACTAATAAAAGTAATGATCCGATAATGAAACCAATATCTTTTTTTAAACCCTTTATATGAATTTTTTTATTTAATTTTAAATATGATAGTGTTTCCTCTGGTTGGTTTAAATCTAAATGATAATTTCTGTTCTTTTTGGTTATTAATTCTTTTCGATATTTCAATTTTTCAAGTTTATAATTATTTATAATAAGTTGTTTTTCTTCATTGTTAGAAGCTTTCTTACAATCACGTTGACATTTTATGTCACAATATTTATCGTATGATTGTTGAGAATTGTGAAAAAACTTATCAATTATTATAAATTTGATTTTTTCTACTTTTAAGACAATCTTTTGAAAAAAATTAGCTCCAAGTAATTCATATATTTTTAGACTATCTTTTTTAAACAAATTTTCACCCCTCTAAAAATTTATTTATGGCTTATACAATAGCATTTTTCGATCTTTTTGTCAATATTAACTAATGTGTTTTAATATTAACCGAGTGATAGTAAATAGTTTTATCTTCGGTTAATAAAAAATACTATTAAATGAAATAATTAATAAAATACTTGTCAAAAAATAAAATATAGTGTATATTATTTAATGTACTTAGTCTTGGATTAAAGAGTCTCCGACTTTTATCTAAGATTAAAGCGAATCAAATGAAAGGAGAATAATAATGGCATTAACAAAAGATGTTAAAGAAAATATCGTTAAAAAGTATGCTCGTCATGAAGGTGACACTGGTTCACCAGAAGTTCAAATAGCTATTTTAACTGAAGAAATTAAAACTTTAACTGAACATTTAAAAGAACACAAACATGATAATCACTCAAAAAGAGGATTATTAAAAAAGGTTGGTCAAAGACGTAGTTTATTAAACTATTTAGTTAAGACCGATGTAACAAGATATCGTGAAATTGTTAAATCATTAGGTTTAAGAAAATAATCATAAATAATAGTAGGCACTCTTTTTTGAGTGTCTTTATTTTTGGGAAGGAATGAAGAAATGAAAAAAGTATTTGAATTAGATTTTAGAGGTCGCAAGTTAATTGTTGAACATGGAGAGGTTGCTAAACAAGCACATGGCTCTGTTATTGTAAGATATGGGGATACGGTTATTTTATCAACGGCAGTTGTGTCTAAGACAGCTAATGTATTATCTGATTTTTTTCCTTTGATGGTATTATATAATGAAAAATTATATTCGGTGGGTAAAATACCAGGAGGATTTATTAAAAGGGAAGGACGTCCTACGGAAAGTGCTACTTTAGCGGCACGAATGATTGATCGTCCAATGCGTCCATTATTTCCAGAAAACTTCCGTAATGAAGTACAAATTGTCAATACAGTACTTAGTGTTGACCCCGACAATTCACCTGAGATGACAGCTATGTTTGGATCTTCATTAGCAACTTGCATCAGTAAAATTCCTTTTGATGGACCAATTGCTGGTGTTAAAGTAGGTCGGGTTAATGGTGAGTTCGTTATTAATCCAACTGTTGAACAAGCTGAAATGTCAGATATAGAATTAACGGTTGCTGGCACCAAAGATGCTATTAATATGGTTGAAGCTGGAGCTAAAGAAGTCAGTGAAGAAGATATGTTAGAGGCATTAATGTTTGGTCATGAGGCTATTAAAGAGTTAGTAGCTTTTGAAGAGAAAATTATGGCCGAAATTGGTGAAGAAAAGATGGAGTATGATGTCTTAGAAATCACTGATGAATTAAAGAATGAAGTAAGTAATTTATGTTCTAATAAATTAAATGAAGCAATGCGTATTAAAGGTAAATTAGAAAAATATGAAGCGATTGACGCGGTTAAAGAGGAAGTAATTGATAAATATACCAATGAAAATGCCACTTTAGCTGAACCAGAATTGAAAGAATTATTAACAAAAGTAAAATTAGTTCTTGAAGAAATTGAATACGAAATTTTTAGAACGATCGTTGTTAAAGAGCATGTGCGAGCTGATGGAAGAGCTATGGATGAGATTAGACCACTTTCTACAGCCATTGATTTACTTCCAAGAACACATGGATCGGCTTTATTTACTCGTGGTGAAACACAAAGTTTAAGTGTTACCACTTTAGGAGCTTTAGGAGAACATCAAATTTTAGACGGTCTTGATTTAGAGACGGAAAAAAGATTTATGTTACACTATAACTTCCCACAATTTTCGGTTGGAGAAACAGGACGTTATGGTGCTCCTGGTCGCCGAGAAATTGGTCATGGTGCTTTAGGAGAAAGAGCTTTAGCACAAGTTATACCTTCGGAAGATGAATTTCCTTATACTATCCGTGTTGTTTCAGAAATTTTGGAAAGTAATGGTTCTTCTAGCCAAGCTAGTATTTGTGCAGGATGCATGAGTTTAATGGCGGCAGGGGTACCAATTAAAGCTCCAGTGGCCGGAATAGCAATGGGACTTATTACTTATGGTGATGATTATACTGTGTTAACTGATATTCAAGGAATGGAAGATCATTTAGGGGATATGGATTTTAAGGTCGCTGGAACTAAAGATGGAATATGCGCTTTACAAATGGATATTAAAATTAAAGGTATTAATCGTGACATTTTAAAAGAAGCATTAGCACAAGCTAAAAAAGCACGTTTGCAGATTTTAGATGTTATTAAAGATACGATTAGTGAGCCACGTAAAGAGGTTAGTAAATATGCTCCTAAAACAATGACGTTTATGATTGATCCAGGAAAAATTAAAGATGTTATTGGTCGTGGCGGTGAGATGATTACAAAGATTATTTTAGAAGCTAGTAATGTCAATGCGGTTACTGATATTAATGCTGTCAAGGTGGATTTAGAGGACGACGGACGAGTTGTTATTTATCATACTGATAAAGACGTTATTGAACGTACGGCCAATATGATTAAGGATATTGTTAGAGAAGTAGAACCAGGTAAGATTTATAAAGGTAAGGTTGTTAAAGTTGAAGACTTTGGTTGCTTTGTGGAACTTTGGCCAGGTTGTGAGGGAATGGTTCATGTATCACAATTAGATGAAAAACGTGTTGAAAAACCAAGTGATATCGTTAAAATAGGCGATGAAATTTTAGTAAAAGCTCAAGGTTATGACAAAAAAGGTCGGTTAAATTTGTCACGCAAAGAAGCGATTAAATAATATTTAATCATAATAGGGGGATTGTTATGGTTGTCAATAATATTAATGAATATGGACGTAATTATCTCGGTAATATATATGATCAATGTTTTAAGGATAATCAACTTGATGATAATGTCTTATATAATCATATAAGTGAACTTAAGAATGAACAATATGATGTTTATTATTTATTAGTTAGTATTATGAGCATTGATTTGTATCGTATGTGTTATTATTTCAAGGATAAAGGATTCGAAGATTATTTAACTTTATTAGAAATTTTAGATAACTGCGATGATGTTGATGATGTTATAAATTTGGCTAATGAAAATATGGATTTTTTATCTAACTTAATATGTGCAACTTTGGAATATTTAACATTAAGTTCTACTAATCGTAATATATTATTTGCTAAAACCGAATATCATAATTTAGACCGAAAATTATTTAAATTATGTCCAACATATATTTTAGAGAAAATTAATTATAAAAAAGATTGTCAATCTTATGATTTTGATAAATTACTAGATTTTTATATTCAGAATCAGACAGTTAATAATTTGAATGCTTTAGTTGATACTATTAGGGCTTATTATTTAAAAGATATTAATTCTTATCGTGACATTATTTTAAAGTTAGTTTACTGTAATTATCATAATTTGGAATATGTAGAAGGTTTCACTTTAGAAGATGAAGAGGAACTTTTAGATGATTGTTATTATCATGAAAGTAAATTAAAATTATTAATCGAAGATTATTCTGAAAAGAAGAAAATAAAAAGGAGCTGAATTTTAGCTCCTTAATTTGTCATAAATTTCTTTAATATCGACAAGTTCTTGTTTAATTTTATAATATGGCTTTAGATGTAAATGAAAATGTTTGACTTCTTGGACAGCACCATTATTCTGAATTAGTGTTAAACCATCAATATGCAATTTAGCTTCAAGTAATTTTTTGATTTTTTTAGAGCTATCCATGATATGCATTAAGGTTTCAAGATCAATCTCATCTATATCTAAAAAATGTTTTTTTGGAATAATTAAAGTGTGACCATTACTGTCTGGACTTTGATCTAAAAAAGCTAAGACGACATCATCTTCATATACTTTAAAAGCTGGTATTTCACCATTAATAATTTTACAAAATACACAATCCATATGTTATCATCTCCTTTAGTAATTATAACATGGTTATTTGTATTTGACAATTGTGGTTTTTTGCAGTATAGTAAATATCAATTTAGGTGGTAATATGTTAAATAAAGATCTTGAAACAAGGCAAAACATTATAAAATATTGTGAGGATAATAATATTAACAAACGAGATCAGTTTTATCTTTTGCATGCTTTTCATGTTGATACCACTGAAGATTTACACAATATGATTGCTTATATAAAACAGCATGATGACAATATTATTGTTGCCGAATCTAAAGAAAAAACTAGTGGAGCTAAAATATATATATTTAAGCCACGTGATAATCAACCAAAAAAGGACTAAGTCCTTTTTTTGAATATCTGCGAATATTCTATTATATTATTGGCAATATTATAAAAATTTATACATTTATTATTTAAAATAAATAATTTATCATGTATAATATATATTTGGAGATGATTGTATGCATACTTTAATAATTAAAGATTTAGATGTTGAGATTGATAATCGTAAAATTTTAAAAAACTTTTCTTTAGAAATTCACAGTGGTGAAATCCATGCGATTATGGGACCTAATGGAATTGGTAAATCAACTCTAACTAAGGTTATTATGGGTGATGATGCATATAAGATTACGCATGGAACAATTATTTATGATGGTGAAGATATCACAAAATTAAGTGTTGATAAAAGAGCTCATTTAGGTATATTTTTAGGGATGCAGATGCCTCTAGAGATCGAAGGCGTTACTAATGCTGATATGCTTCGAAGTGCAATGCATGCTAAAGATAAGGATGATTTTAAGTTGTTGCCTTTTATTCGTGAATTAGATAGAAATGTTGAAAAACTTAGTATGGATAAAGATATGATCCATCGTGATGTTAATGTTGGTTTTTCAGGCGGTGAACGTAAAAAGAATGAAATATTGCAAATGTATACTTTAAATCCATCGTTAGTTATGTTAGATGAAATTGATTCAGGATTAGATGTAGATAGTTTAAAAATCGTTGGTGATAATGTCATGGCTTATTATGATGATTATAATCCGGCTATTTTAGTTATTACACATTATCAGAGGCTTTTAGATTATATCAAACCACAATTTGTACATATAATGAAAAATGGGAAGATAATTAAAAGTGGTGATGCTAGTTTAGTTGCGTTAATTGAGGAAAAGGGTTACGACTATTTTGGTGAGGGAATAGAGTCTAATGAATAAGGTGGTATTCGAAAATGATTCAATTAAAGATAGTCAACTAAATACAAAAAAGATAGATTTGGTGATTGAACCCAAAAATGATTTTTTTACGGTTAATAGTTATAAATTTTATATTCATCAAAGCTGTTATTTAAATATAAACTATGAAGTTTTGGATGATTGCAAACTAAATATTTGTTTTTATATCGATGCTAATGTGAAGTTGACTCTATTTGAAAAAAGAATGGGTCAAAGAACTAAAGTTCAATATAGATATTATTTAAATGATTATTCCGTTTGTCATTTAAATAAATTTTATGATGTATATGGGCAACGAGAGTTAGATATTATTAATTTAGATGGCAATAAAGCCGAATTCCATAGTCAGTTAAAAACAATTGGCAAGGATAAAGAAAAATATGATATGATGATTTATCACCATAATAATTATAGTAGTAGTAATATCATAAATGATGGTGTTACACTAATAGATGGTAGTATCATATTTAATGTGACTAGCGTTGTTCCCAATGGTGTTAAGAATTGTTTTGTTAATCAAGCCAATCATATCATTAATTTAAATGATAAGAAGAGTCAAATTAATCCTAATCTTTTAATTGATGAAAATGATGTTGTGGCTAATCATGCGGCCTATATTGGTAATTTTAAGCAATCTGTTTTGTTTTATTTAGAAAGACTAGGTATTTCTAGAAATGAGGCTCTTAAATTATTAGTAAGAGGATTCCTTGTTAAAGGTTTGTCTGTTAATGCACGCGAAAAAGAAAAGTTAAAAAAAATTATTGAAAAGTATTGGGGGTGAAATAATGCACCGTGAAGATTTTCCAATGTTAAATAAAGATATCATTTATTTAGATAATGGAGCTACAGCTTTAAAACCTAATGTTATGATGCAAAGTATTGAAGAGTACTATAATAATTATTCGGCTAATGCTCATCGTGGTGATTATGACATTAGTTTGAAAGTCGATACTAAGTTTGAAGAAACTAGACTATTAGTTAAAGAATTAATTAATGCTAATAGCACTAAGGAAATTATTTTCACTAGTGGAGCTACCGATTCATTAAATAAAATTATTTTTGGGTATTTTCGCTATTACTTATGTGCTGATGATGAAGTTTTAATTACTAAAAGTGAGCATGCATCTAATCTTTTACCTTGGTTTGAATTAGCTGACGAATTAAATTTTAAAGTTAGTTATATACCATTAGATAGTGACCGTAAATTAACTTTTGATAATTTTAAAAACACTATTACTGATAAGACAAAGGTCGTATCACTTGCTCATATTACTAATGTTGTTGGTGATATTAGACCGTTAAAAGAAATAATTGAATATTGCCATGAGCGTAATATTTTAGTTGTGGTCGATGGTGCTCAGAGTGTTGCACATATGCCAGTAGATGTGCAAGCCTTAGATATCGATTTTCTAGCTTTTTCGGCTCACAAGATGTGTGGACCAACGGGAGTTGGTGTTTTGTATGGTAAGGAAAAATTATTGAATAATATTAGGCCAATTATTTTTGGTGGTGGAATGAATGCTTCATTTGCACCGGATGGTGTTCGTGAATATAAAGATTTACCTTTTTTATTAGAAGCTGGTACCCCTAATATTGAAGGGGTAATTGCTTTTGGTGCGGTTATAAAGTATTTAAAAGATATTGGTTTAGATAACATTAAAAGTTATGAAGAAAATTTAAAGAAGTATGCACTTGATAGATTATCTGAGGTTAAAGATATAATTATTTACAATACCAATAGTGAGAGCGGTATTATTACTTTTAATATCAAAGATATTTTTTCCCAAGATTTAGCAATCTATTTAAATAAATATAATATTTGTGTCCGTGCAGGTAATCATTGCGCTAAGATTTTAAAAGATGATTTAGGAATTAAAAATACTTGTCGTATTAGTTTGTATTTTTATAATACTAAGGAAGAAATTGATTATTTAGTTAAAGTACTTAATAATCCTAATATGAAAGCTGAAATTATTTAATCATAATAGGTAAAAAGTAATGATTTAATTATTACTTTTTTAATTGGACTATTTAATATTTTTTTGGTATAATGAATTGGGTTTTTTAGATTAAAGAAAGGAGTAAAAATGAGTAAAATTAAAATATTTAGTCTAGGTGGACTAAATGAAACGGGAAAAAATATGTATATTGTTAATGTTGATGATGAAATATTTGTTTTTGATGCGGGATTAAAATATGCAGATGATAATATGTTAGGTATTGATTATATTTTGCCTAATTATGATTATTTAAAAATAAATCAGGATAAAATTAAGGGTATTTTTATAACACATGGTCATGATAGTCAAATGGGTGCCCTTTGTGATATGATGGTTGACTTACCTAAAGTGAAAGTTTATGGTACAGCTTTTACGATAGAAATTATTTCTAAGGAGTTTAAAGAAGAGGGATTGACGACGGATAATTTGGTTGAAATTAAGCCTCATAAAAAAATTAATTTTGGTAAAAATAGTATTTTTCCAATTAGTTTGACACATGCAATACCAGATGCGGTTGGCTATGTTTTAAATACCCCAGATGGTGCTATATTTTATACAGGTAATTTTGTATTCGATCCAACAATGATCGGTCCATATAAGACGGATATTGGTAAATTAGCTTATGTAGGAAAACAAGGTGTATTATGTTTAATGAGTGAATCATTATATGCCGATAAAAAAGGTTATACATCACCTAATCATCGCATAACGCCTATCTTACGTGAAACATTTACTAAAAATGATGGTCGAATTATTTTTAGTATCTTTCAGGCGCAATTAGCTCGTATTCAAGAGTTATTTAATGTTATTGAAAAGACTAATCGTAAAATAGTAATTGTCGGCAAACGCTTAGAAAATACTATCGTCAAAGCTATAGATATGAAATATATTAATTTCGATAAGAACCGAATAGTTAATATTCGTCATGTTACGGACAAAGATATTGTTATCTTAATTTCGGATGAACGAGAGAAACCATATTCTAATTTAAATCGAATCATTAATGGTTATGATAAGTTTATTAAACTGAGTGAAGAGGATACAATCATTTTTGCATCGCCAATTTATGATGGTATGGAAAAGACAGCTACTAAGACATTTGATAATGCAGCACGAACTGGTGCTAAATTAGTGATTATTCCTAGTAAGAAATATTGGGGTTACCATGCTTCAAGTGAAGATTTGATGCTAATGTTGGATTTGATGCAACCGAAATATTATTTTCCAGTCATTGGTGAATATCGTCATCAAGTTGAAAACGCTAAAGTTGCTAAACGTTTGGGATATAATGACGATAATATTTTACTTAAATTAAATGGACAAGTAGTAACATTTAATAATGGGATTCTTGAAGATAATGGCGAGATTGTTAAGGTTGATGAAATTTTAATCGATGGTAAGACTGCCGGTGATATTGGCGAATTAGTGCTAAAAGACCGTGAGTTATTAAGCGATAACGGGATTGTTTTAGTTTGTGCCACTTTAGATAAAACTACGAAAAAGGTATTGGCAGGGCCAGAGATTTTAACACGAGGTTTTATATATGTTAAAGAAAATATTGATATTATCAAAGAAGCAGCACGAATATCTTTAGAAGTTATTGAGGAGAATAGTAAAACTAATTATGTAGAATTTAATAAAATTAAAATTGGTATTCGTGATAAATTAGGTAAATATCTATATAAAGAGACAGAATGTAAGCCAATGATTTTAATTGTTATTCAAGAAGTATAAAAGACCGATTGGTCTTTTTTTATGTTAATATTATTGTCGTATTTTGTTGACATAATTGCTAATGAATGATATATATATTATAGAATAGGAGTTGTGAAATGTGTTTTGTGAGAAATGTGGTAATAGGTTAGATGATGATAGTTTATTTTGTGAACACTGTGGTAATCGGGTAAAAGAAGAAATTAACTTGAATAATAACCAAATAAATGTTAGTTCCTCTAACAATGTTGCCCAAGTAAAAAAGAAGATGTCAAAAAAGGCAAAAATTATTCTAGGGGTTATTGGTCTAATTGTAGTAGTTTTTGGTTCACTTTATGGTTATTTTTATTCACAAACAACCGCTAAAAGTGTCTTGGAAACTTATATGAAATCTATGTCGAATGGCAATGTATCTGCTTTGTTTGATTGTTTAGATATTGAAGAGAGTAATTTTGTTTCTAAAGAGCAATTTATTAAAGTGAATGAAGATAACAATCAGCAAAAACTTTTTAGTTATAGCATTGGTGATGTAACTTATTCGACAGACAAGAATACGGCTGTCTTTAAGATTAAATATAAGTATAATGCATCTGATAGCGATATGGAGAAGACTATTACTTTAACAAGGAAAGATAAAAATAAGTATTTAATATTTGCCAATTGGAAAGTTCAAGCTTCGGATTATGGTACAGTTAAGGATTTTGAAGTTCGTACTTTAAGCGGATCGAAAGTAACGATTAATGGTAAAAAGGTTGATAAAAAATATTTAGATAAAGATGCATCGAAGGATTATATGGATGTCTATGTTATTCCTAATTTATTAGTTGGGAGAAATGAAATGATCTTTGAGTTACCAATGGGAAGTAAGGTTACCAAAGAAGTAGATATTAAGAGCTATAATACTTATTATGTTCCTAGTTTTGATGTTGAAGATTTAAATAATAAGGAATTATCAGCAATTAACGATTTAGGTAAGAAGACGATTAATACGATATATAATGGAATTATTAATGGCAAAAGTTTTACTGATATTAGCAGTGAGTTATCTTTTGATAAAAGTAATAATACTAGTTTAACTAATAGTTATGATAATCTGGCTTCTGATGTTAACGATAACTATAGTGGAACAAAGTTGACTAAATTTGATGTTAAAGATATTAATGTGACTAGTATTTCAATGAGTACATCGGGATTATTGGTAAATTATCAGGTAAAATATGAATATACTGTTTTATACAATACTGATAAAACTAATACAGCAACCAAAAGCAATAATATTAAACTGTATTTGAATTATAGTGATTCAAAATATGAGTTAAAAAATATTTATTATATGGTAACATATTTTTCAAAGTATAGTTATTAAGGAGGAGAAAAGATGAAATTTTGTAAATATTGTGGAACTAGATTAGAAGAGGGACAGGTTTGTAATTGTGAAAAGGCTATTAGCGAAAGAAATGGCGCTACTAGTTCTATAACTAATGTTGGAAATGTTAATCAAACGGCAGCAACACCTACAGCTAATGTTGGTGCGGTAACTAGTAATTTAGATTTTAATAAATTATTAAATCGTGTACTTAATGTGATTAAGCATCCAATTTCAAGTTTAAAGAGTATTATGAATGATGGTGAATTTAACAGTTCTTTAATTATGAGTGGTGTCAGTGTTTTAGTTATAACTTTATTATCATTATTAATTGTTAAAGAGTTTTCATCAATGATTATGAGTCTTATGGGGCTTGGTAGTTTAGCTTCTGGCAATATGAATTCACTATTGATGGGTTCTGGCTATGGTAGTTTTGAAATACCTTATGTTAAAATATTCTTTGGTGTGTTAATCGCACTTATTGTTATTTTATTGGCGATTGGTGGGCTTAGTTATTTAGTTTATGATAAGTTCTTTAAAATTCATATCAGTTCTAAACAAGTTATGAATGTATTAGCTAATACGATGGTTTTAGCTGTAATTGGTTTTGCGATTAGTACGATTGTTATGTATATAGATGCTAGTTTATTTATTATATTATTATCAGTGTTCATGACAGCTATAACTTTATATTTCTTTAAAGGTTTAGAAGTTATTAGCAAAGTTACTAATGATAAGATGTTCTATGCGATTGTTACTATTTTATTGATATATAATTTTATAGTGTTATATTTATTACCAAAAGTTTTAAGTTAATTAATTTAAGCGATATAGACTATTCTATATCGTTTTTAATTGATAATTAAGTTAAAATGTGCTATTATCTATTAGAAAGAAATGAAGTGATAAAAGTGTTAAAACCTAATTTATTAGAGGCTAAAAAGAGAACTAGCAAGGAAGTTTTGGTTAAAACTAATGAATATATTATTAAGGAAAATTTAAAGCATTTAGGTGATAACAAAAAGTATTATGTTAAAACTTATGGTTGTCAAATGAACGAACACGATACTGAGAATATCAAAGCTATTTTAGAGGATATGAGTTTTGAAGAAACTGATTCGATGGAAGATGCCGATTTAATTTTATTAAATACTTGCGCTATTAGAGAAAATGCACATAACAAAGTTTTTGGTATGATTGGTCGTATTAAACATTTAAAGGAAAGTCGTCCCCATCTGATTGCTGGTATATGTGGTTGCATGGCTCAAGAAGAAAGTGTCGTTGATGAAATTTTATCTAAGTATAAGTGGTTAGATATAGTATTTGGAACTCATAATATTCATAACTTACCTAATATCTTATTTAAAACGATGACGAAGAAAGAGTTAGAAATTGAAGTGTATAGTATTGAGGGCGATATTATTGAAAATATTCCTGTTAAAAGAGATAGTAAGTATAAAGCTTGGATTAATATTATGTATGGTTGTGATAAGTTCTGTACTTACTGTATTGTTCCTTATACGAGAGGTAAGCAACGTAGTCGAACACCAGAATATATTTTGGAAGAGGTTAACCAATTATTGAAAAAGGGTTATAAGGAAGTTACTTTACTAGGCCAAAATGTTAATGCATATGGTAAAGATTTAAATATCGATTATCGAATGGATAATTTATTGGAGGATGTTGCTAAAACGGGAATTCCAAGAATTCGTTTTGTAACTAGTCATCCATGGGATTTTACAGATGAAATGATTGCAGTAATAAAAAAATATCCTAATATTATGCCTTATATTCATTTACCATTACAATCTGGTAGTGATCGCATATTAAAACTTATGGGACGTCGTTATACAAAGGATTCTTATTTAGATTTGTTTCACGAGTTAAAAGAAGCACTACCTTATTCGTCAATTACGACAGATATTATCGTTGGTTTTCCTGGTGAAACAGAAGAGGATTTTCAAGCAACGTTGGATGTAGTTAAAGAATGTGAATTTGATTCAGCATTTACTTTTATTTTTTCACCACGCAAGGGTACACCAGCCGAAAAAATGCATGATGATGTTAGTTTAGATGTTAAAAATGATCGTTTGCAACGATTAAATGAATTGGTAAATAATTATTCTAATGCGGCTAATCAACGTTATATTGGCAAGACAGTTTCGGTTTTAGTTGAAGGTACTAGTGATAAAGACGATAATATGTTGATGGGATATACCGATACGATGAAGTTGGTTAATATTCGTGGTAATAAAAATTATATTGGAAAAATAGTTGATGTTAAAATTACTGATGTTAAAACATGGAGTATGGATGGAGAAATAGCTAATTAATTAGCTATTTTTTGACATTGTTTGATAAATTTATTGACTAAATGTCTTATATTTGATAATCTAAAAGTATAATATAGAAGAATAGGAGTGTTTGAATATGGATGATAGACAAACTCATGATATGGATAATGGATTAAATGACGTTAATTCAGTAAATCCTAGTGTTAATGTTCCAGAGGAGGACTTGACAAATATTTTTAATACACCTGTCGATGAAACTAGTACTAATTTAGGAGTAGGTGAAACATCTTCTAATTATAGTAATGAGATTGGTGAAGAAACAGAAGTATTGGATATTGAAGAACCATTGACGATTGATAGTAGTAGTGCTTTTAAAGAAATTGATAGTGCTGTTTCTATGGAAGTAACAGATGATTCAGTGGAGCAAGTAACTACTGATAGTACAACAAATAATATTAGTGAACCTTCAATTTTAGAGAGTACTAGTTTTGGAATGACTGATACGGTAACAACAGATAGTGAAAATACTGTTTCTGAAAATACCGCTAATGAAGTACCAACTGGTATGCAACCAAATGTTATGAATAATGTTGATTTAAACCCAATTGATTTACCTGGTTCCGGCACTGAACCAAGGACGGAGGAACCAATGCAACCAGCGGGAAATCAAGATTTTTTGATTAATCAAGACCCACCGTTAGTGCCACCAACTTTAAATAGTGGTGTGGAAAACAATAATATGGAAAAACCTAAAAAGAAAAATAAATTTATTTTACCAGTGATTATTGTTATAGCTTTATTAGCAATATTAGCAATTTTATATTTTGTGTTCTTTACGGGGCCTAAAAAAGTATTTGATACGGCCATTTCTAAAAGCTTTGATTATTTAAGAGAAAACGTTGTTACTTCGATGGATTACGATACAGTTAGTGGTAAGGGATCGTTAAGTTATGAGATTACTGCGACTGATCAAAGTATGCAAGCCGTTTTTGACATGTTTAATGGTATTGCTTTGGATTATGAATATGCGGTTGATTATAAAAACAAGTTAATGAGTTTTGATTTACATTCAACCTATAATAGTGATAATTTAATCGATGCAAGTATATATGGTGAAAATAGTAAAATGTATATTTTATTAAAGGATGTATATGCTAAATATATTTCTAGTGATGTAGAAGGTTATGATAATCTTTTCAATACTACTAATAATAAAAATGAATTAAAAACTATTTTAAATAGCGCTGAACGTGCTTTAACTAAGGCTTTAATTAAAGATGATTTTGTTAAAAGTGAAGAAACGATTAAGATTGATGGTAAAGATGTAAAAGTAACTAAAAATGCGCTTGTTTTGACTAATGCTAATTTTAATCGTATCAGTAGAAGCATTTTAACGACGCTAAAAGATGATGCTGACTTTATTAGTGCAGTTAACAAAATTAGTGATGATGAAAATGTTGATACTAAAGCTGCCTTAGAAGATGCGATATCAGAAATAGGTGAAGTTGATCCTGATGATAAAACAGTGATAACTGTCGCTATTTATACTGAAGGATTGTTAAATGATGTTGTTAAAGTTGGTATTGAGATGAAAGATGAAAATGATACATTATCTGCATCTGTTACCGAAACAACAGAAAATAATTATGCCTTAGTAGCAACCCAAAATAATGAAGATGTGTTGACTGGAACTATTAAAACTAACATTACTAAGGGAGATAAGAATGTTAGTAACGATATGGAAGTTTCTATAAGTGTGCCTAACACAGTTAATGTTAAAGTTAATATGAAATCATCTGTTGCTTATGACACCACTTTTAACAAGGTTGATACAACAAATAGTGTTGATTACAATTTACTAACAGAGGCTGATGTAAACGCGATTGGAACTAAATTAATGACTAATGAAGGTCTTGTCAATTTAATTAATAATTTTAATGCTATGTTTGGCGGAATGACTAATAGTGGTACAGGGTTACCAAGTAACTATAACTATGATTATAATGTTTAATAAAAAAGTAGTTCTTAATACTACTTTTTTTGTATACTTTTAACCCGTAGTTGCATAAATTAGATTGAGGGGTGATATAGTGGCATTTAAAGAAATAGTTACTAAAGCTGTTATCGGAAAAGGTAAGAAATATTTTAAAAATAATTATAGTATTACGATATCTGATAATCCAACGACGGTTCTTGGTTGTTGGGTAATTAATCATAAGTTTAAAGGTTATAAATCAGGGGGAAAGGTTGGCGTTGATGGATCATTCGATGTAAACATTTGGTATTCATATGATAATGATAGTAAAACTACGGTTGTTAATAAAAAGATCGAATATAATGATTTATTCAACGTTAAAACGAGAACGGATGCTGATTTAACTGGCGATACGGATATCATTGTTAGGACTTTAAAGCAACCTAGTTGTTCTAAAGTTAATATTGAAGACAATGGTGTTATTACCTTCGATATTGAAAAAGAGTTAGGTGTCGAAATTGTCGGTGAAACTAAAATGAAGATTGCTATTGAAGAGGAAGAAGAACCATGGGAAGAAATTGATGATGAAATGGATGAAAAAGTAGAAGAGGAAATTGATAATAAAGTTAATGAAGATTACATACAATAAAGTGTCAACAAAAAACAGTTGACACTTTTCTTTTGATATGTTAAAATTGTAACAGTGAATGGAGGGATAGTATGGCAGTTAAATTAAGATTAAAAAGAATGGGAGCAAAGAAAAGACCATTTTACCGTATTGTTGCTGCTGACTCTAGAAGTCCTAGAGATGGTAGATTTATTGAAATAGTTGGTACTTACAATCCAGTTGTAGAACCAGCAGAAATTAAAATTGACGAAGAAGTAGCTTTAAAATGGCTAGGTCAAGGAGCAATTGCAACTGATACTGTTAGATCTTTATTAAGTAAAGCTGGAGTTTTAGAAAAATTCCATAATACAAAAATGGTAAAAAAAGAAAAAACTAATTCTAAAACAAGTACAAAAAAAGCAACTAAGAAAGAAGCTAAATAATCGTGTTAGTTGAGTTGACAGAATATTTAGTTAAAAGTTTAGTTAAGGATCCTGATTCAGTATCAGTAAAAGAAATCGTTGATGAGGAATTGGTGACGATTGAAGTTTTGGTTAGTAATGATGAGATTGGAGCTGTTATTGGTCGCGGTGGTACGATAGCTAATTCGATTCGTACAATTGTTCAAGCAGCGGCTTATAATACTAATCATAAAAAGGTTCGTATTAATATTGATTCTTTTTAGAAGCTTAAAGCTTCTTTTTTGTTGTATAATTGTCTAAGTTATATTATAATAATAGTGTAGATAGTGAGGTATAAGTAACATGAATTATCAAAATATAAAAATACCAAACCACGTTGCTATTATCCTAGACGGTAATGGTAGATGGGCTAAGATGCGTGGAAAAAAGAGAAGTGAGGGGCACCTAGCCGGCTTTAACAATTTAGAAAAATTAAGTGATTATATATATTCTAAAGGCGTAAAGGTCTTAAGTGTTTTTGCTTTTTCGACAGAAAATTTTAAACGAAGCAAAGATGAGGTAGATTATTTAATGGGTCTATTTGCTGAGGGATTGAAGAGATTTGCTAAAAGTAGTAAGAAAAATAAGATTAAAATTGTATTTTCGGGTCGACGTGAACCACTACCAGCGGATGTTTTGAACGTAATTGATAAGGTTACTGATGATACAAAAGACCATAAAGATGGTATATTTAATATATGTGTTAATTATGGTGGTCAATATGAAATAATTGATGCTGCTAAAAAGATGCATTTAGATATTATAAAGGAAAATATTAGTTTAGAAGATATCGATATCGATAATTTTGGCAATTACATGTATAATACGTTACCACCAGTTGATTTGTTAATTAGAACTAGTGGTGAACAACGGATTAGTAATTTTATGTTATGGGATTTAGCATACGCAGAATTCTATTTTCCGGAAGTATTATTTCCTGATTTTAACAATAATGAATTTGATAAGGCTTTATTAGAATATACTAAAAGAGATCGGAGATTTGGAGGGATTAAAGATGAAGACTAGAGTTATTAGTGCGATAGTTGCTTTAGCAATATTTGTTCCAATTTTTTTAATCGGTGGCGACTTATTTAATTTAGCTGTTTATGTTATAGCAATCTTAGGTTTAAAAGAATTTTTGGATATTAGAGAAACGCGTAAACCATTTCCTAACTTTGTCAAATTTATTTCTTATGTAATGTTGACATTAATTATTTTTGGAAATACTATGTGGGATAATATGATGGTTGCACTTGATATTCGTATTATTGCTGGTTTATTTTTGACTTTTTTAATACCAGCAATTTTATATCACGATAAGAAGTTGTTTAGTATGAATGACGCTTTTTATTTAATTGGTGGCATTTTCTTTTTAGGAGTATCATTTGCTATTTTGTTGATGCTACGTAGTACTAGTTTAGCGTATGTTATTTATTTATTTTTAATTACGATAATGACTGATACATTTGCATATAATGTAGGGATGTTAATTGGACGTAATAAGCTTTTAGAAAGTATTTCTCCTAATAAAACATGGGAAGGTATGGTTGGTGGAACTGTCTTTGGTGTTTTTATTGCTACTGTTTATTATCATGTAGTTATTGATAGTTTATTACCAATTTATATTGTTATTTTAATGACTTTATTTTTGTCTATTTTAGGACAGTTAGGTGATTTAGTATTTTCGGCTATTAAACGATATTTTGGTAAGAAGGATTTTTCTAACATTATGCCAGGTCATGGTGGTGTTTTAGATCGCCTTGACAGTATTATTTTTGTTATGTTAGGTTTTATGTTTTTTATCAGCATAATATAAAGGGGGAAATAATGACATTAATATATTTTATTTTAGTTTTGGGGATAACTGTCTTAATTCATGAATTAGGCCATTTCGTTTTTGCTAAAAAAGCAGGGGTTCATGTCTATGAATTTTCGATTGGTATGGGTCCTTGTTTATTTAAGTGGCATCGCAAGAATGATGAGACTTTATATGCTATTAGACTTTTACCAATTGGTGGATATGTACAAATGGCTGGCGAGGACATGGAGACAGATGATTCAAAAATTCCGGAAGATCGACAAATGTGTCATAAAAAATGGCATCAGCGTTTTTTAATTATAATAGCGGGTATTTTATTTAATTTTCTTTTAGCGATTGTATTATTATTTGTTGTAGGATTAATTAACGGTGTACCTAATAGTAAACCAATTATAGGGAGCATTGAAAAAAAATATCCGGCTTATGAAACTAATCTTAAGGAAGGGGATTTAATTACTAAAATTAATGATAAGAAGATTAATAACACTGATCGTTTAATTTTAGAGTTACAAATTAGAAGTGGTGAGGAAATTACTTTGGAGGTTGAACATGAAAACGGAAAGACGGAAAAGATTAATGTAGAGCCTTTGTTAGTGGAAACTGATGAAGGATCTGGATATAAATATGGTTTTTCATTAGCTAGTGAGTTTGATCATAGTTTTATCGCAGCAGTAAAATATGGATTTACTAAAACTTTCTCATTACTAGAACAGATGGTATTTATAATTTTTTATTTGATTATAGGTAAGTTAAGTCTAAATAGTTTAGCAGGACCGATAGGTATATTTAATATTGTCGGAACGGCAGCTAGTGCTGGCTTTATTAACATTATTTATTTAATCGGTTACATTAGTGTTAATGTTGGTTTTATTAATTTACTTCCAATTCCGGCTTTTGATGGAGGACGATTACTTTTCTTAATTATTGAAAAAATTAAAGGTAAACCGGTTAATCCGAAAGTTGAGAATACGATTCATACAATTGGATTTATGTTATTGATGTTGTTGATGGTGTTAATATCTTATAATGATATTATGAGGTTATTTAAGTAACCTTGTAATATTGTTTTTTAAAAGGAGTGTAATTATGTTAAAAGTAGATAAAGTTACAAAATATTATGGTGATTTTTTAGCAGTTGATAATCTATCGTTCGAAGTAAAACCGGGAGAAATTTTTGGGTTATTAGGTGTTAATGGAGCTGGAAAAACAACAACTTTTCGTATGATTATGGGTTTATTAGAGCCAAGTAGTGGAAGTGTAACTTTGGATGGTAAGGCGATTGATTATAGTATTACTGATCAAATTGGCTTTTTAACAGAGGAGAGAAGCCTATTAACTAAAATGACAGTTAAAGAACAGTGCTTATTTTATGGAACGCTTAAAGGGATGGAAGAAACAGAGATAATAAGTCGTTTAACAATGTTATTAGATAAGTTTGGCATTAGTGAATATTTGGATCGTAAGATTAAAGAATTATCAAAAGGGAACCAACAAAAGATTCAATTTATTACAGCTATTATTAATAAGCCTAAATTGTTAATTTTAGATGAACCATTTTCTGGTTTGGATCCATTTAATGTTGAATTGTTTAAAAAAGAAATAATTGAGTTGGCTGAAAGTGGCAGTATGATTATTTTTTCTTCTCATCGTATGGAACATGTTGAATTGTTTTGTAAAAAGTTAGTAATTCTTATGAAAGGTAAAACGGTTTTAGAGGGATATCTTAAAGATATTAAAGAGCAATATCGTAAGAAAAATATTATTGTTAAAGCAAAAATAACTAAAAAAGAGTTATTGGCAATTCCGGGAGTTATCGATGTTATATGCAAACCAGATGAGTATGAAGTTAAGATTGAAGATATTACTAAAGTATCAAATGTTTTTAAGGTTGTTAGTAAGAAAGAAGCTGTTACAAAATTTGTTGTTGAAGAGCCATCTCTAAATGAAATATTCGTAGCTAAAGTAGGTGAAAGTTATGAAAAGTAAGTTAAATTATTTGATTGGTATAAGTTTAAAACGTAAAGTTAAAACTAAATGGTTTTTGGTTGCGAATATTATTTTGGCTGTCATTATTATGGGAGTCACTAATATTGATAGTATTATAACTTTCTTTGGTGGAGATTTTAATGAAAAACAAAATATATATGTGATTGATAATACTAATGATAATACTTTTGAGATATTTAAGAATCAAGTAAAAGAAACAGGCAATCTTAGTGGGGATGATACTAAATACGAAGTTAAAAAATATGATAAAGATTTAGATTCAGCTAAGAAGATGTTAGAAGATGAAAAGAAGAGTAATATGCTAGTTGTTTTTAATGATGATGCTGAACTTGTTTTAGATGCTACCATTATTACTAAAGAGTATATGGATATTATTGATACGCAACTTATTAACAATGCGATTAATAGTACTAAAACAGTATTAGCTATATCGCACTCTAATATCACAGAAGCGGAATTAAATAAACTTTTAAATCCTATTAACATAAAAAGGGAATATTTAGATGAAGATAAAAATTCGACTGATGAGAATATGGAAATGATTATGACCACGGTTTTTCCGGTTATTATTTTACCATTCTTTATGCTAAGTATTTTCTTGGTACAAATGATTGGGGCAGAAGTAAACGATGAGAAAACCACTAAGGGAATGGAAATTATTATTTCTAATGTCTCTCCAAAAACACATTTCTTTTCAAAGGTGATAGCAGGTAATTTATTTGTTATTTTACAGGGAGTATTATTATTTGCTTATTTAGGATTAGGTTTATTAATTAGGAAATTAATTGGTGGAGCTAATATTGCCAATGGTATGGGTGATGAAGTGATAACAGTTATTAGTCAGTTGTTAAGTAGTGATATTGGTAGCAAGTTGAGTTATATTATTCCGATGGTATTATTGTTAATGTTATTAACGTTCATTGGTTATTCATTGTTAGCTGGAATATTAGCTTCTATGACAACTAATATCGAAGATTTTCAACAGCTACAAACACCAATCATGATTTTATCCTTAGTTGGTTACTATTTATCAATGATGGCAGGAATGTTCAATGGAGCATTATTTATTAAAATATTTGCTTTTATACCATTTATATCTGCTATATTAGCACCATCACTGTTGGTATTAGGTCAATTCTCGATTGTAGAGTTTATTATTTCGACACTAATTATGATATTGACTAATTATTTATTGATAAAATACGGGTTGAAAATATATAAAGTGGGTATTTTAAACTATTCTTCTAAAGATTTATGGAAGAAAATGTTTAAGGCATTAAAATCAAAATAAAGTCTAGTCATATAGACTTTTTTTTGTTATAATATTTAGAGAAAAGGATGAATATAGTGAAAAAGAATAAAATATTAATTATTTGGGGAATTATGTCATTAATTTTGTTTTTTGGTTATCCTTTACTATTAATGAGTGGATATCTAACGTTTAATGTAGACATATACAAATTACTATTGCATTATATATATCCTCTTTATTTTTTCATAAGTTCTATTTTTTACACGTTAAAAAGTAGAAAAATTAAATTCAATTTATTTATTGTTATGATAGTTATATTTAGTCTAAATATTTTAATTTTCTATAATTTATCAGCATATATATATATTATCATTAATGTATGTGCTTATATGTTAGGTTTGTTAATTGCTAATTTAATTATAACTAATAGGCAATAAGTTATACGCTGGAATAGCTCAGTAGGTAGAGCAACTGTCTCGTAATCAGTAGGTCGCGGGTTCGATTCCTGTTTCCAGCACCATTGAGTGTTTTGCCCTTGATATTCAAGGGTTTTTATTTTTTTGGTCTTGTTTTTGGTCTTGTTTTTTTAATTTATTATTATTTTATTTTGAATATGATTTACCAAATTTATTTTCGAATCGGGATACATATGGCTATATATATTCCATGTTACAGATATATTCTCATGCCCCATATAATCGCTTAATTCTTGTATTTCAACTCCATTATTTATACAAAATGATGCAAATGAGTGTCTATAATCATGAATTCTTATATATTCATTTTCTAAAAAGCCAATCTTTTTTAACATTGAATTACTTCTTCTTTGTAAAGTAGTTAGTTTTATATAATGTAAAAATATATATCCGTCTTCTGGAACGCCATTATCTATAACTTTTTTTAACAGATTCATAAGTTTAATATCTACAGGGATTATTCTATTAGACTTATTTGTTTTAGGTGGTGTTGGTATCATTGAAATTTTTGGATTAACTGTTTCATTTATTCTTATTGTATTGTTAGCAAAGTTTATATCATCTATATTTAATGCTAACATTTCTCCTCGTCTTATACCTGAGTAAAATAATAAGTTATATACAGTAAAATAATATAGATTTGTTTCAAAGGTAATCGCTTGTTGAAATTGTTTGTCAGTAATAAATTTCATTTCCTTCTTTTTCTGATTTTGCATACGTTTAAAATTTCCTTCTATTCTAGCAACATTGTTATTTAAATTATAGTATTTAACGCCATAATTTAAAATTGCTGATAGGGTGATAAAAATTCCTCTTTTGTATGCCAAAGATAAATCTTTTGAATTAATATTATTTTTCCAGTTTAATATATCCGTTACTTTTATTTTTGTTATATATTTATCTTGAAAATATTCTTTTAGATGTGATTCGTAGCAATGAAAATGTTTTAAGTAAGTTGAATATTTTAATGTATTTTTCACTTGCTCTAAATATTTATTGGCCAATTCATCAAATTTTATGTTTTTTTGAACTTTGAATAACTCTTTTCTTATGCGATTTTCTTCTTGTTGAGCTAACCAATATCCATCTCTTCCTAACCATTCAGGATTATGCCTAGTTGTCTGATGTCTTTTGCCATCAATTCCAATTACATAAGTTCTAATACAATATTGAATTTTACCATCGACTCTTTTATCGACCATTTGACCAGTTGTTTTGTCTTTTATCCTTTCAGGACAAACTGCCATAATTATTCTCCTTTCCAAACTGATCGCATTTAATATAATACGATTTATTTTTTTTGTCAAAATACCGAACAAATGTTTGATTTGACATTCGTTTTATAGTATACTAATTATAGAACAAATTTTACTGGCTTTTCACTGGCTTTTTTTGGTAATTTTTACCAATTAACTGGAAGATATTGGAAAGGAATGTGGTATTGTGTATAATAAAAGAGTAGTACGTAGTGTGATGTATGTTGTATGTTGTAAATCTAGAATAATCAGGAGAGCAGTATGACACTAATTGAATTGTACACAGTGCTACAAAAAGAAGGATTGTATGATGCTTTTATAGAGTATTGTACAAACAAAAAAGGCACTATTCATTAGTGTCTTCTTTTATTTGCAATCTTTCGTTTCACATTTTTCAAATCCTAACCATTCTAGGAAACCACCATGTTTTTCTGCAGTTTCTTTATCAGTTGTTATCGTACAGCCAGTTAAAATTAGTAAACACAAAACAGATATAAAAAATAATTTTATCTTATTTTTTTTCATCTTTTTTCTCCTTTAACATTTCTACAACTTGCATAGCTTTTTCAAAATCTTCTACAGTAAAATCTTGCCCAGCAATACTAATGCCAGCCTCTTGACAAGCAATTTTAAGACGCTCTATTTTGTCTAAATCATCTTGGTTAAAGCCTAATAGGTAATCAGTCGTTACGCTGAAATATTGGGCTAATTTGGTTAAAATATCGTATGTTGGTGTGGCCTTATCAGTTTCCCAATTTGAAATTGAACTTTTACGAACACCTAAAATTTTCCCTAAATCATCTTGACTTAAATTTTTAGAAACTCGCAATTCACGTAATCTATCTCCAAACAGATGAACCACCATCCTTTTTAATTTTTTATATATACATAGTATATATAAATTATATCATAAAATCCATAAATAGTATTAAATTTTTATATTAAATAGTAAAAAAATGAACTTTATAGTAAAAAAATGGACAAAGTATATTGACAGGTTCATTTTACTATGATATTATTATATCGTAGCAGAGATAACAAACTCGCTACAAGTGATAAAGTGGTGTAGTTAAAATCACCTCCTTTCTTGGAGAACCTTTTTATGATTTATAAAGTGCTACCCAAATATTAAAACATAAAAAAAGAGCTAAGTTTCTATTTTTCGAGGACAGAACTTAACTCAACACAATATGACTTTTTTAGTGTTTTTATGAGAAATTATTCTCGATGATTATTAACAATCTTGATTAGTGAAATATCGCCAATTTTGAAAGAATAACCATTTTGAAATAATTTCGCAATTATTAAACTAAAAATAGTCTCCAAGAGACACCTTCTTTCTAGTGATAGAAATATGTCTCCTTTCTAATTACACCACTTATCACAGATGTATAAGAACACCTATGACAAATAGTACTTATATTGTACTACGACACCTAGATAAAGTCAATAAATTCAATTGAATTTTGTGATAGGTGTTTTCTTATACCCAAATTTAATAGAAAGGAGAAAATTTTATAATGAAACAACTAGAATATCGAACAAAAAGAATTCAATCTGTCGATAAGAGGTTTGCACAAGCATTAGGAAATCAATTAAGAATAATTAGAGAAAAAAGAAGATTGTCATTAAGAGATGTACAGAAGAAAACTGGATTTTCAAAAACTCTTTTAGATTATTGGGAATTAGGATTAACCAGAATAAAGCCAGAACAACTTGAATTACTATGTAAAACTTATGATATTTCAAACAACTTAGATGTAAAAGTAAGATTAGGATTTTTAGTTGATGATTGATACCAGAGATTTGACAAGTTATTATCCTGGCTATGATGATTATTGTGAATCTAAAGAATTTGAAGACAATTCATGGGATTTGGCAGATGTTTACTATGATGAAATGAAAATAAGAGAGGAGTTTGAAGAAATGGAAAGAAAGGTTATTGATTTATCTACAACAGATATGACTTTTGATAAAGTTACGCAACTAGAAAATTATGTTTGGAAAGATAAATATTTGATACCTCAAGAACAATTGGAGGGCGAATAAATGGACGAAAACAAAAACCCTGCTTTTCTATTTTATAGTAGTGATTTTTTAACAGGTGTAAGACTAATGACATATGAAGAAATTGGCAAATATATAACACTTTTATGTCTTCAACATCAACAAGGACATTTAAGTAAAGATGATATGAATGCAATATGTGGTATATATATACCCCGTATATATAATAAGTTTCAACAAGATAGTGACGGAAAATACTTCAATAATAGGCTTGAAATTGAGGGTATCAAAAGAGCAAAATACACTGAAAGTAGAAGGCAAAACAGATTAAAAAAAACATATGTTAAACATATGGAAAATGAAAATGTAAATGAAAATATAAATATATATATTAATACTAATAATTATTCTAATAATTTAAAAAATATAATAATTTCTTGGTTAGAATATAAACTTGAAAAAAATGATCAATATCAAGAAAAAGGGTTCAAAAGTTTATTAACTCAAATTAAAAATAACGTTGATAAATTTGGTGAAGACAAGGTAATTGAAACAATTAATTCAAGTATGTCTTCAAACTATAAAGGAATAATTTGGGATAAATTAAAGAAACAAACGTTTAAATCGAGTTTATACAAATCTAATTATGAAATTAGCCAAGAAGCATTGAGAAGAGCTAGAGAGGAATTAGAAGATGAGTAGAAAAGAAGTATCTGATTTGCTTGAAAAAATACAAGCTTATAGGCAATCTTTCTTAATAACAAATGCTGTTATTCATGAATGGAATAGAGTTTTAGAACCATATGACTATGAAGATGTTAACCAAAAATTAGATGAATTTTTTAAAAACGGAGATAATTTTGGAAGATATCCAGACGTTTATTATTTAATAAAATATTTAAAAAGAACAGATGAAAAATTAAAAATAGGGGTATCTTATGTTAATTGTCAAATTTGTCAAAGATTGATTGATAACGTTGAATATGAAAAACACTTTGATAGATGTAGCTCAGTTGATTATCTTTGTAGAATGTCTGAAAAGTATTTTAATAAAAATCTTAACAAGGGAAAAATGTATCTTGCTACTGAAAAAGAATTTGATGATTATTATTGGAAATTTTGTGAAAAATTGTTAGATGTGATTCCAGAAGGATTAGAAAAACACACATTAAAAAATTCAATATTATCTCATTATGGACATGACATTGAATACGGCATTAATGATGTGTCAAAGGAGCTGATAAAGTGATAGAACTTATAAACTTGAATGATTGGAAAAAACAATCTGAAATATTGATGGAATTACATCGTGAGCATGGGATAAATATTACTTCACGAGAATGGAGAATGCAAGTAAAAAAATGGAATGAAAAATGGTCTAATGGCGAAGTAAATTTTTGCATTACACATTCAAATTCTAAAGGTTACAAAGCAACAACAGATTTTAAAGAAGCAATGATTGCTATTAATGATTTTCGTTCTAGACGAAAAAACATGTATAAGAGAGAAAGAGATATAATTTTAGGCTTTCAAGCGATGAATATGTGTCAATTGGAATTAGGTGATACTGAATAATGGAAGAAATATGAAAATCTATTAAAAATTATGAGGGATATTATCAAGTATCAAATTTGGGAAATATAAGAAGAATTTTGTTTGTAAATAATCAAACAACATTTCCTAAAATAACTATTTTAAAGAGCAAAAAAATGAATAGTGGCTATTTGAAGGTTGGATTAAGCGTAGATGGCATACATAAATATTATCTTGTTCACAGATTAGTAGCCCAAGCATTTATACCAAATCCTAATAATTTACCACAAGTTAACCATATTGATGGAAATAAGTTAAATAATCATGTTGATAATCTTGAATGGGTTTCTTCATATGAGAATCAACAACATGCTGTTAAAAATGGTTTGAGACCATTAAAAAAAATTAATCAATACGATTTAACAAATCACTTTATAAAAACTTGGAGTAGCCTAATGGAAGCAAGTAGAAGTTTGAAGATTAACAAGGCAACTATATCTTTTTGTTGTCAAGGAAAACGTAAGACAGCAGGCGGTTTTATTTGGAAATATTTTGAAAAAGGAGAAATAAAATGAGAATAATTGAAAGATTTACAGATTGGTTTAAAGATAAAAATCAATTAATAGATGAAAACATGAAAATTCGCAAGGGTAAATTTGATGTAGAACAAAAATATAATGAAATTTTAGAAGATTTAAACGAAATATCCAAAAAGTATACAAGTTTATTAGAACAAAAATCGGAACGTTTTGACTTATATGTTAAATATCAAAATCAATGTGAAATCTTAATGAAAGAAAAGCGTGATTTAAAAAAAGAATTTGCAAAAACACAAGAGATGTTTAATGCTTCAGCAGAATTATCTAATCAGCTAGAAAAACAAAATAAAAAACTTAGCGATAAAATTAAGCGATTGGAAAAACAAAATGAGAAATCAGCTTAGTGAGAATATTGAATACAGTTATGATTGGCTATTACAAGAAATAATTAAAACTGATTTTGAGCAAAAGAAAACTGGACAAGTTCAATATGCAAAAATGAAGAAAATTGATTTATTAAAATTAGTACAAAAATTTATAAAGTTAAATGAGAAGGGTGAGTAGATGAAAATTAGTAAGGGAACAAAATTAAAAGTTTATCATAAAAGACATGGTATATTTTATGGAATAGCAATTAAAGATTTTGATACTGATACCGAAGAATTTTATCCGATTGAATTAGATCAAGATATGTTATGTGGTCTAAGTACTGATTGGGTAAGAGGTGATAATATCCCTTGTAGGAATACATTATGTGAGATAAAAGAGGTGAAATAGTGGAAAATTTAGAAATATATAACAAAGTAAAAACAGTACCCCAAAATGCACAAAAAACAATTCAAGCAGGAAGATTAAAAGGAATGACAGATATTAATCCACAATGGAGAATTGAAAAATTAACAGAAGTGTTTGGACCTGTTGGAATTGGTTGGTATACGAAGGAACTAAAAAGAGAATTTGTAGATGGTGCCAACGATGAAAAAATGTGTTTTGTTGATATTGAATTATATGTAAAAGTCGATAATGAATGGTCAAAACCTATTTACGGAACAGGCGGAAGTACATTTGTTGCTAAAGAAAAAGCTGGACTTTATACAAGCGATGAAGTAGTAAAAATGGCTTATACTGATGCGATTAGTGTGGCATGTAAACAATTGGGTGTTGGTGCAGATATTTATTGGAATAAAAGTGATAGCAAATATCAGCAAAAAACAAATAATATAACACAACCAACAACAAAAAAAGTGGACAAGCCAGTAGAAATGATAAATGATAATCAAATTAAAGTAATTCATACATTATTCAACAAAATAGAAAAATCAGAAACACAAATATTTAAAAACTTTACAAATGATATGGCAAAAGAAAATGTATATAAACAATACAAAATAACATCATCAAAAGAATTAACAAAAGAAAATGCAGATAGAATGATTGAATTGTTAAAGAAAAAGTTAGGTGAATAGATATGAAAAAAGCATTAATAAATTATATACAAAATGATAAATTTGATGATATTTATACACCTGCTTATGCAATAACACCTTTATTAAAATATATACCTAAAAATATAACAATTTGGGAATGTTGTGATTATGGTAAAAGTGAGATTACTAGATTATTAAAAGAACATGGATGTAATGTGATTAGTACAGATAAAGAAGAAAACTTTTTTGAATATGTACCCAAAGAACCATTTGACATGATTATAACAAATCCACCATATTCACTTAAAGATGAGTTCATAAAAAAATGTTATGAATGGAATAAACCATTTTGTTTATTACTTCCAATAACTGCTTTAGAGGGTAAAGCGAGAGGTAATATGTTTAGAAAATATGGAATAGAAGTCATGGTTTTTTATGGTAGAGTGCAGTTTATGGAAAATATGATTGATAATTATGGTAAAAAGAAAAGTGGTAATTGGTTTAATACAAGTTGGTTTTGTTGGCAAGTCTTACCTAAACAATTAATATTTGAGGAGTTAATAAATGAAAATAACTAATTTACACCATATGCCTGATATGTTAGTCAGAGCAGTTGAAAAAGAATATGTATATCGTGATAAAAGATATTCAATAACATCACTGTTAGAGCCTCAACGAATAATAGCTTTAAAACGAAGATACAATGACCAAATAGAACAAGATATAACTGATTGTATATTTATGTTACTAGGCACAAAAACACATTTCAAATTAGAAAATATAGAATTAAAAGAAAATGAATTCGTTGAAGATCATTTGGAATATACATTTGGAAACGACTATACTCTATCTGGAATTATAGACCATTATGATGATGAATATTTAGATGATTATAAGACTTGTAAAGCATTTTCATTAATATTTAAAAGTGATTATGATAAATGGAAAAAACAATTACAAATGGGTTCATATCTTGCTTATAAAAAAGATGGCAAGTGGAGAAAAAAAGGAAGAATAATTGCTTTAATAAAAGATTGGAACAGATTAGATGTACAAACAAAAAGTGATTATCCAAAATATCCATGTCAAGTAATTAATTTTGATTTAGGAACACCAGAAGAAGTAGAAAAAATGATATTAGAAAAATTTGATATGGTTATTAAATTAGAACAAATGACAGATGAAGAATTGCCCCTTTGCACAGCAGAAGAAAGATTTAATAAAGGTACAACATGGGCAGTGAAAAAGAAGAAAAATAAAAAAGCTTCTAAAATTCATAATAGCGAAGAAGAAGCCAAAAAGCATTTGGAAAATCTAGAAAAGGAATATCCAAACGAATATGAAATAGAAAAACGAGAAGGGCAAAATCTTAGGTGCGAATGTTATTGTAGTGTAAATAATTTTTGCTCTTATTACAAAGAAAAATATATGAAGGGAGAAAAGAATGACTAAAAAAGATAATATAGTCAAAGGTTTTAAAGGATTTGATAAAAACTTAAGATGTAATGGTGGAAATATGCCATATCAATATGAAATAGGCAAAATTTATAAAGAAGATGTAGAACCGAAATGTTGTAGAAAGGGATTCCATTTTTGTGAATATCCATTAGATGTATTTAGATATTATGAACCATGTAATGGAAATGGAGAACTTAATAGATTTTGTGAAGTTGAAGCATTAGGTGATATTGATAGAGAAAACGATTGTACTAAAATAGCAACTAATAAAATAAAAATAGGGGCAGAGATAAATTTTCAAGCATTAACAAAAGCAAGTATTAAATTTATTTATGAACATGCTAAAAAAACAAAATGTAAAGGGGCTAATCTAAAGTCTAATAACTCAGTAGCAAGTAATACTGGAGATAGTTCAGTAGCAAGTAATACTGGATATTGTTCAGTAGCAAGTAATACTGGAGATAGTTCAGTAGCAAGTAATACTGGAGATAGTTCAGTAGCAAGTAATACTGGATATTGTTCAGTAGCAAGTAATACTGGAAATCGTTCAGTAGCAAGTAATACTGGAGATAGTTCAGTAGCAAGTAATACTGGAGATAGTTCAGTAGCAAGTAATACTGGATATTGTTCAGTAGCAAGTAATACTGGAGATAGTTCAGTAGCAAGTAATACTGGAGATAGTTCAGTAGCAAGTAATACTGGAAATCGTTCAGTAGCAAGTAATACTGGAGATAGTTCAGTAGCAAGTAATACTGGAGATAGTTCAGTAGCAAGTAATACTGGAGATAGTTCAGTAGCAAGTAATACTGGATATTGTTCAGTAGCAAGTAATACTGGAAATCGTTCAGTAGCAAGTAATACTGGAAATCGTTCAGTAGCAAGTAATACTGGATATTGTTCAGTAGCAAGTAATACTGGAAATCGTTCAGTAGCAAGTAATACTGGAAATCGTTCAGTAGCAAGTAATACTGGAGATAGTTCAGTAGCAAGTAATACTGGAGATAGTTCAGTAGCAAGTAATACTGGAAATCGTTCAGTAGCAAGTAATACTGGAGATAGTTCAGTAGCAAGTAATACTGGAAATCGTTCAGTAGCAAGTAATACTGGAAATCGTTCAGTAGCAAGTAATACTGGAGATAGTTCAGTAGCAAGTAATACTGGAAATCGTTCAGTAGCAAGTAATACTGGAGATAGTTCAGTAGCAAGTAATACTGGAGATAGTTCAGTAGCAAGTAATACTGGAAATCGTTCAGTAGCAAGTAATACTGGAGATAGTTCAGTAGCAAGTAATACTGGATATTGTTCAGTAGCAAGTAATACTGGAAATCGTTCAGTAGCAAGTAATACTGGAAATCGTTCAGTAGCAAGTAATACTGGAAATCGTTCAGTAGCAAGTAATACTGGAAATCGTTCAGTAGCAAGTAATACTGGAGATAGTTCAGTAGCAAGTAATACTGGAAATCGTTCAGTAGCAAGTAATACTGGAGATAGTTCAGTAGCAAGTAATACTGGAAATCGTTCAGTAGCAAGTAATACTGGAGATAGTTCAGTAGCAAGTAATACTGGAGATAGTTCAGTAGCAAGTAATACTGGATATTGTTCAGTAGCAAGTAATACTGGAGATAGTTCAGTAGCAAGTAATACTGGAAATCGTTCAGTAGCAAGTAATACTGGAGATAGTTCAGTAGCAAGTAATACTGGAAATCGTTCAGTAGCAAGTAATACTGGAGATAGTTCAGTAGCAAGTAATACTGGAGATAGTTCAGTAGCAAGTAATACTGGATATTGTTCAGTAGCAAGTAATACTGGAGATAGTTCAGTAGCAAGTAATACTGGAAATCGTTCAGTAGCAAGTAATACTGGAGATAGTTCAGTAGCAAGTAATACTGGAAATCGTTCAGTAGCAAGTAATACTGGAGATAGTTCAGTAGCAAGTAATACTGGAGATAGTTCAGTAGCAAGTAATACTGGATATTGTTCAGTAGCAAGTAATACTGGAGATAGTTCAGTAGCAAGTAATACTGGAAATCGTTCAGTAGCAAGTAATACTGGAGATAGTTCAGTAGCAAGTAATACTGGAAATCGTTCAGTAGCAAGTAATACTGGAGATAGTTCAGTAGCAAGTAATACTGGAGATAGTTCAGTAGCAAGTAATACTGGATATTGTTCAGTAGCAAGTAATACTGGAGATAGTTCAGTAGCAAGTAATACTGGAAATCGTTCAGTAGCAAGTAATACTGGAGATAGTTCAGTAGCAAGTAATACTGGATATTGTTCAGTAGCAAGTAATACTGGGGAAAATGGTATTGCTTCATCATTAGGTATACAAAGTAAAGCTAAAGGATCAAAAGGAACATGGTTAGTACTTGCAGAATGGATTGAGGATGATGATTGGAACTGGAAAGTAAAAGAAGTTAAAACAGTTCAAGTAGATGGCAAGAAGATAAAAGAAGACACTCTATATCAGTTAATAAATGGAAATTTTGTAGAGGTAGAAGATGTTGATATATAAAACGGGAGATATACTAGAAGCTTCTGAAAATATAATATGTCATCAAGTAAATGAAGATGGATATATGGGTGGTGGACTAGCTCTACAAATTGCTGAAAAATATCCACATGTAGAAAACGAATATAAACAATTTTGTAATCAATTTAAGAATATTCTATATGGGCAATATCAAGTGGTAAAAATAGCTGAGAGAAAATATATTGTCAATTGTTTTACTCAAAGGAACTTTATTACTAGCTTAGAAGATATTGAACAAACATTTAGAGGTTTACTAGAAAGTTGTAAATTAAATTATTTTACAATAGCCATTCCATATAAATATGGTTGTGGGATAGCAAAAGGCAATTGGGATGAGGTTAGTGAAACATTTGAAAAATTATCTAACGAATATGAAATTGATATTTCAGTATATAGATTGGAGAATGTGTTTTGAAAAAATATGAATTAAGTTTATCTAGAAATTATGTATCTAGTTGGGGTGTATTAATTGATTGAAGAAATATGGAAACCTATTGTTGGATATGAAGGCTTATATGAAGTATCTAATATTGGTAGAGTTAAGTCTTTAGAAAGAAAATTTACATATAAAAATCGTTATGGCAGTATAACACAAACTATAAAAAAAGAAAAAATATTGAACCTTTCAATCCAATATCCAAACAAAAATATTAAGTATAGAAGATATAGGGTGTCTTTATCAAAAGAGTTAAAGAAAAAAGATTTTATGGTGCATAAACTCGTTGCACAAGCATTTATACCTAATTCAAATAATTATCCACAAATAAATCATAAAGATGGGAATCCACTTAATAATAATTACTTAAATTTAGAATGGTGTACGCAAAAGTATAACACTATTCATTCATATACATATTTACGAAAAAAGAAATATGATGAAGATAAGATAATAAAAATGATTGAAAATAATATTCCACCATATAAAGTTATGAAAGAAAATAATATAAGTAGAACTATATATGATAGATTGATAAAAAAACATCATTTACAGTTAAATGGTACAAGCTTTTGGCAGGATAAATATCATATAGACCTTAATGAATTATTAATTGATTTAAAAAATGGCATTAAGACAAAGGAACTGGTTGAAAAGTATAAATGTAGTAAAAATATAATAAATATAAGAAAATATCAATTCAAAAAGAAAGGACTGATTTAAATGAATTGTGTTAATTTAATAGGAAGATTGGTAGCTAAACCAGAACTTAGATATACAAGTTCAAATATAGCGAATACAAGATTTACAATAGCAGTAGATAGACCTTTTCAAAGTGATGGTCAAAGAGGTGTAGATTTTATTAATGTTGTTGCATGGAGAAAATCTGCGGAAAACATTTGTGATTATTTAGATAAAGGTTCGCAAATTGCTATTGAGGGGAGAATACAAACTGGAAGTTATACTGATACCGATGGAAATAATAGAAAAACATTTGAAGTAATGGCACAAAATGTACAATTTTTAGGAAGCAAAAGGGCATCAGAAGATAGTTCAGAAGAAAATGTAACAGATCCATATCAAGAAATGTCCGATGAAATAGATATTGATAATAACTTTTTAGATTAAGAGGTTTGATATGGAAGGAGAAAGAATAAGTATAGTTGACAATTTAATACAAGCTATATCAATATTGAATAAAACTGATGAATATATGGAAAGCTTATTTAATAGACTTTCCGATTGTGATAGCCTTACTAGTGATTATGAGCATTTTATAGAAAATACTCCGATTGAAGAAGTTGATTTAAGAAAATTATATAAAGTTATGCAGAACAATTTTATAGAAAGACGTATTGTTAAAAATGATATAACATTAAGAGATAATTATAAAAACTTAACAGCACGGCTTAATAATTCGACCAATAGAGAGTTTTTAATACAAAACATGAAAACAGTTCAATCTAAAATAGGATTAAAATACCATAATAGAATTTTGAGCGTTGAAGATATAGAACAATTAAAAGATTTTCAAATAGTAGAAAAAAAGAAAAGGGGTAGACCTAAAAAAGTGAAAGAGGGGATATAATGGACTGTATTCCTTATATAAATGATTTACAAACAGAAATCGATATATTAAAGGACGTAAAATCTGTTAATAAAGAAGATAAAATTATAGAAATTAAAATAAAAGAAAAGGAAGAGTTACTAAATAAGTGTAAAGAAAATTTGGCTAAACTATCAAAGACTAAAATTGAATATAGGCTTTATTTAAAAATAATAAATGGAATGACACCTAGCAAAGCAGTAAAAGAAATTGCTGATGAAAACTATAAAAATGGTATAAAACCAACAGATGTCACTTATATTTGGAAAAATTATTACAAAAAAATAAAAAAATTTATAAAAAGCCAGTGAAAAGCCAGTAAACTCTTTGATAAACTATAATCGTGATAGAGATATCACACGATGTGTAGGCATCACCTCCTTTCTAAGGAAGCATTTTGAAACTCCTTTCGTGCTTCCTATATTATGGCGGGGTAGTGTAATGGTAGCACATAAGGCTCATAACCTTAAAGACTAGTTCAAATCTAGCGACCGCAACCAATTAATGTTCTTTACCTCCTTAATAGATACATAAATAGTCGTACAAGTTTTATGTATCAATATCATCTTTATAGGTGATATAAAATTATATAAAGTGAGCAAATCGTAGATAAGTGTATGAAGAAACTTGCAAGACGCACCTACAGAAACCCAATGATGACTATTTCTATGACGTCTGACTAGCGAAATAGACCAAAGGGAATAATAGCATTCGTTATATAATTTTATATTGTCTATAAGGCAATGTAATATGTTCTCATGAGCGAACGGAGTTTCATGTTGGTTATGACAAACATACGCTGAACTATCAGTCGTAATTCTAAGTAAGTTGTCGTAATAGGCAACCACGGTTATTGCTTAGAGAAATAGTATTATCGGCAAGTATGGCTATAATTTCTAGTAGCTCCCCAGAGGGTGGGGTAAAGGTAATAATCTTACATGTTGGTGGGTAAGTTAGTACAAAGTATTGATGCCATGAATATGTATAGGAATAACTTTCTTGTTAGTGAAAATCTAACCTTGCCGACCAAATATGACTATTGCGACAGGGGTCATGACCTGTTTAGATATAGAGGTAGTCGACATCCAAAAAGTCCGACGTAGTTTAAAACTAACGATATGGGTTGAGGTTTATGCAAGTTTAGACTTAGTATTTAACAATTATACTTAAAGAACTTGTGGTATTTTGACTGTTATTATCCGCAAAAGAAAATAGTCAGTAAGGTACACACTAAAGAGTACAAATTGTTTGCCCACTCCATGTATGAATGTACGCAAGGTGGGTTGATATGGGACATGTAGCTTAATGGGTAAAGCTTGTATCGTAATAATCGGGAATATGATACTTAATGCCACGATTGATGTCAGTTCGAGTCTGACCATATGCCCCATCAATTTATAAGCAGAAGGGAGAAAATATAATTCTCCCTTTTTATATAGGTGAAAAATGAAAGAAATGACAAAAATAATGATTAATGATTTTAAAATAATGAAACTAGGATATGATTTCATGGGCTATTCCGTAAAAAGAAAAGAAGGGTTATCTTTTCATCATTTAATAATACCTCATAGAGATTGCAAAAATTTAGGATTGGGAGAAGGATATTTGTATTGGAATGGTGCTATTTTAAATCAAAACACATCACATGACTATTTACATATGATTGAATCAAAAGATTATGATTTATTTCTTTCAATAACAAGTGAAATAATAGATATGAACGTTAAAGGATATTTAGATATAGAAAATTTAAAAAGAATAAGTGAACTTTTAAAAATGTTTGAGAGAGAACATTGCGGCGATAGAAGTAAAAAGGGAAAATTGCTAATTAAAGAAGAATATACAAGGAGAATGATAAAATGACAAGAACAAAGAAAACTACATATCCAATAAATATGACAGGAAATATACTAATTTATAATGATACAGATATTCAATACTTTCATGGGGTACCAACGAACATAGATATTATCAATAATTGTGAAGCTTACCAATGTATAGATGGAACAAGTATAAACGGGCGTACAACAACAGAATTGAGAAGCATAATAAATAATTTTGAACAATTAGATAATATAACACTAGATGATACTACTATGAAACGAATTGCTAAATATAACAAAGAAATGGATATAAAAAAATTAGATAAAGAAATAGAAGAAAAGAAAAAACAAATTGATGAATTAGATGAAATTTTACAAGATAGAAAAGGTAGAATTGGCAAGTTGAAGGAATTTATCAAAGATATTTACAATATAAATCTTGAAGAAGATGATGAGGAATATGATTGGGATGATTAAATTTACAGTACCAGGCAAACCAAAATCCAAAGGTAGACCCCGTTATTCAAGAATAAATGGCTATGTTAGAACATATACACCTAAAACAACCACAGAATATGAAAAATTAGTTAAATTATCGGCAATAGAACAATGTAAAGACCAACTTAATAAAGAATATACTGGACTTGTTAAAATGTCTATAAAAGCATATTTTAAGCCAAATAAAGGTATATCTAAAAAGCAATATGATTTACTAATTGGACAAGCACATTTAAAACGCCCTGATTTAGATAACTTGATAAAGATAATTTGTGATGGATTAAATGACGTAGCATATAAAGATGATAATCAAGTGGCAATAATTAGTGCGGAAAAGGTTTATGATGATGAAGAGCGTGTTGAGGTAGAAATAGAATATGACATTAAATAGTGTATTTAAAAGAGAGTGTCGAAGGTATGAATGGGCAGATACATTTGCAATGCTATATGGAACGAAAAATCCTAACAAAAAACTATCAAGAAGAGTAGCTAGAAAGAGAATGAAGCAAAATAAGTTTTATAATGGTTTTTATGAATTTATAATGGAGAATAGAAAGAAGTGATAATAGAGTATGAATAATGAAATAGAAAATTTAAAACGACAAATCAAAATAAAAAATGGATATTTACAAATGATACTTGATTTAGGATTTGATTATGATGGATTTAATAATGTATTAGATTTAAAACTATTAATAAATGAATTATGTAATTATGCACATAAAGCATTAAAAAATGATGATAAAAGTGTCATATATGAGAATGGCTTTAACGAAAAATTAAACATATTATCCGAAAAGATAGGTGACGGTACAAGTGGAAATAGTAATTAGTGCAATATTATTAACAACATTTGTATGGCTATGTTGTTATAACATTAGCCAGGGCATAAATAAAAGTTTGCAAAGAGAATTAGAGAAACAAAAGGAGCTAACTAAAGAATTTTTGAATTTATTTCAAAACGAGCAACGTAAAACAGATACACTTTATAGTATAATTAAGCATATTAAATCACAATTATCTTTATTAGGCTTAACAGAATGCCCAGAAGAAGAGCTAAAAAGAATACCATTCGAAATAGTGGGATGGATTGAACAACTGGAGATAATAAGTAAAGGTGAAGATAGTGAGTTACATAAGTAAATATGATACGAGGTTTATTAATTTTGTTAATAGAAAATATAGAAAATATAATGTTCTTTTTGAGTTTATAGATGATTATAGGTTATGGTTGTATGAGGACTACTGTGTGTATGATAGTGTCAGTTATTACAAACAAATGGAAAAAGATTTGCAAGAATATAGTGATTTTCAAACTGGCAAAGAAAGAGATAAGAGAGGTAAATTAGATGGCAACTGGGAAGAAGATTAAAACGGAAGAATCAGAATTAAAAAGGCAGAAAAAGTTTAATGAAAATAGGGAAAAAGATTTACGAGCGAAAGAAAGTCTTGTAAAGCAAATACAAGAGGAAAGTAGGGAACAACTATTACCTACATTGCAAGAAAAATCTACAGAACTTACAAATTATATAGTTAATTTATTAAAAGATAAAGGCGAAGATAAAATTAATAATACTCAAATCCTATCTTTAATAGCAAGAAAAAGTTTGAATGAAATAGCAATGAATACGTGTCAAATATCATATACACCACAAGAAATAATGATTGGTTTTAATTTGTATCTAGATATGATAAATAAAATAAACGAAATAAAGAAGTTTCCAGCCACACCAGAAAATTTTAGTTTATTTATGGGCGTTAGTTATGAATGTTATAAATTGTGGCTTGTAGATCCAAATAAAAAGGAAGTAATGGACTATATCAATTCATATATGTTAGGAACGCTGTCTGCAGGCGGTTTAACAGGAGAATTAAAAGAAATAACAGCAATGTATCAGCAAAAAGTTTTAGGAAAAGTGGAACAAAATCAACCAATAGTAATTGAACATAAAAAAGAAACAAATATTGATGAAATACAAAATCAATTGAGTGCGTTGAAAAGAGATAAAATAATAGAGGGAGAATGGGCGGAAAGAGATGTATCAAGTAATAATTAATGATAAATATTATGTAAGTGATGTAGATGTTAGAGCACAAGATATTAATGGTCGAGTGAGCTTATTATTCGGTTTTGAAACGACTACAAATAAATATAATGCGAAATTTTTTGAATATAAAGAAGAAGCTCAATCAATAGCAGAACATATAGGTGGGAAAGTTATTGAATATGTAGAGAAAAAGAATATTCAAATAGAAGTCAAATGTAATGTTAATATGGAAGATATTTGCAATCAATTAGAGGTGTTGAAACATGAACAATAAATTATTGAAACAAAATGCTATTATGATATTGTATATTATTAATTTTATTGAACAATTGGAGCATGATATATGCAAGTTAAAAAAAGATGGCTTTAAAACAGATCATAACTATATTGATATAAAAATATATAAACAAATTAAAGAATATTTTGAAAAATGTTTGGAGGAAGTTTATGGAAAAAGAAATAGGTAAGGGAAAAAGTTTTGAAAGAATTAGAAGAATTACAGGTTATTTAGCAGGTGATGTAAAACGTTTCAATAATGCTAAAAGAGCGGAGGAAAAAGATCGTGTTAAACATACAGAATTAAAGAATTAAAAAAGCATAAAGAAGTAGGTTAGGAAAAAGTTTTTTGACTTTGTCCGTGGGTGAATAGGTGTGTTTTTATACATCTTTTTTATTTTAATTTATTAAATAATACGGCTTTATTTTATGGGCGTATTTGCTTGATAAATGACAAATTAATATAAAGGATACCATAATTTAAAACGTAGCTCATATAAGCTAAAAATGGGCAAATAAAGGGTATTACAAAATGATAGAATATCAATATATTAATGATAATACACAATAAAAAATAACCTTTTAATATTGGTTATTTTTGTTTTTTAGCAAAGTCACAAAGACCACACCACATAGCTAATAATATTATTAGAAATGTTCCCATTCAGTTGTATCCTCCTTTATTTTGTTTAATATTTCTTGATAGTCTTTAGTATTATATTTAATATAACATTTTTTTAAATCATTTTTAAATGACATTGTAGGATATTTTGTCCATAAAGTGGCCTTATCTTGTCCCATGTGTTCATTTACCATTTTTTCAAGTGTATTTATAAAATTTTCTTTTGTGTTGTACTGTCCTTTTGGTTTTCCTAGTCTTGTGCCTTTTAATCTAGTAGCTTTTAATCCCTCTTTAGTTCTTTGACTTATTTTTTGACGTTCTTTTTGTGCTGAATAACACATCAACTCAAGTAATTGTTCTTTTATTAACTTTGTTTCTAATGTATCAAGTGGACTTTTTTGATTTGGTAATGGGTCACTTAAAATAGGTAAATCAATAATAATTATATTAATGTTATTATCGTGTAACCTTTTCCATTCTGATTTTATTCCGTCCCAATCACGACCTAATCGATCAACTTCTTTAACGATTAGATAATCACTTGGTTTTATTATTTCCATTAATTTTTTGTAATTTTCGCGATTGAATGTTTTGCCAGTATAATAATCTGTAAAAATTTGTGTTACTTCAATATTGTTTGTTTTAATATATTCTTTTAAAGCGTCGTCTTGTCTATCAATTTTTTGCTTATTTGTTGATACTCTAAAATAAGCATAGTAATTTATATTATTCATTTTCTAAACCTCCTAATAATAAATTTGCTCAATATCTATTAAGTCAATTATATTATAATCAACATTTAACGTATCGATTCCGTGATAAATATCTTCATTTGTATATGTTCCAGCTAATTCAGTTGTTACCTTATTTATTGCGTTATATACATCATTCTTGTTTACTGGTTTATCAAATATAATTAAATCAGTAAAATTGTCATCACAATTATCAGTTAATAAAAATTTAGTTATCATAATTTTTCAATACCTCCATTTTTTCTTTATTTAAATATTCTATTATTTCATCAATTATTTTTTCACATTCGTTTGGTCTTTCATTTTCGATTAGCAATTCTTCATATGCTATTGATTCTAAATAGTCCCATTCTTTATATTTTTTGCTATTTCGATGTGGCTTATTTCTTTCTAATATATTATACCAATCTTCTAATGAATAATTTTCTTTCCAATCAAACATTATTCTCCACACTCCTCAATTACTTTTTTAATCTCTTCAAATTCTAATTTATCTATAATATCACTTAAATAATAAGCAAGTTTATTTTCACTATTGTTAAAGTTATCTACTGCATAATCAATCATATTTTCAAATGTGTTATATGTGAAATGGTTAAATTCACAATTAAAGTTATTTTGTAAGTATTCCATAATTTTATTAGTCATTTTATTTTACCTCCCATAATCTAAATATATCTATTTTGTGGTCTTGTGCATATACTAATATGTTATATAAGTCCACAAACTCAATTTCATTAATTGTTCTTAATTCTTTTAAGTCTCCATATTCATTATGTTTTGTAACTGCAATTTTGTTATCTTTTTCATTAATTTTTACAATTAACCATTGTTTGTTATTTATTTCAATTTTCATTATTACACCTCTTTCAATATTCCTTGATTTAAATATCTTTCAATTAACCATTTTTCTTTAAACCCATACACATAAGCACTGTAATCAGTCATAGGGTCATCAAAATCATCAACATTTCTTATACCATAACCAGTTGTAGTTTTTATAATTACATCATCACTGATTTTTAATTCTTCTATATATGGTTGTAAATTTCTTAACTTATTTTTAAATTCTTTTTTTGTCATATTATCCACCACATAGAAGAGTAGTTTTACTCTTCATCTTCCTTTCTAGTGCTTAAGAATGTTACTTTTTCAGCAATTAAAGTATTATTATTTTGTATTGAACCTTTAACACCTATTAAGTCGCCAATTTTTATATATTCTATTGTTTTATCATATATTGTTTTAGTTGTTTCTATTGTTAGTAAATCTTTTTCATATTCTCCATTAGTATTTTTGTATGATCTTGTTACTTCTAACATTATTATATTTTTTTCTTGTTCTTGTTTTAAGTCTTGAACTCTTCCGACTATTGTAAAATTATTTAACATTTTTTCATTTCCTCCCATTATGTCATGCTTGACATTTTCTTTCTAATAATTTATAATGAGAGACGAGGAAAGGGAAACTTTTTCTTATATACAACTAGTCTTTTTAAAAGAAATAGTTATATATTAGTCTTTGTATTTGAGTTATCTTGTTAACTTTTCGAGGGTTTAAGATAACTCTTTTTATTTTATTAACCAACTTTCTAAAATCGTTTATAAATAAGTAGTTTAACAATAAGACAATTAATATTGCTATTATCAAAAATGTTATTGTTTTAATGATCGAGCTTAACACTAACATTATCATTTTATCAACTCCTTTTTTAGTAGTGTTTCCCATTTCCTTATCTCTATATTAATTATACTATTATTATATGTATTTGTCAATACTTTTATACCAATTTATGTGTTTATTTTCAATGTGTTTGTTAGTATATTAATACTGTGATTCTTGCTATTTATATATATTGATATTATACTGTTATTTACTATTTATTTGGCTATATTTAGTTATTATTTATTAGGTAGTATTATTATATTATTATGATTTATTATTGTTTATTTAGCATGTATTATTGTATATGACTATGACTTTATATAGATATATATTATTATTGATATTGGTATTATTTGTAATGATATTATTTATATTATTGATTACTTATTATGTTGTTGATTATTATTTAATATATTGTATTATATTGTAACTGTATTATATTGTATTGGAAATTAACAGAAGTCCTTGCCTATCTGTAATTTCAAAAACATATTATTATTTTTAGCACTATGATTATAATTTTATAGTGTTTTTTTATTGTGATTTAATATATTTACTAAATAGTTATTTAAGCATTATATTTCAATGTTTTTATTAGTATATTATCGTTCGTTAATGTACCCCAACCCTATATTTCGAAGGGTATACGGGGGTGTTTTTACTCCCAAAATTCTATAAAAAATAACAAAAGAACTACATTATATATCAAACAATATAAAATTTTAATTTTTCATAATAAAAAACGACTATTTATTTAATTATTTTTATTTTTTTACAAAAAGCCAGTGAAAAGCCAGTAAATAATATGATATTAATACTATAGTTATAAAATATTTTAATATTTATGTACTTAATCATTATATATAGTATTCCCAGATATAGAGGACATAAGCGTTGAAAAATATGTATTTATCCCTTATAAAGCAAGGCTAAATTAATGATTTGTTACTATGATGTTGTGTGACATAGAAAGACTATATAAGTATGTCTTTATGATGCATAGAGAAAAGGTGATATATGACAAAATATATTGTTGACGGTAATGGAGAAATTATTGAAGTAATTAATGATAATGAAGTTGTTATAAAAGTTGGTCAAGGAGATAGAATTGTCAGAAAAAAATCTATTGACTATTTTTATGATACTAAAGAAATAAAAAAGCGATTTATTAAAGTAAATGATCAAGCAACTAATATATTAAGTAAATATGGTAAATATATATGTTTATTACTCAAATATGTTGGCTATATGGATGGGATATTAAGATTCAATAATGGTATTTATCTATCCAATAAAAGTATATCTAAAATATTTGGAATATCAGAAAGAAATACAATAAAAATTCTTAATGATTTGATTAAAGAAGATGTTATACATAAACATAAAGAAAAAAATAAAAATTATTATACATTTAATCCGTGGATAGCATCTAAAGGCAAAAGGGTTAGTATTGATTTATATAATGAATTTAAAATGACAGAATGGGTAAACAAATCACAAGAACCTAGTGATTATGAAACTATTGTAAAGGGTGATGAAAATTGAATGATAAAATACAAGATACTTTAAGACCTTTATATAACTGTTATTCACAATATAAAATGCTATATGACTTCTATCAAGGCAATAAATCGATGAAGTCTAAAGAAGAAATACAAGAGCGAATCGAATATTTAAAGAAAAATCCAAAGATAACGCAAAGGGCAGAACTTGAGACATTGCTTTGGTTATTAAATGAGGTGGATAATGATTAAACAACTTATAGCAAAATTACTCATACCAAAAAATACACCATATTGCTATATTCCTAAAAAGCCTATTAAACCATCTAAGAAATATCCATATGGTGGTTATAAAGTAAAACGTTGTCCATTTTGGTGTTGGAAATTTGATAAAGAAACAGATTGCAAACAACAATACTGCAAATATATAAAAGACTTTTTAAGTATACAAGATGCTGTAAAAGATTGTGGGGTAAATGATGATTATGAGTGCTAAAGAAATGTTTGAGAAGTTAGGATATGAATATGAGAGGTCAGATAAATACATTAGGTGTATTTGGCGACCTAAAAATAATCATTATTGTAGAATAATTACATTTGATTTAAAAAACAAAAAGTTTAAGCCTTATAATCAAGTACAATTTACTATGGATTTGTTTAAAGCAATTAGTAAGCAAATAGAAGAATTGAGATGGAATAAATGACTAAGTTAACAATAAAACAAAAGCAAACAATGGAAGCAATAGCATATTTCATCAATACAAATGGATACCCACCAACAACAGCAGAATTATCTAAAATGTTAAAAGTATCACCTAGTGCTGTATTTAAAAAACTAATGATATTAGAAGAAAAAGGCTATATAAAAACAACAATTGGAAAAGCAAGGTCTATTGTTGTAATGAAGGGCTGGGAATAATGAAACATAGAACATTACAAGAATATAAAGAAGAAGTATTTGATGAACTTACCGAAGAAAAGAAATTGCAATATATGTATGATATGAGTAAACAATTATGCCATATTGCAGAATTTGTAAAAGAAAGACAATCATTTCAAGAAAAATGGAATGATGAAATGTATAAAAGAATTTTAAGATTGCTGGGTGAAGATAATGCTTAATGTATCAGAATATATACAACTGATTTTAAAAAAGAAAAAATGGACTTTAAAACGATTTGCTGATGAAATAAACAAAATAAAACAAAAAGTAGGTATTACAAGTATAACAACGCCACAAAATATCAGTAATTTTCTAAAACAAGTAGATAATCAACATATATTACGCCCTAAAATGCTTTGCTTATGGGAAAAAGCATTAGGATTGCCACAAACAACATTAACAAGTATGGTAGCACCTGTTGGCAAAGAAGGTCAAAAAGAATTAAAAGAAATAATGAAAAAAGTAGGTGAAATTAAATGAAAATATCAATTAGATTAAAAGACAAAGAAACAGGAAAAGAATCAAATTCAATTTCAATAGAAGATTTAATTTATAGTCAAAATGAAATAGAATTTGAATTTGGACATTATGAAGATGAAGATTATGGAACATTGCCATATAAAGATTTCTTATTTTTCCGGCATGATTATGAAGTAATAGTAAAAGTGGGTGAGTAAATGAGTGAATTATTGATGTTTATAGGTTTATCTATATTTATGATAGTTATGTTTGTATTATTTGTTGCAGGTTCGATATTATTAGCACCAATTATATTATTAGTAGGAATAGTAGCAGTAATTGTATTAGCAATCAATAAACTGAAAGAAATATTTAATAGAAAGTAGGAATTGTATGAAGAAAAAGATAACAGACGCAAAAAAAGAATATGTAATAGTTGAAGAGACTAGTTATGTTAGTATAACATTTAATAATAATGTCTTTACTAATAAAATAACTTATGTTAATAAAGATGAATTAATAGATTATATAAAAAAACATGGTCAAAATGGTATAAAATGTGTTTTTAAAAATGAACCAGTAGAAATTGAAACAATAATAAATATAAAAGATTGAGAAAGAAGGAATAGAGAATGAATAATATATTAATATTTAGCCAAGATGGACTAAGTGTATATCCATCTATGATAGGAATAGGGCATAGACAAGAAATACAAGTGATTGGAGATAAAATAAAAGAACAATTAAACAGTAATAATATGTCTATAGAAGAGTTAATTGGTATTATAGGGAATAGTTATAGAAAAAATATTGAAAGAATACTTGAAAATCAGGAAATACCAACACCAAAACTTGTTGAAAAAATAGAAAAAGCACTTGATGTTGAAAAGGATTTCTTTAAAGACAAAGAAACTTCAAATCTAGTATGTGTTCAAGGTGGTATTGTTATAGGTAGATATGATACCAATGCAAGAGCAGAAGAAGTCAAAAATGAATTACAAAATAAGCAAAAAGAGGCACATCTAAATAACAAACAAATTATTTATGAGATGCCAGAGAAATAAAATTTTATAAAATTATACCTCATCGCTTGACATTGTGTCGGTCGTATAATATAATATATACAGAACGACACAAAAGAGAGGTGATACATTTGGGAGATAAAGGACGTCCTTTAACAAGTGAAAAGCCAAGAACAATAAGATTTGCTGTTAGATTAGATGAAAAGGAACATCAGGAACTTATTGAAAAGGCAAAAAAAAATAAGATGAAATGTGCTGAATACATTAGACATCTTATAAAAAAAGACAAATAAAAAAGATAGAAAGTAGTTTTGTTTTGGACGACACACTACGATCTATCAAAGTTAAATGAACCCGTATTGAAACGAATTCATACATATTATACCAAAAATATGAACTTCTTTCAATATGGCAATGAAAGGAGTTTTTATGTTAGTTAAAGAACTATATTTAATCCTAGAAAAAGAAGGATTATATGATGAATTTATGAATTATTTAAAACAAATGAAAGAGGTATAATATGAAAGAAATATGGAAAGATGTAGTTGGTTATGAGGGACTATATCGAGTATCAAATTTAGGTAGAGTTAAAAGTTTAGATTGTATAAGAAGATGTGGAAATGGAGAATGTATCCAAAAAGGAATAGTATTAAAAAATGGTTTTGATAGAGGAAATAATTATTTTCGAACAAGGCTTTCTAAAAATGGGAAAGTTAGTGATTTTTTAGTACATAGGTTAGTAGCACAGACATTCATACCAAATCCAGAAAATAAGCCACAAGTAAACCACAAAGATGGAAATAAATTAAATAATTGTGTCGACAATCTTGAATGGGCAACAGGAAGTGAAAATATACAACATGCATATGATACTGGTTTAGCAAAAGTAACTATTGAAACTAAAAAGAAAATAGCTAAAACAATGGAAGATAGAAATTGTATAGAAATCTTTCAATATAATACTGATGGCAAATTTTTAGCAAAATGGAAATCAGCTCATGAAATCCAAAGAATGTTAGGATTAAATAACGCAAATATAATTCAAGTTTGCAAGGGAACAAGAAAAACTGCTGGTGGTTTTATTTGGAAGTATTCAAGTTAAAAAAAGAAAGAGGATGATAGAATGTTGGTTAAGGCAATATTTAAAAATAAAGATTATGACTATTTTGTTGATAAAACAAATGGATTGCAAAGAAGGTATGGTGAAATATTTATGTGTGATGATGAAATTGCACAAGAACGTATCAAAAACAAATTTGTAAAGAAAGCAACAAAAGATGAAGAAAAAGAATATTATGCTAATCAAACAACAGTTGATGATGATATTCCAGTATCAACTGAACAAGAAGAACAACAAATGATTGATGACATAAATAATAATTGTACAGATGAATTAGAACAATCAAATGGTGGTGAAGAATAATGGTAATATTACTTACAATTTTATGTGTACTTGCAATAGTATGTGCTATAATTTGTACTTGTAATGATTATGATTTATCTATCATTATTTCGGTAGTTGGTGCCATATCAATTGGAATGTTAGATATTATCATAATTATATCTGCATCAGGTTATATGATAGATGGTATTGTTGCAAACAGCAAGATAGAAATGTATGAAAAAGAAAATACAAAAATAGAAACTCAAATTGGAGATTTAGTAAAAAATTATATGGAATTTGAAAGTGATACATACAAAGAATTTAAAAATGAAAGTTCAATTACATTAGTTAATATGTATCCAGAATTAAAAAGTGATGAACTTGTCCAAAAACAAATAAATATTTATTTAGAAAATAATAATAAAATAAAAGAATTAAAAGAACAAAATATAGATTCCAAAATAGGCAAATGGTTATTCTATTTTGGTAGTTAAAGAAAGGTGAAGAATAATGAAAAAAGATGATATAGCAGATATCAAATTATATATTGACAAAAAATTTGATAAATTATGTGAAAGAATAGATGACAGAGCAAAATATACAATTGATAGTTTTCATAGGCAATCTGAAACATCTAAAATGGTTTGTGATAGAGATTATCAAAGAGATACGTATCAACTTGTAAAAGAATTAAAATTTAATTTGGAACAAGATAAGATTGATAAACAACTAGAAAAAATGAGAGAAGAACATAAATATCTTGGTTCAAGAATACAAGATTTGGAAATGACTAAAAGTTATAGAGAAGCAGAGTATTTTAGAAGTAATTAAAATGTAAATGTGTAGCACTTTCTCTAAGGGAAAAAATAGAGAGAGTGATAAAATGAGTTTAAAAATAGGCGAAAAGATAGAAATCAAAAAGCCTCAAGAAAAAGCAACCACTATGTCACAGACTTTCTTTGATATAGTGGCTGTTTTAAAAAGTAATAAAGTTAGAGAAACGGATAAATTACAATGGTGTCAAAGTCTACTTGCGATATTAGAAAATTATTATAAAGAGGATGAACTTAAGTCAGTACAAAATGCAAAGAAATATGCAATACCAGTTCTACATACATTAACTGAAAAAAGTAGTGTAGAAAATATGTCTAATTTTTTTGATTATTATAAGAAATTGTATTGTTTTTGTTCTCGTCGTGATTTTGAGTGTTTTATAGATTATATGGAGTTTAGTCAGCCAAAGAAAGTATTGGCTAATCGTAGGGAAGTATTAAAGCCATATGTAGATGCTTTAAATAGGTGTGCATTTGACCCAAAATTACAGTATGTTATTACTTCATATAGTCCAAGTCTTGGTAAATCGTATATAGCTACATTGTTTTCAGCATGGGCATTTGGTATGAATATAGATAATTCAATTATTAGAATATCATACTCTGATGAATTGGTAATGGGTTTTAGTAGAACTATTAAAGGAATAATATGCAGTCCTGAATTTGCTGAAATATTTCCATTATTTAAATTATATAATGGTAAACCATTTGAGGTAGAACGAGAATCAGATTGGAAAATAAAGAACTCTCATGCCCCATCAGCAAATCATATAGCACGTAGTAGAGGAGGAGCATTAACTGGTAATAGAGCAACATTTGCTATGATATTTGACGATATAACAAAAGGAGCAGAAGAAGCAAATAGTGAAAGTGTACATAGAGGAATTTATGAAAAATGGACTACTGAATGGTGGAACAGACGTGATAGTGAAAGATGCAAATTTATTTTTGTTGGTACGCAGTGGTGTCCAGAAGACATATTAAATAGAATTATTGAAGATAGAAACAAAGTATCTCCATTATTGCCGACAGATAATAAATATGTCATGGAAAGTGAAGACCATTCTACAATAGTTATTCGTGTTCCTATGCTAGATGAAAATCATCGAACAACATGCCCAGAGGTATATCCACAAGAAATAGCAGAGCAAGTGGAAGAAAATACAGATCCATTCTTATTTAGTTGCGTTTATCAACAAGATCCATTACCTGTTACGGGAAGAGAATTTGCATGGGAAAAATTAAGAACATATATGAATTTACCAAATGATTTACAAAATTATTGTATGGCATCTTTAGATACAGCGAGAAAAGGAAAAGATAATGTATCAATGCCGATATTAAAATCTGATGGCAATGGTAACTATTATTTTGTAGATTGTATATTTAAACAAAAACCTATGGAAGATTTGTATGATGAAATAATAGAAAAAATAATTGAACATAAAATAATAAAATTAGTTATTGAAAATAATATTGATACATCATTAAAAACTTTATTAACAGATAGATTGAAAGCAAAAGGTATATATTGGTGTGAAATAATAGAAAAATATAATACTGTAAAGAAAGAAGAAAGAATAAAAAATAATCGTGGTATAGTACAAAAATTTGTAGTATTTTTGGATAAGACATTAACAAAACCTAACAGTGATTATGGAAGGTTTATGGAAAATATGACTAAATATTCTTTTGACAAACCAAATGTACATGATGATTCAGTCGATTCAATTTGTATGTTTGCTAGTGAGATTATTTTAGGAAAAAGCATACTTCCTAAAGCAAAGCCATTTAAAAGAACATTTTAGAAATAAAGTGTTTTTTTGTTTAAAAAGGTGAATATTTGTTCTCCTTTTATACCTCAAACCTACCAATATTTCTATATATAGGATATAAATGTAGCGAAAGGCCAAATTTTTTCCCTTCAATGGTCTTTCAGTGCTACACGGGAGCATAACCGTAGAATTTATTTTATTGTTGTGTTCCCACATTTTCAATTTTGGGAATACCAAAGTATGAAAAGTGGTGAAAATATGGAAAAAGAAGAAATAAAACCAACTGAAACACCAGTTGAAGATAATACAAATGCACAATTACCTACTAAAGAACCTTATGCACCAAAATATGATGATACAAGATTATATGGTAGAAAAATAATATATGCAGATTATGAACCAGAAAATATGAATGCAGAAACAATAACTAAAATATTAAACGATGTATTTAGCATACATTTACAAAATTCAAGGGAGATAGATTATTTAGAAAAATATTATAAAGGATTTCAACCAATATTAAACAAAATCAAAGAAGTAAGACCAACTATTAATAATAAAGTGGTTGAAAACAATGCTTATTTCTTGGTTGAATTTAAAAAATCATTTGTATTTGGTAAACCAATTCAATATGTACAACGTGGTGATATAGCCAATACAGAGGTTGGAGCATTAAATAGTTATATGCTAGCAGAGGATAAATATCCTAAAGATACAGAACTAGCAGAGGATTTATATATTGCTGGAATTGGACATAGATTAGTTCTTCCAGATATAAACGAAGATAGTCCATTTAGTATAGATAACTTAGATAGTAAAACTACATTTATTGTTTATTCAAGTAGTTTACCTCATAAAAAACTATTTGGATGTACTTATACTAGAGGGATTAAAGATACAACAATAAAGGGTAGTATTTATACAAATAATGCTTTTTATACATTTGCAAGTGGAAGTCCTAATACAGCATTTGACGTTCAATTTGTTCAATTTCATGTATTAGGAGAAATACCTATATTTGAATATTACTTAAATAAATCCCATTTAGGAATTATTGAAGTGGTTATGGATATTTTAAATAATCTAAATAGAATTACTTCTGATGAAATAGATGGATTAGAACAATTTGTACAAAGCTTACTTGTATTTATAAATCAAGATATTGATAAAGAAGATTTAGAAGAAATGCTCGACTTAGGAGCTGTTAAGTTATGGTCACCTGAACCTGGTAAAAATGCTGATTTAAAACTTATATCTAACGAAATAAATCATGCAAATACAAAGATAATTCACGATAGATTATTCAACACAGCTTTAAATATTGTAGGAATACCTAAAAATAGTGATAAAGCAAGTGGTGGAGATACAGGACAAGCTAGATATTTAGGTGAAGGTTGGACAATGGCAGATGCAAGAGCAGATGGCGATGAAATGGAATTTAAACGTTGCTCTAAACCAGAACTTAAAATGATTTTAAGAATATGTAGACTTGCTCCAAATAGTGAAATAACTACATTAACATTAAAAGATATCGACCAAAAATTTACAAGAAATAAATCAGATAATTTCCTAGTTAAATCACAAGGAATGATGAACCAAATTCAAAGTGGTGTATCACCAGATGTTGCAATGACAACAAGTGGATTATACAGTGATCCAAATGAAACATTTAATAAATCAATGGAATTCTATGGTGGTATAGAAAATTGGATTAAATTATTTGTTGGTCAAGCACAAAAACAATTAGATAAAAAGAATAGCGATGGAAGTCCTAACAAGACGACATCTGCCTCAAAGGATGAGTCTGGAGAGGTTAATAAAAAGGCAATATAAGAAACTTTGAGGGAAGTACAACCTCTTAAAGCCTTATATGTAAGACCAAGCCAAAGAAACTTTAGAAGCCTTTGGTTATATTGCTACCTTAATGGTAGTGTACTGATTATATGAAAAATCTTGACAGGGGTTCAAAAGAGTTTGTTTATAATTGAAAAATAATTCTGTCTTAGATTATGAATGAAGTCTTGGGTTATATATTCAGTACAGTGCTATTAAACTAGCATAAATTTGCTCTGTATACCGAGCATAATGGGTATACCACACTACTGTAGAGACGTGGCTACCATAAAAACGTAATGTGTGGGAAAGGTTATATTATGAATGAAATGATTGAAAATGTATTAAGTAATGAAACTTATACAACAAACGAAGAAAGAGCTGAAGCTATTAAACAAGGATTAGCGTCTTTAGTTATCCCAAAAGATAAGTACAATTCTTTATCAACAAAATTAAAGAATACTGAAACAAGTTTAAGTACATTACAAACAGAATACGATGATTTCAAAAAATCCAAAATGACAGAAGATGAATTAAGAGAAGCTGAAAGATCAGAATTTGAAGCAAAACAAAAAAATATTGCTTTAAAAGAAAGTGAGTATGCAGTAAGAGATTTATTTACAAATGCTAATATTTCTAAAGATAAATACGAAAAGATATTAAGCAAAGTAGTAACATCTGACAAAGATAAATCTGTAGAAATTGCACAAACATTTATTGAATTGTTAAGTGAAACTGCAGATGAAACAAAGAAAAAGACTGTAACAGATTTATTAAATGATACTCCAAAGCCTACTGTAAGCACTCCAAATAGTGGAACAGTAAGTAATTTAGATTCTTATAAGCAAAAATATGATGAAGCTGTCAAAAATGGAGATTTCTTAGCACAAACTCAATATATGAGATTAATGCAAGAAGAACAAATGAAACAAAATAAACCAAATGTTTAAATGAAATGTAGCACTCATTAAAAAGGGAATAGAAAAATTTTAATGAGGTGAAAGATATGACAGGTACAGAAACAGTACAAAGTTTTAACACATTAAATTATGCTGGTTTGTTATATACAAAATCAAATAAGAAAACTCCTTTCTTAAATATGATTTCAGGACACAGAAAATATACAAATTCAGTAGAATTTATTACAGGACAATTTTATGAAAATGAAGATGCAGAAATACCAGCAATTAGTGAAACAGCATCATTAACAGCACTAACTGCGTCATTCGTAACAAGAAGTCAAAAAACTAATGTTACACAAATCTTTATGGAATCAGTAGCTATTAGTTATGCAAAACAATCTAATATGGGAACATTAAGTGGAGTAAATATTGCAGGACAAGTAGCAAATCCACAAAATGAATTAGATTTCCAAGTTGCTAGAAAAATGGAAACATTATCAAGAAGTATTGAAAAAACATTTATTCAAGGAACTTATAATAAAGCAACATCTGATTCAACAGTAAACAAAACAAGAGGTATGAACGAAGCAATTACTACTAATGTTATTTCAGCAGAAAGTGGTAGTGGTGCTAGTAAGGTTAATAAGCCACTTGATATTTGGTTAATCAATGATGCTCAACAAGCAATCTATGATAATCAAGGTGATATTAGTAACTTATATTTATGGACTAATACAGTTGGTTTAAATCAACTAAATGCAGATGCTTTAAAATGGGGTATGAAAATGGGAGAACCATATATGAGTGCTTATGGTGTACAAGTATATGACATTATCTTACCATTAGGTGTAGTTCATGTTGCATTAGGTGAATTTATTCCAAGTGGAACAGCATTCTTATTCAATTTTGATGTAATTGGACCAGTAGAACAACCAGTACCAGGTAAAGGTAACTTCTTCCTAGAAGAATTAGCAAAAACTGGAGCAGGTACTAAATATCAATTATTTGGTCAAATTGGATTAGATCACGGTCCAGAATGGATGCATGCTAAAATCACAGGATTAAAAACTACATTTGATAAACCAGAAGCAGTAACAGATGTTAAAGTTGTTAATGCTAGTGAATTAAAAGCAACAGCACCAACAGGTTAATAAAATCTTTTTAAAGTAGGGAAGTGTATTTATGAGTCAAGAAGAACAATTAAAGAAAATGCGACTAGAGATCTTGGGCGATGTAGCCGATAACACAAAAGATGAAGTGTTTAAAATAAAACTAGATGACGCAGAAGTTGTGGCTCTAAATACACTTTATCCTTATGATTATGAGCAAAAAGAACTAGACAAAACAAATAAACGATTAATGAATTGGCAGACAAGATGTGCAATAGAACTGTATAAGAAAATAGGAACTACTAATGTTCAATCATATAGTGAAAATGGTTTATCTGTTACATATATGACAGGATTAATATCATCATCACTTATGAATGAATTAAGACCACCAAAGGCAGGCATTCCTAAATGATAACTGAAATAAACACAAATCCAAGTGATTGGAAAAAAGATGTTTATATAGCAAGTAAAAAAGAAGTAACCTTAGATGATGAAGGTAATGAGATTGTTATATATGAAGAGCCAAAACCATTTAAGTTCAATTATCAACCAGTTAGCACAGATGCCGATATTGCTGAATTTGGAGAAAACTCTAAAATGATGAAAAAAGCAGTTATTCCTATATCATATCAAGGACAATTTAAAGAATTTGATGTGGCTTATCTTGATGGCGCAACACCAGAAGGGGAAGAAAATAATGGGGATAATGCAAACTATAGATTATTGCCACCACGAGATGGCAATTCAGTTATAATTATATATTTTGAAAGACTTACAGGAAAGTAGAGATTACATGGAAACAATTAGTTTTACAAATCCTAAATGTATGAAATGTCCTAAAAACGAAACTTGCAAAAATAAAACAATGATATGCGCTTATGTAGATACAGATGAAATACAAAAAAAGTCAATTGCTGATGCAATGCAACAAGCGTTACAACCATTGAAAATGACACCAGAGATGATACAAAAGGAAATTACTAAACAAATATTAGAAATCAGTATGGGAATAGATAAAGCAAGTTTAATGGGATTGAGAAAGTAGGTGCAATATGTACGAATTTACAAATGGAATAGTAGTATTTGATGAAAAAACAAGAGATAGATATATTGAAGCAGGATATAGACTTGTTAAAAAGGAAAATACCGTTAAACAGCATAAAGAGGCGTTAAATGAAAACACTTCTAACAATGGAACTATCGAAAGAAAGTCTAAGAAATGCAATAAATTATCTAAATAAGTTCAAAAGCGCTTATGAAAAAGGTATAGATAATGCTGTACTTCATGCAACAGAAATGATGTATGAGAAAGTAAAACAGTATTGCTATGAGGCAGGCATTAGCGAACATACCAACAATATCTATATGGATTATGATTATAATACTAAAACAGGTAAAGTTGGTACATCTGATATGGTACTTATCTTTAATGAAATGGGTACAGGTATTACAGGTGCAAATAATCCACACCCTAGTCCATCAGAAAACTTTAAGTCATGGAAATATGATGTAAATGAACATGGTGAAAAAGGTTGGTGTTATCCCAAAGATGATGGCACATATGGTTGGACTAAAGGTTTACCTAGTAGACACATGTTCTATGATGCTTTCAATGATATCAAAGATGAAATTGGAGATATTGTAGAAGTGGAATTACGAAAGACAGTAGGTGATTTATATTGATAGTAGAAAATTTATTTGATACAAAGTTCTTTCCAGAACAAAAACAATATGTTGAAACTAATTCAATATATAAATCGCATGTAACAAAAGCAATGCCACAGAACAGTAAAGACTTCCCAATAGTACCAACAAAATTATTATCAGTAAGAAATAAATATAACAACTTGAGTTATGGCGAAGAAACATATTCATTTGGTATTGAAGTTAATGTATATGCCCAAGACAAAACTATTGATGGAAAGAAAGTATCTAAAAGGACTATTTGTAATGAAATAACAAGTCATATAGTTGATTATTACAAAACAAATTATAGAGTTACTGTTAAAACTCAATTAGATGCTCCAAATGTAGATAGTAATGTACATAGAAATATTATAAGAATAACTGGTGTCTTAGACACAAAATATGGATTAGATAATTTAGTTATTTATCCAGGATAGAATGATGTAGCACTTCAAATATAAAGGGAAAAATTTATATGAGAGGTGAATAATAAATGTTAGATTTAGGTATTGAATTATACGTAAAGGAAACTACAGCAGAAAAGTTTTCAGCAACAAAATTAGTTGCAGTAAAAGGTGCTCCAGCAACTGGACAAGCAGGTGGTACAGTAGAAATCACTACATCAAGTGATCCAGTTAAAGTATATATTCCAGATAGACCAGACACAGGAGATATGGATTTTACTTATAACTATTCAGAAGCAAATTTAACAGCTGTAAAAGCAGTATGTGATAATGTTGCTAAAGATATCTTAATTAAATATCCAGATGGAACTGGTTCTATGTACACAGGAATCTGTCAAACTTGGAAAAATGAAGTATCAGTTGGTGGTGCTATTGAATGTACATTACATACAGTACCAAGCACATTAATTGCAGATAAATCAAAAACAGAAGTATCGGCGTTAATATCAGCAACATAATAAAAGAAAGTAGGGAAAAACAATGAGAAAATTAAAATTAAAAATCAATGATAAAGATTATACTTTAGAATTTAATAGGGATTCTATTAAATGGTTAGAAGCAAATGGATTTTCTATTGAGGATTTTGATAAGAAACCATTAACATATTATGATTTATTATGGTATGGACTATTCCTAGCAAATCATGGAGATGTCAATCCAAGTTTAGCAATGAAATTAATGGAAACATATGGAAAAGAACATAAAGTTGCGCAAGTAATCAGATTTGCTATTGATGAATACAATGCTTTTATGTTTGCCCTAGCCGATATCAACTCAGAGAAGAGCGACGAGGAACTAGAGATAATCGAAGCATAGATGAAAAACAAGAAGAAGGCAAAAAATATAAGAACTTAACAGATTGGTTTTATGATTTGTTGCCTATGGCGATAACATACGGTATGTCTGTGAAAGAGTTTTGGGAAGATGACCCTAACTTATTCTGGGCATATCGTTTTTCTTATTACGAGCGATTAAGAATAAACCAAGATATATTCAATAGTAATGCTTGGCTTCAAGGAGCATATTTCAATGAAGCGGTTTCTGTAGCATTATGCAACGCTTTTAGTAAATCAAAGGTTGAATATTCAAAACAACCATATGGATTTAATGAAAATAAGCCTATTACAGAGGAAGAAAAACAAAAAGTAGTGCAATCATATGCTAGTGACATAAAGGCTCGTATATCGCAAGTAAATGCTATCAGGAGTGGGGCAGAGCAACAAGAAGTAATAAAGGGGAAAAGTAGAGTGTAGCGCTTACCTAAGGGAACACCAAAAAGGTAGGTGAAATAAATGAATGAACAAACAATAGAAATGCAAATACATGCCAAAGCACAAGAGGCAATACAAAGTATAAATAAATTAACAAGTCAATTGACAGGTGTTGAAAAGAAAATTGATAAAGTTAGTAATTCAGTAAATAAAGTATCAACAAATAGAGCAACTAGCGAAATGGATAAATTAAATAGTTCTATTGATAAAGCATCAAAATCTATGGCTAAATTTAAGAGTCTGTTTACATTTGCAGGTGCTAAGAGATTAACAAATCAATTATTAGGTTGGATGAATGAGGCAGTAGACCAAACTGAACAAATGAACTTATTTAATGTTGTATTTGATAATGCTGAAAGAGATGGAAAAACAATGTTTTCTAATTTAGGTAAGGAAGCAACAAAATTTCAATATAAATTAAATGAAGCTTTTGGTACAAATAAAACGCAGACATTATATACACAAGCAATCTATCAATCAATGGGTGAGAATCAAGGAATACCAGATATTTATTCAGCAATAATGTCTGAAACAATGACTAAATTTACTTATGATTTAGCTTCACTATATAACAAAAGTGAAAAAACAACAGCAGAAGCATTAAGAGCGAGTGTATACGCTGGAATGACAAAACCTGCTCGTGGGTACGGGTTAGATGTAACTCAAACAAGTATGCAACCTCTTCTTAATGAATTAGGTATAGATAAACAAGTTAAGGAATTATCACAAGCAGAAAAGATGATATTAAGATATCTTGCAGTATTAAAACAAGGACAAGTTGCTATGGGGGACTTTGCAAATACCATTAACAAAATAGTGGCCCATATGAGAAATTGTATGGTGAAAAAGTTAGTGAACTTATACAAAAAAGGTGTGAGAATGGTTAATAAATTTAATAACATACAGGAAATGGTATGTGAACATTCTTGCTAACTGGGGAAATGTTTAAAATGTATTATATTTATAAAGTTACAAACAAAACAAATGGAAAAATATATATAGGACAAACTAATAATTTTGAAAGAAGAAAAAAACAACATTTATCAGATAAAAGAAATAATCACCAAGCATTTAAAAAAGCGTTGAATAAATATGGTGAGAATGGATTCGATTGGGAAATTATTGATAAATGTTTAACAAAAGAAGAAATAAATGAAAAAGAAAAATATTACATAAGTTATTACAATTCAAAAGTACCAAATGGATACAATATTGCAAATGGTGGTGAAGGTGGTTCGAATTGGAACTTACAACCTATAGTAATGTTAAATTTAAATGGAAATATTATAAAAAAATATGATTATATAACTCAATGTGAAAATGAAATGGGATTAAATCATTCAACAATAAGTGCTTGTTGCAAAGGAAAACATTTGAGATATAAGGATTATATATTTATGTATGAAAAAGATTATTTAGAAAAAGGGTCTATAAAATATATTAAACCAGAAAACTGTAGAAAAAAGAAAATTAACAAATATGATTTAAACGGAAATTATATTTGTTCATATAATTCAGTTACAGAAGCAAGTATAGATAATGGTATAGAAAGAACAAATATATCATCTTGCTTGATAAAAAAAATAAAATCAAGTGGTGGATTTATATGGACATATGAAAATGAAAAAGCGCCATCTAAAAAGGTAATAAGGAGAACTGAAATAGAACAGTATGATATAGATGGGAATTTATTAAATAAATTTGACAGTTGCAAAGAGGCAGAAAAAACATTAAATTTAAGAAATAATGCTTATAAAGTAATTTGGAAAAATTTAGATAAAAATAGAGTAACTTATGGATATAAATGGAAACGAATTAAACATAATCCAGTGCCAAGCCAATAAGAGATTATTGGAAGGTCAAACGACTATTCCGAAAGGAAGTAGGGTGGAGATTAGTACCACTCGAAGTGCTAACTACCTAAACGAGTAAAGTCGTAGGTAAAGATATAGTCTGGACTGTATGGTGACATACAGATTAACAAAATCGAGAATCGCCAAGTAACCAAATGAAAATATTTAGACAACAATTAGTAGAAACAAAGGTAGCTATATCAAGCCTATTTATAGGTGCATTTGCTAATATAATGCCATATTTTAATGCTTTCTTAATGGCTATTAAAGAAATATCAAAAGCGATAGCAACAATGTTTGGTATTAAATTAAAGGATTACAACAGTGGTATTGCTAGTCAAGAAGGAATATATGATGGTATAGCAGATAGTGCTGATGGAGCTAGTAAAGCAGTAAAAGAATTAAAAAGACAAACATTAGGATTTGATGAAATCCATAATATTAATGAAAATAAAGATAGTGGTAGTGGCTCAGTTGGTGGCGTATCAGGTGGAATAGACCAACGATTATTAGATGCTATCAAAGGTTATGACAATGGTATGGAATCTGTAAGAATGAAAGCTAGTCAAATTCGTGATGATATTATGAAATGGCTAGGTTTTACAAAAGAAATAGATCCATTAACTGGGGAAGTATCTTTTAAATATCAAGGTATAAAGACAACATTAAAAAATATGTGGGATTCATTTAAAGGATTATCAACACAAGGAAAGATATTGGTTGGACTTGGGCTAGTTACTGGAGCGTTAAAATTATATAGTGCTGGTAAGAAATTAGTTAACGTGTTTGGAAGTAGTGGTTTAGTTAAAGTAACAAAATCTTTAATATCACCAATGTCATCATTGTTTGGTTGGATGAAAACAGGAATACAAGTAAATGGTAAGCTTACATCTGGACTAAAAGATGGTATTCAGGCTTGGAGAGAACAAAATATATTAGTTACTAAGGCTGATGGTAGTCTAAATAAATGGAAAACAACAATGAATGGTGCAAAAATAGCTGTTCAAGGATTAATCACGAGTGCAGTTGGTTTATATACTGTACATGAATCAATGAAAAATCTATCTACAGAAGGGGTTAATTTAGTAAATATATTAGGTTTGTTAGGGGGTAGTTTGACCACCATAGCAAGTGGAGTACAAATCGGTTCTATATTTGGTGGTTGGGGTACGGCAATTGGCGGAACCATTGCAACTATATCAACATTAATTGATATGTTATTAAGTTATGAAAATCAAGGGTATAGAACAGCAGATTCAATAATAGCATCGACCAAAGCCACAAACGAATATTCCAATAGTTTGTTAAAACAATATGATGCCATTGCGGAATCATTAAATCAAGAATCAGCTTTAACCACCGCTCATTCAAATTTGCTTGATGAGTTAAATTCTATTGTTGATGCTAATGGCAATGTAAAAAAAGGATATGAAGAAAGAGCTAATTTTATTATTACTACATTAAATCAAGCATATGGTACTGAAATGTCAATTGTAGATGGAAAAATTCAGAAAATGGACGAGGAAATATTAAAAATCAGAGATGTAATAGCAGAGAAGAAAAAGGAAATTGCGTTAGAATCAGCTAGTCAAGCATATAAGATAGCGCTAAGCGAAAAAGCAAAAACATATCAAAATTTAGAAACTGCAATTAAAAAATATAATAATGCTTTAACAGAACAAGAAAGGTATGAGAACGAGTTAAAATCCTCATATGACAAATATAAAGATTCTTATTATAAACAATATGAAACTTATGAAAGATTTTTAGAAGCAATGTCAAAAAGCGAAAAGGGATATAAAAACATAATTAAAGCGACAGATGAAGCCAAAAACGCGATGGATAATGCGACAATTGCTTATGATGCTAATACAACAGCAATTATGCAATATCAAGGACTATTATCAGCTGATGCTCAAGAGAATGCAGAATTAGTAGACTATTACATGACACAAATTGAAAATACGTATTACGATGGTGAAAAAACAATTAAACTAACTTATGAACAGCAAATAAAGGATGCTCAAGAATATTATGAATCTGTAATAAGAACATCAAAGGAAAATGGACAAAAAATAACAGACGAAGTAAAATCTCAAGCTAATTCTAGATTAAACATTGTGACAAAAAATTTAATAGATCAGTCACAAACTGTTAGCGGTTTAACGCCTCAGGTAGCTCAAGCATGGTCAATGTTAGCAAATACAAATAAAGAAGCTTATAAAACAGCCTTATCGAAATTACCAGATGATGTTAGAAATCAACTTGGTTTACTCGAAAACAGTGTAAATAATTCATTAGGATATGGTTCGAAAGTTTATGGGGCATTTGGAGCTGTTGGAGCTAGTTTAGGAAAAAATTTAGGAAACAGTATTTCTGACAATATTAAAATTAATGGGAATACATTAAATTCCACATGGAACAGAGCCACTACAAGTATACAAAAAAAACTCGCTGACTTAGGTGGTGTTTTAGGAGCAGGTTTAGGGATTAATTTGCATATAAATGGATATGCAAATGGTGGTATGCCTGAAGACGGTTTATTCTTTGCAAATCATAATGAATTAATTGGTAAATTTAGTAATGGTAGAACAGCAGTTGCGAATAACGAGATGATAATTGATGGTATCAAGGCAGGTGTATATGAGGCTGTTGTAATGGCCATGAGTCAATATGGTGGTGGAGGAATTGCAGAAATTAATGTTCGAGCTGATGAAGGAATTATTGTAGAAACGGCAATAAATGGTATAAATCAAAAAACAAGACAAACCGGTATTTGTCCTGTTGATATACCAACATATTAAAAAAAGAACTAATTAATTTAGTTCTTCACAGTTCCAATGATTATTTTCTAATTCTGTAATTTTATCGTAATAATTATAATTTGGTTTTGAATTTTTAAAACCTACATCAACGGTGTTGTTACTTCTATGGACAGAACACTCTATGCCATTAACAACAGTATTGCATTTTTCTTTTTCACTATTTTCTTTTTCAATAGCTTCTGATAAAGAATCATATGTATTTGAAATTAGTGAGAAATCTTCAATCATGTTATAATCGCTATCATAGTAAAATGACCAACTTATTTGTCTATTTTTCGAATAAATATAACAAAATGTATATCTGTTTGATTTGACGGTATTTGTAATATTTTCATCTGTTTCATTATCAATTTTCTTGTCACATCCACATAAGGTTAAACAACATATTACAAAAAATAGAATTTTCTTCATAAACAATCTCCTTATCTAATTAAAGTATATCAAAATAAATAAAAAATGTGTAGCACTTTCTTTCAAAGGGAAATTGAAAGATGGTGAAGTTATGATAAAAGAATTCACAGCCAATGGATATAAATATGTATTAGCGGGACCTGTTCTTACTGTATCCAAAGTAAAATTAAATGGCAAAGATATATCAAAATATTTATCTAATCAAACAAAAATATCATGGTACGATGTATCAAAAAATAGTGGTCGTGATGTAACTAACGCAGATGGAACTATGGTATTAAATGTAATTAACACTAAATGGCGGATTGATTTAGTAAGTAGACCATTAACAGAAGATGAAGTTGTAGACTTCTATTCAGAAATAATTAAATCACCAACTTTATCAGTTGATTTTAAAAATCCATTTACTAAACAATGGAAAACAATACAATGTTATCGTGGTGATAGAGTTGCACAATCAATGTTACCATATGTGACACCAGATGGTCTTATAGAATTATATAATCCAGCTTCACAAGCAGTTATAGAATTGTAGGTGGGGTTATGGCAAGTAATAATTTTATAAACGAATGTAAAAATAGAGTGAATGCTAATAGGTTAGGGAAAATCATAGTAGATGGAGTAGATACCCCTATTACTAATTCTGATAATCTTCAATCATTTAGTATTGATAGTGGATGTTATGCAGATGGAAATATTATAGGTTCAGTATATGCTAAATGTTTAAAAGCAAATTTTATAACAAGCATAGGTAATTTAACAGGAAAATCTATACAAGCCCAAATTGGTGTAAAATACGCCGATTTAAGCAGTGAATACATAAGCATGGGTAAATATAAGATAGAACGCCCAAATAACGAAATAACGGCAAATATGAGCCAAATAACAGCATATGATGACTTATATACAAATTTAGATAATAAATATTTATGTAATATTGATTATTCTAGTGGTGATAAAACTTTAGTTGACTTATATATTGATGTTTGCGAACAACTTGGACTAACACCTAAAACAACAACATTTATTAATAGTACAATTCCAATACAAAATAATCCGTTTACTAATGGAGAAAAGAATAGAACGGTATTACAAACAATTGCTAAAATATCATGTTCATTTATCGATATAGACAATGATACAAATAAAATTGATTTATGTTGGTTAAGTCAAAATGAAGAACCTGATTATACTTTTTATAAAAATGATTATGTAAGTGTAGATGGTGGACAAGTTGTATGTGGACCTATTAACTGTTTGATTATCAAAAATAGTGCAGTAGATGATGAAAATGTAACTGTTAAAGATGAAGATAGTATTGAAACTAATGGTGAACATTCAATAATTATTAGTGAAGATTATATATTACATGATGCTGAATTAAGACAACAAGCAATAACTAATATATGGAATCGTGTAAAAGGAATGAAATATGTCGATTGTAAATTAACAACATATTATGGTAAACCGTTCTTAAAACTTGGAGATAGGATAAGAATCTATACAAGCGAAAATGAATATTTTGACACTTATGTGTTAAAACATAATTTTACTTATGATGGTACATTTGCAAGTATAATTGAAAGCCCAGCACTTACTGAACAGGAAATCAAAACAAAACAAGATATTGGTTTGAAAGATGCTTTAAAAAACACACAAATAGATGTTGATAAACAAAATCAAATAATAACACAAGTAATATCTCAAACTAACGATTTAAATAATAAAGTGGTAAAAATAGAAACTACCATAAATGGCACTGTAAACACAATAAGTTCATCAGGTGGTTCCAATATATTAAAAAATCCAATAGGTAATTTTAATAATGATTATTGGGAAGGAACTGGTGCTGAAAGTTATACAGATACACATATTCAAAATAAAACAGGACAAAGGTGTTGCTGGTTATTAAATAATGGTAGTCATAAACAGATTATTCAAACTAAAAATGGTAACTTTACTTTAAGTTTTATGTTTGAAAAAATAATAGAATTAGCTAATATTCAATTAAAAATAAATAACGTCTCATACGAAATCAAGGAAGAAACTTCTATCACATTCAATGTAACTGACAATAATATTACAATTGAATTTATAAGCGATGTTAATAAATCCGCATATGTAATGAATTTAATGTTAAATGAAGGAACAATTGCCCAAGTCTATTCTAATAATCCTAACGAAACAATTACAGATACAGTAAAGATAGGAAAAGGTATACAAATATCAGCTACAGGGGCTAATACAGAATTAGACGCTCAAGCTGATGGGATTCGCATAAAAAATACAATGGCTAATGAAACTAAAACAGAGTTTACAGATAAAGGAACTAAAACAGATGAATTAGAAGCCAATAAAGCTACAATAGCAAAGATTTTAATTGCCGATACAGGTGATCAAACATGGATAAATAGGTTGTAGATATGACCTTAACAACAAGTTATCAAAGAGTAGCTCAAGGTTCATCTAAAACATTTGGTGCAGCAACCGGTAGGGTAGATATTTATGCGAAATATACACAACAGGATGTAGCTAATAATCGTCATTATGTAGTAGTTAGATTAGATTTAGTTGTTTCAGGCGGATATATAGGGTCTTATTCAAATAATAATAAGAAACTTCAAGTGACAGGATTGAGTGGATTTAATCAAGCAATTGAAAATGGTAATTATACATCTCAAAATTTAGGCACTACCGAAGGCTGGATATATCATGGTTCTGATGGTAAAAAGAAAGTTGCTATTTTAGGCGGTATATCTTTTGGAGCTTGGGGTATGGACCTTATGGCAAGTGTTACAGTAGATTTACCAACGATACCAAGAGCAAGTTCAATATCTATTGTTAATAATAATATAAACATTGGCGAAGACTTAACAATCAATATTTCTAAAAAATATAGTGGTTATACCGATAAATTACTGATAATGTTTGGTAGTGAATTTTCTAAAACGATAGAAGATGTGAATAACCAATATGTATGGTCAACAGGAGATGATAAAAACAATTTATTTGCTCAGATGCCAAATAAAAATAGTTTAGAAGGTATAGCAACTGTTCAAACGTATAATGGAACAAATCTTATAGGAAGTAATAGTGCAAGATTTACTTTAAATGTAACGCAGTCAAATCCGATATTTGATAATTTTACATATGAGGATACTAATGACATTACGCTTGCGTTAACTGGGAATAATCAAACAATTATTAAAGGTTATTCAAATGTAAAAGGTATTGTTGCTATTTCAAATAGGGCTATAGCTCAAAATAGTGCGACTATGAGTAAATACCGATTAGTAATTGGTGAAAAACAAGTCGAATTTAACTTTAGCGATACAGAACAAGTATCGGGAACAATTGAAAAAGCCGATAATAACATCTTTAATATGTACGCAATAGATAGCCGTAACAATTCAACATTAAAAACTATAAGTCCATCATTATATAAAAATTATAAAGATTTAATTGTAACTAATTTAAAAGCTGAACGTGATATTGGTGTGCTAGGGGAGAAAGTTAAAATTTCATTTAATGGTGAATTTTGGAATGATAATTTTGGAGAAACTCAAAATGAGTTATCAATTTCTTATCGATTCCGTAAAAGTGATATTGAAGAATGGACAACTGGTACAACAGCAATAGTTCCAACCATAAATGATAATACATTCTCATTTGATGGATATGTTGCAGGAGATTTAGAAAATACAGGTTTTGATATTAAAGAAAGTTATTATATTGAGATTATAGTAAACGATAAATTATCAAGTAATAGCGATAATACATCTTTCGGTAGTGGAAAACCTAATATAGCAATTCACAAAAATGGCGTTGCTTTTGGACAACCTTATGATGAAAATAGTGAATATAATTTTCAAAGTTCGGGTTCAGCTATATTCGAAAACTTGAAAGTTACTGGCGACTTATCTGGAGTCAAAATAAGTGATATTTATTCTGAAAATGAAATAAAGACTAATAAAGTATGGAGAGATGGCAAACCAATTTATAGAAAAGTTGTTGAGTTTACAATTTCAAATGTTGGAATTAATAACATCGAAATTTGTTCGTTAGAAATTCAAAATTTAGTTAACATATATGGGCAAATGAGGAAAAGCAATAAAGAAATATATACTTTACCGTATGCAAACAATAATGAAAGTGTAATCATTCTTTATGTTAACGGTAAATTTTTATATAGAAATAATGTCGAATATATGAAAAACGCTTATTGTGTTATCACAATCGAATATACTAAACCGGATTAGAAAGAGGTGCAAGATGAATGAGGCAATAATATGTTCAATAATAACAGGTGGTCTTGCTTTTGCAGGTGTTATAGTTACAAATATGAACAGTAATAAAAAGGTAGTAAGTGATATTAAATTAGAAGTTACAAAGAACCAAGCTATAACAGATACTAAAATAGAGGAATTAACTCGTGAGGTTAGGGAACATAATAATTTTGCAAAACGTATGCCAGTAGTTGAAGAACAAATAAAAGTAATAAATCATAGAATTAAAGATTTAGAGAAAGAGGGAAGATAATATGTTAAAAATGATAATAGAATATTTACCATATTTGGGTTTAGCGGTTTTATTTAATGTTTTAATGGGAAGTTATAATAATATAGCAAAATTAAGACAAAATTTTAGTTGGAAAAGATTGTTAGAAGGTTTAGCAAAGGCATTAATAGTAGCAATTTGCTTTATCGCGTTTGCAACAATTTATGATAAAGTGTTCGGTGTTATAAAAGTCGGTGATTTTGATATTAAGCCAGATATTATTATATTGAGTTCAATTGTTCTTTATACAACTAAAGGTGTTAATAACCTATTAAAAATATTAGGATTAAATAAAGATAATATGGTAGAGATAGAGAAAAAAGAAACGATTGAATTACCATTAGAAAACGAGATAAAGTAATATGAGTACATTGTGTAGAGTATTAAAGGGTGGTTCTTGTGAGATTACACATTATTATGGTGGCTCTAATAACCATCTTGGTATAGATATAGTAGGCAAAGGACATACGTTAGATACTGTTAAGGCTCATACATCAGGAAAAGTGTGTTATATCCAAACAGGTCATAAAAATAATAAAGGTTCTACTGGTAATGCTAGTTATGGTAATATGGTTAAAATTGACCACGGTAATGGTTGGTTTACATTATACGCCCATTTAGATAGAGTATATGTATCTAACGGACAACAAGTCTCACAAGGTCAAGAAATAGGCTATATGGGTAATACAGGAAATTCTGACGGTGGACATACACATTTTGAAGTATGGAAAAATAACGCAAGAACCAATCCATTAGAATATTTAAACAAGGATTTATTTTCAAATGTTACATCTACGGTATCCCGTAATGAAAATAATAATCAATTAAAAGTTAATGTCGATGACTTGAGAGTAAGGAAAGCACCAGCGACTAATCAAGCTATTGTTGGATTAGCAAAGTTGAACGGAATATATAACTATTACGAGACTAAAGTTGCGGGTGGCTACACTTGGTATAGAATAGCTGACAATCAGTGGATAGCTAACAGCTCTAATTGGTGTACTATTTACCCCAAAAAAGACGAAGAGGAAGAGAAAATGATTGCTGAACTAAATAATACTATAAAAGAAAAAGACGCCCAAATTAAGGCGTTAGAACAAGAAATACAGACATATAAAGATAAGAATAGTTTGTTAGAAAAAGAAAATAGTAATTTAAAAGAAGATAGCAATACTTATAATATATTTGAAGCTCCAGAACAAGATAATTACTTTATCAAATTAGATAAACAAGAAAAACTTATATATAAAAGAGCTTGATTTGACAAAGGCAAAAAATGATGTATAATAAATGTAAATTTTTATTGGAATGTCATAAGAAATTTGACAATTATAAATAAAAATGATATATTTATTATGCAATGTTGATTGCTTAGTGAAGATTATATCGATGAACTTGTTAGACAATCAGTGTTTGTACATTGAGCGAATAGCATTATGAAGCGTAAAGCGAGGAATATATAAGACTATTCAAAAAGGGAAGTTTTTGCTTCCCTATTTTTTATATTTTGGAGGTAAGAAGTGAAAAGAGCAGTTCATAAGTACAAGGAGTATAAAAATGGAAGTGTGTATCATATTAATTACGGTAGGACTTTTCACCCAGAATTAAAAGATAAACACTTGGGTATTTTATTTGCTATAAAGTCTAGTGAGAACATGATTTTTTGTTTACCATTAACGAGCCCTAAAACAAAGCATTTTAAAAGTGAAGAAGATTTTAATTCTCGAAATTACAATAAATTGAGATATTCTCATCTATATTATATAAAAGAAACAGATTCTATTATATTGATGGAGCAATTCAGAACAATCTCTAAAAATAGAATTGAATCGCAATATAAAAATCCTAAAACTAATCAAAAGGTAGTCATTTCACAAATGGAATTAAGAAAAATAAAAGTGGCATTTAACAAATTTTACAAAACAATTATTAATGATGAATAAAAAAAAATATATTACATAAAAATATAATGAATGCGAATAGCATAGAGAAGGAAACGATGAACTTATAAGTCTATTCGTTTGCCAGTTAATTCTGGCTAATGTATAAAATATATGTTATAATTATTACAGAGATACACTTGATATTTGTATGTTAGGTGCTTTCTCTATTCAAAATTTATTTTGTTAAAGAAAACACCGTTTCAAAGCTGACTCGGTGTTTTCGTTTAAGCTAGTCCTGTTTAAGGACTATAATAGTGCAAAGATATCATGACAGTCACTTTTTGTGACTGTTTTTTTTGTTTCTCAAAAGGATAAACAAAAACCACCTAGTACTATATTAGTAGGAGGTGATTAATGTGTTAATATTAGATGATGAATATATAATGTTATATATGCTGTTACTAGAGGATTAAATATCCACCATTTTGGTCATATTTTGGTCTTGTTTTTGGTCTATAATTGGTAAAATTAATTGATTGTATGTAGTACAAATTAAGGAAAAGATAGGACATTTTTGCCTTAAAATATAAGGCTTAATACTGTTTGCCCTTTCTTTTCAAGGTTTTTATAAAATTGTAATGGTTCGATTCCTGTTTCCAGCACCAGTGATGCATCTGTTCGAATTATTCGAATTTTTATATATAAAAGTTGCAAAAAATAAAAAGGGAACGTATAGTTTTCTTGTGTAGAATGTCTACTCCTTAATTTGAGCAGCCGTTTAATTTCATAGGAAATTAAGCGTCATTTTTTTATTATTACTATCATATGATAAGGAAAAATAATTTAATCGAATTTAAATTAAGTAGTAGAAATGATGTTTAAAATTTATGCGAAATAACTAAGAAATATCATATTAATATTTTTATGAAATTATAAGATACTTATTATGTAAGTTTAGAATTTGGTATATTAGATCTAGACAAAGATATGGTGATTATATCCTGTTGATTTAGTAAATAAAATATGAAAGTGGGTTGATATAATGGCTACAACAAAAGATTATAGAAATTTTGTATTAGAACAATTAAGTTTGTTAGATAATATTACTTGTAAGTCAATGATGGGAGAATATTTGCTTTATTATGATAACATTTTATTTGGTGGTATTTATGATAATAGATTACTAATTAAGATGGTCGAGAGTAATAAAAAATACAATATGGCAGAAGCTATTCCCTATAATGGAGCAAAACCTATGTATTTAGTAGATGATATAGATAATCAAGAAGTCTTAAAAGAAATAATTATTGATACTTGCAAAGATTTACCAAAGAAAAAATAATCGATTGTAATTTGGAGGTAAGATGATAAAATGAAAATAATTGAAATAACAGACAGAACCACGGTACTGATAAATCAACTATTAGAGGTGTGGGAAAATTCAGTAAAAGCAACACATAAATTTTTATCAGATGAAGAAATAGAGAATATAAAAAAATACGTTCCCCAAGGATTGAAAGAAATATCACATCTAATTATTGTCGAAAATGACAATAATGTGCCCATTGCATTTATGGGAATTGAAAATCAAAAACTTGAAATGTTATTTATTCAAGATAATGAGAGAGGGAAAGGATTGGGGAAAGAATTATTAAATTATGGTATAAAAAATTATAATGTTAATGAACTAGCGGTTAATGAGCAAAATCCAAAAGCCAAAGGATTTTATGAACATATGGGCTTTAAAGTTTATAAGAGAAGTGAGTTAGATGAACAGGGTAATCACTATCCTATTTTGTATATGAAATTAGATTAACAAAATTTAATTTTATCTTGGAAAGTAAAAAGTAGTATATAATATTATTTATAATGTAATAATAAAGATGGATATGATAACTATTTTGATATAAACATTATAAATTTGCAAGAGTTTGTAAAGATTAAAGGTGCTAATAATTAGCATCTTTTTTTGTGATAGATTTTATTTTTTGTATGATAGTTATATGAGAGGAGAAGTACTTATGAAAAATAATTATGAAACGGGAAAAGTTTATTTAAGAAAAGATGGAAGGTATTCTGTTAAATACAAGAAAGGAATAAAAGAAAATGGATTAACGAATTATGGGTTTGTCTATGGTTTTACTGAAGATATAACTATTCAAAAGTATCAAAATATATTAACAGAAACTGTTATTATAGATAAAGCTTTATTTAGTAGTGATATATATAATTGGCTTAAAAGTATTAAAATATCATGCAAAAAATCTTCCTATTCCAATTATGAATACTCGGTATACGCCCATTTAATGCCAGAGTTTGGTAAATATAAAAGAAAGCAAATCAATAAAAATATGATTAATGAATTTACTGAAAAATTGCTAAATGATGGTTTGTCACCGAAGACAATAAAAGATATATTAATAATATTGCAGCAAATTTTAAAATACCATAATGTAAATATTAATATTACTATGCCAAAAATTCCCAAAAAGGAGATTCAAATACTTACGAAAGATCATCAAATGATATTAGAACAAAAATTAAGTAATTGTAATAATGAAGATGCTGTTGGTATATTTTTATGTTTATATACGGGATTAAGAATAGGGGAGTTATGTGGTTTAAAATGGGAAAATATAGATTTAGATAATAATGTAATTAAAGTTGAAAAAACTTTAATACGGGTAAAAAATTATGATAGGAATATTAAAACTAAAACCATTGTAATACTTGATGATCCAAAATCTGATGCTTCTATTAGAAATATTCCTATTCCAAATTTTATAATTCCCATATTAAAAAAGTTAAAAAAAGATGATAAATGTTTCTTTTTGACTGGCAAGGATAAATTTATTGAACCACGTAGTTATACAAATCATTATAAAAATATAATGAAATCGATAAATCTTGATATCTATAATTTTCATGCTTTAAGACATACATTTGCCACTAGATGTATTGAAAATGGGTGTGATCCAAAAACATTAAGTGAAATTCTTGGTCATTCAGATGTAAAAATAACATTAGATAGATATGTTCATCCTAGTTTTGATAATAAAGTAAAAATGATGAATAATCTAAATCCTATGTGTAATTTTAGGTAAAAAAATAAGGCTTGATACTTTTGTGTGTCAATCCTTTTTTAATTTATAAAATTAAAATCTCAAAGTTTTTCACTTTAAGATAAAAAGACTCGTTGTTTCAACAACTTGGCGATTATATTAACATAAGGAGTTCATTTTGTCAAATCGATTTAGCCACCAACAGTAGTCATATTGTTTTAAAACCTAATAAAAATAATAAAAAGATTTATCTTTCATAAAGTGAAAAACTTTAAGAAAATTAGGGGTTGAGTTAAATGAACAAAAAAAATAAAAAGCGTCAAGCAGAGAAAAAAAGATTAGAACAAAAGAAATTGTTGCTTCAAATGAAAAAAGAAATGGAAACTTTAGAATGGGAAATTGAACATTCTCGTTTAGTTAATATAAAAGTTGGAACAATAAGAAATCTTAAAATAAGTGCAAGAGCATTACAGTTAGTAGCACCTTATGTATTAACTGCTGGTATTATTGCAGGAGGTTTTACTCTTTTGGGTAATATACCATTTTATGGCGGTGATGAATGGAAAGTTTATTCAACTGTTATGACGGAATTTGATAATAATGGTAATATTAGATATGAGCAACAGTATGATAGTTATAAAAGTAGTAGTGATAATAAACTTTATTACTATACTAAATGGCAACAAAATGATGATGGATTTTATTCACGGACTGCGCAAGTTTATTCTGTTAAAAAGAAAACCTATGACGATATAATTGAATTATTTGAAAAGGAAGATTTACAATTACAGGATGTTTTAGGTGAGCCTAGTTCAAACTTTAAAGAAACTAAGAAAAATTTGACTGATGAAGAATTACAACAAGAATCATTCATTAGGGCTATAATATATAATGAGGATAGAAATGATTATATAATTCATGAAGAAACTGTCGGCGAAAACATTTTATTTTCTCTTTTGTATATTTTACTTACAATAATGGTTGAGAACGTTCCATTGTATTGGAGAAGGGAACATTCCGATTTTGATTTTGAAGACTGTGTAGAGGACATAAAAAGAAAACATCAACTAGTAGATATAAAAACTTTAAAAAAGAAATTGGAATTAAAAAGAGATAATTACAATAGGATGACGAGGTAATTATTATGTCTAGATCAATAAAAAGAACAAATAATAAAAAAACAAATTTAAATCAAAATATAGAAAAAGTCATCACGAATACTAATAACCCATTATTTAATTATATTAAACCTAAAAATAATGATATGTTTTCTAAAATGCATGGTATAGATTTACAAGATTTACTTTATTATATAGAAAATTATTATTTAGAGTTGAGAAATTGTTTGGGCTTTGATAGTTATATAACTTTTGGATTAGAATTAGAATTTGAAAATGCTATGAAAGAACATATAGAAAATGAGTTAATAAAAAGGTCATTATATGATGCTTGGGAACTTAAGCATGACGGGTCTTTGGAGCGTGGAGCAGAAATTAATTCTCCAATATTAAAAGATACAACCGATTCATGGAATAATTTGAAAAGAGTATGTTCTATAGTTGATGCGAATGCTATTATTGGTCAGCGTTCTGGAGGACATATTCACGTTGGAACACAGGTTATTGGTGGGCAACCTGAATCTTGGTTGAACTTTATTAAGTTATGGTCTGTTTATGAAAATATAATTTATAGATTTGCATATGGTGATTTTTTGACGGCACGTCCTAGTATGAGTTGTTATGCAGAGCCACTGACTAAAGATTTTTGGGAGGATTATAAAAAATTAAAGAAATGTGATTTATTAGATATGGAAGTTATTATTAGGAATATATCACATCAAAAGTATAAAGCGGTTAATTTTAATAATGTAAAGATTAGTGATTTTAAGAATATATCCGATAAAAATACTATTGAATTTAGGTGCCCAAATGGAACGTTGAATCCTACAATATGGCAAAATAATGTTAACTTATTTGTTAATATGCTATTATATTCAAAAAGTACAAGATATAATGATGATATTATTCAAAACAGACGAAACATAAATAAAGATAAGTACTCAAAATTGATTTGGTATGATGAAATTTATTTACAACAAGCGTTGGAATTATGCGATATGTTGTTTACTAATAATTTTGATAAAGTATATTTTTTAAGACAATATTTAAAGTCGTTTGAAATTAATAATAAGGAATTATCTAAATCTAAACCTTTTACCAAAAAATTAACAATACAAAAACATTAGGAGTTTTTAACTCTTAATGTTTTTATATGAAAATAAAATTAAAATGGTAATTATATTTTTTAATTGTTATGGAATTGATTATTCTAATATATACTATTGTATGATGGTCTTTATTAGTGATAGGTATTTATGCTATTTATTTTATTCAATAGTTGTAGATATATTTGGTATTAGTATCATATTAATTTATAATTGAAACTTTATAGTAATATATTTAAATTTTAACAAAGCTAAATTTTTTGTATTAAGTATGTAGTTAATATTATTGAATTTAAAATTGTCAATTAATGTTATTTGACTATAATGACATAATGGAGTAAAGTTGATATAATATATGCAATAGATATCAATATTATAGAGATGGTGAAAAAATGGAAAAAATTATTAAAGTTAAAAATCTGACCAAAAAATATAAAACACTAAAAGCAGTAGATAATTTATCCTTTGAGGTGTACCAGGGGGAGATATTAGGACTATTGGGGCCCAATGGTAGTGGTAAATCTACTACAATAAATTGTTTGCTGTCATTGCTAAATTACAGTGATGGTAGTATAAAAGTTTTCGGAAAAGAAATGAAACCAGATTCTTATGATTTAAAATCACAAATAGGAGTAGTCTTTCAAGAAATAGCTGTTTTTGATGAATTAACTGTTTATGAAAATATAGATTATTTTTGTGGATTATATATTTCAGATAAAAAGACTAAGATGCGATATATAGAAGATGCAATCAAGTTAGTAGGATTAGAGGATTTTAAGAGTTTTTATCCTAAAAAATTATCCGGTGGATTACTTAGAAGATTAAATATTGCTTGCGGGATAGCACATAAGCCAAAATTAATTTTTTTAGATGAGCCTACTGTAGCGGTTGATCCTCAAAGTAGAAATAATATTTTAGATGGCATTAAGAAGTTAAGAGAAAATGGTACAACTATTGTTTATACTACGCATTATATGGAAGAAGTAGAAATACTATGTGATAGGGTAATTATTCTCGATAAAGGAAAAATATTAGCATCTGGAACGCCTGATGAATTAAAAGAGTTAGCTAAAATTGAGGAAAAGATATCAATTGAAATTAATGACTTAGATCCTGGCTATATAGAAAAAATATCAAAATTAAAAAATGTTGATGATGTCTCATACACCAATAATATATTATTGGTTACATATAAAAAGGGTAAAAACAATTTAGTTGAAATAATGGAGTATTTAAAAAAAGAGAAAATTAAATATAATAAAATATATTCAGAACGGCCAACACTTAACGATGTATTTCTTGAATTAACGGGAAAGGAACTTCGCGATTAAATGTTTATACATAATTTTAAATATTCTTTAAAAACGCTTTTTAGAAATAAAGCATTAATATTTTGGACTTTTGCCTTTCCGATAATCTTAGGGACCTTTTTTAATATGGCTTTTTCTAATATCGAAAATAGTGAAAAATTGGATATTATAAATATTGCTATTATTAAAAATGATAATTTTAATAATAATGAAATTTTTAAAACGGTATTTTCAAAATTAAGCGATGAAAATAACCGTAATAGATTGTTTGAAACAAAATATGTGACAAAAGAAGAAGCTAAAGAATTATTGGCAGATGGAAAAATAACCGGTTATATGGAATTAATAAATAACGAGCCGAAGCTAACTTTTATAACTAATGGTATTAATGAAACTGTATTTAAATATGTGACGGAGGAAATAACACAAACTGGTTATATTATTAAGGATTTATTGGAAGAAGAAATAAAAAAACAAATGCTAGATGGTAATTATAATGTTGATTATAATAGTATTTATAACAAGGTAATAGAGTTAACATCGGAAGATAATGTCCGACTAAACAATATTTCTAATAGTAATTTAAGTTATACGATGATAGAGTTTTATACATTGATAGCTATGACTTGTTTATATGGTGGGATTTTAGGTGTCGTCGCGATAAATCAAAACTTGGCTAACATGTCTAATCAAGGTAAGAGGGTATCGATTGCACCCGTCTCTAAAGGTAAAATTATTATAAGTAGTGTTTTGGCTAGTTATATTATCCAACTAATTGGGATTGCTTTGTTATTTATTTATACATTATTTGTTTTAAAAGTAGATTATGGTAATAATCTGTTACTAGTTATTTTATTAACATTAGTAGGGTGTTTAGCCGGTTTATCATTAGGCGTTGCTGTTGCAACGATTGTAAGATCGAATGATAATGTCAAAACGGGTATTATAATAACGCTGACGATGTTAGGATGCTTTTTATCTGGTATGATGGGAATTACAATGAAGTATATAATTGATAAGAATCTTCCTATTATAAATAAATTAAATCCTGCTAGTATGATTACTGATGGTTTTTATTCATTATATTATTATGAAACATTAGATAGATATATTTTTGATATTGGAAGTTTACTGGTTTTTTCTTTTATATTAATAACTATCTCTTATATTAGTTTAAGGAGACAAAAATATGACAGTATTTAAAACATTTTTAAAAATATTGAATAAGAATAAATTTATTATAATTTTATATACTGTATTTTTAATAGGTTTTGGTGGCTTTAATATACAGACCAGTGATAACAATGTTAATTTTGTAGCTAGTAAACCGGATATTATGGTAGTAAATGATGATGGCGAAAAAATTATAACTAAAAATTTGATTAAATGTATCAGCGATAATAGTAATATTGTAACGTTAAAAAAAAGTGAGCAAGCAATTAATGATGGTTTATTTTATCGTGATGTAAATTATGTTATTTATATTCCCGAAAATTATAGTAAAAACTTTATGGATGGTAAAAATCCAGAAATAAAGATTAAGAGTACAGGTGATTATCAGTCATCATATGCTGAAATGTTGTTATCTAGATATATCAAAGTGGCTAATATTTATCAAAAAAGAATTACTGATGAAACTGAACTAATCAGTAAAGTAAATGAAACATTGGCTCAACAAAGTGAGGTTGAAATAGTTTCAAAGCTTGATACTAATAGCTTGTCCAAAGCAACGTTTTATTACAATTTCGCAAGTTATAGTATATTGGCTTGTTTAGTATATGTAATATGTTTGATATTATCTAGTTTTAAAAATATAAATATTCAAAGGAGAACAATTGTCAGCAGTACAGATTATCGAAAAATTAATCGACAATTGCTTTTATCCAATAGTATGTTTTCAATAATATTGTGGTTAATATATGTTATATTAAGTTTTATACTAATTGGCGATATAATGTTTTCTATTCAAGGTATAGTTTATGTAATCAATTTATTTATATTTACAATGTGCGCGACGACAATGGCATTATTTATTGGTAATTTAGTATCCAATAAGAATGCGATTAATGGGATAGTTAATGTAGTTGCATTAGGATCAAGCTTTCTATGTGGAGCTTTTGTTCCTATGGAATGGTTACCCGATAATGTTTTGAAGATTGCCCATATATTACCGTCATATTATTATATAAGTAGTAATGAAATTTTAAAGACCCTAGAAGTATTTAATTTTGAAACAATAAAACCTATAATTGAAAATATGTTAGCTATTTTAGGGTTTTCACTATTATTTATTATCTTGACTAATATGGTGACAAAAAGGAAACAAAAAATAGGGTGAAAAATGAAATATTAATAGTCATTAATATTTTTATTTTAGATAATCAATATCAACAAAGGGAAGAAAAATTATAAAGATATAAAAGATATTGGATATTATTTTCCAATATCTTTTTTTAAAATTGTCACTAATATTAATCTTCTAAATCACAATAATTTATTGTTAAATTGCGAATGGATTTAGTTAGTGTTTCATAAATACCGCTTATAAATTTAATGTTTGATCTAAATTAATAATATAGGTATATCTTGAATACTTTTTATGAAATATGTTATACTTTAATAGTAAAAGTGCAATATGATATATGTTATGTAGTAAGTTTATTAAGTTTATTAAAAGAAGATATAATTATAAAAACAAATATAAAAGGGAGTAAATGGAAGTGTTAGAATATGTTAAAAAAAACAGAAATATAATAGGTTTAATGGGATCATGTTTGATCAATAGTGTTTTATACATGTTTCTTAACACCTTTATGGTAGCTTATTTTATTACTTTAACTAATTATGATTATAGGTTGATTTCGATTTATTATATTTTATCTTTTATTGGTATTCTTTTAACCTTTATTTTACTAGGTAGTACTGTTAAAAACAAAAATCAAGTAGGAATATTTAGAATAGGAATAGTTTTATATTGTATTTATATATTGGTTATAGCATTATTAAAAGAAAAAATAGTTATATATTATGCTTATTTGGGATTTTTTTATGGAATTGTCCAAGGATTATTTTGGGTTGCCGGACATGTTTTGATTAATGAATATACTAAAAATATCGCCAATAGTTTTATATCGATAAAATCAATGTTAGGTAAGTTTCTTAAAATTTTCTTTCCTATTGTTTTTGGAGCATCTATTGAGTTAACATCTTTTTCATATATTGCTAAAATGGTTATACTTTTATCGTTAGTTCAATTCTCTTTCTCTTTATTGATTAAAGATGAAGAGAAAATTCATTCCAAAAAATATGATTTAAGAGAGTATGTTAGATATATTAGAAATAATAGAAGTTTTATTAAATTATATAAAATAGGTGCGTGTGATGGCATTGTAAATTATTTGTTAGAGACATTGATTACTATATTAATAGTAATTACGTTTAAAACGACGTTAAGTCTTGGTATTTTAACAACCGTTTTCGCTATTTGTTCGATTTTATCTGTTTATTTGTTTCAATATAAATTTAAAAGCAAAAAGTATTATATAAAATTTAGTGGTGTAGCAATGATTATTAGTTTACTTTTATTATTATTTAACATCAATAAAATGACTATTATTATATATAATTTATGTAATAGTGTATTTTTAGTTTTATTGAGAAACGAAGCGGAAACGAAAAGTTATGACATTGTGAATAGTGATAAGAAGGTTATTAATGATTACATTGTTGAACATCAGGTTACATGGCAAATTGTTCTTAATGTAGCACGAATAGTAGGATATGTTGTATTATTTGTTGTAAGTTTATTTAATGATATTAATATTTTCAAAATTTTATTAGTTATCGTAACGTTGATTATCATAGTTTATTCTAAGTATATACTAGATTTAACAAATAGTAAGAGTGACAATTGTTACGATTAGGGTTTTAACTTTAATGTTTTTGATTTTTTAAAATTTGTATTATTTGTTATTGGCTAGAAAGGTTTAAGAGTTTGGTTTAGTTTATTTATGGATTAGAGATGCTGTTTATATGGATAGGAATGTTTTAAAAAGGTAAGGACTTTAATAAAATATTAAGCTTGGAGGTTTTATATGATTGCTTTAACAAAAAATGAAATAGCACAATATTTAAAAGATTATGCGATTTTGAGTGAACAAATTCGGTTACACCCAGATTCTAACGTATATGATCTATTTAGATGTATGAATTTTAATCAAACTGAAAAGGATGAAAAATATTTTAGTGTGATGATTAGAGTATATGAAATGATAATATTGATGCGTTTATTCTCTGTTATTGAAGATTTTGCTATTGAATATTTAAATAATGATGAACTTAATTTACATGATATTTTTGTTAATCAAGATGATGTGAAATATTTCAGTAATAAACAAATTATCAAATTTATTCGAAATGCTTTTAATCATAGCGAAAGTGGTAAGGAATTATATAGAATATCTGTTAATGGGAGATTTATTGAAATTGATTTAAAAAATTCAAAACCACGGCCATTTCATGTGAAATTGGGACTTCATGAATTACAATTAATATTACAAGAGATGTTTAATAATAAACATAATATTTTTTTTGCAACTTTTGATGAAGAGGATTTTGCTACTGATAGACCTTATTTAAAAACAAATTTAAAGAAGTTAGAGTTATTGCGTTTTTACTTTCCTAAAAAGATCAGTAATGAAGTTGTAGAAAAAATATATGATGTGGATTTTAGTGCTTATAATATATCAGAAAGAATTGATTTAATTGAAAAAATATTAAAAGAATATAATATTATTTATGAGTTAAAGCGTTTTCCTATCCACGACAAACAGGTTTTAAAACTGAATGAAACGTTAAAATCGTTTAAGAAATTAGGCTATAGAATGGTAGACAATCATAAAGCGAAAACATATAATCATATACGTGAAAATTTTATTAAAACTATTATTGATGAGACGATTCCACTAGGATTAGTAAAAGAAGGTCAACTATATTTTGAACTTCATTTTGCTGCATGGTTTATGAGTGATTTAAATCTATCATATAATAATATGGCAGATATATTGAACGATATAGCTTTTGCTAAACCATATGTAAATAGTGATATTTCACATGAAGATTATCAACAATTTTCAAAAAAACGGTATGAATACTTAAGTGATTTTTATGATGTTGATAGAGATAAAATGAGTTATGGTTGTTCGATACAATTGACAAATTATGCGCAAGATTATAAAACAAGATTATTATATCCTTTAATAAATTATGTAGGCTATGTTCTTGGGAATATTATCGATGATAATGAAATTGTTATTGATAATGTGACTTATGAGCGTAATCATATTCGAAACTCGATTGTTCATGGTCGCTGGATAATCGGTGCCAATGAAACATTGGTGTTATTTGATTGTCCGAATGGATTTAATAATGACTATAATTTCGATTGGGAAGCAACGATTAATTTAAGATCTCTATTAGCTTATGTAGAAAATAAAAATAATAGGAAGAATTTATAATAATTTTAAATTTAATAATGACTATAAAATATCAATATTATAATTGATATTTTTTTGATTGACATTTATGAATATCATGCATATAATATGTATATATGAGCATACTCTCATATATAGGAGGTACAAAATGAAGTTATTAGATGATGATAAAATTATTGATTTATCTGAATTATTTAAAATTTTTGGCGATTCCACAAGAATTAAAATTATAAATGTTCTTTTGGAGAATGAACTTTGTGTTAATGATATTGCTGAGCGTATTAATGTTAGTCAATCAGCTGTTTCACACCAACTTAGAATTTTAAAAGGCTCTAAATTAGTTAAGTATCATAAAGAGGGCAATTTAATTTATTATTCACTAGCCGATAATCATGTTGAAAAAATATTTATGATGGGATGTGAGCATATTAATGAGATATAAGTACAAATTAAGTAATTTAGATTGTGCTAACTGTGCTAATAAAATAGAATGTAAATTGAAAGATGATTCAAATATTGAAAATGCTAATGTCAATTTTTCTAAATTATCGTTAACTATTGAAACGGCAATGGATAGTAATATTAAAAATTATGTTAAAAAAATTGTTCAAAGTGTTGAACCAAGTGTCGATGTGTTAGATTTATCAGAAACAAGTAAAACTGAAAACAATGTGTTTTTTGATATTGGACGTTTGGTTTTAGGAATTATTATGTCATTAATTGGGATTATGGTTTTAGATGGACTAGGAGCAACTGTTTTTGTAATAATGGGATATGCCATTCTTTTATTTAGAACATTTAAAAAGGCTATAAAATTATTATTTATTTCGAAGTCGATTGATGAAAATTTGTTAGTTACTATATCTTGTGTTGGAGCTTATTTAACAAATAATATTAATGAAGGATTAATGGTTATAATTCTATATGAAATAGGAAAAATTTTAGAAGCTTTAGCTGTTAATAGATCACGTAAATCGATTAGTGATTTAATGGATATTAAACCAGAATATGCTAATTTAAAACAAAAAGATAGTTTTATTAAAGTAAATCCCAATGAAGTTAACATTAATGATGTTATTGTTATTAAGCAAGGAGAAAAAGTTCCTTTGGATGGAATAGTGGTAGCTGGTTCAGGAAAATTAAATGTATCTGCTTTAACTGGTGAAAGTAAACTTAAAGTAGTTAATATTGGTGACGAGGTATTATCTGGTTCTATTAATAATAGTGGTTTTTTAGAATTAAAAGTAACTAGTTTATATGATAATAGTACGGTTGCACGTATTCTTAATTTAGTGGAAACAGCAACTGATCGTAAAGCTAAAACAGAAACTTTTGTTGCTAAAGCGGCTAAAGTTTATACGCCTATTGTGCTTATATTAGCTATTTTGACAGCTTTAGTATTAATGCTTTTCTTTAATTTAGATTTAAATGGAGCAATTTATCGTGCCTTAGTATTTTTAGTTATATCATGCCCATGTGCGATAGCGATATCAGTTCCTTTAAGTTATTTTTCCGGAATCGGCGCAGCTAGTAAAAAAGGAATACTGATTAAAGGAAGTGATTACTTAGACACTCTAAGTAATGTTAAAAAAATTATTTTTGATAAAACAGGAACGATTACTACTGGTCAATTTGATGATTACAAATTGGAAATCTTAAATAAAGATTATACGAAAAAACAAGTTGTTGATTTATTTGTAAAAGGCGAGAAACAATCAAATCATCCGATTGCTAAATCAATTATTAACAATTTTAATCAAGATGTTAAAGTTAATGATGTTATGGATTTTCATGAAGATCCGGGTCAAGGAATTAGTTATCGTTTAGGTAAAGATAGTGTAAGGATTGGATCAGCTAGTTATTGTCATATTAAAGATCTTGATAGTTTTATATATTTATGTGTTAATAGTATTGCAGTGGCTCGTTTAGAAATTTGTGATAATGTAAAACCTAATGTTAAAAAAACAATCTTACAATTAAAAGAAATGGGAATTGTTCCGAAGATGTTTACTGGTGATAGTAAAGATATTGCTTTGATGATTGCAGATAAAGTGGGTATTGATGATGTTGCTTACGAATTATTACCAGAGGATAAATATCATTTGTTAGAACGGGAAATAGAGGAATTTAATGGTAAAACAGCATTTGTTGGTGATGGAATTAATGATGCGCCGTCTTTAGCGCTCGCTGATGTTGGTATTTCAATGGGTGGTGTCGGTAGTGCTTCAGCCATTGAGGCTTCAGATGTTGTAATTATGACGGATGAATTAGATAAGATTGTCGATGGTATTAAAATTTCGCGATATACTAATAAAATTATTAAGCAGAATTTGATTTTTGCAATTGGTACTAAGGTTGTAGTTTTAATTTTAAGTGCTTTGGGAATAGCCTCAATGTGGCAAGCTGTATTTGCTGATACAGGAGTCACATTAATTACGATACTAAATACAACGAGAATTTTAAAAAAATAGGTTGTTTTAAAACTTAATCATTTGGTTAAGTTTTTTTGTTTAATATTATTATTTGCTTTTTAATGAAGTTGTACGATATAATATTAACATGGTGATAGTATGAGAATAGGTTTAGATATTGATAATGTAATAACTAATTTTGATAAAGGGATTTTAGAAGCATATTTTGTGGAGGACAAAAAGAAAAGAAACAAAGGCATTGTTAACCCTAATGGTCATTGGATTAAGAATATGTTTGATTGGTCATTAGATGAAACCGAAGCTTTTTTTAATAATAATATGGAAAGAATAGCTAAAACGCTTGAACTGGTTAAGGACTGTAAATATTATATGGATAAATTATTGAGTGAGGGACATGAGTTATATTTGATATCACATCGTGCTTATCCACATTATCATGATCCTTATAATACAACTATTAATTGGTTACAGAAGCATGATATTAACTACACTAAATTAGTATTATCAGAAACAACAAACAAAAGTAAGGAGTGTAAGCAATATAACATCGATATTATGTTTGATGATGTTATATCAAACTGTGAAAAATTATTAGCCTCTGGAATTAATTGTTATTTAATGGAAACGGAATATAATGTTAAAAATAAAGGTAATTTAAAATCGGTTAAAAATTGGCAAGATTTATATAATGTAATATGTTGTATGAATAATAAAATACATGTTATTTTAGATACGGATACTAATAATGAAGCTGATGATCAGTTTGCGTTATCTTATCTATTAAAATCAACTGATAAGGTTATTATAGATGCTGTGACAATTGCACCGTATTCTTTTCGGAAAAATAATAGTAATACAATTGCTGAAGGTATTGAATTAAGTTATAACGTGGCTAAAGAAGTCTTTAATTTATGTGATAAAAATAGTGATGGATTAATTTTTAAAGGAGCAACTGATTATCTAATTAACGGGTATGACGAATATAATGATGCAGTTGATAAAATAATCTCTTCAGCCAGACAGAATCAATTCACTTATATTTTAGCAATTGGTTGCCCAACTAATGTGGCGCTAGCTATTAAAAAGGCTCCAGATATTATTGGAAAGATTAAAATTGTATTTTTAGGGGGACACTCGTTTTTAATCAAAGATAATGATGAATTTAATTTTAGGCAAGATATCGAAGCAAATCGTGTATTATTTTATAGTGGTGTTGATTTGGTAGTGATTCCGTGTAAGAATGTAGCTTCTAATTTAGTAACGAGTGTTTACGAGTTAGCTAATGAACTTAATATAAATAGTGGTTTAGGCAAATTTTTATACGATCGATTTTATAATGATGGCCGGCATGGCATAACTAGAAGACGGACAATATGGGATATAGCAGCTGTTGGTTATATTATTAATCCATTATGGTTTGACGTAAATTCGGTTAAATGTCCATTAATTAATGATGATTTAAGTTATAGTGATAAGACTTTAAATCATGAAATAACCTTTGTTACCAATATTGATGTTAATGGTTTATATAGTGATTTATTTAATAAACTTAGAGAAATAAAGTGAGGGTGATATCATGAAGAAGTATAATTTCCATACTCATACTTATCGATGTGGCCATGCCGAGGAAAATATTACTGATGAGGCTATTGTAAAAACTTTTATTGCTAATGGATTTGAAGTAGTAGCATTCACTGATCATTGCCCGGAAAAAGAAATGATCGATAGAAGAAAAAATATGCGGATGGACTATAGTATGAAAGATGACTATTTAGCTAGTATAAATGATTTGAAAGAAAAGTATAAGGATAAAATTAGGATAGAATCTGGTTATGAGGTTGAGTATCTGCCTGGACAGGAAGATAATTTATTAGAGTTAAAGGCAGAAACTGACAAGATAGTATTGGGACAACATTTTATATATGATGATGATGGTAGAACATTAAAAATATTTAGACATGATGAAATTACAGATAGTGATTTATTTAGATATGCTGAATATATTGTTACAGCTATGCAAAAGGGAATTCCAGATATCATCGTTCATCCGGATCTTTATATGATCAGTCGTAAAGATTTTGGAATGGTAGAAAGCCAAGTGGCGCATATTATTTGCAAAGCCGCCGAAAAATATAATATACCATTAGAAATTAATTTAACAGAACCATTATTATATTCGATTGGTTTGAAAAATAATATATCTTATCCTAATCGAAATTTTTGGGAAATTGCTTCTAATTATCATGTTAAGGTATTGTACGGTCTTGATGTACATTATTTAGAATCAATTGAACGTTACGAAAGTTCAATTTGCTTAGCTAGAAAAGTAATCGGCGAGGATATTATTGATAAGTTAGATTTTATAAACATAGATTAGTGGGGTGATTATATGAAATTGACAGTTGATGATGCATTAGATTTATTAAAAGTTGCTGAAAAAACAACAACGCATTTAGGTTGGATTAAACATTCAATTTGTGTGGGTAATACGGCTGGAATAATTGCTGGAAAATTAAACTTGGATGTTGATAAAGCGAAAACTTTAGGATATATTCATGATATTGGTAAAAGAACAGGTGATTTTCATAATCATGTATTAAACGGATATAACTATTTAAAAGATTTGGGTTATGATGATGAATATTGTAATATTTGTTTAACTCATTCATATTTAAATAATGATATTATGTGTACAGCTGGAGGAATTCCTGATGATATACCATTTAGAACAGAATTTATTAAGCATCATGAATATACGATGTATGAAAAAATAATAAATTTATGTGATTTAATGTGTACCAATAAAGTTATGACGATTGAAAAACGTTTGATTGATATTATGAACCGCAGAGGTGTTTACGAAAATACACAATATCATATTAGGGAGACTTATAAATTGAAAGAATATTTCGATTCATTACTTGGCTATAATTTATATGATTTATTTCCTGAAATTAAAGATAATTTATAAAATTATATAACAAAATCTAATTTTATAATCGTTTGACAAAATAAAAAAAACATTTATAATAATATGAAATTAAGAGGTGACCTTATATGTTAGAACAATATTTGAATGATTATGTAAATCTTTTATATGAAAATCAAAACAACGGTGCTAGTCCAGAACAACAAGGATTGTATACGAAAGCGGATTATTATAAATTATTGAAACCGGTTATAGATTTAGTGATAACTTATAAAGATTATTCTATATCTGAATTAAGAGATAAATTATATCAGAATTCCAATATAGAAGAAAGCGTTAGGGATTTGGTAAATAAAAAAGAGATGACACCAGGAATGGTATTTAGTTATGGAACAAATAATTATAAAGAGACAATTGTTATTGGTAATAAATCGGAAATAGTGGTTGATAATAAAGGTAATTTAGTACCTAATGTTGAAAAGATGACGGAAGATACTATCTTTGATTTAGCTTCAGTTACAAAAATTTTTACCAATTTAAGTATTATGAAATTAGTACAAGCTGGAATAATAAATATAAATGATGAAATAGTTAAATATGAACCACGGTTTAAGAATTTAAAGAGTGTTACCATATTTGATCTTTTAAGCTTTAGAGTACCATTAAGTACTGATGGAAGAGTTGAGGGTAATTCTACTATAGATAAAGCTGAGGAAACATTATTTACAATGCATATAAATGAAAATTTTAAATATGGTACAAATCCATATACAGATATGGGAGCTATTGTGCTTAAATATGTTATTGAAAGTGCTAGTGGCATCAACTTTTATAAATTTATAGATCAAAATATTTTATCTAAATTGAAAATGAGGGATACTCATGTATTGGTACCAAAGGAAAAATTAGGAAGAGTGGCTAGTACAAATATAGAAACAGTATATTATAATGATGGTAAAATTGTAGATATTCCTAATAATATTGGGATTGTTCATGATCCAAAGGCGCAAGTATTGGGGCAACAACAAGGAATTTTGTCTGGCCATGCAGGCTTATTTTCAACTGTTGGTGATATGACAAATTTGGCCAAAGGAATTATGGGTGGCCAAATAATAGATGATAAATATATTGAAATGATAGCTAAAAATAGAACTGGAGAAAAATATATTAAGGATGGTAAGGAGTCACATATTCAATATTTAGGCTTTTTATGCTATTCTAAAAATCCTATATTAGCAAATTCAGAATTATTTCATGCTATGAGTGGTAAAGCCTTTGCGAATGGTGGTTACACAGGAACACAATTGACTGTTGATCCGATAAACCAAATATATTTATTTTTAGGTTCAAATAGAACACATAATAGGGTTTCACGTATAGATCCAAAACAGAGAGATAATGTAGGTTATGATGAATTAGGTAAAGGAACAATTATACTTCCAAATGGTAAATTAAAAACAACCTCATATAAGTTTGCATGGGATAGAGACCCAGCTGTTGTTCATCCAGCATTAAAACTTGCTATTCAATATAAGATGTTGGAAGATCTTTATTCATTAGAAAAAGAGAATTATAAGGAAAAAAATGTTAGATATCTTTAATAAACCTATTATAGGAATTATAGGAAGAGCAGATAGTGCCAGTGATGATGATAAAGTAATTTGCTCTTGGGAAAGTGTAAGAAGAGCAATTATAAAAAAGGGAGGTATTCCAATATTAATACTTCCTACGCAAACTTTTGAATTTTTTACGACAAAACCTAAAGAGGCGCCAAGACTGACAGAAGAGGAACAGCAAGATTTGATAAGAATAGTAGATAAATGTGATGGAATAATTATACCTGGTGGCTATATGTGGTATGAATTTGATGAGTTTATATATAATTATGCATATGAAAAGGATATTCCTGTTTTGGGTATATGTGCTGGGATGCAAATGATGGGGTGTATGGATAATTCTAAAGCATCTGATAAGACTATAAGAAATGAAACTGTTATTGATCATCATCAGCGAGAGAAAAAGTACGTTCACAATGTTATAGTTTTGGACAATTCATATTTAAAAAGTATGGTTGGTGTTGAAAGGATGAATGTTAATAGTAAACATAATTATCATATTTCAAAAACAAACAATTTAACTGTGTGTGCTTATTCAGAAGATGGTTTAATAGAAGCAATTGAAGATAAAAATAAGAAATTTTTGTTAGGATTACAGTGGCATCCGGAATCAATGATTGATTATGATATATATGCTAATAAAATTTTTGATGAATTTATAAATAAGTGTAAATAGATAATCGTAAAAAATTATTATTTATTTTTAACCAGTGGTTAAAATACATCGATAACAAATAACTACTTATGTACATGTTTTTATTATTATGATATAATATCTTTGTAAATATAATTATGTAAGGAGAAGAGTATGAAAGATAAGTTAAAACAGATTATCATAGGAACTATTATTGTTGTAGGAGTTACGGGATTATTATTAGTAATTATTAATTTTTTAAAAACTAAAGATAATGGTGCTAATAATAATACTGAATATGTTAAAGAAGAGACTGTTGAGGTTTTAGTTGCTAAATTCAATACCGAGGTTATGGATAACGGTATGGAATATCCAGCTAGTGAAGATTATTTGACAAAAGAGAATGAATTTTATTGGTATGGACTATATGATGATGTCTTTTTACATGTAGTACCAGTTAAATATAGTGGTGAGCTTAAAAATGATATTGTTTTAGAAATGGGTATTTTCTATGACAAAGGTAGTGAAAATGAAAAAATGGCAATGGACTATTTATTTCATTTGATTAAAGCTAATGACAATACACTTAGTGATGATGAAGTTAATAAAATAATTGAAAAAGCACAGGAATTAGGAAAAGATAATATTAACGCAGAAACAGGAACTGGTTATTTATCTCATGGTTTATTAGTTACATATTGGGATAATGAAGATAATTATCACTATTCTGTTAGTCGTGAAATGGAAAGTTTGAATAATGATTAAGGAATTTAAGGCTTTTATTTCGCGTGGTAATGTTGTTGATTTAGCAGTAGGTGTTATTGTTGGTGGTGCTTTTGGTAAGATAGTTACTTCATTAGTTAATGATGTGTTGATGCCATTAATAGGAATTGTTTTAGGAGGAGTTGATTTTACTAACTTATCAATTCAGGTTGGCAATTCTAAAATCATGTATGGGTCGTTTATTCAAAATATTATTGATTTTTTGATTATTGCTTTCTGTGTGTTTATGTTTGTTAAAATTATTAATCGTTTAAGTAGTAAACATAAAAAAGCTGAAGAAAAACCGGTAGTTAAAAAAAGTGATGAAGTGTTATTATTGGAAGAAATTAGAGATTTATTAAAAGAAACCAAAAAGAGTAATAAAAAAAATCAAATTAGAGTTTATGAGAATAAACTCTAATTTGTTATTGTTAGTAGTAGGTGTAAAGATGGATAAAATAGATTTATCTGAAATAGATATAAAAAAAATGACCCCATTACCAAAAAGGGAACAAGGATTAAATAGTGTTTGTTATAGATATGATAGTAAAACTATTTTTAAGCAAATTACTAATCCTATATCATTAACTTTGAGGGAAGAAAAAAAGATTGAGCGTTTGGCTAAAATTGATAATGATGTTTTTTGTGGAGCTACTGCATTAGTATATATTAATAATACTTTTCAAGGTTATTTAATAAATTATATTCCAGGAAACAAATTAAAGTTAGCAGAAACAAGTGTTTTATTAGATAGTTTTAGTTATATGGCTAGAGATTTTTTGATTAAGGATTTATGTGAAGCGAACAATATGTTAGTCGGTGCTATAAAAGATTTAAGTCATAGCAAGATAGTTGTTAATGACGTTAATTCAAATAATATTTTGCTTAATGGTTCAATTATAAAAATTATTGATATGGATTTTTACCGTTATGAACCTTTAGCTGTTTTTGATATTAATAAAAAGAATACTTATCTTATCAATTATACATTTTATAAGACTTTTAAACGGTTAAATGAAAGCTTAATGCTATATTTGCTGGATAGTAAGAAATTTTCTTTGAAAGATAAATATTTTATTGTTAGTATCTTGTTGGAAATTCAAAGGATATATCACAATCAAGATTTGACATGTGATACTTTGGAAGATATAAATGTTTATAAGAAATGTTTAGTTAAGTAGAAAAAAAGGAATATCCTTTAATTCAATAGTATAGTATTAGTGTAATTATGTTAATTTATGTGATAATATTGTTGTTACATAAATTTTTTTAATTTTGTGATATACTTATATATAATATTAATTATTAAATGGGAGCGATGATATGTTAGAATTAAAAAAAATCAAAAAGAGCTATAAAACAGGAGATTTTAAACAACAGGCCTTAAAGGGAATAAGTTTGAAATTTCGTAAAAATGAATTTGTAGCTATTTTGGGACCTAGCGGTAGTGGAAAAACTACTTTATTAAATATTATTGGTGGGTTAGATCGATATGATAGTGGTGATTTAATTATCAATGGTAAATCGACAAAAAAGTTTAAAGATACAGAATGGGATGCGTATCGTAATAATTGTATCGGGTTTATTTTTCAAAATTACAATCTTATTAATCATATCACTATTTTGGAAAATATTGAGATGGGTATGACTTTAAGTGGAATAAGCAGTAAAAAAAGAAAAAAGAAAGCTTTGGATGTTTTAAAGAGAGTCGGATTAAAAGAACATGCTTATAAGAAACCTAATCAGTTGTCAGGTGGTCAAATGCAACGTGTTGCTATTGCTCGTGCTTTGGTTAATGATCCGGATATTATTTTAGCTGATGAACCTACGGGAGCGCTTGACTCACAAACTAGTGTTCAAATTATGGATTTAATTAAAGAAATTGCTAACGATAAACTAGTTATCATGGTAACTCACAATCCTGATTTAGCTAACGAATATGCTAATAGGGTAATCGAATTAAAAGATGGGGAATTAAAACAGGATTCTAATCCTGTAACTGATGAGAATATAACGGATGATAAATTTGAAATAAAGAAAACATCGATGAATTTTAGAACGGCATTGAATTTATCTTTTAATAATATTAAAACCAAAAAAGGTAGAACTTTATTAACGGCATTTGCTAGTAGTATTGGTATTATTGGAATTGCTTTGATTTTAGCTCTTTCTAATGGCTTTGATATTGAAATTGATAAATTTGAAAAGGATACTTTATCTTCGATGCCAATTATTATCAGTGAACAAGCTATGCAAATGGATGAAGAGATGCTAAATAATATAAATAAAAACGAAGATGTACTACCTGATTTTCCTGAGCAAGAGGTTATCTATCCACTAGCAACTATGGAAGATACACTTTTACATACAAATAAATTAACGACCAAATATATTGATTACATTGAAAAGATTGATAAAGATAATGTTTTGGGAATTTCTTATACTAGGGCTACTACGGTCAATGCTATTGTTAAGAAAAAAGATGGTTATGATATTTTTAATACTTCAGCATTAAATGTAACGACTATTCCTAAAAAGTTAGATGAATCGCAGAATGGTTTTATTGAAGAAAATTATGATTTGATTAAAGGAAAGTTACCAACTGAGAAGGATGAAATGGTTTTAATTGTCGATAGTAAAAATCGTGTTGATAGTACTTTACTTAAAAATCTTGGTTTAAATAGTGAAAGTGAAAGTTATACTTTTGATGATTTATTAAATATAGAACTTAAGGTAGTTTTAAATGATGATTTATATAAATCTTTAGGTATGTATTATACGATGAATTCTGATTTAGAAGGTCTTTATAATAATGATAATAATTTAACGTTAAAAATTGTGGGAATTATCCGTGGTAAAGAAGATAAAAAGATGATTACTAATGGAACGGGTATTGCTTATACAGAGGAATTAGTTGATTATATTGTTGAACATAATAAAGATTCAGCTATTGTAAAATTTCAAAATGAACAGGATTATAATGTGCTAACTGGTCAAAAATTTTCTGAAAATGTGGAAAGTGAGGATGATGTTAATAAGGAGACTATTTTGTCATATTTAGGGGCTGATAGTGTTCCTGTGATGGTTAGTATTTATCCGAGAAATTTTGATACTAAAGACGAAATTTTAGAATATTTGGATCAATATAATCATGATTTGGCTGTTGAAGACCAGATTTTATATACTGACATGGCGAAGATGGTATCAGCTTTATCAGGAAATATTATGAATGCAATTACAATTGTGTTGATTGCGTTTAGCTCTATATCTTTGGTGGTATCATCTATTATGATTGGTATTATTACTTATATTTCGGTGTTAGAACGTACTAAAGAAATTGGTATATTACGTTCACTTGGTGCTCGTAAAAAGGATATTGCTAGAGTATTTAATGCTGAAACTTTTATTATTGGTTTATGTTCTGGCGGTTTAGGAATTGTAATAGCGAGATTACTTATTTTCCCAGCTAATGCGATAATTGAAAATTTATCGGAATTACCTAATGTCGCTAAAATGAATCCGGTTCATGCTATTATATTGGTTATTATAAGTATTATTTTAACTGTCATCGGTGGTTATATACCGGCTAAAGTAGCTAGTAAAAAAGATCCAGTTGAATCATTACGTGCAGAATAAGAAAAAACGAGTAAATCTCGTTTTTTTCTTAAATTTTTATTTGATATAGTGTATAATTAATAATAGGAGATGATAAGGTGTCAAAGGTAAAAGATGTAGTAGGTCGAGAAGTATTAGATTCAAGAGGAAATCCAACGGTTGAAGTGGAAGTTACGTTAGAGAGTGGAATTAAAGGTCGTGCTATAGTTCCTAGTGGAGCATCGACTGGAGAACGCGAAGCTTTAGAATTACGTGATGGTGATATTCATCGTTATTCTGGTAAAGGAGTTTTGAAAGCTGTTTCTAATGTCAATACTTATTTACGGGATTTAGTTGTTGGCATGGATGCTTTAGAGCAAGGAAAAATTGATTATGCAATGATTAATGCTGATGGGACGCCTAATAAGGAACGATTTGGAGCTAACGCAATTTTAGGAGTATCGATGGCTGTTATGCGGGCTGCAGCTAATTATAAGGGACTACCTTTATATAAATATGTTGGTAATGGAACTAAATTACCGGTACCAATGGTTAACATTTTAAATGGAGGGGCCCATGCTGATAATAAATTAGATTTTCAAGAATTCATGATTGTTCCTAATGCTGATTCCATGAAAGATAGAATTAGAATAGCAGCGGAAGTATTTCACAGTTTAAAGAAAGTTTTAAATGAGCGCGGTTACGCGACTGGTGTTGGTGATGAGGGTGGTTTTGCTCCTAATTTAAATAGTAATAGAGAAGGTTTTGAACTAATTGTCGAAGCTATTAAAATGTCCGGTTATGAACCTGGTAAAGATGTTAATTTAGCTATTGATGTAGCGGCCAGTGAATTTTTTAAAGATGGTAAGTACCATTTGGTTGGTGAGAATCGTGTTTTGAATACTGATGAACTAATTGCGTATTATGTAGATTTAGTTAATAATTATCCTATTATTTCAATCGAAGATCCAGTGGATGAGAATGATTGGAACGGATTCAAGTTAATTACCGATAAATTAGGTGATAGAATTCAGCTAGTTGGAGATGATTTATTTGTCACTAACAAAAGGTGTCTACAACAGGGAATTGATTTAAAAGCTGGTAATGCTATTTTGCTTAAGGTTAATCAAATAGGAACGATTACGGAAACGCTAGAGACGATTAAATTAGCTAAAGATAACGGATATAGAACAATAATTTCGCATCGTAGTGGTGAAACTGAGGATACTTCGATTGCTGATTTGGCCGTAGGATGGAATCTGGGGCAGATTAAAACAGGTTCAATGTCACGAAGCGAACGTATATGTAAGTATAATCAGTTAATGCGAATTGAAGAAGAAATTAATTATTAATTTAGTTAATTAGTAAAATAGTTGAAAATATTTGTTAAAAAATATTTTCTTTTTTGTTTTAGTATGATAAAATGAATTATAGTAAAGTGGGCGCAAGTCTCTAAGGGAGGAATTAAAGTGGGATTTAGTATTAAAAAATGGCTAAAAGATGATGATAGTGATATATTTAGTAACAATAATGTTTCTGGAGAAGAATTTTATAATATAAAATCTGAAGAAGCTTTAGAGGAAAATAATGGTGGTAGTAAAATGATTTTATTAGAACCTCGTGCTTATTCTGAATCACAACAAATAGCTGATCATTTAAAAAATCGTAATACGGTTGTCGTTAATTTAAAACGAGTTACTTCTGATCAGGCAAAAAGAATTGTCGATTTTCTAAGTGGAACAATTTACGCTATTGGTGGCGATTTACAAAAAATTGGTGGTGGTATTTTCTTATGTACTCCAAATAACGTTAATGTACAGGGAAAGATTACCGATGAAAAAGCTGGAAAAGATATTCATGACAACGATGATATTAATATTGAATGGTAAATAATGTTTGAAATATAATTAATAATGTGCTACAATATGCAGTAGCGCAAGTGGGGTGGACTTATGGAAAAGTTTAATCGAACACTTCGTGGCTATGATCCGGTTGAAGTTAACCAATTTTTAGATCAGGTTATTAAGCAAGTTGAAAAAATGGTTAATGAAATGAAGGATAAAGATGCTCGTATTAAAGAGTTAGAGGCTTTAGAAGAGGAAAATATGGCTTTAAAGGAAAAGTTGGTACAATATACTCGTACTGAGGAAACTTTGAATAAAGCAATTTTAATGGCTCAAAAGACTTCTGATCAAATGCGTTTAGCGGCTCATAGGGAAAGTGAATTAATTGTGGATGATGCTAAGAAGAATGCTAATCGTATTGTAAATGAGGCACTACTTCGGGCTGAAAAGACAGAAATGGAAGCTGATATGTTAAAACGTAATATCAATGTTTTCAAAAGACGTCTTAAAGATATTGTAGAATCACAGTTAGAGGTTATTAAGGATATTGAAAAGGTAGAGTTATAAAACAAATGATAAAGACGATATATTATGAATACTGGTAGAGAGTCTATGATTGGTGAAAATAGATAGGATATTAATATATGGATCACTTTAGATGTTCTTCATTCGATATGTAGATGAGGACGCTTAAATAGCGTTAAAATGAAGAGATATAGTATTAAACTATAAATAAGGTGGTACCGCGTTCTAAAGACGTCCTTTGTTAAGGATGTCTTTTTATTTTAACTGAGGTGATAAAATGAATGTTTTTGTTGGATGTTCATCGACAACTAATGTTGCTAAAAACTATTTAGAATATGCTGATGTGATTAGTGATCTAATTATTAAGAATAACGATAATCTGATTGCTGGTGGTCGTGTTGGCATTATGAATCAAATTATTAATAATTTAGATAAGGTTAATATTAAATCACAAATTATTACTATCGAAAAGTTTTCTAATGACATTAATTTTAATGATCAGGCAACTATTTTAAAAAATAACTTGGAGCGTTCGGATGAAGTCTTTGGTCGGTCTAATTTGCTTATTTTTATGCCAGGTGGTATTGGGACATTAGGTGAGCTGTTGATGGCGTTGGAACTTAAACGTAATAATAATTATCACTTTCAAATTATTATTTTGAATATTGATGATTACTACCATGATATTATTTCTTTTTTAAAAATGTGTAAGAAGAAAAAAATGTTAGATGACGATTTGAATGATTTATTTATCGTATGTAATAGTTTGCGAAGTTTAAAAATTGAATATAATAAAATTAAATTAGGAGGGTTAAAATGAAAAATTTTAAAGAATTAGATAAGAGAAAAACTAGTGAAGTTGAAAGTAGTATTTTAGATAGTTGGGGTAGTGTCAATTCCATCTTGGAGCGCACGATTGAAAATCGTAAAAATAATGAAAATTTTGTCTTTTTTGATGGACCAGCTACAGCCAATGGGATGCCAGGAATTCATCATATGTTAGCTAAATTTTTAAAGGATACTTTTTGTAAATATAAAACGATGCAGGGTTATAAGGTTATTCGTAAAGTTGGTTGGGATACGCACGGTTTACCTGTTGAATTACAAGTTGAAAAAGAATTAGGTTTTACTGGTAAGAAGGATATCGAAAAATATGGTATTGAACCGTTTAATCAAAAATGTCGCGAAAGTGTGTGGCGTAATGAAAAGGCTTTTAATGATTTAACTAGTAAAATGGGTCAATTTATCGATTTGGAACATCCTTATGTAACGTACGATAATAATTACATTGAAACAGAATGGTGGATATTAAAGAAGTTCTTTGATGAAGGTTTATTCTATGAAGGTTCAAAAATTTTACCATATTGTCCACGTTGCGGTACTGGTTTGGCTAGTCACGAAGTGGCACAAGGATATAAAGAAGTAACGGTTGAGACGGTTATTGTCCCAATGAAAAAGAAAGATGAAGATGTTTACTTTTTGGTTTGGACAACGACTCCTTGGACTTTGATTGCTAATGTTGGACTTTGTGTTAACCCTCATGAAGACTATGTTAAGGTGGAAAGTCAAGGCTATAAGTTTATTTTGGCTAAGGCTTTAGCTAATAAAGTTTTGGGGGATGAGTTTACTGTTCTAGAAACTTATAAAGGTCAAGATTTAGAATATATGGAATATGAACAGTTAATTCCAGAACTTAAGGTTGATAAGAAAGCTTTCTTTGTAACTTGTGATGATTATGTCACTATGGAAGATGGTACTGGTATAGTTCATTTAGCGCCAGCTTTTGGTGAAGATGATGCCAAAGTCGGTAAGAATTATAATTTACCTTATTTAAATCCAGTTGGTGAAGATGGAAGATATTTAGATGGACCTTGGAAGGGTATGTTAGTTTTTGATGCTGATATCGAAGTAATTAAGTATTTGAAGGCTAACGATAAGTTGTTCAGAAAACAAAAGATGGTTCATGATTATCCTCATTGCTGGCGTTGTGATAGTCCATTAATTTATTATTCTAAGCCTAGTTATTATTTAGAGGTTACGAAATTTAAAGATAAAATTATTGCGGCTAATAAAACGGTTAAATGGTATCCGGAATATGTCGGTGAAAAAAGATTTGGTAATTGGTTAGAAAATTTAAAAGACTGGGCTATTTCACGTAATCGTTATTGGGGTACACCACTTCCTTATTGGACTTGTGAGTGTGGACATGATATTATGATTGGTTCGAGAAAAGAATTAGTTTCACTAGCAATCGAAGAAATTGATGAGAATATCGAATTACATCGTCCATATGTCGATAATGTGCATTTAAAATGTCCTAAATGTGGTAAGGCGATGACAAGATGTACTGATGTTATCGATTGTTGGTTCGATTCTGGTAGTATGCCGTTTGCTCAGTATCATTATCCATTCGAAAATCAGGATTTCTTCGAAACACAATTCCCAGCTGATTTTATTTGTGAAGGTATTGATCAAACACGTGGTTGGTTTTATACACTTTTGATTATTTCAACTTTTGTTAAGGGGTGTTCACCATATAAGAGTGTATTAGTTAACGATTTAATTCAAGATGCTGAAGGCAAAAAGATGAGTAAGAGTAAAGGAAATATCGTTGAACCATTTACAACGATGCGCGAATATGGTGCTGATACTGTCCGTTGGTATTTACCTTATGTATCACCAATTTGGACACCACTACGCTTTGATATAAATGGATTAAAAGAAGTACATTCAAAATTCTTTAATCCTTTAAAAAATACTTATAATTTCTTTGCAATGTATGCTAACACCGATAATATCGATATTAGTGAGTGCTATGTAAGCTATGAAAAGCGTGAAGAAATTGATAAATGGTTATTATCGAAATATCATCGTTTACTTAAATATGTGACTGAAAGTTATGAAGAGTACGATTTAAATAAGGTAGTTAAGGCTATTACGGAATTTGTTTCAGAGGATTTATCCAATTGGTATATTAGACGTAATCGTAAACGTTTTTGGGGTAGTGTGTTAGATGATTCAAAAAAGGCTGTTTATTTAACAACATACGAGGTTTTAGTTGGGTTATCGAAGATGATCGCTCCAGTTGTACCATTTATCTCTGAAGAAATATACCGTAATTTAACTGGAGAGGAATCTGTTCATTTAAGTGATTTCCCAGTATATGATATGAGTTTGATTGATTCTAAAATTGAAACAAAAATGGATCTTGTTAGAAGTTTAATTAGTGTTGGTCGCTTTGTTCGTGAAGAGACAAAGATTAAAGTAAGACAACCGCTTAGTGAAGCTTTATTAGATGGCAAGAATGAAGATATTATTGGTGATTTAACATTATTGATTAAAGAAGAATTAAATGTTAAAGAGGTTGTTTTTGTTAAAAATTTAAATGATTATATGAATTTGAGTGTTAAACCAAATTTTAAAGAGGTTGGAAAAATTTTTGGACCTAAAATTAAGGATTATCAATCGACCTTAGAAGCATTATCTGATGAAGAAATAAGTATGCTACAAAATGGTAATAGTATTAAATTAGACATAGCAGGGGAAGAGTATGATATAACACCTAATATGGTGGATATTCGTATTTCTTCAAAGGAAGGTTTTAATGTCGGTATGGAAAATAATAATTTTATTATTTTAAACACGGAATTAACCGACGAATTGATTATGGAAGGTATTGCTCGTGAGATGGTATCTAAAATTCAGCAACTTCGTAAAAATAAAGACTTTGATATTGTTGATCGAATTACTATTTATTACCATGGTGATGATGAGTTCAACCAAGCTTTAAATTGTTATAAGGATTATATTAAAAGTGAAACGTTAGCTCTTGAGATGATTGAAGATAATAATTTATCGGAACAATTTGATTTAAATGGCCACAATGTTTATTTAGACGTAAAAAAAGTATCTAACTAAAAAGTTAGATACTTTTATCTTATACTAATTAATAATTTTCTAATACTGCCATAAAGGGCTGATATAAGAAAAATAATGATTAAAATAATGGGAGCATATATAATTATTCTAGATTGACCAATTATATTAAAAGAACAATATTTATTAAATAAAGGGTAGATAATTTGATCGATTAAGCTAGATGCCAAGTAGATATCTAAACTGATACTAGAAATATATTGTAAAACTTTTTTTATAAAATTGTTTTTGACATTAATATTATATAAAAGTAAAAAGATAATAATTGTTTGAATAAAGATATTTATGCTGTTATAATTAATGTTACTTATGGTTTGAAAAGAATAAGTAAATAACTGCATAAAAATTAATAAAATAAATAGATATTTTTTATTTAAATTAGGTTTTAAATCGGAAATGTATTTTCCAATAATATAATAGGTCAAAGGATAAATACTACTCCAATAACTTGGAAGGTGGAAAATGTTTTGGAAAAGAGTATTAATAAATCCCGGTATTATCCCAATCAATATGGCGAGTAAAACAAGTATTTTTCGGTTTTTTTGATTAAAACTATTGTAAGAATTATTAATGATAGGGGCAATTAAATAAAGTCCAATATACATTTCAATATACCAAGAGTATTTACATGCTTTAAAAGAGGTTATATTGAACAAGGCATTAATAAAATCAAAGTTATTTTGTTCTTTATTAATAATTCCTAAAACCGAAAACTCAATAATACTGTAAAATAACCAGATGATAATAATTGTTAGCAAACCTTTAAAAAATTTTTTGTTATATTCTGTTTTATTGTTTAAAAAACCGGTTAACATTAAAAACAATGGTACACAGGACATACAAAAGTTTCTAATTACACTTTGCCAAGTCATGCTTATTCCTTTAAATTGAGTATTATAATAATTAGTGTTTAAGAAAAAATGGACAGTTAAAACTAAGATAACTGCTAAGATACGTAATATATCTAAACCATATTGTCGTTCGTTGTTATTTTTGACTTTCATGTTAAATCCCCCTAAGTTTCATATAAAATATAACACATAGAAGAGATTTTTTCAATATTATCAGTTGTTTTTGTTTTTAATAAATTCGCGTAATAATTTAGTTAACGCGCGTTTTTCAATTCTCGAAACATAACTTCTAGAAATTCCTAATTCTTTAGCGATGGTTTTTTGCGTAATTTCATCGGTGCCATTTAAACCATATCTTTTAATAATGATTTCTTTTTCACGAGAGGTTAGGACAGGAAAATATTTTTTTAATAAACTGATATTAGTTTGATTATGAATGTCTAAAGCAAAGTCGGGTTTTGGGGTTTTGAGAATATCTAAGAATGTTATTTCATTACCATCTTTATCGAAACCAACAGATTCATTTAAACTAATATTTTTGTTATTCTTTTTGTCGCCACGATAATACATTAAAATTTCATTTTCGATACATCTAGCACAATAAGTAGTTATTCTAGTACCATGTTTATAAGAATAACTATCAATTCCCTTAATTAAGCCGATAGTCCCAATGCTGATTAAATCTTCAATATCATCTCTACGATTTTCGTATTTTTTTACAATATGAGCGACTAATCTTAGATTATGTTCGATTAATTTGTTGCGAGCTTCACTATCTCCGTCTTTGGCAAGTTTGATATATTTATCTTCGTCCTCTTTGGATAGAGGATCGGGGAAGACGTTATTTGAATAAGCAGCGCTAAAAAGGTAAAGATCATTAAATAACATTTTTATTAATTTTTGAAACAAAATATCACACTCCTAATTAAGAATATGATTTTATTTTTAAAATTTATTTTGTCCATTATTTTTTGATTTGACTAATAGCAATGTTAATGTTATAATATGGAGCAATTCTTAAAAAGAGGGGGAATATTTTAAATGGAATTATTAATTATTTGGTTAATGACAATCCTTGTAAGTATAGGACTTGATATTTCGCTAGCGTTTAAAATGTTTAAAGATATAGCTGATCAAGGCTATAAACTTGAAATGGATAAAATTAGTGAATTAGGTAGGCAAATGAATCCAGAAACATCAAAGAATAATGCAATGTCCTTGTTTATTCCGTTTTTTAATTTATTTTTTCAAATGAATAAAAAAACGAAATATGAACAAACTAGACCATTTTTAGCAGATCAACTAAGAATTATGGATTGTATTACGCCATTTACCAAAGAAGAACAAGAAAATTATAATAAAAAACCAACTGGTTTTAATGCTTTTTTAACAATTATTAAATCAGAGCTTGCAGATGAAAGTGAAATGGATGTATCAATTAGTTTTGATGATGATGGTGAAAAGAGTACAATTTGGTTTGAAAAAATCAATGATGATTTTAGGGTCATAAAAACTAGAGGACCAGTGTCCAGACTATCTTTGGAAGAACAAAAAAATATATTAATAGAAAAGTTAATGATAGTAGGTAAAGAATTAAAATCTAGAATAACATCAGAGGAATTAGAGAAAGCCATTAAGGAAAATAAAACAATTAATTTAAGTCAAATACCGATTAAAGAAGAAGTTAAGACGGAAATTGAAAATGGTAATCATTCTAAGTCCGACATTAAACAACAATTAGAACGGTTAAGGAATGATATTGTTTCTTCTAATGAACATGACGTTGATAGCGAAAAGGGATATTCTAAAGTTTTAAAACCCCATGATAAAAAATAAGGTTATTGTTAAAAATGTTGGTAAGTTATCAGCATTTTTTTTATAAAAAAATGTAACAATAATGTTACATTAAATTTATTAGAATAGCTAATAAGGTAGATGTTCCTATGATGGAAGTGATTAAAGCAATTATAGATATATCGATAAAGGCAGCTCTAGGGTCACTACCTAAACTTTTTTGTGGGGCTTTATTTTGCTTTAATTCATTTTGTTTAGTATCATGGTATGCCATATATTCTTCCCATTTATCACGATTTGTTTCATATAGGTATTCAACTTTGTTTGTCCATTCTTCTTTTTCACCACTGTTGTATAAGGATTCTAATTCGTCAAATTCTTGCATAGCTTGTGGATCATCTAATACTTCTTGTTTTTCGATATCAAAGGTAGGCTGACTATTAATGACAGTATCATGTGTCTGATAGCTTTCGATACCATTGTTAGAAATGTTATTTTGGGTTGTTCCATTTAGATAAATAGAGCCGTCATTCATAGTGCTTAATTCACTAATTTCATTGGTTTCTGTATTAATGATAATACCATCAGAAGTGAGATCAGAATCATAACCTGTAGCGATTGTTTCTTTATTGTGATATTGATTTTGGTTTAAAGCGACTTGCTTTGCTAATGAAACGTCTTCTTTTTCTGTTACTAGTGGCGGTTTATTTGCTAGGGTACTTATATGAGTGTGGTCCGCCATACTCTGTAGTATTTCAGCAGCGCCACTATAACTACTGGTTGCTTGACTAGCTAATACATCTGTGAGATTTTCATCAGGACGTAGTGCAATAACCTCTGCTTGACTGTTTTCTTTAGCTTTATTCATATCAACAGCTATTTTAGTTCCGTTATCTAAAGTTGCTTCGACGATATCATTCGCTTGAAGACTTTCTTCGATATTTTGTTTTAAAGTATCGGTAGTTGTTTGTGGCTTTTTAAATGCCTGGTCGAAGTAAGCTAACATATGTTTAATGTTATTATCAAATTTAATTTGTTCTAATGCATCCTGAAAATATAAAAAATCTTTTAATTTGGGATCGTTATTAATATATTTTTTAAATTGATTAATATCGTTTAATAATTCGTTTTTGTCTTGATATAGTCCTTGTTTCATTTTGTTGTTTAAATGGTCTGTAAACGATTGAATTAAAAGATTTTTATTTATATTGACAATTTGCTCACGATTTAAATTTGTGATATTTTGATCTAAAGCAGGCTGACTATAAGTCCTTTTATCGTCAATGATTCGGCTTTCTAAAAAATTAATTTGTTTTTGATCATCAATTGTAATAGCGTATATTTTATCAAAAAGATTGATATAGCTAACTAAATAAATATTATTCATGTATAATCACCTTATATATATTATAACAAAAATTAAGTTGTTTTTGCATTATTATTTCTTTTTTGACAATAATTTACATATACTATTTTATCAATAGTACTTGACAATGCCAAGTAGCGGTGATATTATTTACTTGTGAGGTGATGTATGAACACACAATTTAAGAAAGGTGTTTTAGAACTAATTGTATTATGTTCGTTAAACAAAAAGGACATGTATGGGTATGAATTGGTTTCATCGGTTTCAAAAGTTGTCGATGTCAATGAAGGAACAATATATCCGTTACTTAAAAGGTTGACTAATGATCACTATTTTGAAACATATTTAGTGGAATCGAATGAAGGACCATCTCGCAAATATTATAAAATTACAGTATTGGGCTATGAAAGAATGAAGATGTTAGTTGATACGTGGAATGAATTTGCATCATCAGTAAATAATTTTTTAGAGGAGTGTGAAATAAATGACTAAAAAGGAATTTATCAAGGTATTGGAAAATAGATTATCTATTTTGAATGCTTTAGAGCGTCAAGATATTATCGATGAGTATAAGGATATTATTAGTGAAAAGGTTAAACACGGAAAAACGGAAGAAGAGGCTATCGCTGATTTTGGGAACATTGATGAGTTAATTGATGGTATTTTAGGTGCTTATAAAATAAATCCTGAATATTATCAAAATGACGAAGATGCCGGTAAGGAATTTTTGAAAAATGGTGAAACTTTGATTAAAAGATTTGCCCATAAATTAGCAGATTTTTCAAGAGGTGTATTTGATAATTTTAGGAATAACTCTGATGGTATTACTGTTGAATTAATTTTTGAAATATTAATAAAGATTGTTATTTTTCTATTGATTATGGCTATTATTAAAGTTCCTTTCTATTTAATTCATGAATTAGGGGAAAATATTTTAGAATTTAATTTAGCTCCAATTGATAGTATTTTAGGTTTTATTTGGAAAGTGATTGTCGGTATTATATATCTTGTTGTTTGTATTTTGATTGGTATTGCCATGTTTAGTAAGTATTTTGTTAAAGGTAGTGATGATACGATGAAAGAAGAGAAAAAGGAAAATAAGGTTATTAAAGTGAATAAGAAGGAGGAAAGGGAAGTTAAAGATAATAGGATGTCTAAAGTGGAATCTAAAGAAAAAGGCGAGTCACCAATTATTAATGCTTTAGTTTTAATTGTTAAAATTTTCTTATTGATTACTTTCTTATTACCAATGGTAGGCATTGTAATAGGTGGTATTTTCGGTTTTTCCACTACGATATATTTATTAATTAAAGGTTTTGATGTTTGGGGTGTTAGTTTACTTGCTTTGGGTGGCACTATTATTATGGCTAATATTTTATATATTTTATGGCAATTATTATTTGGTCATAAAAAATTACATTTTTATCCATCGATAGTCGGTTTAGTTATTACGATTGTTGGCTTGTTTATGACCTTTGATATGATTAGTAAATATGAATTTTATGATCGTGCTCCAGAGGGTTTATATGAAGAGACTGTTAAACGTTTTGAAGAGAGAATTGACCGTCCGACAGTTATTGAAGATTATTCTCACGATTTAGAAATTGTGGTGGATAATAATCTCGAAGATAATAAAGCAGTTATTGAAGTTTATTATTATAAAGATTTAATTGATATATCGTTAAGAAAAAACACCTATGATGAAGATTATAATGAATATGCGATTGTTTACCATTCGACTAATTTTAATCGAAAAATTTTAGATAATATTTTAAGTGATTTTAAAGATTATAAAATATATAATTATAATAAACTTACAGATTATCACACTAAAGTTTATGTCAACGAAAAGACGAAATCATTAATTAAAAAAGAATATGAATTTTATTAAGATTTAAAGGTAAACGAATTTTGATAATAGTATATAATTAATGACAGAATGGAACATTATTTGTAAAAATGATGTTCTTTTTTGTTGAAGCAAAATTAATTCTAGTTTTGTCGAAATGGTCAAATGCTGTTTTCAGGTGTGTTAAATTATATTTGCGAGGTGATAATGTGCTAGATATTACAATGGAATTTCGTAAGGGTATTCTATTTATTAGATTGACAGGAGTTTTAAATAAAACGACTATTGACAAATTAAATAGTGAGGTTACTGAGCTAGTTAAAGATAATGGTATTAAGAATGTTGTCTTTAATATTGATGGATTAACTTCAATTGATTTAAAAGGAATAAATAGTTTGTTATATAATTATGAACTCAGCAAGATGAATGATGGTAAGGCGATGCTTTGTGGTATAAATAATTCGTTAGTTAGATATCGCATTAATAATAGTCGGTTGTTAAATTATATGTATGAGGTTAGTGATGAGTTGAGTGCTATAAATATGATAGGAATGTGATAATGTTTGACAGAGGATTTAGAAAAGTTAATTATTGACAATCAAAATTTAATTTATTCTATTACTCATAATTTTACTAATTATCCTAACAAGGATGATTTGTTTCAAGCTGGTACATTGGGCTTAATTAATGCTTATTATCGTTTTGATCCGAGTATGGGTGTAAAGTTTACGACGTATGCTTATCCATATATAGTTGGTGAAATGTGTCAATTAGTTAGGAAAGATAAGGGAATTAAAGTTAGCCGTAATATTAGTAAATTAAATTTGATGATTGAAAAAGCTAGCATATTATTGTCGCAACAATTAATGCGAGAACCGACGATATCAGAATTATCTAATTTTTTGGAGGTGTCAGAATATGAATTATACGAAGCAATTAGAAGCAACAACGTTATTCAAAGTATTGATGAGGCGATAACAGATGATGAAAAGGAGTTGACCTTGCACGATGTTATTAGTCAAGAGACTGAAGTTGATGTTGATGATTTGATTTTGCTTCGTCAAGCTTTAGAAAATTTAGATGATTTTGAAAGAGATTTAATTGTAAATCGTTATATGCGTGATATGACTCAATCTGAAACTTCTAAGGTATTAGGGATGAGTCAAGTTCAAGTGTCGCGTAAAGAACAGAAAATTCTTATGAAATTAAAAGATAAACTGGTTAGTTAAGCTAGTTTATTTTTTTTGTAATAATTTGTATAAAAAATAATTTGGTAATCATAATAACGGTAGGAGGAATTATATGGAAAAAAGTAAATATAGTGTTTTGGTAAAAAAATATACACCTAAAGAAAATTTTGTTTACAATGCTTTAGTTGCCTTTATTACTGGCGGTTTAATGGGAATGTTAGGTGAATTTTTATTAAACTTTTATTCTTTCTATCTTGATATACCAACTAAAGAAGCTTCCTGCTTTATGATTATTACTTTAATTTTTATCGGTTGTTTATTTACTTGTTTAGGCTTTTTTGATAAGTGGGTGAATTTTTGTAAGTGTGGTCTTATTGTCCCGATTACTGGCTTTGCTCATGCGATGCAAAGTGCGGCTTTAGAATATCGTAAAGAGGGTTTAGTGATGGGTATTGGAGCTAATATGTTAAAGTTAGCTGGTAGTGTTATTATTTTTGGGGTAGTAAGTGCTTATGTGTTTGGTCTTTTAAGATTATTATTGGGGTGGTGCTAAATGACTTTTAAATATAATAATGTTTATATCAATGAAACGGCTACTATTACAGGACCATATGAGAAAAAAGGACCACTAAATAATTATTTTGATAAAAGTTATGATGAGTTTTACTTTGGAATGCCAACTTGGGAACAAGCTGAGTCTAGATTAATCGAAGAAAGTGTCGATATTTTATTAAATAAAATTGGTAAAACACGTTTTGATGTCGATGTTCATTTGTCAGGTGATTTATTGAATCAGTTGGTATCTTCTAACTATGCGGCTAGTAAATTAGGAATTCCTTATTTAGGACTATATAGTGCCTGTGCTACTAGTGTAGAAGGATTGATTATTGGTGCAAATATGGTGGAAGCAGGACAAGTAAAGAATTGTATTTGTTCAGCTTCATCACATAATAATGCTGCCGAAAAGCAATTTCGTTATCCAGTCGAGTATGGTGGTCCTAAACCTAAATCGACAACTTTTACTGTTACTGGTGGAGCTAGTGCTTATTTATCTTATAATAAAAAAGGTATTAGAATTGAAAGTGGTACGATTGGATCTGTTAATGATTTAGGGGTAAAAGATGTCTTTAATATGGGAGCTGTAATGGCACCAGCGGCCGCTCATACAATTTATCGTCATTTATCAGATATGAAAAGGGAAATCGGTTATTATGATTTAGTTGTTACAGGTGATTTAGGAGAAGTTGGTAAGAAAATATTAGTAGAGTATATGCAGACAGAGTATGGAATAAAGCTTAAGAACTATGATGACACAGCAACGTTGATTTATGATGTCGATAATCAACCTGTATATTCAGGAGGTAGTGGTTCAGCGTGTGCACCTTTAGTGACTTACAGTTATATATTTAATAAAATGATAAAAAAAGAGTATAAACGAGTTCTTTTAGTAGCAACTGGAGCCTTGATGAGTCCAACGATGGTTAATCAAAAGTTGACTATTCCGAGTATTGCTCATGCGATTAGTTTGGAGGTAATTGAATGAATTATGTAAATGCCTTTCTATTTTGTGGGATTGTATGTTTAATCGGACAGTTAATTTTAGATAACACAAAGTTAACGCCAGGACATATAACGACGATTTTTGTTGTTGTCGGTGCTTTTCTAGATGTATTTGGTTTATATGACAAATTTATTTTATGGGCTGGCGGGGGTGCATTAGTACCTATTACTAGTTTTGGTCACTTACTTATCCATGGTGCGATGGAAAGTGCTTCTGATTTTGGATTTATGGGCTTATGTATGGGTATGTTTAATTTAACTTCATCTGGTATTATGGCAGCTATTGTTATTTCTTTCTTTTTAGCATTAATTTTTAAACCAAAAGACTAGAGATAGTCTTTTTTATTTACACTATTTTACTATTATTGAGAACCTTCAGATAACCTTATTATCTGATAACGGGTAATTTTTGGTATAATATATAAGAGGTAATAAAAAATGAAAAAATTATTAACTTTTTTTAATATATTAATGGTTGGAATAGTTAGTTTTAACATTTATACTACTGAAGCTTCTGAATCTTTATTTAGTGAGATGGTTAATGATAATGGTAATAATTACATTGCCTATAATGTTGTACTTGATGATGTTATTAATACTGAATTAGATGAAGAAGAATTTCCGGTAGTTGTTGAAGATGAAAAGGAAACGGTTGTGTCAACAACGACAGTTGATGATAAAATTACTGATAAAAAAGAGGATATTGTAGTATCTATTCCATCTAATGCTTTAGAAACGTTGTATGGAACAATGAGTGGGTATGGCCCAGATTGTTATGGTTGTACTAGTAATAGAGTAGCTTCTGGATATTATGTCGGTGAAGGGAATATTTATTATAATGATTCAACCTATGGTAAAGTGAGAATTGTATCTGGTGATAAAAAATATCCATTTGGAACAATCGTTAAAATAAGTGCAAGCAATGTTAGTGATAGTGATATTATCGCAATTGTTTTAGATCGTGGTGGTAACATTGGCATTGGTAAAAAATTTACATTTGATTTGTTATTTGCGACAGAAAAAGATGCTAGTAAGTATAGTGTTAGTCATAATGTAAAATTTGAAGTTTTAAGATTAGGTTACTAATCTTTTTTTGTTGATTGACAAACAATTGTTCGTTTGATAAGATTAGGTAGTAATGGTAATAAATAGTAATTGAATTTGTTTTTATATTTGGTTATAATATAAGGTATTTGAGGTGATTTTATGGATAAGATTATTATTAAGGGTGCTAGAGAAAATAATTTGAAGAATGTTAGTATTGAACTTCCAAAGAATAAATTGATAGTTATGACTGGAGTTAGTGGAAGTGGAAAAAGTAGTTTAGCTTTCGATACAATATATGCTGAAGGCCAAAGAAGATATATTGAGTCTTTGAGTGCTTATGCTAGACAATTTTTAGGTGGCAATGAAAAACCTGATGTTGATAGTATTGAAGGTCTTAGTCCATCTATCAGTATTGATCAAAAGACAACTAATAAAAATCCTCGTAGTACAGTAGGAACAGTGACGGAAATTTATGATTATTTGAGATTGTTGTATGCTCGTATTGGTATCCCTTATTGTCCAGTTCATAAAAAACCGATTAGTAGTCAAAGTATCGAAGAGATGACTAATCAAATTATGAATTTAGATGTTAAAACGAAAATTCGTGTTTTAAGTCCGATTGTTCATGGCGAAAAAGGTACACATAAGGATTTATTATCTTCGCTTTTAAAGGATGGATATATTCGTGTACGTATTGATAATGAAGAATATGATTTGGGAACGGAAATTAATTTGGATAAAAATAAGAAACATAATATTGATGTGGTGGTTGATCGCTTAATTATTAAGGATGATATACGTAGTCGTTTATATGAATCAATCGAAATGGCAGCTAAATTATCACGAGGTAAAGTTGTTATCGATGTTCTTGGGGATAATGAAGTTGTTATGAGTGAAAAGTATGCTTGCCCTGATTGTGATTTTTCTCTTCCGGAATTAGAACCTAGGATGTTTTCTTTTAATGCTCCTTATGGTGCTTGTCCTGATTGTAAGGGATTGGGTGTAAAAAAGAATATTGATATTGATTTAATTATTCCCGATCGTAACAAATCTATTAATAATGGTGGTATTGTTATTTTAAATAACGATGATAATATTACTTATACGCAGGTTAAAACCGTATGTAATTATTATCATATTGATATGGATATAGCAATATCTAAATTATCAAAAAAAGATTTAGATATTGTTTTATATGGCTCACCTGATGTGATTGAATTTAACTATATTTCTAAAAATGGTAATACTAGAAATACTAAAGATTATTTTGAGGGGTTAATAACTAATCTAGAAAGACGTTATATTGAAACGAAAAGCAATTGGATTCGCGATTGGATCGAAGGTTATATGACAGAAAGTATATGTCCTAGTTGTAAAGGTGCTCGTTTAAATGATTCGGTTTTAGCTGTTTTGGTTGGAAAAAAGAATATCTACGATATTACTAAACTAAGTATTCGTGATTTATATGAGTTTTTAGCTACGTTAAAATTAAGTAAAGAACAAAAGGAAATTTCTGATTTGATTATTAAAGAGATTAATTCTCGTTTATCATTTTTAATAAATGTCGGTTTAGAGTATTTAACATTAAATCGTAGTGCAGGAACGCTTAGCGGTGGTGAGGCGCAACGTATTCGTTTAGCTACGCAAATTGGTTCGCGTTTAACGGGAGTATTATATGTTCTTGATGAACCAAGTATCGGCTTACACCAAAGAGATAATCAACGTTTAATCGATTCGATGTTAGAAATGCGTGATTTGGGTAATACTTTAATTGTGGTTGAGCATGATACCGATACGATGAAGGCGTGTGATTATTTAGTAGATATTGGGCCGGGAGCTGGTCTCCATGGTGGTGAAATTATCGCAGAAGGAACGCCAGATGAAGTAATGAAAAATCCTAATAGTTTAACTGGACAGTATTTAACTGGTAAGTTAAAAATTGAAGTACCAACTAATAGGCGCAAAGGAAATGGCAAGTATTTAGAAATTAAAGGAGCTAAAGAGAATAACTTGAAAAATATTAATGTTAAATTTCCTTTAGGAACTTTAACTTGCGTAACTGGTGTTAGTGGTAGTGGAAAGAGTAGTTTGGTTAATGAAATTTTATATAAAGTTGTTTCTAATAACTTATATAAAGTTAAAGAACGACCAGGTTTATATAAAAGTGTTAAGGGATTGGAGAATATCGATAAAGTGATTGATATTTCACAAGCACCGATTGGACGGACACCACGGAGTAATCCAGCTACTTATACAGGTGTATTTGATGATATTCGTGATGTGTTTGCCAATACTAAAGAGGCTAAGATTAGAGGTTATGATAAGGGACGCTTCTCTTTTAACGTTAAAGGTGGACGCTGTGAGGCTTGCTGGGGAGACGGTGTTAAAAAAATTGAAATGCATTTTTTACCAGATGTTTATGTGCCTTGTGAGGTGTGTCATGGTACTCGTTATAATAGTGAGACACTGCAAATAAAATACAAGAATAAAAGTATTTATGATGTTTTGGATATGCGGGTTGAGGAAGCTTTAGAGTTTTTTGAAAATGTACCTAAAGTTCGCGATAAATTACAAATGTTAATGGATGTCGGTCTTTCGTATGTCAAATTGGGTCAGAGTGCTCCAACGCTTAGTGGTGGTGAAGCAGGTCGTGTTAAATTAGCCAAAGAGTTACAAAAGAAACCAACTGGCAAGAGTTTATTTATTCTTGATGAACCAACAACCGGTTTACATATAGATGATATAAAAAAATTGTTAACAATTCTACAACGAATTGTTGATAACGGTGATACAGTAGTTGTAATTGAACATAATTTAGATGTTATTAAAGTTGCTGATTATATCATTGATTTAGGACCTGAGGGCGGTGATATTGGCGGTAATATTGTTGCCACTGGTACGCCAGAAGCCGTCAGTAAAGTTAAAGAAAGCTATACGGGACAATTTCTGAAATCATTATTATAAAAAGATATCGACGATATCTTTTTTTGACAAAATTCGTTTTTTATAGGTTCTATAATAACAACTACAACATATAATAAATTGTTGCTCATAAATTATAGAAAGGTAGATAAAATGAATTTGGAAAATGTCATAAATATCAATCTAATTAGACAAATTAAAGATAATGATTTAGTTATTTTCTATAATCAATTGTTAGAAGAACGGGAAGTGGTAAATCGTTTAATTATAGAAAATGAATATGTGGGCTATCGTGATAAAGTTGTAGATTTACTATTAGAAATAACTTTATGTGAATTAAATTTTCGAAAAATTAAGTTGCCAATTAAAGTTTTAACAAAAAAAATCTCTTAAGAGATTTTTATTTTTTCATTGATAGAAAGGTTTTTCGTGTAATTTGGTGGTAGTTCAATAGTGTTATAAACTTTTCTTTTAGGCCAAATTATTTTCCATGGTTTTAAATTACTATAGATATATAATATTTGATTGTTTTTATCGGTCATGATAACATCTATATTACTTCGCATAAAGAAGGTATGAATACTATTACAATGGGGGAAGATATATCCTTCTTTGATTTCTTTTTTAAACATTAATCCTAAAAGGCGATCCTTGAAGTGAGTGCATTTTTTAATTGGAAACTTTTTGTTATTTATTGTAATAAACATATTATCACCTATTAAATTATAGCACATTTAAGTTATTATTGTACATGGCATATGTTTGTATAGGCTTGTCATATTAGCTATAGATATAATAATTGCGTATCGATTTTAATTGACAAACTTTTTAAAAAGATATAAACTAATGTTATAGAGTATAGGGAGGTCATCCTATGGTAAAACTTGGAAAAAAAGGTCAAGCGTTAGTTGAATACTTATTAATAATTGCGGTTATTAGTGTAATCGTTGTAACTTTAGTAAAAATGTTAGGTGGCGTTTTGCAGGATAAGATGACAGAGTCAACTTGTACAATCATGGGAAAAGAGTATATTAAGGGATCTAAACCTGGTGAGGGTAAATGTGCTGAGTAAAAAATGACTTAATAGTCATTTTTTTATTGTTTATTATTGATTTATTTGATATAATTTTGTATATAATAGGGGATGTGATGATGATGAATAACAGGGGTCAAGCGTTAGTTGAATTTGTTATTCTAATACCTGTTTTTATGATGCTGATGTTAGGTATGATAGATTTGGGTAATATTATATATCACAAGTATCAATATAGTAATGATTTAGATTATATAAGTGATTTATATGGAAGTAATAAAGAACAAGAAATTTTAGCATATGCTGATAAACACAAAATAAAATATGATATTAAAGAGACTAAAAATCAAGCAGTGATATCAGTGCAAGGAAGTGTGAATATCATTACGCCGGGATTGAATTTTATATTAGGTAATATTTATACAGTCTCAGTGGAAAGAACGATATACCATGAATAATAAGGGACAAACGTTAGTTTTATTTATATTGTTACTACCTCTTTTATTTCTTTTTTGTGCAATGGTATTAGAGGCAGGTAATGCTTTGATTATGCGAAGACAGATTGATAGTGAGGTTAGACAGGCATTAAAGTATGGTCTTACTTTAGATAATAATACAAATGATGAGATTCGTGATAAAATGTATAATTTGTTAACGGAAAATTTAGGTACGGATATTGATGTTGATATCAGAGTTGCCACTTCAGATATTAATGTTACAGTCGTAAAGAAATATCAATTTTTGTTTCCTTTTGTTGTTAAACAAGATTATGCATTGAAACGAGATTTTAGAGGATATGTAAGTAATGATGAAGTAAAAATAGAAAAAGAATAGGGGCGTAAATATGGCAATTAATAAGGCAAAGATTTTCACAGTGGCATCGGTAAAAGGTGGTACTGGTAAGACAACTACGGTTTTGAATTTAGCAGGCATTTTTAGTGAACAAGGAAAGAAAGTCTTAATAATCGATTTGGATTTATATGGTAGTGCGATTGCTGCAAGTTTAAATATTAATAATGAGATTAATTTATATAATGTTATTAGTGATTTAAATAATAATTGTTTTGAAATGTTAGAAAATTATATTCAAAGTTACCGTGAAAATCTTGATGTTATTCCAGCTCCTAATGATCCACGTTTAGCTAATAAAATTAGCAGTAAATATATCAGTATTATTTTGGCTCGTGCTGAACTTAAATATGATGTTATTTTGATAGATACTAATCATTATTTGGATGAAATTAATTTAGTGGCCTATGATTACTCTGATGAAATTTTATTTGTGATGACTAATGATCCTATAGATTTAAAGAGTATGAAAACAATGGTTTCAATTTTAAAGGATATGGAACGAGATAATTATTTGATTATTTTAAATAATGCCAAAGATAAACAACGGGATTATTTTACTAAGTATGATATTAAGAGTATTATTAAAGATAATATCGATTATATTATTCCTAATTCATTTTATATCAAAAATATTGATAAATATGTTTTAGATGGTGAAATTTTGACGTTGAACAAAAGAATTAGAAACTCACATCGCAAAGCGATTACTAATTTTGAAAGTTTGACAAATAACCTTATAAAAAAAACTAAAAAGGAAGAACGGGAAGTTACAGAATAGGAGGCGTTATTAATGGCTAAGAAAAAATTTGTTGATGAATTTGAAGTCAAAATTGAACGACCTAATGTTAATGTTGTTAGTGATTATGATGCTTTTCCTAATAAAGTACTATTGGATGAGTTACGTAATAAGATTATTCAAAATTTGATTGACAATAATATATCTGGTACTGGTAGTATGACGGATTTTGTTAAAACTGAAATTGATAGAACGATAGCCGGATATGATTTAGGGAATGTCGAGCGTAGTTATCTTTATAATCTGATTGATAATGAGGTTAATGGTTATGGACCTATTACGGAATTATTGGAAGATAAAAATATTACCGAAATTATGGTTAATGGTACAAATGAAATATATGTGGAATTAGATGGACATCTAATTAAAGATGAAAGTATTTCTTTTATTAATCAAGAACATATTATTAGAACTATTCAGAGAATGATCCAACCATTAGGACGTACTATTGATACAGCTAATCCGATGGTTGATGCTAGGTTGAGTGATGGATCTCGTTTGAATGCGGTTATTCCACCTTTATCGTTAATTGGTCCGGTTTTGACAATTCGTAAATTTAAAGAAGAATTAGCAAACATTGATGACTTTTTACGTACTGGTATGTTGACACCTTATATGGCCCGTTTTTTAGAGGCTTGTGTTCTAGCTAAATTAAACATTATTATATGTGGTGGTACGGGTAGTGGAAAAACAACATTGCTTAATGTTTTGTCATCTTTTATTGACCCAGATGAACGTATTATTACAATTGAAGATGCAGCGGAATTAAAACTTAAGCAAAAGCATGTTATTTCGCTAGAGACGAGACTGACTAATTATGAAGGTGAAGGTGAAGTTACAATTCGTGATTTAGTTAGAAACTCACTTCGTATGCGACCTGATCGTATTATTGTTGGTGAAGTACGTGGCAAAGAATCGTTTGATATGTTACAGGCCATGAATACAGGTCACGATGGTAGTTTAACAACTTTGCATGCTAATAGTCCAATTGATGCTTTGAATAGACTTGAAACAATGATTTTGATGGCCGGTATGGAAATTCCGATTAAAGCAATTCGTGAATATATTGAAAATGCTATCGATATTGTTGTACAGGTTGAACGTCTTAGCGATGGTAAACGTAAGGTAACTAATATAAGTGAAGTGGTTGGAATTAAAGATGATACGATTCAACTTAAAGAAATCTTTAGTTTTAAACAGACAGGACTTACTGATAACCAAGAGGTTTTAGGAGAGTTTTTACTTCATAAATATATTCCTAAAGTATATGATAAAATTAAAGCTCATGGAATTGAAAATTTAAAAGATATTTTTGGTAGATGATAGAAAGGAAGTGGTTGGCCATGAATAATACTGGTTTTAGTTTATATGAACAATTAGAACCCTTAAATAAAGATATCAATATTTTTTATAAGCCAACTACACCTGTAGTTAGATATGAATACTATATTATTAAGGATGGTGTTCGTAGTGAAGCTATTAGTATTAGTGGAAATGAAACTGCCAACATTTTATTAACTGATACGGGAAATTACCAAATTGAGATCAAAACTTATGATTACTATGATGTTAATACGATAAAGAGTGGAATTTATAAAATTGATAAAGAAGCCCCGGTTATTAACCTTAATGAAGATGTGATTGAAATTAAGCTGGGCAGTGATTATGATTTTTTGAACAATGTTACTGTTAAAGACAATAATGATGGTGATATTACTAATAAAGTAACTATCAGTAATAATAACTTAAATGCTTCTGGACAGAAATATGTTACTTATACGGCTGTTGATTATGCAGGTAATAAAAGTGTTAAACAAATGTCGGTTAATGTCGTTGATAACTGGAGTAGTGGATTATTTTATATTCAAATTCTGATTGGTTTATTTTTAATTATATTTGTTTGTTTAGTATTGTTGTATTATCGAACTAATAAATTAATAAAACGAATTGGACGATATGGACTTGATCCCATTAATGATAATAGTCCTTCGTTATTAGATCAATTGATTAATTTTTATGTTAGTTTATTGGAAAAGATAAGTAAGTATTTAAATAAATCAGTATTTTTGACTAAATATGCCAAACGTTATGAAAAATATTTGGGAATAGTAAATTTAAATTATAAGCAGAGCATGAATTATATTGCTAGTAAATTAATAGTTTCATTAGCTTTTTTAACAATTGCTATTATAGGTAATGCTTTGCAATTTCAGGTTTTAGGTATATATGAAATATTTTTATCTTTAGCTGTTGGTTTCTTTGCACCTGATTTCTTATATTTATATAAATATAAGCGTTATCGTGGAAATTTAGAAAATGATTTTTTGCAGGCAATTATTATTATGAATAATGCTTTTAAATCAGGTCGTAGTATTTCTCAGGCTGTTGATATTGTGGCTAAAGAGCTTGATGGACCAATGGCTTTAGAATTTAAGAAGATGGGGTTGGAATTGTCGTTTGGTTTAAGTGTCGATATTGTTTTTGAACGATTTGCTGAGCGTGTTAATTTAGAAGAGGCTAAGTATTTGACAGCATCTATTTCGATTTTAAATAAAACTGGTGGTAATATAATTAAAGTTTTTTCTTCAATTGAAAAAACGTTATTTAGTAAGAAGAAACTACGTTTGGAAATGCGTAGTTTGACTGGAGCTTCGCGTATTATTGTTTACGTTTTAATTGCCATTCCAATGATGTTTATTTTATTTATAAGTTTAATAAGTCCAGATTATTTTTTACCATTAATTACAACAGATTTAGGATATATTATTACATCGATTATCGTGGTTGTATATATAATCTATATATTCTTTGTTTTTAAAATAATGAAAGTTAGGATGTGATGATATGAAAAAACAAAATAAAAATCATATTGTCAGTAGAATTTTTCGCCAAGCGGAGATTACTAAAATCGATGAAAAGATTTCTTTATTAGGTGATCGAGCTAGATTTAATGCGATAGAATTTTTAAATTTTCGACTTCTTTTTACTATTGTTTGCTTTGTTGCGACTTTATCTTTAACTAATCCTGGATATATATATGCACCAATTATTGCGATTGTTGTTCATTATGGTGTATACTATTTATTAATAACGTTGCCAATTAAGAAACGGAGTGAACAGTTAGATCGAGAGGCTCTACAATTTTTTGAAATTTTGACGTTAACGCTAGAGTCTGGGCGTAATTTAGAAAGTTCTTTGGAGGTTACGATTTTTAATGTTCATTCTGAGTTATCTAACGAATTTAAAAGAGCTTTAATGGAAATTAAATTTGGGCGATCGCTGATGGAAGCACTAGAGAGTATGAAGTTACGTATTCCATCTGAGACAGTGAATAATATTATTTTAAATATTACACAGACTAATATGTTTGGTAATCGTATTTTAGATACAATGTATAATCAAATTGATTTTTTAAGAGATAAACAAATATTAGAAATAAAGGGGCAAATTAATAAAATTCCAAATAAGATTAGTATAATATCAGTTGTTTTTATTGTACCATTGATATTACTTCTTATTTTAGGACCATTAGTTATTAATTTTTTAACTGGTGGAATTATATAATTATTATAAGGAGAGATAATTATGAAATATTATATAATTGGTATAAAAGGGGCAGGTCTTAGTGCTTTAGCTTTGATACTTAATGATTTGGGATATGATGTTGTCGGTTATGATGATGAGGTAACACATCAATTTACTGAAGATAAGTTAAATGAACGAAATATTAAGATATATACAGAAGCTAATGATGAACTGGATAAAAATTGTATTGTAGTTCGTAGTTCTGCTATCAAAGATGAACATCCAGAAATAATAAAAGCTAATGATTTGGGACTTAAAATTTATGAATATAATGAAATGTTAGGAAAATTAGCTAATATTTTTGAACTTATTACAGTTGCTGGATGTCATGGTAAGACAACGACCAGTTGTATGTTAGCGCATGTACTTAACGATATTGTGGGGTGTAATTATTTAATTGGCGATGGTGAAGGAAAAGCTAGTCGTGATAACAAAAAATTTGTTATTGAGGCTTGTGAATATCGCCGTAACTTTTTAGTTTACGAACCAGACTATGCTATTATTACTAATATTGATTTAGATCACGTTGATTATTTTAAGGATATTTCTGATGTTATTGATGCTTATCAATCGTATGCCAATAAAGCTGAAAAGATGGTGATTGCTTGTGGTGATGATCCGTATACCCATTCTTTAGAAGTTAATAAACCTATTTTCTTTTATGGATTAGAAGAAGATAATGATATTATTGCTAAAGATATTGAATATCATACAAATGGAACCAGTTTTGATGTCTATGTAGAGGATAATTATTATGGCCATTTTGATTTACCTATATATGGCAAACACATGCTTTTAGATAGTTTAGCTGTTATTGCGGTTTGTTATTATGAACGTTTAGATGCCAAAGAGGTGGCTAAGTCATTGAAAATGTTTTCTGGAGCACGTCGTCGCTTTTCAGAGACTATCATTGATGATATTGTAATTGTTGACGATTATGCTCATCATCCAAGTGAAGTAAGAGCTACGATTAAATCAGCTCGTCAAAAATATCCTGATAAAAAAATTATTGCTGTATTTGAACCTCATACATTCTCTCGGACTGAAGAGTTTGCCGAGGATTTAGCGAAGGTTTTTAATACAATTGATAAAACGTTTATTATGGATGTTTTCCCAGCTCGTGAAAAACAGGATGATTACCCTAATGTTAATGCCGATAGTATTATTAATCTTTTGGATAATGGTGAATATATCAATAGTGATATGGTTGATAAATTGAAAGAGTTTGATAATGCGGTTGTTTTATTTATGAGCCCAAAGGAAATATATAAATTAAAAAAAGCATATATTGATTATTTAGAAGCTAGGCATAATCATAACCATGTACTTTAGGATTAATATGATTTGTATAATATAATAGATTTGGGTAATTAATTATATAGAGGATGATAATAATGTTAAAGAAGTTTGAAGAACATTTAAATCTTGATGCAACTATTGCAAAAGATTTATTTAAAGAATGTAATTATCCATGGGAAGTTCTTCCTAAGGTAAAAGACTTTATTTTGAATTTAATGCCCAATTTAGGTTCTGAATATAAGGAGATTGAAGAAGGTGTATTTGTACATAGAACTGCTAAAATTGCTAAAAGTGCTTGTATAGTAGGACCAACTATAATATGTGCTAATGCAGAAATTAGACATTGTGCTTATATTAGAGGTAGTGTGATTGTTGGAGAAAATAGTATTGTAGGGAATTCCACAGAAGTTAAAAATGCTATTATTTTTAATAATTGTCAATGCCCTCATTATAATTATGTAGGTGACTCTATTCTTGGCGAGTATGTTCATATTGGGGCAGGAGTTATATTATCTAATGTTAAGAGTGATAAAAAGAATGTAAAAATTAAAGTTAATGGTGAAGTGATTGAACCTGTTTTTCGTAAATTTGGCGCAATTATTTGTGATAATGTAGAAGTCGGTTGTAATAGTGTTTTATGTCCAGGTACTGTTATTTTAAGCAATAGTAATATTTATCCTTTAACTAGAGTTAGAGGTTTAATTGATAGTAGTGTTATTGTTAAAGATATGAATAATATTATTAATAAGGAGATTTAGCACCTGGGTTAGCAATGAATGCAATTAAATTTGTTAATTCATTATTTCGACAGGTCACCGAAAAAAGGGCCTTCCCTAATGAGAATGCTCTTTTTAAATTACTATATTTACGAGTTATTGAACTTTATAAAAAATCGGAAGATTCAACAATTCAAAATTGGTCTATGGTTAGAAACCGGTTGGATGCTTATCCAAAATTTCAAGATAGATTTAGTAAATATGTAATGAAGTTATTTGACATTAATTATATAATAATACTAAATTATATATTAATTATACTACATTATTTTCAACTAAAAGAGTATTAATTTTTGTCAATAATTAGAAAAGAATCTATTTATTTAATAGATTCTTTATTTTTTCTGTATTTTTAAAGTTTAATTTAGCTATTTCCTGTAATTTTTCAAAACCAAACTGCTTGGCAATTTGAACACCAACTTCATCAACTTTATCGTTAGCTCCTTTTGGCAAGAATTTATCGAGACTTTGTCCTAATTTATCAAATTCTTTAATAAAAATATAACGACTGATTAATGAGGCACAAGCAACACTTAAACATTTATCTTCAGCTTTGGTGATGAAAGTTATATTTTTAACAGGGTTAGGAATATCCTTTAAATAGTTATAATAGACAAAAGGTTTAGCAAATTGGTCAACTACGATATATTCGTAAGGATAGTTTTTATTTTTTAAATCGGTTAAGACTTTATTATGCATAATGGCTTTTATTTTGTTCATGTTAATATCGGTAGAGTATTTAGCGTTATATTCTTTATTGGACAAAATAATGCTACTATAAGGAATTGTTTTGATAATTTGTGGAACAATTTCTAATATTTTGTCATCAGTTAATTTTTTAGAATCTTTAACGCCTAAGTTTTCTAGAAAAGGGATATTTTCTTTAGTTACATAGGCACTAGTAACGACAATGGGTCCAAAGTAATCACCCGTTCCAACTTCGTCAGAGCCAATAGAATTAGATTGATATATTTTAGGATTGACAAATTTATCTTTATCTTTTTTATCTTTCTTTTTGTCTTCGCTATTTTTTATATCAACTTTTTGGTAGGGATTTAAATGTTGCTCCATTTCGCGCCACATATTAGCATCAATATCAGCACTTATACCTTGAAATACTGCTTTTCCTGATTCATATAGGGTGATAACGGTATCAGCCTCGTCCGCCTGAAAAACAGCATATGGAGGCGTTTTACTACGTTTTTTATCTTTGAAATATTCAATCATTTTATCTTTGGTATTGTCACTAACTTTAAGGGTTATGGTCATATTGCCACCTCCGTCTATTTCATTTTATCATAAAAAAGATGATTTTTCTTTATTTTTTAAGAAAAATATAATATAATTTTACTATAGGAGGTAAACATGAATATTATTGATGTAGTAATTATATTAGTTTTATTAATGGGGGCAGTTATTGGTTTTAAACGTGGATTGACAGGATCGTTAGTTAATTTTGTCGGTTTAATTTTAGTTTTGGTTTTAGCTTATATTTTAAAAAATCCAGTTTCAGCTTTGATGTATAAGTTTTTACCGTTTTTTAGTTTTGGTGGCGTTATCAAAGGGGTTACTGTTTTAAATATTGCTTTATATGAATTTATTGCGTTTTTATTAGTGGCCAGTGTTTTGATAGCTATTCTAAAATTAGTTATTTTTGCTTCTAGTTTATTTGAAAAAATCTTAGCTTTTACTATTATTTTAGGTATACCTTCAAAAATATTAGGGGCAGTTATTGGTGTTGTTCAACACTTTATCATTATTTTTATCGTTTTATATTTATTTAATCTACCTTTTTTTAATATCGATATTATTAATCAATCGAAATATAAAGATAAGATTTTAAATAGTACACCAATTCTTTCAAATATGGTAAGTGGAACTTTAGATGTTATTAAAGAATTTAGCGATTTAAAGGATAAATATGAAGTAGTTAATGACCCAAATCAATTTAATTTAGAAACTTTAGATTTATTCTTAAAACATAAGGTTATTACGGTTGATGCTGTTAAAGGATTAATCGATAGTAATAAATTAAATATACCAGGTGCTGATAGTGTCCTAGGTAAATATGAATAGGAGGATTTATGGATATTATACATGCTAATCAGGATAATTTTGATGCTATTATAAGTAGCGATGTTGTTTTAGTTGATTTTTTTGCTACTTGGTGTGGTCCTTGTAAAATGTTGGGACCAGTTTTAGAAGAAATGGCTAGTGAAAGAAGTTCCGTTAAAATTGTCAAAGTTGATATTGATGGGTCTATGGAATTAGCTCGTCGGTATGGTATTATGAGTGTTCCTACTATGTTATTGTTTAAAGATGGAAAATTAGTTGATCAAGTAACTGGCTTTATGCCTAAAATGGAACTTACTAATTGGATTAATGAAAGAACAAATTAGTTCTTTTTTCGTTGTTTATTAAAATGAATAGTGTTATAATTGTTTATACATAGTTAGGAGTAGTATTTATATGCATAATTTAATGACCCTTGAGAATGAGGACTTATGTTTTTACTCTTTGGAATCAGTTGAAGAGGGGAAAGAGTTTAAACAACAAAGTATTTTCAATGATGAAAGTCTAACATCATTATATAATTACTATTTATTTACATTAGCTAATCCTAGTAAAATTAATGAACGTTGTTTGATAGAAGAATATCTATCGTCTTTAAGAGTACGATTGGATAATGTAATAAATATATCGCGTAGTTTGGCTGAGTTTGAGCGTTTTTCTAAAACGAAAACATACCAGTATGAGATTATTATAGAGGGCATTAATAATCAAAGGATATTTAAATATTTTTGTGATAATGGTTTATTGCATGTTGACAATAAGACCTATATAAAACAGTAATTTATGGTATAATTTAGATGGTGAAGAAATATGCAACGATATTTTGCTAAAAGAAGAGAAAATGATTTATTTATTTTAGATGATAAAGATTTACATCACATAAAAAATGTTATGCGCATGAAAGATAGCGATATAATTGAGGTCGTATATGATAACAAGCTTTATTTAGCTAAAGTGGATTATGATAATCAGGTAAACATTAGTTATGTAGATCAAATAGATGTTGAAAATGATATTAATATACCGAAAGTAACGTTAATTATTCCACTTCTTAAAGAGCATAAAATGGATTTAATTTTGCAAAAAAGCACTGAATTGGGAGTGGATTCTATTATTCCGGTTATTACTGAAAGAACTTTAGTTAAGATTGACCATAAAGAAGATAAAAAAATTGAACGTTGGCAGCGAATTTGTAAGGAAGCTAGTGAACAGTCAAAGCGTTTAAACTTACCAAATATTGAATCTGTTAAAAGGCTTGATGATTTGAAAGAACTATCTGGATTAAAGATTGTTTGTAGCACTTTCAAGGAATGTCCAAATTTGAAAAAATTTTTGCAAACTAAGCATAATTATGATAGAATATTTATAGTAATAGGCCCAGAAGGTGGACTATCAGTTTCAGAAGAACAAAAGTTGAATTCTTTGGGATTTACTTCTATTAGTTTAGGTAAAAATATTTTGCGTGTAGAGACAGTTCCACTTGTTATTTTAAGTATGATTAATTATGAGTATATGGAGTGATTAAAATGAAGAATTTTATTGATTTGCTTTTAAATGATAGTGTCCTTTTTTTAATAGCGATAACCATTATTGTTTTAATTGTTTTAATCATTATCTGTATTATTTTATTAAAGAAACGATATGATTTGGACAGTAACGAACAAGTAACTGATACAACAACTAATGCATTAAATGAATTAAGTGAATTGACACAAACAGATAATCATAATAAATCAAAAATTGAAAGTACCACTTTTTTGTCGAAAGAAGAACCGGTTGAAAAAGAGGATAATAGAAATGATAGTAAAATTGATTTAGAAGCAATGTTATCACAAATGGAAGCGACGATAAATGAAAAAGATAAAGCGATTGCTAATTTTGAACAGGAACAAGAAGAAAAAGCTATTATTAGTTATGAAGAGTTAAAGAAAGCTGTTAATCAAAATAGTAATACAGAAGTTACGAAAGTGGAAACATTAGAACCAAAAAATGAGTTTAAGAAAGATACTAGAGTAGTGGATACTTCTAATGATAATAAAAGCTTTAAAAATACGGATTTTATTTCACCTATTTTTGGTAAGATGGATAACAATTATGATTATCCTAAAATTAGTGAATTTGAAGAACAGCCCCAAGTTACTAAAAGGGAAACTAATAATGATTTAATGTATGCTAAGCATAGTGAAGATAAAAACGAGGCTTTTTTAGATAGTCTAAAACAATTTAGAAAAAATTTAGAATAGGCTGTAAGCCTATTTTTTTGGAGGTTTTATGAAGTTTTATATATATACTTTAGGATGTAAAGTTAATACATATGAAAGTAGTGTAATGCGAGAATCGTTATTAGCCGCTAACTATATTGAAACTGATAATAAGCAAGATGCCGATATATACATAATTAATACTTGTACAGTTACTAATACTTCTGATAATAAATCATTTAAAATGATTAGGCAGGCGATGCGTGAAAACCCAGATGCGATTATTATTGTAACTGGTTGCATGAGTCAAATTAGATATCAAGAATTAGCAAATCTAAAAGGAGTAGCTATTATTTTGGGTAATAGTGGTAAAAGTAAGGTTGTGTCTTATTTAGAATGCTATTTAAAGGATCATCAGCAGATTGTTGCAGTTGAAGATTTGAATAAATGTGATTTTGAACCTATGCAACTTAGTAATTTTAAACAGACGCGAGCTTTTGTTAAAATTCAAGATGGTTGTGAAAATTTTTGTTCTTATTGTATTATTCCTTATTCACGTGGAAAGGTTAGAAGTAAAGAACCACGGATTGTTATCGATGAGATAAAAGGATTAGTTAAACAAGGACATAAGGAAGTAGTTTTAACGGGAATTCATACTGGTCATTATGGTTCGGAATTTAATAATTTCAATTTTGCTGATCTTTTAAAAGAAATTTTACGTATAGATGGCCTAGAAAGATTAAGAATATCTTCGATTGAAATGAATGAAATAACTGATCATGTTATAGAGTTATTTAAGAATAATAAAATATTAGTCGATCATTTGCACATTCCACTACAATCCGGATCCAATTCGATTTTAAAAGCGATGAATCGCAAGTATATGAAAGAGGATTTTATTTTAAAGATTGAGAAAATTCGGATGATACGACCAGATATTTCATTAACGACGGATGTCATTGTAGGCTTTCCTGGGGAAACAGAAGAACTATTTAGGGAAACATTGGAAACAATAAAGAAAATTAATTTTACGAAGATTCATGTTTTTCCATACTCACGTCGCAGTGGAACAGTAGCTGACACTTTACCAGACCAAATAGATGATGCAACTAAAAAGATTCGAGTACAGGAATTATTAGCTCTATCTAAAGAATTAGAAATAAAGTACATGGAGAGTTTTATAGGTAAGACAATGACTTTTATTCCAGAAGTGTCTAAGAAAGGTTATTTAATCGGACATACAGGAAACTATTTATTACTAAAAGCTTTTGGTAGTGATGATTTACTTAATTGCGATGTCGAAGTGGTTTTAACTAAAGTAGATTATCCTTATATTATAAGTAAAATAAATGTTAAGTGATTTTGACAAAAAGGGATATTTATATTATTATATAAGTAGTTGGAGGGTTTATTATGAAAAATAATTATAAATTACAAAATAGAGGGTTAACTGGTAGAATAGAAAACATTAGAAAATATTTTGAAGAAGATCATTTTTATTCTAGCACTTATACAGCAGCTGCACTTGTATCCGGTACAGCTGGGGGATTTGCTATTCAAGAGTTTATTAACGAATTAAATGGGTTAGTATCAATGGATCCAGAGTCACCAATGATTATTCCAGCTATTGGTTTACCTATTGCTGCTTTTGGTTTTTTAGCTGGTGCCATTAAAAAACGTCTTAATGAAGATAGAGAGTTAAGAGAAAAATATGCACGTCAATTAGAATTAATAGAACTTAATAAACAGAGAAGAATAATAGAGGAAGAAAGAATTGCAAAGAATCGTGATAGTGTCATGGATTTTGTACTGCATAATCCATATGCTCTTAATGAAGAAGATAATCATAAAACAAGATAATGATTATCTTTTTTTATATTTAAATGTGATATAATTTAATTATGGTGATAATTTATGAAGACATATATTAAAGGAACTTATAAAAGAAGTATTTTTACTTCAGATAAGGGTTATGTGATAGGACTTTTTAAACTATTAGAAACTGACAATAATGAGTTTGTTAATTTTATTAATAAAACGATAACTTTTACAGGTTATTTTCACGAACTTAACGAGGATGACAATTATATTATGTATGGTGAAGATATAGTCCATCCTAAGTATGGTCTTCAATTTAATGTGAGTGAGTATGAACGAATTAAACCGGAAGATAAAGATGGGATTGTGGCCTTTTTAGCAAGTGATTTATTTAAAGGAATTGGTGAGAAAGTAGCTAGTTTAATTGTTGAATATTTAGGCGATAATACGTTAAATAAAATTTTAGAAGATATTAATAATTTATATGAAATTCCTAAACTATCTAAGAAAAAAGCAGATATAATTTATAATACTTTGCAGAGGTATGAAGAAAGTCATAATACGATTGTCTATTTAACGGAAATGGGTTTTTCAATGCATGATGCACTTTTGATTTATAATACTTATAAACAGAATACAATTGTTAATATCGAGCATAATATATATAATATTATTAATTTAGTTGATGATATTAACTTTAAAACTTTGGATCGTATTGCTTTAAATAAGGGAATGGATTTTTTAGATGAGCGACGCCTTAAAGCTTTGATTTTATATATTTTTAAAAATCTAACTTTTAAAACTGGAGATGTCTATTTATATTATGAAGATATTTATCGCCATTTATGTGAATATTTAAATATGATTATTTCTGATAATGCGTTTAAGATTTATTTAGATGAATTAATTGTTGAGGATTATATTGTTCATAAGTTAGATAAATATTATTTACTAAATGATTATAATGATGAGGAATATATTGCTAATTTTATTAATCGTTCGCTTAATCTATCATTAAAGGAAAATAAAAAGTTAGATCAGTATATTAAAGAACTAGAACAAATTAATAATATTGTATATAATGACAAACAAAAAGAAGGTATAAAAGCAGCTCTTAACAATAATATTACGATTATTACGGGTGGACCTGGTACTGGTAAGACGACTATTATTAAGGCGATAACGCAAATTTATCAAAATGTTAATAAATTAGTTTTCGATGATTTAATTAATGAAGTAGCGCTTTTAGCACCAACAGGTAGAGCTAGTAAAAGAATGAGTCAAGCGACTGAGTTACCAGCTACTACTATTCATCGCTTTTTAAAGTGGGATAAAGATAATAATGCTTTCGCAGTCAATGAGCAGAATACTAGCATGGCCAAAATTTTGATTGTAGATGAAGTAAGTATGATTGATAATGCTTTGATGGCGAACTTATTAAGAGGAATAAATTTAGGTGCGAAATTGGTATTAGTTGGTGATGTTAATCAGTTACCTAGTGTTGGCATTGGTCAAATCTTAAAAGATTTGATTGATAGTCAATTAATTAAAACGATTAATTTAGATGTTTTATATCGTCAGGAGGAAGGATCTTATATCAATGTTTTAGCTCATGATATTAATAATGGTTATACAGATGGTCTATTTGAAACAACTAATGATTATCGGTTTATTCATGGTTCAACGTATGATATTGTTCCCATTTTAAAAAATAAGTGCTTGGAATTATTAAATGACAATGGCGATAATTTGCAAGTGATGGCTCCAATGTATGCAGGAATTAATGGGATTGATAATTTGAATAAGGAATTGCAAAATATTTTTAATCCTGCCAGTGAGGAAAAAAGGGAATTAAAAGTTGGTGATGTGGTTTTTCGGGAACATGATAAAGTGTTACAGTTAGTAAATATGCCTGATGACAATGTTTTTAATGGCGATGTAGGTATTATTAAATATATTTTATTTGCTAATACCTCTAAAAGTAAGAAGAATGAAATTTATGTTGATTTTGATGGCAATGTCGTTAAATATTTACCGAAAGATTTTCCAAAAATAAAACATGGTTTTGTTATTAGTATTCATAAATCACAAGGTAGTGAATTTAATAATGTTATTATTCCTATTGTCAATTCTTATCGAAAGATGCTTTACCGCAAACTTATTTATACTGGTATAACTAGAGCTAAACAAAAATTAATCCTGATTGGTGAAGGTGAAGCTTTTAATTATGCAGTCAACAATAATGTGTCTTGTGAACGAAAAACCGATTTAATAAACAAGCTAATAATGTATAAAAGTTAAATTTTTAGGTATTTTAATAATGTATGTATCCGTACATACAGCTTCATATTGTTTTAGCTAAGAGGTGATAGTATGAAAATGATGAAGAATTTAGCACTAGTAGCGGCCGGTGTTGGGGCCACATTAGCATATCAAAAGTATAATAAACCTGTGATGAAGAAAGTTAGTAAGGTCACAGACAAAGCTATTAAAAAAGCCAACAATAAGCTAGAAGATATGATGTAATGAAAATCCTCCTTTGGAGGATTTTTTGGTTTACAACTTGTTATTGATGATGATATAATTACATTAGAATAGAGTGATAGTATGGCAAATAAAGGTTTTACATTGATTGAAATACTTGCAGTGGTAACTATAATTGGAGTAGTGTCTTTGATTACTATGCCTGTAGTACAAAAGAATATTACGAAATCTAGACAGCAGGCTTATAATAATCAGATTGATAATATTGTTAAAGCAGCCAAAGATTGGTCGAGTGAAAATTTAACTAATTTACCTGAAAATAATAATGAGAAATTAAATATCAGTTTAGAGATGTTAATGTCTTTAGGTTATTTAGAAGATAATTTGGTTGATCCACTGACTGATAAGTATTTTTCACCAGACACGGTTATAACGATTGAAAAAATTAATAATAACTATCAATATAAGGTGAATGTAGAATTTGATAAAGAAAAAGTTGAGGTTGATCACGACGCACCAGTATTATTTTTGAATGGTGATTATCTTGTTTACGTTGAGATTAACACTCTTTATAACGAATTAGGTATTTCTTGTCCGGATTTACCGGATCTTAATTATTTTACATTTTATTATGATAATAATAATCAAGAAATCGATCAAATTAATGTCAATAAATTAGGTAATTATGTAGTTAAATATATGGCTAGTAATGATGGTAAACAAAGTTCGATAACACGTCATGTTGTAGTTAGAGATACAATTGCACCTGTTATAACAGTACCAATTACAGAAACGATTAATGTTTCGACGGCTACTAATTATGATTTGAAGGCAGATGTTAGTGTAACTGATAATAGTGGTGAAAAATTAGAGGTTGGTGTAGTCGGACAATTATCTAGCATTCCTGGTAAGTATGTTATTACTTATCGGGCGGTTGATAGCAGTGGCAATGAACGTATTAAGAAAAGAACAATTATTGTTGAGGAATAATTGTTCTTTTTATCATTATCTTCGACATAAAAATTAGTAAAAATTGGTATACTAATTTTGGTGATATAAAATGCGTAAATATTTTTTGTTTGATATAAGTGATCGGTATTTTAATGTGTATTTTCATAAAGAACGTTTATTATTTAGAACGCTAGAGAGTCTTTACAATAATGAAGCTCATCAAAAAGCAAATAATATATCACTATTTAATCAATTATGTGTACCTATTAATATTTCTTTTTTAAACTCTTATTTTGATAATAAAATATTTATTCGTAACAACAAAAATAAACATATATATTTAAGTAGGAAGACTGATGAAAAAACATTGATTGAAATAAGACATCCGTGTATTATTATGCTTACTAATCGTAATTTTTCTAAATTATTCAAAGTTTTTAATTATTATAGTAAAAAAATATTTGTCTGTGATTTTCAAAATCAAGATTATTTTTGGTTAGACAATCAATATATAAATAATCACCAGCAAAATGAATATAATTAAATATAGACTTGTCATTTTGAAGGTTTTTTAGTAAAATGATTAAAGAAAGGGAATGATATGATGGACTGGGGAGCATTTTTCTTAGATTTATTAAAAATACTTGGTGGTTTAATTGCTGGTGCAGTAATCGGTTTCTTTATAGCGCGAAATTATATGAAAAAATATATGAAAAAGAATCCACCAATCAATGAACAAATGATTCGGGCGATGATGATGCAAATGGGAAGAAAACCAAGTCAAAAACAAGTTAATCAAATGATGAAAGCAATTGCTAAAAATATGGACTAGCAATTGTTTTTTTGTTAGAAAGGATGATGAAATGCGTCCTATTATTGGAGTTGTTTGTCGTTTTGAAAAGATAAGTGAAGTTAATAATGCTATGGTAATTTATGAAAATGTCATTAAAGCAGTTAAACAAAGTGGTGGTGAGGTTATAGGGTTAGTTGATAGTCAGGATAGTATTTTAAGATTGTGTGATGGAATTATATTGCAAGGTGGTAATGATATCAGTTTAATGGACTTAAAGATTATTAATTATTGCTATATTAACGATATACCGCTTTTAGGAATCTGCCTTGGGATGCAGATGTTAGCTTTAGCCTTTGATGGTCAAATGCTAGATTTAATAGATAATAGACATATGGATAAGATTAATCGCTTTGTGCACTCGGTAACACTTGATGAAGCTTCTAAGCTTTATGACATTGTCAGGCAACGCTATATTTTAGTTAATAGTCGTCATTATAGTTATATTAAAAATACAAAATTAAATATTTCTGGAATTTCAGATGATGGTTATATCGAAGCCATTGAGGATAAAAATAAGCGTTTTTTTGTCGGATTACAATGGCATCCTGAAACGACTTTTGAATACGATATAGTAAGTAAAAAAATATTTAAGACATTTATTGATGAATGTCGGAAAGGAAAACGATGAATACTTTAAGTATAATAGATATTTTACAAAGAGAGATTGTGAAAATAACTAATATTCAGGATCTGGTTATAGCTAAATTTAAAATTGATAGTCGTAAAATACAGAAAAATGATGTTTTTATTGCTATTAAAGGCGATAGATGTGATGGTCATGATTACATTGATGAGGCCATAGCATTGGGAGCTAGTTTGATTATTGTTAGTGATAATATCGATATTGCATCTGGCTGTAATACGATGATTATAAAAGTTAATAATACTATTAAAAGTCTAGGTTTATTAGCAAAGGCCTTATTAGAGCGGATTCATGTACCGATTATTGCTATTACTGGTAGTAATGGTAAAACAACAACTAAAGATTTAATTGCATCTTTACTCAATACAAAATATAAAGTTTTAAAAAACGAAGGTAATCTAAACAATCATATAGGATTACCTTTAACGATTTTGAATTATGACGATGAAGATGTTATTGTATTAGAAATGGGAATGAATCATTTTAAAGAAATCGATTATTTGACAAAAATATGTCATCCTAATATTGGTGTTATTACAAATATAGGAACGGCGCATATTGGTAATTTAGGATCAAAAAAGAATATTTTAAAAGCCAAACTAGAAATATTGAACGGAATGAATAATGGTTTTTTAGTTATTAATAGTGATGATAATTTGTTAAAAAAGGTTAAAAGTAGTCAGAATCAGATAATGCGCTGTGGTAGTAATAGAAATGATGATTTACAACTGTTGAATGTTAAATATTATTTAAATAAAACTAAATGTATGGTACAAAGCGGACAAGAAAAATATATGTTGACGATTAATATTCCGGGCAAATATATTATTTATGATGTTTTATTAGCGATGCAGGTAGCATTGGTAATGGGAATTCATAAAGATAATATTATTGAAACGATTGCTAATTATAGATCAGTTGCTGATCGAACTAATTTGGTAATTACTAATAAATGCAAAATTATTAATGATTGTTATAATGCTAGTTATGAATCTCTCGACAATATTTTATCGATTTTAGAAAATGTTGATGAGACCAAGATCTTAATATTAGGTGATATTTTAGAACTGGGAAAACATCAACGGAAAATTTTAAAAAAGTTAGTTAGAAGATTAAATAAAATGTCCAATCGTCAAGTATTTTTGATGGGGAAGCAAATGGCTAAAATTCAAAAAAAAGTTAAGGACAGCCAATATTTCGCTGATTTTGCTTTATTATATGAGAAGTTAGATGGTTTATTTTTAACCAATAAAATTGTTCTTATTAAGGCTTCACATGCAATGCATTTTGAAAAAATTTATCATCATATAATTAATATTGACAAAATTGAAATAATAGGTTAAAATAACGTTACTTTTAAAAAGAGGGAGAAGATTAAAAGATGATTAACAAGCCGGTAATGTTATTACCAAAACAAGTTGAAGAACATAAAAAAGAGTTGGAGGAATTAAGACAGAGATTAACTTCTTTGACATCACAACAAAGTGAAATCGGAAGTCGAAATGCTGGAGTGTTTAGTGGCACTTATACGAATCCGGATTCTATAAGTGATTCAATTGATTCATCATTACTTATGGAATTGAGTCGAATTAGTAAACGCATTTCTGAAATTGAAGGTATTTTATCTTCTTTTGCTATGGTTACACAAGTTAATAATGATGTGATTGGAATAGGAACGACTTTTTCATTTAGAATTAACAATTCGAATGAAATGACATTAACTTTAGTTGAAAAATTTGGCGATCCTAACATGGGATTAATTTCCTTAGAGAGCCCGATTGGCGCAGCTGTTTATGGTAAAACTGTAGGTGAAAGTTTTACATATAAATTATTTAATGGAAAAGATTCCTTTGGTGTAATTACTAATATCGTTGAAAAAGTTGTAGAACCAGTTCAAGAATTAAAAAAATAATAGGTATATAACACCTATTTTTTTTTATTGTAAATTTTATCGCTATCAAATAATTGTGGTTGTTTAACATAGACTTCTGTTATTTTATTAATAATTATAACAGGATCTGTTACTTGATAATATTCATAAAGAAAATTCAATATAGTAATTAAATGATAGTCTAACTTAAAAGCTGTTTTCATAAATAGAAATTTTTGATAATCGTTGTGATATAAATAAACTAATTTTTGAGTTTTTTCAAAAAGCTGACTTATATTGGTAAAATTGGTATTATTTAACGCTTGGTTTAGCATTTTAATAAATAGTTCGTTTTTACTAAATATATAATTGGTTAAAATTAATTCGCGATATTTATTATCAATATTTTCCAACATAATATTATGTGAATTTTTAAAATAATTAGCATCAATCATTGTATTTCCGTTTAAGGGACCACCTGGAGCAGAACTTAGAAGTGGAGAATAATAATAGTGTCCGTCAGCTTTTTTGGTTTTAGTGTGATTGTTTACCCAACGTGTCAGATATTTGTTATGACAATATTGACAGTAGTTTATGATGGTTTGATAGTCTGTATTGCTTAAGCTACTAATTTCGTCATGGCTAAGTAATCTTGAATAATCAATATTGTGATAATTCATATTTACACCTCATTTAATGGTTGTATTATAATATTAAAATTTATCGGTGTCAAATCCTTGAAAAATATTTCTTTTTTATATATAATACGATAAGTGAGGTTAGAAATATGAAGATAAAATATGATTTAATCGCTAAAGAAAAGAGTTGCCAGGCTAGGCTTGGCAAATTGCATACTAATTATGGCACCTATGATACGCCAATGTTTATGCCAGTAGGTACGCAAGCGACAGTCAAAACTTTGTCCCCAGAGGAATTAAAAGCTGCTCATAGTGGGGTTATTTTAGCTAACACTTATCACTTATGGTTAAGACCAGGGGCAGATATTGTCGATAAAGCGGGTGGTTTGCATCGTTTTATGAATTATGATGGACCTATTTTAACTGATAGTGGTGGTTTTCAAGTTTTTTCTTTAGCAAAAAATAAAAATAAAGATATAACAGAAGAAGGAGTTCATTTTAAAAGTCATATTGACGGTACAAAACTTTTCTTAACTCCTGAATTATCAATTGAAGTTCAAAATAAATTAGATAGTGATATTGCAATGAGTTTTGATGAATGTCCACCTTATCCAGTAACTTATGATTATATGAAAAAAAGTGTCGAAAGAACATTGAGATGGGCAGCACGTGGAAAGGCAGTTCATAAAAATGAGCGTCAATCATTATTTGGTATTGTTCAAGGTGGTGAGTTTGAAGACTTACGACGTTTTAGTGCGATTGAGACAGTCAAAATGAATTTTGATGGTTATTCGATTGGTGGCACTAGTGTTGGCGAAGATAAAGATACTATGTATAAGATGATTGATTATGCTATTCCTTATTTACCAGATGACAAACCACGATATTTAATGGGGGTTGGAGACCCTATTGATATTATTGAAGGGGTTATTAGAGGCGTAGATATGTTTGACTGTGTATTACCTACGAGAATAGCGCGTCATGGTAATGCCTTTACACGTTATGGAAAAATTAATTTAAGAAATGCTAAATTTAAAGAAGATTTTACACCATTAGAGAGTGATTGTGATTGTTATGCTTGCAAGAATTATACGAAAGCTTATATTAGACATTTGATAATTGCTAATGAGACTTTTGGGGCCAGATTATTATCTATTCACAATATTCGCTTTTTAATAAAATTGACAGAAGAATTAAGGGAAAGTATTCGCAATAATAATATTTTAAATTATCGTGAAGATTTTATAGCTAAATATCAAAAAAACGAAGATTAAAGAAATTTAATTTTCGTTTTTTCATTAATGTGATCAATTAAATATTCGCCACTATAATTACTGTCTAAATCGCTCATTTCCTGATATATTTGACGAATATCTTTATATAATGGAAAAGTATCTTGAATATAGTTTATCGCATATATATCAACGATTCTTTTTAAAACAGCAATAGTTAATAAGTTAAAGCAAAATATATCGCTATTGTAATCTAAAGTAGTTCTTTTTTTTAAATAATGACTTAAATTATAATGTTGAATATCAGTAGGTAAACCATTGATACTAGAATTATCTAAATCACAAATTTTTACGACACCGTTAGCGATAATAAAATTAAAAGAGTTGACATCTCCGTGAATTATTTCATGACTGTGCAAGTGCTCGATTAGTACTTTGGCTTGACGGAGATATTCTATTTTTTGTTTTTTAGAACTCCGAAGTTTAACATCTTCAAAAGTTTCATTTGGTAAAACTAGCTCTTCTGTATATCCGATGATGGCATCTTTATTTGATACTGTCTTAATTGGCTTAAGAATATTGTCATCTAATGGCTTTTGGTGTAATAAGATGATTTTTTTAGCCTTGTTATCTAATGTTTGAGGATTGGTAGTAGTAAATAGTTTTAAGGCTACAATTTTACTTCCATCATGATAAAAATAAATAAATCCTTCTTGACCATTAGCGTTTTTGATTTTGTTCTTCTTTCTGATTGTTGCTATTTCCTTGTCTGTTAATTTAATATTTTTCATATACTACCACCTACGGATTAATATTATAATGGGATTTTAGTCCTTTGTCAATTTTTTATTAATACCAACCATACTTCCAAAAACAGATGAGATAATTAATGTTATATAAAAAATAAGAGATTTTAATCTGAAGGCTTCACCATATCCAATATAATTAATTAAAATAAAAATGATGATGCTAACTAGGGATAATTTTAAACCTTCTAACCATCCTTTTTTCTTACTGTTTTTGCCAAGAATAAATCCACCTACAAGAAAGGCAATAATTGGGATAATTATCTTAAAGATAGTAGTAATTGAACCATTTAAAATATCATAATAGTTAAGCGGTGTTAAAATTAGTAAACTGCCAATTATGATGATAAAAATATAGAGCAATGGTTTAATAAAATTTTTTATATAGTCCATAAATAAACCTCCTAATAAAAAATATTCTTTGTATAAAAAATTATGATTATAACCAAAATATAATAAAGGTGATATTATGTATTTAATAAGTATATTAAAAACAGCAGGACTGTATTTGTTTATTATTTTTGTATATCGATTAATGGGTAAAAAAGAAGTAGGAGAGCTTAGTATCGTTGATTTAATTGTTACTATTTTGATTGCTGAATTAGCAGCTTTAACAATTGAGGATCCTGAAAGTTCTGTGTTAATATCGATAATTCCGATAATAGTATTAGTTGCTTTTCAAATAGGTTTTAGTTATATTTCACTAAAAAATGTAAAGATCAGAAATTTTGTCGAGGGTAAACCAACGACAATTATTAAAAATGGTAAAATTGTCTTTAGTGCGATGAGCAAGTTACGTTATAGTTTGGATGATTTAATTATGCAACTGCGTGAACAAAGCGTTAAAAGTATTGAGGAAGTAGATTATGCTGTTTTAGAAAACGATGGTAAATTGTCAGTTTTTCAAAATTGTAGTGAGTATCCTATGCCAGTTGTTATTGATGGCATTATTGATTATGATGTATTAGACGCTATTAAAAAAGACGATAAATGGTTGATGCGAATTATTAAATCTAAACGTTTAAATTTAGAAGACATTTTTTATGCTTTTTATACCAAAAGTAAGTTATTTATTATTACTAAAAAAGAGTTATTGTAATATTGACTGCCGAATAGTTATGTGATAAAATAGCCACTATTAAAAAGGTGATATTATATGAAAACATTAGAGTTTAGTGATATTGAATCATATATTGATATGATTAATAATATACCAGTCTTAACCCACGAGAAAGAAAAAGAATTAATAATAAAAAAAGAATATGGTGATATGCAAGCTTATAACAGATTAGTAGAATGCAATTTAAGACGTGTAATACCAATTGCCCAAAAGTATTCACATCTTGGAATACCTTTGGAAGATTTAATTCAAGAAGGTAATATATGCCTATTAGATAGTATTAGGAATTTTAACGATCCTAATAAATATTTATCAAGATATATTTATAATTCGGTTAATAGTAAATTAAAAAAGATTATTACAAAATATAGTGTTGTTAGTATACCGACAGGGGTTGCACAAAATTTAACTGAAATGCTTTTAGTATACAATGAGTTTATAGAAAGAACGGGCAGTGAGTTGACTGATACAGAATTATCTAACTTGCTTAATTTAAGTTTAGAAAAGTTTAAACAATTAAAAAACTTAAAACCAGAAAGTATTGAAAGTTTTGAGAGATTAATTGAGTTAGAAGGACAGGAATTAGAAAAAGATTATGTTTATAATCGAGATTTTCAGCTTGAAGATGACATATATAATACAGAATTAATTAATGTGATTGATGCATGCATTAAGACATTATCTGTTAAGCAACAGTTTATAATAAAACTTTATTTTGGTTTTGCTGATGGAAGATGTTATTGCGAGCCTGAAATTGCTAAAATTTTAGGTGTTTCCAATCAAGCAGTTGATGAACAGTTGAAAAGAGGATTAATGAAAATTGCTAATAAACTCAAGCATAAGGATAATGGTGAATTTGTAGAGCTTTATTGTAATCAAAAGAAAAACTATAAACTTAGTGAATTACATTGTAAAGTAAAATTTAAAAGAAAAGAGTTATTGTAAACTCTTTTTTATGTGGTGGATTTGGTGAATAGTCACATAAATCATGTTTAAACTAGTAGCAATAATTAATCCCCAAATGCCACATGTTAAACATCCAATTAAAAGGCTAATTGTTCTAATAACCATACCTTCTAGAGTTCCTAACATGGCTTCTTTAGCTTTTCCCATGGCTTGTAAAGCGCTAGTTACGGGTGATTGAATGTAGTAGAAAAGACAAATAGGGGCAATTATTCTTAGGTAGTTAATTCCTTCGGTTGTATTGTAGATAAGTTTTAAAGGTATGGTGGGAAATAATTCAAAAAAGATAGTTACAGGTAGACCGATAAGTAATGAGAAAAAGATGGCTTGTTTAATTTTATTTTTGGTATATGTGATGTGTCCGTTAGCGTATGCGTGACTTACGGTTGGAATTAATGCTTGACTAATTGCCATCGTGAAGAAGGACGGAAGTAAAAGAAGGGGCATGATATAGCCGTTAATAATACCATATTCAGTTACAATTTGTTCGTTAGTCAAACCGATTTTTAGTAGGGAAAAAGTTAGAATAATTGGTTCTAAAAAGTAACCAATCGAACCAATTAGGCGACTACCGGTAGTTGGTAGACCAATATTCATGATTTCTTTGATATTATTTTTTACTGGTTTAAGGTCTTTTTTGGTAATTTTGAAATTTTTGGGCAAGAAAAAGAAGAGAATTAAAATGGAAGTTAACTCACTAGCAATATTTGATAGAACAATGAATGCCATAGCATACTCAAGACCTCTTTTTAGAAAAAAGGGAATACCAATTGATAATATAATTAGACGAACTAAGTCTTCAGTAATGTTAGATACAACATGAGGAATCATTTTTTCTTTACCGAAAAAATAGCCTCTAAGAATACTAGAAATTGATATAAATGGTAAAACCATGCCAATTGCTAATAAGGCATAGTATGTTTTTGGTTCATTAAGAAGCTTTTCGGCAATGAAAGGGCTTATAAAAATTAATATTGACATGATAAAAATGTTGATAATCATAACGATTGGGATACTAGAAAAAACAAGATTTTTATTGTTTCTTTTATCTTCAGCTACTAGTTTACTGATGGCTACAGGCATACCAAGACTAGCTAATCCGATTAAGAGAGTAAATGTTGGTGAGATTAACATATAAGTCCCAATACCTTTGGTACCTAATAATCTAGTCATGACAATTTTTATAAACATACCAAGTATTTTAGTTAAAAAACCACCGATAATCAGAATAATTGTTGATTTGATAAATTTGCTTTTTTTCATGCTTTCTCCTTTAAAAATATTTGTTTTTCATATATAATATATATGTAACAAGTAAAAATATATTATAGGAGGACATATGGATATTGGGTTTCGTTCTATCGAGGAATTATATCGTCGCGTTAAACCAGCGTTGACGACTAAAATGCGGGAAATGCATCGAAATGGAATTACATATATAAAAGAAGAAGATATTTGGAATTATTTAAAAGATAAAAAGTGGCGTACAGCAAATGATTTATCATTACATCAAATGGTTAGTGATATTTTAAATTGTGAAGATATCTTAGTTGATGATCATTTTAAAGGGACTTTAAGTCAAAATGAACGATTAGCAAATATGGATAAATTTGATTAGGAGGTTTGTTTATGAAGAAACAACGTAGTGTATTAAAAAATGTATTATTTATACTTCTTTTACTTGTTATTGCCGGGCTTATATCTATGCCAATTGTTAAAGATATTAATTTTGGATTAGATCTTGCTGGAGGATTTGAAATCCTATATCGTGTCGATAGTGTCGATGGTAAAGAAGTTACTAGCGACATGGTAACAAGTACTTATAAGACTATGTTAAGAAGGATTGATTCACTTGGTGTAAGTGAACCTAATATCATTGTTGAAGGCGATCGTAATATCCGGGTTCAATTAGCTGGAGTGACTGATTCAAAAGATGCCCGTGAGATATTGAGTAAGGCAGCTAATTTAACTTTTAGAGATACTAATGATAATTTATTGGCAACAGCTAGTGTGTTAAAAAGTGGAGGCGCTCGTGTGAGCCAAGATGCAAATGGTAATCCAGCAGTATCATTAGCTGTTAAAGATAAGGACACGTTTTATAAAATGACCAAAAAAGTTAGTCAAATGGATAATAATCAAATTGTTATCTGGTTAGATTTTGAAGACGGGGATTCTTATAGCACAGAAGCAAGTAATTGTGGAAATTTGGATTCTTCCAAGTGTTTATCGGCGGCGACGGTAAGTCAGGGATTTGCTGACGATGTTATTATTCAAGGTGACTTTGAAACCGAAGAGGTAACAAAATTAGTTGAACTTATTAATTCTGGATCATTACCAACTAAATTGGAAGAAATTTTATCAAAAAATGTCAGCGCTTCTTTTGGTGAAAATTCTTTAAATAAAACATTAGTAGCTGGTATCATCGGAATTGCTTTAATTATGGTGTTTTTAATAGCTATTTATCGTTTTGCTGGTGCTATTGCTAGTGCTTCAATACTTTTATATGCAGCGGTAACTTTATTTGTTTTTTGGTTAATAGGCGGAGTTTTAACTTTACCGGGAATTGCTGCTTTAGTTATTGGTATTGGTATGGCTGTCGATGCTAACGTTATCACTTTCAGTCGGATTAAAGATGAACTTCGAAAAGGAAATAAATTGCCTGCTGCTTATCGTAACGGTAATAAAGATTCTTTTTGGACCATTTTTGATAGTAATTTTACCACACTAATTGTGGCTGTTATTCTATTTATATTTGGTGAAAGTAGTATTAAAGGTTTTGCTACTATGTTAATTATTAGTACTATTGTAACAATGTTTATTATGGTGGTTTTAAGTCGTTTCTTATTAACGAAATTTATTAATACAAAATATTTTAATGATCATTTAAATTTCTTTATAGGATATAAAGATAGTAAAAATAATAGATTTAGTAAGATTAGTTTTATTAAAAAACGTGGTATCTATTATATTTTGTCTTTGTTGATTGTGATAGTTGGAACAATTTCTTTGGCATTTAATGGTTTAAATTTAGGTATTGATTTTAAGGGTGGAACAGCTATTACAATAAATTCGGAAGCAAAACTTTCAGTTGAAGAAATTCAAAAGGATATTAATAATTTGGATTATACGGTAGCGCAAGTTGATCAAATTGATGATGAGACCATTTCTTTAAAGGTTGAGGAGACGTTAACTAAGAAAGAAATTAATGAGATAGAAAAACACTTTAAGGAACAATATAATGCTAGTACCGATATTGGGGTTGTTTCTAATGTTGTTAAAGAAGAATTAATTAAAAATGCTGTTTTATCTTTGGCTTTAGCTGCCGTTGGTATTATTATATATGTTTCATTTAGATTTACCTTTAATTATGCAATTACTGGTTTAATTGCTTTACTTCATGATGTGTTCTTTATTTTTGCTTTATTTAGTATTTTTAAATTAGAGGTTTCAAGTATTTTTGTAGCTGCTGTTCTATCAATAATTGGATATTCAATTAATGATACAATTGTTACATTTGATCGCATTAAGGAAAATATGAATGCTTATAAGGGAAAAATAAAAGATAAGACGGTACTAGCAGAAATTGTCAATGATAGTTTGCGTGAAACATTGGGTCGGAGTATTATTACAACTATTACTACTTTAATACCGGTTGTATGTTTAATTTTATTTGGTGCTTATGAGATAATTAATTTTAATATTGCATTATTATTCGGTTTAATATCTGGTGTTTATTCATCACTGTTTATTGCTAGTCAATTATGGTACGATATTGAAAGTAAAAAGATAAATTCTAAAAACGATAAAAAAGAAAAACGGAAAAAAGTAGTTGAAGAACTTAATGTTAAGGGAATAAATTCATAAAATTAAAAGAAGGGTGATAGGTTTATGAGTAAAAGTAATAATGATTTAAATTTTGATAAACTGCTTAGTGTTTTAAAACAGTATATTAATGATGAGAATGAATTAGAATTAGTGACTAAAGCCTATCGCTTTGCTTTTGAAAAACATTTTGGTGTTAAGCGTTTGACGGGTGAAGATTATATTGAACATCCGTTAAATGTTGCTAATATTTTAACAACGATAAAAGCTGATGCTGCAACCATTTGTGCGGCTTTACTCCACGATGTAATGGAAGATTGTGGCGTTAGTCGAGAAGAGATGACAGATAAGTTTGGTGAAGAAATTGCACATTTAGTTGATGGTGTTACGAAAATAAATCGGTTGAATTTTAATGGTGATAATGAGATGATGATTGCTAATCATCGCAAGATATTAGTCGGATTATCAGAAGATGTTAGAGTTATTATTATTAAATTAGCAGATCGTCTTCACAATATGAGAACGTTATGGATTTTACCAGAGAAGAAACAAAAAGAAAAAGCTAAAGAAACCTTAGATATTTTAACACCAATTGCTCATCGTTTAGGTATGAACCATATTAAAAGTGAGTTAGAAGATTTATCACTTCGTTATTATAAACCGGATATTTATTTTTCTATTGTGGAGCACTTAAATCAAACGAAGACTGAACGTGATAATATTGTGAAAGATATGATTGAAAAAGTATCAGGGATTCTTAATGACAATGGTATTAATCATGAAATAAAGGGACGTGCTAAAAGTATATACAGTATTTATAAAAAAATGGATAAAGGTAAGAAGTTTAGTGATATTTATGATTTGCTAGCTTTAAGGGTATTTGTTAATACAGAACAGGAGTGTTATCAGGCTTTAGGGATTATTCATTCTAAATATCGTCCGATTCCTCGACGTTTTAAGGATTATATTGCTATGCCAAAGACGAATATGTATCAGTCATTACACACAACGGTTTTTGGTATTGATGGCTATTTATTTGAAATTCAAATTAGAACGTATGAAATGGATGAGATTGCTGAAAACGGTATTGCTTCACACTGGTCATATAAAGAAAAAGGTAGTAATGTTAAGGCAAGTATGCAAAATGATATGGAGCAAAAGTTACAGTTTTTTAAATCGATTATTGAGCTTCAAAAAGAAGAGTCTAACGATGAAGAATTTGTCAATTCAGTTAAAGAGGATGTCTTTAATAATACAATCTATGTTTTTACTCCTAAAGGAGATGTTATTGAACTACCCAATGGGTCAACTCCAATTGACTTTGCCTACCGTGTACACTCTAGTGTTGGTGACAGAATGGTAGGTGCTATTGTTAATGGTAATATTGTACCATTAGACTATCAACTGAAAAGTAGCGATATTGTTAAAATTAACACTAATAATAATTCGACAGGTCCATCACGCGAATGGTTAAATATCGTTAAGACGGCGCAAGCTCGTAATAAAATAAAGGCCTTTTTTAACCGGATTGATAAAGATGAATATTTGAAAAATGGTCAAGAAATTTTGAATAAGGAACTTCGTAAACGAAAAATTAGTAATAGTGATTTTTTTAACGGTGAAAATATCGACAAAATTTTAGAAAGTTTAAAATATAACAATATGGATGATGTCTACATTAATATTGGTAATAATAAGTTACCGGTTGGAACCGTCATCAATGTTATATATAATGATAATAGCACCAAAGAAGACATTATTTTAAAACGTGCTACTACTGGTGAGGTTAAAAATCCGATTATTAAAAATGATATTGTTGTGGAAGGAATTGACGACATTAAAGTTAATATTGCTTCTTGTTGCCGCCCAATTCCTGGCGATAGGATTGTTGGATATATTACTAAAGGTAATGGAATTTCAGTTCATCGCATGGTATGTCCTAATGTTAGTGAACTTGAGGAAAGAATTATTGATGTTAGATGGAATCAAGTAACTGCGAAAAAGTATCCTACTAATATTCTAGTCCATGCTTTAGATAATAAAAATATATTGTTAGATATTATTTCTAAAACTTCTAATACAGATATTACTGTTCAAAGTATTAATACCATTAATAGTAGTGATAATTTTATGTATGATATTACGCTTTTAATTACTGATAAGGATAAGTTAATGAAGTTTATGAATGATATTAAAATGATTCCTAATATTATTGATGTTGAAAGGATTATTAAATAATGCGTTGTTTAGTCCAAAGAAGTTTGAAATCTAAAGTTACAGTTAATAATAATACTGTAGGACAAATTGATAGAGGAATGGTGGTATTAGTTGGGTTCACAAGTGGTGATGATGCTAGTGACATAGATTATATGGTAAAGAAGATAATAAATCTTCGAATCTTTGATGATGAGAATGGTGTAATGAATCGTTCACTTTTAGATATTGCAGGGGAAATTTTAGTGGTTTCTCAGTTTACGTTGTATGCCGATGCCAGTAAAGGCCGACGACCAAGTTATGTTAAAGCATTATCTTCTAGCGAGGCTTTACCTTTATATAATTTATTTATTAATCAGTTGCGAGCACAAGATATTGTGGTATCTACCGGTGAATTTGGGGCTGATATGTGTGTTAATATATGTAATGATGGTCCAATTACTATCATGATTGAAAGTAGGGAGTGTAATGATAAAAAATAAAATTGATTTTAAATTAATAAATACCGCGCTAATTATTTTAATAGTTTATTTAATGTATCGTACTGGTAATTTATGGATTGGTGTTATTTCAAAAATCTGGACGATTATTATGCCTTTCTTTTTTGCTTTTGTTGCAGCTTATGCTTTATATCCGATTGTTAAGTCACTACAGAAACGTAAAATACCAAAAGGGTTATCCATTTTAATTGTTCTTTTATTATTAGTAGGAATTATTGTTTTTATTGGTTTTTTAGTGGCACCAGTGTTTATTAAACAATTAACCAGTTTATTTAATGGTATTATGACTTTTATTAAAGAATTGTCATTAGATTATGACCTTAATTTGGGACCGCTACAAGATACGTTAAATACTAGTTTTAATGAGATTATTTCTAAGATTAGTAAAAATGTATCTGATGGTGCTATTAGTATCATTGGTAGTTCTATTGGTGTTTTATCAACTTTGTTTATCGGTTTTTCAGCTTCAGTTTATTTTTTAATTGATATGGATAATATGCGAGCATGGATAAAGAAAACTTTACGTCGTAAGTCTAAAAAGATGTATCAATATGTGCGAACACTTGATATGGAAATGAAGAAATATTTAAGTGGATTTGTTAAAATAATATTTATTTCTTTCTTTGAGTATACGTTAGCCTTTTTAATTATTGGCCATCCTAATGCTTTATTGTTAGGTACTTTAGCGGCATTTGCTAACTTAATACCATATTTTGGTGGTATTATTACTAATGTAATCGCGGCTGTTACAGCTTTTGTAATTAGTCCGATTCTGTTTATTAAGACTTTGGTTGCTTTCTTTGTTTTGTCTGGGATTGATGGTTATTTAATAAATCCATTGGTTTATGGAAAGACGAACAAAGTTCATCCAATTGTAGTTATATTATCTGTTTTTGCTGGCGGTATTTTATTTGGAATTGTAGGTATTATTATTTCTTTACCACTAGCTATTATTATAATTGCCACTTATAAATTTTTTGAAAATGATATAAGTGAAAAGATTGAGGATATTAAAGAGAGTAAAAAAGATATGGTTTAGTATTAGAAACTTATAAATATTTTATTTATAAGTTTTTTGTTAAATTTCCTATTTGAATATTGTAAAAAGACATTATTTTATGATATTATATTAAACAATTGTTCTTTTAATATATATGGAGATGATATTGTGAACATAATAAAAAAAATGAAACTAAACAAACATATAAAGTTTTTAAAAAATCATAAATTTACTATTGATCAAAATCAAATTTTAGATGGTAAATTACGTATGTTACCAGACATTAAGTTATTATATATGCAATCAAAGAGTGATCCTAATATTTTTGAAGTTTTTTATATTTTATGTATTGACCGTGATGATGGTAAAGGGGAGCGATATTATTTTAGTATACCATTTTTTAATTATCCTATTATTTTGAATGATGATAAGTGTATTACTGAGGTTTACAGTTATCTTATTTTAGGAAGTTGGAATAACTATGATAAAAGAGTATACAGCTTTGCACAAAACTGTCTACCGTCTGATATATATGAATATGATGATTTTATCAACATTTTAAAGGGGATAAATGACGAAATAACCGATTATTTATACAAAAATGGTATTTATAGAGTTGACACTGAAAACTGTATTAATCGTGTTGAAAGTAATTCTGAATTTGAAATGTTGAGTGAAGACACTGTCAAGATGTTAATTAAAAAAATTCACCGTGAGTATATGGATGGCAAAGTATCTGGTTCAGTATCTGATGTTAATGATCATAAAGTATAATAGAGGTTATGAAAAAATGTTATAATGTAATTACTATCAAATCTTGACTAATTTTAAAAATAACTATATAATTTTCATATAGTTATTATTTGTTTTGAAGAGTATTTATATAATTATTTAAAGAGAGAATGTGGTTGGTGAAAACATTTACTAATTATATATTGAAGACACAAAATGGTTAAATAATCGTGTACTCGCGTTAAGAGTTTAAGCGCATAATATTCCTAATTATGAAATAAGGTGGCACCACGGGTTAACTCGTCCTTATATTATAAGTAGGATTTTTTTATTAGAAGGGATGATTTATATGGTACAGAAACCTAAGGGTACTTATGATGTTTTAGATGAAAAAGGAAAGATGATTCTTTATATTGAAAAGGTTATTAAATCTTTGATGGAAAAATATAATTATGAGTATTTTCGAACACCTTTATTTGAAAGTAGTGAACTTTTTCACCGAGGTGTTGGCGAAACAACGGATATTGTTAGTAAAGAGACATATGATTTTGTTGATCGTGGTAATCGTCATATGACATTACGTCCAGAGGGAACAGCTGGGATTGTTAGAAGTTTTATTGAAAATAAATGTTATGGAAGAGCAACCTTACCAGTAAAAGCGTGGTATTATGGTCCAATGTATCGTTATGAACGACCTCAATCAGGACGTTTTCGTGAATTCTACCAATTTGGTGTTGAGGCTTTTGGAAGTTCGGATCCAATGTTGGATGCAGAGATTATCAGTATTCCAGTTAATCTATACAAATTGTTAGGTTTAAAAGGTATAAAAGTCAATATAAATAGCTTAGGTGATAGTAAATCACGTCAAGCTTATCGTCAGGCCTTATTGGATTATTTTAAACCACACTTAGGTGAATTATGTGAGGATTGTAAAGAACGATATGCAAAAAATCCGTTGCGTATTTTAGACTGCAAGATAGATGCAGAAAAGGATATAATGAAGGACGCTCCTAAAATGGTCGATTATTTAAATGAAGACAGTCAAAAACATTTTGCGCTAGTTCAAAAGTATTTAAATGCTTTAGATATTCCTTATAATGTTAATTATAATTTAGTTCGAGGACTTGATTATTATACACATACTGTTTTTGAAGTAGAAGCAGATGTTGCTGGTTTTGGTAGTCAAAATGTATTATGTGGTGGTGGCCGTTATGACAATTTAGTTGAAACAATCGGCGGACCTAAAACAGCAGGTGTAGGATTTGCTCTCGGTATGGAAAGATTGTTGACAGCTTTAGAATATGAAAATATTATTTTAGATGATATTGAAACAATTGATGCTTATATTGTTCCGTTGTCAGATGAGGTTAAAGAATATGGGTTTCAATTGTTACAAACATTGCGTATGAATGGATTTAACGCTGATATTGATTATATGGGACGAAATTTAAAAAGTAATTTTAAACAAGCTGATCGTTATAATGCTAAATATGTCGTTGTTATTGGAGAAGATGAGGTTAAATCACAAGTATTAACGATTAAAAATAATGAAACTAAAGAAGAATATAAAGTAAATGAAGAGGAAATAATTGATTTTTTGGATGAAAAAATAGATGGAAGTGATCATAATGAAAGGCAATAGTAGTTTTAATATAAAAAATGTTGGCGAAACTGTACATTTACATGGTTGGGTAGCAAAGAAAAGAAATTTGGGTGGTTTAATTTTTATTGATTTGCGCGATCGTACAGGTATTATTCAATTAGTAATCAAACCGGAAAATCAAAACTATGAATTAGCAACCTCTTTGGGTAAGGAATATGTTATTGAAGTAACTGGTATTGTTGTTGAAAGGGAAAGTAAAAATTTAAATATACCGACGGGTGAAATTGAAGTAGAGGTTATTAATTTAGTATTACTAAATACTTCAAAGGAAATTCCCTTTGAAATAACTGATGATACGACTGCCCTTGAAGATACACGCCTTAAATATCGCTACTTGGATTTAAGACGTGATAGTTTGAAGAACAATATCATAATGCGATCTAAAGTGGTCAAAAGTATCCGTGCTTGTTTAGATGATTTAGATTTTATTGAGATAGAAACTCCAATTTTATGTAAAAGTACACCCGAAGGAGCCAGAGATTATTTGGTTCCATCACGAGTTAATAAAGGTTCTTTTTATGCTTTACCGCAATCACCACAAATTTTTAAACAGTTATTGATGGTTTCTGGTTTTGAAAGATACTATCAGATTGCTAAATGTTTTCGTGATGAAGATTTAAGAGCTGATCGCCAACCAGAATTTACACAAGTAGACTTAGAGATGAGTTTTGTGGATGAAGAAGATGTTATGAACGTGACGGAAAATTTATTGCGTAAGGTTTTTAAAGATACTATCAATGTTGATTTGCCAGCGAAGATTATTCGTATGCCATATGATGAAGCAATGGCTAAATACGGCAGTGATAAACCTGATATGCGATTTGAAATGTTAATTGAGGATATAACGTCCATTTTTAGTAAGACAGAATTTATGATGTTTAAAAGTGTTATTGATAATGATGGAATTGTTAATGCTATAGTGGTTAAAAATGCAGCTGATAAATTTTCTCGTAAAGATATTGATAAGTTAACAGACTTTGTTAAAAATTATCACGCTAAGGGTTTAGGATTTATAAAGTATATCAATAATGAATTTGGTGGTTCATTAAAGAATATTAGTGAAGATGAGCAAAAAAAGATAATAGAACAATTAAATTTGAAAAATAATGATATAGTTTTTATAATAGCTGATAAATATAATATAGTTAAAAATTCATTAGGCGCTTTAAGGTTAAAGATTGCTAATGAATTGGATTTAATTGACGATAGTGCTTATGCTATCTTATGGGTTACTGACTTTCCATCATTTGAATGGAGCGACGAAGAGAATCGTTTTTTAGCTTGTCATCATCCATTTACAGCACCTAAGGATGAGGATATTGATAAGTTATTAACCGATAAAGCTCATTGTTATTCTAAGGCTTATGATATCGTAATTAATGGTTACGAAGCAGGTGGTGGATCAATTAGAATTCACAACGAACAGGTCCAATCAAAAATGTTTGAAGCATTGGAATTAACTAAAGAGCAAATAGATAGTAAATTTGGTTTCTTTGTTGATGCTTTAAAATATGGAACCCCACCACATGGTGGATTAGCGTTAGGGTTAGAACGTTTAGTTATGATTTTGACTAAAACGAGTAATATTCGTGATGTTATTGCTTTTCCTAAAACAGCTAGTGCATCATGTTTAATGAGTGAAGCACCTAATGTAGTTGATCAAAAACAATTAAATGAAATAGGAATAAAGGTAGAAAAAGATTGATTATAATCAATCTTTTTATTGTTTTTTAGTAAACTGAATGTTATAATAACAAATAATTTATCAAAGAGGAAGATAAGCATGGATAAAAAAGTAAAGAAATTGTTAAAAGGCCTTACGGGTTACTATACAAATGATGAAAAAATTATTATATCGAAATGTGGTAAAAATAACTTTAATCAACAAAATCTAAGTGATTTATTAGTCAAGATAATAAGTGAAAAATATGATGAAGTAGGGGTAAAAAGATTTTTGTCGTATATTAGTTATAGTAAATTTAGGGGCATTTTAAAATATGTTGATAAAGATGGTAATAATTTACCTATGTTAGCAATTAAAACGGGCTATAGTATAAATTTGGTTAAGTATATGTATTGCAATCGCAATATGAACTTCGATGTCAACCACCTTAATAATCACGACGAAACTATTATACATATGATTTTAAAAAGTGATATTTTGAATCATGCTAATAATAATGATGATTTAGATTTATTATATATTATTTTAAATCGAAAAGAATTTAATCTTAATACTATTGATGATAATCATAAAAGTATTATGGATGTTTTGAATGATAAAATTGCAAAAATATTAGTTGCTAAAAACAGAGCATTTTATGATGCACTTATAAAATTTCGTGAGTTATTGTATTTAGAACATGTTGATTTATTGATGAAACAATTGACCGACAATGATGAGGAAAATTTAAACATTATTAATCAATTTATAACTGATCCTATTGATACTTTAATCGTTAAATGTGGTGCTATCGAAGAAGATTTAGCACTAAAATCTATTAAGAGATTATTACGCCAAATAACTTTAAATAAAAATAGTTTTTCAAATGATTTATCAATAGATAAATTGGGCTGTAATCTCCTTATATTTAGTTTGATAAAAGGAAAAAGTGAGAAGTTTATTTTATCTATTTTAGAGGAGTTATTTAATTATGGCTTTAGAGTGGATAATTGTCATCAAATTGTCAATAAAGCTTTATTAGTAGATAATTATTCGGGTTCAGTTTATAATATTTATCAATATTTTTTGAATAAGGGTTTTGAGCCATTATTTAATCGTTTTGAAATAGATGCTTATACATACGCCCACATGAATAAAGAGCGATTAATAAATCATGATACTAAAAATATTTTGATTGAGGATAAAAAATATAAGTTTATAAAAAAATTTCAACAGTTATGTAAAAGCAATGATATAGAACTCCTTGTAGATAATATCGACAGTTGGAATAGGATATATTCATTAGTAGTTAGGTTACACGCTATTATTCAAAGACAATATTCATTATCAGATATGGTTAAAATAGACTTTATGGAATTAATTGTTGAACAAGCACTAGAAAATCAAAAAAACAGTTTAAATAATGAACGTTTAATAATTACTGAGGAGACAGTTGCATCCTTGGTTCAGGATTTTTTTTATAGATACTACAATGAGTGTATAGATGAAATTAAAACTTATAAGTTATCTAGTGGAAAATAGGGGGATTTTCTATGGATATTAATAAAAATATAAAAAAATTATTTTCACTAACTTCTAAATCGGATGATGAATTTATTAAATTTATTAATAAAAAATTTGGTGGTATTAATTATCAAAGTGATGGTAATAGTCTTTTACATTTACTTGTTGTGCAAGATAATTATCGATTAGATTTGGTATTAAAGGGTATAAAGAAGTTAATTACTTTAGGGATTGATTCTAATACTAAAGATAGTTTAGGAAGAACGTTTTTACAAAGAAGTTTGGATACATATGGTTTAGATTTGATAATACAAATTTTGAGAGATAAAGACTTTTTTACTAAATATATAGATGCCAATAGTGTTGATAACGAAGGAAATACCTTAGTTCATAGTGCCATCTTAAAATGGAATAATTATTTCGAATATGATGAAATAATTGAATTGTTTGATATTTTAATAGATTATTATAATTTTGATGTTTCTAAAAGAAACAATAATAATGATAGTATTTTAGATTTGGCTACAGAGCGCATCGATGTTTCTCATAAAATTAGCTTAGATTCCATAGCTCGTATTTATTATCGATATAATAATGATGAATTTTCTAAGTTGATTTTAGATTCAAATAAAGATGATTTAATCAATAGTTTGAATTTAAAATTTATTGTTTATTCCGTTTCCCTACTTATTTGTCAGACAACTAATCCTAAGAATGATGAAGTTGTAGATCGAACTTTATTATGTATTAAAAAGTTATTATCCATCGGGTGCAATCCGGTAATTGAAATAGATGGTAATAATTTTATTACCGATGCGATTTTTAAAGGATATCCTATTAGTTATATCTTACAAATTATCGAATTAATGGCATCAATAGGGTGTTTAGATACCGATTTTAGTAAATCATTTGTTTTAGCTATGATGGAAGAAAACCGTCCTCTCAAAGATATAATAGATATCTATGTAATAGCTAGTAAATATGGTTATGATAATTTGCGTCAAGATATTAGAATATTACAAAGTCGTCGAAGCTTATTTGATTTTTTAAATGATGGAGTTAGACGTAGTGAACTTTATGATAAAATTCGTTTAGATGGATTTAGAATTATGTTTAATGATGCCCTTAGAAATTTTGGGATTAGTAATGAAGTTCTTTTAAGTGATGACATATTAAAAACTCTCACGGATACAACTAAGAATTTTAGGAAGTTTTTGAAACTTGGTAATGAGTACCAATTTATTCAATCATTCTGTAATTTTATGAAAGAAAAATATAGTATGAATATTATATTTAATGAAACGATATCGGAAAAAGATATTTTAACAGATTTAAAGGAATATCTAATTAGTTTATTTGAAGATAAAGTAAATAGAACACTTGTTTTAACAAAAGGAAGTGAAAAAAATGAATAAAAAGGAAACAGTTTCATCAATCATATTAAAAATGACAGATGATAATAGAAAAAATACTAGGATACTGAAAAGTAAACTTATATTTTTAAATAATACATTATCTTTAAAAGACTTTGTTTCTGAAATTCATAATGAAGATGGAACGTATAATGCTATCAAAGCTTATTTATATTTATGCAATGAGTCAAAATGTAATGATTTAATTATGGAACAAGATGATAAAGGCAATAACTTTTTGCATATTGCTATTAATAATGGCTTTAGTATAAATTTTATAAATAGGTGTATATGCCTTGTAAAGTATGTATTAGAACCTTATCAATTAATAACGCCATTCATAAATCAGGTTAATTATCAATATCAAACATTAATGCATAAAATTTTATATAAATATTTTTTTAATGTAACTGATGTTAATAATTCTAGTATAAGTAATACAATATCTCTTTTTAAAATTTTAGTGGATTTGGGATTTAATTATAAATTGGATGACATTAACGGTGAGGATATATTATCTTTAATAGAGGCGTTACATAATAAAGCTAAACTTAGAGCTGATAAGGCTGAAGTACCTTTGTCACACAATATGCCTTATCAGTCGGTGAAAAAATTGGTTACAGAAACAGAAAAATATATTTTCTTTTATGAGTATACACCTATTTTTAAAAGATTAACTGATTTTACTGTATTTGAGAATGTACCCTTTGATAAGTATAAGTATAATATAAATCAAAATATATTTTTTACTGTATTTAAGCATGATAGTTTTAGATTATTAAAAAGCATAGAAAATTGCTTGAATGATAATACAGTCACGATTTCAAAAGGTGGTGTCAATGATAATGCTATTATCTATGTAATTAAAACAGCTATTGAATCGGGATTTAATGTAAATTGTAAACCGACTATTATGAGGCATGTGTTAGATAGTGATGTGTTTTTTTCGTTTAAAGAAATATATCGTATATATTCATTATTATGTAATCATGGATATATTACTTATGACGCTGATTTTACAGAAGATGATTTAATTAAGTGTATAGGTTCTGTTAAGAATGAAGACAGTTCAGAATATATGGATAAGTTGAAACAATTATATCGACAACAACGATTTATAAGTCTTTTAACATTAGTACTAGGTAATAGAGGATTAAAGGTTGATGACAATTTTGTTTCAAAATATAATAATTGTTATATAGAGTTTAATAATTTGTGGTCTGAGTTACAGAATGCTTTGAGAGTTGTAGATGATGAATACTTTGTTAATATGGTTATCGATGGCATTTTAGAAAAGCGTCAAAAGTGTCTTAATGATGTTGATAATGGTATAACTATAGATGAGATGATTAGTTCGTTAGTTAGTCTTTTTGAAAACTTAAACAATAGCATAAAAAGTACAATTGATAATGTTAAAATAAAAATATTGGATATTTAAATGGATATGTGTTATAATATAAGTGACTAGATAATTGGTTTGGCTTACTTAGAAAAACCTACTAATTTATAACGATTGGGAGTCTAATTTATTAGCTGTGTTGAAGACCTATTAATTTAGGGATCCTAAGGTTAATAATGTGATGCCCACCTGGGAGACTAGGTTTTATCGTTAAAAGCGACCATTATCTGGTCTTTTTTTATTGCATTTTTCTCAAAAATGTTTATAATATTAACACAAGGTGGTTTTATGTGCGGAAAAGTTAAATATGCCGTTATATACGAAATGAAACATTCAAGTAAGTATAATAAATATTATTATCATCCATGTGATATTGTTGTGGGTTATTCTGACGGTGATAATTTTGTTTGTGAAGATAAAAAATATAAAATATTCCCTCAATCTATTGATGATGAATATACAGTTTGTGTTTATGATATTGAGCCGTTGATTGCTAAAAATCCAAATAAAAAATTAGATGATTTATTATCCGATTTATTATTAGAAAAATATTCTGATTTTTATCAATTGTATTTTTCTGATGAAATAGGCGAAATTATGTTGAAAAAAGTTAAAAATAAAAATGTTATTGAAGTGTGCAATAAAATGTTTTTTGAAGATATCTTTAATGATAAAAAGGATAAAAATGATTTGCAAGCGATGTATAACGATTTATGTGGTACTATTATAGGTCAGGATAATGTTTTAAAAGGTGTTTTTGCCCATATTGTAGCCAATCATCGTTTAAATAATTCTGGTTTGCCAAAAGATAAGATTAGTAAAATGAAAAGTAATATTTTTATTAATGGTGAAACTGGTACAGGTAAGACCTTTATGGTTGATGAAATTACGAAACGTTTAGGTATTAAATATATTAAAGTAGATGCTAACGATTTTACAGCTGCCGGATATGTTGGCGAGGACGTCAATAGTATTATTTATGATTTATATGATTCTTGCAAGGAGAACTTAGAACAAGCGGAAACAGGGGTAGTTGTAATTGATGAAATTGATAAGTTAGCTTGCCCTGATAATAATGCAACTGTGACTACAAAGGCTGTCCAATCAGCTCTATTAACTTTAATGGAGGGTAAAAAAATTGTTATTAATCGAAAAAAAGGGGAAAATGTTGTTTTTGATACATCACGATTAACGTTTGTAGTAATGGGGGCTTGTGCCGGTATTGAACAAATTGCTGCAAAAAGAATAAGTCCATCTACTTTAGGTTTTGGCAATGATTCTAATAGGTCAACTGATACCGAAAAAATTATATATGAAACTGAAGATTATATTACATATGGATTTATGCCAGAATTTATGGGACGTTTTTCGGCCCTTTATCAAACAAATAAATTAGATACTTATAGTTTTATGCGTATTATGAAAGATTCCAAACTTAGTCCTTATTTGTTACAAAAAGAATTTTTTTCAGCATTAGGATATAACTTTGTTTTGAGTGATGAACAATTGATGGATATTGCTATTGAAGCTGAAAAATCAAAAAATGGGGCTCGCGGTATTAAAAAAGCTATAGATAAACTTTGTGAAGAAGTGTTGTTTTCGGCAGTTATAAATTTGTCATCTTCAAAAGAATGTGATAATAATAACAAGCAATTGGTTATGAATAAATGTAAAAACTATCAAAATTGATAGTTTTTTGTTATAATGGGGAAGGTGATAGTAATGGATCAATTTAATCGTTTGAACTTATTAATAGGGCAAGATAAATTTAGATGTATTTCTAAACAGACGGTTTTAGTTTTAGGCTTGGGTGGCGTTGGAAGTTATGCTGTTGAAGCTTTAGTCAGATCTGGGATTGGGTGTGTGATTATTGTCGATAATGACAAAGTTGACATTACTAATTTGAATCGACAATTAATGACACTTCATTCTAATGTTAATATGTATAAAACCGATGTGTGGGAAGCAAGAATAAAAGATATAAATCCACGGTGTCAGGTAATTAAGGTGTGCTCTTTTATTACACCGGAAAATATTGGGGAATTATTCAATTATGATGTTAATTATGTTATTGATGCTTGTGATACATTAAGCACCAAAAAAGCCTTAATTAGAGAATGCATTCAAAGAGAAATTAGTTTTATCTCTTCAATGGGTACTGGTAATAAACTAGATCCTAGTCAATTAGAAATAGTTGATATTCGTAAAACAAGTTATGATCCATTAGCACGTGTAATTCGGAAAATGATTAAAGACGAGCATATAAAATCTAAAGTTATGGTTGTTTGTAGCAAAGAAAGACCAATAAGAAATAACGATGGTGCAATTGGATCTAATGCATTTGTTCCAGCAACTGCGGGGTTATTATGTGCTTCATATGTTATAAATGATATTATAAAGTAGGTGATAAGATGAATAAAATGATTAAAGCAAGGTTAAAGACGATTATTAATGAAACGGTTGGTAAATTATTGGTTATTGGATTAAATGACAGTTCATTATTATCTCAAATTAAAAATAATGATGAAATTATTACGTGTGATATATTAAACAACAATAATTATTCTAAGGTTAATTATGAAAATAATAGTGGTAAAACTAAAAATATTGATCTTAAAAATATCAGAAAAATTTTTGGGCATAAAAAGTTAAATAAAATAATATGTGATTATCAACACGTTGAGGGATATCTTAAAACTTTTGTAAAAGATAGTATTTTTATAACTAATGATAGTGTTGTTATTTATGGTGATTTATCTTCTGCTGCATGTGATTCATTAGTAGAAAAATATAGACGATATCACGTTGAAGCTGAAATAGAAAAATCTGGTAATTATCAGATGATTATCTTTAAAGTGGGCAGTAATAAAACCAATATAATTAAAGATCGTTATTATTATATTTGTGACAGTTTTAAAGAAGTCGGTGAAATAATCTCCGATATATTAGTCGGTTAAAAAGACAATTGTCTTTTTTTTGTTTATATAGTATAATTTATATATATTTTGTAGGGTGATAATATGTATTTAAAGAAGATAGTAGCACATGGTTTCAAATCGTTTGCTGATAAAATTAATATTGATTTTAACGATGGTATTTCTGGTATTGTCGGTCCAAATGGTAGTGGTAAAAGCAATGTTGTTGACGCTGTAAGGTGGGTTTTAGGAGAACAATCTGTCAAATCTCTTCGTGGTGACGGTAGTATGACTGATGTTATTTTTTCTGGAAGTAAAAGTCGTAACGCTGCTAACAGTGCTAGTGTGACTTTGATTTTTGATAATAGTGATAAGTATATTAATTTAGACTTTAATGAAATTTCTATAAAAAGAAGAGTTTACCGAGATGGCACTAATGAGTATTATTTAAATGGAGAAAGGTGTCGTCTAAAGGATATTATTGATATTTTGTTAGATAGTGGAATTGGTAAGGAAAGTTTTAACATTATATCACAAGGTAAAATTGAGGAAATAATTGCTACCAAGCCACAAGAACGTCGTGTAATTTTTGAAGAGGCGGCAGGAGTATTAAAATATAAAAGACGTAAGGAAGAAGCTTTAAGAAAACTTGATCGGACTCACGATAATATGGACCGTGTTAATGACATTATTAGGGAGTTAGAAGTTCAAGTGGAACCATTAAGGGAACAAAAAGAAAAAGCTGTTAAATATATCGCCTACAAAGATGAGCTTAAAGATATCGAAGTAGCCTTGATCGCTAATGATATCACAAATATTAATTATGATTATCAAGATAAAAAGAAACGAATCGAAGTGTTAGAAAAAGAGTTAATAAGTATAAATACTTCTAATACAACGCAACAGGCGGAGATTGAGAAGTATAAACTAGAGTTAAATAATTTTGATAGCGAGATTGCTAAATTACAACAACAGATATTAACAAAAACATCAGTCGTTGAGCAAATTAATAGTCGTAAAGCAATTATTCTAGAACGCCAAAAATATCAAGTTGCCGATATTAAAAAACATAATAATCTTATTAGTTTGAAAGAAACGGAATTGAAATTAAATAATGATTTAATTAATGATGAGAATAAATTGAATAGACTAAAGAAAGAATATCAAACAGAGTTCGCTAAATATAAAGAGCAAGAAAATGTTATTGATGCGCAGAAGAATAAGAAAAAAGAAGTGGAAATAAATCTTTTTCATGCAATTAGGCAAAAAGATAGTAATAATTTAAAGATTGATAATTTAAAGCAATTGATTGAAGATAATAATAATTTACCCTATACGGTAAAACAGGTTTTAAATAATCCAAAATTAACTGGTATACATGGTGTTATTGGTAAAGTAATAGAGGTCCCAGAGACTTATAGTATAGCGATTTCTACTAGTCTTGGTATGGCTAGTTCCAATATTATTGTAGAAAATGAAATGGCGGCTAAAAACGCTATTAATTATTTAAAAAATAATAATTTAGGGCGTGCTACTTTTTTTCCACTTAATTTAATTAAACCTAAATATGTTGATAATGAAACTATTAACTTAATTAAGCAGGAAATAGGATTTGTTGGTGTTGCTAGTTCTTTGGTTAAAGTTATAGAAAAATTTGATAATATTATTAAAAACCAGTTGGGTAATGTTTTAGTTGTCGATACCATCGATCATGCTAACTATATTGCTAAAATTATTAATCATCGTTATAAAATTGTAACATTGGATGGAGAATTATTACATGTTGGTGGTTCAGTTACGGGCGGTCGCTCAACGGTAAAAAGAAATATTATTAATGACAAATACGAATTGGAACACTTGTTAAAAGATAATGAACATTTAATTGGAAGAATTAAAAATTTGGAGAATATGATTAATGAAATTGATTATAATTTAAAGGCAGAAGAGGATAAGTTATATCTTATAAATCGTGAAATGATCAATTTGAATGAAAATATCACTGTGTTATCATCTTCTATTAATGGCCGTAAACAAGAATTAAATAATATTAAAAACGAGATAAGTGATATAAATAGATTGTTGGATAATTCTTTAAGTGAAGAGGAACAAAATGTTATCGAGGCTTTTTACCAAGAAGAGCAAAATTTAAATAATTTGAAAACAGCGTTACAGGAGACTACTAATTTGCGCACTAATCTTAATGATGAATTAGAAAAGTTTGAATATTCCTTAAAGAAAGACAATAGTGCCTTTATTGCCAAGAGTAAAGAATTAAAAGAATTAGAAATTGATGTTAATCGTAGTGATGTTAAGTTGGATAATTTACTTAATACTCTAGGTGAAACATATAACATGACTTATGAAAAAGCCATTAGTTTATATAAATTAGAAATTGATAGCAAAGAAGCGACTAATCGTGTTAGCAATTTAAAAAGAAAAATTAATGATTTAGGAATTGTTAATTTAGCGGCTCCCGAAGAATATGATCGCATTAGTGAACGTTATGAGTTTTTAATTGGACAACGTGATGATTTAGCTAAAGCAGAAGTTACTCTTTTAGACATTATAAAAGAAATGGATAAAGTAATGGAAAAGGAATTTATTAGCACTTTTGAAATTATTCGTAAGAATTTTGCAATAACCTTTAAGGAACTGTTTAAAGGGGGTAATGCTGATTTAAAATTGACAGATGCTAACAACATTTTAGAAACTGGTGTTGAAATTGTAGCCTCACCACCTGGGAAGAAACTTTCTAGTATATCGTTATTATCAGGTGGAGAGAAAACTTTTACTGCCATCAGCTTATTATTTGCTATTTTGAAATCGCGACCAGTTCCTTTCTGTATTTTAGATGAGGTTGAAGCAGCTTTAGATGAGGCTAATGTCGATAGTTTTGGTCAATATTTAAAGATGATGAAAGAAAAAACACAATTTATTATTATCACCCATAAAAAAAGAACTATGGAATATGTTGATTTGCTTTATGGAATTACAATGCAAGAATCTGGTGTTAGTAAGTTGGTAAGTGTAAGACTTGAAGATATAAAATAAAAAGAGATTTATAAAATCTCTTTTTAAATTAATCGCATTTCGTCTTCAGAATAAAATGGCTTTTTCTTATCGATGCGATCATAGAAGAGGATGCCATTTAAGTGGTCAATTTCATGTTGGAAGGCAATTGATAATTCTTCACGAGCACGAATTCTAATTTTATTGCCATCTTCGTCATAACCTTCAACTGTAACTCTAGCATAACGTGGCACATGTCCATCTACTTCACGATTAACGCTCAAACAACCTTCGCCGGCTTCTGCTGCAATTATTTCCTCTGAGTTACTAACTATTTTTGGATTCAATACGACATAATTATCAAATATTCCATCATCAACTTCATGGACGATAACGATGACACGTTTATTAATACCTAATTGTGGATAAGCAAGACCCATGCCAGGTCTTAAATGGTATTTTTTTTCGTATTCTTCGATTTGACTATACGTTAATTCATCGATCATTCTTTGGATTAGTTCACGATCTTTTTTAGTAATTGGGAAGGTTATGTCTTTACTAATTTGTCGTAAACGTTTATCCTTTTCATCAAGTATATCTAATTTTTTAAACATATAATCACCTCAACTTCTTTATATATTTTACCACAAAAAGAAAAAAAAGGAAGGCTTTCTTCCTTTTTTAGGTTAATTAACGATGCGGGCACCAATAACAATTACTAAAAGAATAAATAAGACTAAGATTATAGCAGCACCGTAGCCAGCACCACCGTAACCATATCCGCCGCCACAACCGCATTGATTACCGCAACCATATCCTTGATATCCACCATAATAGTACATATATATACCTCCTTATCTAACCTAATATATTTTATTATTAATGTATATATTGAGTTATAGAAAATACCCATATTTTAAATAATTGATTTTCAAATATTTAAATATATGTTATTATATTATATGTAAGGTGATAAGATATGAAACTAGTAATTAGAAAGTTTTCAAGATTAATATCTCATATGGATAAAAAATTATTAATTACTACAATTATTCTATTTACGTTTGGACTTTTAAATATTGTTACTGCTTCGAGTCGTGAAAGTATTAATTATGATTATCCACTTTACTATTATTTTTATCAACAGATTAAAATATTATTTGCTGGCGTGATAGTTTCATTAATTATTTTAAATATAGATACTAAAGATTATAAAAAATGGGCAATCCTAGCTTTTTTAGCTATTGGCGGAATGCTTATTTATTTATCGTTAACAGGAGATTTTAAGAGAGGAAGTCAAAACTGGTTGGTGTTGCCTGTGATTGGTTCGGTGCAACCGAGTGAGTTTGCTAAACCTGTAATTATTGTTTGTTTAGCGTTGTTATTTGAAGCGTTTTACTATAAATTACGTGATAAAAAGATAAATCATTATGATATGATTGCAATTATTTTAGCTGTTGGGCTAGTATTCCCTTTGATTATATTTTTTCAAAAAGACTTTGGGACGATGTTTATTATTTTATGTATTTTTGGCGGAATGTTTTTAGCTAGTCCTATTTTACGCAGTGAAAAATTTAAGACGATTTTATTACTTTTAGGTTTAGGGATATGCATGCTATTTATTATTGTGGTGGTTGGGAAAAAAGATGTTTTATCTTTAGAACAACTTGACCGTTTTAATTTTTTCAATCCTTGTAGTAATTATGAAGAAGGCGGTTATCAGACTTGTAATGGTTTTATTGCGATAAATGATGGTGGTTTATTTGGATTAGGTATCGGTAAGAGTAAGCAAAAGTATTCATATATACCTGAACCGCATACCGATTCGGTTTTTGCCATAATTACTGAAGAGTGTGGTTTATTATGGGATATTGTTATCTTTATTTTATGGATCATTGTTATAAAACAAATTTTAAATTTAGCAAGTAAAGCCAATACTATTCGTGGACGCTATATCTGTTTAGGCGTTGCTATTTATATATTTATGCATATATTTATTAACTTGGGTGGTTTATTTGGACTTATACCACTAACAGGGGTACCACTTCCATTTTTGTCTTATGGAGGATCATTTACATTATCGTTAATTGTTTCTTTAGCTGTTATCCAGCGAATTCATATTGAAACTGATAAAAAGGTTAAGGGGGTAAAATAAATGACAAAAAGAGGTTTTACTTTAATTGAATTAATGGGCGTTATTGTTCTTTTGGGGATTTTAGGATTAGTCGTTTTTCCTGCTATTTTAAATCAAATGAAAAAGGTAGATACTAGTTTAAGTGAGGCAAATCGTAAAATTGTGTATAGCGCTGCTGACGATTATATTAAAGATAATCGTAATAATTTTCAGACACAAATTGAAAATGACAGTAATATTGTTATAGAGCTTGATGATTTAGTTAATGGTGGGTATTTAAGTAAAGATATAGATGTTAAAGATTATAGATTTGTTGAGGTTTCTGTTAGAGAAGGCGTTCCTTACAACTATAAATTGTTAAAAAATAATAGCTAACAGCACTGTAAAAAATAGATAATTTTATCTATTTTTTTTGAAGGAATTTACATTTGAATAAAGTATGTTATTTATGGGTGATAATTAATATGAAAAGTAAGATAATAGAACTATTTTTTAAATATCGGCTATATATTATAATTGGAGCAATTATTTTAATAACTTTGTTATTGATATCCATATACCAATTTAAATTTAATGAAAAAGACGACGATATTCAAAAGTTGGAGCATTTTGATATAGTAGAAGAAAAGGAAGATGGTGTTTCTACTAAAATAACAATTGATATAAAGGGCGCTGTTAAAAATCCGGGTGTATATAATATGAACAGAGATAGCCGAGTTATTGACGCAATTAACAAGGCGGGAGGGTTATTAGATACGGCTGATAATAGTATTATTAATTTAAGTAAAAAAATAACTGATGAAATGGTTATAATTATTTATACTAAGGATGAAATTGGCAAGATGCTAGAAGGGGATATGGCGATTAAAATTATTGAAAAAGAGTGTATTTGTCCAAAGTTAGAGAATGATGCTTGTATTGATAATAAGGTAACAAATAGTAGTGAAAAGAAAGAAAATATTAGTTTTCCTATTTCTATCAATAAAGCTAACAAAGAAGAGTTGATGAATTTACCAGGTATCGGTGAAAGCAAAGCCAATGCCATTATTAAATACCGTGATGAAAATGGAAACTTTGATAAGATCGAGGACATTATTAATGTTAGTGGTATTGGTGAATTAGTCTTTGAAAAAATTAAAGAATATATCTGTCTTTGATAAAGTTATACTTCTATTAATCGTTATATTGATTTTTAATATTATCTTTTGCAAAAATAACAGTGTTTATAGTGGCAACGAAAAGAAAATTTGTGGTAGAATCAAAAATCTTATTTCTGACAATGATAAGGTGACAATGGAAATTAAAAGTCGTGAGAAAGTTATCGGCAATTTTTATTTTAAAAATTCAACTGTGAAAAACAATTTTGATGATAATTACCATTTAGGGGATGAGATATGTGTAAATGGAACATTAGAACGACCTAATGATAATACTGTTTTTAATTTGTTTAGTTATCGTAAATATTTATTAAGTAAGAGGATTTATTATTCGATTGATATTGATAAAGTTGAAAAAGTTTCTAATAACTCTAATTTTGTTTTAATGTTAAAAAATAAAATTATACAACGTATATCGAATATTAGCCGTTCGCAAGGATATTTATTTGCTTTTGTTTTAGGTGATAGTCGTTATATTGATAATGATATTATTAGTGCTTATCGCTCTGTTGGGGTTAGTCATTTGTTTGCGGTGTCTGGAATGCATGTTTCTTTTTTATCAGGTTTTATCTTATTTTTTCTAAATTATTTTCTTAAAAATCCAAAAATAAAATTGATTATTACTACGGTTTTTATTCTTCTTTTTACTAGTCTTTTTATGATGTCACCATCGATTATTAGGGCTGTTTCGTTATTCTTATGTTTAACTCTCGATAAAATTTTGGGGTTAAAGCAAAAACCAATAAGGTATTTAATTGTAATTTGTATAATTAATTTAATTATAAATAGATATGCGGTTTACAATGTTGGTTTTGTCTTTAGTTATATGATTTCGTTTTCGTTACTGTTATATCAAGAGAGACTTAAAAATATTAAAGGAAAATTAAAACTAAGTTTATTTATTTCGATAATTAGCTTTTTGATTAGTATACCAATATTAGTTTACAATTTTTTCGAAATAAATTTACTAACACCTTTAGTAAATTTATTTGTAATACCGTATGTTAGTTTTTTATTGTTTCCGGGTGCTTTTATATGTTTATTATTTCCGGGATTAGATAATATTTATTCTTGGTTAATTAAAGCTTTAGAATTGCTAATTAGTAGTTTAAATTGTTTAGATGTTTTCAAGATATCGTTAGCCAAACCGTCTTTTGAAATAATAATAGCTTATTATATATTGGTATTTTTAGTTATCCATATGTTATTTAAAAGAAAATATAGTTATTTTTTTGTTTTGATAGCAGTGATTTTGTTTCATCATAATATTAGATTATTTGATTTTACTAACAAGCTCTATATGCTTGATGTCGGGCAAGGTGACTGTTTGTTGTTGACAACGGCTTCAAATAAAAGTTTATTAATTGATACAGGAGGTAATATGTATAGTAAAAGTAGTAGTTTAGCAATTACTAAATTGATTCCGTTTTTTAAGTCGATTGGTCTGAATAAACTAAATTATATGATTTTAACACATGGAGATTATGATCATATGGGTGAAGCAATTAATTTAGTAGAGAAATTTAAAATAGAGAATGTAGTTTTTAATGTTGGTGTTTTTAATGATTTGGAGTTAGAACTTGTAAAAATTTTAAAGAGGAAAAAGATTTCATATTATCAAAATATCGATAGTTTAAATATAGGTAAAGATAAATTTTATTTTTTAAATACCAAAGACTATAATAATGAGAATGAAAATAGTTCTGTAATATATACAGAACTAAATAATAAAAAAATATTGTTTATGGGAGATGCTGGAATAAAAAAAGAAAGAGATGTCATTGATAAATATAATTTAGAACAGATAGATTTCCTAAAAATAGGACATCATGGGTCAAATACTTCAACAAGCAAGGTGTTTATAGATAAGATTAATCCTAAAAATTGTCTAATATCAGTAGGCAAAAACAATATATACGGTCATCCTAAAGACAGTGTTTTAGATATATTAGCTGATTGTAATGTTTTTAGAACGGATTTTAATGGAAGTGTAGAAATAAAATTAAAAAATGATAATTATAATGTGAGGACAACTAATCCATAAAAGAGAATGTCATAAATTATATACAAAATAATTTAATGATATTCATTTAATAGCCTATACCAAAACTTATAATAATCATATTTTATATAATAGATAACCAGGATAATAATTGTAAAAATATTTAATTAATGAATATAATTTGGCAGTAATGGATATATTAAAAGTAGGTCAACTGTATTTACAGATTATTATTGCTATTATTGGCTAATTTTAGGTTTACAGGTATGATTGACAAGTTAAAAAGTTTTGATAATAAATTTTAAATCATACTTGTTTATATGGCTACGCTAATGCATTAGCGTTTTATATAGATGGAGACTAATTAATTTAGTCTCTTTTTTCTGTTGCTAAAGATGTCGAATTTTGATATAATTTTAATGTTTGATGATAGGATGTGAAATGAATGAAGAAAGCGGAAAAGGTTTTTCGTATTGTTAGTATAGTTATTATTGTTGGGTGTTGTTTATTATATGGTGGACGTCTAATATATTATTATAATAAATTAAAACCAGAGAAGGTTGATGGTAAGGTAATTGAATATATTGCTCAGACGATTAAAGGTGAAAATGGTATTGCTTATGAAAATGAAGGATTATATATGATTAATTCTGAGTATGTTTTTAAAGGCGATGTGAAAAATAATTATGTCACTTATAGTGATAAACTATGGCGTATTGTATCTATAAATGCTGATGGTAGTGTTAAATTGGTACTTGATGAAGGAATTAATGTAATGTCTTTTAATACTGCAAATAACGAATTTGAAAATTCAACAATTTATACATATTTGAATACTAATTTTATTAATGAACTGACTGAAAATGACAAATATTTGATAAACACTAGTATGTGTGTTGATGGTGTTACTAGTTTGTCTAAAATAACTTGTGATGACAAATTAGATAATGTAAAAGTTGGTTTGTTAGAGGTTCAAGATTTTGCGTTAAGTCTAAACAGTAATCATAGTTATATAGATAGTGATAATGCTTTTTGGTTAGTTAATGGTTATAACAATGATAAAGTATGGGTAGCTTATGATAGTAAATTAACACAAGATAGCTATTTAGAGGAATATGATGTTCGACCAGTTATAACTTTAAATGGCAAGGTTAAAGTGGCTAGTGGAAAAGGGACCGTAACTGATCCTTATAAGTTAGAGGTGTAATATGAAAAAAAGTACAATTGTTTTAATTATTTTGGATATATTAGTAGTTATTGGCTTTTTCTTAACTTATGGTCCGATTAGTTATTTTCGTAATTTATTAGTTAATACGGCAATGAAAACAATGAGCCATCAGTATTTAGCTTATGTATTTTATACCGAGGATATGGTTCAAGATATATTAGCATCTAATTATTTTGTACCAATTGATGAAGAGACAGATTTGGATTCAATTGTTATTGATACTAAACCTAAGAAGAATTATAAAAATGAGTATGAAAAAGAATTATTAACTCGTGATCCGGGTAATGAAGATTATAAAATTATAGATATTAAGGTAGGTAATTCAACTGGTTATGTGGTTGCTATATATGATCCATCTAAAGTTAAGTTAATTGCTATGCAGAATTTTGGAAGTAAGTATGGTGAACAGGTATCTAAAATGTGTAACCGTGCTGGAGGATTAGTGTGTATCAATGGTGGTGGATTTGAAGATCCAACTGGTACTGGTAGTGGAATTCCTTTAGGTTATGTCATAAAAGATAGTAAAGTTGTATGGCGAACAAATAATAATCCAGGTAATATCATTGGTTTTACGCAAGATAATAAATTATTGTTATTTAATGGAACTGGTGACGAAGCTGTGGCTAAAGGTGTTCGTGATGGTTTAGAGTTTGGCCCATTTTTGATTGTTAATGGTAAATCGATGACTATTGTGGGTGATCCTTGGGGAACATCACCACGTACAGCAATTGCTCAACGTAAAGATGGTGTTGTTATGTTCTTGGTTATTGATGGTGAAAATTATACTAATGGTGCATCATTACGCGATATGATTGAAGTTTTGGAACGATATGGGGCCTATAATGCGGCTAATTTAGATGGTGGTCATTCTACATCGTTAGTTGTAAATGGACAATTATATAATAATCCTCCTTCTGTAGCTAAGAAACAAGGTGGTAGATATGTTGTTACTGGTTGGGGATTGATAAAGTAAAAAGACGTATATACGTCTTTTTATATTTCATAAGTATTTATACCATAACTATGATTTTTAGTGTCATAAAAAAGAGTGTTTTTTAATGGATAAAAAGTCATAACGGCTAAGCCTATATAACAGATGATAATAAATATGATGGCAGAAACAGCGCCATACTTGATTGGTTTAAATTTTAAAAGGTAATAGGATATAATTTCAACAATGATTAATGTTACAATCATGACAGTTATATTAATAAACATGTTTTCGCCAAAGATATAGTAAATGGGTAGATAAATTATTAAAAATATTGGGATACTTACGAATGCTTTAATGGAAACAGTTAATAAAAAATTATTTGTCTTGATTTTAAAATATTTTATGATAAAATAAGCGATGAATTCGCCGATTATAATAGTAGTATATAGCATTTTCATGTGCTCCCAAATACTTTCATTGACTGGGAAAAAGATACTAGTAAAGATATTTGGAAACCAACTATAAATATGATGTGTTAAAAATGCTAAACTAATAGTTATAATACAGGTTACAATTTTTAAGTTCTTTAATTTCATTTTTATTCTCCTTTTATTATTAATATATCCAAAAATGTAAAAAAATTTAAAAATTGTATATAAAAAAAGGAAATTTAAAAGATTTGTCGTATATTATTATTAGGGAGCTCGATAATATGGAAGTAATACCAAACGAACAAATCAACAATATCAGAAGTAGTAATGATATTGTTGATGTTATATCAAGTTATTTACCGTTGACACAACGTGGAAAAAATTATTTTGGTGTTTGTCCATTTCATGATGATCATTCGCCAAGTATGAGTGTATCAAAGGAAAAACAGATATATACTTGTTTTTCTTGTGGAGCTACTGGAAATGTTATCAAATTTGTTATGGATTATGAGAATATTAATTTTCCCGAAGCTTTGAAGTTGTTGGCTGATCGAGCGGGAATTAATATTGATATAAGGTTGTCTAAAAATAATATTACGACTAATAAGTATAAAGTTTTATATGAAATATATGATCTAGCTGCTAAGTTTTATCAAAATAATATTAATACGGCTGTTGGTTTAAAAGCGAAAGAATATTTAAAACAGCGGAACATTGATGATAATGTTATTCATGAATTCGACATTGGATTAGCAATAACTAACAATAATTTATTGACCCAGTTATTAGTTCGAAAAAATTACAATACTAGCGATATGCTTAAAAGTGGCTTGATAGTTAAGTATAAAACAAATTATATGGATATTTTTTATAATAGGGTTATGTTTCCTCTATATGATTTAAATGGACAAGTTGTCGGTTTTAGCGGTCGGATATATGATAGTGATGATAGTTCTAAATATATTAATACCAAAGAAACGGAAATTTTTAAAAAAGGGGAACTGTTATATAATTATCATCGAGCTAAAAACAGTTGCCGACAAAAGAATACGGTTATTGTTATGGAAGGATTTATGGATGTCATAAGAGCTTATACGATTGGGGTTGACAATGTTGTTGCAACTATGGGAACTGCTGTTACTAAAAATCAAGCTTCACTAATTAAAAAGATGGCTCGAGACGTTATTTTTTGTTTTGACGGTGATCAAGCCGGAGCTAAAGCAACTATGTCTTGTTGCGAGTTATTTAGTGAATTAGGAATTACACCAAAGGTGGTTCGGCTTGATAATGGCCTAGATCCTGATGAATATATTCAAAAATTCGGTAAAGAAAAATTTATGGCAAAGATTAATCATCCAATTAGTATGATTGATTTTAAGTTAGATTATTTAAAACAAGGTAAAGATTTTAATAATCCAAATGATGTTGCTAACTATGTAAATAAAGTTATTGATGATTTAAATGTTATTACAGATGATGTATTAAGGGAAATTACATTAAAAAAAATAAGTAACGAATCTGGATTGGATATCGACTTTTTACGAAGTAAATTAACAAAAATTGATCATAATGTTATATTACCTAATTTTAATCCTAAAAACATTAAAAAGAAAAACAAGTATCAAAAGGCAGAACAAAATTTGATTTTTTATATGTTGAAAAGTACTGAGGTAATACGTTTATATGATAAAAAAATAACATATATGCCAGATGAAGTTTATCGAACTTTAGCGCGTGAGATTAGTTATTTTTATAGTAAATATGGTTATATTAATAGTGCTGATTTAATTAGTTCACTAAAGGATAATGCTAGTATTGAAGCATTGGGTCAAATTGAAATGCTTGATTTAAAAGATAATTATTCAATTGAAGAAATTAACGACTATATTAATACAATTTGGGAGTATAATTTGAATTTCGAAATTAATACTTTGAAAGAAAAAATAAAGAAAGAAACTGATCCTATTATAAAGGCTAAATTAGCCCAAAAGATAGTAGATTTAAAAGTAAGGGGAGACGCAAAATGATAAATGAAATAAAAAGTTTTGAGGAAAGAAAAAACGAATTAGTAAAAATTGGTAAAGAAAAGGGCTTTATTACTTATGAGGAATTAGCCGCAGCTTTAAAAGGACTGGATTTAGATGCTGACTCTTTAGATGAACTTTATAATATATTTAATGAAAATAATATAGCGATTGTTTCTGAAGATGAAAGCGATGGTAATGGTGGTGAAAAATTACTATTAGATGATTCGGTTTTAACGAAGGATTTAACGATTAATGATCCAGTTAGGATGTATCTAAAAGAAATTGGTCAAATTAAACTTTTGTCGATGGATGAGGAGCTAGAACTAGCTGATCGTATTATAGCTGGTGACGAAGAGGCGAAAGCGCGTTTAGCCGAAGCTAATTTACGTTTAGTTGTTAGTATTGCCAAAAGATATGTAGGTCGAGGCATGTTATTTTTAGATCTTATTCAAGAGGGTAATATAGGATTAATGAAAGCAGTTGAAAAGTTTGATGTTACAAAAGGTTATAAATTTTCAACTTATGCTACTTGGTGGATTAGACAAGCTATTACTCGAGCTATAGCCGATCAAGCTAGGACAATTCGTGTCCCTGTTCATATGGTTGAAACGATTAATAAATTAGCGCGTATTCAACGGCAATTGACTTTGGAATTAAATCGTGAACCTAGTGAAGAAGAATTGGCTAAAAAAATGAATATTTCAATTGATAAAATTCGTGAAATATATAAAATTTCGCAGGAACCTGTCAGTTTAGAAACACCGATAGGTGAAGAAGATGATTCTCACTTAGGCGACTTTATTAAAGATGAACGTAATATGAGTCCTGAAGAATATGCTACTAACGAATTATTAAAAGACGAAATTTCTGAGGTATTGTTGACTTTGACAGAACGCGAAGAAAAAGTTATTCGACTTCGTTTTGGTTTAGAAGATGGAAAGTCACGGACTTTGGAAGAGGTGGGACAGATGTTTGGTGTTACTCGTGAACGTATTCGTCAAATTGAAGCTAAGGCATTGCGAAAGTTACGTCATCCATCACGTTCTAGAAAATTGAAAGATTATCTTGGAGATTAATTTTGCATCTTTCAAAACGATTACAAAAAATTGCCAGTTTAATAGATGAGACTGATACTTTTATTTATGATGTTGGATGCGACCATGCACTTCTAGACATATATTTAGCTCAAAAGTACAACAATTTAAAATTTTGCGCTAGTGATGTTAGCAGTAAGTGCATTGCAAAGGCTAAAGAAAATATTGCTTTATTTAAAATGAATGATCGCATTAATACGTTGGTTAATTATGGGTTAGAGGGAATACAATTAGAAAAGAATGCTACAATTGTTATTTCTGGTATGGGATCTCATACAATAATTGATATATTGACTGGTGTAAACTTAGATAATTGTAAAAAAATTATTGTACAAGCTAACAATGATTTACCTTATTTGCGTAGGCAAATAGTTAAAAAGGGATTCAAAATTGTCGAAGAAAAAGTTGTTTATGATAAAAAATTTTATGTTGTTATTACATTCGAACCAGGAGTAAAACGATATAACAATGTCGAATATCAATTTGGGCCTCAATTATTACTTAATAAAGATCATTATATAGATTATTTTAAGTTCTTATATGAACAAACTGATTGTTTGCTTGCAAAAGTTCCTACTATTAAATTAAAAAAACGTTTTAAATTAAAACGTGAGTTAAAAATATTAAAAAAAGTTATTCGATAGATAGAATAACTTTTTTTATGCAAAAAATGTTGGACCACTTTCTACGGTATTAACATTAGTTGTAGTTGTTTGTGTTTGTGTATTTGATATTGTCGTATTATTGGATTGGTTATTATCAGGTGTAATGTTTTTTTGAGTAGGTTTTACATCAACCTTTTTAAATTCGTTCATGACCTTAAACATTGTTTTAGCGTTTTTAACAACTGGTGATACTTGTTTAACAACGGGGATGGCTTGGTTAATAATATTTAGTGTTTTTTGGGTATTATTGACGATACTTCCCCAATTTATTCCGTTTCGAAATAATCTACTAAATAATCCAGTTGCTGCAGGAGCGCTTGATGGGATAGCAGTAGGGAAATATGAATAATATGGATAATAATTCATAATAGGCTCCTTTCTAAATTATTATATGTTTTAGTAAAAAAAAGTTTAACATTTATATAAAATATGTTATAATTTATAGTATAAGAGAATAATTGGGATTGGAGGTTGTGTGAATGAATAAGCCGGTTGTACTTTTACCGTTTATTTTTGTGTATCGAGCTTTATTATTTATCGTTAAACTTCCATTTAAAATTATTTTATATAATTTTTATGCGATTATATATATATGTTATGGCGTATATCGGGCGCTACGGTATATATTGTACGGTTTTGCTTTTCCTTTTGTTGTGTTATATCGCCTTTTATCTCAAGCGAAAATCTTTAAACATAAAGCACAAAGCAATCATATAGACGAAGATAATTTAACTATTAACTTAACTGATCAAAGAATTGGCGAAATCATTAATAATGATACTAGAATTGTTGACACTACTGAAACTAATGATACTTTAGAAGAGGCTAAATATAAGGCAATTGCTCATCGTAAAGAATTAGCTGCCATCGAGGAAGAAAAACGTAAAAAACGCGAGTTGGCCAAAATCCAGAAATATGCATTAGAAAAAGAGCGGAAAGAAGAAAAGCGTCGCTTAAGACAAGAGAAAAAGGAAGCTCGTCGTAAAAGGTTAGAAGAGAATGTTTATACTAATCAAAATGTAAAAATTGAGAAAAAATCTTTTAAAGAAAAAGTAAAAGGGTTATTTGATGGCATCGCTCATTTCCCAACTGCTATTTCTCTATGGTTTAAAGCAAAATATAACAATTCAACTTTTGTTAAAAATAGAAATAACAAAAAGGAAATTCAACGTCAAGCTTTGTTGATTGATTTTGAAGGCGACGATGCTGTTAAAAGTTCCGAAAAGCAAGTCTACTTATATGAAGCTAAAAATCCAGAAGGTAAAGTAATTAAAGGAACATTTAAAGCTTATTCAAAAGTAGAGGTACATTCGTTCTTACTCAGTGAAGGTTATGAGGTATATAGTATTAGGACATCTAAGTGGATTAATGCTTTATATAGTAGTACTGGTGCATTAAATACAAAAATGAAGACAAAAGACTTAATTTTCTTTTTAACTCAATTGTCAACTTATATAAAGTCAGGTATCACATTAGTTGAAGCCTTACGTATCTTAACTCGTCAATATAAGAAAAACCGTAATTATCAAAAGACTTTTAGAATGATGATATATGATTTAACAATGGGGGAAACTTTTAGTGAAGCTATGGCTAAACAAGGGGAGTTTTTTCCTCGGTTGTTAATTAACATGGTTAAAACAGCAGAGATGACTGGAGAATTGCCAGAAGTGCTAGATGATATGTCTGATTATTACACTAATACAGAAAAAACTAGAAAACAGATGATTAGTGCTTTAACTTATCCAGTAATTATTTTGGTGGTGGCATTAGCTGTAGTAACTTTTATTATGATGTTCGTTGTACCAAAATTTGTAGATATTTATGAAAGTATGGATGCGAGTGCTATTCCACAATTTACATTGTTTGTTATTGCGGTTAGTAATTTTTTAGAAAAGTATATTATTTTTATTTTATTAGGAATTGTTGTTTTATTAGCAATATATTTATATCTATACAAACATGTCAAAGCAGTTAAGACAATATCACAATGGGTATTTATGCATATACCAGTTATTAAAAATATTATCATTTACAATGAAGTGACAATGTTTACAAAAACGTTTGGATCTTTACTTTCACATAATGTTTTCATTACTGATAGTATGGAAGTATTAAACAAGGTAACCAATAATGAAATATATAAAATGTTAATATTGGATACAATTAGTAATTTAGCTAGAGGGAACAGTATTTCAACGGCATTTAAAGATCATTGGGCTTTCCCGCTTCCAGCTTATGAAATGTTAGTTACCGGAGAAAAAACTGGACGATTGCCAGAAATGATGTTAAAAGTGGCTGACTATTATCAGGAATTGCACTCTAATACAGTTACACGTTTAAAAGCTTTTTTAGAGCCTATTCTTATTATTTTCTTGACATTTATTGTTGGTGTTATTGTTTTAGCAGTTGTTATTCCAATGTTTAGTATGTATGATGCTGTACAATAGAAGGAGTAGTCCATGGATTTATATTATACAATTGTTTTCTTCATCTTTGGAACAATTTTTGGTTCTTTCTATAATGTAGTAGGGAGTCGTTTGCCGGAAGGCAAATCGATAATTTATCCGCCATCACATTGTAGTAATTGTAATCACAAATTAGGTTTTTGGGAGTTGTTTCCAATACTTTCCTATATCTTTTTAGGTGGTAAATGTAAAAACTGTAAAGCAAATATTTCTGTGGTTCATCCTTTATTTGAATTGCTAACTGGAATAATGTTTGCATTATCTTATTGTATTTTTGGCTGGTCTATTGAATTATTGATATCTATTATATTTATTTCAACTTTACTAATTATCATTGTTAGTGATTTTAGTTATATGATTATTCCAGATGAAGTGTTGCTTTTTTCTAGTGTTGCATTAATTTTAATAATGCTAATATTTAATGGTTTTGAAGCAACAATTATGTCTGTTTTCAATGGCTTTATATCATTTGGTATTATGTTTATATTAAAATTAGTTGGTGACTTTATTTTTAAACGTGATTCAATGGGTGGTGGGGACATTAAATTATTATTTCTATTCGGATTGATATTAGGTTGGCCTAATGCATTAATTTGTATTTTTTTGGGCGCTATAATAGGTCTGCCTATTGCTTTAATAATGACAATTAAGAATAGTGATAATGTTGTACCATTTGGACCGTTTTTAAGTGCGGCTGCAATTATTATTTTTCTAACAAATTTTAACTTTAATATGTTAGTTGATTTTTTAATAAAATTATAAAAGAAAAAAGGATATTTATATCCTTTTTTAAATATCTAAAATATCTATGTTGTTTTGAGTAGGTGTCGGTTCGGCAACTGTCGGTTGATCGGTATTTTCTTCACTAGCAATAATTGTTGCTTCGATTGCTTCTTTCAATGAAGTTTCTTTAGCTAGTTTGTCATCGTTTTCTAATTCGATGATTTTTAATATCTCTTCAACAGTCGTTATTCCGTTGACAACTTTTTCTAAACCATCTTGTAATAGAGTGATAACATCAGAACTATATACTAACTCACGAAATTTTTCTTTAGGCATGTTAGAACTGATTGCATCTTTAATATCTTGATTGATAACTAATACTTCATGAATAGCAATACGACCATGATATCCGTTGTTGCATTCTTCACAACCTTCTACAGAATATATTTCATTGACATCTTTGTTTAGAATCTTTTTAAATAGTGCTTTTTCATATTCATTAGTAGGTCGTAACTTTTTACAATTAGGGCAAAGGCGCCGTGCTAATTTTTGTGAAATAATACCTGTTAGAGAAGTACTTAATAAATATCTCTCTACATCCATATCGAGTAAACGTTCGATAGTAGTCAAAGAGTCATTGGTATGTAGAGTTGATAAAACTAAATGTCCGGTTATAGAAGCACGAACTGCTATTTTAGCAGTCTCTGTATCACGAATTTCTCCAATCATAATAATATTAGGGTCTTGACGAAGGATTGAACGTAAAGCACTTGCAAAGTCTAAACCAATTTCGCTATTGGTTTGAACTTGATTGATTCCTTCAATATCCATTTCAATCGGATCTTCAACCGTAATAATATTAGTTTCCTCACGATTTAGTCTTTGTAATATAGAATATACTGTTGTTGATTTACCACTACCAGTTGCTCCAGTAACCAGAATAATGCCATTGGGGACATTGATCATTTCTAATACTTTTTTATAGTTTGATTCACTAAATCCTAAATGTTCAAGACCACTTAAACTCATTGAATAGTCTAAAATACGAATAACAATTTTTTCTCCTTCACTGGTTGGAAGACAAGATACACGTAGATCAAGATCGATGTTTTGCAAAGTGGTTTTAATTGCGCCATCTTGTGGTAGTCGTGACTCTGTGATATTCATACCAGATATAATTTTAATTCTGGTGATAAGGTTCTTTTTGATAGTATTAGGCACTTCAGCATAATCGATTAAATTACCGTCAATACGAATACGAATCTTTAAATAATCTGGTAAATGATCAAAATGGATGTCGCTAGCACCTCGTTTAGCACAATCGACTAAGATTTCATTTACAACTTCAACAACTGGTATTTTTTCATAATCAAATTTTCTTAGCATATTTTTTATCCCCTTTATATTCAAATGCACTAGCTTTTATTCTTAAATTATTATATAATAATTTTAGTTTAAATACAATAATAAGGGGAAAAGTTTATGAAAAAATTAAATAACAAAGGATTTATGTTAGTTGAAATTTTAGTTGTTTCAGTTTTTATATCAACAGTTTTGGTAGTTTTATTTGTGCAGTTTAAAAAAATCAATAAAAGTTATGAAGTTAGTTTTAACTATAATACAGTCGATGGGCTGTATTTGTTAGATAATGTTAAAAGAAAAATTGGTTCTCAAATATCTAATTATACGACAGAAATTAACGATACTAAAAAGTATAAAGATTTTTATTCAACCTTATGTCCGAGTTCAACATATGAGTGCAACATGATAAAAGAAATGGGGATCCAAAAATTATATTTAGCACGCAAAGATGCCAAAGATGATATGTTAAATGATAAATCTGATGAAGATTTAACCATAACTTTTAAAGATTATTTAAAATATATGAGTTTTAAGGTTTACAATACTGATTATTTTCTTATAGCTGAATTTAGTAACGGAACCTATGCATCTGTCAACATTTAAGGAGGATTTATGGATAGAAAAGGCTTTACTTTAATTGAATTATTGACATCACTAACGCTAACTAGTATAGTTTGTATTTTGTTGTTTCAAGTTATTTTTATTTTAAAGGATATTTACACTAATGACTCAATTAAAACCGAATTATTGATAAAAACGGCCAATGTATCAGAGTCTATTAATTCAATCTTTCGAAAGAATAACATAGAAACTATTCGTAACTGTCAAATTAATACTAGTAACTGCTTAAAATTTACCTTTAAAGACGGTAGTAGTTATGAATTAAAGTTAGATCGTGAAAATAAGACAATAACTTTTGGTAATTTTTCTGCTGTTTTGACGGATACTTCAGAAATATATGATGATTTAGATGCATGTTATTTTAGCGTAAACAACAGCACTGTCTATGATACGTTTATAAGAATTCGAATTCCGGTTCGTGATAATTTGGTAGAAGAAAATTTTGATATCAATGTTGTATATCAATATAAAGGTACAAATGCCCCTTATTTATTGGGTGAAGATGTTAACGGAATGATACTTACTTATGTTCCATCTTGTTAGATTAGAAAATCAAACAAGATAAACAGGGTAATAGAGGCAATCGCTGCGTGTAATAATCTAGCTGTTAAAAAAGGTAGATATTCGATATCTGTATCGCTTAAAATACCGATTATTTGCATATGAACACTTAAGCCACCAAATGATAAAATCATTGTTGATAGGGTGGCTTTAAATTTTAGAGGAATATTTAAAACACTAATATATTTTAATCCTTGCGTCATTTCAACAAAACCATTTAAAATACTTTGGTTGTAATTATTTAAATTTATATTATTATCAATAATGGTTGTTAAGACTAAAAACATCGTGACAACACCTAGTATTAATAACAGAGTGTTAATTGTATTAAGTAGTGATGATGTTATAATTACACCAAAATTTTTATGATTATTTAGTCGCTTTGTGTGCATGTTGTCAATTGCTTTTTTTATTGATACTTTACTATTAGTTTCTTTAGTAGGATAATAGTTTCGAAATAAAATACCGATGATTATGTTAGTTAAATAATGGATGACTAGAATAAGTAAACCAACTTCTTTGTTATTTAAAAAGACTAAAGATAAGGTTCCTAAAATGAATAATGGATTAGAAAAATGTGTGAAAGTTAGGATTTTGGTTGCTTGTTGTTGATCAATTAAGTTATTTTGATACAATTCACGCGTATATTTAGCATTACTAGGAAAACCAGATATTAGACTCATAACAAAGATAAAAGCGGTTTTACTATCAGTTTTAAAAATTTTAATCATAATTGGCTTGAGCAATTCACCAACTAATTCAATAAAACCATAATTAACAAGAAGTTCAGATAAAACAAAAAAAGGAAACAAGGATGGAAAAATATTGTTATACCAAATAGATAACGAAAATTTTACAGAATTTAAAATTTGATCTGAAGAAGTTAAAATTTCAAATCCAATAAATATTAAAATGGCGATTATAATAATGCTTATTATTTTTTTGTTCATATTATCACAAACTTTCTTATATTTTTTACTGGGAGGGTGCTATGCATAATAAAATATATGATAGAATTAAACAATTTATTGTTGACAGTTATAAATTCATAATTTTTTTATTAATTTTATTTTTTTTGTTAACTTATGAATTTCCTTATTATATTGATACACCGGGAGGGTTGATTAATTTAGAAGACAAAATTGAGATAGATGAAAAATTTGATAGTGTTGGAACAATTAATCTGACATATGTTTTAGAACTAAAGGCGACATTGCCAAACTTAATTCTTTCGAAATTTAAAAAAGATTGGTCTGTTATCAAGAAAAGTGAAGTGGTTAGTTCAAACGAAGAAGAAAAAATGATGAAATTTCGCGATAAAATGTTGTTAGAGGAGGCAAATGATAATGCGGTAATTGTAGCTTATCGTAAAGCCAATAAGGAAATTAAGGTTGTTGATAATGATCTTTATATAACTTATTTAGATAGTGATGCTAAAACTGATTTAGAGGTTGGAGATGAAATAATTGAGGCTGATGGACAAAAGCTGACTGATAAGCAACAATTATTAACAATTATTAGTCAGCACAAAATTGGTGATACTATCAACTTTAAGGTTCGTAACCAAAATCAATATAACAATAAAAAAGCCACTTTGAAAGATGGCGATGGTCGACCTATTATTGGTGTTGTTATTACTGAAGATAAAACATTGGAGAGTGAACCAAGAGTAAATTTTAATTTTAGTAGTAATGAATCTGGGCCATCAGGAGGGTTAATGGCGACTTTATATATTTACAACACATTAATTGCTGATGATATAACAAAGGGTTTGACATTAGTAGGAACAGGAGCAATTGATGAAAATGGCAATGTCGGAGAAATTGGTGGTGTTGAATTTAAGTTGAAAGGGGCAGTTAAAAAGAAAGCTGATATCTTTTTTGTGCCTAATGGTGACAATTATAAAGAAGCTATTAAATTAAAAGATGAATTTTCTTATGATATTGATATTATTGGTGTCGATACTTTCGATCAAGTATTAGAATATTTGGCATATAAATAAATTTATAAATGGACTTTGGTCCTTTTTTTTGTTAAAATATTTAATAGGTGATATAAGTGAAACGTAGTGAAGTTGATATAAATAAAGTAACCCCTATGATGCGTCAATACTTGGAAATTAAGGATGCCAATCCAGATATAATCATTTTTTTTCGTCTTGGAGATTTTTATGAAATGTTTTTTGAAGATGCTATATTGGTATCACGTGAGTTAGAATTAACTTTGACAGGAAAAAATGCTGGTCTTGACGAGCGAATTCCAATGTGTGGTATTCCCCATCATGCTGCTAATGTATATATTGAAAAATTAGTAGATCATGGCCATAAAATTGGTATTTGTGAGCAATTAGAGGATCCTAAGTCAGTTGGTAAAGGAATTGTTAAGCGAGGAATTATACAAATTATTAGTAAGGGTACCAATATAAGTAACGAATCGTTGAATGAGAAAGAGAATAATTATATAGGTGCGATTACTGATTTTGATCATGCTTATGTAATTGCATATGCTGATATATCAACGGGTGATATTTATACTAAAATATTGCCACATAATATTTCTAAATTAGTTAGTGAAATTGTTAGCATTGGTATATGCGAAGTTATAATTCAAAATAAAATTGATCGTACGCTCGTCAGTTTATTAAAAAATCAATTTAAAATTGCAGTTAGTATATATGATGAAACTGAAGAAGTTTTAGAATACAGTTATGTTTATGAAGATATTGGCGATGTACGTTATGTTAATACGATTAAATATCTTTTAACTTATATTAATGAAACACAAAAACGTAATCTTTCGCATTTAAAAAAAGCTTTAATTAAAGATGATAAAGATTATTTGAAAATGGATATTCACACTAAAAGAAATCTTGAGTTAACAGAAACTTTGCGTTTGAAACAAAGAAATTATTCTTTAATATGGTTATTAGATAAAACAAAAACCGCTATGGGTTCAAGGATGCTTAAAAATTTTATTGAAAATCCTTTAATTGATAAGGCGGAAATCAACCGACGCTACGATATGGTAGAAGTTTTGTTAAAGGAATTTATTTTAAAAGGAGATTTACAAAATTTGTTGTTTGAAGTATATGATTTAGAAAGACTTAGTGGACGTGTTGCATTCGGTAATGCTAATGCTAGAGATTTAATTCAGTTAAAAACTTCACTTCGTACTTTACCTGATATTAAAAATATTATTAATAAATTGGGATTTTATCGAGATATTGAAACGATACCAGAATTATATAACCTTTTGGAAAACAGTATTTACGAAAATCCGCCTTTATCAATTAAAGAAGGTTATTTAATTAAAGATGGGTATAATAGCGAGTTAGATGAGTTAAAATCATTACGTAAAGGTGGCAAAGATTTCGTTGCCCGCTTTGAATTAGAGGAACGTGAACGAACTGGTATTAAAAATTTAAAAGTAGGATATAATCGTGTTTTTGGATATTATATTGAAATTTCAAAAGGAAATGTTTCTTTGGTTAAAGAAGAGTATGGGTATGAGCGAAAACAAACCTTAAGTAATTGTGAACGCTTTATTAGTCCAATTTTAAAAGAAAAAGAAAATATTATTTTGAATGCTGAAGAAAAAATAATCGATTTAGAATATCAGATTTTTCTTTCAATTCGTGAAAAGGTTAAGGAATATATTCCGAAGTTACAAGAAATTTCGTCTGTTATTAGTGAAATCGATGTTTTGCAATCATTTGCTACAGTCACCGAAGAAAACAATTATGTGCGACCTAAGTTGTTAGATGAAAAGAATATTACGATTATTGATAATCGACACCCAGTCGTTGAAAAGGTGTTGAATAGTGAATATGTTCCCAATGATATTGTTATGAATGAAAACACGGATATTTTATTAATTACTGGACCTAATATGGCTGGTAAATCGACTTATATGCGACAATTAGCTATTACGGTTATTATGGCACAAATTGGTTGTTTTGTACCTGCTAGTAGTGCTAAAATGCCTGTTTTTGATGCCATATTTACTAGAATTGGTGCTAGTGATGATCTTGTTAGCGGTGAATCAACTTTTATGGTTGAAATGACAGAGGCTAATAATGCTTTAAGTAATGCAACGGCTAATAGTTTGATTTTGTTTGATGAATTAGGACGGGGAACTGCAACTTTTGATGGTATGGCTTTAGCACAAGCAATTATTGAATTTATTCATAACAAAATAAAAGCTAAAACGTTGTTTTCGACTCATTATCATGAACTTACAGATTTAGAAAACAATTTAGATCATTTACGCAATGTTCATGTAAGTGCAATTGAAGAAGATGGTAATATAACCTTCTTACATAAGATTCAAGAGGGAAGTATTGACAAGAGTTATGGAATTCATGTGGCCAAGTTGGCTAAATTACCGAAAGATTTAATTAAAAGAGCTGATGCTATTCTTCATGTTTATGAAAATAATGAAATGCAAAGAGATCGTAAAGTCCAAGAAAGTTTACCGATCGATGATTTGATTGATAATGAGCCATCGATTGTTGAAGAAAAAATAAAAGCTATTAATCCTTTAGAAATAACACCTTTAGAGGCTTTAAATATAATATATGAATTAAAAGAAGATCTTAAGGTTAATAATTAATTAAAAAATACTTATAATTATAATAGGAGGTTTTATGAAAATATTGAAACAAGAAAATTGGTGGATTTGGTTGTTACTATTCTTTTTTTCAGGTGGTACTAGTACTATTGTTTTAGGTGCCCTTTTAGATGTGTATGACAAGGATGCTTGGTATGCCAAATGGTATTATTGGGTTTTAGGTTTTGTTTGTTTTGTTTTTCCATTTTATATTATGATGATGGTTTTTATGTTAACCATAAGTACTAAGGTAGCAGCAAAATTAAACGTTCCTGGTAGTGAAGTTTATTTGTCACCATATGTTTGGATACTATGTTTAATTATTCCTTTTATCGGATGGGCTTTGTTAGTAGTAATGTATCTATATATAACAATTTGGACAATTGTCATGTTATATCGTGGTAATGGGGAACAATACATAGATTAAATTAGCGATTTTGCTAATTTTTTATTGCATTATAATAGATAATTTATTATAATATATAACAATTAATTAAAAAAATTCATCGTGAATATATGGATGATAAAAATAGTAGGATGAAGGAGGATGAAGATGAATAATAAAAATGGGATGAATATTTCAATTACTGGTGAAGAACTAAATAAAAGTGAAATTATCTATAATAATGTTGTTAAAACAATGGAAGAATTAGATATGAGCAAAGATGAACAAATTGAATATTTAAAAACTAGAGTTGCTAGTCTAGAGAATGATTCAAAAAATAAAATTTTTATTTCATTATTTATTTTATTAGGATTAGGTTTAAATATTTTTGGTTTATATTTAATGTGTTCATCTCTATATACATTTGGAATTGTTTTTGTCTTATCTGGTTTCTTAGTTACAACAATTAAGTTATTATTAGTAATTAAAAAATATTTTCAATTTAAAAATGTTAAATTTTCAGAAATTGATCGTTTAAAAAATATTTTAAATTCGCGTTTAAAATAGTATAGTGTCATATAAGATAAATACTTTGTATTTGTCTTTTTTTTTAGATAGAAATGTGTTAGAATGTAATAAGGTGATTGTATGAAACAAGTTAGTCGTAGTGAATTAAGAGAAAAAATTATGACGATTTTATATCAAATAAATGTCTATAATAATAATAAGATGTCTTATGATGTCGATAGTGTTATTAAAGAGAATGTTAATATTGAAAATGAATTTGTTAAAGAGGTTGTATACGGAATTATTACTTATCAAAAAGAAATTGATGATTTAGCTAATAAGTATTTAAATAATTGGGATATTAGCCGTTTAGGAAACACAGATCAAGCTATTTTAAGAATTGCTATATATGAGCTAGTCTATACTAAAACACCTAGTATTGTCTGTATCAATGAGGCAATTGAGTTAGCAAAAAAATACAGTGATGATGATGTTCGTAAAATGATAAATGGTGCCTTGGATAAGCTTTATCATGATAAGGTTGATAATGACAACTGAAAAATATTTAAGTGTTAGTGCTTTAACTAAATATTTGAAATACAAATTTGATACTGACGAACATTTACGTTTAGTTTTTCTAAAAGGCGAAATCTCTAATTTTAAGGCCCATTCGACAGGGCACTTGTATTTTTCGATTAAAGATGAAACAAGTAAAATTAATGCGATTATGTTTAGTCGCAACGCTAGTAATTTAAAATTTAATCCAATAGATGGCACAAAAGTACTAATCGCTGGCAGAGTTAGTGTTTACGAAGCGACAGGTAGTTATCAGATTTATGTTGACGAAATGCTTGAAGATGGCGTTGGCAATTTGTATGTAGCATTTGAGAAATTGAAAGAACAACTATCAAAAGAAGGGTTATTTAATGAAAAGTTCAAAAAACCAATTCCTAGTATTCCAAGTCGCATTGGTATTATAACAGCCCCAACCGGTGCTGCAATTAAAGATATATTATCGACGATAAAAAGAAGATTTCCAATTTGCGAGACAATTTTGTTTCCAAGTTTAGTGCAGGGCGAAAATGCGGCTGCCGATATTGTTAAAAATATTGAGTTAGCTGATCAATATGGTTTGGATGTTTTAATTGTTGGACGTGGTGGTGGTGCTATTGAAGATTTATGGCCATTTAACGAAGAACAAGTAGCACGAGCTATTTTTGCAGCTAATACACCAATTATTAGTGCGGTTGGCCACGAAATCGACTTTACGATTAGTGATTTTGTAGCCGATATGCGAGCTCCAACACCAACCGGTGCAGCCGAGATGGCGGTACCAAATATGGTTGATTTATTGAAACATATAAATCAATTAAAAATTAGACTAAATGAAAACATTTTAAAAAAAATAAATTTTCAAAAAATTTATTTAGATAGTGTTAAAAACTCATTTGTTATTAAAAATCCATTGATTATATATGAAAATAAAAAACAAAATTTAGACATTTTATATGAGCGGTTATCAACTAGTTTGCTTGATTTGATTACTAGAAAACAGCATGATTTAGATTTAGTAAAAAATAATTATATACTTCGTAATCCTACTTATTTGATTGGTGATAAAAAAATTGCTATAAAGAATATTGTCGAAAAATTGGAAATGATTAATCCGATAAAAGTATTAAGCCGTGGATATTCAATTACATATCATGATAATATAATTGTAAAATCTATTAAGAATTTAAAACAAGATGATAAAATCAATATAAAAATGACTGACGGCATTATTAAAGCAACTGTTAGTGAAATAGTAAAGGATGGTAAAAATGGATAATAAGGATTTAAAATTTGAAGAAAAGGTTAAAAAACTAGAAGAAATTATTAATGAATTAGAGAACGGTACAACCGATTTAGACGATTCGATAAAAAAATACACTTTAGCTATGAAATTAGTTAAAGAATGTGATGATGAGTTAAAAAAAGTTGAACAACAAGTTAATAAGATTGTTACTGAAAATGGATTAGAAGATTTTAAAATTGAAGAATAATACCAATTTGGTATTATTTTATTTTTATATTTAATAATAAAATAATCATAATAATAATGTAGTCTGTAATGTTAAAAGGAGATGTTTTATGTTTTTTAAAAAATTTAAAAAATCATTCATCTTAAGTCTTCTAACATTATTTATTATGCCATTATCAGCATTTGCTTATTCTGATTATGTAGCAATTGGTGGCGAGAATATTGGTATCGAATTAAATGCTAAAGGAGTTATGGTAGTTGGCCTTTACAAAGTAAACGATACATATCCTGCTAAAGAAGCTGGTCTTGAAGTTGGTGATGCTATTATTGCTGTTAATGATTCAAAGATATCTAATATTAATGAGATGGTGTCTAAAATCGATAATACTGCTGATAAAAGTGAAATTAAGATTCAATATTTGCGAGGCAGTAAGTATTTAACAACTAATTTAAAACTTTATAAGGACAAAGATAATATTTACAAAACTGGATTGTATGTAAAAGATAGTATAACTGGTCTAGGTACTCTGACATTTGTGGATCCTAATACAAAGTTATTTGGAGCTTTAGGACATGAAATAATTGAAAAATCGACAGGTAAAATCCTAGAAATTAAAGATGGTAAAATATTTGATTCGACGGTTACAGGAATTGAGCGAAGCAGCGAAGGAACACCTGGTGAGAAAAATGCTGACTTTGACACTTCCAAGATAACTGGTGAAGTTTCATCAAATACCACTAAGGGGATTTTTGGTAATTATTTAGGAACGGTTAACAATAATAAGCTTTATAAAGTAGCACAACCAAATGAGATAAAAACAGGTAAGGCTTCTATTTTTACGGTAATTGAAGGAACAGAAGTCAAAGAATATAGCATTAATATTACTAAAATTACTAACTATAGTAATCAAGAAAATAAAAATATTATGTTTGAAATAACTGATGAACAGTTGTTATCCAAAACAGGAGGAATTATTCAGGGTATGAGTGGCTCACCAATCATTCAAGATAATAAAATTATTGGAGCAGTTACACATGTAGTTGTTGATAACCCAGCTAAAGGTTATGGTATATTTATTACTAATATGTTAGAAGAGGCAGAGAAATAAAAGTGCATTTAATGCACTTTTTTGTTGAAATGTCTGCCTTTTTCTGTTATATTTATTATAGTATAGGAGGGTAAGTAAAAGATGATAAAAAAGAAAAGCGGTTTTTTGATTTTGGGTATTATTTCTTTTCTTTTGGTTATAACTGTCGGATATGCATTATTCTCTGAAACATTAAATATCAGAGGTACAGCATCGACAAGTGGTGAATTTAATGTTGAAATCTTTTCGACAGAAATAACAGAAATTGGTAGTACTAATGCAGCTGCTAATATTTCAGATGATAAAAATACTTTAACCTTATCAGCTCCGGATTTGCAATATCCTGGGGCAACAGTTGAGTATAAGATTACAGTTAAAAATACTGGCTCTTTAGCAGCAAAATTAAAAAGTATTAATAAAAGCAATGATGATGATATAATAAAAATGACTTACGCTGGTATTGCTGAAAATGATACTATAGCTATCGGCGACACAAAAACTTTCACGGTAACTATTACTTGGGATGGCGATAGCACAAAAGCGTCATCTATGAGTTATTCGATGGATTTGGTTTTTGAACAGTCAATTTAGGAGGGAATTTATGAAAAATAAAAGTAATGTTTTTGCTATTGGGTTATTAGCATTTGTTTTGGTAATGTCAGTTGGTTACGCGATGTTTTCTGAAACATTAAATATTGGTGGTACTGCAGCTACAACCGGTAATTTTGATGTAGAAATATCTAATGCTGTTGTAACTACGGAGACCGGTAGTACTGGGGCTACCATATTAGTATCAGAAGACAAAAATAGTGTAACTTTAAGTGCCCCAGCCTTAGAATATCCTGGTTCATCTGTAGTTTATACTATTACTATAACAAATAATGGAAATATACCGACTAAGTTAAAAAATATAACCGAAACGGGATTAACCGATGATCCTAACGTCACTATTTCTTATGATGGTATCTCAACAGTAGATGATATATTAAATAAAAATGATAGTAAAACCTTTACAATTACCGTCACTTGGAATCAAGATTCGACGGCTGCTTCTTCAAATGTAGAATTTCAAATTGATTTAAATTACGAACAAGCTGTATAAAATTCCAAATTCAATTTGGAAATTCTTTTTATATGATATTATTAAATGGAGTTATAATATGAGTCAAAAAGGTTTACGAAAAATTATTATAATTGCTATTCTTGTTTATTTATGCGGTTTAAGTGTTAGTTATTCGTTATTTTCTGAAACTTTAAAGATTAATGGTGTGGCGAGAACTATCGATTATGTTGCAGGAGATGATTTAAAGGTCGAAGTTGTAAAACTAAATGCTGCTAACAATCGTTATTCAACTGATACATATGATTTTATTACAATCGATTATGATCGTGAGGTTATCGAAAACAATGTTTTTGATTTATATTATAGTATTAGTGGGGCGACAACATCTAATAAAACTGTTACTTATACGATTCAGTTAACTAATAATACTAACTACACCTTTTCTAATGGGGCAATTACTACAGAAATAACTGCTAATTCTAAAGATGGTTTAAAGTCGACCAATGGTAGCATTGATAAAACAATATTAAAGCCTGGTGAAACTGTAAATGTCAGCTTTGTAATAGAAACAAAGATGTCTATGTTTAGCTCAACAATGTCAGCTAGAGCTACAGTTTCTTATACTATGTTAGGGAAGAAACGTTATTATTATTTTAACGTAATTTATGAACGATGACCTTAAAATATAAAAAAATAAGTTATATTGTTTTATCATTATTAATTATTTTAATTTCGTTAATGGATTTAACTAACTTTTCAATTAGATTTCAATCAATGTATGTTTATGTAATTAAACCGTTGGTTTGGTTATTTATGCTAATTTTCGTAGTAATAGCTTTAGATAATGATTTTATTAAGAATACTAAATATAAAAAAACGGTTGATTTCAATATGATTATATTGACTATTATCTATTTTTTATTGTATTTTTCTTCAGGATATTTAAAGGGATTTGCTTATAATCCGTTTACAAACACAATTAAAGGATTATTGTTAAATGTTTGGTCTTTTGGTGTAATAATAATTGTAAAAGAATATATTCGTTATTTTGCTATAAATAATTTGGGCAAAAACAATATTATATTAAAGTTTTTTTTAATATCTCTTTTATTAGTTTTACCAGAAATAGATATTGTTAATATAACTAACCATTTTTCTAATGGCTTGTCATTATTTAAATATTTTATTCAATATTTAGTACCACAAATAACTATTAGCATGTTTCTATCGTATGTTAGTTATTATTCTGGCTTTTTTATGCCTCTTGTTTATCGGCTGTTTCCATTAGTGATGCAATTGGTGTTGCCAATGTTACCGAAGATTGATTGGTTTTGCTTATCATTATTAAATACAGTTATACCTTTCTTTGGCTTCCTTTGGATTAATTATAGAATTCAAAAAGATAGTCGAATACTACCAGAAAAAGAAATTAAAAAAATGCGCTTAACTAATACTATTATTCCGTTATTTGTTCTTGTATTTGTGTTGATATTTGGATTAGGAATATTACCATATCGACCGGTTGTAATTGTTAGTAATAGTATGTTGCCAAAATTTGAAGTTGGCGATATTGTTTTGATTAAAGATGTAAAAAGCGATGAGATAAAAATTGGTGATATCTTACAGTATCAGATGGATAACTATACAGTCATTCATCGTGTCGAAGAAATAAAACATAATGAAAATGGTGAGATTTATTTTATTATGAAAGGTGATAATAATAAAAATATTGATTTATATCCTGTTTATTCTGGACAAGTTTTAGGCAAGGCTAAATTAAATATTAAATATTTAGGCTATCCGACCATTTGGATAAATCGTTTGCTTCACAATAATCTAGAACAAAGTGTTACGGTTGAAACAGGAAATTAGAAAAGAGGTAGGGATAGTGGATAGATTACGCAAAACATACATATCAGAACGTTGGATTTTTTATGCTTTTTTGATTTTAGTTATAGTGACACAGGCTTTTTTTATAAAAAAGCTATTAATTGAAATAGAACCCATTTATGATAAGGAAAAAAATATCGCTCTAAAATATAATAACAATAACACTCTCAATTACAATGTTGTTTTAAAGGATAATGTTTTTACTAATGATGAAATGAAAGATAGTGACGCTTATGTTTTTGATTTTGTTGACCATATTCATATAGATCATAAGTATCTTTATACAGCGGATCGCGATAGCGATATAAATGGCAAGTATACGGTTACCGCGACTATGAAGATATATTACCGTGAATCTTCTAATATTAATGCTAACCCTAAAATCTGGCAAACATCTGATACTTTACAAAGCAGTAGCTTTGCTTATAATGATAATCAGTTTGCTCTTGAGAAGCAAGTAGACATATCATTGGAATCTTATCGGCAAAAATTAGTAGAATTCCAAAAGACAGTTAATGTTGCTGTCGATGGTTATTTAGAAATTAGTTTCAACACAATATTTAATGGTAGGCGAGCTGGAAAATTGTTTACTGAAGATAATAACAACTATTTAAAAATTTCTTTAAATGGTTCTGTCTTTAAAGTTGAGAAGAATTATCAAGAAAATGAAGATAAAAAAGTCTATTTTGATGTTAAGAATTTGGAAACAACCAATATAATTTTTTTAGTAATACTCAATATCATTTGCTTCATTATTTTATCTATTTTAATAAAAATTATCTTTTTTACTAAATATACTTCTAAATATAAAAAAGAATTATATAATATCTATAAAGATTATGACGATATTATTGTAAGTACTAAAAATATGATTGATATTACTAAATATGATATTATTGAAATAACCGAGTTTAAGGAACTATTAAATTTATCACGTGAAAGTGCCCAACCAATTATTGGTTATGAGTTGGATGATAAAACAGCAACATGGTTTTACATTATAAAAGATGATATTTTATATCGTTATATAGTTCATAATAAAGAAAAAATGATTCATTATCAATACGATGATAAAAAAAAGAAACATTAGATTAATCTAATGTTTCTTTAATTGTTATCTGTCTATATGAATTATATCAAATTTCATAATAATCCCTCCTATCAATAAAATATATAATTAATTTGAGAATATAATTATTCTAAATATAAAAGACGATGCTAGATATAAACATACCTATGGTTGCAATCAATAATATGATAGCTATTATTTGATTAGTATTGATTTTAAACTTTTTTTTCTTTTTTTGTTTGATATTTGCCATTTGTTTCACCTCGTCAATAATATTATAATATATTTTCATCTTTTTTGGAATATTTATTAAAAAAATAAATACTATTTATTGAGGAGATAATATGAAAAAGGGAATGGACAAACTATCAAAGTTTTTTAACTTAAGTAAACACACACTAATTTTTTTATTAGGGCTATTAGCTATCGGCATAATTTGTGGTTCGTTATTTAATGTGATTATTAGTAAAAGTGATCAAGTTATTGTTAATGATTACTTAGCTAGTTTTTTTAATAAAATTACAAATAATAAATTAAATTTTATGAATTGTTTTAAAGATTCGCTTGTATTTAATTACCTATATGTATTATTTATTTGGATATTAGGCATATCAATTATTGGTTTACCAATTATATTATTTATGTTTTTTGGTAAAGCTTTTACATTGGGATTTACAATTGCGGCCATAATTAAACATTATGGAGTAAAGGGTTGTTTAATATCTTTAGCTTATGTGTTTCCCCATTATATTGTAAATGTATTTGTTTTCGCTGTTTTAACGGTATATGCGCTTAGTTTATCCATAAGGATGATTAAGTGTATAGTAAAACGAAAAACAATCGATTTTAAGCCTATAATGAAGAAATATACTTTTATTTTAATTGGATGTTTGATTGTTATTTTAATAACTAGTTTGTATGAAGCGTTAATTATGCCTAATATATTAAAATATATTTTAACAATCGTTAAATAAAAAATCTATAAAAGCTTTATTTATAAGGCTTTTTTGGTGTTTTTGTACTTTACTTTTCCTTGACAATTTATACAGTTATGATAAAATGATAATAGGAGGCTTAAGATAACATGGAAAGATTAAATGAAATATTGCATGAATTAGGAATATCTAAAGTTAAATTAGCAAAATTTTTAGGTGTTTCTAGACAGATGATATATAACTATTTAGAATTAGATGATATTAATAAGTGGCCAAAAGACAAAAAGGTATTACTTTTAAATTTATTAGGAATTAAATCAGCAGAGGAAATTGATAATATAAAGGTAGATACAGATTATATTATCAGCGTCGAATCAAGAATTAATAGCCTTTTTGAAACAGCTAATAAAGTAACTTGTGTTAATAATGATAACAGTTTATTCAACGGACTCGGAAAAAAAGAAGGAGAATTATTGCATAATATAATTGATATAATTCATGAAGATTTAGAGGACGAAAAGGATTTTGAAGCATATAACACTTACAAGTATCTGCATTACTATTTACAGGCGATGAAAGCCAGTAAAGAATTAAGATATATATTAGCATATATGGCTAAAGCAAGTGGGGCAGTTAAATCAAGCGAATATGCATTTGATGAGGAAGATCAATTCACTTTCGAAAGTATTTTATTTTCGGCTATGACATTATATAATAATGGTGGCGTTTCAAAGGCAAAAATTGCTGAATCACATAAGCGTTTTGAAAATCAAATCGAACATAAAATGGAAGAAAAAATGAGTCGGACTTTGGAATTGAATACTATTAAACTTCAAGCCTTAAAAGAGCTTGGTTATACTGAAATTAACGAACAAAATGCTGCCGAAGTGTTTGAAAAAATAGCAGAAATAGAATCACGTAAAGTTTCTGAATAATAAAAAGCGATTATCATAATCGCTTTTTGAATTTCATTTGATATTTGAATCATTGTCGCTTAATTTTTTTAAAATCAACCATTTAATATAATTTCTTGTATCTGACTTTATACAACAGAAAAGTATTAATTGTATATTGGCATTTTGACATATTTTTTTACTCTTTCGTCTCTTTTGATTCTTGATTTATAAGTGTGTGTATAATCATCAATTTCAATTAATAAAAGTAAATGTTTATAATCTTTTGTAAAAATGGCAAAATCGATATTTCTGTATAATTCATTTTGATATTTATAGTATCCTTCTTTTTTTATTATGGTAGCTAAATTGGTTTGGGGATGAATTTCTAAATTTAATTCATTAGCGATGTCTTTAAGTAATTCAAAGTAATGGTATTCATTAGCTGTCATAATTGGTTTACGTCTATATTGATAATTTGTTGGCATATTTGGCTTATAATATTGAACTGTTGTTTGTTGTTTATTTTTTTGTTTTAAATATTTATAATAATATATTACTCCTATAATTAGTAAAAAAAATATAATAACAATCATAATAAAATCCTTTCAATTATTTTTACTACCTATTTATATATTACTAATTATATAACAATATGTCAAACATTAGCAAAATTTGACACTCAAATTATTTAATTTTATTAAAATTACCTAAATAGTTTTGAAATATCATTTTAAAACTATTTACATTAATTATGTATGATTTGATTTCGACAAAAAATTTTTATCAAGTTAAATTTTAATATATTACATATGATAATTTTAAAACTTTGTAAAAAGGTATGGATGCTTATATATGGTTAATGATAATAATATATTTGATGAAGTTGATAAAATTTATTGTTGTATAAAAGATATTTTAAATAATGATGAAAAGCCGATTGAAATTTTTGAAAGTCTTATAGATTTATTGAACGATAATGAATATAAGATAATTTCTAGAAAGAAAATATATAATTATTTAAAACAAAACAAGTTATTCACTCGTTTATGTGAAACAGTTAACTTCCTATAATATATATTATGTTAATTTCTTTAAAATTTGTTTTTATAATTATACATAAGTTATTCTTATTTATATTATTTATCATTATATTAAATTTATTATATAATATATGATTTCTATTTATTACCAAATTACCATTATTTTATTTTATTTTTATTAATATTTTTTCTATTTGCAGTCAATAATATTAATGGGTGATTTATGATGAAAAAGAATAATAAGAGCAATTCAAATGCTTCAAAAAGTAGAACTAACTTAACAAATTCTACAAATAGAAGTCAAAGTTCGAACATGGATAGTAATTTAACTAATAGTACTAACCGTGCTGACTCAACAGATTGCAAATAACCCACAAAAAGAGACTTTTAAAGTCTCTTTTGTTTAATTTTTGAAAATGTCTCTACTCTACTATTTAGTTAAATATTAAATGATTGACCAACATAAATAATACCCCAACTAGAAAACATAAAATCATTTTATGTTTTTGATTATATTTTTTTGCGGACGGTAATAATTCATAAAAACTAATATGAATCATAATGCCTGCTATTACAGCAAATAAAAATCCCATGATTGTATTATTAATATACTTTTGCAAAAATAAATAAGTTATAATTGCTCCAAACGGTTCAGAGAGTGCTGATATCATTGTATAACCAATAGCTTTTAATCTATTTTTTGTTGAATAATATATTGGTATTGATATGCTTATTCCTTCGGGAATGTTATGCAAAGCGATAGCCAAGGTCAAAGATATTCCCACTTTTATATCAGTATTGCTAGCCATATAGGTAGCTATTCCTTCAGGAATGTTATGTAAAATAATAGCTAACATTGATATTATTCCCACTTTATATAGTCCTTTATTATCTTTTATATAGGTGTTGTCAACTGGAAGATATTTATCAATTGTCATTGAAATAATTATTCCCACTACTACAAATATTAGCATAATAACGTAGGATGGTACTAGTCTAAAAGTAGTGCTTATTTCACCGATGGATGAAGGTATTAAATCAGTTAGTGATACACATATCATAACACCAGCAGCAAAGCTCAATGCCGATACAATAATGCTATCTGTGTTTTTGTTCTTTGTAAAAATAAATATTGTTCCAATCATAGTTGATAAGCCAGCAATTGTCGTCAATAAAAATGCATACATATTCATATATTTCACCTATAAAAGCATATGAAATATATAATGATAAAAGACATGCAATAATATTAAAATATAACATTTAATATTGTTTATATTTACCTATTCTGATAAAATGGTCATATGTGTGAGGTGAAGTATAATGTTAAAAAACAGAAATTTTCAATTAATATGGCATTATTTGAAACATGATCGATTAAAATTAATTTTATATTTAATTTTAGTAATCATAACTTATATACCGGCGATTGTATCAGCTTTTCTATGGGGATTAGCGTTGGAAGCATTAGTTGCCAAAAATATTAGTCAATTTATATTATATATTGTTTCTTGGGAACTCATTCATATTATTTGTTACTCTATTCTACCTATTCCACGTGATTATTTATATAACTATTTAGAAATAAAATTTTCACAAAATGTATTAAAAGACTTTTATCATAAAGTGACAGAACTTCCCGCGATAGCTTTTGAAGATATTGGTGTTGGTGAGTTTATTAATCGGATGGTTACTGACCCTACGCGAGTGTTAGAACTGTTATCAAAACTAATTAAAATGTCTTGTCGAGCCTTAGTAGTAGTAATTGTCTTTTTTTTAGCGTTCAAAACTTCTATAATATTGGGTATAGAAATAACGATGTTCTGTATTGTGATGGGTTTTATTTCTAAAGTCTTTTTCCCTAAAATCAAACACACCCAAGAAAAAATAAAACATGAAACAGATAAGTATGTTAAAAGCGCTACAGAAAATTTCACTGGTATTAGAGAAATTAAAGCTTTAGGGATTAAAGGTAATATAGAAAAAAGAATGTATAAAAATTTGGATGATTTGTTTGTTGAAAATAAAAACATAAAAAAATATGAAGTAATTTATTATAACTCTAATAATTTTGTTTACTACATTCTTCAATTAGTCATATTATTAACTTGCGGCTACTTATATTTTAACGCTGGTATGACTTTAGCTTTATTCACTGTTATATCTCAATATCTTTGGCGAATTGATGAGGTTGTAGAAAGCATAAGTGACTTTGGTATAAATTACAATAAAATATCTGTATCTTTAAAGCGAATCGATGAAATAGTTAATAATCGCTTATATAATGACGAAAAATTTGGCAAAACCGACTTAACGAATATAGTTGGTAAGATTGAATTTAAGAATGTTTCATTTAGATATAGAGAAAATGAAAAAAACACTTTGAAAAATTTTAGTGTTAATTTAGAACCAAATAAAAAAATAGCTATTATTGGTAAAAGTGGTAATGGAAAATCAACTATCTTTAATTTATTGTTGCGTTATTTTGATGTTAATGATGGTGAAATACTAATTGACAATGTAAATATAAATGATTTAACAGAAAAAAGCTTACGTAATAACATTTCCATTATTAGACAAAATCCTTTTTTGTTTAATCTATCAATTATAGAAAATTTTCAAATTGTTAAAAGTGATGTTAGTTTAGAAGAAGTTCGCAAAGTTTGTCGTCAAGCTTATTTAGATGACTATATTATGAGTTTACCAAAACAATACGATACTATTATTGGTGAAGGCGGAGTAAATTTATCAGGTGGTCAAAAACAACGATTGGCAATTGCTCGTACTCTGCTTTTAAATACTAAAATTATTTTATTTGATGAGGCTACAAGTGCATTAGATAATGAAAGTCAAGAATATATAAAGAAAACAATTGATAATTTAGTGCACGATCACACCATTATAATCGTAGCACATCGTTTATCAACAATTGTCGATGCCGATATTATTTATATCATTGATAAAGGTAAATTAGTTGATTCCGGTACACATAGTGAATTGATGAAGAAATCGACAATATATAAAAATCTATATTTAATTGAAAACATATAAAAAAGATCTTAAGATCTTTTTTCGTTTAAGTAATCATTAATCTAATTTAGATAATCTTTTGAAATTTGAACAACACGATTAATTTCGTCAACTAGCAGATTAAAATTATTTTTAATATAATCAATATCGTTATCTTTGGCTCTGATTTCATGATTAAAGGCTATTTCAGCTAATTTAACAAAGCCTAAATATTTAGAATCACTTTTAACAGAATGCGCATATATAGCGTAATTAGGCATATCATCAGCTTCTTTATATGTCTTTAAGTTTTCAACCTTACTAACAATCTCCTCTAAAAAATCATTTAAAGTGTCATTATACATTTCAATATCGCCTAAAATATCAAGACTAGCATCTAAATTTACACCATTATTTTTCAATATATTTATATCTTTCATTTTTATCACCTATTTATTTAAAAATTTATTAATTATCGTTGTTAGTTCGTTTTTATCTATTGGTTTTGAAAGATAATCATCAAACCCATCATTTAAATATTTTTCACGCATACCAGAAATTGCATTTGCCGTTAATGCTACAGTTGGAATATTATAACCTTCTATTGACTTTAATTTCTTCAATGTCTCTACTCCACTCATTTTAGGCATCATATCATCTAATAATATTAAATCATACTTATTACCTTCATTAACTTTATCTAGGCATTCAAAACCACTTATAACACTTTCTACTTGAACCTTATAATCTTTTAATAATCTTTCAGCAACTTTAATATTGATTTTGTTGTCATCAACTACTAATATTTTTTTATCACTAAAATCCCGATCTTTAGTATTAATATCAATTTTAGGCTGTTCAATATCTTCTGCTTTTTTATTGACAATTCTTTGATCAATTGCTACCGTAAATTTTGAACCACGCCCATATATACTTTGTACAATAATCTTACCATGCATCAAATCTACTAATTTTTTAGTAATAGCCAATCCAAGGCCTGTGCCTTCGATAGTAATATTTTTTTCAATATCAAATCGTTCAAATTTTGAAAACAAGCGATCGATATTTTCGGTTTTAATTCCAATACCCGAATCTTCGACTGAAACAATTAAACGGCAAATATCCCCTTTAATAACAGAACTCACTTTAAAATCAACATAACCTTCTTTAGTATACTTAACCGCATTGGTCAAAAGGTTAAGAATTACTTGTTTTAATCTTACATGATCACCAAAAAGTACTTCTGGAATACTATCATCGTATGTATATTTAAAATCAAGTGGCTTATCGCCCATTCTTGCTTTAGTCAAATTCACTAATTCATTAAAAACTTTTTTAAAACTATAATCAGTATTGATTATTTCTAATTTATTAGCCTCTATTTTGGATATATCCAAAATTCCATTAACAATTTCTAGTAAACTTTGTGAAGCCGATATAATGTCATTAACTTCTTCTTTAGCACTATCTGAGATGTCCTCTTCAGATAATGCTTGACTAAACCCTACAATAGCATTTAAAGGTGTTCTAATCTCGTGTGACATGTTAGATAAGAAATCACTTTTAGCATTATTGGCCTTTTCTGCTTGCTCTTTAGCAATATTAAGCTGTTCTATCATTTTAACATCAGGATTTTCAATGGTATGATACATAATTACACAAATTACTGTCTCAGAATATGTAAGTAGCAATAATTCTGGAAAAAATCTTTGAATTATCATTGAACTGCCACCAACTATTAAAAACACAAAAACAGGTATATATTTTTTTGATTTTATATTTTTAAAATTTTTGATCAATATTATTATTATAATTATCACTAATATAGTACTTATTGTGTAGGTAAAATTTACACTTAGACCGGTTGTATATCTTGTTTGAAAGTCGTTTTCAATAACAAGTTCAATTGGTAATATATATGTAATTATTAGAACCGCTATAGCAATTAATAATAAAAAACTTTGATTTTTAAAACTTGTTTTTGTTTCTTTAAATAATGATATTTTATAAATATAATAAGTAAATATTGCAGTCCAAGCAAGCAAATAGGCTAAATAAGACTTGTATATAAAATTACTAAATATTGGAAAATCATTATAAATAATCGAAGCATATGTACACAACAGTTCAATCACTAGTCCAATAAAATTTAAAATAATTAATATTTTATACACTTTAGTTTCAAAATTGTTTACATGACCCTTTTTAAAAAATAAAATTATAATTAATATAGAAAAGGGTATGGCACAAATTGAAAAAAAAATACCGCTTCCCATAATAAACCTCCTACTATATGTTATATTATAACATAAACAGCTAAAAAAATATAACAAAATTATTTTGTTATATTTTTTTATATGTTTTTGCATTACCTTGTAATTTTTTTTGTGCATCTTCCTCTAAAAAATTATAATTAATTTTTTCAGAACCTGGTATCCTAGGCATTGATTCGATAAATTCAACATATGTAGGTATTTCGTATTTTTTTAATTGCACATATTCACCTTTTTCCGTTTTACTCGGTGAATAAAACTGTTTAAAAAGCATATTTTTTAATTCTTCGGATTCCACATATCCGTCATTTAAAACAATGTAAGCCTTATTCACATAGATATTATCATTGTCAGGTACTTTAACTACTGCACAATCCCTTACACATTCGAATGTTGATATAATATTTTGAACATTGTCACAATACACCTTGTTTAGAGAAGACATTATATAAAATCTCGATTGTCTTCCTGTAATTGTAAAATATCCTTGTTCATCAACGAAACCTAAAGTACCTGTATTATAATATTCTCTTCCATTTTTGATAAATTTACTTTGTTGTGTTAAATTTTCATTTCTATAATAACCTTTAAAAACATGCTTCCCAGAAACACACAACAATCCTGTCTCACCATATTTTTTTTCTTCCATTGTGTCAGGATCAACGACCATAACGTTACTACCTACTAATATTTTACCCGCTGTTTCCTGTCTTAATGGAACACCAACAGGTGTAGAACCTATACTTACTGTTTCTGCATTCCCAAAGCCATTACCTATTTCAATATTTGAAGCTCCGTGTTGTTTAAAAAAATTAGTGGCTCTTTTAGCATGAGAAAGAGTAAGAAAATCACCACCTGATATAAAATGGGTAACAAAAGATAAATCCTGATCTTTCGGAAGATTATTTAGAGTTAATTCTAGTAATGCAGGACTCCCAAAGATAATACTCGGTTTTTTAGAATAATAATAAGCGATATTATCCTTACTGACTCTTGGAGCAAGAATTGCTTCTTTTCCCCATAATAATGATGTCAAAGCGGATGTTACAAATCCATAAGGGTAAGAAAAGGGTACGCAAGTTAATGTTTTTGGCCCTGTAATGTTTTCTGTATGACTAGTATTCATTGCATATATTTCTGCAGCTAAAATATTTTCGTTTGTTAATACTACTGATTTTGGTTTGCCAGTTGAACCACTAGTAAACAAAATTAACGAATCTTCTTTTTTTGAATGTAGTGGTTCAAATTTGTTTTTTCGAAATTTAGCAATACTCGCTAGACTATTAAAATCTATTGTATTATCATTACTAGTTACTTTATAATCGTTAGTTAAAACTAATGAATTAGCATTTTGTTTTTGTAAAGTTATTATATGATTAACTTTAGTAGAATCTTTAATTTTTTTATTATAAGCCTCGTTTTTATCATAATTAATCAAAATCGGAGACTCAAATAAATTTAAATATGAGCTAATTTCTTCTTCGGAGGCCACAGCATCTAAAAATGTTGTGATTGCCCCAATTCTGTTGCAAGCAAAATATGCAGCTAAAGCCTGATAAAAATTTGGCATAGCTACTGCTATAATTTCACCTTTTCTTACTCCTAATTCCTTTAACGCTAAAGAAATAGTAACTGAATCATTTATTAGTGTACTATAATCTGCTTTCAAATCTAGACAGTCTACAGCAGACTTATTAAAATTATTTTTACTTAATAATTTTAATAAAGTGTAAATGTTAATATTTGGTATTATTGGATTTTTTTCTAAAAATTTAGAATTTCTACTTTGTGGATTATCGATAGAAGCATATCCTGTTAGTTCCATTTTTTTCATAAGTCCCCCTAAACATTTTATATTTTATTAATACTACAATGGAATATTATAACAATTTATTTTATTTTGTCAAATTTATTCAAAAAAGTGATTTAATCACTTTAATGTTTTAAATGTTTTTTTAATATATCTGTTAAAGTATCTATTTCTATTGGTTTAGAAAGATAATCATCAAAGCCTTCATTTAAATACTCTTCTTTTTTTCCAACAATGGCATCGGCTGTTAGTACAATTACTGGTATATTAAAGTTTTTAATATTTTTTAATTTATGTAATGTTTCTGTACCACTCATATTAGGCATCATTTGATCTAATAATATTAAATCAAAATCTTGATTGTCATTAATAATATTGATGCATTCCTGCCCTGATTCAACCAAAGTAACTTCGATATTATATTTTTTTAATAATCTTTCAGCAACCCGTAAATTTAACTTATTATCATCGACTACTAAAATTTTACTGCCACTAGCATTAAAAGTATTAACACGCTTTTTTTGTGGATCATAATTAGTCATTTGCCCAATTGTTTCATCACTAATAATCTTTTGATTAACCGTGACTGTAAATGTACTTCCTTCTCCAACCTTACTTTCAACTTCGATTTCGCCTTTAAGCAAATCGATTAAGTTTTTAGCAATCGTAAGTCCCATTCCTTCGATATAATCCTTGTTGTCGGTCTTTTTACTATCATCAAATATTTTTCCTAATTTGTCCCGTTCGATTCCACAACCGGTATCACTAACAGAAATAATTAGTTTAGCATTAGTTCGACCTTTCTCACATTTCCCAGTTACTTTAATTGTACCTTCGCTGGTATATTTAACGGCATTATTTAAAATATTAATCATAACTTGTTTAAGTTTGCCACTATCACCAAATAGTTTAGATGGAATATCTTTAGCTACATCCATTTCTAAATTTATTTTTTTATCACCGATTTGTTCGATTGTAATAGTTTCTAAATTTTTAAATAGTTTAGCAACATCATATTCTTTTTCAACTAACTTTATATTTCCGGTTTCAATTTTAGAAATGTCTAAAATACCATCAATAATTTGTAATACATTATTACTAGCACTATTAATGCTTTCGATATCTTCATGAACTGTTCTTGGTAGTTCTTCGGTCAAAGCTGATTCACTAAGACCAATAATAGCATTAAGTGGTGTTCTGATTTCATGTGACATAATTGCTAAAAATTCTGATTTAGCTTTATTAGCCTTTTTGGCATCCATTAAAGCATTCTCTAACTTTTGATTTTGAATGCGCATATATTCAGCATTTTCGGTTACATTTTTAGTTAGAATAGTAATGATAATTTCACTTTTATTATTTGTAAAAAAGATTGTACTCTCTAACCAAATATTATTGTTGCCATTAAGTTGATAACGAATAGAAATTGGCTCTAAATCACTTTCCTCTGCTAACTTGATTAAGTTATTTAATGATAACATATTGGTAACCTCTTTAGCATCATTGACATTGACGTATTGATCAATAATTTCATTAATTTCATATTCATAATTACCAATACGGTTATCACCAAAGTATTTTAAATCATTCTTTAAATTACGCAATGTAAATTCGCCTGAGGTTAGATTTACATTCATTTCAACGTCATAAGATGATGCTGTTATCTGATTTAATTGTTTTTCACGTGATTTGATATCACTAGCTTGAGTGACTAATAAGTGTTGCTGTTCATGTTCATTAGAAACATTTGATATCAAAATAACTAAATAATGATTTTTTTTATCGATAGTCGGATATAATTTAACTTTAATCCATATTTTATTTAAAGTGTTAGAATTAACATAAGATAACATTTGACTGACAAAATCACTTTCTTCATCCCAACTGCGTAGTGAGTCTTTTAAAATTGGTAGTTTAAAAATATCATTAATAACATTTAAATAATCTTCCGTATTTTCGCTTTCGTCAATCGCAAGAACTTCAGGAATGTTTTTAGACATATAAACTATTTTTTTAGTTTTATACTCATACATTAGATATATGGTGTCAGAGTTTTGAACTAATGAATTGAATAGTCGATCGCGCGATTTTAATTCTTTATTATTACGACTACTTAAAATCATATTTACGCCAACAATTAGTATCATAACTACAATAATGATAATAATCACGTTAACTAATGTTATATTACTAAAGTTTATATCATTCAAAATATAACTACCCCCAAAAATCAAAGTAATAAGTACTACTAGTAATATTATTTTATTTTTTATTTCACTCATAAATCCTCCTATTACTACTCTATATTGATTATATCAAAGTGGTATTAAAAGTCAATGTTTCGAGGCTTTTATTAACGTTTAAACGTTTTTTTTAATCTTAATTTATCGGTTTCATTAACTCGTTTAGAATCACAGATTTTACTAATAGTTTTATTTAAGGTCCAATTGTCCATTTTGGTGTGATATAAAAATTCCTCTGTTATTGATGGATATTTAATATAACAAATGGATATTAGCCAAGCTTTAGCCATTTTAACATAATAATTAGCACTATTAACTTGATCCGCTAGTTCAAAAATTTTGTTTATATATTCATCATTAATATAAAAGTCTAAAAGCAATACTAGTCCAACACGCTGCTTCCAAATATTTTTATAGTGAAGACAGGCTTTAATATATTCTAATCCTTGTTTCTGATACTTTTTAAATATTTTAGCATTAGCGCATACAATGTCACAAGTAGCCCAATTATCTATATAAGTGACAAAATGATCAAAGGCAATGATAAATTCTTCCCATGATGTTTTAATTGTTGTTATAACTAATCCATGAATAACTGTTTCTTCATAATAATCGTGACGATTATATTTTAGCCATCCCTGATAATCTTTCCCACATAAATCTTTGGCTATTTTCTTTAAAATTGGTGTCCTTACACCTAATAATTTTACATCGCTATTAAGCAGTTTAAAATGAAATTCTCTATACTTGCTATCACCATAATTTTTTAATTCATCGACAAACTGCTGATAATTAGTATTGTTCCAAATTGTTTTAGCCATGAGGATGAAATTGGTGATAGTCTTCGTTTAGTTTTTGATTAGAAATATGTGTATAAATTTGAGTGGTTGATATATCGGAATGTCCTAATAATTCTTGAATACTTCGCAAATCAGCACCACCATTTAAAAGATGAGTTGCAAATGAATGCCTTAAGGTGTGGGGTGATATTTCTTTATTGATTTGTTGCTGATGCGCTAAGGACTGTATGATTTTAAATAAACCTTGACGCGATAACTTTTTTCCGTGATTATTTAAAAATAAATAATCAGATAAATGCCTCTTTAATAATTGTGATCGATAATCATTTAAATAAATCTTTAAATAGTATAAAGCATAATCTCCTAGTGGAATTACTCTCTCTTTACTACCTTTTCCTAAAGTTCTAACAATAGCCATATTTAAATTGACATCATTTACTTTTAATTCACTTAATTCACTGACTCTTAAACCAGTAGCATACATCAATTCTAAAATGGCTTTATTACGATAATCAAAGGCATTATTAAGAGGAATATTTAGTAACTTGTTGATTTCCTCAATTGATAATACTTTTGGTAAATGTTTGTTCCGTTTGGGAGACGCAATAAAATCCATAATATTTTCTTTAACAAATTTATTAATAACTAAAAACTTATAAAAAGATCGAACTGACGAAATAAAATGATTAATACTTGCATCACTCAAATTCTCATCATTTAATTTTTTTAAGACATCAAGGATATCTTGTTTAGATATAGTACTAATTTGCTTTTGAACATGATAATCGAATTTTTTTAAATCGTTTTCGTAAGACATAATCGTATTATTACTATATTTTTTATCAATCAATAAATAAGTTTTAAAAGCATCTATTTCTTCTTTCATAATGTCACCACCAACTATATTAATTATAACATAAAAATAAGATTTCACTTTCAAAATAAGAAATGTTACTAGGCATTTATCTCATTTTTTGTTAAAATATAAAAAGGTGATATTATGAATGAACCATTAGCACTAAAAATGCGGCCTAAAACAACAAAAGATATTTTAGGACAAGAGCATTTATTTGGAAAAAATAAAATTCTAACTAATTTAATTCGCAATCAAAAATTATTTTCTATGATTCTTTATGGTAAACCAGGCACTGGCAAAACCACGACCGCTTTAGCCATTGTTAACGAGTTGGGATTAAGATACAGAATGTTGAATGCTGTTATCAATAACAAAAAAGATTTTGATGTTGTCGTTGAAGAAGCTAAAATGTTTGGTAATCTAGTAGTTATTATGGATGAAATTCATCGTTTAAATAAAGATAAACAAGATTTATTACTACCGTATTTAGAAAATGGCATTATTACTCTAATTGGTATGACTACATCTAATCCTTATCACTCTATCAATCCAGCCATTAGAAGTCGTTGTCAAATATTTGAATTAAAAGAATTAAGTAATAAAGATATTCAAAAAGGTATCACTAAAGCTATAAATAGTGATTACCTAAAGGGCGTTTCTATCGATAAAAAAGCTATTAATTTAATTATTGCAGCTTCTGGTGGCGATTTACGTCACGCATATAACCTGTTGGAAGTTGCTTATTTTTCAGAAAACAAGCATAACATTGATGAGGAATTAATTAAAAATATTAATACCAAACCAGTTCTATTTCACGATAAAAATGACGATGGCTATTATGATGTTATTAGTGCACTTCAAAAATCCATTCGTGGTAGTGACGTTGATGCAGCACTTCATTATCTAGCTAGACTAATTGAAGCAGGCGATCTAGATATTATCTTTCGGCGTTTGGCCGTTATTGCCTACGAAGACATCGGCCTAGCTAACCCGAGTATCGGTCCTAAAGTTATGGCTGCCATCAATGCTTGTGAGCGATTAGGACTACCAGAAGCACGCATACCATTAGGAACAATTGTCGTCGAAATGGCTTTATCACCTAAATCTAATTCAGCTCATTTGGCGTTAGACGAAGCTTTAAATGATATTCGCAGTGGTAATACTGGCAATGTTCCAAATCATATTAAAACCAATTCTAAAGATTACAAATACCCTCACAATTTCCCTAATGGTTGGGTTTTACAGGAGTATATGCCCGAAAATTTACGAGGACGTCATTATTATCAACCTAAGACAACCAGTAAATATGAGCAAAGTCTAAAAAATGTATACGATAACATAAACAAAAAGAAACACGATAACTAATGTTTCTTTTTTAAATGTTCAAAATAAATAATTCTAAACCGAGATGTTTATCAATCTCTCCTTTTTTTATTTTACAATCTAAGTCGGCCAATTGACTTAATGTATTTAAAATTTTATTATCAGAAAAATTCTTACTTTTACCTAAAGCTAATTTAACACGATAAGGATGAATATCTAGCATTTTGGCAATATCCTTTTCACTGTATCCTTTTCTGGTTAAACCCTTAACTTGATACATAAGGCGAAATTGATTGGCTAACATTACAATAATTTTAATCGGTTCTTCACCTATTTTAATTAATTCATTGTATGTTTCTAAAACTTGACTTTTATTATTGCTTATAATATTATCGATAAACTTAAAAATATCCGTATCAATTGTTTGAGTTGTCAAAGACATAATATCATCAGTTGTTATTGTATGTTCTTCACCTTTATAAAGTTTAATTTTAGTTATTTCGTTATTTAAAATGTCGATATTATTCCCTACTCTTTTAATTAATAAATCAATATCATTAGAGTTAACTGTATATGGCTCAAATAAATCTTTGACAAAATGAGCACAATCACGTACTTCCAGCTGTTTAACTTGACCTATTTTTTTAGCAGTTTTAACAATTTTTTTGCGTTCATCTAATTTATCTGTTATCACACTAAATATTAAAACGGTGCTTGGATTAGGGTTAGCAAGATACTTCTCTAAATTGGCTATATCTTGTTCGGGACCTTTTTTACCAGTAAATATATAGGCATTCTCAACGATAATAATCTTGTTTTCGTCGAACAAAGAATAAGTTTCAGCATCATCTAATATAAAATTTAAACTTGTTTCATCTAAATCGTATTTAATAATACTATCCGAACTTAGTTTATTTGCTTCGATTATTTTATCAAGTTCACGATTAATTAAAACCTTTTCTAAACCATATAAGACATAAATCATTTAATTATCACTCCTAATTATAAAACGATTTTCGATTACTAATACTAAATTCAAAATGATCAGTCCAGAAATAAATCCGGCTAAAACATCACTAAAATAATGAACACCCAGATAGATTCGACTCAAACCGATGCATATAATCAAAAGAGTTAACAAAGTTATAATAATACACTTACGCCATTGGTTATTATCTTTACTCATCAAATATATTAAATAGCCATAAATGGCGATACTAAAAGTTGAATGCCCGGACGGAAAACTAAATCCATCGATATCAATTAATTGTAGAATATCGGGGCGTGGTCTTTGAAAAATATTTTTGCTAATTAAGACGTATAATGAGCAAAGGACTAGTAATATTATTAGCGATGTATTTCTTTTAGTATTATATTTGTGGTTGTATATCAAAATGATAATCGTAGCTATAAAGACACCGATATAATCTCCTAATTCAGTTATAACAATAAAGAATTTAGTAATATTAGGTTTGATAAAGCGGCTAATAAAATTATATATAAGAATATCTGTATCTAATAATTGATTAGTAAAAAATAGTATAATTAAAATACATAATGAAACTGTATAAATAATTAATTGATCACGTTTGCGCATTATAACATATCCTTCTTTTTTAGTATCCATGCTATTATTCCTGCTATGATAAATGAAATTACTATGATTAGAATAAAACTATAGTCATTATTGGCAAATGACCCTAGTGAAACATTCATACCTAGAAATGAGGCAATCATAGTTGGAATTGAAAATACAATGGTAATACTAGCTAAAAATTTCATAATATCATTTAAATTATTAGATATAATTGTCGCATATGTATCTGTCATACTAGTTAAAATTTCTCTATATATATTAGCCATCTCAATTCCTTGTTTGTTTTCAATAATAGCATCATCTAACAATTCTAAATCCTCGTCATAAAGTTTTATCACATTACCTCTATATAATTTATCTAATACTACATCATTAGCTTTTAGCGAGGTTGTAAAATATACTAGAGTTTTTTCAATATTAAGTAAATAAATTAATTCTTTATTGTTAGTTGATTTTGATAAGGTTTTCTCTTTTTTATGAATATCGTTATTAATATCTTTTAATTCTTTTTGATATAAACCAGCAATTTTTAGTAAAATTTGAATTACAAAGCGAGTTTTTTTATCAGTATAGAATTCTTTGACTTTGTTTTTTTTAAAATCATTTAATAGACCTAAATCCTTTAGCGATACAGTTATAAAATAATTTTGATTATTGATAATTAAACCGATTGGATATGTATCATACTTATGTTTATATGTACTATCGGCCAAATATGGTGTATCAACAACGATTAAAGTAGCATTCTCAGTAGTCTCAATTCTCGGTAATTCTTCATCATCTAATAATTTCATAATTAAATCTTCGTCCGTTTTGGTTATATCGACAACTTGTTTAATTTCCGCTTGAGTTGGATTAATAAGTTCAATCCAACTATTTTGAGAAATATCTTTAACCTTGGTTGTTTTTCCCTCAATATTTGTTTTATAAATATTTAGCATATATAATCACCTTTCTTATTATATCACGACTGATAAAAAGAAAAAAGCATATTACAGTATGCTTTTAATTAATAATTTTACCATTATGTAAGTTATAACTAAAATCGACATTTTCTTTTACTTTATTAGAGTGGGAAATGATAATAACGCACTTTTTATCATGATGTGCAAGCTTAGTTAATAAATCTATAACGTCTTTTTCTGTGTCTTTATCTAAATTACCAGTAGGTTCATCAGCTAAAATAATTTCTGACTCATTAGCAAGTGCGCGTGCAATTGATACCCTCTGTTGTTCTCCCCCAGACAAATGAAGAATGCGACGATTAGCTTTGGTTTCATCAATACCAACTTTTTTCAGTAAAGACATTGCTTTTTTCTTTTTATCATCACATTTAATATTACTAATATCGATTGATAGAATAACATTTTCCACCGCTGTCAAATGTGGTAATAAATTAAAACTTTGAAAAATAACACCAATATTCTGTGAGCGATATTTATTACGATCAAGGCTAGACAAATCGTGACCATTATATATTATTGCACCATTAGTTGCAACTTCTAAACCAGCTAACAATGACAGCAGAGTGGTCTTACCTGCCCCACTTTTGCCAAAAATACCATAAATATTTCCAGGTTCAAAATTCAAATTTATATCTTTTAGGACATATTTAATTCCATCGTATGTAAAGGACAAATTATCTACTGTTAACATTTTTACCTCCTATCTATTTTGTAATATCTTGTTTGGTTCATATTTATTAACAAACATTATTGCGACTGTTCCACTAACTGCAGTTAAAAATATAGTAACTAAGAATAACTGACCAATAGTTAAAAGATCGATTTTAACGGTTAAACTATCTACGTAGTTAGTATTATCCATCGATTCATTTGGTCGAAAAGCCCGACGTTCAAAACCCTGTCCACCAAAATTTTCAGCTTGGCTAATTTGCTGATTTTTAAGATTATTAATTTCTTGACTTAACATTTTGTTAGTAACCGGTTGAGCAGTCAAAATTCCAATACCGGTGCCTAATACTAAAGAAATAATAGAAATAATAAATATTTCGATTAGTAATTGGCATGTGACCTTAAATTTACTCATACCAATAGCTCTTAAAACACCAATTTCATATTTACGTTCACGAATGTTGATCATATGAATAATCGCAAGGATAATACTACCAACAATTAAAATAACAATTAAAAATGTAATAGAAAAATTACCAATATTTTTAATAGGGTTTAAAGTACTAGTAATCTCATCTTCGTTAGTTATGATAGTATAATAATCGGCTAGACCCTTATCGCGAACTTCAGTTTCAAAGGCTGCTAAATTATTGTTATCTTCTAAATAATATTTGACATTGATTAAATTGTGAAAATTACGTTCGTCGCTATCGTTAGCCACGATACTATTAATAACATTGTAAGTTGTATAAATTTGATTATCACTATTCATCATATTCATACCCATAAAGTTATTTTCACTATCGTCAGTTGTATTTTCAAAAATACCGACGATCTCTAATTCAATTTCCTTTTCACTGTCATTGGTAGAATAGAAAGTTATTTTATCTCCTACAGCTAATTCATTTTCTTCCGCTAATGCCTCACTAATAATAGCAACATCTTCTTTGCTATCTTTGGCAAACATAGAACCATCCTTGATTTTTGTAGTTCCATTAACAAAAGAAGTAATATAAGCAGGGTCAGAATAGCCTGTAATACGAAAATCACCATTTTTCATATCATTTTTTTGACCATCTTTAGCAGTCAAATTGTTATCGTCATCGGGTTTATCATCATTAAAAAAATTCTCTAAACTTACCGGATCAATATCATTAGAAGATAAGGATGTCTCTTTATAATAGTAGTAATCTGAAACTAAAGTTGAATCACCATATTTTTCAATATCATCAACTGTTAACATTATGAAATTATTTTTAGCATTATCATCTAAACTGCGTAATTGCTGTTGATCTAGACTAAAAGATATCTCTAACGGATTACTATTTTTATAACTATCGACTAATAGATTACCACTTTTATTAATCGCTAAAGCAATACATGAACTAGCAGTAATCACAGTAATGATAATACCGATTAAAATATTTCTTCCTTTATTTCTTTTAATATTTATCCAAGCGTTTTTAAATATATACATTTTAATCTCCTTTCTATAATAATTTTAGTTTTTAAACGTGACATTATTGTGTTCTCTTTGTGAAAAATTGATGAAAAAGATAAAACCATTTAAGAAATCTCGAAATTTGGACATTTAAAAACTCGTTTCTTTTATTCTTAAGAAACGAGTTCATATTTATTAATTTTGTTTTTTGGGTAAATCGAAATAAAAAGTTGTGCCCTTCTTAGACGTAATAACACCATAATTACTTTTATGTTTTATTAGAATGTTTTTAACTATCGATAGTCCTAAACCAGTGCCAACGGCTTTTCTTTGATAATTTTTATCGATTCTATAATATTTATCCCAAATTAATTTTAAGTCTTTTTTGGCAATCCCTTTACCACTATCACTAATTGAAATGCGATAATCCAAATTACGTTCGGTAATGCTAATAATGACCCTTTTATTGTCTCCAGTATAATTGATTGCGTTATTAATCAAATTATAAATAACTTGCTCAATTCGTTTTTTATCACCCTCTACCATGATATCATCATGACAGTCAAAGATAATATTATAACCTTCGGTTATTTTTAAAACATTATATCGATTAATGATACTCTTTATTAATTTTGTTATATTAAAGGTTGTTATCTCTAATTCATTAATATTGGCTTGTAATTTGGATAATTCTAAAATATCATTTACTAAATTATTCAATCGATCGCTCTCTTCGATAATAACCTCGAGATTTTCGTTGCGTTTTTTCTTGTTGTTACTATTTAAATCTTTGGCCATTTCGGCATATGCTTTAATCATGGTTAGTGGTGTTTTCAAATCATGACCAACATTGGCTAATAATTCTCGTCGTAGTTCTTCTGTTTTTCCTAACTCATCACGAGCATAATTTAGGTTAGCTGTCAAATCATTAATTTCGGCAATATTAGTGTTAGTATCAAACACGATGTTATAGTCACCATTAGGTAGTTCTTTAGCTGCTTGGCTAATTTTAACAATTGGTTTTGATATCTTTTTGGAAATGAAAAAAGAAATAAGAAAAGCTAAGATTAAAATTAAAATGGTTATATATATCAGTTGTTGTTTTAAAATATCAATACTTGAATTTAATGGCACTAGTGAAGTTGTAACAAATAATGTTATATTATTATTAATCTTAGTCCCGCTAATAAGTGTTTTATTATTAAAACGCGGATTAATCGTTTCGAAATTACTGCTAGTTAAATCGGAATAATAAAAATTGTTCTTATAGTCTTGAATATCATGGTTATAACTATCAATTAAGCAATCTTTTTTATTATTAGTTTGATAAACTCTGTCGGTATTATGATATAGTTCAATACAAATTTCGTTACTAAATGACAAATTATCTAAATAGTCCTTATAATCAGGATCATCAATCTTTTTAGTGATTTTTGAAGTGATTTTGTTGAGTGATTTAACTTTAACATAACGGTAATATCCGTTGAGTGATATAATTTGAAAAAACCACAAAAAAGCTAAAATAATAATTGAAAAAATCGATAAATAAATCCATATTTTAACTGTTAAACTATTTTTCTTTAATTTCATATTTGTATCCCACTGCTCTAACGGTTGTTATTAAATCACGATATTTACCTAAATTATTGCGTAACATTTTAATATGTGTATCCACGGTACGATCATCACCAAAATAATCATAACCCCATATTTTGTTTAATAGTTGCTCACGTGATAATGCGATATTAGGATTATCGATAAAATACACTAATAATTCATATTCTTTAGGCGTTATTTTTATTTCATGATCATCAATATAAACCGCATGCCCTTTAAAATCAATCTTTAAGTCAAGATACTGATAAATATCAGTGTCCCGGTGATACGCGCGCTTAGTAACAGCTTTAATTCGCGCTATTAACTCTTTGGGACTAAATGGTTTAGTAACATAATCATCAATTCCTAGTTCAAAACCTAATAATTTATCAAACTCTTCAGTTCGAGCTGATAATATTATAGTTGGAACATTTCTGATTTCCTTCATCGTTTTATAAGCTGAAAATCCGTCTAAATTAGGCATCATAATATCTAATATAACAATATCAAAATCTTGATATTGACGAAATAACTTAATAGCCTCGGCGCCATCACTAGCTTCAACAATATCATACTTTTCGTGCAAGCAATACTCTTTAACAACATTACGAATTAATGGTTCATCATCAACAATTAAAATTTTCATTTTACCACTTCCAAAATAAATTATATTATATGTTTATGTATTTTTTGTGAAATTTAACTTTCGGAATTATATTCGACTAATAATTCGTGAAGTTCTTCCTCTTTGTTATGCAAATCAACATCAATAATACGATCGACTCGACATTTTTCAGCAGTAATAATTGCTTTAACTTTACTAACAGCAATTGGAACTTTATCATTAACAACGACATAATTGTATTTGCTAATCTCATTAATTTCTTTATACGCTGTTTTAAAACGTTCAATTATTTTATCTTTGCTTTCAGTATGTCGATTAATCAACCGTTTTTTTAATTCTTTCATACTTGGTGGAACAATAAATATAAAAATAGTTTCAGGATAAGCCTCTTTTATTCTTGTGGCTCCGACAATATCAATTTCTAAAATGACATCAATGCCGTTTTCCAATTTATTTAAAATGGGTGCTTTAGGAGTTCCATAAAATTTATGGCTATGTACCTCTGCATATTCTAAAAAAGCACCATCCGTAATCATCTGTTGAAATTGAGTGTCATCTAAAAAATAATAATCGACACCTTCTGTTTCCGATATTCTTCTAGCTCTTGTGGTAGCCGATATTGACAACCATATATTTTCTTCTTTTAATAATTCTTTAACAATTGTTCCTTTCCCGGCGCCACTAGGTCCAGAAATAACAATCAAGGTACCTTTTTTAGTTGTTTTAATCACAAAGCAAATCCCCTTTCATTGGTACAATTTTATCATAAAATTTTAAAAAAAAGAAGATAAAATCTTCTTTATTTAGTTATTTATATGATGATGAACCATTGGTGTATTCATATTAATAGCCGAAAAACTATAACCGTTATTTTTACCATATCTAATTACATCTCGTAAAGCATTAAGTGTTTTATAATTGTTTTCACTGTCATGCATTAAAACAATGTTATTACCGCTTTTTAGGTTTTTGATAACCATATTATAGACCGCTTCAGCACTATTAACATCACCAGCATCACCGGAACTGACATTCCAATCGAAATAATGGTATCCTTTTTGTAAAACCTTAGTACTTAATCGCGACATAATTCCAGGGTTAAAACGACTGACTGTGTTAGAGCTTCCACCGGGAAAACGAATAATTTTTGAATGCAAACCAATAATCTGATAGACACGATTATCAATCGTATTTAAATCTTCAAAATATGCCTGTTCTGATGTGTAAATTTTATTATACTTGTGTGTGTACGAATGTAATCCAATCGTATGACCATCATTATAAGCTTGTCTAATTAAATAATCTAATGACGAGTTCTTACCTATAACAAAAAAAGTTGCTTTGACATTTTCTTCTTTTAAAATCTTTAAGATACCAGGTGTAATAGAAGAACTAGGACCATCATCGAATGTTAAATAAATAACTTTGTTATAACTATAGTCTATTACTTTAACTGATCTTTGGACTGAATAAGTGTTACCACTAGAATCACTGACTTGATAAGTCAATTGATAATTTCCTGATCTATTAACATTAACTTCGCCTTTTACCTGAACTTTATCAGTTAAATCACCATCACAATTATCACTGGCTATGTAACCTGGATCAATATATTGGTTTCCCAAATACCAAATCAATTCTTGACTGCCTTTTAAATTGATTGTTGGCAATTGATCATCGATCTTGGTAATTTTTCTTTCGATTTTAGTAGAGTTACCAGCTTTATCGCTAACTTGATAAATAATATGGTCACCTTTTAAAGTGGTTTTAACTTTATCAGTTAAATCACCGTCATAATCATCCCATGCTTCATAGCCAGGATCATTAAATTCTTTATTAGGACAAACTTTTATATCAAAATCCCCTTTAATAGTTATTTTTGGTGGTTCTAAATCTTTAACTATAACCTTTCTAAAAATATTGTTTTCCGTATATAAAGACTTTACTTTATACCTTATATAATAGGTTCCTAATTTGTCAGTTTTAATATTATTATTAATTTCAACCTTGTCTGTTAAATCATCACCTAAAAGACTAGCTGAATAACCTGGTTCTTGATATTTACCATTAAGATTTATATAGATTGGATTAGGGCCCTTAAGAATAATAATGGGTTTTAGGCGCAAAAAAACACAAGTTAGAATATCTATCAGTAATAAAATTATTGCTAGCCCTAAAATGGTTTTTTCACTTCTATTCATACTTCTTACTCACCTTTATTATTATAACATTAAAAAATAAAACTATTATCTATTTTAGATTATAATGCTCACAAATGGATTGAACAATGCCACGAACATATAGTTCAGAATTGTTTAAAATATTATTTAAATCAGCATCGTTATTGATAAAACCTAGTTCTAACAAATATGCTTCAGTAGCAACATTAGAATCGTAATAAGGATTTTTATCATAATTAGGATTGCGCCCGTCGATATAAGCATGCGTCATAATACCCCCCGTTTCACGTAACATATATAAGGATGGAGTGGAAGTTGTAATATTGTATGGTTCATAACCAATTTCGTCGGCTTGTTTTCTTGCATCAGCAATATCACTTTGTGTAAATGTCCGCATATAGATTCCTTGCTCAATTCGATCCGTCTGATTAACTGAATAAGTAGTATGAGCATTACTAACGATATTATCAGCCATTAATCGAGCTAATGACAAGTTAAAATCATTAGGAATATAAATTTCTAAACCACCTTTGGTAATTTTGTATTCATTACTATTAAGGTGTAGTGACAATAACAATTTAGCTTTAACCTTATTGGCAATGACCGCTCGACCATTGTTGCCATAGGAACTTAATGTCTCATCTTTATCTCTTGTTAATTTTACTCTTAAACCAATTTTTTCTAATTCCTCTTTCAATTTTTTAGCAATATCAAGAGTAATATCAGCTTCTTTATATTTATTGTTTAAAGATACCGCGCCTGAATCTTTGCCACCATGACCCGGATCGATTACAACATCATAGACTTCGTTATCGACAGTTTGTTTTTTGCAAATCAATTTAAAATAATCAACTGTTTTATCTACTAGTTTAAAATCATCAATATGTAGTTTAATTTTATTATTATGTTTATCTCTAGTCAGTGTATAATACTCTACATCTTCGTATGTTGTTTCATTTGTTAACGAATAATATGTAATTTGATCACCAATATATATTTTTAGAAAAAGGTAGTATTCTCCTTCGCTAATCGCTTCTAAATCGATTCCATCATTAATTTCGGATGAAAGATAAAATTCATAATTATGTTCTTTTTCATGATAAATCAATGGAAATTCCTGCTCACTATTTATATTTTTTAGGACCATTGACATCTTATCGATCGAATCCCTAAAAACAATAGAACCTTGCATATTTAAATGATTACCATAAATAGTATAGCTTGTTATTGAAGCAGTACCATCTAACTCTCGAAACATCTCTCTAGTCTTTCTAACGTCATTATACTGCATATATATAAAATACCCACAGATACTAAAAATTATTAGTAAAACCAAAAATATTAACAATCTTCTTTTGCGTTTTTTCTTTTTAATTTTTCTCATTTTACCACCATATTCATTATAACACAGTATTTGGGATAATAAAAAAGATGACGATGTCATCTTTTATTTCTGTGTAAACCGACTGATAAACTTTTGGAAACCTGTTTTTTCCGGTTCTTTATTAACCATCTCAATTGGCGTAGGAAGCTCTTGATTATTCTCTTTTAAATTCAATACATATTCAAGTGTTTCAATCATATATTCAACCTGAGCAATTTGATACTCTTTTGCATCATGTTTTTTTAAAGTCTCAACTCTTTCGCGACAAGAACTGATCTTACGCTTTATCTGTTCATGTGATAAGTGGTATAAATAATTATAATTTAAAATAAATGCAAGCTCTTTCTGCTCAAAAAAGGCCAATTCATGAGCCTCTGAAAATTTAATATAGTCATAATTGCGGGATGGATTATTAACTATATCAGGATTATCTAGATAAGCATGACCCCAAACTGAAGCTGGTATATTAAATTGTGCTCCTAATAACGATATATCATTTATCTTCTGCATGTCGATACTTTGAATAAAAACGGTATCAACGCCATTAATCTTTGTAATAATTTTCATCAAATCACCTCTTTGATATTGGTATATTATAACGATATTTATATGTTTTGTCAAATTTACTTTATTATACCTAGTATGCTATAATATAAAAAATTTAGGAGGTAATAACATGGCTATTGAAAAAGTTAAGCAATATTTTAAAAAACTAGGCATAGATAATCGTATTCAAGAATTTGATGTTTCTTCGGCTACTGTTGAATTAGCTGCTAAAGCTTTAGGGTGCGAACCTAATAATATCGCTAAAAGTTTATCCTTTATGGTTGAGGATAAACCAATCATTATCGTAACTGCCGGCAATATGAAAATTGATAATGCTAAATTTAAAAATGAATTTCATACAAAAGCAAAAATGTTAAAGTTTGATGAAGTTGAATTTTTAATTGGTCACCAAGTTGGTGGTGTATGCCCTTTTGCTATTAAGGAAGATGTTCAAGTTTATCTTGACAGTTCATTAAAAGAATACGAATTTGTTTATCCAGCTTGTGGTAGTAGTAATAGTGCAATCAAACTAACAGTCGATGAATTGGCTGAATATTCTAATTTTAAAAAATGGATTGATGTTTGCAAGAACTAAAATTTTAGTTCTTTTATAATTCTTAATTATAAAAAATAAAAATACAATCGTTTTTTTAAATAAAAGGTTGCGAATATTATATATTCACAACAAAAAACTAGGCTTAAAACCTAGTAAAATAAACTGAAACGACTTCAAAAAGTTGGAAATAAATTTATGCAACTCCCAGTTCACTTAAGCATTTGTTTCTAAAATCAATTGGAGTTGTTTTTAATCTAGTAACTATCCGTGTTTCATTATAATATTTTATATAATTATGAATCTCTTTTATTAATTCTACAGAGTTTTCATATTTATATTCTTTATTATACCATATTTCTTCTTTTAGTCTTCCAAAAAAATTTTCTGTCGGAGAGTTATCTAAACAATTCCCTTTTCTGCTCATTGATTGGATTATTTCATATTTATTTAATAATTCTGAATATCTAGAGTTTTGGTATTGTACACCTTGATCTGATTGTATTATCATACCTTTTATATTTTCCTGATGATTTTCTTTTAATTTCTTTATCATATTTAATACTTTTTCTAATTTCGCATCTCTTCCTATTTCATAAGAAAGTATTTCCCTTGTATAAAAATCGATTACTGGAGATAAATACACGGCTTCTTCTTTAACTCGAAACATAGTTATATCTGTTCCTGCTTTTTCATAAGGCCTTGTTGCTGCAAAATTTTGATTTAATATATTTTTCTTTACTCCTCCTAAATCTCCTTTATAGGAATTATATCTTCTATAATTGATTTTATTCTGTTTTACATATCCTTTTTTTCTCATTATTTCTAATACTTTATTTTTTCCAATTTTTATTCCTTGATTTTTAAGTTCTATGTATATTCTTTGATATCCAATTCTTCTTTTATGTTTTTCTAAATATAAATATTCTATTTCATTTTCTATTTCTTCATATTTATTGACTTCATTTTTTATTGTTTTTACTTGATAATAATATACTGACAATGGAATCTTTGCCATTTCTAGAAGAACTTTTAATTCGTATTTTGTCCTTAGCTCATTAACAACTTTTACTTTTTCTTTTGTTGTTAGTTCCTCTAGCTTTTTGGCTAAGGACTGCGATTTTTTTAAGAAATCAATCTCTACCTTCAATCTTTCATTTTCTTCTTTCAATTTCTTATCTATCATCTTTTTATATCGTTCATCGTCATTTAAATAATTTTTCTAGGATAAGTATCTTGTATTGCTTGTTCTCCTTCTGTATCATATTTTTTTACCCAATCTGATGCCGTTTTATAATTTATTAATCCTATATCCAAACTTACTTGTCTTATTGATTCCCCATTTTTAATTCTGCTTATAGTTAACAATTTTGTTGCTCTTCTGTATATCATTCTATCTCTATTTAAAAATGGTTCTTCTCCATATCTTTTATATAAATTAACTAGATATTTTAAATCATCTATGTTTCTTGTATTGTGTAATTCACATACATGTGATAATGACTTTCCTTCTTCTACATGTTCTTTGCACATTTGAAGCTTTTCTTCTATTGTTTTTTTCATTAAAAAAATGACTCCTTCCAAGTTTAAGAATATATTTTTATTATACATTCTTTTTCCAACTTTTCGAAGCCACTTCATTTTTAAATGGTAGCGACGGAGGGGATCGAACCCCCGACCTTCCGGGTATGAACCGGACGCTCTAGCCAGCTGAGCTACATCGCCATTTAAGTAAGCAATATGATTATATCAAACTTACTTACTTTTGACAATATCTTTTTAACAAATTTTACTAATTTATATTTTCCTTTTCTAATTCAGTATAATTAACTTTACCTATTTTAGTCATGGGTAATGATTCTCTAAACTCTATTGTATACGGTAATGAAAACCTTGCTAGGTTCTTTTTACATAATTCCATTATTTCATCATTCAGTTTGTTTTTTGAACGAGTAACACCAGGTTTTAAAACAACATAGGCTTTGGCCACTTGCATTTTATAGGGATGAGGAATACCAATTACCGTTGAAGTTAGAACATCAGGATGCAAGTTAATTACTGCCTCAATCTGACTTGGATATATATTATATCCAGATGAAACAATCATTCTTTTTAAACGTTGCTTAAAATAAACAAAGCCATCCTCATCCATATATCCTAAGTCGCCAGTATGAAGCCATATCTTACCATCCTTATGTTTTTGTAACACTAAATTTGTTTCGACGGACTCATTCAAATATCCTTGCATAACAGTAGGACCCGAAATAATAATTTCGCCAATTTCACCACTTGGTAGTTCTTCACTGGTATTAGGAACAACAATTTTATAAATCATATCCGGATAAGGTATCCCAATACTACCTTCTTTATAAACATTAATTGGTGTTAAACAACTTGCTGAAGAGCATTCGGTTAATCCATACCCTTCTCTAACTTCAATATTGGCGTTATGCTCTTTAAAAAATTTATCAACTTCTTTTTTTAAACTATAAGCCAGTGAATCCCCACCACAGATAGCACCTTTTAAGTAAGATAGATCGACATTATTCATATTTTTATTTTTAATTAAAGCCTCATATAAGGTTGGAACACCAATGATGATATTAGGATGATACTTTTTCAACAAAGTATCAAATGTTTTAGCATTAAACTGTGGTATTAATATAGAAGTGGCTCCACTAGTTAAAACGGTATGAATACAAATTCCTAAACCAAAGCCATGAAAGATTGGTAAAATGGCTAGCAAAGTATCTTTAGGACTTAAAAAACCACAAGCACGATAACTTTGTTTAGCAACGGCGTTGAAATTTAAATTTGTTAAAACAATACCTTTGGGTTTCCCTGTCGTCCCACCACTATATAAAATAACAGCACAATCGTTTTTATCAACATCAACATAGTCATTTGATTGATATAAATTAGCTAAACTTTTAAAATTTTTCCAACTAATGGTATTACTGTCGTTAATCGGTTTAAGTTTAAGCCCCTTAGTTAAAGTATAACCTATATTCAACAAAGTTGGCATTGATTCTTTTGCGGAAACAATAATAGTCCTTTTAATCTTTGTTTCGTTAACAATATTTTTAATCTTATCATAGGCCAAGTCAATCGTTAATAAAAATTTACTATTAGAAACATTTAAATAATATTTAATTTCGTTTTCCGCTGATAGCGGATGGATGATATTTGAAATAGCACCAATTTTATTAATTGCATAAAAAGATATAATGGCTTCGGGAGTATTAGGCATGCAAATAGTTACAACGTCGCCTTTATTCACCCCTAACTGTCTAAAAGAATTAGCAATTTTGTCTATCTGTTTAATAAATTCATGATATGTTACTTTTTTCCCAAAATAGTTATAAGCATAATTATAAGAATATTTATTAGCACTTTTTAGTAATTCTTCATATAATGAGCAATCTGGATATTCTAAATTAATTTGTCCATCAGGATAATATTTGGCCCAAGGATATTTCTTACTTCGATTCTTAAACATATTTTCACTCCTAATTATCTAAAATTCTTTTAATAAACTTTTTATCATTGTAAATAATCACCTTATTCTTTAATAACTCAATATTATATTTTTTTTCATATAAAGTTTCTCCATCGACATTACATACCATAGGTATATTAGATTTAAAACTTATTTTAGATGTTTGTCTTTTATGTACTAATGGCGAAGTTTCATGCGTGCCTTTTTTTAGCATTAAAAACAATTTGGGTATCTGGACCTTACTTAAAGCATCGACAAAGTATATATCAAATAGTCCGTCGTCTATTATGGCATTAGGGGCAATTTTATAACCACCACCATAAACTTTGCCATTGCAAATTGTCACCATCGTATAATAATCTTTCATATCGGTCTTATTCAATCGAAAATGAATGAATTTGGGTTTAAATTTCATAAAGGTATATACAATGCTAGCATTATAAATTTGTGATGTTGGTAAATGCTTTTTTTTCATGATGTTGACATTATCGCATACATCAGCATCAATCCCAATTGAAACAATGTTAATAAAATAACGGCGATTAATTTTTCCAATATCTATTTTATATTCTATATCTGAAATTTCATCAATTGATTTATAAAAATCATTACCACTGCCACCAGGGATAATAGCTAACTTATTTTTCGAACCAACAATACCGTTTAAAACCTCATTTAAAGTGCCATCACCACCAACACTATAAATGATATTTTCTTCTTTACGATACTGTTTAACAATTTTAGTCGCATCTTTAGGTTGTCTAGTAAAGATAACTTCATAATCTAGATTGTCCTGCCTACAAACATTATGTATATTTTCAACTAATTTAAAAGCACGGCCTTGACCAGAAATGGGATTTACAATAAAAATATGTCTCATACTTAACTTCCTAACTATTATTATTTATTAATTCGACTATTTTAGTTCGTAATAAAGCATTGGCTTCTTCTAAGGAAAATCCTTCAATATTGATAGCCTCACCATAGATAATTTTTACTCTACTAAAAGGGCGATAATTACCAATAATGGCTAAAGGAATAATTTGCACATTTGCCTTTTGGGCCATTGATACAGCTCCATACTTAAAAGGTAATAATTCACCTTTTTGCTTTTTAGTTGTGCCCTCTGGAAAAATACCAATTAATTTACCGTCACGTAGAACATTTTCTGCTTTAGCACGTGCTAGTGGATTTTTTGTACTACGATCAACGGGAATAGTCCCGGCGGCCTTAAAGATATGTTTAAACTTTCCTTCATGCAACTCTTTTTTAGCAATAAAGTATACATTTCTTTTAGTTGAAGCCATAATAGCAATCGGATCAAAATACCAAATATGCGTTCCAGCTATAACAGCACCACCCGTTTTAGGTATATTTTCCTTACCAATTATTTGTGGTATATATAACAGTTTAAAAATAATTGAAAGAATCGGCCTTACAATTTTATATAGATTCATTTCTTCCTTCATACTACACCTCTAGTATATTAATAAAATCTATAATATTATATCACTTTTATTTATCTTAATAAAGAAAAAATTATTCCTGATTAATGGAATAATTCATAAATTTTACTGCCAATACTTTGCCAAAAAGGAGCTCGATAAATAAAATTTGGATTATCTGATATTATTGCTTTAGTAATCTTATCAGTAATTGAATTAAAACTTTTATGTTCTAGAAAGCGTAACATCAAATTTTCCCTAGCTTTTATCAATTCGATACAACTATCAAAATAAGTATGATAATCATTATATTTATTTTCTAACATAACCTGATTGAACCCCGTATGATAAAAGCCTGGTTCAATCAAGACAATTTTAATATTATCGGTCAAAAGTTTTAATTCATTTCTTAAAACAATACTTAATTTAATTATACTAGCTTTAGTTGCTGAGTAGCTACCCAAAAAACTTATTGGCATAACTCCAGCTAAAGAGGCAATATTGATAATTTTTCCACTATCTTTTTGAAGCATCTTTTGTAAAACAATTTGTGTCAACGCTACTGTACCAAAAACATTAGTATAAAAATTTTTTTCTAATCTAGCCATTGGAATTGTTAAAACACTTCCTCCTTCACCACTAGCAGCGTTATTAATAAGTATATCAATATCTAATGCCTTAACTTTATCTAAATCTTGCTTGTTTGTTATATCTAATTTAAAGCACTTAATATTTTTATGATTTTTATATTTTTCTCTTACTCTTTCTAATTGCTTATTTGTTCTGACAGTTAAAAAAATAAAATATTCATTATCTTTAATTTTATCGATAACATTTTTAGCTAAACCGGAAGCAGCACCAGTAATTAGTATTGTTTGCATTATATCACCCAGTATTATTATTAACTTAAACAGACAAAAAAATCGCGATAAGCGATTTTTAAAATAATCCATAAATATTTCCGTTATTATCGATATCCATATTTAAATATGCTGGTGCTTTAGAAAGTCCAGGCATAGTCATAATATTACCGGCCAAGACAACGATAAATCCAGCTCCAGAACAAAGCTTAATATCACGGATAGTGATATTAAAGTTTTGGGGTTTTCCCAACAATTTAGGATTATCACTTAAAGAATATTGCGTTTTAGCAATACAAACAGGTAAATCACGATAACCGTTTTTTTCTAACTTTTCTATTTTAGCCATTATCGCATCACTCACATTGATATCATCAGCCCGATATATTTCATGACAAACTTTTTTTATTTTATCTATTAGATGGTCATGATTATTATATAGTAGCTTAAAATTATTTTCCCTTCCTGTTAAATCAACAATTTTATTAGCTAACTCAATACCACCGGCACCACCTAATTTCCAAGTATCAGAAATGGCAAACGGTATATCATGTCTATTACAATATTCATTAATGTAAGATATTTCTTCTTCCGTATCATTTGTAAACTTATTTAAACAAACTAAAATGTTTTTACTATATTTACGCATATTATCGATGTGAACTTCTAAATTGCAGATACCGCTTTTTAACAGTTCTAATTCATCTTTAATATCTTGATTACCATTATACTTTAAGCTACGTAAGGTTGTATTAATAACAATTAAGTTAGGTTTTAAATTACCAATACGACATTTTATATCTAAGAATTTTTCAGCACCTAAGTCGGAACCAAATCCTGCCTCGGTAACAACATAATCACTAAGTTTCAAACCTAATTTAGTTGCAATAAGAGAATTACATCCATGAGCAATATTAGCGAACGGCCCACCATGAATAATAGCAGGATTATGTTCTAAGGTCTGAACTAAATTTGGTTTGATAGCGTCTTTCAAAAGTAAAGTTAAAGCTCCTTCGCAATGCAAATCTCTAGCATATATAGGATTACCATCAGTATTATATGCAATAAAAATATTACCTAAACGTTTCTTTAAATCGTCAATGTCATTAGCTAAACACAAAATAGCCATTATTTCACTTGCTACTGTAATATTAAATTTTTCTTCTCTTTCAATACCATCTTTATTATTAAATGCAACCAAACAATTACGAAGGGCACGATCGTTTATATCTAAACATCGATTAAAATTTATGGTTTTAATATCAATGTTTAAATTATTTCCTTGAAAAATATGATTATCGATAATAGCACACAATAAATTGTTACAAGCACCAATTGCATGGATATCACCAGTAAAATGTAGATTAATATCTTCCATTGGTACTACTTGTGAATAACCCCCACCAGTTGCACCACCTTTAATCCCAAAAACAGGTCCTAAAGAAGGTTCTCTTAATACTACTAATGACTTTTTGCCAATTTTATTTAAAGCATCATTTATACCAATACTTGTTGTTGTTTTACCTTCACCATAAGGTGTGGGATTAGTTGATGTTACAAGGATTAATTTACCATTTTCTCTATTTTTTATCTCTTTAAAAATATCTAACGATATCTTTGCTTTATATTTTCCATAACACTCAATATATTTCTCATCAATACCTATCTTTTTAGCAATATGATTAATATCTTCCATATCAACACTTTTAGCAATTTCTAAATCAGTATTCATTATGAATCACCTCTATAAATAATATTATATCAAAATTAAAACATATATTAAATAAAATATATGTTTTAATTTACTTTCCTAATAATTACTAGCTTTTAATTCGAAGTAAGCTTTTGGATGGGCACAGATTGGACAAACTTCTGGTGCATATTGACCAATATGAATATGTCCGCAATTACGGCATACCCAAATACATTCACCATCTTTACTAAAGACTAATTTATCTTCAACATTAGCAAGTAATTTTCTATATCTTTCTTCATGTTCTTTTTCAATTTTAGCTACACCCTCAAAAAGATAGGCAATACGGTCAAATCCTTCTTCTTTGGCTACTTTGGCAAACTCAGCATACATATCAGTCCACTCGTAGTTTTCACCTTCAGCCGCGTCTAATAAATTTTGGGCTGTAGTAGGAATTTCACCACCATGTAATTCCTTAAACCACATTTTAGCATGTTCTTTTTCATTGTTGGCTGTTTCCTCAAAAATGGCAGCAATTTGTTCAAATCCATCTTTTTTGGCCTTAGATGCGTAATAAGTATATTTATTACGTGCTTGGCTTTCGCCAGCAAAAGCCGCCATTAAATTTTGTTCTGTTCTACTTCCTTTTAATTCCATTCAAATCCTTCTTTCTATTTTGGCAATCATTACATATTCCGGTGAAACATATGTTAACTTCTAACATTTGAAATTTATCTTCAATCATCAAATTGTCGAAATTAAATTCATCTTTGATTTTGATATCAAAAATATTATGACAAATATCGCAATAAGCATGATGATGATAATTTAAAGTGCCATCGAAATGGTCACTACTATTAGCAATCTTAATTCGTTTTATCTTCCCTTGATCTGATAAAGTATTTAAGTTGCGATAAACAGTCCCCAAACTAATATTTGGTATTTCTGTTTTAACCGATTCATAAACCTCTTCAGCGGTTGGATGATCATAACTACTCTTAACTGCCTCTAAAATAGTTTCTCTCTGTTTTGAATAACGCATATTTCACCTCAAATAGTAATCATTACTATTTACAACATTAGTATACAATTTAATTTTATAGTTGTCAACTATAAGATTGATTTATACAACCTCTTTTAAAAGGGGTATTTTACGTATCACAAAAGTAATTAAATAGCTGATTGTATAAACAATAACAGTAATTAAAACAGTAGCTAAAACTGGATTAAAAGATAACGTATCTAGTCCCATTTTACATATATATTCCAAAACAAAAACGTGAATCAAATATATTCCTAAAGTATATTTAGAAAAATTTTGTAAATTAATCCCAACTAAATTCTGTCTTTTTATCCAATATTTAACAAAAACAAAAACAGATAAAGAATATATAAATGTATTAATTGAAAAATATTCATATAAACAACTATTTTTAATACCAGTCTTCATAAAATATACATTAGTGAACAAAAAACAAAAGTTAACTGATAACAGACCTAATATATATAACCATTTTCTTTTTGTTATTGAAATCTCTTTGTTATATATATACCACCCTAAAACAAAATATCCCAGATACCAAATACGATCATGAATGCGCATTTTAACAAACATATTTTTAATAATTAATGGTAAAGGTAATGTTGTCGTTTGATAAAATAATACGCCGATAACAAAGAAAATAGCCAAAAAGTACTTTATCTGCTTTTCGTTACTATGTTCAACGATTGTTCTGATAAATGGTAAAAATAAATAAATATAAATCATAACCTTTAAAAACCACAATACGAATTTATTTTCAATCACTGATGTAATCAATCCTTTTATAGTTATTTTATTAATTTTTCCCAAAAAAAGATAATCAAATAAATAATATAAAATACACCATACTACATAGGTGATAACCATTTTGAGAAGATGTTTACGAAAAAAAAGTTTTAAAATCAAATTGCCTATTTTTATCTAAAAATAAGACCCCACTAATCATAAAGAAGATGGGTACAGCAAAGCGCCCTATACAATCAAAAAAATTGAAAACAGTAAATGTTTTTAAGTCAGTAACTGTATACCACTTCTGAGAAGCCACATGGACTAAAACAACCGCAATACTTGCCAAAATACGTAAGACATCTAAATCAAGATAATATTTATGACCCTTTTTCATAAGCTTCACCTTAAATTATTTTAACATAAAATAAAAACAAGAAAAAGAACTACCGATTCTTTTTCTTATAAAAATGTGATACTAATTTAGAAAATTCATATAATATATAATTGCTTTTATTGATAGCAATACTTTTACCTAAAGCTTTACCTCCAATGGTTAAAGCTGCAATAATAGCTGTTACTAATAAAGTCACGATAAATATATTAATCTCAAAAGTATTAGCCAAAAAAGTAGCAATAATAACACCAGCTGAACCAGATATAATTCCACATATATCTCCGATTACATCATTACAAAATGATGAAACTTTATCCGCATTCTTTTTGAACATGACAGCTATATTAGCACCCTTTACTTTGCGAGCACTCATAGAATGAAAGGGTTTTTCATCAGCAGAAGTTACAGCTACTCCAATCATATCAAAAATAACGCCAATTAAGATAACAATAAAGAGAATAATGATACCTAAAATAAGACCAGCTTTTGGAATAAATGTTTCGGATAAAAAAGAAAAACAAAAGGAAATAGCAAAAGCCATCAAAGTAATTTGTATCGTCCAACGATAATTTTGTTTTTTTAATTCTTTTCTTTTTAATTCTTTCAATTCATTTTTGTTAGTTTTCATATTATACTCCTCATCTTATATAACTGATAAAACTTTGCAATGTATCATCACTTAAAATAGTATATCGTGGTAATTTGTATTTATTGTAGCCTTGATAGGTTTTTACACGATTACCACCAAAAGCCATACGATAGCCTGCCTCTTTTAATACAGATATAGAATATTCGTTATATTCATAAAACGGATAACAAAAGACAAAACTTCCATTTAATAAATCTTGCGATTTTTTTAAATCACTTAATATTTCATCGCGCGGTAAACATTGGATACCCCCACCTTGCCCATTCGAACAAACTCCAGTATTATGCATGTTATGGCTATGAGAATGATATTCTAAAACATTGGTTTTATATTTTTCTGGTAAGTTCCAAGATGTGACTAAAAATAAAGTGGCATGCAAACCATATTTTTCTAGTACCTTTATTCCTTCTTCAACATTATAACCGTCATCGATGGTTAAAACAACAGTATTTTTTGGTAACCGGATTTTTTTATCCAACCATAGATCAAAAGCATGCATAGTAGCAGTATAATAATTATTATCTTTTAAGTATTTCATTTGTTCATCAAATTTTATATTGGATAAACAAATGATTTGATTACAGTTATTACCTTTACTAGCATCATAAAAAAAGTGATATGCTAAAGTGGAAATACTAGTTGCTGCTGTAGAATTGTTATTATTATTGAAGACTAATTTAGCTTCCGCATTTTTAATATAATACAAATTATTGTCATATTCGACATAATACTTATCGTCATCTTTAATAATTAATGGTAAATTAAGTGAAATATCTAAACTATAAACTAACTTACCTTCCTCGCTATAAAGATTACTTTTACCGGTGGTAACTACATTCTCATTCCAAGGTAAATAATTTTTATAATCTTTGTTAATTTCCAAATCATCGGTAAATGGCTCAACATCTACATAAGATATATAATATTCTAAATTTTTTAATTTAAAATATTTTGTATCCTCATTAACGTCAGCCAACTTATCTAAAAATATCTTATTATCTTTATATATGGTTCCAACATATTGATAATTGTCTTCATTTAATTTATATAATTTGGCATCACTTTTAACAGTTACTATTTCATTATAATGATTATATATTTGATTAATTAATTGACTTTCTTTTTCTTTAGCAGTTAATATTTTATTTATATCATTTTTGTTTTTGAGATATTGTTTTAATTCTAAATGATAATTTATTTTCACAAAACATCCAACTACAGTTACTAACAATATTACAGCAATTGTAATTTTATTTATATGTTTTTCTAACATCTTATCACCAGTACCATTATATAATAATTGCTTTTAAAAGTCTATAAAGAAAAAGACCATTTGGTCTTTATTTTTACTTATATCAATGGCTATCAATATGGTAAACTTTACGTCTTAGGTCGAGTTGAGTTTCTCCTACCATTACTTACCGTTACCAGTAAAGCGGTTCCCCTTTAAAATGATAGATGTATAGAATTTCTATAACATTACTCGATTGCCACTTAGTACGCACTGCAATCCCATATTAATGACACTCTAGGAGATTTCCTCACCAATAATTTATTATTAATTCTTTTTTGCAAACATAATTTCAAATTGCGATATCAATTATATTTTGGCCGAAACACAATTGATTTGTTCAATTATCCCATATACTCACGCAAGACAAGCTACACTACTCATAACTTTTCGCCACATAGTAGGTTTAATCCCATTTCGTAATAAGTCCGTCAATGGTTGCCATGTATAGGCTTATTACAAGAATAGGTCTCCATGAATGGTGGGTCGTGGTCGTATGTCATTACGAGCGCCCAACACTCTACCTTCCAGCACTCACCCCAAACTGGGCGTAAGAAGCAAGCACCACAAGTTTCATAGATATGCTCTTTAACGGATTTTTAGCCCCGTCTTCATAATAAATTGAATTGACTAGAATAATGTGCCATCAATTCGAGATAAATTATAGCAAATTTATTATATTTTGTCAAATTTACCATAATTATCTAATATAGTATATGTTAGTTTTTACCTTTAAATACAAACAATTTACTAAATATATAATTAGATATAGTAATAATTACTTGAACTAATATTTTAATTAATTTATCATTAAATCTTAAAACAGTTACAAAGATAAACATTAAGGCCATATCTATTAATAAAGTCAAAATGCGCGATGCATAAAAATCACGAGCTTCGATTAAAATATTATCGTTATGACTTTTAAAAACATATTTGCGGTTAGTAAAATACGCAAAGGTGACTGCACATACCCATGATATTACATTAGCAATTTGTAATTGCCATGATATATTAGGATTTAAAAAAGTATATACGCATAAATAATAGCTACCTAAACTTACTACTGTTGTTAAGACACCAACGATTAAGTAGTTAATAATCTCTTCATATTTTAAGTAAATATTCTTAATATTGTTAATCATTTATTTCATCCTTACTATTAGAGATAATCTCCTTGGCAATATATATAGGCCGTTTTTTAGTTTCAACATATGTCCTAGCAACATACTCACCTAATAATCCAAGGGAAAAAAGTTGTAAACCACCTATCAATAAAATCAACACTACAATAGTAGCATAACCAGGTACTGATATTGAGAAAAATATTTTTTGAATGATGACAACTAATAAATATATAACAGATACAAAAGAAGAAATCAACCCAATAAAAGTAGCTAACCGTAAAGGGGCGGTTGAAAAAGAGACAATTCCTTCAACAGCATATTTAAATAGTTTCCAAAATGACCAAGTTGTTTGACCTGTTGCCCGTTCTTTAACTTCGTATGGCATGTAATAAGTATTATAACCTACCCAAGAGAATATACCCTTAGAAAAGCGATAATATTCGCCTAAACTTAAAATTGAGTCTACCATACTACGGCGAAAAGTTCGAAAATCACTAGCCCCTTGGATAAAGGCTGTTTCAGACAATTTATTGATTATTTTATAAAAACAATCTTTAAAAAAAGTTAACACTTTTCCTTCTTTACGCACTTCTTGAAATGTGGCCACTGAATCGTAATCTGAATGTTGATCCAAAAAATCTACCATTTCTAATACTAATTTAGGATCTTGTTGCATATCAGCATCAATAATTGAAACGTATTCACCCCGGCTCTCTTTTAAACCAGCGTACATAGCCGCTTCTTTACCAAAATTACGCGAGAAATTAATAATTTTAATATTCTCGTGTGCTCTTTTATTTATATGTTTTAAATTATCAATCGTATTATCTTTAGATCCATCGTTGATAAAAATAATCTCATAATCTTTTATTTTTTTAAAATTATTTTTAATTTCATTATAAATCAACTCAACATTATTTTCTTCATTATAACAAGGAATAATTATCGATAGCTTCATAAAAAATCACACACCTTATAATTTAAGTATAAAGATGATTAAATGCAAAGTCAATATTAATTTTTTATTCCTTAATAAAAAATTAAAAAGTTGAGTTTAAACCCAACTTTAATCGTTATTTTTATTTTTTAAAATGTAATTATAAGAATCTTTACACATTTCTTCTATACCCTTAGTGGCTTTCCAGTTTAACTTTTCATAAGCATACTTAGGATCAGCATAACACGCATCAATATCACCAGCACGACGTGGTGCTATCTGATATGGCACATCAATATTATTAACTCGTGCAAATGTTGTCACCAAATCTAGAACGCTATAACCATTACCTGTTCCTAAATTATAAAAGTCAATTCCGGTATTTTCATGGGTAATCTTTTCAATAGCTTTAATATGAGCTAAAGCTAAATCCACTACATGAATATAATCTCTAACACCAGTGCCATCCTTTGTGTCATAATCATCCCCAAAAACATTTAAATGATCTAATTCATGATTAGCTACTTTAACAATATAAGGCATTAAATTATTAGGAATATCATTAGGATTTTCGCCAATCAATCCACTTTCATGCGCACCAATAGGATTAAAATAACGTAAAACTGCAATATTCCAACTGTTATCAGACTTATATAAATCCTTTAAAATACCTTCAATATACAGTTTAGTTGACCCATATGGATTAGTTGTGGATAATGGAAAATCCTCTCTAATTGGCAAATGTTCAGGTTTGCCATAAACAGTGGCGCTACTTGAGAATACAAGATTTTTACAATTGAATTCACTCATTGTTTCACATAGCGACAATGTGGAATCTAAATTATTACGATAATACATTAGCGGCTTTTGAACTGATTCCCCTACAGCCTTGTAACCTGCAAAGTGAATAACAGCATCAATATCATTTTCTTTGAAAATTTTATGTAATAATTCTTTATTACAAGCATCACCTTTATAAAATATAAAATCCTTATGAGTTATTTCTTTGATTTTATCTAAAACATCAGGTTTAGAATTGGAAAAGTTATCAATAATTATAACTTTATAATTTTGATTCAATAATTCAACTACTGTATGACTGCCAATAAAACCAGTACCGCCGGTAACTAATATATTCATTTTCTGTCCTCCTTTAATATATTAATAAATATAACTTATCATCGACAAAAACTAACTGTTCATCACTAAAACCATCATATTCTTTATTATTAAAATATCGTTCTTTATCTTTATCACTCATTTTTGTATATTTGTAATTATGATCTTTTCCAATGTTAATAGAACACTGCATTGCCCAATCAATCGCATATAACCTGTAATTATAACTGTTAGTTAGTTGCTGTTGATAATAATAGTAATTGACGTGACTATCAGTCGCATAATAAATATTTTTTACTTCAATATTATTTTCTAACTCATATTCAGCAATTTTATTATGTAACTTTTCAATAGACTCCATATCATTGCGATACCTTTTTAAACCAACACTAGTTGTTCTTAAAAACTCGTATCCAATATAAAGACTATATAAAGACGCCATAATGATAAAAATCGTTTTTAAGTTTTCTTTTTTTAATATATTAAAATAAATAATTCCATATATAACAATAAAGCCTGCAACACTACAGATAGATCCAATCATTCGGGCAGCTGTATAATTAGATGCCGAATTCATCCCAAGATTTGGCACAAATGGCATGACTACACATAAACCTAAATTACATATAAAATATAAGACCTTGGTCCAGTGATTTTTACTATTTTTTATTGTTGATAACGAAACAAATAAAGTTCCTAAAATACTAAAGCCATAAAAAATAACACGATTGCCAAAACCAAATAAACCTTTTAGAGAATAAAACATTAATTCAATTGCTTTTTTGATATTGTATATAATATCTAATGTACCTAGTTTCTGTGTTCCATCAGTAAATATATAACTGTTTATAAATTTAACAATAACAAATGAAACAATCAAAGAAATTCCATATATTATACAAGCGATTATTCCCTTCTTGATTATTTCTGGTATTTCCTTTTTTAAATCCCGGCCCAAATTTATAACCACTAATAAAAAAGCAACAGGTATAAAATAGCAAACAATTCCTTGATAACAAATAGCACTAATAATCAAATATAATGCTGATAACAAATAACCTTTTTTATTGTAATCGATAAACTTTAATGCTGCCAAAACAGCAAAATAAATTCCGGCACACATAATAAAAGCTTCTTCAAATAGTAATAACTCTAAAGTTAAAGGATTATAAAAAATTAGAAAAACCCCAAGTAGTAGCATTACTTTAGATAATAAACTTTTATCGATATATTTAGTCAAATGATCAAAAAGTTTATATATAGTCAAAGCCAAAAACAAATTAGCCAAAACAATTGAAATTATTGAAAAAATTTCAAATGGCAAATTTATTCCGTGACTAACGACGTATATTAAAGCAGTAAATAAACGCCCAGATTTCATGAAAGTTTTGGCACTATCTAAATAACCAAAAGCATAAGTACAATAACCATCAACATTAAATGAAGGGATTAATGACGGTATTGTAATGATCAATCCAATTATAAATAATAAACAAACAATATTTACTTTTCGTTCAAAAAATTTTTTTATATTATTTTGCATATTTATCAATTTCCTTTTCTAAAGTCTTTATGAATTTTGTCGTGTTAGATTTATACTTCTTAGGTTTAAATGTCAGAGCTTGTTGTAAAACAGATGATAATTGATCAAAGTCATCTAATGATAATATATAACCAGCTGCACTAAAATTTTCAATTATTTGTAACTGATGATCATTAGTATGTTCACCATATTTTTTGAGTCTAGCAGCAGCAATCACTTTTTTATTATTTTTTAATCCTGTAATAATTGACCCAACACCACCATGGGTAATCAATATATCACATTCTTTAATCAATTCGTCAAATTTATCCATTGGCACCAAATCATATATTTCCATATTATTCGTTTTATATTTAGTATGACCGGCTTGTACTACTACTTTGTCTTTAATGATGCCTTTAGTGATTTCCCTATCAATAGCTCGTAATAGCCTTTCAAAGCTTTTATCCTGTGTTCCCAAAGTAACTAATATCATACTAACTCACCTATTTTTCTCTCAAAAGTAACAATTATTTTTCGCATCATGCCATTACCATAACGATTATTATGTTTCTTCGTCTCAAAGATATCTTTAAAGGCATTAAAATCATTGTTAATGCCAATTCTTGGTATTTGATAATTATTACAATCTTTGGTAGCTTTTTCACTTTCACCACGGAAAGCTAAACGATAATTATTTTTTCTTAATACCTTAATAAAAGCATCTGTATCTGTGTTATAAGGATAAGACATATATCGTGCTTTCATGATTTTTCTCATATTATCAATATCTTTTTGCATGTCTTTATCGCTCATACTATAAATTTTTTGGCGATTATTTACATAATAGTGCATAGCATAACTATGCGACTGATATTCAACGTTTTTCGATGGCTTTGCAATTAAATCTTTACCAATAACTCCATAACCGTCTGGGTCATAATCTTTAGTTTTATTACCAACTGTGTCGCCAATCAAAAAGTTAACCGCATGAGCATCATATTCTTCTAACAAAGGTTCAACTAAATGCTTAAAAGAATAAAAGCCATCATCAAAAGTTAATAAAACCGCTTTTTTAGGTAATTTACATTTATTTTGTTTCCAACAATAAAACTCATCTAATGTTAAAGTTTTATAATTATTATCTTTAAAATACTTAAGATGCTTTTTAAACGTAGATAATGCAATCGTATCAGCTTGGCCTTTATAATGTTTATCATACATAACATCATGATACATTAAAACTGGAATTTGCTCTTGATCTTGATTATGCAAAACCCACAATTTAAAAGTTAAAACTGTTCCTACTACAACTAATAAAACTAATCCCACTAATATATGTCTTCGTTTCATATTTCACCTACTTTTTTCTATTATTAATATCATATAATCGGAAATAATCAGACTCAATAATTTTACCACCTAGCGTTAACAAATTATTAACATACTGATTAGTGTTATTTATATAATCACTATTAGGGGTTAAAATTTCACCTTTATAATATAGTTCACCATCAAACCAGCTTTTATCACTAAAAACAACCAGTCCTTTATACTCATTATTAAAAACGGAATTGCCAAAATAAATATTAGGATTATATTTTAATCCGAATAAATCAGCTATTGTTGGTAATATATCAACAGTACTGTTTACCTTAGTAATCGTTTCTTTTGAAATGCCAGAATTATATATAATAAATGGTGTTTTCGTCAATAAATTATTATCACTTTCATCTTTTTGGTTAGCAACCATAGCATTATCCATGCTATAAGCATAATGGTCGGTAAAAAAGATTAAAACCGTATCCTCTAATTTTTGTTGACGTTTTAATTCATCTAACAAAAGTTTAATAGCGTCATCTGTATTTTTAGCCTGACTCATGGCGCATAAATATTCTTCATTATCACTATCAAACTGTTCTTTGATATAAGAAAGATTCTCTTGACACTCTGCTTTACCAAATTCATAAGGCATATGAGCAGAATATGTAATATAAAAAGTCATAAACTTATCATTTGGAATAAATTTATCTAAATTATGTTGTACAACTGTCGTATCTAAGTCTAAATTATCACCATTAGTTTCCAAATTAGCATAATCATAATGATGTTCATAACCCCATGCTAAATGCATATTATCACGATTATAAAATGAACCTTTATTTTTATGAATCGAATTAACCGTATATCCTGATTGCTTAAATAAATTAGCTAATGAATAATCATAATTATTTTGATTATAAGAATAAGAAGTTCTAAGAGCACTAATATTAGGTATTAAACCAGTATTGGCAATAAATTCCGTATTAAAAGTAAAACCACTAGCATAATTAGCCGCATAATGTTCAGTAAAATTAATACCTTCATTTTGTAAATGATAAAGAGTCGGCATAGCTTTCTCGTTAAGCATCCAAGTATCTATATCTTCTAACATAACCAAAATTAAATTTTTGTCTTTAAATATACCATTATAATCACTTAAAGTTTTATTATTAGAAGCAAAATAAGTATTTATATCCTGATAATATTTTCCATAGTCAATATCGTTTTTCTTTATAAAACTTAAATAAAAATCTCTAATAGAATACTCATATAAACCACATAACATCATTGACCTTTTTGTATCGTTGAATTGGTTATAAATATTCCGTTTATTAGAAAATGCTGACCAGTCAGTAGTATCAGATGATTTACCAATATTAGTTTGAATAAAAAACATAAGAGCAATAGTAATAATAATGACAAAGACAATCGTTAAACCCTTTTTTCGTTTTGTTTCCTTTTCAATGTATTTATAAGTGTAAATTGATAAAAATATAAATATAGTAAATACAATTAAAACAATAATATCCATATAGTCGATATAACCAAATATCGAATACATGAACTTTGAACCTTCGCTAGCATATATAGTGTCTTTAAAAGTAAAAAACTTAGAAAAAATGCGAGAAAAAATTATATTCGTAAACATCAAGATACTAAAAATACTACCTAATAAAAGTGTTATAACGAATTTCAATTTTTTATTGCAAATGTAAATTATTAAAGCAAAAATAAAAATCCAAAACACTGTAAAAGCATTAGGTATAATGTTTAAAACACTAAAACTTTTCATCGTACGATTAATATAACGTAGATAAAAATCTAAAATAAACATCCCAATAGCAAAATAAATAAGATATTGTTTCTCTTTTAACCACTGTAAAATTGTATTAAATATATGTTTCATAGTTATCATTTTCTAATATATCCAACCAGCATATATAGCTTTAGGATATAGTTTTAACATTTCTTCCCATTGCACAATAAAAGTATCAGCAATAGGATATACCATTTTCCCTGATAAAGTTTTAGTCTTGCTATTAGCGAATGTTTCAATAAAAATAATCTTTGATCCAAATAATTTACCGATATAACAAATAGGAACAGCTGTATGTGTGCCTGTTGTTACAATTACTTTAGGTCGTAATCTAAAATATAAATATAATGATTTAAAGCAATTAGCAATAAATTTTACTAAATAAGAGACTAAATGGTCCTTTGTCCCAAATTTTAAATAATATACTTTACCAGTATATTTATTCTGTAAATCTAAAGTCGACTTCGTTTTTTCCGTAATAATGTGGTAGTCGTATTTAGAAAACAGAGGCTTCAATTGTAAAAGCTCTGACAAATGACCACCGGTACTTGCTATAAATAAAACTTTCATAAATCACATCCAATTATCTTTATATTATTTATTATAACATACCTCAATCGATGTGTAAACCAAATAACAAACCAGTTTATTTTTAACGAAGTGTATGCTATAATTAATAGAAGTTAGGAGAAATGCTATGAAAATACTTGAAACATTAAAAAAATATAATTTAACTTTTATTATGCTAAACATCTATTTATTTTTAGTTATAGTGTTACCTAAAGAAGTAAACACAATTATGGGATTTATACCGATTAGAACTCTACTAATCTTTATCTTGTTTGCAGGATTTTTATATGATGTATTTGTCAAAAAAATGAAATTGCGAAAAATAAATTTGAAATGGTTTTCTTTATTTTACTTACTATTCCTATTTTCGACAATACCGTCAATTTTAGTAAGTAAAAGTATTGTTACTTCTATATATACGCTAATAAAATTTATTTCTTATTATATGTTAATTTTTATTATCATTAAAACACCGTTCACTAAAGAAGAATTTAAAATATTGTTTAAAAATCTCTTTATTGCAACTTTACTTGTCACCGTATATGGTTTATTACAGTATATATTTGAATTCGACTTAAATTTAAATGGAACAGATAAATACAAAGATATTCGAGGTCGTATTCCTTCAACATTTTTTAATCCTATTTATTTTGGAGTTTTTATAAATATCGTATTTATTCTATTTTTAACTCTATTTAAGAAAAATATTGTAAAAAAACCACTGGTATATGTTTTATTAATTTTATTATATACCGCTTTAGTATTGACTTTCACTAGATCTGCTATTCTTGTCTTCTGTGGTATATTATTCTTAACATTGTTGTTTAATTATAAAGTGATTATAAACAAACTGTCGATAATATTATTAGTTATTATAGTAATGATAACTCTATTAATACCTGGAGCAAAAGAAGTTAATTTAAATTCTTTCCAAAATGGTTTCGACATGTTATTTAATAACAATTTTCTCAGCTCTATCACTTTAGGTGGTGGTAAGAAAAATAATAACTCTACAAATAAGGAACCAGTTATTGAAGATGATTCTATTGAACACCGTAAACAATTCGCTTTAATCGCCAAAAAAATCGCTGGTAATAACCCTTATACCGGAGTTGGTTTTGGAAGTTATTTACAGTATATGGATAGTGAAGATTTTAGTAAAAATTATCCGGAATATACATATTCACATACACATCCTCATTCTGGTTTTGTACTTCTGGCTGCAGAAACAGGTTATATTAGTACTACCCTATTTATTATTTGTATTGGCATTTTAGGTATTTATTTTATTAAAGAATTCATTAATCACTTTAAAGAAAAAAAGCTTACTTATGAATTATCATTATGTAGTTTAAGCATATCGATGGGCTTTCTAATAACCTGCATAGTTGCAGAGAATTTATTCTATGATACACAAATCTTTCCGACATATATTGTTATTGTAATGTTAATTTATAATTTTACTAAAAAGGAAAAGAGTTTAGATAAATAATCTAAACTCTTTTTATTAAATATAAACCATATATTAAAAATTTATTTGCTAATACTAGTGCTATTCCTGTACTGTTTTTATAAAAATATTTATTTCGCCGATAATGTGGAAACTGTTGTTTCACATTTTTAAAAGCTAAAGATAAGGTTTTTTTAAAAAAACTTTTATCATGATAATTCATAGCTTGTTTTAACAAGACGCCGATAACGTAACGTACATAGCAATATTCTAATTCATCTTTATACTCATCAAACAAAGATTTTCGCTTATAATAATCGATAATACCATTCCAATTATCAATATAATGATGTAGACGTTCATCATAGGTCTTAGAAATAGCTCCTGACCTCTGCAAATAATTGTTAAAGGGCTTATGAATTACACCAATAGAATTTACATATGGTAATAAACGATATAAAAATTCTACATCTTCAAACCAAACGTTTTTTTTAAATTTTATTTTACTAATAGAAAATAATTCCTTTTTAAATAATTTGTTCCAAGCTACTGGATATATATCAATCATCTGCTTTTTTACTTCCGCTTGTGTATATATATCTTGTCTAATCTTAGAATCAATAATCATAAAACTACCGTTTTCTTCGATACTTTTAACATCACATACTACCATATCAAAATCATTTTTAATAGCCTTATTGTACATTTCTAAAAGCATATTAGGTTCGACCCAATCATCACTATCGATAAAACTAATATAGTCACCACTAGCATATTTTAATCCATAATTTCTAGCGTCACTTAAGCCACCATTTTTTTTCTTAAACGCTTTTATTTTTTGGGGATATTTTTTTACATATTTATCAATAATATCTTGGCTATGATCTGGACTTCCATCATTTACAACAATTATTTCAATATCTTTCAAAGTTTGATTTACTAAACTTTCTAGGCATTTAGCCAAATATTTCTCAACATTATATACTGGTACAACGACACTTACTTTTGGCACTATAACACCCCTATTCGTTTAGCTATTTTAATAACCCAAAATTGTTGATAATATATTAAATTACAAACCATCTTATATTTTAAGTTTCGCTCGCCATAATATTTATTACGGCACCATTTTGGATATTTTTTCTTTATTATCTTTATAATATTTTCTTTTATTTTATCATATACCAATTTTTTATCATAATCTAAGTAACGAAGGCTAGCACTTAATAAAAGATGTTCGATATATAAATATTCTAATTCTGGACTATATTCTTCTTTAAAGCCTCGCTTAGTAAATTCATCATTTAAATATTTCATTACAAAGAAGATATCATCTAATTTAGGTGATATGTTCTTACTGTTCATAATCGATCCTTTTCTTTGTAAATAATGATAGAAAGGTTTGGCAATATACCCTACTTTATCAGCATATAAAAATAATAATGGCGATGTTGCTAAATCCTCATACAATCGACCTTTCAAAAATTGAATATTATGTTTAAATAATTCTCTTCTAAATAATTTATTACATGCATTAGATGAAGATATCATTAAACTTCTTTTATTGATTTGATTAAAAAGAGCCGCCTTAAATTCAACATTATTATCATTATCCTCATAAAAAAACTCCATATTGCAAACAACAATATCAAAATCATTTTTAATAGCCTTATTATACATTTCTAAAAGCATATTAGGTTCGACCCAATCATCACTATCGATAAAACTAATATAGTCACCACTAGCATATTTTAATCCATAATTTCTAGCGTCACTTAAGCCACCATTTTTTTTCTTAAACGCTTTTATTTTTTGGGGATGTTTTTTTACATATTTATCAATAATATCTTGGCTATGATCTGGACTTCCATCATTTACAACAATTATTTCAATATCTTTCAAAGTTTGATTTACTAAACTTTCTAGGCATTTAGCCAAATATTTCTCAACATTATATACTGGTACAATGACACTTACTTTTGGCATCTAATCACCTTTTTCTATAAAATTAAACAGTTCGATCCAATCGTAAATAATATTTTCAATATGAAAAGATTTAGCCCTTTTTTTGGCATTTTTGGACATCATATCTAACTTAATCGAATCAGTCATTAGTATTTCTAATTTTTCGATAAACGTTTCTTTACAATTAAAATCAACTACATAGCCAGTCTTTTCATCGATAATTTGTTCCTTACAAGATTCACCAAAATTATATGAGACTACCGGCAATCCACATTCATAAGCCTCTAAAATTGATAGAGAAAACCCTTCAAACTCCGATGTCGATAAATAGATTGAAGCATTTAAAAGTTTTACTTTGGGGTCATCAACAAACCCCATTAAACGGATTTGTGGGTTTTGATTAATTTTATCTAATAAACTATCATCAACAATTGGATCACCATACAATTCCAATGTCCAATCTTTATATTTTGGTAAAACCTCATTGGCTATATCAATCATCAGATCAATTCTTTTTTCTCTAGCATTCAACCGTGAAATAGTAATTAATTTTTTATTGCTAGTAACATCTGCCCTTTTTTCTGTAACAAATTTGATAGGATTGTAAATATAATGATTATTTTCATATCCGTATTCTACAGCTTTATCATAAGAGCTCTTACATAACCATAAAAAGTTAATCTTTTTATTATATTTTTTAAACTTTTTTAAATTATCTTTTTGAGTTAATAAATTATCAAATGAGGAGTGATGCTCATTAATGGTTCTTTTCAAATAACTTTTTGGAATCGCATCTAACAACTGATAATGCGACGTAATAATATAATCAAAGTTCTTCTGTTTTATATACTTTTTTACTTTACGATAATCCCTTTTTAACTTGATGTGGTCGGTTAAATATCTAATTGTAACTTTTAAAGCTTTAAATATATTTCCTTGCTTAATTGCATTTAAAATATCCGACTTATGAACAATTTCCCAAGGATCCTTCTCGTTTAGAATAGATACATTCATTCGTTTATCGTGACTAACAGCGACATCAGAACCTTTCCTAATACTTAAATTTTCAACTGCATACCCTCTATCTAATAACGCTTCACCAACTTGCTTATTGACAAACCATACACCAGCGGCACTATTTCCTTTAATTTGCAAAAACAAAACTTTTTTCATATAAACTAATTCCTCTCATTTAGCTTAATTTAATCATTTGTAATAAGCAATATAGCGGTGATGTGTAACCTGCTTTTCTTTAGGTGGTAACTTCATATAATCACCGTACATAGCAGTTAAATAAGTATCATAATCTTTAACGCCAGTATACTTTTCTCCTTCGAAATCATATAACTGCTCTTCTTTATACAAAGAAGATGGTATTAGTTCTTTAACTTCACCAGATAATACATTACCAATGTATTCACTATGATCAGGACTGTACTTTTGTACTATTTTTTCCATATGTTTAGCTATTCTTACAGGCCCAAATAATTTACTCATCTTAAACCACACATATTTTATCGGTTTCAATAATTTTGTATTGGTTTCAAATTTGTCATAATAAGCCATATAGGCTGTTTTTTTCAATAAATTAATTCTTTTCATATAAATTTTACGCCAAACTCTATTATTCGGGGATCCATCTAAAGGAAAAATATCAATATACACTCCCATGTTTTTAATATCAGCCGTATCCAATTCTTTCATATAAGTTCTCGTATCAACTAATTTCATCATCGGATAATAGTAATCATCCTCTAATTTCATAGATAATAAACGTGAGTTTTTATGAACGCCATTAATGGAAATAAAGTAATTTTCTAACTTTTCGTAATCTTCTCGCATCATGTAGATATCAACATCATCATCCCAAGGAATAAACCCTTTATGCCTAACCGCACCTAATAATGTACCACCACATAGATAATACTTTATATTTAATTTTTCGCAAATTCCCTTAATTTCTTTCAATAAAATTTTTTCTGTCTCTTGCATTTCTTTAAGCTCAATTTTTTTCTTCATCATATCACCTATTATTTAAACTTTCTAACCAAATCAATTAACCATATTTGTTTTAAGTAAAATAAATTACACAAGACTTTATATTTAAAATCCTTTTGCTTATAGTATTTATTATGTCGCCATTTAGGATAATGTTTATTAATCCACGCACTTATTCGCTTAATATTATCTATCCGACGATATTTATAAAAACTTAATGATCCTTCATAGAGCAAATATCCAATAAAACGATATTCTAATTCCTCCTCTAAATCTTTATCGTCTTTTAATCTTTCATATAAATAATCCGAAGCAATAAAAATATCTTCAAACTTTTGTTTATATTTAGGAGTACGTGTTGTTGATTCTTCACTTTGAATATAGAAATAAAATGGCTTTTTTACATATGATATTTTTGGATCATATAGGACCAAAGTCGGTATTTCGGCATAATCCTCATATATAATTCCTTCGGGAAATCGAAAATTATGCTTTAATAAAAATTCTCGTCTAAAAAGTTTATTAACCGGTGATGGTGTAGATAAAAAGAACTCTTTTTTATTTATATTATCGACATCATTTACTTTTTCTATTACACTCTTTAATTTGTTGTGTTCTTTAGAATAGATAATATAATAATCAAATAATACAATATCACTGTTTAACTTTTTAGCGTTGTTATATAATTCATCACAAGTATCTAATTCAATATAATCATCACTATCGACAAATAAAATATATTCTCCGGTCGCTTTAGTTAAACCAAAATTTCTGGCGCTAGCTTGTCCACCGTTATTTTTTTGAAAAGCTTTTATTTTTTTCGAATACTTTTTAGCGTATTTATCTATAATATCCTGACTCTTATCTGGACTACCATCATTAACAATGATAATTTCTATATCTTTTAAAGTTTGATTGACCAAACTATCTAAACATTTAGATAAATACTTTTCGACATTATAGACTGGTACTATGATACTAACCTTTGGCATTATAACACTCCTAACTCTTATTTTTTAAAATAATATACTTAAAGCGATTAATAAACTTAACATCTTTCATTAAATAATATATCAATAAAATTACACCGCCATTGACGACAAAGTAACCAGCAAAAGCAATAAACCAATAAAATAAATTGTTGAAAGTAATACTTCTAAAGATTAGAAAACCTACTATTCCATCTACAATTAAAATGATGAAATATTTAAAATTATTTAGATAATAGTTAATTGCATTACTGTTAAAGACATGTTTAAATATAATATTTGGTCTTATACAATAATCACTAATAACATAGGCAATTAAAGTAGCTAATAAAACACCTGGCAATCCAATTATCTTTACCAATATTAATGATAAACTTAAATTGATTGTACTTTCCAACAATGTGCATATTTTAGTTTCCTTAAATAGACCAGCAGCGCTACCAAACATTACAAATGGGATTCTAATAACAGTATAAAATAATAATCCTGAAAATAATAGCGCCAAAATCCCATTGGTTTTAATTAATCCTTCGTAAAATATATCAATAAAACCATTTATTGCAAATAATAAAGGTACTGCTAAACAAGTCCCAATAAAAAACATCATCGTATTTAATTCCAAGAATAGACTTTTAGCTTCATTTTTCTTAGTAGTTAAAAAATTACCAACAAGAGCTAACAAAGCTGATGAAAACTTGTTAATTACATTCATCAAATTAGCAACAATATAATTATAAGTTGAATAAATAGGTACAATTGCTAAACCCAAGACTTTAGATATAATAACAATATCAATATTATTAGCAATAACACCACCAATTTTATGAAACATTAAATGTTTTATCTCTTTTGAAAAAGTAAAATCCTTTTTTTTATGTCGCAAATCAACATAACTATATGATTTGCGTCCATACATGAACAAAATGATATTGGTTATTAAAGTAATAATTGCATGCATAGCTAAAATCAATGTAAAACTACAGTGGCTAAGAAGCATAATAATTTCAACGATACCTGTGACAATTAATGATGTTTGGAAAATTATATTAACAACATACTTTTTCTGATCAGCCTCAAACAAAGTTTTGTAAGGTACAAAAAAGTATCCAATAATACCACTAATCGTATAAATAATAAATGTTATAACTATATATTCAAGTGGAAAAACATTTCCCTTAATAAAGTTTGGAACGAAAAAAGAAATAACAACCCCCAATAGCATAATAAAAATACCAATTAATGAGTAAACTCTAAAAGCAGCTGCTAAAATCTGATTAGTTTTTTCCTTATCTTTATCAGCTAACGGCTTATATAGGGCACATAATAAAGCAGTAGTAAGCCCACCATCAACTATTGTCATATATGATAAAAATTGGGTATATACTTGATACAATCCCGAAGTATTCTCACCTAATATTTGTAAAAACAATTTAACTTTAAAAATACCAATAAATGCTATTATAACTTGAGGTACTAATTCAGTTATATAATTCAAAATGGCTTTTTTCGTTCTCATATTACACCTCGTTTAGTCTTAGAATGATATATTTATTATATCAAATGTTTTAAATATAGACAATAAAAAAGACCAAAAGGTTTCTATTTACCTTTTGGTAATTGAATTCATAATTTTAATATAATTTTTTGTTTGTTTATCATCGATATTTTCGAATGTACTATTATACGTTATAAATGAAGTAAAAATATAAACAGCAACATATATATCTTTTTTATCAAACCATTTAGAAAAATAATTGACTAATAAATTCAAACGCTCTTCAACTTCAAAATTTTTACAATCATCAATATCATTGATAATAAATCTTGCTGTTTCAAAAACTAAAGGAGCGATATACCCGATGGGATCGATAGCATAATACTCATTATTATGTTTTAAAATATTGTCTTTTCGTAAATCACCGTGAATTAAATATAATGGTTTGTCTTCAAAATAAGTATCATAGTATTGAATTGCTTTAGCTAAACAATTACGAGTCTCATCGTTTAAAAAAGGTATATTTTCACAATTATTAAATTTTTCAATTAATTGTTTTTTAAAATCATGAAAATTTTCTAAATTCGAATTATATGGCTTAGCATTATTAAAAACTTTATCGAAAAAATTAGTTAACGCGATGTTGTCATTAAAATCAGCTGGAATTCCAGGATCCAAATATTTTAAAATCATAGTATTATTAATATCATCAGTTTCAACTAAAGGACACATAAACGATGGTGAAAGTTGCCTATAAGCATTCTTTTCGCTATGATATCTATTTAAAAATTCCGGAATCATTTTAATAATATACTCATTATTATCCTTATCCGCAACTAACATTACTAGACCGTAACGCGAAGATTGATTAACTGTAATATTTTTGAAACTGCCATATTTGGCAACTAATAATTTATAATAGCAATAAACATCGTCTAACCACTTCTCTGTCATCTGCGGATAAATACGCAATAAATATTCTGACAAACCTTGCGTTCTAAAAAAAGATTTATCTTTGATGTTGGTAAAATCATAAGATTGTCTATCCATGTTATCCAACAAATAACTTGCATATTTCAACTCAAAATTATAAGTCAACTTCAAATTGTTTTTAAAGTTAAAGTTCAAATATTTTTTGCTGTCAACTGGTAATTGCCATGCTAATTCTTGACTAGGAAAATTGACATCCAATGAGTTATATATCAACTTAAAATTGAATCCTTCTGGCGATTGTGTCATATAATAATCTTCTCGATTTAAAGGATCAAAATTATAATTTCCTAGTGCGCCTGTTATTTTTTGAGCGGTAATAACAGCATCGTAATCATCAAGTTTTAAAAAATAGTCATCAATCAATTCCGGATATAATAAAGGTGCTACCGCATCAACAATAACCACTTTTTGACAATCATAGTGTTCATTAATATAGTCAAAACCACTTTTAATAGAGTCATACCTTTCTTTACCGTTGGGTGCGATATCATAACTGCCACTCTTTAAATAATTTGAGTAAGTAATATATTCTTTATCCATAACCACTAAAATTTTATCTGTCAATTTAGATTTGTTGGCAGCCTCAATAACATAATCGATGACAGGTTTATCGTTAATTTTTAAATATTGCTTAGGCAAATTAGCACCAAATCTTTTGCCAACACCACCAGCCATAATCATTACTATATTCATATAATCCCCCTGTTACATAAAAAATATATTAATATTATAACTCAAGGTATTTAAGAAGTAAAGAAATTAATTTTCGTAAAGTTTATTAAAATACAACCATTTATCGCTTTAATAAAAACCAATAATATAGTATAATTATATTAGGTGATAGTATGAATGATAAAGAACGAAAAGAATTTATAAATTCTATCAAAGAGGATGATTTAGATAAAACTGCTACTTTTTCCGATTTGATGAGTAGATCCGAAAGAAGACAACATGAACTAGAAAAGAAAAATGCTGTGGAAATAAAAAAAACAGAGCAACAAAAAATTAGTACGAAAAAAAAGGAAAAACAGAAAAAGAAAAAAGCTACAGCAGTTGAACCAAAAAGTGAAAACCAGAATTTGGAAAACACTAGAGAATTAAAAACATTGGTCAAACAAGAGAAAGAAAAAAAGAAGGAAAAACCTAAAAATTTTTTCAAATCAATTGTTATCACTGCTCTTTTATTAAGTAGTATTGGATATTTTATTTATACGTTACTATTTTGTGATACATTAGTAAATCAATTATATTTAATTTTAAACAGTGGTATTATCATGCTACTAGCAATTACCGATGTATTAGGCATTACCAGAAATACCATCAAATCAAAAAAATGGTTTATCGCAAATGCTCTGATAATTGTTATATTGATTTTGTTTAATTTGTTGGTAAACTTGAATATTTTAAAATTGCCTACCAATAATGTGGTAAAAGATTTTACAGGTGTTCATATTAACGAGGCTATTAAATGGGCTGAAGCCAATAATATTAAGTATTACCAAACATATGAATATAGTGACAACATTAAAGAATACGCAATCATTAGTCAAAATGTCAGTCCTAATACAGTTGTTAAAACAGTTAAGGATATCGAGTTTGTCGTTTCAAAAGGTCCAAATTACGATAAAGAAGTTATTATTTCAAATATGGTTGGTTGGAACATTGACGATGTTATAAAAGTCATTGATGATAATTTCCTTAACAATGTAACTATTAATTATGAATTTAGTGATGATATTAAACGTGATATTGTCATGGAGCAAAACGTAAGTGGTCAACTAAAAAGAACTGTTAACCTTATTTTGACCGTTTCGTTAGGAAAAGAAAGTGAGCTCTTACCGGTAGAAGCAATTGATCTAGTTAATAAATCAGAATTTAAAGCAACCCTATGGTTAAAACGAAATGGTGTTAAATATGAAATTAAATATGACTTTTCGAACAAAATTAAAAAAGGTTATGTTATCAATCAAAGTATAAAAAAAGGTACTACAATAAATCAGAAAACCGATAAAATGGTAATCACAATTTCTAAAGGGTCTAAAATTAAAGTTCCTAATCTTAAAAATATGAAAGTTGATGAAATCATTAGTTGGGTTTCATCCAACAATTTAAAAATCAGTTTTGAAGAACGCTTTGATGCTACTGTTAAAGCTGGAAGTGTTATTGAAGCTAATTATAAAGAAGGTGACGAAATTGAAGAAGGAACGACAATTAAAATCGTCACTTCTAAAGGTGTATTAAAAATGAAGAACTTCTCTTCCCTATCAGAATTTAGAACTTGGGCTAGTCGCTATGGTGTAAACATTAGGGAGGAATATGAGTTCAACAACGATGTTAAACAGGGTGAAATTATTAAATTTTCACATGAAAAAAATGCCATTATTAATTACAACGATACCGTTACGGTATATATATCTGATGGCAAAGCTATTACTATTCCTGATTTCTATGGTCAAACCAAAGCAAATATCCAAAACACTTGCAATAATTTAGGTTTAAATTGTACTTTCTATTATGCTAGATCAAGTAGAACCAAAGATACGGCTATTTCACAAAATAAAAATGCTGGCTCTAAAGTAATTAAAGGTACATACGTTAATATTGGTTTAAGTGGTGGCAATGCTTATAACTCTTCTTCTGGAGGAAGTTCGAGTGGTAATAATGGTGGTGGTTCCAATAAACCAAGCTGTGACACTAGTAAAAAATATACTATTTATTTAGCAGCTGGTGAAACAGTTGATCAAACTAAATCGATGATTAAACAAATGAATCCAAACTTTACTTTCAATTTTGTCACTGGCAACCCGGGATATGGTACAACTGGTTCATTATATCAAGAGACAACAGCTACTTATCATGGTAAAGAATTTAACAATTGTTCACCTATTACAATTAAAATAATACAAAAATAATGCTTAATAGCATTATTTTTGTATATAAATTTAATTATATAAAAAATCAGATGTATTATTGTACATCTGATTTTATTTAACAATCATCTCAATACGGTTACCTCTATCAGTATTAATTTTGAAACTATATTTTTTACTTTTGATTGTTCCTGTAATACTGCTTAAATCACGGTTTAATAAGTCCTTAAATTCGGCAACATCCTCAATGTTACTATTGTTAACAACATAAATCACATATCTTCCTTTAGGTATAAGTGATATATCGACACTGGCATCATACCATGCCCTAGTTTTAGATAAGCCATCTGATACAGGTAGAACAACATTATATAGACCATTAGTAATACTACCAATATTATAAACATATCTACTGTAAGTATCTAAATTTTCAAAAATCAATTGACGTTTAACCGTTTTATTTAAACCTAAATCAGCACCATACGAATAAGAGGTCCCTTTAATTTTTAAATTTTCATCACTTAATTCAAAGGTTAAATACTGATCAAATTGATTATAAGTATAAACAGAATTACGTTCGGCTAATTTTTCATCACGAACAATCAACTCAACTGGCGCACTATTATCACTATAATTATTCCTGATAATAACACTCTTATCATCTTCATAATAAGTTGCTTGTGAATTAAACATTTTATTGCTGATAACCGCTCTAGAATAATAATCATCACTTTCAGCTACAATATATAAACGATAATTAGCTTGTGGAATATCATTAAAATCGAAATCAATCTTAAACCATGCATAACTATAATCCTTACCATCAAAACTATAAATTGGCATTGAAATTTCCGATTTATCCTTAATTCTTGTACCAGTTTTAACAATCTGTTCATTTGTTTCAATGTTTTCAAAAATAATTTTATAATTTATATTAGTTGCCAAATCATTATCGATTCCCTCAATAGTTTGATAACCTTTTAACTGTAATTTATTATTAACTTTTTTTAAATATTCAAAATAGAAACGTCCATCTTTCTTAGTTAGTGTTTTTTCCACTACTGTTACATTTATAGTCTTAGTAACAGTTTGATTAGCATTATCAGTAACCTGATAAGTCACTTGATAAGTACCTAACTCTTGAACATTAACATTATCCTTTACTACAATAATACTAGAGGTTAAATTACCATCCTCTTTATCACTAGCAGTTACACCCTCTTTAGGATTAAAAGTAGAATTTAATAATATATTTCTATCATTAGCTACAATAACTGGTTCAGCATTTTTAACCACATTTACTTTAATAGTTTTAGTTACAGTCTTTTGATAATTATTAGTTACACTATATGTAACTTCGTACTCACCAATTACATCTGGTTTGACATTATCTTCAACAACTATAATCTTATCTGTTATATTACCTTCAACCGGGTCAACTGCATTTGCGTATTCTTTAGGATTAAAACTTGTATATTGTGGTATTTCTATATCACTAGCATTAATAGTTGGCTCTGGAACACCTTTGACAGTTACCTTAACAGTTTTACTAACGCTAAAACGCGAGTTGTCTTCGACGGTATAAGTAGCTTGATAAGTACCAGGTTTAGTAATATCGACATTATCTGTAACTTCTATTCTATTAGTTAAATTACCGTCCTCTTTATCACTAGCAGTTACACCTTTCAACAAATCTAATTTAGAGTTAATATCAACCTCGATATCAACGGCTGTAATAGAAGGTTGATTATTTTCAACATCTAAATAATCAGCTCGCACATAACCGTAACTAGTTGCAAACTTATAGTCTCCACTTGCCTTATTTTGATTAGCATCGAGCGCTATATCAGTATAAACCTTATACCAGTCATATCCATTGGCATTGACCTTATCGAAGACAATTAACGGGATTTTTTCAACATTATAACTATTATTCTTTAAGTTATATATAACACTTGAAGATTCCTTTGGCTCTTTTCTAACTGGAACACTACTACTAGTTCGTTTAACACCAATTGTATTAGATTTAAAATCTTGCGATCCAAACTTTTTATCATTATTAAAAGCATTACTTGCCGCTTTTTCTCCCCAATAAGGATCAGTCGCATATTTGACATTCATTCCACTAGCTTTATTGCCATAATGTGATCCATAATAACGCCAATCACTCGGATCGTTATATCCTTGGCCCGTCATTTTTGCATGGGCTAATATACTATCAGCAACAGTTGCATAAGTAGTTGCACATTCTGTTGGGCAACTGTCATAGGCACCATGACCAAATAAATTATTTTTATTTTTAGCAATCCAACTCGTTCCTGATGCACTTTCATTCAAAGCCGCAGCAAAAGTTAGCATCGCATTAACGCCATATTTTTCTTGGCTTGCAATAAAACTACTACCTTCACCATACATGACTGACTCACTTTTACTGTTATATCCTTTACTAATAATAACCTGATTAAAATCATCAGCAGTATATTTAGTCATTGAATGATTTGGTAAATACATATAATATGAATAAAAAGGATTGTTACTGTTAATGGCTTTAGTAACACCATTATTACGATAATCATCTAACATATCAACTAAGTTAGTATAAAAATAGTTGCCATCAAAACTATAATAACTAGTTCCTTGTTTTAAATAACTTGGACTAGTTCCTAAATTAGTAAATCCTTGACCACTAGCATACTTATAATAGTGAATTACATTCCCAGTTGAATAATTTTCATAATATGTTTCAAGATTACTAGCTACTACTTCAGTTGTCCAAGTAGAGTCAGCACTAGCTATCCAAGCAGAAGTACCATTATAGTTTATATTATACCAGGTATACAAGCCATCGCTTTTTTTCTGTGAGTAACTATATACCTGTCCTTGTGATACGGAACCAATTACAGAATAAGAAGTTCCTGGACCTGTTCTAACATTAAGGCTAATAGTCGCCAAAATTTTAACTGAATTGGATGTTAAATTACTAATAGGAACAATATCAAGTAAATTGGTATCAACATATCCGGTATATCCACTTATTTTTATTTTACTACGATTAGTCGTTGAGTCATAATCGATAAAAGCCGCTTCCGTTCCATAAGACGAATGTGTTGAAGTATAAGCAGTAGAAGTTATTCCATCTGGATATAGATTAACTACATTACCACTTTTAAAACGAACAATTCCATATCTAGCATATACAATTTTATTATTGCGATAAACAACAGCAACACTACTAGAATTTGATTTATAATCAATAGCGGCATTTTTAGCTTTAGTATAATCCGTATAATCACCTATTTTAGTCGTCGAACCATTGCTATGTATAACACTACTAACATAACTATCAGCAGCCTTGCAAACAGTAAGAGGCATAAATAACATAAATGCAAACATAAAAATAATATATTTCATTTTTTTCATATTATCTTCCTCCATTAATTTTATTAACTCTATCATAATAAATTATAGCAAAAAATGTCGAAAAAGTACATACCATATCTTAACATTAATCAACTATTTACAAGTATTAGTCAAGAAAAAAGAAGAACCATAATCCTATGAGTTCTTCTCGTATTAAAATAAATTTAATACACTACTATAGTATGATATAAAAAGATTTTTATTCTATCTTGCCATCAAAATCCCACAGGCCTAAGTTTCCATTAATGCTGATAGGTTTGTCCAACTTTTTAACATTACTAAGTTTAAATGCATATCCAACACGATTATGATTAGCACCATAAACTAATGAGTTTTCAGATATTAAACTATCTTCAAATTCTCTAGTCATAACTAAACAATCAGCTAAATAAGCTTTCCCTATAATTTGACCGGTTGGATAAGTTAAATTTAAATCAGTAAAACGAATTAAATTTTCTTTGTCACTAATTTTACTGGCATGGATTAAAATTTCACCACGATAATTTGTCTTCCACGTTCTAAATTCAAATTTTTTATAACCAGCAACAATTAAACTAGCCCAAGGTTGTTTAATACTAATTACCTTCATAAATATATCCTATTTCAATAATTTTTTGACTCTTTCAATAATTGTTTTAAAATCAAAACCGCAATATTCTAATACTTGTTCTGGTGTTCCACTAGCACCAAACTTATCAATTGTAATCAAGTAATCATCATTATATACATATTTATGCCAGCTATAAGAAGAACTTGCTTCAATAACAACCTTTTTAATTGTCTTCGGTAAAATTTCTTCTTGATATTTTTTAGTTTGTTGTTCAAATAGTTCGACCGATGGCATACTAACTACTCTAATGTCTAATTTATATTGACTATATAGTTGAGCAGCTACTAATAAAGCTGTTTGAACCTCACTGCCGGTTGCAATAATAATACCATGTAAGTTTTTTACTTCTCTTCTCACAATATAGCCACCATATTTAACTTCGTCAGCATTGGTCGATCCAATCAACACAGTTTCATTACGGGATAAAATCAATGCACTAGGTTGATTTTGATTTAAAATATTTTGCCAACATCCCATTAATTCATGAGCATCAGCAGGACGATATACATTAATATTCGGTTGCGCTCTCAACATGACAAGTTGTTCAATTGGTTCATGCGTTGGTCCATCCTGTCCAACATTAATTGAATCGTGTGTAAAAATATAAGTTACTGGTAAATTCATCAATGAAGACATTCTTATAGCCGGCTTTAAATAATCAGCAAAAGCTAGAAAAGTTGAACCAAAAGTACGAAAACCAGTTAAGGCCAGCCCGTTTAAAATAGCCCCCATAGCATGTTCACGAACACCAAAAGCTATATTTCTACCATTATAATTTTCAGAAGTAACAAATGGATATTTCGATAATAAAGTTTTAGTCGAAGTGGATAAATCAGCACTACCACCAATTAAATATGGTATTTCATCAGCAATTTTTTCTAATATTTTGCCATTCGTAACCCGTGTTGCCTCACGTAAATCCTCTTTAAATTGTAATTCTAAACTATCAATATTAAAGGAAGTCTGCTCACTAAATAAAAATCGTAAATCAGCATCATTATTATCTAATTTCTCCGCTACATACTTGTCATATTGGGCAGTCCATTCCTGGTAATGACTCAATCCACGTTCTGACACACGCTTAGCCATATTCATATAACAAGCCCGATCAACTGTAAAACTCTTATTCTCTATTTGCCACTTATTTTTCAATTGATTTATATCATCTTTGCTTAAGACTTTACCATGAACTTCGTTAGTTCCCTCTAATAGCGATCCATCACCTATTTTAGTCTTAATTTGAATAATAGTTGGCTTACTTGAACCTTTAGCGCGAGATATAGCTTTGTCAATTTCTCCGATATCGTTGCCATCTTTAACAGCATGTGCATTCCAACCTAAAGCCTCAAAGCGTTCAATAACATTTTCGGTAAAGACATTATCCGTACGTCCGTCTAAACTAATATCATTAGAATCATATAACACAATCAAATTATTTAGTTTTAAACTTCCTGCCAAAGAGGCTGCTTCATAACTTATCCCTTCCATCAAATCGCCATCACCAACTAAAGCATAGACCTTATAATTAAATAATGGCTCTTCATCATCTAATTTATTTTTAGCAGGGAACAAATATTTAGATTCCAAAATTTTCTCTCCCAAGGCCATACCAACAGCGCTAGCAATTCCTTGTCCTAGTGGCCCTGTTGACATATCGACACCAGGTGTAATTCCAACCTCTGGATGCCCAGGGGTTTTTGAATTTATTTTACGAAAATTTTTCAAATCGTTTAGCGAAATATCAAAACCCGACATAAATAAAGTAGCATATAAAAGCGCTGAACCATGACCAGCCGACATGACAAAACGATCACGATTAACCCAATTAGGATTTTCTGGATTAACAATTATATGGTTAGCATACAAAGTATACATAATAGGAGCAGCACCCAAAACAATACCTGGGTGCCCACTTTTAGCATGACTAATCATATCTATGCCTAACGCTTTAATATTATTAATTATTTTTTCATCCATATTATCACCCCTATTTTATATAATACAATTATATCAAATATTTAGCTAATAATAAAGATATTAAATTGCGTTTTTAAAACTAATCGATATTCATGGCAATAACATTTTTATAATCGGAATCGGTATCTTCTAATTTACTTATATTCATAGAATTAACATAAGTTATTCCTAGCATCATTACCATAAAGCCAATCAATAGTTTACTTTTCATCATTTGTTTCATATATATCTCTCCTTTGTTAAGACTATAATAACACGAACATATTTTCGCGTCAATAGTTTTTGCAAACAAATGTTTGACTTTTTGCTTTTTTAGTGCTACAATGTATATGTAATGTAAAAGGAGGTTATTATGGAAAAACTAACACGTCGCCAAGAAGAAATACTTAATTACATTAAAGAATATATTGTCAGTAATGGTTATCCACCGACAATTCGTGAAATTTGTAAAGCAGTTGGAGTTTCATCACCTGCTACAGTTCATGCTCACTTAACTAATTTAGAAAATAAGGGATTCATAAAAAAAGAAGATACCAAGAATCGTGCCATTGAAGTATTAGTAAAAAATGAATTTGCTAATAAGGATGATTTAGTAGTAGAAGTTCCCTTGCTTGGCAAGATTACCGCAGGTAATCCCATTGAAGCAATCGAACAGCCGGACGAATTTTTCTCGCTTCCTGCTTATTTAATTCCTAAAAACAAAGATGTTTTTACTCTAAATGTCAGTGGTTGTAGTATGATTAACGCCGGCATTTTGGATGGAGATATCGTCATTGTCGAAAGACAAAATACAGCACGAAACGGGGAAATAATTGTCGCGATGACTAATGAAAATGAAGTGACATTAAAAACATTTTACAAAGAAGATGGGTATGTTAGGCTACAACCGGAAAACGACACAATGGAGCCAATTATATTAGATAACGTCACAATTTTAGGAAAAGCCATTGGTTTGTATCGTAAATTATAAAAATGTAACAAATACTTATATTTTAATTTAATATAACTAAAAAAGAAGATCTAATTATAAATTCGATCTTCTTTTTTTGAATAAATACAACCACAATAATTTTGTCGATACAAATGGTAAATATTAGATAGCTCAATACTCCGCTTATAACCATTCTTCTTCTTAAAATCGGCATACAAATATTTAACTTTAATTTCTTTTTCTAAATCATGACCAATATCATTAATCCAATCACTATTTTTATAAGGACTAATAGATAATGTCGTTGTAAAATAGTCATAACCCAACTTTTTAGCTAGTTTAGCACAGGATTCTAAACGCATTTTATAGCACAAATAACAGCGTTTTCCCCTTTCTGGTTCGTTTTCCAAACCACTGATAGTCTTTTCATAAATATCATTATCGTAATCGCCGACAATACAAGTTACAGGATATTTTGTTTTTAAAACAGATATTAATCTTTGCTGTTCTAGCACCCGTTTATCAAATTCCTCTTTAGGCGATATGTTAGGATTATAATAAAAAATGGTAATTTTAAAATACGTGCTCAAATATTCTAAAACATAACTACTACAAGGGGCACAGCAACTATGCAATAATAAAGTTGGAACTTTATTATCTTTTATATTTTGTGCTATGGTTTCATCTAAAACTTTTTGATAATTAACATGCATTTTAAAGACCTACAAATCCCATGTAAGCTAAAAAAGCAACATAAATAAGCATAACAATTGCTCCATTAACTTTCTCAAAACCACTTGATTTATATTTGACACCTAAAGCAACAGTCATTAAAATTCCACCAATTAAACCACCAATATGAGCAGCATTATCAATATTAGGAACCATAAACCCTATAAAAAGATTTAACATAATAAGTGGAATTAGCTGTGATTTTATAACTGTTCCAAGATAAACTCGATAATGATAACCAAAATATAATAAGGCTCCGAATAAACCAAAAATAGCTCCACTAGCACCTACTGATATATTAGAACCAAATACCATCGATAATAAATTACCAGTTATCCCAGAAACTAAATATATAATCAAATACTTATAACGTCCAAGATAACTCTCCAATTGTGGACCGATAACATATAAAGCATACATATTACAAAAAACATGTAGAAGACTAGCGTGAACAAAAACGCTACTAATCAGCCTATATATCTCGCCACGTCTAATCAAATCAGGAATATTAGCACCATACCATAATATATTATTACGATAACCAAAAGCCATCAATAAATAGACAATAACATTAATAGCAATTAATATATAAGTAATATATGGAACTTTTTTCTTAAATACATTTTCCGCTTTAATAGCGTCCTCTTTATTTTTACGATTAATATCCTCCGTTACTTTCATAAATAACTCGACACCTTTTTCCTTATATTTTTCATATTTACTAATATCAGGAAATTCAGAAACAACAAAATCATATCTATCTAAATCTTCAATCTGTTTAACATTGACACATAAAATATTATTAAATTTATTACTATCACTTAACTTATGTACATTATCACCAATGTTTACAAAAATAGATAATGTTTTCATATGCAATGACATAGTTTTCTTTTTAATCGTTTTCATTATTTGACGTGTTCTAAATAAATCATAATTAAATTGCTCATCATTATGAATATAGTTAGATACAATTCTGATAATATTATAATCATTTTCAAAATTCTCTAACCAAATCTCATTTTCAGCTCCATGTAAAACAATTGGATTATAACCTCTTTCTGTTATAAAATAATGTAATAACTTCATTACAACTTCATCGGTTTGTGTCATCATAATTGTCTGCATATTTTATCACCTCTAAATTAATATTTTTATTTCACCTAACATATAATTTGTTAGGAGGTTTATATGAAAAAAATAATTACTTTTATTTTAATATCTATACCATGGTTTATTGGTGGCTTTATAATTCAAAGTAATCCTGACTTCTATCAATCACTAAAATTACCATCTTTTGCCCCACCACCCATTATTTTTGGTATTGTATGGACCATTCTCTATCTATTAATAAGTTATAGTGTTTTTCTGATTATTAAAGACTTTAAAAAAGATAATTTAAAAGATTATTTTTTATACCTAATAATAAATTATGTTAGTAACCAATTATTTACCTTCTTTTTCTTTAAATTACAAAACATCTTTTTAGCCTTTGTCGATACTATCATCGTTTTACTTTCATCGCTATTTTTATATTATGAAACCAAAAGTCTTAATGATAAAAGCGCTAAATTTTTGATCCCTTATATTATATGGAATTTATTTGCAACCGTCTTAATTTTATTCATCTATTTTATGAATTTTTAAATCTATTTAAAATATTAGTAAAGCATTCTGGCAGCTCACTATCAAACTCCATATACTCATTAGTTCTAGGATGTATAAAACCCAAAGTTTTAGCGTGTAAGCATTGACCACTATTATCAATTAACTTACGACGACCATAAACAGGATCATTGACAATCGGATAACCTATATACTGCATATGAACTCTTATTTGGTGCGTTCTTCCAGTCTCTAGACTAAGCTCGATTAAAGTAGCATCGTTATATCTTTCTATAACACGAAAATGAGTAATTGCCTCTTTACTATTAATATCAGTTACTGCCATTTTTTTACGATCGGTAACATCACGACCGATTGGTGCATCAATAGTGCCAGTATCATGATTAATTACACCCCAAACTAAGGCCCAATATTTGCGGGTCGTTTTTTTCACAGCTAACTGACTAGCTAACTGCTCATGAGCATAATCATTTTTTGCCACCATCAATAACCCAGTCGTATAAGCATCAATACGGTGAACAATACCAGGTCGAAAAGAACCGTTGATATTACTCAATGATTTAGCGTGATATAATAATCCGTTAACTAGAGTACCACTATTATTACCGATAGCCGGATGTACAACAATACCATTTGCTTTGTTGACGACAATTACATCCTCATCTTCATAAATGATATCTAATGACATTTTCTCTGCTTTCGCTTCCATTATCTCTGGTACTAAATCCTTAATGAGGATAACATCATTATCTTTAACAATGTAACTGTTTTTAATTTTAATGTCGTTAACAGTGATATCAGCATTTTTAATTAGTCGCTGAATTTTGTTCCGTGTAAATTCTGTATGTTGCATTAAATACATATCAATGCGTTCATTATTACTATCGTCTACAATGATTTTTTGCATAATAAGCCCTCTTTCAAAACATCAAAGATTAATAAACATGCTGCTATGACAATGCAACAATCAGCAAAATTAAAGACAGGATAATTGTAACCTAAAAGACGAAAATCTAAAAAATCAACTACATACCCATGAATAATACGATCTAATAGATTTCCAACAATGCCACCCATTAGTATTCCATAAGTTAAGATATCTAATGACGTTAATTGTTTGCCCTTAACAAATAAAAAATAGATTAAAATAAGTGCTATTAGACTGATTACAATAAGTAACAAACGATTACCGCTTAGAATACTCCAAGCAGCCCCATCATTGTGAACTAAACTAATATTAAAAAAATTACTGATAATTTCTTTTGAAGCATTTAATGGCATCGTACTACTAACTAATAACTTTAATATTTGATCAACTAATACAACAATAATACCAATACCAGCAATCTTTTTCATTTATATCACCTTAAATATTATAGCAAAGTTTACTCTATTAAACAAGAAAAAAGCAAATACCATTATTTGCTTTTAACATCTTCTTCCAACACTTTATTATAAACCTTTAGTAACTCTTTACCAATATTTTTAATATCTCGTTCTTGAGCGACACGATAGCCTGCTTCAGTTAATGGTGGCAATTCTTTTTCGAGAATTTTTTTGATTTTGTCATTGAATTCTTTTAATTCGCGAGCCTTATAGACATTTACACCATCTTCAAACCAGCCTTCATAAATTGGTATATCACGAATTAAAGTTGGAATTTTAGCTGCTAAAGCTTCCAACAAAACAATTCCCTCTGTTTCTTCATGAGTTAAAAACAAAAATAAATCGGCACCTAAATAAGCATCGCGTAACTCATCACGTGAAATATACCCTGGAAAATACAAATTATCTAATTTTGTCTCTACTGCTTCACGAATTTTGGGCGGTACAGTATTTAAGTTAGTATATCCAAACCAAATAAACTTATATTCCGGAAGTTGTTTAGCCAATTCAACAAAATCTGTAATACCCTTACGTTCGATATATAGACCAACAGAGATAATTACTTTGTCAGTTTCTTTAAAACCATATTTTTCGCGAAATCTTTTACGACTTGTATCATTCTGACGATAATAATCAAGCTCAATACCATTAGAAATAGCTACAATCGGTTTACCTAAACCATATCCATCTAAAAGTTTTTTAGAATATGGTGTCGGTGTAATAATCATATCGGCTGAAGAATAACATTTCTTAAGCCAAGTTTTAAAAACTGGCGCCACTTGATTAGACAATAAAAAGGAATTTCGAAAATCTTCTTCCGTAGAGTGGGCATGAAAAATAACCTTTTTACCTTTTCGTTTAGCTTTTTTCCCCATTATATATGATTCTGGAAAAATTGTGTTAATATGAATAATATCGTAATCGTCTTTAGGATTTAAAGTATATTCAACACCATTTAAAGATAATGCCTGCATTTGATGTTTAATAGCTCGTCCTACACCACTTTTTTCAATTGCCTTTTGTTTGTCTGAATGTAATAGTACTTTCATTTTATCACCTATTAAGATTATAACACATTGATATAATTTATACAATTATGGTTCAGAATATTACTAAAATGTAATACTGACTAAAATAACATCTTCCCCTATTTTTTCAATCTGATTCCAATTAATAATAATTTCGTCTTTATTCGTAAACATTGAAACTAAAAATTTACTTTTTTCAACAACTAACCCGGTCATCGTTCCATTACTTTCAATCATTATATCAATAATATTTCCAATCTTTTTTCCGTCTTTTATGTTAATAACATCTTTATGTTGTAAATCAGAAAGTCGCATATTACCACCTAATATATTTTATTAATCACTACTTTTTTTATGTTTAATTAATCATTTTTTTAATATTTTCTAAACCGCTTTTTTCTAAACGCGATATTTGCGCTTGTGATATTCCAATTTCTTTAGCCAACTCCATCTGTGTTTTTCCAATCATATATCTTTCAATTAAAATATATTTTTCTTTATCTTTTAACTTATTTAAAGCTTCGCGTAGCGCTATTCTCGTATCTAAACTATAATTTTGATCTCTCTTATCTTCTAATTGATCTGCTAAATAAATAGTATCACCACCATCATTATAGATTGGTTCAAACATACTAATAGTATCTTTCATCGATTCTAAGGCCTGACTTACTTCAAATATTGGTAAATCTAATTCTTTAGCAATCATATCAACAGTTGGTTCTTTGTTCAATTTATTAGTTAAATCCTCTTTAACTTTTAAAGCTTTATATGCTGTATCTTTAATACTTCTAGCAATTCTAACACTGTTGTTATCACGTAAATATCTTTTAATTTCGCCTAATATCATCGGTACAGCATAAGTACTAAATTTTACTTCATGCTTCAAATCAAAGTTATCAATAGCTTTAATTAAACCAATACAACCAACTTGAAATAAATCATCCATATTATCCGTTCGGTTATTATATTTTTTTAAAATGGATAAAACTAACTTTAAATTACCGTTAATCAATTCTTCTTTAGCGTTTTGATTACCTTCTTGATATTTTTTAAATAAATAAATCATCTCTTCATTAGTTAAGACTTTAATATTCGCAGTATTCACGTTCGCAATTTCAACCTTGTGACGTGCCATAAAAAAATCTCCTTTCGTATCTATGTTGATACAAAAAGAGATTTTTATGCAGTAAATTGTATAATCATAATATTTTTTATAAAATATATCCATGATAACAATTAAAAATCCACTTAATAAAGTGGATCTTTAGTTAGTTATTATAACTTTTTTTATAATGATTTAAACCAATAACGCCTAAACCACCTAAACCGATAATTAATAAAGTAACATAGCTTAAAATATTATCGCCTGTTTTTGGGTTTTCAATAACAGCATTTTTTTCAAATACAGTTTCTAAAGCGACAGAATCAGTAATTGGTGTGTCTTCTGCAAACTCACTATCTGTTGCTGTATCAATAAATATTTTGAAAGTATATCCTTCTTTAGTTTTTAAAGAATCTAAAATAGCTAAAGATGATAAGGTTTCACCCTTTTTCACTGTGTATTCTTGATTATCAATGATAATAGCGATATATTCAGTGATATTATTGTATTGACTTAAATCAATATTATCTACCGTTCCATTTACATATGTAACATTTACGTTATCGTTAGTATCTGGAATAATTGAACCATTGCTTTTACCAATATCTAGATTAGTAACATTACCACCTCTAATATTGGTATCAATATTAGCTATTTGACCAGTTACAGTATCATCACCAGTTTCACCGCCAATATAAAGATTAGTTATATTTCCACCATTGATATCTACAACTGCGCTATTCATACTACCACGATTAACACTTTGAACTACATCAAATGTTCCACCATTTATAATAACATTAGCATCAATAGTAAAGCCATTAGAACCACCAGCTGTGGTATAGTTATGTGTTCCTCCATTAACAGTTAAATTAGCTTGACCAGTATAACTAATACCTTCGCCACCACCATATAATAGATAAATGCTACCATTATCAACAGTAACATTAGCAGTATCAACGCGGTTAATAGCATTGTCAGCATCGCCACTATACCATGGTTTGTGACAAGTAGTTCCGCTCATTGATGAAGCTCCTCCACCTTGAACACCATTAACTGTACCATTTTTAATGTGAACATTAGTTGTAGCTACATGACTCTTATGTAGACCACCACCGAAGACATTTCGAACTGTTCCACCAGTCATAACGACATTGGTTGACTCTAAGACACCTTCGTGTTCATGACTTCCACCAAAAACACTTGTTGTTTCTGGAACCTCCATTGATCCGCCATCCCAACTAATAATCGCACCACTTTTACCAGGATTCTCTGCAATAGTGATTGGTGTACCATTAGCAAAAAACATTGGTTTTGATGAATTAGTCGTATCATAAGTCGGTTCACTAGCTGGCACATATGATGTTGCTCCAGCATTTGATACAAATAATAAACCTGTTATTAACCCCATACAACATAAAGCAAATTTTTTCATTCTTTCCCTCCTTTTCATATTTATTATATCAAACACATATGAAAAGTTTGTCTAAAAATGACTAATTTATGAATTTGTTAACATCATCAGTGTCAACCATTTTGCTCTTGTATCTCTTTCATAACCCCATGTTCAAAAGCATAATGTTTACTACATATTTTCTGTACTCCAAGTCGATGGGTAACTATAACTACCGTTTTATCTTTTAGATATTTATCGATTAGTTTAATATCGACAAAACTTAGAATGTCACTTGACAAGATAGAGCCAAATCAATTTTGATCCGTTTTTGTACTTTTTTGATACGTTTATTAAAGAAGATAAAAGTTATATATTTGATAACTTATCCTTTATATAATCGTCTAATAAATCAGAATCTTTTTTTACCCATTTGTAATCACAATGTTCTTCACTTAATATAATATTAACACCTGATTTATTAACATTAATAATAAAGTCAATTTCTAAATCATGAATCAATTCATGATTCTTATTTTTAACTTCATCATAATAATGAGTAATAATTGGTTCAAATTCCAAATTGAATCCAATTTCCTCAAACAGTTCTCTTTTTAACCCTTCCTTTAAAGTTTCACCATTTTCTAAATGACCACCGGGAAATTCCCAGGCCCCTGGATATAAATCATCATTTTCACTTCTTTTGACTACTAGAAATTCATCGTTATCTTTTAAAATTCCAGTTAAAACAATTTTCGTGTTCATATAAAATCTCCTATATATTTTTAATTATATCACATATTAGTAGCGATTTTTTCAATATCAGCACTATTCATACTCCACTTCCTTTAATTATAACATTAAAAAAGAAATAATCACAATTATTTCTTCTCACTAAACAATTTGTTAATATTCTTTTTTGGAATAAGCATTTTCATCTCTTTATTGATTTGAAAAATAAATTTTTTATTATATGTTTTTAACTCTTCACCATCAATACACCAAGACATTTTACTTTTCTTTTTGAAAATGATTTCTAAATTATTAGTTTGATAAAATTCTACATCAGGAACATTGGGAATACCTTTAGTTTTAATCGTTAATAATGCCTTTATTAAGTCCTTTTTTGTTTTCATTTTACAAAAAACAACCTCAAAACAATCATCATCCAGTTTGATATCCTGATAAACGTCTTTCATCCCCGCTATATGATTAGTATTGGTGATAAAGATAAATGAGTAATGTCCACTATAAACTTTACCATCAATTTTATATTCAACGTTAAAAAAATTTATTTTATCAAAAATCTTTCGTACACCATAAAATATATAACCTAAATGTCCAAAACGAGACTTTAATTTTCTAGGAGTTGCATAAGCAATATCTACATAGTTACCAATACATGCACTATAGACAAATGGACGACCGTTGATTGTACATATATCGATTTTTTTCTTTTCACCTTCCAATAATAATCTTAAATCATTATGATAAATTCCACTATAACCAAACATAGCACCAACATCATTGGTAGTACCTAATGGCAAAGTTGCAAGTAATAACGGTTTATCGCGACGCAAATTACCCGTAACACATTCATTTAAGGTACCGTCTCCTCCGGCACAAATAACCAAATCAACCGGCGCTAACTCCTCCATGAGACGTATCGCATCACCTTTTTTTTCAGTATATAGAACATTTATATGATAATTATATTCGCTAATAATGTTATACAAATCCTCCAGTGATTCTTTATTTTTTAATTTTCCACTTTGCGGATTATAGATAATAGTACAAACTTTTTTTCGCATATATCATACTCCTATCTAGTAATATAATACAATAAATGTTGAGGAAAATCAACGTTTCATAATTCGATACTTATAATTGTTTAAGTTTTGTTCAACTAATTGCCAATTTTCTAAATCAATAATCGATTTAGAAATATTATATTTATCAAGTAACAACTTTAATTTTCGATATTCAACTATTACATCTCTAATTGATAATAGCTTATCATACTTATTCATATAACTTTTATCAATGTCATTTAACTGCATCGTCAAAGGATAAGCAATAGCTACCACGTTTTTTAATGGTATTATTTGATAAACTTGAAACTCCCCCGTTAAATCTGAATATCGATTATTAGAATTATGAAGTGCATTATAATAATCTTGATAATTATTATAATCTTGTTTATGAACACAGTTAACCAAAGTAGTCTTTACAATCGAGGTTGGATTAACAATGATTAAACTAATATTGTTACGAATATACTCTTCGTAGCAATCGGTTATATGACCGTCATTATCATATTGCTCGCAAATAGAAATATAGTTATTTCCATTATATCCTATATATTCATGTTTACTTATCAACTGTGCTTCACTATCCATCTGTGAACGACTAAGAATAGCTTTATTTCGAAAAATACTCTCTAGACAATTCAAAGAATTGTCGCTAATTCCATGATAATAAAATTTAACATATCCCATTTAAATCACCTTAACGTCATGTATTATAATTTTATCAGTTCAAAAAGTCAATAAAGGCAAAGATTTAATCTTTGCCTAAATACTTCTTGCCAATATTAACCACCCGCTTTACTTCACTTAATAAATCATAAAAATGTTCATTAATGTACCGTATGTTATCATTCTTACTTTCCATTTCGTGATTATAAGCAATTTCAGCTAAAACGTCACAACCTAGATATTTAGCATCACTTTTCGTAGCATGAGCTAAAATAGCATAATTAGCCATATCATTTTGATTGTGATAATCAGTTAACTCTTTCAATCTATGATCGGTTTCAATAATAAAATTTTCAAATGTTTCATTATATAGTTCTATATCATTTAATAATTTTAGGCCTTTGTCAACATCAATGCCATTCTGTTTCAAATAATCTATATTATGATAAAAAAGATCTTCACTAGGTTGATTATGTTCAACACATACAGAACTAGATTGTGTAGATGAATCCATCTTATTTTGATATAATCCTTTATTATCTAAAGCAACTTCTCCATCTTCCACTTGTAATACTTGATTATTGTCCTCAATTTCATAGATTTCTGGTGGCAAAGGTTCAAAAAGGTTTGATCTGCTATCTGATGATAAATAGATAGATAAAACACGATGCAATTCTCCTTTATCCATAGGTTTAGAAAGATAATCATCAAATCCATCGTTTAAATATTTTTCACGCATACCAGAAATTGCATTCGCTGTTAATGCTACGGTTGGAATATTATATCCATCTATTGCCTTTAATTCTTTTAACGTCTCTACTCCGCTCATTTGTGGCATCATATCATCCAACAGAATTAAATCATAGTGATTACCCGTTTTAATAAGATCTAAACAAGCATATCCGCTTTCGACACTTTCTACTTTTACTTTATAATCCTTTAGTAATCTTTCCGCTACCTTGATATTGATTTTATTATCATCCACCACCAAAACCTTTTTATCGGGATATTCATCAATAGAAACATTACCGATTTTAGTATCTACTATTTCCTGATTTAGACTAATAATCTTTTGCTTTAAATAAACTGTAAATTTAGAGCCTTCACCATATTTGCTTTGAACAACAATTTTTCCACCCATCATTTCCACTAATCTCTTAGTAATAGCTAGTCCAAGGCCTGTACCTTCGGTAGTTGTGTTTCGGTCTTCATCTAAACGTTCAAACTTATTAAAAAGCTTATCAATTTTTTCTGGTTTGATTCCTCGCCCTGTATCTTCAATCGAAATAATCAATTTACTCTCGTCATCATTATTAACACAATTAACTTCAAAATTAATTTCGCCTTTTTCTGTATACTTAACGGCGTTAGTCAAAATATTAGTAACAATTTGCTTTACTTTACTAACGTCACCATATAAAGTGGCCGGTAAATCACTAGCAATTTTAGTTTTCAATTCAATAGGCTTTTCACCAATACGCGGTATCATTAGTTTGGCTAATTTTTCAAAATTATCACGTGGATTATAATTCACCTCGACAATTTCCATTTTATCAGCTTCAATTTTAGATATATCTAAAATACCATTAACTATTTCTAATAAATTTTGTGAAGCGGTTACAATATCTTTAGCATCTTCTTTAGCGTTATCCAAATTATCTTCTTCTAATATACATTGACTAAATCCTACAATTGCATTTAAAGGGGTTCTAATCTCGTGACTCATACTAGATAAAAAATCACTTTTAGCTCTATTAGCTTTCTCGGCATGATCTTTAGCTAGGTTTAATTGTTCAATCATTTTTAAATCCGGGTTTTCGATAGTAAAGTACATTAGATAACACAACAAACATAAAATCAAATCATAAATATTAAATTCAGGATGAAACATTACAAATATACCTAGAAAAAATATTAAGGGAATGATTATATAGATTGAATTATATCTTCGGTCGTATTTTTTAATATTTAATAATGATACAACAAAAGTTATAATCAAATTAAAAAAGACAATACCAAATGTTAAGGTAACAGCAGGCCCATTACCGCCAGTTATTGCTCCCACCTTGGTAACATTAAAATCTAGTAAAAATATTAGAATTCCTACAACTAAAAATATAATATTATTCACATATTTATATAAATTAAAATTCTTTTTATATTTGTCAAAACTAATATAGAAAATATAAGACATTACATTAAAAGTAATAATAACGATAAATAATGAACCTAATTTATTTATAGCCGCAAAAAATGGTGTATACCAACTATCAACCGTATTAACTAAATAAAGACTCGCACCATAATGAGAAATAAAATTTGTTATATTAACCATTAAAGTAAATATTAATACATTTTTATAATAAAAATTTTCTTCTAATTCAATTTTTTTCTTTGCGAAAAAAACAATAGATATTAAAATAGTAAAAATTAAGCAAACAAATGGAATTTCATATTCTAACATATATAATCACCCTATAACAATTTTATCATAAAAAAAGAAAAAATAGCTATTATTTCTTCCTTTTTAAAACTTTAACATTCGGATCATCAAGCTGAGTAGATAGCCAAAAGTTTCTCATTCGATTCGCCACGTCTTTTTTCTCAATATCTAATTGACTTAAAATCCAATCTCTATTACTGCTAGTAAAAGCTACGTCTTTAACTACCAAATTACTCAATGAATTAACTATTTCTTCATATTCTTTTTCTTCGGCAGTCTTTTTAATAAGATATTCAGCATCAAACACATCGCGATTCCATTTTAATTTTTCAAAAGCTTTCGTTATTTTTTTCATTCGTAAATATTCTTCAACATCGCGATAATCTCCTCTAGACAAAGTTTTAAAATGTCTAGCAATAATATAATAAACAGCCGTTGCCATTTTATCTCTTATTACGGCAGTTAAACCTTTGACATAGTGTTTTTCTATTTCTTCATTAGAATTAAATTCGCCATTCATATCAACGGTTAGATTCTTAACATCAATAGGATTTCCAACATCAATATAAGAAACATTATTATCATCATCTTTCACTAAAGTCACTATAACAATTTTACGATTAGTCTGCAAAGCTAAATTAACTGGTCCATCAAATAAATGATTAACTAATTTATTGGGACAGTAATTATGGGAACCTTCAGGAAATATAAGAATACTATTTGATTTTAACACTCTTAACATTTTTTCTAATACTTGTTTTCTCTGACCTTTATCCATTATATCAAAAGGAACCATTCCGTTTAACCACGACAAATACATCTCGGGATTATATTGAAGAGATTCAATAGATCCTAAAATTAAATAGGCATTTCTATCTATAATGTTTAATACAGTTTCAATATCCTCAGGACAAGTATGATTACAGACAAAAATATAAGGTTCATCATTATCGAGATTAGGATATCGCTCAACAACTATATTGTTTTTACCTTTTTTTATATCATAATTTTCTAAAGGAATGTAGTTTGTTGTAAGACTGGCAAAATACTCATCATCAGTTAATCCTATCCCATTATCTTGTCTAACTATATGAGCATTAGTAAAAATATTACACAGTTTTTTAAACGGTTTGTCCCCATTTCTTCTAAGTGACAAACCTAAATTAGTAGTAAAATGATTAACATCTTTTTCATGTAAGTTACTAATTAGAATATTTTTCATAAGTTATTCTCCCATCTTTGAAATGTCAACAGAATTATCAAGTTGTGGCTAAATTATAAATACTACGTGGTTATTATAACATTCATTTTGTTTTTGTCAAATTTTGTGTTCTCACATATTATAAAAAGAATGCTTTAGCATTCTTTATCACAACTAGAATCTAGTATTTCCATCATATAATTCTCATAAATACCTTTTAATTCTAATTTTTGTTTTTCATTTAATTCTTTAGAAGCATCAGTATGGCTCTCCACTGTATCAATATGTTTACCTATTACAACACCATCTTTTATAAAATATACAGAAGGAAAATATAATCTTTTAATAGATTCGTCATTTAAACCATCATACGGTAATAAATATTTGTCTAATTTTTTTAATAATTCCTTATATTCTTCAGTTCCTTCTTTAGTAGTAATAACTTCTCCATTAGCATCTAATGTTTTTTGATCTCTTATATCTACAGCATTAAAATAATATATTTGTTCAATACCAGTCGAATCGGCAGCCTCTAATAAACTCGGAACTGCATTTCGACACCAAGGACACTCGGGAAATCCAAAATAGATAACGCCGGTTCCTTTATCTAATAAATCAATTAGTTCTTCAAAACTTGCATATTTAATAACATTATCATCGTTTATACTTATGCGTAAATATTTACCACCATATCCATTATCTTTATTATTAAGAGATTCATACTCTTCTTTAAATTTAATGGCATCACTATTTTCTAATTTAGGATTTTTAATTAAATTTTTACCGTTAATAGCAAAGCCTATAATTAATAAACATAATAAACTTATCGATAAAATTAGTTTCAATTTATTATTCATAATATACCAACATCCTCAACTATAATGATATATTATATCGCTAAGATTGTCAATCTAAACACTATCTAAACTCTTTAAACGACGAATAACTTTCTTTTCGATTCGAGATATATATGATTGACTAATTCCCATTAAATCAGCAACATCTTTTTGTGTCATTTCTTCTTTACCAAAGAGACCATATCTTAAAATCATAATTTCCTTATCGCGTTTGTTTAATTTATTAATCTCTTGATACAAAAGTCTTTTCTCTGTCTCTTTTTCAATACCTTTCGTAACGATATCAGGTTCAGTTCCTAATATATCCTCTAAATGTAGTTCATTACCCTCTGCATCATAACTAAGATTATCTTCAAAGCTTACTTCCCCACGTCTTTTTTTATTCTTACGTAAAAACATCAATATTTCATTATCAATACAACGTGAAGCATAAGTAGCTAATTTTATATTTTTATCTAACTTATAAGTATTAACTCCTTTGATTAAACCAATTGTTCCAATACTGACAAGGTCTTCTAAATCAACTCCCGTATTTTCATATTTTTTAGATAAAAACACGACTAATCGTAAGTTGTGCTCGATTAATTTTTCTTTTGCTAATTTATCACCATTATTCGCTTGAGTTACATAAATAATTTCATCCTCTTTAGATAGAGGTTCAGGTAATTTGTCAGCGCTTCCTACAAAAAAAACATGACTAAAATCACTAAATAATTTACTAAATAAGTTAATAATTTTTTTTAACATATAATATCCTCCATTATTTTATTGTTTAATATACAACTAACACCATCTATCACAATATCATCTTCTAACAATCCTACTAAACAATTTTTCTTTAATAAACGATTATTAATGATTATTTTAGTTGGCTGAACACAAGTAATCAGCCCTTTACTATTAACTCCACTATATGGGACCATCACCATCTTAAACTCATTAATATCATATATATAATCTTTTTTATTAATCAAAATAATAGGACGTCTAAGATAAGGGTCTGTAAGCTGATTACCACTATCGATAAACCCCGTCAAATCTAAACATCTATCATAAAAATAAATTTTACAATTATAATAATTATTGTAATTATTTTTTAATTTTTTTATTTGCTTTACATAAGCATATACAATCACAGGTGAAAATATGATGAGAAAAATAAAATTGATACTTAATCCATCATGATAAAAAACAAGTCCCTCTTGCTTATAAGAAAATTCAACGTTTAAGTAATATAATACGCCGCCTAATACCATACTTGTCGAATATAGATAAAATATGTTTTTTAAAGTATAACGTATATTTTTATATTTAAAAGTAATTAAAACCATAAGTAAACTAATAATAACTTTAATGATAAATAATTCAAAAGAATTTATTTGTATAAATAAAACAAAAATACTTAATGCGCCAACCAAGGAACCTAAAAGTATATTTACAAACTTAACATTACGTTTGAGAAGCAATGAAGTGGCAGTTAATAAAAGAAAATCAAAAAGAAAGTTAATTAAAAAAATGACATCTAGATATACCTTCATAGCATCACCAATTTAATTATAAAAAAACAACACAGATAATTGTGTCGTTTTTTAAATTATTTTTTTAAAAACCTCTTTTTCTTAAAAATGCTGGAATATCACCATCATCGTCATCATCAATCTCTGGTTTATCAACAATAGCAGTCTTATTATCTTCACGACGATTATATGAATGATATAATGGTTCACTATTTTCTTCGAAACCGGTTGCAATCACAGTAACAATAATTTCATCATTTAAATTTTCGTTAATGACAGCTCCAAAAATAGTATTAATATCGGTATTAGCTGATGAACGAATAACTTCAGCAGCTTCTTCTACTTCGAATAAAGTTAGATTAGCACCACCAGTTACGTTGATAATTGCATCAGTTGCACCTGAAATACTGGTTTCAAGCAAAGGGCTAGAAACAGCTTGACGCGCAGCTTCAGTTGCACGATTTTCACCCACACCCATTCCAATACCAATTAAAGCATTACCACGCTTTTCCATGACTGCTTTAACATCGGCAAAATCTAGATTGATAAGTCCTGCTACTGCGATTAAATCAGATATAGATTGAACACCTCTTCTTAGAACATTATCAACCTCTTTAAATGACTCTAATAATGGCGTTGTTTTATCAATTATTTCTCTTAAACGATCATTTGGAATCACGATTAGTGTATCAACATGCTTTTTCAACTCATCTAAACCAACAATAGCTTGCTCCATTCTCTTTTTTCCTTCGAATGAAAATGGCTTAGTTACGATGCCAACAGTAAGGGCACCTAATTGTTGTGCGATATCAGCAATAACAGGAGCAGCCCCAGTACCAGTTCCACCGCCCATACCACAAGTTACAAAAATCATATCAGCACCTTCTAATACTGATTCGATTTCCTCTTTTGATTCTAAAGCAGCCTCACGACCAACTTCTGGTTTAGAACCAGCACCACGACCACCAGTTAATTCACTACCTAACTGAATTTTGGTTTCTGCCTTCGAACAATTTAAAACTTGTAAGTCAGTATTAGCAGCAATAAACTCAACACCTTTAACTCCTGATTCAATCATACGGTTAACAGCGTTACAACCGCCACCACCAACACCAATAACTTTAATTTTTGCGATTTGATCCATCTCTAATCCCAACATTTTAATCCTCCTCATTTTCGCCGAAAAAGTATCCAAACACTTTACCTAACATTGAACTTCCTGAAATATTAACTAGTCCTCTTTTAGGCGATGATAAGTTTTCAATATCGTCTTCACTTAACATCGTATAATCACGGCCTTTTAATTTTAATTTGTTTATAAAATAGACAACATTACCAATAGCTGATGAATATTTATTATTACGGATACCGATCATCTTAACATTACCAATACTAACATTTTTTCCAAATATATCTTCAGCTACATACCCAAAATGGGCCATATTACTTGTCCCGCCAGTTATTATTATATACTCTATCGGCTTATTTGTTAATAGATTTATCTCTTTTTTTGCCAAATTAAGAATTTCTTCGATTCGTGACATAGCAATTTCTGACACTTCAAACTGATTAATCTTAATTTTTTCCTCATAAGCCGTTTCTATTTCGTATACATCATTCACACTAGCATACATCTTATGTGCAAGGGCAAATTTTTCTTTGATTGTTTTAGCTGTCTTCAAATCTACCTTGTACATATAAGCGATATCATTATCAATATTTTTACCACCTAATTGAATAATAGAATTCTTAACAATGATACCTTTATTATATAACGATACTGACGTTCCTTCGGAACCAATATTAATAATAGCTCCAACCTTATTCTCTAAATCTTTAGTTTTAAAGGCGTAGATATCTCCGATACTATTTAATGATATATCGATGGTTTCAATTCCTAAACTATAAAGTAAACTAACAACTGAATAAATGTTCTTTTTTGGTGTTGTTGCTAAAATAGCTCTAACTCCTAAAACACCACCTACTAAGCCTTTAGGGTCTTTAATACCCGCCTTATCATCTATAGTAAAATCAATTGGTAACATCGTAACCATTTCTTTATTAGCCGTCATTTTAGCCTTCATAGCTTCCTTCAAAACGTCAATGACATCATCACCAGAAATAACATGATCATCACTATTTATCTTGATTGAACCTTTGATCATCGAAAAATCAGCAAAATAACTAGGTATAGATGCAATCACCTTAGTAATTTTAATACCTAACATCTGTTCAATTTCTTTAAAACCATTTTTGAGCGAATTCGTCGCTGCTGTAACATCAGTTATAAGCCCCTTTTTAATTCCTTTAGATTTAAAAGATGAAGCAGCCAACAAATTCAACTTGTTTTTAAACAATTCACATACAACAATTTTAATACTATCTGAACCGATATCAACACTAGTATAAATATGCTTCATGCCTATCATCTCCTATAATCATAACATAATTATACTATATAAATTTAAAAATGTAAAAGTATTTTTTTACATTATATTAGGTATTCTAGATATTTATAAGAATATCATCAATTAAATATTTTTGTACCATTATTTAAAGAAACTAAAATTTTCTCGATTTCGAAACATAACGAATAATGTTTATCTTTATTTTCTTTGGTTTCATAATTATTGTATTTATTCTTATTGCCACAAAAATATCACTTTCTTTTTTGCGGGCTCTAAATAACCTTTGAAATATAAAGCCAGCATAATATAACTAATAATCCAGTCACTAACACACTTGTTTTCGTTACGAGAAATATTCGTTTAATAAAGTAAATCGAATTCAATTAGCAAACATTAACATTAAGATAACAAAAAAAGAACTAATTTAGTTCTTTCATTTCAACGATTAATAATCGTTTAACTTTATCAGTTACTTTACCTATAACATCAGGATAAAGATTACGCTTATCATGTGCAATTCTAATCAAGATACTCAGTAACTCACTATCATCTATACAACTAACATATTGAAACTTAAATTGATGCTTATCAAAAACTTGAAGATAATTAAATAAGTGCCGATCTTGATAATTGGTGACATAATAATTTTTATCGTCATCCGCAATAACTATATAATCACATCCATTAATTTTAACCACTACACCCATATCATAATGAGCATCCTTACGATCATATTTAAGTCTTTGATAATACTGTTCTTTTAATTCTAAAACTCTTGCCAATTCCTTAGAGGATAAACCATGCTCTAGTTTATAATATAATGGGGAATTACTATTGAACTTATTATAGTCGGTAAAATCTACCAAGATATCTTTGAGACCAGTTTTTTTATTAGGAATTATTTCACAACTAACCCCTGTGGCTCTGTGAGAATCAGGTTTATTAATAATTATGTAATTTTTTATGTGATCGTCCTTTTTAATTGTAACAATATCGCCTAAATCTAAATTGTTATATTTTATATATATCTGTTTAAAAATACTAAAATCTTTTTTACTAAGAAATAAAACACCATTGATAATACTAGCCGCCAATTTAGTTAAAACTTTTTCTAAAGTTGCTTCGCTATACCTCGTCATTACTTTAATTATGTCATCTTTAGTTAATTGATAAATAGCTGAAAGATCAACATATCGTTTTTTATCTATTCCTTCTGACAATTCAAAAATATTACTATTAGCATTCCCATACTGTAAATCCATTTTTTTATCTTTATTAGTTGTTAACAAAGCATAATAAATATCATTATCGGCTTTTATTATCAAATATGGCATAACATCTGCTGCTTCTGATAAAAAATAATGGTCATATGATTCATTTTTAAACATATCTCTATAAGCCCAGACTAATTCTCCCTCTTCAAACTTTAATACATCATTATTACTCATATCATCACCTCGAGTTTGATATTATATATATAAAAAGAAGATCTGTCAATCTTCCATAATTTTAAAGTATTCACCAGAATCTAAATATAAAATGCCTTTTTTACCATTGAATTCTTTAATTATATTAACATAATTGTTAATATTTGGTAATTTATTAATCGTAATGTAGACATAGTTACCATCATTCATGGTAAGCAATAAACGATTCTTATCAACATCATTAGGTTTATATTCGATATCCGATATTCTTGTTAATATTTCTGAATCGATCTCTTCTAATTTACTTTGAAATTTAACTAATTTAGTATCTGGTATATAATTAATCAAAGTTGGAACCTCAAAAATCTTATTAACTTTAGTTCCATCTAATAAAACTGTTTTTTTGTCCGTACTATTGTAATATAACGGTCGATTTTCTTCAATAATAATATATAAATCTGTGAAGTGGCGTTTATAAATCTTAGCACTTTTAATAAACTTATTATTTTTTAGTTTTTTAATTAATTTATAATTAGGACAATCAATTAACTTTGGATAATTATCAACACCAATATACTCAATAATTTCCTGTTCTGTTAAATACTCGTTTCCTTCAATGTAAATGTTAGTTATCGGACGATTTAAAAGGAGAAAAATAAGATAGCCAATTAAGATAGTAGCGAACAAAAAGATTAATACTCTTTTTAATCTTAAACGCCGCTTTTTTTTCTTCCCTTTTTTTGCCACTATATCACCTATTCTACAATTTCTTGCTCAACTTTTAATTCAATGTCGTATTTTTCTTTTACTTTATCTTTTATCTCCATAATTAAATCATATATATCTTTACCTGTAGCTCCACCGGTATTAATAATAAAATTAGCATGTTTTTGACTGACTTCAGCACCACCAATCTTTTTACCTTTATAACCGATATCCTCAATTAAACGACCAGCATAATCATCTTTCGGATTTCTAAAAACACTACCAGCACTAGGATATTCCAATGGTTGCCCAATCACCCGACGTTCCTTTCTGTCTTTAATGATTTCCATAATGATATCTTTATTGCCATATCGTAAAACAATGGTAGCCTCCAAACAAATATAGCCAGGATTTTTTTGTAAAAATGATGTTCGATAATGGAAGTCCATTTCACGATTAGTCATTTCTTTTATTTCTAAATTCGGAGTTAAAACTTTAACCATCTTCACTACGTAACCCATATCACTATTATAAGCACCAGCATTCATATAGACGGCTCCCCCGACACTTCCTGGTATGCCAGTCGCAAATTCTAAACCAGTTAACCCTAATCGTGATACTTTAAGAGCTAATTTCATCAGATTATAACCGGCACCCACTTGAATAACATTCTTATCGATTTTTAAGTCATCAAACTCACTTAATTTGATTAAAATTCCTTCGTAAACTGATTTTACAAAAATCAAATTGGATCCATTTCCCAAAATTTTATATGGAATATTATGATTTTTAATATATTTTATTAAATTGATTAACTCATGTTTATTTTTAGGAAAAACAATAACTTTAGCTTTACCATCAATTTTATAAGTTGTATATTCTTTTAAACTGACATTAGTTAAAATTTTCCCACATTTAATTTTTTTTAATTCCTTAACTATACTCATTACTTACTACCTACAATCTTTTTAATAGCTTTATAAATTTGAGAGGCGCTATCTTTAACACTCATTTTAGATAAATTACGCTTCATTTTTTTTAAATATTCACAATCATTCAATAGACTATCAATTTTATCGATTAAAATATTTCCTTCGAGTTCGTTTTCCAATATTAGTTCAGCAGCATCATTATTCACGAGGTCCATCGCATTTTTATATTGATGATTGTTAGGAACATAAGGACTAGGAATAATAATTGAAGGAACTTCTAAAGCCATTACTTCACTCAATGTCGTAGCTCCGGCGCGCGTTACAATTAAATCCGTAACCTTCAATAAACCCTGTAGATTATCCATATATGGTAAAACTTTAACATTATTCGGAAACTTATTTTGCTTAATCTTATCATAATCACTATTACCAGTTATGAATAAAACCTCATAGTCTTTATTTGCGAAATTCGGCATAATTTTAACAATATAATCGTTAACTTTGCTGGCACCTAATGATCCCATAACAAAAACTACTAACTTTTTATGTTCATCTAGCCCCAAATTTTTCTTATTAATTGGTTTACTATTTAAAGCATTTTCACTACAAGGGTTCCCAGTAAAAACTGTTTTATATTCAGGAAAATATTTAATGGATGATTTAAATGATACTCCTATTTTAGTCGCATAACTACTCAAAAATTGATTAGCTTTACCAGGAATACTATTTTGTTCGTGCAAAAAGGTATTATAACCTAACTTTTTAGCAGCACAAATAACTGGGACTGTAATATATCCTCCAACCCCAATCACAATATCCGGCTTAAAATTTTTTATTATTTTACGACACTTATAGTACCCCTTAATAAAACACTTAACTGTTTTGAAATTTTTAAATATATTTTTACGATTTAAGCCATACATCTCAATTTTTTCAAAAGGAATCCCTTGTTTAGGAACAATATCTTTTTCCATACGGTTATGGGTTCCGATATATAAAAATTCACTTTGTGGATTCATCTGTTTAATTTTATTTATAATTGCTAAAGCAGGATATATATGTCCTCCTGTACCACCGGCACTGATAATCACTCGCATCTAATCACACCTTTATATCATTATATCATAATTATATTCGATGACAAGATTTAATATACAATCTACCATCTGTAATTTTTATTACTAATATTTTATCATAACTTTACACTTCTAATTATTAAAATATTGTCAAAAATAAAGTTTTAGAATATAATAACAATAAAGATTATGCTATAGAAAGGACAGGTTGCATAATTTAGCGCCAGGCCCTACATGGGTGACGAGGATAACAGTTATCGAAAGATTCGGCGGATACTGTTACGGATTTAGTGTATACGTTAGATATAATTGAAAAAATAAAATCAAAATTATAACAAAGATTATATCAACACATATTTTTTATTGTACAAAAAAGGAGAAAAATATGTGTGGAATAATTGGATACAATGGTAATAATAAATCATTACCTATTTTAATTGACGGTTTAAAACGTCTGGAATACCGAGGCTATGATTCGGCCGGTATTGCTTATTTAGAAAATCAACAACTAAATATCATTAAAAGAACGGGAAAAATTACTAATTTAGAAAAAAGTGTTAATTGCCAAAATAATTCAACTTTAGGGATTGCACATACACGTTGGGCAACACACGGATGTCCTAATGAAAATAATGCTCATCCACATCAATGTGGTGATATTACTATTGTTCATAATGGCATTATCGAAAATTATGAGGAATTAAAACTATTTTTAATCGACAAAGGATATAATTTTAAGTCTGATACTGATACAGAGATTGCTTGTGCGATGATTAATCATCTTTACCAGCAAAATCATGATATTGTGAAAACTATCCATCAGTGTCAGAAACTGTTTAAAGGTAGTTATGCTTTAGGGATTCTTGTAAAAGGAGATAATAAACTATACTGTACGAGAAAAGACAGTCCCCTAGTTATCGGTATTGGCAAACAAGAAAATTTTATCGCCTCTGACATACCAGCTTTCCTAGATAAAACCAATAAATATATTTTGCTAGAAGAAAATGATATTGGTATTATTGAGCCTAATAAAATTACACTATATGATCAAAATTTAAATCTTGTTAAACGGAAGATTAATGAATGTAACATTCCCTATGAACAAATGACTAAAAATGGTTATGATCATTATATGTTAAAAGAAATACACGAACAACCAACAGCAATTAAAAATACTCTTGGTGAATATTTAAATGATGATCTTGATAAATTAATTACTAAAATTCCATCCTTACAAAATTATGAGTCTATCGATATCGTGGCTTGTGGTAGCGCTTATCATACCGGATTGATTGCTAAAACTTTGATTGAAAATTATGCTGAAATCCCAGTTAATGTCGATGTAGCAAGTGAATATCGATATAAAAAAATGTTAAATAAAGATCATAAACTTGTGATTTTAGTATCTCAATCTGGCGAAACTGCTGACACTTTAGCTTGTTTAAGGTTAGCTAAAGAAAATAATGTCGATACCTTATCAATTGTCAATGTTGTCAACAGTACTATTGACCGCGAGTCGAATCTAGTTTTATACACTAAAGCAGGACCAGAAATTGCAGTGGCAACAACCAAAGCTTATTCGGCTCAAGTAGCTATGCTATCATTGCTTGCCCTAAACTTAGCGAAAGAAAATATCGACACCAATACCAAAAAAGAAATCAGAGAAAATATTCGCGAATTACCAAACTTAATGGAACAAATTATCAATCGCGATTATCATAAAATAGCCATGCAAATTTATGAGAAAGAATCAATGTTTTTCATCGGACGCCTAGTTGATTATGCACTAGCTATGGAAGGATCGTTAAAAATAAAAGAAATATCTTACATTCACAGCGAAGCTTATGCAGCCGGTGAACTAAAACATGGCACAATATCTCTAATTGAAGATGGTACCCCAGTCGTGGGTATTATTACTGATGATAATGTCAAAGCCAAAACGATAAGTAATATCAAAGAAGTAAAAGCTAGAGGCGCTAAAACAATTATTATTACTAACGATAATATTGATAATGAGCTATTTGATTTCGTTATTAAGATTCCAAAAATAAATGAATTTTTACAACCTCTTTTAACTGTTTTGCCGTTACAGATGATAGCTTATGAAACAGCAAAATTAAGAGGGTGTGATATCGATAAACCAAAGAATTTAGCAAAATCTGTAACCGTTGAATAAAGATATTTAATTTATTAAATATTTACCCTATTTTTAATTAGTTTAGACACTTAATTTTTATAAATTAAGTGTCTTTTTATTGTTATTACTGACGTAAAAGTTCTATATTGTCCTGGCATATATTCTCCCTACATTAATTTTAACATACAAAAAATCTACACTTTTTTTGTTTTGTGTAGATTTTTTCAAATCACTTCTTTAGTCTCTTTTTTATTTATTATCCACTTTAAGATATATACCATCCATAATTGAATATAAATAACCTTCTACTGGTCTGTCGGTAATACTTTCTATATATTCCATATATCCTTTTACTTGTCTGTAATATTGTTCTTTATCAATCTCTTTTGTTTTATAATCGACAACTGTAATTTTATCTGGGTGAACAATCATTAAATCTATAATACCATGACTATAACCATTACTATTATTGTATATAAATTCATACTCATGATATAACTCACTACTACTAATATCTTTCATAAATGGCATTGTCATTAATTTATCAATAATAACTTTTAACCTATTTTCAACTTTCATAGTTGCTAAACTACTGTCAAAATTTTTAAAATCAAGATGTTCTAGAATCTCGTGGAAGCGCAAACCTAAATTTAAATTTTCTTTAGTTGTTTTATCAATAACAACCGGACTAATAGAATAATGCTCACTAATTAGTTCACTCTTATTAATAGCGATAGTAAAGTTTTTATAATCCTTATGCTTATTCATATCGATAGATAAATTGATATCAGGTTCGATTTCATAATCTTTAGATAAAGAAACTTGATCTAAATTAATATCTTTAATATATGGTTTTAAAGTTCTAGGCAGCGACAAAAATACATCCTTAAAACTTTTGTATTTTAATCTAACACTGTCAATAACAACATTATTAAATAAATTTTCCTCTTCTAAAGTCAAATCAGCAACAACGATCAATTTTTCTTTTGCTCTAGTTAAAGCAACATACAGGACTCTTAATCTTTCTGATATATCTTTTTTTTGATAATTGTACTTGATAATATCTTTATAAATGGTTTCTTTAATTCCATCTTTGAATATAGGAACAATTATACCTAAATCAGAATCAAAAGTATATTTATCCTTTAAATCATCTTTATTAAATTTTTTGCTTAAACCCGCATAATAACAAATAGGATACTCAAGGCCTTTGGATTTATGAATAGTCATAATATTGACAGCATCAACATCATTCTCATTCATATTAAATGTGATATCCATGTTATCATCAATAGCTGCATCTAAATAATTACATAAATCATTTAATGTATAGCCAATCAATTCTAAATTACTGACTACGTCACGAAAATACTCTAATTTTATCGTTCGCCCTTCCACATCGTTCAATAAATTTAGGCGATTATAAATATCAAATTGATCATATATATAATCGATTAACTCAACTAAACTATGATTAGAGCAATAATTTTTAATATCAATAATTTGATCAATTAATCTCTTTTGATCAGTCTTACCTAATATTGTTATGATATCTTGATTTTGTTTTTTAGCTTCAGTAAAAATATTAAATATTTCATCATCAGAATAATCATACAAGAAAGAACGCGCTAAACTAATAAAACTATGTTCAAAGTATTGATGGTAAATATCCTTATCATCAAGGGCTAACACAAGTCGTAAAATACTTCTAATAACATAAATTTCATTCGACAGGCTCAAACTTACTTCACTGTGAACTTTCACCGGGATATTTAAATATGTAAATATTTTACGATAAAGTTCAAATGAAGATTTACGGTCCATTAAAATACAAAAATCACTATACTTAACATTCCTTAATTGACCATCAAAAATTTGATAATTACTTTTAATTTTATTATTAATATCACGAGCAATTATAAAAGCTTCAATTTCATCTTTTTTATATTTTTTATCTAAATATTCATAATTCAAAATTTCTAAATTGTTGTTTTGTTTACTATTACCTTTCGTCTCATATGTTAAATTGCCAAAGATCATTTGATGTTGGTTAACATAGTCGGCTCCTCCTAATGTTTGATCCATAATTTTAGAAAAAATATTATTTATCGCTTCAATCACTTCTAAACGTGAACGAAAGTTTTTATTAAGATCAATGGCTTTACCATCAACATTATTTTTATAGTTATTATATTTATGCATAAAAATAAGTGGATTGGCATTTCTAAAACCATAAATCGACTGTTTAACATCTCCAACCATGTAAACATTATTATTGGCAATCAAACTTATAAAGTAATCTTGAATATCATTGGTATCTTGATATTCATCTATCATAATTTCATTGACAGTCGCTTTATACTCATTAGCTATATTTGCGTTTTCTTCCATCAATCTAATAGCCATCAAAGCAATATCATGAAACTCATAACTATTAAGATTTTGCTTAAAAGAATAGACTTTAAGACGGTAACGTCTAATTAATTCGATAATAACTTTAATATAGCGCTTGGTAGCATATATTTCCTCTTTGATATCAGTAATATCATTATATGAACATAAACTATTGAGCAAGGTAAAATTAGCTTTCAAATCATTGTATTCTTTTTTAACACGGTTAAGATAATCTTCATCTAGCTCTTTGTTACTTGGTATTGTCGGTAATTTAATTATAGATAATATTTTATAATCATTATAAATAGTACATTTTTGTATACCACTTAAACTATTAAGCAATTTAGCAAACCATTCCTCTAGTAGAGAATTATGTGTTAACGTGTCTAATTTTTTTAAAGAAATGGTAATGTTGTCACAATAATCACGCATAATTAAAAGATAATTGTTAATTTGCTGATCAATAAAAGATTCTTCAAAATAATGGGCGTAATATTCTTCTAAAAATTGATCAACATTAATCAAATTATTTAATTTGTTATCAATAGAAATAATACTTGCCTGCATTTTAGCGTCGTCTTTAACAGTAAAGGTATCAATCAAATCTAAGAAATCGGTATTTTTTTCATCATACATCTCTCGAAATACTTCTTCCATCAACTTTCTTTTTTGACTGTTAATTACAACGCTATCAACAATGTTAATATTTTTGGGAATATTTAATAAATAGTGATATTTTTTTACTAAGCTTAGGCTAAAGCTATCAAATGTAGTTATAACTGCATTTGGTAATTTTAGCAATTCTTTTTCTAAATGACAATGACCATTTTCAACCTCTTTCATTATTTTCTTACGGACACGTTCTTTCATTTCGAAGGCTGCTGCATTAGTAAAAGTTAATATAATCAAATTATTTAAACTAATACCACTTTTTAATTTCTCAATAATACGTTCTGTTAAAACAGCTGTTTTGCCACTACCAGCGCCAGCACTGACAATGATGTTGCAGTTATTTTCATATATGGCTTGCCACTGTTCATCTGTCCAAATGACATCTTTAGGTTTAATCGGTATCACTATTTATCACTCCTAATGAAACTCAAATCTTTATTCTCTTTCAAATTTAATATATCACTATTCTTTCGATAACATATATCGTAATTTTTACAATAACGACAACCAGTTATATCGGTTATAGCCTCACTGCCAATTCTAACCGGTTTAATTTGAAAATCACCTTTTAATATTTTATCAATGGCTTGGTCGATATTGTTTTCCACCAACTCTAATAATTTATCAATCTCATCGGACGTTAAAACTTTTGAATAGCTATAAAAACTACTATCTTTTTTTGTTTTAATCGTCTTTAAATAACTACCATTCAAATAATTATGATCAATATTTTTTAAAACATCAACATCAGCTATAGTGTAACCATCCAAACGATAACTATCGAAAAGCAAAGAACTATAATTTTTATCTTTCGATGCCGGTAATACCTCTTTTATAATATTTTGCCAATATATACCAGCCACCTTGGCATTATTAAATTTATTAGAATGTTTAATCAAATACCAATATATTAATAACTGCATATTTAAACCATAAATAATATAATTAAAATCGTTATGAATAGTACCAGTTTTATAATCAATAACAATAACATAAGTATTATCATTATCTTCAAAAGTCATTATCTTATCAATAAAGCCTTTAATAGTTACCGTGATTGCACAATTTTTTGTAATCGTAAATTTTTCTTCAAACAGAGTATTATTAAAAGAAGAACGATTTAACTGTTCCTTGATAATCGCAATTAACTTTAATATCTCCTTTTTATATTTAAGACGATAAAAAATACTTTTGTTAGTTTCTTCTAACTTCAAATTATTTAAATAATTATCAATTAATTTTTCAACTTCGATTTCATTTTTATCTAACCCTACCGATAAAATATAATGCACTAAATTTCCAACAATAATGCTGATGCTATCCGGCTCGTATTTGTTTATTTTAACGATATTATCTAAATAATAACGAAAAGGACACTTATAAAAGGTTTCCAATGAAGAATACGATATATTAAGATTATAATCTAAATACTCATATAGATGATTAGTGTTAATTTTATTATACTTGTTATCATAAGTATTATATCTATTATTTGGATAATATAATTCCTCTAATTCTTTACTACTAGTCTTGTATTTAATATAGTTATCTAAATGTTTAGATAATAAATAATCATTATAATTTTTATTAATGTAATGATATTCTGGGTGAACAATTTCAATATTTATTTGACTCAAAATGGAAGACGGTACATATTTATTAAAGGTTGATTTTAATTTATAACTAATAAATATATTTTTGATTTGAAAAAACTTTTCTATTAAATTATTTTTATTTATCTCATTAACCTGAAGCGATGTCTCCTTATTTAATTCTTCCTTTTCTTGATCACTTAAATAATCGTTATCACTAACCGTTACTGGCAATGTGTCCTGGTTTAACCCTAAAACAAATACATAATTATTATCATCAATAAAAGATGACATCATATCCATCTCTTCTACAACATTCGTATAATTTGTGATGTTAATATAAGTATTTTCACTATAATATTTATACAGCTTTAAAATTGTATTGCAATCTAAATTCAATAAATTATACGTGTTAACAAAATCTACGATACAATTAAAAATATACTGATTAGAACTATTGATTTGGTAAGTTTCTCTAATAGTTATAAGGGCTTCTTCTAAAGTAAAACCTTGTTTTAATAAATCATTAAAATATTTACTTTGATCATAACTACATAACGGATGTTTATTGTTTAATTTTAAAGGAATGCAGAATTGAGTAAAAATTCTCTTGATTGTACTAGTGTAATCGCTAGTTAAAGTATTGATTTTAATATAATTGATATTAACACCGCTATTCAGAAGTTTCGTAATTTCACTGGCGCACCAAACCACTTCCTCTTCCATGGTATTAAACTCACTAACCATAATTTTTTTAGTTAAGTCTCTATAATCGTTAATAGTTGTATAATTATTTTTTAATAGTTTTTGATAGTAATTATCCAATGATTGGTAATTATATAAATATACTTTATGTTTATTAAAAGAACTTTTAAATATTTCATTAAAAATGATATATCCCTTTTGTATAAGATCTGATTTAATCTGTTTCAAAAAATTTAATTTATCAGCCTGATATTCATTATCTAAATCAACATAGTATAAATTGTCCATAATAATTTTACTATTCTCAAAAATCATATTATATTTACTACTTATGTAATATAAAGTGTCATCACGATATTTATAATCTAGATTATCTCTTAATTCTTCTAAAGAATAAAATTTAATATTTTTAATTAATTTATGATCAGAAATGTATTTTAATAATTCTTTTTTTACATTTAGCGGTGTTACTATTACTAAATCATCATTATTGTTTATAAGTTCAAATATATTCATCTTACCACATCGTTTCTATAAAATTATTATAGCAAATTTTAATGATAAAAGCAGTAATATTACACTATATAAATATAATATTACCATATTGACTAATATCTTCTTTAATGTTAACATATACCCCGAGAAAAGAGGTTAATAATGAGCAAGATAGAAATGCGTCTAATTGAATTAATTACACAAAATAAATCATTAAATGAAATATGTGACATTTTAAATTTGAGCCATAGGCAATTATACAAACATATTTTAAACCTTAAAAATAATGGTTATACAATCACTAGAAATTATTATTATGATGGTAATATCCTCTATCAAAAAATTAATGATTCTTTTAATCAATCAGTCAATACAATTACCATTAATATGAATGATGACCAAAATAAATTTAGAGCAATCGTTATATCTGATCAACATGTTGGATGTGATAAACAACGTTTAGATTTAATAAACCAAATATATGATTATTGTATAAAAAACAATATTAATATCATTTTAAATACTGGTGATTTAGTCGATGGCTGGTTAGGTCCCAATAAAAAAATTAATAAGGATATCGAACATCAGTTAACGTATTTATTAAATCGATATCCCTTTGATAGAAATATTTTAAATTTTATTTGCTTAGGTAATCATGATGTTAACCCCGTAAAAAATTTTGGTATTAATCTTAAAACTATTTTAGAAAATTATCGACATGATTTAATTGCTTTTACTTCCGGTAAAGGTCAAATAAATATTAAAAGTGATCAAATTGTTATGTGCCATCAATTAGAACATAAAGTGCATAATTTAGGGGATTTTAAAAACTCTATTATTTTAGAAGGACATCATCATAAATTTACAACATCATTTAATCACAACTTAAAAAACAATTTGATTTTTGTTCCTTCACTAAGTAATATTTATACAGATAAAACTATACAGTTGCCATCTGCTCTCGTAATTGAATTAGATTTAGAACATGAATATTTTACCCATGGTGTTGTAAGCCAGCTAATAAGTGATGGCAAAAAATTTATTAAAATTAATGAAATTAGGCTTTTAAATCTTCATAATAAAAATATGCATAAAAAGAAAAAGACAGCTCAAAATATTAATCCGCAGTCAACAATACAAAATACAGTTAATAATGAAAATTTAGAACAAGCGTCAACAACAGTTAATGACGAAAATTCTACTAATCCCAAAGTTCATAGTAAAAGTAGTGACTTTGAAAGAATGTTAGCGGATTTTAAAGAAAAAGATAAACTTCAAAGAAGATATAAATATGAATAAAAACATAGTTGATTCATTAATTGAATACTATGTTTTTTTATAATCACTATTAATTATAAAGTATCGCTATTTTTAGTATAATATTAGATTATTATATATAAGAAAAAGAAAGTCTTTTTTAAGACTCTCCTACCCCTTTTTCAACTAACATGGCTGTTGGGATATCACCAACTACATTTAAAGCTGTCGCTGGTGGATCAACAATCCACCCAATAGTTGCGATGATTGGAAAAGCTGATGGTGGGAAGTTATATAAGCTGACAATTAACATCTCCCCAATTAAACCACCGCCAGGAATTCCTGACATAACAACACCACTTAGGATAGCAACCAATAGCGCTAATAAATAAGTACTAATACCCGTAAATGGCATATTGAAAACACTAAATAGGAAAACAATTTTCAATACTGCAGCCATACTACTACCTTCCATATGCATTGTACTACCAATTGGTAAAACGACTTCACGGACATCTTTTTTGATATTCATATCAGATGCTGATTCTAAATTGGTTGGTAAAGTAGCTAAAGAACTTTGGGTTGCCAATGATGTAACTAATGACGGTAATATAAATTTATAGAATTGTTTTACACCATTTTTACCACGAGCTATATAAGTATATATAGTATAAGCCACAATAAAATAGATAATACTCATAATTATATATAAAACAGTTGTCTTAGCATAACTACCTAATAAAGCTGGACCAAATTCACCTATAAGATTAGCAAAATAAGCACATAATCCAATTGGTGCATAATACATGATAGCCTTAATAATCTTCATCATAGCCTGAGATAAAATCTCTAAACCTTTAGAAATTCTTTTGTCTTCTTTTTCAACTAAATTAACACAAATACCAAATACAAGGGAAAAGATAATAAGTGGTAACATATGATCCCTAGAAATAATGTCTTTAAAATCATTGACAGTAACGGCACTAACTAACTGATCAAAAATATTAACACTCTCTATTTTATCGCCTACCTCTAAAATAATATTTTCTTTACCTACTGGATCAATAAATAATAAAACAACTAGCATCAATAATGAAGCAACAAAACTAGTAATAACAAACACTAAAAAAGTCTTTCTTAAAATTTTACCTAGTCTTTTCATGTTTAACATATTAGCTACGCTACTAGAAATAGTAAAAAAGACTAAAGGTACAACAATGGTATATAACATATTTAAGAATAGATCACCTAATGGTTTTAACACACTAGCATCTTCTTTAAAAATAATACCAATTATACTCCCTATTATGATTGATGTTAATAATATAATAGGAAATTTATAATTTTTTAAAAACTTTCTCATTTTTAACCTCCTATTACATTATATTAAACGCCTAAATTTTGGTTACAAAAAAAGGCTATAAAAGCCTAAAAATTAAACATTAACCATTCTGGTTTGAAAATTAATAATAATCCCATAACAATCATTAAAATTCCACCAATTAAATGCGAATACTTATTATATTTAGTTGATATACCAGTTACCTCTAAAGTTACCATGGCAATAACAAAAATAACAAGATCATCTAATAGATAGAAAATAATATATAGCAACATATATAAAATAGAAGTAGCAAATGGAACACTATTAAATTCTAAAATAGATATAAAGATAGTTGGAAAACCAGCCGAACAAGCAAGTTCTACAACGTTAACAGATAAAGCTAAAGTAATAACACCAACAATTGCCAGTGGAAAACTTTTTTCTGATGTGAATCTACGAACTTTCGTTAGTAATTTTTTACGTTTTTTAGCGTCAACAACATTGCAACCACCATCTTTTTTAGCAAGATCTTTGCGGAAACTGTTTAAATTTACGATACCACCTACAAGAGCAACAAGTGCAATAAATTTTTGAATAATGCCCACAGCTAAAAATGATAATACGCTTTTTAAGCCTAACATTGCTAAAAAGTAAACTAAAGCTGAAGTAAATAAGAAAGTAATTCCTAAAATCCACATACGTTTCTTATCCTTCATGTTGAATAACATATTAATAATAAATAGTAAAATCCACATTGCACAAGGATTAAAACCATCAACCAAACCCAATATTATCGCAACAATAGGAATTAAAAAACCACTTATAACTTTTTTACCAATTAAGGGAAGGTCAATAATTCTGTTACTAACCTGGTCAATCTTTTTATTAAGATCTACCTCTAACTTTTTTAGCGTCTCAGCTTTGACTTCATCAGCAGTCAATTCCTCAGTATTTAAATAATCTGTTTTCATAACAGCCTGTTCATAAGCTTCTTTACTACTCTTTAATTCACGATAAACTTCGTCATTTTCTTTACCACCATAAGATATATAATCTTGAAGCGTCAATCTAGCTTTTTCAACCAATTTACCAAAATTAAGTTCTGAATTATTAATTTCCTGTCCTAAATAATATTGAATTGCCTCCTCGATTTCACGGCCAACAGTACCATTATAGCCAATAAAGGATTTATCTCCAATAACAGTGAATGGAACTCCTGCTTGTGTCACAGAAAATTTATCTTTAGCTTTAAGCATTAAACTATTATTAAAACTATTATGCCAAACTTCATAGTCTTTGATTTCAATATAATTGCCATAAGTAATTAATAATTCATCCAATTTATCATGTTCTTCAGCACAATGTGGACAACCATCACCGTGAAAAAAGTAAATAGTTATTTTATCATCGTTGGTAGAATCCTGAATAATAGGTCCAAGGACATTTTGATAGTTACTATCAAGTGCTTCAACATATATCGGAAATATCAGCAATACCATTAACAATAAATATGATAAAATCTTTTTCATACTAACAACTACCTTCTATAATCTTTTCGATTGTTTCAATCGATTGCTCCCCAATTAAACGTTCAATTTCTTCATTATTTTCGTTTAGAAAAATAAGTTCGGGCAAAACTTGTCCTACCTTATACTTTTCAACAATATCTTCATCTAAATCATAATCATAATTTATAATTTCTATATGTTTATTCGATTCTACTTGTTTTAAACGCTTATTCATAATTAGACAAGCAGGACACCACATTGCTCCAATTTTAATTATTTTCATATTATCACCTATTTAATTTCTATCCCTAATAGTTTAGCTATTTCAAGCGCCTGAAATTCATTAACGATCAATCCCTCTAAATTATCTTTATTTATAATAATCCCTTTAATATTGTCGCTAGATAAATCAAGACCGTGCATTTTCGTTCCGATAAACTCTACTTCTGATAAATTACAATCTTGAAAATATAAACCTTTAAAATCAAGATAATTAAAACTAGAACCCGACAAATCACAATCGATAAATTTAACATTACGTACTTTACTTTGTGAAAGATTAAAATATGGCATTTTACAATTTTCAAAGGTTATATCTTTTAAATAAGAGGAACTACAAATAGTACCAATTAATTTTGAAGAAACATACTCATTACGAATAAATGTACTAGTATCACAATTTAGGTTAGACAAATCACTATTATTTATTTTCATGTCGATAAATGAACTTTTAATCATTTTTGAGTTATTTATAGTTATTTTATCTAAAAAACAGTTATTAAATTCAACATTACGATCATCAAGATCTATAACAATTTGATTATCAAATTCCCCTGATATTGGTTCTTCATTAATTATTAGTTCTTTTATTTCTAATTTTGTAATCTTATTTGTCATCAATAAATTTTAAATGACGATAACACTCGTCAAATGCCTCTAATAAGGATTTAATTTCATCAGAAGTCGTTAACGAAGACAAACTAATTCTAATGCTTGATTGAGCTCTTTTAACATCATTAGTAACACTTAAAACCGCCAAAGAAGTTCCACCACTAGAACAAGCACTTTGAGTAGATATATATATATCTTTTTCCTCTAAAGCATGTAGCATAGTCTCTGGTTTAACACCAATAATACTTAAATTTAGTATGTGTGGTATAGAGTACTCATTACTATTAATATATACATCTGAATAAGATGTCAATTTAGATCTAATGGTTTTATTTAAAGTTTCTATATAATGATATTTATTATCCAAGTTATTGTATGCTAAGCGTAGCGCTTTAGCTAAAGCTACGATAAGTGGTAGCGCTGGTGTTCCACTACGAAACTTTGTTGTGCTTTTACCACCATGAATTAATGGATCTAAAGAGACATCTTCTTTTTTTACTAAAACTCCTACTCCTTTAGGCCCATAAAACTTATGCGCTGAAAAACTTGCTAAATCAACATTGTTTAAAGGAACTTTTACCTTACCAACGCTCTGTGTCATATCAACATGGAAAAAGCATTTAGGATAATCTTTTAACAATTGACCAATTTCCGCAATCGGTTGTAAAATACCAATTTCACTATTGACTGAACTAATGCTAACTAAAATTGTATCATCACGTAAAAGCCTTTTTAAGTGATTCAAATCAACAAGGCCATTACTGTCTAATTCAACAAAATCAACTTCAAAACCATTTTCTTGCAAATAATTTATAGGCGCTATGACAGAAGAATGTTCTAATTTGGTTGTAATAATATGTTTACCTCTATTTTGATACTTCAAGGCAATTCCTTTAATTGCTGTATTATTAGATTCAGATGAACCACTAGTGTAGATAATTTCTTCGCTTTTAACATCCATAATGTCAGCAATTTGCTCAGTAGCTTTATCAATTAAATGTTTTGCATTAATACCTAGTTTATGTAAAGAATTGGGATTACCAACAAATTCTAAACTAACTTTGTTAAAGCTTTCTAAAACCTCTTTATTAATTGGCGTGGTTGCTGAATAATCTAAATATATCATCTTATCACTACTTTCTTAACAATAATTTAATTATACTATGTTATGTCTATTTTTTCAATTATCATTATCAAAATAACGAATAGAAACCTATTCGTTATTTGTTATATCGGCAGATCCCATACCAGACTGTATCAAAATTTCTCCAGTATTATCATGGACCCAATATTCGACAGAAGGATTATTAACAGCTTTAATAATATGATATTCTCCTTCTTTTTCATCATATTTATAAATGTCGTTATTACTTTTAAAATTTTCTTTTACAATTTTAAGGGCTTGTTCTTGACTTATCTTTGGCTCGATTGTCATATTCGGCTCTTCTCTATGTCTATTAAATATTAATAATCCAACAATAACAATAAGGATTAATAATATAAATGTTAAAAATAATATTTTCTTCTTACTCATTTTTTCTCCTACCTATTAATAGTTAAATGCATCATAGGACTTTCATTTCCTGCATGATCATATGATTTGACGTAAACTTCACTTGAAAACCATCCACCATCAAACAAATTATCACCGAGTTCTTTTCTTTTGTATGTGCCATTTCCACCCCACTGCAGAGAATATCCCCAATGTGAGACACCACTACCAATATCGCCACCCCAAACTTCAAAGTAATAACCACCACCATTAGCATTTATAACACAATGATTTCCTAATGTTGTGCTACATAGCTTATACATACTTCCTGTTATAACCGAAGGTCTACATGTACAGCTGAACGTTACAATATTACTGCCTTTGGAAATAGTTTTTTCTACATATGGTGAATATGGATCGGTTTTATCAATTTGAACCAAAGTAGTTCCACAAGCAGTTTTATTCCCCGCATTATCTTTAACATAAGCGTTTGATGTCAATAAAGATGGATATTTTTGAGCGTTAGTAGTAACACTATAAGTTTCAGATGGTTTATAACTAGTACATCCACTTCCACCAGTATCACTACATGTACCTGTTACAGTAACATTCTGATTTGTCCATCCACTATGACTACTAGTTACTTTACATGTTGGTGCTATTTTATCTATTTTTACACTCTGGTTGGCCGCACATGTACCTTGATTTCCTGCTTTATCAGATACAACCGCTGTCCCTCCATTGCTTCCTGGTCCTATATTTGTTTTTGTTCCACTTGTTGTTACTGTATAACTTGGGTTCGTTCCTGCACATCCACTTATTCCATCACTACATTTTCCCGTTATCGTAACATTTTGATTCGTCCAACTACTATTACCTCCGCTTGTAGTACACGTTGGTTTCGTCTTGTCTATTTTTAAGGTTACTGTTTGGCTATCACTATATGTATATGTCCCATCGTTATAACTACAATCGACTTTGACTTTGACACTACTTCCTTCTTTACTTACTTCAAATGTTCTTTGTGTCCCTAAACTTACCGCACTTCCTGAATTAATACTATATTTACAGGTTATTTCGTCGATGTTTGGCGTTCCTTCGACGTTTTCAATTTTTAAGTCTTTTATAGTTACGGTTGGATCGGTTTTATACCATCCATTATTTCCTGTTACTTCTGATGCAGATAGACTAAAACTTAATTGTCCACGTGCTCTTACGACTACATTAACGGTATAGGTCGATTTATTTTTACTACTATCGGTCGCCGTGTATACTAATTTATATTCACCTACTCTTTGCGTGTTGATTTGCCCACTTTTCACAGCTTTTAGACTCTCTCCACTATTATCTTTTACAATTAATGTTGGTTCACTAAAACTATCATTAGTTCTTATATTATAATCTACTATACGGTCCGTTACATTGATTCCTGACAAATATATTTCTGGTGGCGTTGTATCAACTACTTTTAATTTTAGGGATTTTGTTGTTTTAAGGTTGTTTTGTGATGCCACATACGTAAGTATATATTCATCTCCTACTTTATTTGGGATGATTGTATCAACTATTTCTCCTTTTTTGGTGATGACTGGTCCTTCAACATCAATGACATTCCCGTTTTTATCAAAGGCATTGATATTGATATTATTGATTATTTCTTCTTTTTTATCTTGGGCATCTTGTGTTACTTCGATATAGTTTTGATCATTTCCGGTATATATGATATCAATAGTTGGATAATCGGCTTTATCTCCACATTTATTACTATATTTATATTTATACTTTTTAGTTTCGGTATTATATGTTATCTGTACACAGCCTGTCATGGTTTTATCTGTTCGTGGGTCGACGATATCTTTATTTTCTAACAAACCAGCTTGTTTTAATTCTTCGATACTGACATAGGTTTGAACATCACTAGTCAAAGGTAGTAAAGAGGTATTGTTTGTTGCCCATGTTTTGGCAGATATTTCAATGTTTCTGATTTGTTCTTGATAGGTTTTCTCTTTTGAGCTTTTTACCAATTTGGTGACTGAGATTGTTCCTATTACGCTAAGTACTCCAATTAATACTATTACAGCTAATAATTCGATTAATGTAAATCCCTTTTTCATATCATCACCTACTATATTTAGTATACCAATTTCTCTTTCTTTGTCAATATTATTGGAATGTTTGTAAAAAAACAATTATTATTTTTGACAGCTAAAATAATAATTGTTTTAAAAATCTAACACGCTTAACTTAAAACATAAATAATATCCTATACTTCGATTTTAATGTTGATGTGAAAGTATTATTTTCATTTATCACTTGTAACATTCACCAGTTGAAGCATTTCTAGTACATTCATTAACAACTTTACAAAAAGTTATTGATACATTAACAAATCTCTGATTACCGGCAACATCAGTATATGAACTACCCAATATTTGTGAATAGGCACATTTATCTTCAAAGTTAGGCAAATACTTTCTATAATATATCGGTTGATTGCAACCGCTTCCATCATCATCGCAAGTTAGTTCAACGGTTACTGATTGATTTGTATTATTATTATATGGTGTCCCATCAGCATTAATCATACTATTAATAGTAATAGTAGGTGGGGTTTTATCGATATCTAAATAAATAGTTTGGCTTTTTTTATACTTTTTATTGTTTTGGTCAACATAAATGCAATTAACTTTAACTTCAACATTTTTTCCTTCCTCATCAACTACAAATTGTTTAATTTCGTCTGTTAAGACATTTATTGATGGGTTGGAGTTAACACTATAAATACACTCAACTTGATTTGCTAATACTTGTTGCATTTTGTCATCAGAGTCAAGATAGAAATCTTCAATAGTTACAGTCGGACTACTCTTATACCAACCTTTTTTGCCGTCAATATCTGAAGGTTTTAAGGAAAATATTAATTCTATTGGTAAATTTTTTGGACATTGATGGTTATATTTATATTTATACTTTTTAGTTTCGGTATTATATGTTATCTGTACACAGCCTGTCATGGTTTTGTCTGTTCGTGGGTCGACGATATCTTTATTTTCTAACAAACCAGCTTGTTTTAATTCTTCGATACTGACATAGGTTTCATAGTCGTCGGTTGAAGCAAGTAAAGATGTATTATTGGTAGCCCAGATTTGGGCTGATTTTTCTATATTATTGATTTGCTGCTGATAAGTCTTCTCTTTAGAACTGTTTATTAATTTAGTTACTGATATGATTGCTATCATACTAAGTAATCCAATCAATACAAATATTGCCAATAATTCAATCAAAGTAAAACCTTTTTTCACCATACCACTACTCTCTACATTATAATAATTATATATTTCTGTAAGTATGAAAGTTAAACTATTAATATTAATAAAAGAATATTGTTAGTGATTTTAAATTGTGTTATAATTTAAGAGAGCCTAGATGTTCTCTAGTGCTTTTTTTGTTATTTAGGAGGTTGTGTCATTATGGCAAAGTTTATTTTCGTTACTGGTGGTGTTGTATCGGGTTTAGGGAAAGGTATAACAGCATCGTCTTTAGCTCTATTATTGAAAGCTCGTGGTTATAAGGTATTTATGCAAAAATTTGATCCTTATATTAATGTTGATCCTGGAACTATGAGTCCCTATCAGCATGGAGAAGTCTATGTGACAGCTGATGGAACCGAAACTGACCTTGATCTAGGACATTATGAACGTTTTATCGATGAAGAATTAAATTATTCATCAAATATAACTACAGGAAAAATTTATTCATCTGTTATTGAAAAAGAAAGACGTGGTGACTATTTAGGCGCCACAGTCCAAATTGTGCCTCATATCACTAATGAAATTAAAAATAAAGTTTATGAAGCAGCAACTTCATCCAACGCAGATATTATTATCACAGAAATTGGAGGAACTATTGGCGATATTGAATCACAATCGTTTATTGAATCATTAAGACAAATTCGAAATGAATTAGGTAAAGATAATACGTTATTTGTTCATACCACATTAGTCCCTTATATTTATGGTTCCAACGAACTTAAAACTAAACCAACCCAACATAGTGTCATTGAACTTCGTGGCATGGGAATTCAACCGGATATTATTGTTACGCGTAGTCCTATCCCTTTAGAGGAAAGCATTAAAGCTAAAATATCACTATTTTGTAGCATCCCAAAGGAAAATGTCATCGACAGTGTTGATGTAAAAAATATCTATCAAATTCCAATTAATTATTATGAACAAAAAATGGATGAGATTGTTTTAAACCAATTTGGTTTACCTATTATGCAAATTAATTTGACCAATTGGAAACATTTAATTGAAACGGTTGACCATTTGAATGAAGAAATTGAAATTGCCCTTGTAGGTAAATACGTAGAACTTCACGATGCTTATCTTTCAGTTGTCGAAGCTTTACGTCATGCGGGCTATAAGCACCATGTGAAAATTAATATTAATTGGCTTGATTCTGAAGAATTAGAAAAAGATAATATAGATTTGAAAAAAGTTTTTAGCAATACTAAAGGAATTATTGTTCCTGGTGGTTTTGGTAATCGTGGTATTGAAGGTAAAATTAAAGCCATTGAATTTGCCAGAACTAACAGAATACCTTTCTTAGGTATTTGTTTAGGTATGCAACTAGCGGTTATTGAATTTGCTCGTCATGTATGTAATTTACCTAAAGCATCATCAACCGAATTTAATGAACTATGTGACGAGCCTATTATTGACTTGATGGCAGACCAAAAATCAATTGTAAATATGGGCGGTACTCTTCGTCTAGGTAATTACGAATGTACAATTCAAAAAGATACTATAGCTTATAAAAGTTATAAGTCAGAACAGATTCTTGAAAGACACCGTCATCGTTACGAATTCAATAATAAATATAAAAATCTATTAGAAAAAAATGGCATGGTTTTTTCTGGAATTAACAAGGTGAGCAATTTAGTAGAGATAGTCGAAATCCCTAGTCATCCTCACTTCATAGCTAGCCAATTTCATCCCGAGTTCAAAAGTCGTCCAACCAAATGTCATCCTCTCTTCGATTCTTTTATTAAGGCTAGTAAAAATCATAAAAAATAAAGATTTTCTTTATTTTTTTTCATATACTATTTTAGGTGATATTATGAATAATGAAAAATATCTAGTAGGATCATTTTTACTAGATAAATATATCGATGGTAAAATTAAATGTTTACAGCACGCAAGGATAGAATTATGGTACAAAGGTAACTTAATAAGTAAAGTTTTTACTGACAATTGTGGCAATTATATCTTTACGATAGATGATATAGGATGCTATGAATTACGAGGATTTTGCCGCAACAAATGTGCAAACAAAAAGATTTTAATTGATGAGACATGTGATCGTATTATTATTAAACATTTATTATTAGAAAACAAAAAAGATTCATAAGAATCTTTTATCTTAATTTCTGTTCCATTTTTAATACTTTTTCTATTGCATCATCAATAGGGTTATCTTTACTCAAAGTTTCTATTTGATAATCAATATTTGCATATTTATTATTTTGATCAAACATATATTTTAAGCAATATTGATAATGTTCTTTTTGATAATTAGCAAACTTACCAAAGGAAACTAAACCTGAGTCAAAATCAATTATTCTAGTATCAATATCAAAATCGTTAACATTAACCAAAAAATTACCTGAATGTACATCACTATAATAAATTTCATTTTCTATTAATTCTTTTAATGATAACAATATTTTTATATAAACTTTAGGCAAAACAGTTTCCTTACCTTCAACACTAGAAATACTATGACTAAATTCTCTTAATGTTTGATAACCATTATAAAATGGTATCTCCTGCCCGATGGGGTATTGATTAATAGAGACTACACCAGTTGGAAACTCTGTCAATTTAATATTTGATTGTCTTACAATTAATTCTTCAATCATTTTAGGATCGCCTAAGCCACCATGAAATTCAAAATCTTCTAGAAATAACATTAATCCCTTATAAATACGATAACCGATTTGAGGATTTTGTTTATCACGATAAATGTTTACTCCATCTTCATCACTAGACCACTCTCTCGAAGTATCGTTATGTGACGATTGGATAAATTCACCAAAGTTATAACAACCAGCATTATTTGGATGAACAATATTTTTTACTTTAAAAATACGACCACTATATTCATTAAATTCAGGTAGTATTTTTACACTTTCCTTTTTTGCCATGTTTTCCTCTCACTAGTAAATTGTTTTATTACTTTATATGTATCTTCTACAATCATTAATTCTTCATTAGTTGGAACTACATATACTGGAAATTTAGAACTTTCAGAAGTAATAATTCCCTCTTTTATTTTTTTATACCCAGCTATTTGATTATTCTTTTCTTCATCCAGTACAATCCCTGTTGCATGGCTAATTTTATCGATAACCAATTTTCTAATATAAGCATCATTTTCACCAACTCCTGCTGTAAATACTAAAGCATCTATCTTACCTTCTAATTCAAAATAATATTGTGCTATATACTTAACAATAGAATTTTTAAACATCTCAATAGCAAGTGTTGCATTCTTATCGCCATCATTAGCAAGTTTTTCAACATCTCGAAGGTCATTTTTACCAACCATTCCTAAAAAACCACTTTTTTTATTTAATTCATCCATAATCTCAATATCGCTTTTATTGGTATTCTCCATCATATATTCGATAATTGAAGGATCAATACTACCACTACGTGTTCCCATCATAAGTCCATCTAATGGTGTTAAGCCCATTGTCGTATTAAAACAACTACCGTTTTTAATGGCGGTAATACTAGCACCACTACCAATGTGACAATTAATTAAATTTACTTGTTTTTTCTGTAAGTATGTTTGCATCTTTTCAGTAATATATTTATGACTAGTTCCATGAAAACCATACTTACGAACCCCATATTTTTTATACCAATCATAAGGAACTGGATACATATAATGATCAGCACTAATACTCTGATGGAAGGCTGTATCAAAAACAGCTACCATTGGCGTGGTCGGAAAAAATTCTAACATTGCACTAATTCCAGCTAACTCTCCTGGATGATGTAAAGGGCCTAACTTAGTTAAATCTATAATATCGTTAATTACTTCTTCATTAATTAAAACAGATTCACTATATTTTTCGCCACCATGTAAAATACGGTGACCGATACCTTTAATCTCATTAACATTTTTTATTATACCGTTTAAAAATAATTGATCTAGCATTAAATTAACAGCTTCTTTATGATTTTTCACCCTTAATTTACCACTAGCTATTTTTTGTTCATTTTTCGTTAATGACCAGATTGATTCTTCTTCCCCAATCTTCTCGATATTACCCTTAACAATTAATACCTTTTCTGGCATTTCATATAAACTAAATTTAAGTGATGAACTACCAGCATTTAAAACTAAATATTTTCCCTCTTTATTCATAATATCACCCCTGTTTGAGGTAATATTATATCTTATTTTTATTATTTGTCAAATTGAAAAAGAGCTAACGCTCTTAAGGATATTTTTTATTAAATAATGATTTAAATTTTTGTTTTAATTTTGACCTATTACTCTCATTGTTATCTGGTGATGGTTCTGACAAACTTTGACCTATAGTTTCTGAGTGATTATCTTTTAGATTATACAAAATACCTCGTATAAATTCAGGACAATCTTCAATCATAACAAAAGTGTTATTATGCAAGATTAATTAATATTAAAAATAAGATAGAAATTCCTATCTTATTTTTATATGCAATTCTCGTAACTGTGTTTCACTAGCTTCTCTTGGCGAATCCATCATATTATCCATACCGCTAACACTCATTGGAAAAGCTTGAACTTCTCTTAAATTTGGTTCATCTTTTAACAACATAATAATACGATCGATTCCTGGAGCCATACCAGCATGTGGTGGTGCTCCATATTGGAAAGCAGTATATAATGATTTAAATCTAGTTTTAACTTCATCCTCATCATAACCAGCAATCGCGAAAGCTTTTTTCATGATTTCAATATCATGATTACGAACAGCTCCGCTAGCCATTTCATTTCCGTTACAAACGAAATCAAATTGGTAAGCTAGTATATCTTCAGTCTTTTTGTTTTCTAGGCTTTCCATACCACCTTGTGGCATACTAAAAGGATTATGTCCAAAATCAAATTTTCCTTCTTCCTCATTATATTCATACATTGGGAAATCGTTTATAATGCAAAACTCAAATTTATTATTATCAATTAACTCTAATTTGCGACCTAGCTCATTACGAATTAATCCAGCATTTTTAGCAGCAATATTTTCTTTTTTATCAGCAATAAAGAAAAGGACACTACCAGCCTTTAACTCGGCTTTAGTAATTAAACTTTGACGTTCATCATCGGTTAAGAATTTGTCAATTGGTCCTTTAAAGCTCATATCATCACTAACAGTCACGTAACCAATACCTGGCATATCAATAGTTTTAGCATAATCGACAAGCTCATTAAACCAAGAATTTGATTTAGAAGCTATATTATCAACCTTAATTCCTCTTACAGTTACACCTTTAAATGGTTTAAACTCACTGTTTTTAAATTCATCACTAATATCGATAATCTCTAAAGGATTTCGTAAATCGGGTTTATCGGTACCATACTTTAACATAGCTTCGCGATAAGGTATGCGACGAAATGGTTTTGGTGATACCTCACGATTACTAAATTTCGTAAAAGTATCGTAGAAAATATCTTCACCTATTTTATAAACATCTTCTTCAGTGACAAATGACATTTCAAAATCTAATTGATAGAATTCTAATGTCCGATCAGCTCGACAATCTTCATCTCTAAAGCAAGGCGCAATTTGATAATATTTATCAAAACCAGAAACCATTAATAATTGTTTATATATTTGAGGTGCTTGTGGTAAAGCATAAAATTTACCTTTAAATTTACGAGATGGAACTAGAAAATCTCTAGCACCTTCAGGACTGGAAGCTGATATAATTGGTGTTTGAACTTCGGTAAAGTCTAAACTGTTCATTTTATTTCTTAAGAAGTTTAATATTTGACTTCTAAGAACAATATTATCATGTACTTTAGGGTTTCTTAAATCTAAGTAACGATAGCGTAAACGCACTTCCTCATTAACTTCGTGAGAAGTTATAATTTCGAACGGTAAAACATTTTTAGCTTTACCTAATACGTCTAGTTCATCAACAACAATTTCTAATTTACCTGTCGCTATACGATTGTTATAATCTTCTTCATTTCTCTTTCTAACTCTACCTTTAACCGTAATAGCAGACTCACGATTTAAATTATCGAACATCGTATCATCGTTACTAACTAATTGAACAATTCCTTTTTCATCACGTAGATCGACAAAAATAACCCCACCATGATCACGAATATTTTCAATCCATCCCGCTACACGAATTTCTCGATCAACATCATTTTCTGTGATTAGTCCACAATATTTATTACGATAAATATTCTCCATAATTACCTCTTTTCTATTTGTTCTTTCATAATGCTTGATGCCATAGCTGGATTAGCTTGACCACGTGTTTTTTTCATTACTTGACCAACTAAGAAATCTAATAAATTTGTTCGTCCAGCTTTATACTTGTTAATTGCATCCGGTTGTTCATCTAAAACCTCATTAACAATATTTCTAATTGATGTATCATCTGCTAATTGCGTCATTCCCTGTTCTTTAACGATATCTTTTGGTCGTTTATTAGCCTTTAAGCACTCATAAAATACATCTTTAGCCTGTTTAGAAGATATCTCCTTATTATTAATCATATTAATTAACTCAACCAACATGTCCGGTTTTAGATAAACATCATCAATTGAAAGATATTCTTTATTAATATATCCCAAAAGCATAGTAGTTAACCAATTTGATGCCATTTTAGGATTAGCTCCTAATTTAATGGTTTCTTCATAATAATCAGAAATAGCTTTTTCTTTAACTATAATAGTTGCATCATAATCTGTTAAACCATATTCTTTAATATATTTTTCTTTTCTTTGATTAGCAAATTCTGGAATGGAGGCTCTAATACTATCTAACCAATCTTGGGATACTTTAAATTTAGGAATGTTTGGTTCAACAAAATATTTATAATCGATTGCATCAACTTTACTACGCATATAAATGGTAGTCCCGCTCTCTTCGTCCCAACGTCTTGTTTGTTGTTCCATCTCATCATACTTGCCAGTTTCTTTAAGTTCAATTTGACGTTCAATTTCATAATTGATTGCATCTCTAACGCCACCGAAAGAATTAACGTTTTTTATTTCAATTTTAGTTCCCCAATTTTCTTCTTTAGTTTCATCTAACTCTTTATCCATGATAGAAACATTGACATCACATCTAATTTGTCCTTTTTTACTATCAGCCTCACTAATACCAGCATATTGATAAATTGAGCGCATAGTCTCTAAGAAGGCAACAGCTTCATCGGCTGAATTAATATCTGGATAAGTAACTAGTTCAAGTAACGGCACTCCTGCACGATTGTAATTAATTCTAGAACATCTGGCAAAATGATCTGACGCTGCCGCATCTTCTTCTAAATGTATGTTGTTAACTCGAACTGTTTTTTCCTCTCCATTACATTCAAAAGTTAAACTACCATATATTCCAACGGGTGCTGGTTTAGTTTCTTGGGTAATTTGAAATCCCTTAGGTAAATCAGGATAATAATAATTCTTTCTTTCAAAATAAATATATTCTGGTTGTTGACAATTTAAGATCATACTAGCCATCAAAGCTTTTTTAACAGCTTCCTTATTTACCGTCGGCAAAGTACCAGGAAAAGCCATGTCGACTGGTCTAATATTAGTGTTTGCCTCTTCTTTGTAAGAGTTTTCGGCACTAGAAAATACTTTAGTATTTGTTTCACTAATTTCACAGTGCATTTCTAAACCAATCATAACCTTATACTTATCCATTATTTTACCTCCTTTGCTATCTGGTTTTTATATGGCATACTATTTTCCAAAGCATAAGCTATATTTAAAACATTAGCATCATCATAACAATTACCAGTAATATTTAACGCCACAGGTAAACCATTGATAAAACCATCAGGTATAGTAATTGATGGAAATCCACCAAAGTTACCAATTTGTAAGTGTTCCTCTAAAACTTGGGTATGTGGATCTAGCATATCTAAAGAACCATCTAAATGTTTAGCAGGACCACTACCAACCGGTAAAATGACAGCATCATACTTTTTAAATAATTCCTTCCATTGATCAACTAACAGTCTTCTTACTCTCTGGGCGTTATGGAAATAACGATCTTTATTTTGCGCTTGTAATACATAAGAACCAATAACGAAACGACGTTTAATTAAAGGTGAAAAACCTTCGGTACGATACTTTTTCATCATATCAATATAATTATCAGCATCACTTCTTGGACCAAAGATAATACCTGTTAAATTAGACATATTAGATGTAGCTTCGGCACATGATATAACAACATAAACTGATGGCACTGCTTTCAATAAAGTTGCATCAACAGATACCTCATCCACCTCTATACCTAACTTACGACATTTATCTAAAGCCTTTTGAAAATTTTCTAAATGTTGTTTCAATTCTTCACTAGCATTAGGATACATATTAATATCACAAATCTCTTTGATATAACAAAGTTTTTTACCTTTAACATCACCATTCAAGGAAGTGTATAAATTAATATTACTAGAATCCCAACTAGTCATGTCCTCTTTATCGATTCCTTTCATATTATCGGTTACAATAGCAGCATCTTCTACACTTCTCGTTAAAACTCCACAATGATCTAAACTACTGGCAAAAGGAAATAATCCATAACGAGAAATCATACCGTAGGTAGGTTTATAACCAACAATTCCACAGTATGCAGCCGGTTTACGAATAGAATCTCCTGTATCGCTACCAGTTGCAAATGGATAACATCCGGCAGCTACAGCACAAGCGGAACCAGCGCTAGAGCCGGCACACATACGTGATGGATCCCAAGGATTGTATACAGTTCCTGTATGACCGGTAGTACCTGTTCCTCCCATTCCAAATTCATCCATGACGGTTTTATTAACTGCGATAGCTCCACTCGCTTTTAATTTACTAATAGCTGTAGCATCAAAAAATGGAATATAATCTTTTAGAGTATTACTAGAGCCCGTACTTAAAATTCCCCTAGTACTATAGTTATCTTTAATACCATAAGGTATACCTGACAATAAATTATCAGTTACGCTACCCCCTTTAGCGCCATCTAAAATTGTGACAAAAGCATTATATTTATCATTAATAATATGCGATTTTTCAATTGCTTCTTTCACTAATTCATCGCTGGTTACTTCACCCTTTATAAGTGCTTCATGTATTTCTTTAATTGTTTTATTCATATATTCCATATTATCCCACCACCCTTGGTACTTCTACTTCACTACCATTTGTACTATCACAATTTTGAAGTAATTCTTCAATTGGAACCGAAGGTTCAACAACGTCTTCCCTAAGTTCATAACTAAAATCATCTAAACAATGTGTCATTGGTTCTACACTGGCGATATTTGGAATTTGATTAATTAAATCAATTGTTTCGTCAATAATAGCGAATTCATCTAAAACCATTTTATTTTCCTCTCTAGTTAAACCAATTAATAATTTGTCAGCATAATCATTTACCATTTCTTCGGTGAATTCAATTTTACTCATATATATCCTCCCTTAAATAATAAAAACCAGTTATCATCCGTAAAGGACGAATAACTGGTATCCGTGGTGCCACCCTAATTATCATATTGCAATATGATCACTCAAATCTGATAACGGGTAGCCCCGACTTAATCTACTAAAAATTTCGATCAGTAACTCCATGGTGTTATTCTTATTAGCCTTATTGTTAGTTTCCACCAGCCTAACTCTCTATTAATAGTCACTAATAATACTTCTCCATTTCACAGTTTATAAATAAATACAGATAAATTATAACATAACTACAAAAAATATACAACTCTTATTTTTAAGATCTCTTTGACGGTAAATAAAAAATAGCTCATCAGCTATTACTATTTTAACAAAAATATTTGGTGACCCGGACGGGATTTGAACCCGTGAATGCATGCGTGAAAGGCATGTGTGTTGAACCGCTTCACCACCGGGCCGGTTAATAATAAATATGTTAACCTAAAAAATGGCGCCCAATGCAGGACTCGGACCTGCGACCCAACGGTTAACAGCCGTTTGCTCTACCAACTGAGCTAATTGGGCAAATCATAAATGGCGCCTGATGCAGGACTCGGACCTGCGACCCAACGGTTAACAGCCGTTTGCTCTACCAACTGAGCTAATCAGGCAACAAATAATAAATGGTGGGCCTGAATGGACTTGAACCATCGACCTCACGCTTATCAGGCGTGCGCTCTAACCAGCTGAGCTACAAGCCCATTTAAAATTTGCCTAACGACTATTAAAGTATACCTTATTTTTATTTTTTTGGCAATACATTTTTAATAAAAATTTACATTTTTATAATTATATGTCTAAAATTAAGTAATTATACAAGTCAAGTAAAAATAAAAATGGTTGAATATAATAACTATTTTTATAATTAATATACTATCTAGCATATAAAAACTCAACTTTAATAGTTGAGTAAAATACAAACTAGATGCGAAGGGATTCGAACCCTCATGACATATCTGTCGCAAATTTGGTAAATTTGCGTGTCTACCATTTCACCACGCATCCATATATAAACACACTCAAACGAGTTTATTATCTAATTGGTGTCCTCTTAGGGATTCGAACCCTAGACCCACTGATTAAGAGTCAGTTGCTCTACCAACTGAGCTAAGAAGACATAAATTAATTACTTATTGAGTATAACACACTTTTTATAAAAAATAAATAGTTTTAATTAATAAAAACTGTTTTTTATTTTGTTTTACATAAAGTATCCTTAAACTAAATATAGTCAGATTAAAAGTTATAGAACTTTTTATCTATAATTTCCCTTAAATACCATCTAAATTTCTTATATCAGCAAAAGCCTCTACCTGAGCCTCTAAATCATATTCTACTCTTATATTCATAAAACCCTCCTGAATAAGCACTAAAAATATACCATATTCTTATTAAAAAAATCAATCTTTTTACTTTCTTATTGATTAAAAAATATTATTATTTATCATTATAATAATGGTGATTACTATGATAAACTACTCTATCTGGAAAAAAGGAATTCAAAAATTGAATTTACCTAAATTAGATAAATCGATTGATTGTGATATTTTAATCATTGGTGGTGGGATAGCTGGTATTAGTACAGCTTTTAATTTAAAAAATACAAAGCAAAAAATAATCGTTATTGATAAAGATGAAATTGGAATGGGGATAAGTGCTAATACGACTGGTAAACTAACTTTTCTTCAAGGAGTTAGTTATCATAAATTAGAAATGGTTCACGGTTTTGAGAAAGCCGTAAACTATCTTAAATCACAACAAGAAGCTATTAAAATAGTTAAAAATAATATTGAAAAATATCAAATCGATTGCGATTTTGAAATATCCTCTTCGATAACATTTACCAACGATAAAAATAAAATTAAAACTTTTGAAAAGGAACGATTATTTTTTGACAAAGCAAATATATCATATCAAGTTGTTAATAATTTAAATGATAAGTATCCTTGTGTGTATGGCATAAAAATCGAAAACAACGCTATTTTTCATCCCGTTAAATATATTAAGGCTTTAGCTAGGATTTGTCTACAAAATAACATTAAAATATTTGAACACACCAAAGCTACTTCTTTAACTAAAAAAGACAGTTATTACCTAATTAAAACTGATAAACAAATTATAAAAGCTAGAAAAGTGATTGTTACTACACACTACCCTTTCTTTGTAATTCCTGGATTGATTCCCTTAAAAACACATATGGAAAAAACCTATTTAACCGCCTCTAAAAATAACAACAAATTAAATTTTAATGCGCTTATGGAAGAGAATCCCAACATCACAATGCGTGATCACGAGGATAAAGAAAATTATTTAATTTTTGGTGGTTATTCCCATAAGTTAAATAAAAATTTTAATTATAAAGAAACACTAACTAAAATTAAAAATGACCTACAAAATAATTTTAATTTACAAGTTGATTATCAATGGGAAGCTAACGATGTTATGACCAGTGATTATCTGCCTTTAATTGGTCAGATTAACAAAAATCATCCTAATCTATTTATTGCAACTGGTTTTAATAAGTGGGGAATGACTAATGGTGTTATCGCCGGGAAAATTTTAAGTAATTTAGTGCAAAATAAAACAGATGACTATGAAGAATTATTTTCACCAATGCGAAAAATTAATATTGGTAAAATTACTAGTTTCCCTATCGATGCTTATCAAAATATTAGCGCTTATCTAAAAAGTTATATTAATAAAGATAAATCCTTTTATCATAATGTCTATTTTAAAAATATCGATGGCAAGGAATATGGTATATATATTGATGATAAAGGTGTCGAACATAAAATACGCAATTTATGTCCTCATATGAAATGTAAATTAATTTTTAACAATAAAGATATAACTTGGGATTGTCCTTGTCACGGATCACGATTTGATATTGATGGAAAGCTTCTTGAAGGTCCAAGTGTTTTTGATGTCAAATAAAAGATAATGTCTTAATAGACATTATCTTTTTCTACATATTTAATTTATTTTTCATTCCTTTAAGGCCTTTACCACCTTTTAATCCATTATAATTACTCAAAATGTTAGAATCAAACGAATAAGTTTTTTTGCATCTACTTTTATAATCTTTAATGGCGATCGTTATCATTTCATCTAAAAGTTTAGTATAATTTTTACCAGTTGGATTAAACATATAGAATGACAAACAACCGGGAATAGTATTAGGCTCATTAATATAAACCTTTTTACTCTTTTTATCAATTAAAAAGTCAATACGTGCTACCCCAGAAAGATTAAGCGCACGAAAAGCTTTTTTAGATAAATCATAAATCTCATTTGTTATTTTATCGTCTAAACGTGCTGGAATAATAAAGTCACTAGAAGCCATTCCTTCTTTGCTTCCGCCTTTTTTGGCACCTTTACCATTACCTACATACTTATCTTGATACGTTAGGAAATCATTGTCAGTTAACATTTCAGCAATCAAACTAGTCTCTTGAAAAGCATAATTACCTAAAACAGCACAGTTAACCTCAATCAAATTACTAACCATTTTTTCTACTAAAATTTTAGTGTCATATTTTATAGCTTCTGTTATAGCTTTATCTAAATCACTAGCTTTTTTCACAACACTAATACCAACACTACTTCCTAAAGAAGCTGGTTTAACAATAACTGGATATCCTAACTTATTTATATTTTCATTTATCATTTCAGTACTAGTATAATATTCTGTATCATAAAACCATACATAATCAACGATTGGTAAATTTTCTGATGCTAGAACTTGTTTTTGAACAACTTTATCTTGTCCTAATGATGATCCTAACACTCTACTACCAACATAAGGAATACCCAATGTATCTAAATATCCGGCTAAGGTTCCATCCTCAACATTATTTCCATGAACAATTGGAAAAGCAATGTCAATTTCAGCTATATTCTTCTTAAAAACACCTGTAATTGTCTGTAAATAGAAAGAACCATTTTTACGACAAAGTGTAACCTTTTTAGCATATCTCTTTAAATTATCAAAATCACTATAAATTCCGATATCCATTAACATTTTACCTGTATACCAAGTACGATCTTTGGAAATATAAATAGGGACAATTTCATATTTATCTTGATCAATATATTCCATTGCTTGAACAGCCGTTATTATACTAACCTCATGTTCGACACTTTCGCCCCCAAATATTACTCCAACTCTTATTTTCATAAATTCACTCCTATCTTATATTTATTTTACCCAAAATCAAATTATCAATTATAAAATACAATTATTCATTAAACAAATCAGGAAGATCATTTTCTAATAAAACATAAGTATCTCCCTCTTTAAGTTTTCTAATTAATGGGAACCCTTGCATAACATCATTTAAGATATGAATTTTATCCTCTGCAAATTTTTTAACCATCAATCCTTCATAAATTGGTTTCGTCTGATCCTTACCAACTAAAATAACTTCATCGCAAACATCAGCTATTTGTTTGCCAAGTTCTAAGTTGGCTTCATATTGTTGACTACCCAACTCAATCATACCAGGAGTTATAACCATTTTTTTACCTGGCATTAAATTAAGAACATCTAAGGCCATTTTAGCGCCTGTTGGATTAGAATTATAAGAATCATCGATTAAGTTTATATCATAATATTGGCGTAACTCTAAACGGTGTTCTACTGGCCTTACTTTTTTAACACCTAACTGTAATTGTTCAATAGAAATACCTAAAGCATGTCCTAAAGCAATACTAGCCAAAATATTATAAATATTAGCTTTGCCTAACAATTTGGTTTCAAAAGAATATTTATTATTATCATTTTTAAACATACAATCAAAAGTAGTTCCGGACGGGCTTAATTTAATATTAGTTGCTCTAACATCGGCTGCCTTATTATCAATACCAATCCAAATAACTTGACATTTATTTTTCAATTTGTATGATACTTGCCATTCATCATCCTTATTTAAAACAGCAATTCCATCAGTTGGTAGTGATTCAATTAGTTCGAATTTACCACTTTGAATATTTTCGCGACTGCCAAAACTCTCTAAATGAGCTTCCCCTACCTTAGTTAAAATACCATATGTCGGTCTGACAAAATCACAAAGCTCCTTAATCTCTCCTTTTTTAAATGCTCCCATCTCAGCGATGAATAAGTCATTAAATTTATCTAGATAGTTGTTAATAGTAATCATTAATCCTGATGGTGTATTAAAATTTTTAGGCGTTGCTAATGCATTATACTTAACATTAAGTACGTCATTCAAAATATTTTTACTACTAGTTTTACCATAACTTCCAGTAATACCAATTACTTTTAAGTTAGTCATATTTCGTAATTTATTTATAGCCATATTTTTATAATGCTTCATAACAGCGGCTTCAACGGGAATATTGATAAAGTTAGCTACCATAACAACAAAGCAATTTAAATAGGTTAACAACCCTATTACCACATAATAATAAGTTAAATTATATACATCAAATGTTAGGGCCATAGTTAAAATAGGAATCAAATATAAAATCAAAGTAGTAACGGCTAAACGTCTAACACGAGAAGTTATTTTAAGTGGTAATTTTGCTTTAATTTTCTCTTCCTGACGATAAGTATAGTAAGCTAACAAAAGATAAAAAACAGCAAAGAAAATCATTGTAATTTCTGCGTTTATAAATAAACCTGCAATAAACAAAATAAATAACATATCCGGGTTGATAAATACTTTATTAGGATTTTTTAAAATCCACTTTAAATATCGCTGATCTAAATTATACCAATTTTGTTGTAGCATCTGTAAAGATTTCTTTGTTTTAATACATAAATAGATGACTACATTAATTAAAGATAAAATAAATATTTTTTCCATTATAATCCCTCACTTATAAAAAAACTACGTAAAACACTAATAGTTTGTCCCAATCTTTCCAGATAAGCATAATGAGTACATCCTTCATATACAACTACACCTGCATTAGAAATTAGTTTCTCCAATTCATAAGCTCTATCCAAAGGTACCGCCTCATCTAAACTACCCCAAATAATTAAGGTAGGACAAGATATTCTTTTGACGTCTTCAGATATATCCAAATTAACCGTTTTAACCAATATTTCACGCATTCTAGGACTAGCATTTTTATAATCTGTAGAACCAATATGACGTTTTGCCCAAGCTTCTAAATTATTTAATATAGGTACTTTTTTTAATTTTTTTAACATCTTTGTTTTAAATGATAACTTTGTGATTTCTGGTTTATAAGGACTACCAAATAATACTAACTGGCGAACAGCATATTTACTAGCATATAATAAACTGATTTTCCCACCAAATGAATGACCTATTAAAATAGGATTTTCCACTTTCAAAATTTTTAGTAAGTCATGCACCGCTTCACAATAATCGGCAACACTCCAACTATAGGTTGGTTCAGTACTATTTCCATAACCTGGTAAATCTATGATAACAATGCGATATTCTTTTTGAAACTTATCGCCAATTGGACGCATCATTTCAATATTTTGACCCCAACCATGTAATAAAACTAGTGGTATGCCTGAATCATTACCATAATCTATATAATTTATTTTCACTTCATTTATTATTTCTGTCATTTTACCACCATAATTATTATACCAAATTTATTATTATTTACAAAGAAAATAGCAAAATATTTATTCTTTGCTAAACACTTTTACACTCGATATCATTATTATTATAAAACTAATGATAAAAAGAAAATAATTTAGATAAATAGCTTGCGTTATAATAATATTAATTATAAATACTACCGTTGTATTAACAGTGATATGTAAAATAATAGGAGCAAGTAACGTATGGTATTTACGATAAACAAATATTAATATATAGTTTAACAAAAAAGCATTTATAATATTGAATATATTTCCGTGCAGCAAAGAGAAAATTAACGCAGTTAAAAACATACTAATCTTTTCACTGTTAAAAGCTTTCAATTTGTTATAAATAATACCACGAAATAAATATTCCTCCATTATTGGGCCTAGCAAACCACTACATATAATGGTAGATACAAATTTAGTCGCATCTAAACCGCTAAATTGATCGATACTAATGTTAAAGGTATTACTAATATTCAAAAACAGAATATTAATTACTATCGAATATCCTATACCAAATAAAAATAAATAAATATAATCTTTATATATTTTATAATTATCATTCTGTAACCTTTTATATACAGTTAAAAAGATGGTCATGAGAATAATAAAATTAGCTAAAGTAATGATTATTTGATGACTATTCATAAAACTGATGGTGTTATTGGTTAGCTCTACTAATGATAAATCGGGGTGAAATAAACTATAAACCGAAGCAAAAAGATAATTAATAATAAATTGACCAATCAAAAATATGATTGGCCAAATTAAAACCTTAAGTACTTTAATGCAATATTGAAAAAAATTATTTTTCATCTTTTTTTATAAACTCACTTAAACTTGCACCAATAGCAGCAAGATTCTGTAGTTCTGAAGGAACTATAATTTTAGTAGCCTGACCATTAGCAACATCCTTTAAAGCATCTAAACTTTTTAAAGCAATAACATTTTGATCAGCCTTAGCCTCTTTTATTAATTTTATACCATCAGCTTCAGCTTGTTTCAATTTGATAATAGCTTCGGCTTCACCTTCAGCTGCTTTAATTTTAGATTCTTTTTCGGCTTCAGCTCGTAAAATGGCACTCTCTTTTTCTCCCTCGGCAATTAAAATACTTGATTTCTTTTCTCCTTCAGCTTTTAAAATAGACTCACGGCGCTCACGTTCAGCACGCATTTGTTTTTCCATCGCTTCTTGAATGTCTCTTGGCGGTAATATATTTTTAACTTCCACACGGTTAACTTTAATCCCCCAGGGATCAGTAGCTTCATCCAAAATAGAACGCATTTTAGAATTAATAATATCACGTGATGTCAAGGTTTGGTCTAACTCTAATTCCCCAATAATATTACGTAAGGTTGTGGCAGTTAAATTTTCAATCGCACTAATAGGATTTTCCACTCCGTATGTATAAAGTTTAGGATCGGTTATTTGAAAATAAACCACCGTATCTATTTGCATTGTAACATTGTCTTTTGTAATAACTGGTTGTGGTGCAAAATCTTTAACAATTTCCTTCATACTGACAATGTTCGCTACTCGATCTACAAAAGGAATTTTAAAATGCAAGCCATTTTTCCAAGTATCATAGTATGAGCCAAGACGTTCAATAACATAATTCTTAGCTTGAGGTACCACCTTAACGTTAGGTATAACTAAAACAACAACTAATATCAATAAAACAATTAAAACATTCATAACTATTCTCCTACTTCCTCTACTTTTAATTTAACGCCGTCTATCTTCAAAATTTTGACCATAGCGTTAACTTTTATTTTCTTATCAGCATATGCTGTCCATAACTTTCCATCTACTTTGACTTCACCAAAACTTTTTTTAGTAATTTCCTCTGTAACAACGCCAGTCATACCTTCAACACGGTCTAAGTTAGTTTTAATATTTCGCGATTTCAATATTCGCTCTAAATATGGTTTAGTTGTAATTAGTAAAACAATACCAATAATAACAAAAACTGCAAATTGAATCAAAAAATTATCAACAATAAAAGATAAAAACAAAGCTAAAACTCCGCTAATAACAAACCAGATTGTTGTTAAATTAATAGATATAATTTCAACAATAGCTAATAAAATTACAACGGCTAGCCAAATATAAAACATAAATCATCACCTAATATAATTATACTATTTTCATATAAAAAATACAATAAAAAACTATCATCGATGATAGTTTCCACAAAGTTCATTACTATATATTATATTTTGATTTTTAGACATAATTTTATTAAGCTGTGTTCTGCTTAAATCGATTTCAACAATATATATGGGTACTCCTTGAAAATAGTCTTTTGTAGTTTCGTTAAACTTACTAATATAATAATCATAATAACCTTTTAAATTATCATCTATACTATTATATTTTAACAGGTACCGATTATTATCTAACCGACATTGTTCAAACTTAGTAAATAAAGATATCAGATTCATGTCACTATTAAAGTATATTTTAAAGTTTTTAGTGTTTAAGATATCGTCTTCAAATTTTAAATATAGTTTTTGATAAACATTATAATTTTCTATATCAGCAGCTACAGTCTTAGTATCTCTATTATCATTTTGATAAAAAATGAACATTGCAAAGAATAATAAAAAAAATAATGCCGTAATTTTTTTCATAAAATCACCTCATTATTTTTAGTTTGAGCTTATTTGACAAAATTAAACATTTTATCTAGTTCTTGGTTTATTTTCTTCAAATGATTGCTCTGTATATGGAACGTATGGAGAGCCAAATTGTTCACTTTGTCTAGCTGTAACATCATTTAGTTGTTTTAATTTTTCTTGTACTTCTTGTTCTAACCTACGTTGTTCTGCTTTTTCTTTTTCAGCTTGTTCTAACCAAGCTTGAGCACGTGGTGATAATTCTGGTTCATCTTCACCATGGAATAGTTGAACAGCAGTATGGTTATCCATATTATGTTTCCTATTATTTGCTGCTAGTTGTTGATTTTCGATTTTCATTTGAGCGTTTTCGGCTTCTAATTCTGCAATACGAGCTAATAAATCCTCATTATTATTAGAAGCAGAAATTTTTGCAGCTTCATCACGTAAACGTGCATTTTCTTCTTCTAAAGAAGTTACTCTTGTTATTAATTCATCATCTGGTTGATTACTCTTGGTTGTAATAGTTGATAATTCTTCAATTTTGGTGTTAGCTGCAGATAGCGAAACTGCTGCCTCAGTTAATTCTTTTTTAGCAACATTTAATTGTTCGATTAAATCAGTTAAAAAATTCTTTTGATCATCTTTTGATTGATTCATAAACCATTCAACAGCTTCATTAACACCGCTTTTATCAGATGATGATATTGGACTGTTCTTTGTATCTACGGTTTCACTATTATCATTGTGTTTTCTCTCGTGACGCTTTTTTATTTTATTCCATTGTTTACTAGCTGACTTAGCCAAACTTAAGCCATGACTATAAAAACTTGTTTTAAATGATACAAAGCTTCCTTTAGGTAAATCCTTACTATCACTTTTCTCTGCGTCCTTCTTTTGGCTAGCCTCAAGCTTTTTACTTATTTCAGCTATCGAAGTGTTTTTTCTGATTCTTTCAATAAAGCGTGGTGACCATCTAATAGGCTTTGAACCATGTTCAATTATTGGTTTTTCAGTCGTGTTTGAATCGATACCAAGATGATCACTATAATCAGACTCATTAACTTTATTTAATTGATTTAAAGGAATAGCTGCTAATTCAGATATTTCTTTTCCATTTTTCGATAAAGTTGCAACAGCACCATCTATCGCTTCAATTTTGAAAATATCTTGTGGATCATAATCATCTAAAAGATCTGCTATTTCCGGATTTAACGTTACGACATTGCCAACACTAATAGATTCGTCAAAGTTTATCTCACTGCTTTTATCTTCATCTAGCAAATTCAAATCTTCAAAATCTAAATCTTCTTCTACTTCTGCACTTCCAGTATCAATAGCATCATCACCTTGAACTGGCTCAGGACTTTTTTCTTCATTTTCTGGTAATAAAGAAATATCATCAAAACCTTCGGATGCTGCTTGTGTAGGATCAGTATATGATGATATATCTTCATATTGATCCGAACCTAAAATTATTGGATCAGAACTTGTAGCAACTGGGGTTGGCGTAGCATTAAGTAAATCATCAGGATTCATTCCTAAATCAACAGGATCTATACCCATTTTACGTAGATTTTCTATAGCTTTATTTATATCTGCATCATAATTCTCAGGCATCATTAATCCTCCTTACTTTCTGTAATGGCACGACGCATTACATCTTTAATTCTATTCCATTCCGTTTCATCAGTAACTTCTTCCAAAACAATATTATCTTCATTTTTAATAAACTTAGAAGTATACACAGTTACAAGATCATCCTCTTGTTCATTAAATGTATATACGATATATTCAGGTCCATCTTCTTCTAGCTTGAAAAAAAGCAACACTTCTGCATCTTCAATATTACCGTTTGTCCTCTGAATTTTAATTATATTTCTTTTTTCCTCCATACGGCATCTCCCTTTTATTATCATTATCTCTTACATTATAACAAAAAAATACTTGTATTACAATATTAAAACATAATTTTTTTATATAATAAAACGAAAAACACATTCAAGTGTTTTTCTAATAATTGTATTTTTTATTTGTTTAATATATTGGAACAATTAATATTATATTGCTTATTTGATTTATTAAAAGCCAAATTATAATTGCGATAGTGGGGATTATTACTTATTTCTTTGTCTACTTTTAATTCGCATGGAATATCTATATTACAATTTTCTAAAGTTGGTTCAACTTCTAAAACGCACAAATTATCCTGTTCAAATATGTCTAATTTAAAATATTGTTTATGATAAATGAAAGCATATCGCCGCTTGCTTATAGTTACTTTATCATCATAATAATTAAGAAGCCGATTATACTCTTTTTCGGTAATTTTTTTATCGACAATGATTTTATTAGTTGCTTCTTTCTTTCGCTGTAAAGTCAAATAATAAGTACTATCATCTCGGTAAACACGTTTTCGTAATCTTCTTTCACAATTGTCATTTGAACAGTGAAAATAGGTTTGTTCGATATCAATTTTAGTACATCCTTCTTTTTCGATAAAACTTAAATCGGATTTGCTCGTATCAATCAAATATTTTTTTTGTTTTCTAATTGTTACGGGATTACCCAAAAAATTATTTATTTCATTAATAACCTTTTTAATTTTGTTATCAAAATCAACACTATTATCAATAATTTTCAAATTATTATGACCAACCCACGCATCAGATATTTGTTTATCAACAGTTCTAGCCTGTTCTGGTGTCTCAGTTCTAGCATTATTGTTTTCTAATGTATAGAACCTTAACGCTCCATCTGCAGCTGTTACCATATGAATAACTATATCATAATTATCCATTATAGTTAATTCATTCAAATTATTTTGGACTAGTAATTGGCTAAACTTTTTATCCCCAATATAACCCTTATTATCAATTACACCACGGTCATATATAATAACTGTTTTTCCTTCTAATGAATTGGCAGCTTCTTCATAAATTTTTTCTTTATTTAATTGATAATTTATTATTAAATTTTGAAACAATAATAAATCAACACTTTTTTTACCAAACGGTCTAATACCACCTTTTATAAGTTCAGTAGCACTTTCTGAAACAATTAAAACATTATAACCTTGTTCTTGTAGATTTTCTTCAATAGCTGAGAGTGCAGTTGTCTTTCCCGCACATGGACCACCAGTTAAGCAAATTTTTCCGACTAACATAATTTACCACCTTTCATCTTTTTTACTAATTTAATATGTTTTTCAATATCTTGATTACTGGCATTTGGATATTCATCGATAAATTTATCAACTATTTCTTTTAACAATGGAAGCTCTTTTTCAGAAACCCAACCATAAGTTTGAGTATTATGGTTATAATAAACATAAATATAATTCATTTTTCTTTGATATTCATTAAATTCACTTCCATAAAACTTCATATATTTGTTAGTTAATCCACAATGGATACAAGTTACTTCGTAATCTCTTTCATAGCGATGTCCATCATATCCACCATTATCTCTTTGAATTACGAAGTAATGATTACAATACATCATGTTTTGCTCTGCTATTTTAGATTCTAATCTCTTTATCTCACTGTTTACACCTTTTAGTTTTGCATTTATTTCAATGAATTTTATAACATTTGGATCTTTTTTTAATTCTTCGATTATAGGTGATAATTGATTATATTCAGTTTGATAGCTTAATAATTGCTCTTTCATTCTTTCATACTCTTCAATTATTTTTTGATATTCATTTTTTTCTTTTTTTGACATATTAATAAATCCTTTCAATTTTCTTTTCTTTAATATTCAATTTGTGAATTGAACCATGAGTGACATCAAACCTCTCTTTATTCATATCTAAATCAATATTATTTAGTAGGAAATATAACATATTAATTACTCCTCGATGTGTAACTATCAAATTATTATCTAAATCATATAGCTTTGGTAAATATTCTTTAATTCTTTGGTAAAATTCTTTCATACTTTCTCCATTAGGATATTTAGTATCCACGGTAATATTATCAAAATATTCTGGATATTCTTTAATTGCCTTTTCTACTAACATACCATTTAAATCACCCTTATTTAGTTCGCGAACATTAGAATCACAAATAATAGGGGCTCCTATCATCGATGACACTATTTGAGCCGTTGTGACTGTTCTTTTAACGTCACTAGTATAAATATGTTTAATAACTAATTCATGCCGCTTGATAAATTCTGATGCATTTCTAACCTGTTCATAACCCTGCGGTATCAGATCAATATTACTCCACCCCCCTATGTAATTTTCATCATCTAAACCATGTCTTAATAAGTAAATCATTTTTTAACCTCCAAGTGTTATTTTGACGCATTAATGTGCTTTATAAAAATGTATTAAAATACATTTTTATCATTAATTATTTTATTTTTAAACTTGTACAATTTGGCTGGCTTAGTTCCATTAAACCTAATCGTTTTATTAGTATCGATAATTAGGCCTAAATTAAGAAATTTGCGTCGGAAATTTCTTCGATCAAAGCTCTTACCTAAAATCGATTCATATACCTGTTGAATTTCAGGCAAAGTAAAGCCATTAGGAAATAAAGATCGCAATATATTAGTATTCAAGATCAATGACTTCAATTTTTCTAAGGTTGCGGGTAAAATTTGATTATGGTCATAGGCTAATTCTGGAATATTATCAATAGTAAACCAAGCTGCATCAGAAGTTTTTAACGTTTTATTTAATATCGCAACTTTCTCACTATCGATAACACCTACATAAGAAACGGCTACCATGCGCATAACTGGTGAACGTCCTACTTTTCCATGAATATTACACAAATATAAATCGATATCATCTATTCCTGTTTTTTCTAAAATTTCTCGGTGTAAACAATCTTCTAAATCCTCATTATTATATAGCGCACCACCGACTAATGACCATTTATCTTTAAACGGTTCATTGTTTCTTTTAATCAAAAGAATTTTAGTTACACCCCGATCCACCGTAAAGATACTAGCAATAACATGAATCCCCTGATTGCGATATAATGGATTTTTAACTTCCATTCAACCACCTCACAATTACATTATATGTGTTATGTTGACACTTGTCAATAGTTTATTTCTATTTCCAACGATAATGCCCAATTATTTTATATCTATTAATAGCATCTTCTTCATAAACTGGCTGACCAGCATTATGGATAATATAAGGAATTCCACGATAATTACGTTTGTTAGATACAATAGCAATATGCTTCGTAAATACAACAATATCACCACCTTGCCACTGATCTATTTGCTCTAGATCAGTAGTTAAGGATGTTGCATTGTTCTTAAAAAAAACATTTAAGTTTTTAACTCTTCTAAAGTCAATGTTAGAATCAGGATTACTAATCATATAATTATTAGGATTATTACGAATATCATCGGTAACTAACTGGCGTAAATCATACCCGGCTCCCACTAAGGCGAAAGAAACAACATCGGTACATACTCCATATTGATCATCAGGATAACCATCATTATAGTATTTACTTTTATATTTAGGCCTAGTTCTAACATAGTCACGCGCACTATTTAAAATATCCGTTTGATCATCAACGCCATCTTGATCATAATCAGCAATACTCTTGTAAGTAATAATATCAAAATCAGCATTATTATATTTTTTATGAGGTATTAAATTATAATAATATAACAAATATATAATAAATACTAAGATTGTGATAATGATTGTAATGATAATATTTCTAATTTTTTTATTTTTCATAGTAATCTCCTAACCACATTTTTATTATATCATATCATGCCAAATTCTTTTGATGATAATTAATCAAAATTTTTCATTCATTGTTTATACCATTTCGCTTTAATTCGAAGCATTTGGGACAATTAGTACCTCGACTTCTATTCGATACACTGGTTTCCCAAGTGTGACCATGCTTACACTTCCACCACACTTTCTTACCAGAGTGAGCGGTAACATTATCTGGTTTAAGATTACCATTTTTATCATAGTCCCATTCTTCAGCTATTTTAGGAAACATGATTGCCAAATTATTAGTGTCAGATGCCCTTCTTCCAGAACAAAATGGACACCCACGTCCACCACTTCGATGACAAACAGTATCTTGCCAACTATGGTTGTTTTGACAACGCCACCAAACTTTTTTTCCAGAATATGTAGAAATAGTCTCTGGTGACAGACCAATATTTTTTTGAACATCCCACTCAGTTGCCAATAGTGGTCTATTGGTTCTTAGACTATTATCTACTTTTTTACATAATGGGCAACTTTTATTATGTTTACGGGTCGAGATTTGAGTCTTCCAAGAATGCCCTTTTTCACATCTCCACCAATATTTATTAGAGGAATTAGCTCTAACACCATCAGGGATTAATTTATGATTTTTCTCGTAATCCCAATATTCACATAAATCAGGATAAATACTTTTTAATGAATTTACATCTGTTAATCTAATGTTACGACAATATGGACATTTAATAGTTGATTTTATTTTCTGTATACCATTAATACTCTGTTGCCATACATGCCCTTTGTCACATATCCACCATACCTTCTTATTAGAGTGATAAGAATACTCCGATGGTTGTTTATCATTTTTATGATAATTCCAATACTGTTTTAATTCTGGATTTCTAACTTCTAAAGAATTCTCTGGTGTAAGCTTGTAGTGACTACAATATGGACAATTAGTTTTATATTTTCCTGTTCGACTATATACAAAGGTTTGCCATGAATGTCCTTTTGCACATTTCCACCATACCTTTTTATCACATCCTCTGGTAATATCTTCCGGTTTCAAACTACCATTTTTATTATAATCCCATTCTTTAACCAATTCTGGAAACATATAAGCTAACGAATTGCGTTCATAAACTTTTAAATTAGCACAGTAAGGACAAGCTGAATTAAGAATAGCACGATTACGAACAGCTGTACCATATTCATTGTGACATTTAGGACAAACCCAATTTGCTCTATAGGTTGATCTAGGAGTAACATTATCCAATGAAATTTTATTATTTGAACTCCATTCTTTAGCTAAATCTGGTCTTTGAACAGCTAGGGAATTAGCTTTACGGATATGAAAATATAGATTTTCAATTTTTTGATAATCGTTAATGACATCACTTTTAATATCAATTTTATGATTAATTATATTACCAATAACACTACCAACTTCCTTAATTAAAGCATCGACATTTCTTAAATCATCATATTTATAATAAATAATTTGATTATCTTTGATAATAATGTCGGACATTGGAGTTTTATTTTCTTTAACTCTAATTAATTGATAACCTGCATCAGTTAAAACTTGATCTTTTTTTAATTCCCTTTTCTTAGAATCTTCAGTATCATGAAAAAACCAACCGTCATATTCGATAACAATTTTATGAGAAGGAATATAGATGTCGGCAACATAATGGCCTATTAAATTATATTCGATCTCACAATCAGTAAAATATTGCTTTAAATAATAAAATAAAACTCTTGCCATGAATGATATATGATTTTTGGAACAAATATGACAACTTCGATTTAAAACAGTTCGATTAGCTATTCTATCTTGCCAAGTATGGTTTGGGTTATACTCGCATATCCACCATACCTTTTTCTGAGATTTTGGACTAACATTAAGTGGTATAATATCCTTATTTTTAATATAATTCCACTGTTTAGCAATATTGGGAAATTCGGTTACTAAATTATAAGTCGGAGATATTCTTTCGTGATTGCAATAAGGACATACAGGTTTTTTGGAAATTCGGCATTTCTTTACACTCTCAACCCGATCTGAAATAATGCTATCCCAACGATGATTATTCCGACATTTCCAAAAGACTCTCTTACTACTACTAGGTAGACAATCTATAGGTAATATATCATTTTTCTCATAATCCCATTCAGATTCCAATTCTGGATATAATAAAGCTAAATTATAAAGATAACTAGGACGTGAACGATTACAATAAGGACAACCAACATTTCTTTTTTTATTCATTTTGTTTGGAGATTGTTGCCATGATAAACCACACACTGAACACTTCCACCAAACTTTTTTACCGGATGAAAAACCGATTTGATTACTCGCTTTTAAATTGTTGGCATTTTCATATAATTCTAATACTTCTAATCGCTTATTTTCTAAACACCAATCTTTAAATATTTTCATTTTTACCTCTCTTTTCTATTTAATCTTTAACAAACAAATCGTTATAGTTATTTATTCTAACTATTTGGTATCCACCACCCTCCGTACCATACTAAAATAATTAAAAAGACAACCTCTTGGTTATCTTTAGTAAAATATTTATTTTTTTTCAGCAATAATTTTTTCTCGAAGATATTTTTTATATCCAATGAATTCTTTATCATTATTATTTATTGATAAAACATATAATACCTTGCCATATAGACTATTTAAATATTTTTTTTCATTTTCAATATTCAATTTTTGTAAATGAGATTTTAAACCAAACTTATTTATATAATATATCTCTTGTCTTAATTTTCTTCTGTAATTTGCACTAACTTGAATTTTTTCATTAACTACTAAACCAGTAACATTTTGACAAGATGAGTTATGAATAACACAAATTTTATTATTATTTAATTCTAATCCTAATTTATATAACATTTTCCTAACCTTAGTAATTACCACATTGGGTTCAAAACTACCGGAAAATGTCATATCATCTGAATATCTTGTATAAGATATATCATTTAAATTACACCAATCACCTAATTCACTATCAAAATCTTTCATAACAAGGTTTGAAATATAGGCAGAAGTTGGCGCTCCTTGGATTAAATGATCATCATAAGTGCATAAAAAAGTTAATATCATGCCAACTGATTTTGGAAAATATTCTATAGGAAAACACGAATTATAAACATCTAAAAATGTGATATTATCAAAAAAATCTTTAATATCCAATTTTAAAATAACTTCTTTGTTAATATGAGGAATAGCATTTTCTTTTATGGATATCCCTTTATGATATGCGGTTGCATATTTAGATATAGCTTTATTATTAAGAATATTCATTAATATTTGTTTTTGTATATGTTTAAGACGGGGATTAGGTTCATATACAGTTCTATATTTTCCGTTTTTCTTTTTTATTTTGTACATTGTATAATTTTTCTCTTTGCTGTTACTAATTGAATAAAGAAGTTTTATGTATTTTTTATCATCTTTACAATTAAATAAGTTGAGAGATAGTAAAAATTCATTACATTCTTTTATACCAATGTATTTCCACATTTTAACTACCTCCCATTAATGCAGTACTAATGATATTGTAATATGGAAATGGACATAAAGCGCAGCGGCTACACAAGGTGTAGAGAAGTCCTTTGGATTATTACAATTAATCATTATAGTTAATTAAAGTCCCTTAACGACTCGTTAAAGTAGGAAATAGTTCCAATCGCTACTGCACAAATATTATATCACAGATTTATATATTATAAAACTTATAATAAAAAATGATTCATATATGTTGCTTGTGATTTATAAGTAATATCAAATATCTGACATTATTATTTTACATAAAATATTATATAATATATTGGTTTTCTAAAATTACTAACTAATATTATAGTCATATTAAAAAGAATATTTTAACTTTATATCGTTACATTGTTTTACCTTTTTGATCTAAACTTTGGAGATATAATAGTTGTTCTTTATTTAGATTATTAAATTCAACTTGTGTATTATCTGGAAATGTTAAAATCGGATTTTCCATTAGTTTTTTAAATTCGTTATATTTACTGTTTATTAGTCCATTTATATACCTATTTTCTACATCTCTTCTTACAGCAAGCTCTGTTTGTAAACGATGGACGATTTCTTCTAGTTCTATTATTTTTTTATCTTTTTCTTTTTTGGTCATTTTTGCCGTATCTGTATATTGTATCGTTCTGAATATCCATTTATTAAATTTTTAATTTGCGTAGTTAAATCCATTTTTATCACCTATTTTGTAGTATATATTAATTAAATAAATTTATTCTAAATTACTTGTTTTTTGGTTGAAACTAATAGGTATTAATCAAAAGTAAACAAAAATGAGCCAGCTTTCGCTGACTCTTTTACTAATAATATAGAACTCTCAAACCCTTGAAAATATTGGTCAAGAACCAGCCAATATCAGGTAAGTTCTAGCACCAAATCGCACCCATTTTTACAAAAATGTCGTTTTTTTGTTGTTTCAATTTTAACATTGTTATAGTATTTTTAATATAGTTATACGGTCTTATTTTAAACAAAATATTCTTTGTATTTTTTTATTTCTTCAATAGGGTTTTTTATAATAGTTGGACCATTATCTTTTGAACTTGAAAAATAATCTAATATCCATAAACAATCATATTTGTTAATATCAAAGTTTTTTTCTTCCAAAAATTTAATTATCCAACTTCCTGTCGCAGGACAATTATCATATTCTCCAGTAACTATCAATAAAATTTTATCATCATAATTATCATTATTCAAATATTCTTTATTTGTATTTTTATCAAAAAAAGACTTATTAAAACTATTTATAGATTCTTCTAGTGAAAAGCAATATATCCCTTCTTTGTTCCGCGTTATTTTTCTTTCAAATATGTGGTTTAGTCTATTTTTTATATTCATGTGAGTATTGCCATTTCCAAATACTTCAACTACCTCTATCATTATATTTCTATTTTTTTCTTGTATAAAGAAATCTCCAGGTTCATGCGGAATTATTTTATTATGCAATTTTAAATTATTATCCAAATATAAAAAGCATAACAAATGAAACAATTCATTTTCTTTCTGTATTTTTTCTTTATTAGAAGAACCATAATACTTTAAATTTTCTTTAACTATATCTGCTAACATTTTTTCTTCTTCTAATAAATAATTTCTGTCATTTTTATTCGTCGTATTTTATTCACCTACTTTATCTAGTTGGAAAATACATTTTATATTTTATACTTTCTCCATTAATCACAACTTTATTCCAATAATTTAATAATTCTTCTTGATTTAATTTTACTAATTCGATAGCTAATTTTGTTTTTTTAGGACTTTTAAATGTATTTTTATCTAAAATTTCAATACTATCTAGTGTAACCCTAAATTCAATGTCTCCACTTTTAATGTGAATATGTGGTCTATGATGAATATCTTTTTCATCAGTATGAAAAAAATAATGTATTCCTCTATGTCTACCAACATATCCACCAATTAGAGGATTAAACAAAATTTCTAATTCCTTTTCTTCAATATCGAATTGGCTACATAAATCTCCTATTTTATATTTATAATAATCTTCAAATCTTCTCTCATCTAACACATTATTTTCAAAATCCATTTTTTTGAAATATTTTCCCCATAATATACTACTAAAATCTAAAATTATGGCTCTACAACAATCACTTTTTTTATCGAATTTTATTCTTAGTTGTTCTAGGATATCAATTAATTTTATACTATCTTCGTAACTATCTTCATAAAAATTTGTTTTTTCTATAATTTTATAACCAACATATTCATATGTGATGATTTTAAATTTTAACTTTCTCATTATACTACCTCAGTTTGATATATTTTTATTTAAAATGTGTAATTTTACCGTTGTAATCAATATAAATTGGTTGTGGATATTCTCCTTGTTGGATTGAATTATAATAGTTTATAAATTCTTTGTGGTATTTTTTTAAAATTTCATACAATATTCTTTGTTGCTTTTTATAAATAAATCATCAATCGTTTTTTTATCACCTGTCATTTGTGTTAAGTCTTCTAAATTTATTCTAATACATGAGTCGTTAGCGATTCTTTTATTTTTATAAATATGGACATGTGGAATATATTTATGGTTTTGTTCATTAGGATTAATTCTTATTGAACCTAGAACCTTTATATAAACTCCAGCACCACCAAAGCTACACATTACATAATTCAATTTAAGTATTCTTATATTGTGAGTGTTTATAAATTTTTTCAAATTATAATCTAATTGAACCATGATATTACGTTCGTCCAATACAACAGATAAATGTTCTCTTAATTTTTCATCATCCAATTCAGCAGAATCATCCCATATTTTGTACATAATCCATTCAAATAAATCTCTTATATTTGTATCATCATCATATTCAAAAACATGTTCTTTCACTAAAAATATTCTCAATTGCTCAATAATTCCATCTAAATTTGTATTATTAAAATTTATTATTATCTTATATTTTTTCATAAACCATTCTCTCTTTTATTTAATATAATTTATATCATATTCATTTATCTTTATTTACTTTATAACTTAAAATTTAAATTTATTTGAAACTTTACCTACTATTATAAATATCATTAAATATATAGCTACCAAACATATTGTTAATAAATAAACATTTTTAATTAAACAACCAACTAAAGTAATAATTACTGTATTGATAATATACCAAAACAAATAACTAATACTACCTAATGTTGGAGCATCGCCTTTACTATAATAAATACCGGTTATACAAAATGAAAGAAAATGTAATATTGCTCCACCTGCTATTATGTTGAATAGTTCAGCTATATTTTTATTTGAAAAATAATTTAGATAAGGATTAGGCAATAAAAACTGTCTAACTATCAAACTAATAAAAGAAACTATACTATACATAAAACTCCTCCTTATTAACTTAATATTATAACATACAGTAGTTATATTTTATCTAGTATTTCTACAATTTTATCTAAATCTGACTGAAAAAAGTGGGTATAAGTATTTAATGTTTCTTCTATTTTACTATGACCTAGATATTTTGCAACTACTGTCACATTAGAATTCTTACTAATCAATAATGATGCACAGCTATGTCTAAAATCATGTAATCTTATTTGTTTTAAACCAGCTAACTTACAATTAGTATTTTTTCTATTCATCAAATTAGTTATTGGTAGATATTTTTCATTTCCTACTACAAACCAATTATCATTAAAATTTGGTTTCTTTTTGTTCTCTTCTTTTAATTCTTTTAAATGAGTTACTAACATGTTAGTAAGTGGTATAGTTCTAATACTAGTTCTTGTTTTAGGAGAAGTTATTAAATAACCACCATCTATTCTATTTTCTACAAGATTTTGTTTGACCCTTAATTCTTTAGTTTCAAAATTAATGTGTTTCCAGGTTAATGCTAATAATTCTCCTCTTCTTAATCCACAAAAATATAATATTTCAAATGCCACTTTATATTTCAAATCCTTTTCTACTGAAATAAATTTCTTAAATTCTTCAAAAGTATAATAATTAATACTTCCAACAACAATAGCATTAGGTTCTCTAAATTTATCAAATTTATATAATAAATTTCTAAAATCATATCCATACCATTTTTCAGCAAATATTAATAGTTCCTTAAAAAGCTTTAAAATATCATTTTTGTATCTTGTATTTAGTTTAGTTTCTTCTAAATTATTTCTCCATATTCTATAATCTTCTATTGTTAATTCATGTAATTTAACATCATCAAGCATTGTAAAATATTTTCTTCTCTGAATATATGTATATAAAGTAGTATTTTTCACTTTATTCTGTTGATAATCGTAAAATAATGTTACTAATTCTTTAAATTTCATAATCTTCCTCCCTTGTAATTTCTTTTTCTCCATTTTAAAAATATCTTCATTTTCTTTCGCTTCCTTTCTAGTTTTATATTTTTTTGATGTATATATTTTTTTACCATCATAAGTGGTATAACTAATTTGAAATACCCATGACTTACCATATTTAGTCACATCCTTTCTTTTGTGTACACTCATATTTCCTCCTTTCGGAGTTTATATTTTACTTTAAATTTTTATAATAAAAAACAGCATATACTAAATGCCGTTAATTAGATATATTTACTCTTTTCAACCAAAACCCCAAATTATTCTTTTTCCTTTATTTATTTAGCTTTTTCTAATTTAAATTATTAAAAACGACTTTCTTTCGCCTGAAAATCGTCTAATTTTTCACTTGTATTTTTGATAATTCCTTATAAATCCAGGGCCGACAAAAATGAGCCAGCTTTCGCTGACTCTTCAGGGGGTTTTGGTTGACGCTCTTATAAATTACCAATAAGAGCGTAAGCGTGAACGATTTCACGCTATTATAATTATAAAGATTAAATTATTAAAAGTCAATAGAATATGTCTCAAAGTTAATTTAAGATATTAATGTTACCTAATATCCGGTTAATAATATTTTGATTGTCCTGAGCAAGATCCTTATTTTTCAATAAATTCTCACTATCTATGCTAGCTTGCTTTAAAATTTTAAAGTCCCGGTGAAGATCGGCTAACTTAAATTGAACCTCGCCACTTTGTTTCAAGCCAAATAAATCACCACTACCACGCATTTTGAAATCCTCTTCACTAATCAGAAAACCATCATTAGTTTTCGTTAAAATATCTAAACGTTCAGTCTCTTTGGAACTGACTAAAATGCAATACGAAGTTAGGCTGTTTCGTCCTACTCTACCACGTAATTGATGAAGCGTTGATAAACCGAATTTATAACTATCAAATATAACTATCATAGTCGCATTGGCAACATCAACGCCAACTTCAACAACAGTTGTACTAATTAAGATTTGAACATTATTTTTGCTATAATCTTCCATCATATGTTCTTTTTCCTTATTGGTCATTTTACCATGAAGAATACCAATATTATATAATTTTCCAAAAGCTTTATTCATATTTTGCTCTAAAGAATTAACACTTTGTAATGATTCATCTTCTTCAATCATGGGTGCGATAACATATATCTGGTGTCCTTCCTTTAATTCCTTATACATCATCGTTAGAATATCTTTTATTTCGTTATCACTCTTCAATATCGTAATAACATCACGTCTTCCTTGAGGTTTAGTCTTAATATTAGTAACCTTCATGTCACCATATAAAGTGATCGCATAGGTTCTAGGTATAGGTGTCGCACTCATAGATAATATATCAGGATTTAATCCTTTATTAATTAAGATGTTTCGTTGATTTACTCCAAAGCGGTGTTGTTCATCAGTAATCACTAAACCTAATTTTTTATATGTTAAGGCTTCGTTCAATAAAGCATGGGTACCAATAATAATATCAATTTCACCATTTTGCAGTTGCTCATAAATTTCCTTTTTATCTTGTTTAGTAGTATTACCAAGTAAAAGAGCTATCTTAATATCTAAATGACTAAATAATTGAACAATATTATCATAATGCTGTCGAGCTAAAATTTCGGTTGGTGCCATTAAACTTCCCTGATGATCACTTAAGTAATTAATATATAATGCGATAAAAGATAAAATAGTCTTTCCACTACCAACATCACCCTGAATAAGCCGATTCATAACATATTCACTATTTAAATCTTCATATATCTCTTTAACACCAATAAGTTGATCCGTAGTTAAAGTATAGGGTAATGAGGAGATTAACTCTTGCACCTTATTAAAGGGGACTTCTCTTTTAATTCCTCTTTTAGAAGCATTATTTATTTTTAGATAATTCATTTTTAACATGTAAACGAATAGCTCCTCATAAACTAAACGTAATTTAGCTTGAGAAAAAGTATTAAAATCAGTAGGTGGCTGATGAATAATTTTAAGACTATTTAATTTATCCATAAAATGATATTTTTTAGAATAGAATGTCGGAATCAAGTCAACTATATTATCTACTTGTTGAAGAGCATCAACAATAAAGTTACTAATTTGTTTTTGACTCAAACCAGTCGTTAAATGATAGATTGGTTCAATAGTAATTTCTTTATTTAATAATCCAAATTTAAGATCAGTAGCCGTCAAAACATTTTTCTGTTCATCATATTTACCGATTACAATAACATTAGTTCCGATCAACAACTTGTTTTTCAAAAAAGCCCGATTAAAAATCACTATATTAAGAATCTTATTTTGAACATTAAGGCGAAAAGTCATTCGATTAATTTTATGTTTAAAAAAATATAACTGAGGTTGACTTTCAATAACGCCATCGATAACCACATGATTAGGATCATCTACTTTATTTAAATTTGTTCTTTTTAATAATTCATAACGATATGGATAATAATTAATCAAATTATTGATACTATTGATATTCAATTTATTTAGACATTTAATCGTTTTAGGTCCAATTCCTTTAATCATACTTAATTCTTCTATCATGCTTTAATCATCCTCTTCTAACAAAATTATATCGAACATAAGTTTGTAAGTCAATTAAATTTCACTTTTTTTAACAAAAGGGGTTGACAAAAAGTCAATTTAAAGTTAGTATATAAAGCACCAGTTCGGTAATGCCGAATTGGCGCTAGTATCACACTAGCCAACCCCTTTTTATTCTTTTATGGAACAGTTCTCAGGGGGACTGTTCTTTTTTGTATTCAAAAAAGAGAATCTAATTCTCTTTTTCTAATTTAATATAATATTGGTATCGCCTTATCGCCTCTTCTTTATTTTGATTTAATAAATTATCGGCTTCTTCTGGATTAACTTTCCTTAAATTAATATAGCGTGTTTCAGTATTTAAAAAATCATTATACTTATCAAAATCAACATTTTTACTATCTAAAGTAAATTTACCATTTTCAGAATTATAACGGAAAGTTGGAAAATATCCGCAAAGAGTTGCTAATTTTTGTTGTTCAAAACTATTTTCCATACCACCCTTAATACCATGTGAAATACAAGGCGTATAAGCAATAATTATTGAAGGGCCTTTATGATTACGGGCTTCGTTGAAAGCCCTAATGACTTGCATTGGATTAGCACCCAAACTAACTTGAGCAACATAGGCATTAGGATATGCCAGAGCAATACGCGCTAAATCTTTTTTACTGTTCTTTTTACCACTTGTAGCAAATGATGCTATAGCACCTTTGGGACTAGCTTTCGATGATTGACCACCTGTATTAGAGTAAACTTGACTATCTAAAACAAGGATATTAATATCGTCATTTGAAGATAAAATATGATCAATACCGCTAAAGCCAATATCATAAGCCCAGCCATCACCACCAATAGCCCAGACTTCTTTAGCAATTAAATAATCTTTTAATGATACAATCCTTTCTGGTAGTGTATCATAATTTAAATTATTATAAACATCTAAAGTTATATCAAAATCTTCGGTATTATTAAGCCACTTTTGTAACAAATCATAATTATCATTACTTTGATCTATTTCTTGGATGAAGCTTACTAACCGTTTCTTAATGACACTATTACCTACAACCATACCATAACCATATTCAGCATTATCTTCAAATAACGAACTGGCCCACGGAATACTGTAAGGCAAATTAGGTATACTAGCACCATAGATTGATGAGCATCCAGTTGCATTGGCAATTACTAACTTTTTACCAACCAATTGTGTCAATAGCTTGATATAAGAAGTTTCTCCACAACCAGCACAGGCTCCATGGAAAGCAAATTCCGGGCTATGGAACTGACAACCCTTAATCGTATTACTATTTATTAAACCTTTATCACTGATATTCGCAAACAAATAATCAGCTATTTGCTGTTTATGATCACGATACTCCTCAATGGTTTTATTAAAGATCAAGGCTTTATTATTTTTTTTGCCAGGACATACTTTAACACACAAACCACATCCTGTACAATGCTTAATAGATACACCTAAAATATAGTAATAATTTTCTAAATTCTTTTCAATTGGTTTAATACACTCTACTTGGACATAGGTAGGAGCTTTTTGATATTCTTCTTCTGTTAATAAAAAAGGACGGATTACTGCATGAGGACACACTAATGAACATTGATTACATTGTATACAATTTTCAGATATCCATTTAGGTACGATATCACTAATCTCTTTTTTAGTATTGATATCTTGTTTAACAAATGAACCACTAGCAAAGGGTATAAAGGCACTAACTGGCAATTCATTACCTTTTCTCTTTTCAATAATTTCTAAAATATTTTCAGGCTGGTTATCGATATCAACTAAATCCACTTCTTCAAAAGTAATCTTTTTAAGATAATTATCGGCTTCACTAATCGCTTGTAGATTAGCACTTACAACGTCATCTCCCTTTTTAATAAATTTATTTTTAATATAATCATTTAGTTTTCCAATCGCTACATCATAGTTGATAACACTAGAAAGACGTAAGATGACACTTTCCATAATCATACTAATTTTATTTTTCAATCCAACTTTGCGAGCCAATTCATAAGCATTGATAATATAAACAGATAAATTCTTCTTATTGATATAATATTTATTTTCATTACTTAAATATTTTTTGAAATCAATATCATTTAAAGTTGTATTAATAATTAAGGTACCATTATCCTCGATTGTTTTAATAATATTAAACTCATTTAAATAATTATCTTTAGTTACAACAACCATTTTAGGGTTTTCTACATAATATGTCGAGCGAATCACCTGATCACTAAAACGTAAGTGACTAACAGTTACGCCCCCAGATTTTTTAGAATCATATTGGAAATAGCCTTGAACATATTTAACTGTATTATCACCAATAATTTTCATAATAGATTTAGCAGCACTAATCATACCGTCAGAGCCATACCCGTAAAATAAAAATTCTTCGCTATTTTTTATTTTATAATTAGTATCAAGTGGTAAACTTAGATGAGTCACATCATCATTAATACCAATTGTAAAATTATTTTGAGGATTATCTAACATATCAAATACAGCTTTTATTTGAGAGGGTGAAGTATTTTTACTTGATAGTCCATAACGACCACCAACAATATTAATGTTTAAATCCTTAAGAGCTGTTTGGACATCCAGATAAAGAGGTTCACCAACACTACCAAATTCTTTAGTTCGGTCTAATACGGCTATATCTGTAACAGATTTAGGTAACACTTCTTTCAAATGCTTAACAGAAAAAGGACGATATAAATGAACTTCAACTAATCCTAAATCAGCATTTTCATTATCAATAACTTCTTTAATGGTCTGACAGACAGATCCCATTGCCACGATAACTTTAGTAGCTTGATTAGAGCCATAATAGTTAAAAGGTCGATAATTCGTGCCTACTAATTTATTAATTTCTTTCATATAGTCATCGACAATAGTCGGAACTTGATTATAAAATTTATTTCTAACTTCTGTAGCTTGAAAATAAATATCATCATTTTGAGCAGTTCCAATAGTAACATTATTCTTGTAACCTAAACTACGTTGACGAAATTTACCCAATGCTTCATAATCAATTAAATCTTTATAATCTTCTTGTTCTAAAACCGTGATTTTATTTATTTCATGACTCGTACGAAAGCCATCAAAAAAATGCATAAACGGTATACTAGATTTAATAGCCGATAAATGAGCAACCCCTGCCATTAAAGCAGCATCCTGAACAGATGAAGATGCAAGCATAGCAAAGCCTGTCATACGGGCAGCATAAATATCTTGATGATCACCTAAAATACTAAGTGCGTGAGTCGATAAGCTTCTAGCTGCTACATGCATTGTGCAGGGTAACATTTCTCCGGCAATTTTATACATATTAGGAATCATTAATAATAAGCCCTGACTAGCAGTATAAGTACTAGTTAAAAGACCTGATTGCAAACTACCATGCACTAAGCCGGCAGCCCCAGCTTCACTTTGCATTTCGACAACTTTAGCACAGTCATTAAATAAATTTAAACGTTTATTACTACTCCATTCATCAATATGTTCAGCCATTGGACTTGAAGGTGTTATCGGGTAAATACCAGCTACTTCTGTAAACATATAAGAAGTATAAGCACAAGCTTCGTTACCATCTACTGTCATTATCTTTTTCATACTATCACCTACTATCAATTATATCATATTTTTATTACATAATAACTAGAATATAAAAATAAAGTGAAGATAATTCTTCACTTTATAGTATTATTTTCCTTTTAATTTATCAATTTGTAGTTGGTAATTATCAGATTCAGTGATATAACTACCGACAACGGCAATATCCACTTGTGATAATTTAGAAATAATATTATCGTTAAGGCCACCATCAACTTCGATTAAAAAATTATAATTATCGCGGTAACTATTAAGAAGCGATAATCTATCATATGTAGTATCTAAAAACTTTTGACCACCACGACCTGGTTCTACACTCATAACTAGAACTAAGTCAACGCTAGCTAAATAGGGATATAGTGTTGAAATATCAGTTGTTGGTTTAATAGAAACACCAGCTTTAATACCTTTTTGATGAATATAGTCAATAACCACTTGCACATCTTCACAGGCTTCTAAGTGAACTGTAATATATTCTGGTTTTAATGTACTAAAATCATCAATATAATTAATAACATCACTGACCATTAAATGCACATCTAATGGTTTAGTAGCATTGTTTAAAAGCGATTTTATTTCATTAATATTCCAAGTCTTATTAGAAACAAATTTACCATCCATAATATCTAAATGAATAAAATCCGTAGTACTTTGATTTATTTTTTGTATATTGGTTTCAATATTATTTTTAATTGATAATATCGATGTAGATATCAACAAGTTCATCACCTCTTATTTATAAAGTTTATATAGTTATCATAACGTGATTTTAAAATATTACCATTGACAACCTCTTTTTTTATGGCACAATCATCTTCTTTATTATGCATGCAATCTTTATATTTACACTCTTCGCGATATCTATTAAATTCAATAAAATTATCGCGTATATCAGAATTACACATGTCGTTAAAATCAACAGCTGAAAAACCTGGTGTATCAGCCACTAACCCATTATAAATCGGAAGCAGTTCAACATGGCGAGTCGTATGTTTACCACGACCTAAAACATATGATATATCATTTGTTTTAATATTCAAATTAGAATCTAAACGATTTAATAAAGTTGATTTACCAGCACCACTTTGACCGGTAAAAACAGTGATTTTATTAGCAAAGATTTGTTTAATTCTGTCAATTTCTGTATTAAGGTAAACATCATATATTTTATTGTAATAGGCAATAACTCTATCCATTTCTTTTTTTTCAATATCGGATAATAAATCCAACTTTGTAAAACATATAATGGGTTTAATATTGTTAAACTCGATAATAGTTAATAATTTATCAAGCAGGTTACTACTAAAATCGGGATGCTTAACACTAGTAATAATTACAGCTTGGTCAATATTAGCCACTGGTGGACGCAAAAGAGCGTTTTGGCGTGGTAAAACTTCCAATATATAGTTATTATTCTCATCAAAGATGACTTCATCACCAACTAAAGGGCTAATTTTCAAATTGCGAAATTTACCTCGCGATTTACAAACATATTCTTTATCATTAAATAGAACCGTATAATCATTGCTTATCAATTTGATTATTTTACCACGCATATCCTTTAATTAGTTCCTCCTGTATTAGTTCCAGTACCACTGCCACCACTATTATTATTAGAATCATTACCACTGCCTGTCTTATCATCATCCGGAGTTGTTACTATAGATGGTGCTTTCGCAATAGTAATTGTAATCGTAGCCCCCTGTGTAACCTTACTACCGGCAGCCCGAGATTGTTTTATAACCGTTCCCGCTACATAGTTAATTGATTCTTCATACTCGACTTTTAAAGTTAATCCGTATTCGTCACAGAAAGTCTGAATGTCGTTATAATTCCATTTTTCACTAACAAAATCTGGGTATTCTGTAATAATATTTGGAACATACAAAGTAATGGTATCTCCTTCTTTTACTTCCGTACCTGCCTTGGGTTCTTGACTAATAATAATATTTTCTTCGCTATTTTTCTTATCATCGACATCTTTTAATTCAATGTTGACAACAAATCCTTGTGCCTCTAAACTTCCTTTTATTTCTAAAGCATTTTTGCCAGTATAATCTTCTAGTTCAAGTTTCTCTTTTCCCGTTGAAACAATTAAAGTAATTGTCGTTCCTTTACGACGTTTTAAACCAGCTTTAGGATCAGTTTCAATTACCTTACCAGCTTCTATTTTATCACTAGCTTGCTCTTCTTGCTTGTTAGCCACTTTAAAACCTTTTTCTTTTAATTTTTCTTCAGCTTTTGCTACACTCATATCGCTGACATCTGGTACTTTAATTTCTTTATTTCCTTGAATTTTAGTATAAGTGAAAAAACCAATGACAGCTAATAAAAGAGCAGCAACTATACCTAAAATAATATAAAGTAACTTTTTATTGGTTTTTTTATCACGTTCTTCTTCCTTGGCTTCCTCTTTTTCTAAACGCGTTGTTCGAAGTGACGGAATTGTTTTCGTTTCCTCAAGATCATTTTCTGGATATTCATATACAAGGCGAGCCACTTCCTTTTTCCCGGGATCCATACAAGTTTTTAAATCTTCACGCATTTCCAAGACATTATCATAACGATTTTTCGGATTTTTAGCACAAGCTTTAAGAATGATATTTTCAACGCTTTGTGGAATGTCAGGATTAATTTTACAAACACTCGGAATTTGTTCTTTCATTTGTTTAATGGCTATCTCAACAGCATTTTCCCCTTTAAAAGGCAATTTCCCTGTTAAAAGCTCGAACATTAAAATTCCTAAAGAATAAATATCACTTTTTATCGTAGCTCCATTACCATTAGCTTGCTCTGGTGGCAAATAATGAACAGATCCCATAACAGAATTAGTTTGAGTTAACTCATTACTATTTAGAGCCATTGCTATTCCAAAATCGGTTATTTTTACCTTACCATCATCGAGAATCATAATATTTTGCGGTTTGATATCGCGATGGATAATATAACTATCATGGGCGCAAGCTAAACCAGATGTTAATTGCATCATAATATCGATAACTTCTGGCAAAGTTAAAGAACCTCTTCTTTTAATTAGGCTTTTTAACGTTTTTCCATCAACATATTCCATAACAATAAAATATTTACCATCGTCCTCACCAACATCATACATTTCAACAATGTTTGGATGTGTCAAACTACTAGCACTAATAGCTTCTCTTTGAAAACGACGTACAAATTTTTCGTCGCCGGCTAAATCTCCACGCAAAATTTTAACCGCTACTTTACGATCTAAAATGGTATCTTGCGCTAGATAGACATTAGCCATACCACCTTCACCAATCATACGGATAATTTCATAACGATCATTTATTTTTTGTCCTTTTATTATCATACTACTCCTCACCTTTCATTAGACAAGCTATTGATATATTATCGTTACCACCACGATTATTAGCTTTATAAATTAGTTTTTGTACTTTTTGTTCAATAGATAAATCTTCACTTAATACTTTAGCAATTTGATCATTATCAAGCATATTAGTTAAACCATCACTGCATAGGAAAATACCATCAACATCGACTTCAACATCAAAGATATCCATTTCGACAGTTGAAGTGGCACCTAAGGCTTTCATTAAAACATTCTTTCGTGGGTGTTCCTTAGCTTCCTCCTCTGTTAATTCTCCCGATTTAACTAACAAGTTAACTAACGTATGATCAGTCGTAATTTTATGAATACTATTATTTTTTATAACGAATCCTGATGAATCACCAATATTTCCAAATAGTAAGAAATCTTTAGTTAAAATAGCAGTAACTAAAGTCGTTCCCATCCCTTCACTTTCAGGATGTTCTGATGTGTATTTATAAATTTGTACATTAATCTCACTAACCGTATCTTTAATCCAATTAATTGCATCATCTTTATTACCGATACTACTAATTTCCGTAAAGCGTTTACCTAAATATGAAATAGCAATACTAGAAGCAACCTCGCCAGCTTTATGTCCACCCATACCATCAGCTACAGATAGTAATAACTCACCACTTTCGTTTTTAACGATAATAACACTATCCTCATTATGGTCACGAATCTTTCCCGGATCTGTTAAATAGAAATATTCCATTATTTCCCCTCCTCGTAATTAGAACGCAATTGTCCACAAGCTGCCATAACCTTACTGCCAAATTCCCTTCTAATTGTTACATTTATTTTATTCTTTTTTAAAATATCAAAAAACTTTAAAATCTGTTCTTGTTGACTTTTCTTATATTCTATATGACTAGTCTCATTATAAGGAATCAAATTAACATAACAATTAATACCTTTTAATAATTGTGCCAACTCTAAAGCACAAGCTTCAGTGTCATTGATTCCTCTTAATAAAATATATTCAAAAGTTACACGACGATTAGTTTTTGCAATATATTCCTTAATAACTTTGATAATCTCTTCAATAGGATAGACTTTATTAATTGCCATTAATTGATTACGAATAGTATTATTAGGAGCATGTAAACTAATAGCTAGATTAACTTGTTTGCCATCAACAATAAAATCCCTAATCTTTGGAACTAAACCACAAGTCGATACAGTTATATGTCTAGCCCCAATATCGATACCTTTACCGCTATTGATAATATTTATAAAATTAATTATATTATCATAATTATCAAAAGGTTCTCCAATTCCCATTAACACTACATGTGAAATACGTATATTTAAATCAGCTTCTACTTGTAAAATTTGTAAAACCATTTCATAGGTCTCTAAATTACGTCTCTTCTTTAGACGACCACTCTCACAAAAAGAACATCCCATATTACAGCCAACTTGGCTAGATACACACAAACTATTACCATAATCATGGCGCATCAATACAGCTTCAACGGTCATTTGATCGGCTAATTCAAATAAATATTTGACCACATCAACATCTTCTAATTTTTTAATTATTTTTAATGATTTGGTTGAAAAATCATTCTGTAGTTTTTCAATAACTTCTTTCTTTATATTTGACATTTCAGCAAAGGATGTAACCCTTTTTTTATATAACCAATCAAAGACTTGAATAGCCTTGAATTTTTTTTGATCAATTGATAAAAAATAATTTTCTAACTGTTCTAAACTGTAACCATATATATTATTTTTCATATCATACACCCTATAAACAATTATAACAAAAAGTCAAAAAAAATAATAGTTTTAACTATTATTTTACCTTATATTTATCTTTTAACTTCATTTTATATTATTCTTTAACACTTTTTGACATTATAAATTCATAAAAATACAAATAGCGAAGAATGCTATTCCAAGAACAGCTGTTAATCGAGTTATAAATAATTCGCCACCACGTTCCTTACGATTAGCAAATAAACTATCATTTCCACCAGTTAAAGCTTGTGAGGCACTCTCAGCTTTACCACTTTGCAATAAAACAATAGCAATAAGTAAAATTGACACGATTAGTAATAAAATTTTCATAAGTCCTCCTTATAACTAATATCTAATTTATCATAAAATCAGTGATATTGCAAGGCTTAATTTTTGTCTTTACTATCAATAGTAACAGATGACGCTTCATTAAACTTCATCTGTTTTATACAATCTTTAAAATCTTTAAAAGTCAAACCGTCTATAAAGTCAATATCATCATTAAAAACTTCACCATACTTGATATGACTAGAAATTATTTTATGATTAATACCAAAAATATTATCACTCATATATATTTGACCACTTTTCAAAACTTTTTTCTTTCGTTCAAACATTTCTGGTGTTATATCAAATTTTTGCATCGTGTCTTTGATATTATCGATTAATAACTGTGGTTTATTAGAGTCATTCATAATCATATATAATATATGTTTATCAGTATCGACATATATTAAGCCAAAAGGATCGGTGATAAATTCTTCGTTTTTCATTTGACTAGTAAAGTCCGAAACGTTATCAAATTTAATATAAAAAAATAGATTTAAATAGTTTAATATTTCTCTTTTAGAATACTTTTTAATTCTTTGATAATTTATCTTATAATTAACGGATATTTTGGGAATATTGACATTCATTTTTAAAACTTCATTTTTTTTATTAACTTTATCAGGCTCATCATAAGTTTTAATTTTAATTTCACTTTTTTCACTATAATCTTTTTTCTTTTGATTTTCTTCGACAAGTTTTATAATTTTATCAGGATCAACATTTCCGGTTACCACTAAAACCATATTTGATGGTTGATAAAAAGTATTATAACAATCATATAGATTTTCCTTGGTAATCGAATTAATATTTTTTTCATCACCAATAACGGGAATTCTAATTGGATGTTTACTAAAACTATTAGCAATACTCTGCTCATACAAACGGCTAATCGGATCATCTAAATACATTCTAATCTCTTGCGTAATAATTCCTTTTTCCTTTTCAACGTTTTCATCAGTAAAATATGGTGCTTGAACATAATCGATCAAAAACTCTAAATTTTCTTCAACTTTATTAGCTCCAGAAAATAAATATGTTGTCTTATAATACGTTGTATTAGCATTGGCATCACAACCATTGTTACTAAAAAAGGTAAAAGGGTCTGTCCCATCCTCTTGTTCAAACATCTTATGTTCTAAAAAATGTGCGATACCACTCGGTACTTTAATAAAATTATCTTGATTTTTAGGAACAAACTCAATGATATTGGATCCATAATTAGTGGTAAAAGTGGCATATGTCGTCTTACTATCTTTTTTAGGTACAATGTAAATTTCTAAGCCATTAGATAGAGTCTTAGAATAAATAGTCAAATCTAATAATTCGTTTTTATTCATCTTCATTTTCTAAGTCTCCTTCCAATAAAAAGATAGTATCTAAATGAAGTTTTTTACTAAAAGCCACCAACATTTCTTTTGTTATTTTCTCAATATTTTTAATACGATCTTCTAACAAGTCGACATTTAAATATTCTTTAGCTGTATAAACTCCAATTATACTACTAGGACTATCTAGAATTTCCTTACAACTATTGATATATGTTATTTTAGCTTTAGTTAGTTCTTCATCGGTAATTTTATTTTTATTCATATTATTTACTTCTTTACGAATAAGTGAAACAGCTTTTTTAAAATCACCTTTATCAATTCCTGCTTTAATAATTAATAAATTAAAAGTTTTTAAAACAACAGAATTGATACTGTAACATAACGAATTTTTTTCACGAACACTTTGAAACAACTTTGAATCAGGTCCACCACCTAATATAAAAGAATAAATTGTACTAATATAATTGCGTTCAAAGTCAGTCATTTTATCAATTTTATAACCTAATAACAACTGGCTCTGCGTAAAGTCAGCCGTAACAGTCTTAGTTTTCGCCCGTTTGGGGATTTTTTTATGCTCAATAATATGAGTTTCTTTTGTCTTTTTAAAAGTATTAATTTGAAAATGTTCAGTAAAAAAATCTTTAATTTCATCTTTATTAACATCACCAACGATAAAAATATCAATTAAGTTAGTTTTTAACATGTTTTCATAATAGTCATATAAGTTAGATTCATTAATTTTATCTAAATCTTCAATATATCCCTCAGAATGATATGATAAGGGACTATCACTGTCAATAGCCGACATTAATTCATGCATACTATAACGACCAGGGTTATCTTTCTCGCTAATTAAAATATCGTGAATATTCTTTTTAGCAATTTTAAAGGTGTTACTGTCGAAAGCATGATTATCAACATTAGGATGCATAATCATATCGAGAAAAAAGGAAATAGCTTGTTCGTTCATCCCTTCTTCCGTATATCTTTCATTTAAAAAAGTTGTATTAAAAGATAAAATGCTATAATTACCTGAAATGGTGCAGTTACTACTATAATTTAAGTCGTATAAATCCTCACAGGCAATAGCCATCTCTTTTTCACTCGGATAATTTTTGCTACTACGAAGTAATAAATCTGATAACAAATTTCTTTTAGTTAAATCTTCTTTAATAGCTTTTGTCTTAAAATTAATCCTAATATTAATTGTTTTAAATTTTTGGGTATTAATGATATGTAGATTATAGGGTAATAGTTCATATTTTGTATACTTCATATATTCACCTCTTTTTTATTATATGTATCTTGTTTATTTTTATAAGATAAAGGCTAGTTAAAAATACGTTTTGTAATAGCATTACATTTTTCGATTATTTCTTTTTCATCAAGCTGACATAAATGATGATTTTTTAAAATTAAATTACCATTAACCATCACATGTTCAATATTATTTTGATTAGCATTATAAACAATATCTGCGATAACATCATTAACCGGTTGCGTCTTAATATTATCTAATGAGACAACAATAAGATTGGCTTGCTTTCCGACTTCGATACTGCCGATTTTATGACTTAAACCTAACACTTTAGCACCTTCAATCGTTGCCATTTTTAAAACATCATAAGCCGGCATTAATAACGGTTCTTCGTGGGTACCCTTTTGAAGTAATGCTGCAAATTTCATAACTTCAAACATATCAAAATTACTACCACTACCAGGTCCATCTGTTCCTAATGCTACTGGAATATTATTGTCTTTTAATTTAGCAATATCTGCAATACCACTTCCTAATTTTAAATTAGTAACTGGACAATGCGCAATCCCCACGTTCATGTCTTTCATGATTTGAATGTCATTATCGTCCAGTTTAACGCCATGAGCTAAAACTATTTTTAAATCAGAAAAATAATTTTGCAAAACTTCAGCCGGATGATTGACACGATAATTGTGTTTAATAGTAGCAACTTCATTAGCATCCTCGCAAAAATGCATATGAACTAGTAAATTCTTTTCCCTAGCTAACGAGCATACTTTTTTTACGTATTCTTCACTATTGGTATAAAGTCCATGAATACCAATTGATAAATCTAAATAATTATTAGATTTGTATTTATCTAAAAAAGTTAATAGTTCTTGATAGCGGTCATTACCATTATTATCACTGTCCATAACAACTCGTGTCTCAATAAGATGAATACCAGCTTTTTGACCAGCCCTTATGATTTCATCTTGGAAAAAATAGTGATCATTAACTGTTGTTGTTCCGGTTTTAATCATTTCGATAAAAGATAGTAAACTGGCATAATAAACATCATCATTAGTCAATTTAGCCTCTCTAGGCCATATACTTTGTTCTAGCCATTCTTTTAAAGGATAGCCATCAACAGTCTCTTTAAATATACTCATTGGAATATGGCAATGAGCATTGACAAGACCAGGTAAAACATATTTGCCTGTGCCATCAATCACTAAAGCATCACTATTAATATTGTTTGCAATATCAATAATTTTATCATCTTCTATTAAAATATCTACATTATTTTCGATTTTATTCCTTTTTTCATCCATAGAAATTAAGTTAGTATTTTTTATTAAAATCCTCTTCATTATTGTCACCTCTACCTTAACTATATTATAACATATATCATTTAAATATTTTAAAACATCTATTAAATAGATGTTTTAAGTTTATTCTTTATAATCAAATTCAAAATCTAAAATATGAATAGTGTCGCCTTCCTTGGCACCTAACTCACGCAACTTATTATCAATGCCTAACTTACGTAGTTTATTAGTAAAACGCATAACAGATTCATCAGTGGAAAATTTAGTCATTCGCAGTATCTTCTCAATTTCTTTTCCGGTAATTCGCCAACTATCACTACCATCTTTAACAATTTCAAAAGGTTGCTCTTTCTTAAATTTATATAAAACATGGCTTTCAAATTTTTCTTCTTCATATAGAGGTTGTTTTTCGATAGTATCTAGCATATCAGCTAAAACTTCAACAACCTGATCCAATCCTTGGTTATGAATAGCCGATATTTCATATATTGGTAAATTAACCTTATTTTTGAAAGTTTCTAAGTTTTGTTTAGCCTGATCCATATCCATTTTGTTGGCAATAATAATCTGGGGTTTCTCTAATATTTTCTTATTAAAATTTTCTAGTTCATTATTGATAACAACATAATCAGCATAAGGATCTCGTCCTTCAATACCACTCATATCAATGATATGAGCAATAACTCTCGTCCGTTCGATATGTTTTAAAAATTGATCTCCTAAACCTTCACCTAGTGATGCTCCTTCAATTAAGCCTGGTAAATCAGCAACGACAAAAGAACGATTGTTTTTAGCTCTAACAACACCTAAATTAGGACTTAAAGTCGTAAAATGATAGGCAGCAATTTTCGGTTTAGAGGCACTAATTTTAGAAATGATAGTTGATTTACCAACACTAGGTAAACCAACTAAGCCAACATCAGCCAAAAGTTTAAGCTCAATTTTAACTTTTCTAATTTCCCCCGGTTCACCATTTTCACAATAGCTGGGAGCTGGATTAGAATGAGTTGCAAAAGCAATATTGCCACGGCCACCGCGACCACCTCTAACCACAACTTCAAAATCATCTTTATTTGTTAAGTCCGCAATTACAAAACCAGTCTCAACATCAGTGATAACAGTTCCTAATGGAACCTTTATATGAATATCTTTAGCCGCGGCCCCATGCATCCCCTTACCTAAACCATTAGCTCCACGCGCACCTTTAATTACCTTTTTATATCGTAAATCAATTAAAGTATTAAGTCCTTCATCCACTTCAAAAATGATATCTGAACCTTTGCCACCGTTACCGCCGGCTGGTCCACCCATTTCAATATATTTTTCACGTCTAAAAGCCATACAACCATTACCGCCATCGCCGGCTTGTAACTCAATTATAACCTCATCAATAAACATACAAATCCCTCAAATCTATTTCTATTATACACAAAAAAGAAAGAAAATAATAGTCTGTCAACTATTATTTATCTTATCGATTATAAATTGATTAACTTCGTTTAAATAACTATAAAACTCATGAGGTGCCCCCTTAATTTTAGTTAAAGGAATATTCAAATTATGACAAAAAGATTCCATTAAATCAGAACTAATAACCTTATCATCAGTACCATAAACAACATAAATATTGTTATTGCGCGTAATTTTATCATTGTTTAAAACATTATAATTAATAAAATCCAAGTACGCATTATAATATAGTTTAACCTTACCATAAAGAAATTTATACTCATGATTTTGATAATATTCGGCTGTCAAATTATGTTGCTCTTTAAAAATAGTTTCTAAATCAATATCCGGGCACATTAACAAAACGGTATTAAAGTGTTCAATATTACGGATTAAACGATTTAAAATAATATAACTACCAAAGCTACTTCCTAACAAATTTATTTTAACTCCCGGATAAACCCTTTTAACGTATTTAATAACATTATCTAAATATATTAGACATAAGTTTAAGTTAAATTTTTTGAAATCTGTTTGATCTAACCCATGACCAGGAAAATCAGGTGCAATAATACCAATTTGTTGTTTATAAAGATCCTTGTAAAATCTAAGTGCCCATGTACCATCAGAACCTAAATTATGACAATAAATAATAATGTTTTTCATATCTTTAGGAATTACTCTAAAACAATTGATATCATAATCAATTTTAACTTTAAACTCTACATTAATGTCATTTAATCCCTCATATTGCATACAACAAACCTCTTTTATTTAAGTTTTAGATATTTTAAACACTCATAATACATCAAATCGTGATTGCGATGAAATTGTCCCTGTTCGATTAAACTATTAATCTCATCAATACTAAACCAAGTAACATCCTGTACCTCTTCTTCTTGTAAAACTAAGTTATCTAAATTAATATTGGCTTTTAAATAATATAAATCTATAAAATCATCTTCAGTTTTAATTGTCTTAAATAAAGTCAATTTATTGGGATTAATATTGATGCCTAATTCTTCTTTAACTTCAGTAACAATACCCTCTAAACTACTTTCACCAGTTTTAGGATGACCACCAGTATTAGCCCAATCACCACCTTTATCAATCGAACGCTTTTGAATAAGAAATTTATCTTTATCATTCTGAATAAAAATGACAACAGTTACATAGTAATAACCCCTTGGTATTGGATCTCCTTTTTTCACGGTTAAACCTGTTAATTCTCTTTTTTTATTATATAAATCTCTTAATTCCATTATCTAACACTCCTATTAATTACAAGTTAATTTCTATCTTCAAATATTATATCTTGAATCACAAAAAAAGTCACTTAAATTAAGCAACTTTTTCTGGATAAATACTAACTTGTTTTTTATCTCTTCCTAAACGTTCAAATTTAACATAGCCAGCAACTTTTGCGTAAACAGTATCATCTTTACCAATTCCAACATTATGACCTGGATATATTTTAGTTCCACGTTGACGGTATAAAATAGATCCACCTGTAACATATTCGCCATCAGCTGCTTTAGCTCCTAATCTTTTTGATTCAGAGTCACGACCGTTCTTTGTAGATCCTTGTCCCTTTTTATGAGCGAATAATTGGATATTCAACTTTAATAATTTCATCATTGATGACACCTCCTCATTAATTTATTTTTATATTTTTACGATATTCTTTTTGTAATTGTTCTAATAAGTCAATCATATTTTCGATTAAAAGATCAACTACTTTCGTATGTTTATTTATATCAATTATAACTAGGCCCTCTTTTTCCTGATAATTGATTGCTTTTTCATCAATTCGCAATATTGCATTTATCGAAGTAATAACAATACTACTTACACTAGCACAAACTATGTCTTTTCCGTACTCATCAAAATTAGCGTGACCATTAATAATTATATTATTAACTACTTTATCACTTTTATTTATACTAACTTTAATCATATTATTTAGTTACAATTTTTTTAATTTCAACTTTAGTATATGGTTGACGATGACCTTGTTTTTTACGATATTTCTTTTTAGCATTGTATTTGAATACTATAATTTTCTTTTGTTTACCGTGTTTAACAACTTCACCTTCAACAGTTACATTAGATAAATAAGGGTGTCCAACTACACCATTAGCCATCATAACTTTATCAAAAGTAACTTTTTTACCAGCTTCAGCATCTAATTTTTCTACGTAAAGAATAGTTCCTTCTTCAACATAATATTGCTTTCCGCCTGTTTCAATAACAGCTTTCATACTATACCTCCTTTATTTTAATCTAAGACTCGCCATTAAGGTACATATTTGTTTAAACCTATTCTGTGCGGTTGTAGAGAGAGGCTCTACACAATATAGAATTTTATCATACTTTCCTTTTAAAGTCAAACCTTTTTCTTAAAAGTTCCTCTTCAGAATATAGTCTATGATAACAATAAAAAAAATGATGATAATCACGAAACATGTTTTCTAATTTTTTGTTCTGTAAAAGTTTATTTTTAGTAAAATGAAAATTATATAAATAACGTTCTAAAATAAATTTATTAACTAAGACATGATGATTAGATAATTCTTTTAAAGCTTTAACCACCAAAAAGAAAAAAATTAGAAAATAAACTAAATCTATTTTTTTTAAAATAATAATTAAAATCAAAATAATGTCAAAAATCAAAGAAAAAATAACACTAACTAAATGACCCCATTTAAACGACATCATCTTATTTAGCAAAATATTAAAAATCTTAGAACCATCTAACGGTACTAGTGGTAATAAGTTAAAGAATAATAATGGATAGTGGTATTTAGTTAAAATAATATTATCAGAAAATAATTTAGTACAAATTAAATAAAATAATATCTGAAAGAGTGGTCCTAATAAAGTTACTATAAACTCTTCTTTTAATGGTGTATTTAACTTTTGTTTAAAAATAGTTAATCCTCCAAACGGTAAAAAAATAACCTTATCAATTGGCCAATTATAGTATAAACCTCCGATGATATGCCCAATCTCATGAATAATGATAATCAAAAAAAATATTGTAAACTCTCTAAATACACCAGTAATTGAACAAATGAATGCTACTAAAAGAAAGAAAGGATGAAAATATATCTTATTTAAGATATTCTTTATAATCTTGAACTTTTCCATCTTTTTTGAAAATTAGTACTAATTCATCTTTTAAAGTCTCTCCAACCAAATCACCCTTTTCGACATAATCATACAATTTTAAATTAGAATTAGTTACATTAGAATACCAAACATCAACGCCATTAACCTGTTGAATGATAATTGTATTTTTATAATTATCCTTATCACCAATAAATACTACTAATCCACTCTCCAAAACAGGTACTAAATAATTATTATCAACTTTTAGCTTAACTCCATCTTTATATTTATTAGCTTCTTTATACTCTAATTTTTCATTAAAAACTGTTTTAGTAGTATCTTTAACTAAATCTTTAAAAGGAATCGAACTGCCGAACTTCGATTCATACCACTTATTTATCTTAGCAAACGTTATATTATCCTCATAGACACGTTGATAAAATACTTTTTTAAATTTAGGGTTAGCTTTTAAAACTATTAAGGTGATTAATGTCAAACACACTAAAACTAATGTTTTACTTAAGTATTTAACAATTTTATTGTTTCTTTTTTTCGGTTTTTGATTTTGTCTTTTTTTACGTTTTATTTCTTGTTTAATTCTTATTAAATCAGGATTGTCCATATTTATCACCAATAATATATATGAAAAAAAGAGCTAATTTATAACTCTTAATCAATTTTTTCAATATGATATTTATCACTGATTCTATCACATATAAAGTAAAGAATAACTGCATATAAAATATTTACTAACAATGAAGAATAGATACTATGAAAAAGCAAATTCATATCAAACGGAAGATAATTAATCATTACTAGAATCGTATAACTGATAATGCGATAAATAGCGATAACTAAAACACTGATAAAACCAATATTAATAATATTATTTGAGAAAATAATATTTAAAAGACTAATAATAAAAGCAATCATGATAAATAGCCCCATATATAAGACTAAAGTATCAGTATATATTAAATCATATAAAAGTCCATAAATACCAGCATAAATAAGATACTTACCTAAATCTTTACAAAAAAAAGGATATATTATAATCAAAGCTATAATTGGCAATAAAAGATTAAAAATAGATGTATCAATATTGATAAAATTGGAAAGAACACCTTGAAAGATAAAAGACACTGCCAGAACAATATAAACTAACACCATCTAGTTACCATCTCTTTTCAAAACCGTTACAATATTTAAATCATTAAAATTAACGTTTGATTTAATTTTAATAATCTTTGCTAAATCATAACTATCTGTATCGATCTGTGTAACTTTACCAACTAAAATACCACTAGGAAAAATACTCCCCATACCTGTAGTCGTTACTTTAGAACCAACAGGAATTTCAGTGTTTTCTGATACCCCTTCTAGAGTAAACGTTTCATCCTTTTCATTAAATCCTGTTAATAATGCATATATATATTGACCATCAACCTCAATTTTAACTGATATTTTATTAAACTGATTACTCGTAAGTAATTTAACTGTACTGGTATGATTACTAGTTTTATAAATAGTGCCAATAAGACCGTCACTGTTAATAACTGCCATATTCTCTTTGATTCCATCTTTTTTTCCTTTATCAATCGTAATATTACGATACCAGTAACCTAAATTACGATTTAAAGTAACACTGTTAATTTTTTGATAATCAGATAAAACATTTTTCAAATCCAGAGCTTTTTTTAACTCTTCAATCTCTTTTGTTAATTCAGCATTTTCTAAACGTAATTCTTCAGTTGAGGCATAATCATCTTTTAATTTATTGTATTTTTTTAACAAATCTTTCTTGGTATTATTTTCATCAATCTTATCACGAACAAAATTAATTGGTGTATTAACAACCTTATTAACAAATAGAATGCTATCTTTAAAAAAGCCATTAATAAAATTAACATTATGGTGATTTTTCATAATAGCATTAACAACAACTAAAAAAACAATCAATACGATTAACACAATTAAGACGATATATTTAACCTCAAACTTTTTTCTTCGATACATAGTTTTCACCTTATTCATTATAATATATTTTAAAGCTATTGCCAATTAAATATCATTATTTTCAAAAAAACTATAGTAATTATTTTTACCAATGATAATATGATCAATTATAGGTATCCCCATAATCTGCCCTAAATAAACTAACCTTTTAGTTAAAATCCGATCTTCACTACTTGGTAGCACATTACCACTGGGATGATTGTGAACACAAATAATAGAAGAAGCACTGTTGAGACATGCCTCTTTAAAAATCTCCCTTGGATGAACCAAACTACCACTTAACGTGCCAATAAATAAATTTTTATCAGCTATAACTCTTTTTTGATTATTCAAAAAAAGGCAATAAAAATATTCTTGCTTTTTATCAGAAAGAATATCATGATAATATTTGTATACCAATTCAGATGTGTTAATTTTAAGATTTTGTAAACTATCAATACTTAGATTAATTCTTCGTCCTAATTCAATAGCCGCTAATATCACACAAGCTTTAGCAGTACCAACCCCATTTATTTTTTTCAATTTTTCCAAATTTAAATTTTGAAAATTTCGAATATCACCGATTTCTTTTAAAATCTTCATTGCTACTGTTTTAGCCGATGAATCAATAGTACCAGTTTTAAGTAAAATAGCAATTAATTCTTCATTGCTAATATTAGTTGGCCCTACCATAATTAACCTTTCACGAGGTCGATCATTGATAGGAATATCTTTGATTTTTATATTCATTAAGTTAACTCCTCATATTTTGCTAAAACACTACTTTCGATAGCGCTAATCGCATTTGCATCTGTAGTCTTTTGTAATAATTGTTCATATTGATTAAAAACCTCTAAAAATTCCTTATTACTAACTTCAATACTTTTTATATAAATATCATACCCTTTATCTTGATAAAATCCCTTTAACTTTTCTAGATTATCTTTATCTTTGGTAATTCCAACATAAACATAATATTTACTATCCTCTTCACTATAAATATAGTAAGGTAACGAAGAGGTATTTTCCTTCATACTATCAAGGGATGAATATACCCCTTGTTGTAGAAAGTAAAGTTGTTCCTTTTCTGTTAAATTAGAGGTTAAAGCTACCCCATTATCATATTGATTAAACATAAATTTTCCCATAACAAATCCAACTAAAACACACGCAATAATTGGCATAATTATTTTCTCTTTCATATTATCACCATATATAGTATAAAAGTAACAACTGTCATTAATTGTCGAAATATTTTCACTTTACAAAATATTACAAAAAAGAGTAACACATGTTACTCTTAAGGTTGTACTATAAATAGTGTTAGTGAATAAAAGTGACTAATGCTATTTTTTAAAATATACTCACTTCGTTGCGAGAATATTTTTTAATTACGGGCATTGTAAAAGGATTATTTGCATCATCCTAATATACATAAGTTACTTACATCAAATTATTATCTACCAACACTATTTGACAAAGAACCCATTTGGATATTTCATTTCTGCTAAAATCTATTGAATTAAACTTTATTGTACTATCCAATAATTAAACCCCAACTAAAATCATACTACAGTATAATTAATTATTGCAGTTATTTGGATTAAACTCTTTAACATTACCAAACATTTCTAATTCTTTATTTATTCTATTATAAATTAGTGCTCCATCATCAAATATTGCATATACCACTTTATTGGTATTATTAGAAACTTTTTGTAATGAATCTAAATATCTTTTATTATTTATTGTATGTACATCTATATAAAATGGATCATCTAACACGCCAAAACCATCATAAAACGCAAAATATTTATAAAAATTATTTTTTGCGGTAATAAAGTATCTTCTTAATTGAAGTTCAGTTCCAGCGCTTTCTCCAATTATCAATCCATCAAAATGTTTTATATCATAAAATATCTCTGTGTCATGAAGTACCTTTTTGAAAAACATTTCTGGATTACCACCCGGTAATAATAATATATTAGAATCTTTAACAATACTCTTAAGCTTTTCAGTAGAATCACTATAACAATTACATACAGTAATATTACTTTCATCTATGCCTATCTTTTTAAGTTCATTTATATATCTATTATATCTTCTTTCACCTTTTTTAAAAAACTCATTATCTAATTTATCAGCATCTATTTCAAACGGAAATGCCCAAGGAAATATAGCCACTTTAGGATTCTTAGGTAATATTTCTAACACCCTATCTTTAACTTTATCCATACCAACTTCTATTCTACTAAATAATATACTATACATAATATTAACTCCTTACCAATTTTTTAGTATCCATCTCAACATCTATTTTGTCTTCTACGTTTTCAAACTTAGAATTATGAATGTTTTTATAATGATTTAATCTCTTCAACAATATTACTAATTTCATCTAAAATTTCTAGTATAGTTAAATTACTATGATAATTCTGATTAACTCCATTATAACACATTTGACAACGCACCCATAAGTGATTCGCATTTTCATATCAAAAACTTCAATTTCAATTATAAAATGATAATTTATATTACCTCATTGCTAAAATTTTTAATTAAAAGCATTATAAAAGGACGATTTTCATCATCCTTTTATACATAAGTTACTTACATCAAATTATTGTCTACCAACACTATTTGACAAAAAACAACTCTTAATATTGAATTCCCCATACTACTAAGTGTTTAGCTTCTTTACTGCAAACAACACATTTACCAGTAAGCATTTTTTCATCTTCTAAAATACATCTAGATTTAATACCGTTTATTTCTTTCATTTTTAGTTCACAGGCCTCATCACCGCACCAATCAGCTTTAATAAACCCTGGATGATTATTAATAATTGTTTTTACCTCATTAATATTTTTAGCTTCAAAAGTCAAACTATGCATACGTTCTAAAGCTTTATTATATAAATTGCTTTGAATATCTTCCATTAATTTTTTAACATACATGGTAAGATCTTCATCTAATGATACCAACATTTTCTCTCTAGTATCACGACGAGCAATAGTAATACTATTATTATCTAAATCACGACTTCCAATTTCAATTCTAACTGGAATACCGTTTACTTCTGCTTCTGCAAATTTGAAACCCGGTGATTTATCACTATTATCAATTTTTACAGATATATTATTGCTAATTAACTTTTCATAAATTTCATTACACTTAACCATAATGTTTTCATCATTCCCAATTGGAACAATTATTACTTGAGTTGGAGCAATTTTGGGTGGTAAAATTAGCCCGTTATCATCACCATGAACCATGATTAAGGCTCCAATCATACGGTTAGATACACCCCAAGAAGTTTGATAACAATATTCTAATTCATTGTTTTTATTTAAGAATTTTATATCATAGGCTTTAGAAAATTTTTGTCCAAAGTAATGACTTGTTCCAGATTGAAGAGCGATTCCATTATACATTAACGCCTCAATTGTATAAGTATATTCGGCCCCAGCAAATTTTTCTTTTTCTGTTTTTAAACCGGCAATAACTGGTACAGCTAAATAATTTTCAAAAAATTCTTTATAGACATTCAACATACATTTAGTTTCAGCTTCAGCCTCTTCTTTAGTAGCGTGAACTGTATGCCCTTCTTGCCAAAAAAATTCACGACTACGTAAGAATGGTCTCGTTTCTTTTTCCCAGCGCATAACACTACACCATTGATTATATTTTAGTGGTAAATCACGGTAAGATTTAACAACCCCACTATAATAATCACTAAATAATGTTTCACTAGTTGGTCTAATACAAAGACGCTCTTCTAACTCTTTTTGTCCTCCTTGAGTAACCCAAGCCACCTCCGGAGCAAAACCGTTAATTAATTCCCCTTCTTTTTTCATCAAATTTTCTGGAATTAACATTGGCATAGCAACATTTTGATGACCTGTTTGTTTAAACATTTTATCTAGTTCTTCTTTAATTTTCTCCCAAATAGCATATCCATTAGGTTCAAAAATAACGCATCCTTTAACATTAGAATACGCTGCTAAGCGTGCAGCTTTTACTACATCAGTATACCACTTAGCAAAGTCGACATCACGACTGGTTATCATTTTATTTTTCATACTATCACTCTTTCTATTATATTAAATTAACTGTCAACAAATATTAACCTACCCTTGCGGGATAACGATTAAATAAATTTAACATAATATCACGTCTCTTTTCTTATGGTATTATACCATATTTTTATTTTTTATTGAATAAAATATTACTTTTGTAAACAATATATAGTTAGAAAGGAAGGATTTTATGAATCAAGTACCAAAAATGATTTCTACTAAAGACTTATCATATATTAGTGATATGTTTGAGTGGAATTTTACCGTTAGTAAAGTGTGCAAAAGTTATGAAGAAAAAATCGAAACGGAAGATATTAAAACCATCATCGGAGATATTGGTCGCATGCATGCTAACATATGTGCTAAGTTGGTTGAAATTTTAGGAGGTAATTATGGACAACAATAAAGTTAGTAATCCAAAAGTGGAAGTACCTAATACTAGCGCGATGAATGATCGCGATTATATGAATGCTATTTTAGAATATGAAAAAAATATGGCTAATAACTTATCAATAGCCTTATCAGAAGCTAGTAATGAATATCTATTTAATGAGATTATGCCAATGTTTAATAGTGTTAAAAAAGCAGGACGTGACTTATACTATATGATGTTTTCTAAAGGTTGGTATAGCCTAGAGAAAGCTGAAGAACAAAAAATAATGCAAAAACAAAATGGACTACAAAATAAAATGAGCGAATTAATCAAATAATATTCCGATTTGGAATATTTTTTTTATAACTGTTAATAGGATTATATAAAGGAGGATTTTTATGCGTTTAATACCAGATGTTCCTCCCAAGTTATTCTCCTTTAGTGCTATAGCTATCGGTTATCTTTTAATTGATGATTTAACAGCTAATGAGCAAAATGCTTTAGGTAATTGGTTAATGTTGGTAGCGCAAGTGTTATGTACCAATGCTTTTTATAAACAAGTACAACAAGAAAGATATGGCACATCCACCCAGAGTAATTCTCAACCTAGTAATGAAGAAATGATTATTATGTTAAAAAAAATGGTTGATGCTCTTAATAAGGAAGTTGAAGAATTAAAAAAAAATAAAAGTTGTTAACTTTTATTTTCAAAACCACTACGTTTAAATAGCTTTTCTAAATCATAATTAGAATAATAAATTAAAGTCGGTCGACCATGAGGACAGTTAAATGGGTTATGACACTTGCGTAAATCATTAATTAAACTTTCCATCTCTTCGGTAGTAATATTCATATTGGCTTTAATAGCTAGTTTACAACTCATCATTGTCGCTATTTTTTCATTAAATTTTTCTATATTAAATTCTCGTTCGTATTCTACTATAACATCGATTATTTTTCTAATTGCATCCTCTTCATATCCCATGGGTAACCAGGTAGGATGCGCTTTAACAATAATCGATGATTGACCAAACTCTTGAATATCAAATTGCATATTTTTTAACAAGTCAAAATTTTGTTTTAAGATTATAAACTCACGATTAGACAATTCAATGGTAATTGGTATCAATAATGATATACTATCGTTATTAGGATGCCCTAGTTTTTCTTTATAATATTCATAATTAATTCGTTCTTTAGCCGCATGTTGGTCAATCATATACATTCCTTGCTCATTTTGACAAATAATGTAAGTTCCATGAACAAGCCCTATGGGATAAAGTTCTGGAAGTCGATCAACCGGCTCTTCTTTGATATCTGGAATCCTTTTTTCATCATCCAAATCTATTTTTAATGCTTGTTGATCATTAGGCGTTTTAACTTCTTCCATTTTGCTCGAAGCAACATATTCATATACCTCGCTTGGTTCCTCTATCCTATTTAAATCTAAAGTAATTTCTTCATACTTCGGTTTATTTTCTATTATTTCATTTACTTCGACTTCAGGAATTAAATTTTTCTTCGTCAGAACATTCTTAATCATATTTTCGATTAAATCTAATAAATCAGATATCTTACTAAATTTAATATCCATTTTTGTAGGATGAATGTTAACATCAATTAAACTAGGATCAGTATTAATATTTAAAACAACAATTGGATAGCGGTTATCTGGCTTATAAGAGTGATAACTATCATTAATTCGTTTATTTAATTCAGCATTCTTAACCACACGACCGTTAACAATTGTAATCATATTATTACGACTTGAGCGATGTACCTCCGGTAAAGTGATGTATCCTTCAACCTCGTAGTCATCATTTTCCCCTTTAATCATAACCATTTTTTTAACAATATCTAACCCGTAAATAGCACTGATTGTTTTTAGTAAATTATTGCTGCCATCAGTATTTAAAATTTTAGTACCATTATTGGAAAAGACAAATTTAATACCCGGATGAGATAAAGATAGTTTATTAATATAATCAGTTATACTAGCTAACTCAGTATATAAACTTTTCATATGTTTTAACCTAGCTGGAGTATTATAAAACAAATCACTAACTGTTATTGCCGTTCCCTTACGCGCTTCACAATTGTTGACAAATTCAACCTTACCACCATTGATTTGAACTTCTGTGCCATAATCACCTAGTGAAGTTTTTAAATTAACTTTACTAACACTAGCAATAGACGCTAGCGCCTCACCGCGGAAACCTAATGTATTAATACGATATAAATCATCCTCGTCAATTAATTTACTAGTAGCATGACGATTAAAACAATTAACCGCATCTTCTCTATCCATACCATTACCATTATCAATAACTTTAATTTCTGTCGTACCGGCATCTTTTAACTCAATTTTTATTTCTGTACTATCAGCATCAATACTATTTTCTACAACTTCTTTAACTACGGATGCACAACGTTCAACCACTTCACCAGCGGCTATTTTGTTAGCTAATAATTCGTCCATTATTTTAATTTTTGCCATAAAATCACTACCATTCTATAAAATTATATCATATTTCTTTTTGTTAAACTATGATATAATCATTATTTTTAAATAAAATAAAGGATATAATTATTTATATCCTCTTTTAAATATAAATTAGTTTATTGTCGATTTTTCCATTGTGTTATAAATAGACATTAACTATAAATCCTTAATAATTATCTAAAAAAGTCTTAAGGTTGATGGCAACCTTTTCAGGCAGGATTTTAGATAATTCTGTAAGCGGTATTTCTTTTAACTTATTGATACTATGATATTTTCTCAGTAGTTCTTTTTTTCTTTTTTCGCCAATTCCTTCGATATTATCTAAAACACTGCTGATGGAGCCCTTACTTCTTATTTGCTTGTGATAATTAATTGTAAAATTATGGACTTCATCCTGCATTCGTTCTAAATAATAAAATAAATTACTTTTTTTACTAACGGATATTTCCTCGATAGGGTCATTAGCTAAAAGAGCACTAGTTGTATGCTTATTATCTTTTTTTAGACCGACAACCGGTATTGTTAAATTAAGTGACGATATGACCTCTCTAGCAACATTTATTTGGCCTATTCCGCCATCGACAATAATTAAATCTGGTTTAACCAAATTATCTTTTAAAACTCGGAAATAGCGACGATATATCACTTCTTTCATCGTTCCATAATCATCATTTTTATCGATGCTAATTTTAAATTTACGATAATCGTTTTTACTAGGTTTACCATTAACAAAAACAACCATCCCAGAAACATTAAAAGATCCAAACAAGTTAGAATTATCGAAAAGTTCAATTCGATCTAGCTTATTTAATTTCAATAAGTTTGCTAATTCAGCATTCGCCCCACTGGTTTTTTCTTCATCTCGTTTAATTAATTCAAATTTTTCATGCCAAGCATTCTCCGCATTTTTATTAGCCATTTTAATGAGCTCATATTTAATACCTTTGACAGGTACTTTGACTTTAATCTTCAAATATTGTTCTAATAATTCAGCATCGGCAATAGCTGGAACTAATAACTCTTTTGGTAAAAGAACATCTCTTGTATAGAAGTCTGCAATATACCTAGTGACTTCCTCCGGCAACTCATCAATAATTGGATATATTTTAGAATGACGTTCTAAAATTTTACCACCACGAATAAAAAACACTTGCATCGATAAATACCCTTTATCGATGTAATAACCAAATACATCACGATCGATTAAATCGCCTATTTCAACTTTTTGTCTTTCTAGGGTAATGTTAATATAATCTAATAAATCTTTTAATTCTTTAGCCTTTTCAAAGTGTAACAAATCACTTTCTTGTTTCATTTCTAAAGTTATCTTTTCGGTTATAAGGCTATGATCGCCTTTTAAAAATTTAATAATATCTTTACGCATACGGTCAATTTTTTTTTGATCGACTTGGTTAGTACAATATCCAAGACACTGATTAATATGATAATATAGACAAGTCTTTTTGTTGTAATTGGCACATTTACGAAGTGGATACATACGATTTAACAAGTTAACGGTTTCTTTAGCAGCTGTAACATTAGGATAAGGTCCATATAAATGGTTGTGGTTTTTCTTACGATTCAAATTTCGAACAACTAAAAGTCTAGGTACCTCATCATCAGTAAGCTCAATATAAGGATAACTTTTATCATCACGAAGAAGAATATTATATTTGGGATCATATTTTTTAATAAGATTAAGTTCTAATATTAAAGATTCCGTTTCACTACCAACGATAACATATTCAAAGTCAACTATTTCACTAACTAACTTAGCAGTCTTCCCTGTATGGGTTCCACGAAAATAAGAGCTTAAACGATTTTTAAGTTTTTTAGCTTTACCGACATATATAATGACACCATCCTGATTTTTCATTAAGTAACAACCAGGCTTATTTGGAACTAATGAAAGTTTTTCTTTTATCATATCAATCACCTCTTTTCTTATTTAATTATATCACGCTTAAAGATAAAATTATAATTAAATAAATACATATTTGAAAACTTATTATATTATATATTTGCTAAAATAACGATAGTAAGCTATAATTTAATTGGTGATATTATGTTATCCATTAAGGAACCTTTAACAGGTGAATACTGTATTAATAAATCTCGTTTTATAACTAAGATATATAGAGTTGATAATCCAGATAATATCAAAAGCATTATAAATCATGTAAAAGAAGAATATAAAGATGCAACGCATTATTGTTATGCTTATATCATTGATCAAGTAAAACATTTTGATGATGATGGTGAACCATCTGGGACTGCAGGAATGCCAATATTAAATGTTTTAGAAAATAATAATTTAAATCATGTTCTTTGTATTGTAATTAGATACTTTGGTGGCATCAAATTAGGTGCTGGTGGTCTTGTTAGGGCCTACACTAAAAGTGTAACTACTGTAATGAATAATAACTACTTTATTGAACTTGATAAGGGACAATTATTAGCAATTTATTTTAATTATAATGATACTAAACAAATAGATCGTTTTTTAAATGGTACTAAAATCGTTAGTAAAGAATTTACCGATATGGTCATATATCACATACAAATCCCGGGTAATCAAATAGAGAAATATATTAGTTTTTTTAAAGATCATAAGATAGAATACAAACAATTAAATGAAGTTTATATAGAAAAGGAATTGACACAATAATCAATTCCTTTTTATTATTTAATTATTATTAGGAGATATTTAAACAGTCAGTTTATTTTTTAAAATCACTTCATAATTATAATTATTTTTACTAATATAAGTTATTTCCACATACGATGTCTCTAAATTAATGTCTTCGTCAGTTGCAAAACTTTTGAGAGTTTCATTATCTATATATCCATTATCGACTAAAAATTGTAAAGTTAAAATTTTAGTTATGCATGGAACATCGGGATCTTCTTGCTCACAATTAAAAAAATAATTAACGAGCTCTGCTTTGTTATCTGAAACCCAATTTTCAGCAGCTAATTTTATATTTTGAATTTGAATTTTATCGGCATCTTCTTTACCCTTTTTAACATTTTTCTCGACTATAGGAATGGCAATGATGGCTAATATTGCTAAAATAGATATAACGCCCATTAATTCAATTAAAGTAAAACCCTTTTTTTCTGTTTTCATTATCGATTCTCCTATCATTTTAAATTATAAGCAATATCCAATTTTAAGTCAAGAAAAAGAGAGATTATCTCTCTCTTTTAGTTATTTCCCATCTGTTTTGCAACTTCTTCAGCAAAGTTTTCTTCACGTTTTTCCATACCTTCGCCAACTTCATAACGAATCATATTAACAATAGATCCACCATTGTTAGCAACATATTGTGAAACGGATTCCTTATTCTCTGCTTTAATAAACATTTGATTTTCTAAACAAACTTCTTCGTAATATTTCTTTACTTTTCCTACTAAGATATTTTCAATTCTTTCGGCTGGTTTTCCTTCGTTAATTAATTGTTCAGTCATGATTGCTTTTTCTTTATCTAATACTTCTGTTGGAACATCTGATGCTTTTACATACAATGGACGCATAGCAGCAGCGTGCATTGCTACTTCTTTAGCCACCTCTTCATTGGCATTAGCAACTAATGTCAAAACAGCAATTTTTCCACCCATGTGAATATATGAACCAAATGATTCATTATCTTCTTTAACAACTTTATTAAATCTTCTAAAACTAATCTTTTCACCGATTTTAGCTGTTTTAGCAACGATTAAATCATTAACAGTTCCACCATCGGTTGTGCTTGTTTCTAATAACTCTTCAACTGTAGTAACATCACTATTAATAACAGTTTCTAAGATAATGTCGACAAGCTCTTTAAATTCAGGATTTTTAGCCACGAAATCAGTTTCAGAATTAACCTCAACAATAGCAGCCTTATTACCATCAATTTTGATTGCAGCTAGGCCTTCAGCGGCAATGCGATCAGCTTTTTTAGCAGCTTTAGAAATTCCCTTTTCTCTTAACCAGTCAATAGCAGCATTAATATCAGCATTATTAGCTTCTAATGCCTTTTTACAATCTAACATACCAGCTCCGGTTTTGTCTCTCAAATCTTTTACTAAACTAGCACTTATCATTTTTATTCCTCCTTTAAAATTAAAGATGATTTATAAAAATCATCTTAGTAGTTCTATTTTAAAACGTCAATTAACTCAGCTTTTTTCATTGTAGAGTAACCTTTAACGTCTTTAGCTTTTGCCATTTCACGAAGTTCAGCAACTGTTAATTTAGATAAATCTTTATCTTCGGCTTTTTCGACTGTTTCAACTTTTTCAGTTACTTTTTCTTCTTTTTTAGACTCTACTTGTTCGTTATTTATATTTCTTTTTTCAAATTTATTATCGTTATTTCTTCTTGGCCCGTTATTCTTGTTTCGATTATCAAATCGACGTGGTCTTTCTTCTCTACGTTTTACAGTTTCTAATGCTTTTTCCATGATTTCTTTACCATTTTCTTCTTTTTTAGCATCACTAACATAATCAACAATTTTACCACCGTTAGCTTCCACAATAGCATTAGCCATAACACCAGTAATTAATTTTACAGCACGAATAGCATCATCATTACCAGGTATAACATAATCAACCATATCTGGATCACAATTTGTATCAACGATACCAAATACTGGAATCTTTAACTTTCTGGCCTCATTAATAGCGTTAACCTCTTTAGATGGGTCTACAATAAATAAAGCATCTGGTAATTTATACATATCACGGATTCCACATAATAAGTTATTTAACTTATTATATTCCTTTTTAAGACCAATAACTTCTTTTTTAGGTAGAGCATCAAAAGTACCATCTTTCTCCATTTTTTCGATGTCTTCTAATCTTTTAACTCTTCTTCTAATTGTTTTAAAATTTGTTAAAGTTCCACCTAACCATCTTTCAGTAACATAATAAGAATTTGAACGGATAGCCTCTTCCTTAATTGCTTCTTGAGCTTGCTTTCTTGTTCCTACAAATAAGACTTTACCATTATTTGCAGCGATAGCTTTTAAAGCTTTATAAGCCTCTTCTATTTTTTTAGCTGTTTTTTGTAAATCGATAATATAAATATCATCTCTTGATGTAAAAATGTACTCTTTCATTTTAGGGTTCCATCTTTTAGTCTGATGACCAAAATGAACACCTGATTCTAATAAATAACTCATTGACACAACTGCCATTTTCATTCCTCCTTTTGTTTTTTCCTCTGAACTTTTCTTCTTTAAACACCACCATTTGGCACTAGGCATTTAAATCCAAGTCATGTGTATTTGAAAAAGCCACATTCATAATACCATAAATTATATGTATTTACAATGATTTTTATCTATTTTTTAAAATTTTTATGTCTAACTAACACTTTATTTTTCAACACCTTATTGATATAACATTCCCCACAAAGAGGTATATATTCTACATCATCACTACCATCAATAACGTTTTGTTCACCATTTAAGACGAAATCACCATTAATCATTCTAGCGTTAAAGCGAGCTTTATGGCCACAGGCACAAATAGTTTCCAACTCAATAAGCTCATCAGCCAGTTCCATTAGCCTTTCACTACCCGGAAAAACTTTTGTCCGAAAATCAGTTTTTAATCCAAAACATATTACCGGTATATCTAAAAGCTTGCTAATGTGCCATAATTCATCAATTTGAAATGGCGACATAAACTGAGCTTCATCTACCAATATACAATCAGCATCTATATAACAAGCTTTATTCTCGCTTGTAAATAAACTTTCATGAGAATTTAAAAAAATATCTACCTTCCTCTTCATTCCGACCCGTGAAATCAAGTACTTATCACCTTTAGTATCTATCTGGGACTTAATAACAGTAACTTTCTTATTATTTTCGAAATAATTATAAGCTATACGCATCAATTCCATACTTTTCCCTGAATTCATTGCCCCATAACGAAATTCCAACTTTGCCATAAAAACACCTCTTATATCATACTGTTAATATTATAAGTGTGATTATGACACTTTGTCAATAAAAAATAATAAGTAAACCTAATTACTTATTATTTAATCTTTCTCTAATTTTTTTATTAACTAATCCTAGATCAGCTTTACCTTTTAAAATTGGGGAAATGACTCCCATTAATTTGCCAATATCAGAAGGTCCCACTGGATTTATTTCGGCAAAGGTCTTGTCGATGATTTTATCTATTTCCTCTTCAGTCATCTGCTCTGGCATATATTCTTCAAGAATGGTAATTTCTTTTTTAGTTTGCTCAATTAAATCCTCACGATTTCCTTTAGCAAATTCTACAATTGATTCTTTACGAGTCTTAATTTGTTTTGCGATAATTGATACTACCTCATCATCAGTTAAAGAATTCTTTTTATTTAATTCTTCCATTTGAATAGCACCTTTAACCATTCTAATAACCGATAATTTTTCTTTTTCTTTATTTTTCATAGCACTGATAAAATCCTGATTTATTCGCTCTTTCATAGGTCACCATCCCTCTAATGAAAATAAAGAGCTTAATAAGCTCTATTATTCATTCTTTCTCTTTTTCGACTGTTTTTAATACCTGCTTTTTTTGCTTCTCTTCTTCTTTCTCCAGGTTTCATGTATCCATCTTGTCTTTTTCTAGCTTCTTTAAGGAGTCCGTCTCTATTATTTTTTTGTTTCAATGCTTTTAAAGCGCCATCAACGTTACCATTTTTTACGACTGCAACGGTTGCCATAATAAATCCCTCCTTCCTTTTCGCTATCGCTATTATAACATCATTAACTTGTTTTTACAACAAAAAACGCCAAAAATTTAATAAAATAAAGAAAAAAAGAGAATTAAATTCTCTTTTTAGCATATAACACCTTCACTAAATCTTCTTATAAGTGTTCCTAGGCAACAACCGCCACTAAATAATATCTTAATAATGATATTAATTAATGGTATAACAAAAGGCATTATAATGATTAACAATATTGTCTGATAATGTTTTTTTAGCTTATTTAATAAACTTTGCATACTTTACCTGAACTGACTCTTCTAATCGCTGTTCCAATACTACGACCAAGATCTAAAAAAACATTTATCCCTTTAACAACAGCGTTAATTAAGGTGCCAGAAATACTAACACCACCATTTATATTAGATAGTTGTTGTTTGCTTAACTGTTCCATAAGGTCTCCTTTCTTTTATTTATGACACGGAAGTGGTCTTACATAACCGTCAATAATTCCTGCAATGAAAGTTAGGCCGGCTACAATAGACATGGCTAAACCGACACTAAATCCACCAGCAGAAATTTCGGATAGCTGTTTATTATTTAATTTCTGCACTATGTCCCCCCTTTTATTACTTTATTAATTATTTCTTTCATTATTGTCGTTTCTCTTTGACATACCTTAATAGTAATAACATTATTGTTTATAAGATATTTTGGTGCTAGATTAGATTCTTTTACATCTAAAGTTAACAAACGAAATTTACCCTGTTCGTTTAAAATATAATCCTCACTTATCTTAACTATGCTTTTAATTATTTCATTGCCATCAAAATATATTTTCTGATGATTGAAATCACTTATTTGCTCATCAGTTAAATATAAATTTAAATAATAACTATCCTGTTGTTCTATGATAAATGCCTGATATTGACCGTATAATTTATAGTTATAAAATATACATACCATCATTATTATAAACATGAAAGCACCAATAACAATTACCCATATGTTAAATAACCATCTATTTTTACATTCTAAAATAAAATCCATATTAGACATTTTTAATAACACTACTCACTTTTCTATTCGCTTCAAACGCAATCATTTGATCATATAAGTCAATGTTGTCACGACGATGTGATATGACAATAATTGTTTTATCAGAATAAGTTTTAAAAAGTTTTTTAAGGATTTGACGTTCTAAATTTACGTCGATCTGATTCAATCCCTCATCGATAATTAAAATATTAAAGGTTTTGATTAACGAGCGAGCTAAAACGATTCGCTGTTTCTCGCCACCTGAAAAATTAAAACCGTTTTCTTCCACTAAAGTATTCAAGCCTAGCTGTTCATTTTGGATAATATCTTGGATATGACAGATGTTTAAAACTTTTTTTAATCTTTCTGGATGACATGGTCGCGATAAAAGAATATTGTTATAAACAGTATCCGTAAATAACATCTCATTTTGGGAAATATAAGTTATACTGTGTTTTACTTTGTCTATATTTATATCGTTGATATCCACCCCATCAATATATAATTGATTGCGCTCAATCGGATAATATTTCATAATAATTTTAAATAAAGTGCTTTTACCACTGCCACTTTTTCCTAAAACGATCACTTTATGTCCTTTATTTATTTTAAAATTTACTTGCTGTAGTATCATACTATTATTATCATAACTGTAGTTTAAATGCTTGATAACAATATTACCTTTTATCTGGTTTATTAAATTCAAATTATTTTTTTCTTCTTTAAAGCCTAATTCGCCTACCCGACGAAAAACAATTTTAATTTCTTTTATGTCCGTCGCAAATTCAATCATATTTTGGACAGGTTCTAAAAAATAATTTAATAAAGAAGCAAAAGCAATTAAACTACCTAGTGTTAAATGATTTTCTAAAACTAAGTGAATCCCAACAAACAAGATAATAATATTACCTATTTCATTAATTAATTCTTTAAATAACTGTTGCCAATTATAAGTACTATTAAAGTGTTTTATTTTAGCAGTTTGATGCCAATACTTGTGATTAAAATTCTTTATTATCTTGTCTTCAACTCCTAGGCCTTTAACTGTTTCAAAACCACTAATTGTTTCAATCATATATGAATTAGTCTCATCTTTAGCTAGCTTACATTCTTCGATTTGTAGACCAAATATATGTTGAAAAATCATTATTAAAACTATATTAATAATAAAAATCAATACAGCAATAAGTGCTAAATTAAAATTAATTACAAACAAAACAATTAAAGAAATAATAGTTAATAACATATCAATAAAGACAGTAACAATAATTCGGCTAACTGTTTCCCGGATAATATTAATATCGTTAATGCGAGAAACAATTTCACCCGTCGTCCGATTACGATAATAATGATATGGAAATAGGATGATTTTTTTAAAAGTTGATGTTGCTAATGCTATGTCAATTTTTTGATTTGTATAGATTAAGACTTGATTGCGAAAATAGTTCGTTAATATTTTTAATAAATAACAACAGGTAAAAACAATAAAAATCATATTTAAATAATTGCCATTATTAATATCTGTTATCTGATCAATTAAGCTTTTAAAATAAAAAGAAGATATGATTGAAAAAATGGTTATAAACAAGGACATTAAAATTAAAAGTATAATATCTTTTTTAAATGACGATATAATGTTTATAAATAAAGAAAAAGAAGATACTTTATGATCAAGAATAGGAATAGCTTTAAATGGATACATCAAAATTAAAACGCCACTCCATATCTTTTCGAATTTTTCAAACGATATTCTCTTTATCTTGTCACTTGGATCAGCAACTAACAAATTCTTGTTTTTATGATCAATTTTATATATAACAACATAGTGTTTATAGGTTTTATTTATTATTACATGAGCTATACATGGCAAATTAATATCTTTAAAGCTTTTATTATTTAAACTTGTCTTAATACCGGAAGCTTTAAACCCTAGACTTTTAGCAGCTTCAATTATATTTAAAGCTGTCGTTCCATTTTTATTAGTTTTAGTCATATCAATCAAATGTTCATAATTAACATAACCTTTATAATGTTGAACAATCATTGAAAGACAAGCTACTCCGCAATCTTTAACTCCTTCCTGTTTAACAAAAGGATATTTTTTCATCTCATCCTACCTCCTATCAATAACATACAAGGCTTACATAAAATATCCTTCTTAAAACAAAAAAATGATCAAAGATCATTTTCTAAAATAGTAACAATTTTACTACCAAATTTTTTTTCTTTATATATCTTAAAACAATTAAACTCTAGCTCTATATCTTCATATTCACATACTATCAGTCCATCTGAATTAAGCAAATTATATTCAGCAATCATTCTAATTGATTCATTTAAATATCCACTTTGGTAAGGTGGGTCTAAAAGAATTAAATCGAATTTTTGATTTTCATCTTTTAAAATTTCTAAAGCTTTAACAAAATCCTGTTTTATAATTTGATAATTAGCTCCTGATAGTTTTGTTCCATTTTTTCTGATAGTATCGATAGCTATGGCGTTATTATCAACAAAATAACATTTTTTAGCACCCATACTTAAAGCCTCAATACCTAAAGCTCCACTACCAGCAAACAAATCTAAAACAATGGTATCTTTTATATGATTCTGAATCATAGCAAACATCGATTCTTTAACACGATCCATTGTTGGTCTTGTACCATTAATCGTAAAGCCTTCAAGATTAATTTTTTTATATTTACCACTTATAATTCGCATACGACAACACCTACTTTGTATATTATTACAAATATTAGTCCAAAATATAAATGTGATTACAAATAATCACGAACATATTAACTCCCCTTCAAAAAATCCTTTCTAAGGATTTTTTATTTTAAAGATGACATCAAAGTTTGAACCATTTCAATCATTTCTAAAGTATGACCAATTCTATCACTGACGCGGAGATGATAATGATCTTTGACTTCTTCTTCGAATTCCCGAAAGCTCTCAGGATTACGTGTTAAAATTTTATACCAATTAGAGTTTTCTCGTAAATATTTAATGTAATTAGGATTAGATTTTAATTTAAATTGTACGTCTAAGCTCATTAATCCTCAAAATGTTTATAAAGAGGCCGTGGTTTATACTCTTCTTTTTTAGGAGTATTATTCTCTTTGTTATTAAAATCTTGGAAAACGCCTAAAACACGTTGAACACTATTAACCCCTTCTTGAACCGAATCCAAATCAATATTTTTAATAAAATTGATTATATCGCTAAAACCTAAACCAGTGGCAACTCCAGTAGCAGCTGCTTTTACAGTTTCCTCTTTACTTAAATAGTCATTCCAAGCTGATTCTTCTTCACCATACAAATCATATATTTCATAAAATTTTTGCCAATCCATTTCCCCTTTTTTTACATAACTTATCAATTTGGGATTTTTTCGAACAAATTCTTTGAACTCATCTTTTTTCGCCATTATAATCACCTATAATAATATATGTTAAAAATAGACAATGTTTAACAATTATTTATTATAGTTTTCAATAATGAAATCGCATATATCCCTGGCTGCTTTAGCATTGATAACTTTTTTTTGATTATTAATCATCGATTTAGTTAATTTTTTATCGTTAATTAATAAATGAGTTTTGTTCACAATTGCATCAATATCACTATCAACGAGTGCCAAACCATGTTTTTCAAAAAATTTAGCATTATAAGTTTCACAACCAGGAATTGGCGTTGTTAAAATGGTCGGAATATGTTTAACAGCAGTCTCGGTACTAGTTAATCCTCCTGGTTTGGTTAAAATTACATCGCTAGCATCCATATATTTACTAACTTCTGTTGTGAAATCTTTCAAATGAACATTATTTTGATTAAATTTTTCTTTTAAAGTATTTCGAATTTTTGTATTGTTACCACATAATACAACTAGTGTCACCTTATTATCAAATTTAATTAATAATTTCTGAATAGTTAATTCTAAATTACCAAATCCCATGCTTCCAGACATTATGAGAATAACGTCACCTTTAGTTGGTAAATCTAATTCTAATCGAGCTTGTTTTTTATCTATATGCTTATTAAATTTTAATGACACTGGAATTCCCATCGGTAATAATTTCTCTTTAGCAATGCCTTTCTTTTGAAAATCACTAACTAGCTCTTGATGAGGGATGATAAAATAATCGGGATTAGTCTCTTCCCAAAAAGGAATACTAACATAATCAGTAGCGACAGCAAGAAAATGTAAATTAGGATTTGTCTTTTTCATAGCTGTCAACGTTTCGGCTGGAAAAAGATGCGTAGCTATTATTACATCATAATTTCCATCATTAATAAACTTAGTTAAACTTTTTTTACAAAGTTTATTCATACCATAAACAGGAGATTTTATTTTTATTTTACTGTATAATTCGCCTGCCTTATACATCATCTTAAAAACAGTTGGATTACCAGCTGTCGAAGCAACATAAAGATCCGTAATTTTCTTAGAAATCTTTTTATTAGCTAAACCTAAGGCATCGACAAAATCACAGGTAATGTGATATTCTTCTAACTGTTCTTTTAAAGCACGAGCCGCAGAATTATGTCCTTCACCAGTATTACAAGATAATAATAAAACTTTCATAACTAACCACCCTTATTTAATTCATTTATACCTGGATATACAAATTCTAAAAATTCATCGTTATAGTATTTATCGAGAAATACTTGAATCGCATTTTCAGCTTTAACATTATTTTTACGATCATACTGACGGTACACAGCAGCAGCAGAAATAATAATATCTAAAATTAAAAAAACAATTAAGCCCTTCATAATTTTAGTTCCTATATCATAAGGTATCCTTTTAATCATTCTAAGTAATTCCGGATATATAACTTTAACCCAAGCAATACCTAAAATCCCCCAAAAGACAGAATATAATAAACATATTCTCCCATTGATATTTAAAGGTAAATCACTATAATCCCAACAACAGAATCCCAATACTAATTCCATGCCCCATGAAAAAATATATTCACATATCGATCCCGATAAAAAGGAAATAGTAAATATTTGAAACAGGCTTTTATTTTTCATGTTTTTTAAACATAATGTTAATACAACCGCCCCAATTCCATAGGCCATACCAAAAGGGCCATAAATAAGGGAAGAACGGTTATAAAATTGTCCATGTTTTGCAAATGCAAATAAAACTTCTACTAACCAACCGAAAACACTTCCGATGATAAAAATCCAAAACAAATTATAAAACTTACTTCTCTTCATTTATAACTACCTCTACTAATAATATGTTAAGAATTATCACAATACGACAAATCACTATTATTATCATAACATTAAATATGAATTTATTCAACAAAGAAAAAAATGCCTTTGAAAGGCATTAAATTTCAAAATCATCTAGAAAATCATCAATCGTCATAATTTGTTCGTCAATATGTTCTAACGATACAACATCTTCGTCTACTTTAGATTCCTCTTTCATTAAAGGGTGTTCTAAATTAACAAGCCCTTTTTCGACATAAACATCATAGATAGTATGTTTAGACACGGAAGCTCCTGTAGAATAACGATCAGTAATCGGTAATTCTGTTATTTTTACAGATTGGAATCCTTCAGTAGTTTTGATGATTATATTGGCACGATGCGATAAAACAAAGGCGTTTTTAATATAGTACGGATTTGTTTTTACCTCGCGAATAATTAACAACCCTTTACGTCCACGAGCAATTGGTTCAAAATCAGTTATTTTAATACGCTTAGCAGTATTTTTAGTTGTAAACAAGGTAATATATTCGACCTTATCAGCATCAAAAACATTACCAGATACCACATAGTCATTTTTTAGTGTTATAGCCTTAACGCCACTTGATTTGACGCCAGTGACTGGAACTTCACTATTTTTGTAGCGCAAACCATATCCATTATATGTAGCGATAAAAATATCATCGCCATCGCTAGTACAAACACTTACCACCTCATCATCAGAGGTTTTTAATTTTATACAAGTCATCGGTTTAGAATAACGTTGAACTTTAAATTCTTCCAACTTCGTCTTCTTAACCATACCATTTTTAGTAAAAATAGTAATATATTTTTCAGTGGTAAAATCTTTAACCGGATAAACTGCAACCAAATGTTCATCAGCAGAAATTTTAATAATATTGCTAATATGCTTACCTAATTCTTTCCATTTTAACTCTGGTAGTTCATGAACAGGTACATATAAATAGTTACCTAGATTAGTAAAAATAAGCACCGTATCCATTGTATTTAGTTGATATAAACCAATAACATAGTCACCATCTTTAACCGTTGTCTGATCTTCTTTATTATAGCTACGTAAAGAGACACGTTTAACATATCCTTCTTTAGTAACGACTACTATACAATCTTCTTTTGGTAACATCTTGGTAGTATCAATTTTAATCTCCGTTACTTCATCTTTAATTTCTGTTTTTCTAGGAACAGCATATTCTTTTTTTATAATTTTTAATTCCGTTTTCATGACATGTTTCAAAGCCTCTTCATTATTTAAAATCTGTGTCCATATATTAATATTTTTTTGAAGTTCTGCCATTTGGGTCTCGACTTCAACAACGTCAGTATTAGTTAAACGATATAATTGTAATTCAACAATCGCCTTAGCTTGTTCTTTAGTAAAAGCAAATTTAGCAACTAAATTATCGATAGCATCACCTTTATTTTTACTAGCACGGATAACAGCAATAACTTCATCTAAAATACTCATAGCTTTAATTAGACCTTCTAAAATATGGTATTTGGCTTTGGCATGATCTAAATCGAATTGTGTCCGTCTCGTAATACATTCTTTTTGATGAGCTATGTAAGCATCAATAATACTTAAAATACCTAAGGTCATCGGTCTTCTATTAACAATAGCCACCATATTATAATTATATGATACTTGTAAATCAGTATTTTTATATAAGTAATTTAGAATTAATTCCCTATCAGCATCTTTTTTCAAATCAATAGCTATACGTAATCCTTCACGATCAGATTCGTCGCGTACTTCGGTAATGCCATCGACCTTTTTGTCAATTCTAATTTCATCGATCTTTTTTACTAATAAAGCTTTATTAACTTCAAAAGGAATTTCCGTCACGATAATTTGTTGCTTATTCTTCTCTTTAGCAAATTCTAATTTAGCTCTGACAATGACCTTACCTTTTCCTTTGGTAAAAGCATCTTTAATTCCCTCTTTTCCTTCGGCAATCCCGCCGGTAGGGAAATCAGGTCCTTTAATTATATCTAAAATTGTATCTAAATGACAATTAGGACTATCAATCCGCTTTATGGTAGCATCAATTACTTCTCCTAAATTATGCGGTGGAATATTGGTAGCATAACCAGCACTAATTCCGTTAGTACCATTAACTAATAAATTAGGAAATTTAGCTGGTAAAACGGTCGGTTCTAGAAAACGATCATCAAAATTAGGCGCCCAATTGACAGTATCTTTTTCCAAATCACCTAATAAATCATGACTAATCTTTGCTAGACGGGCCTCTGTATAACGGTAAGCAGCCGGAGGATCTCCATCCATAGAACCATTATTTCCATGAATATCAATCAAAGTATGACTCTGTTTCCACCACTGACTCATACGTACCATCGCATCATAAACTGATGAATCACCATGTGGGTGAAACTTACCTAACACATCACCAACAGTAGAGGCGCATTTAATATAACCTTTATCATAGGTATTCCCAGCACGAAACATCGCATATAAAATTCTTCTTTGAACCGGTTTTAATCCATCTCGAACATCAGGAATAGCACGATCTTGAATAATCGTTTTAGCATAACGTCCAAAGCGATCACCCATAATGTCTTCTAAAGCATAATCGTGAATTCTTTTTATAACATCTTGCATTTAATCACCTACTATATTTTATAGTTGTCTTCTAATGTAAAAACAACATTCTCTTCGATCCAATCTTTACGAGGTTCAACCTTATCGCCCATAAGTACACTAACACGTTTTTCGGCTAAAGCGACATCATTAATGTTAATACGTATTAACATTCTCGTATCAGGATTCATTGTTGTCTCCCATAACTGATCAGCATTCATTTCTCCTAGTCCTTTATAACGTTGAATACTGGCCTTACCACTGTTATTTTTTTTGATTTCTTCAAGTTCATCATCATCCCAAGCATAAAAATGTTTTTTACCATAATCTAATTTATACAAAGGTGGTAAGGCAATATACAGTTTTCCAGCTTCAATTAACGGTTTCATATAACGATAGAAAAAAGTAATTAACAAAATTTGAATATGGGCTCCATCATCATCGGCATCGGTCATGATAATAATCTTATCATAGTTAGAATCTTCGATTGTAAAATCAGATCCTACACCCGCACCAATCGTATGAATCATCGTATTAATTTCTTCATTTTTTAATATCTCTTCCATTCGGGTTTTTTCCGTATTTATAACTTTACCACGCAATGGTAAGATAGCCTGAAACTTACGATCACGACCTCCTTTAGCTGAACCACCAGCCGAATCACCCTCTACTAAAAACAATTCATTCTTTTTAGGATTCTTCGACTGAGCTGGTGCTAATTTACCTGATAAAGCACGTTCCTTCTTACCCTTATCCTTACCATTTCGCGCCTCGTCACGGGCCTTTCTAGCAGCTTCACGAACAGCTTTACTTTTAATCATTTTAGCCAAAATTTTATCAGCTATTTCTTTATTCTCTTCTAAAAAGAATTGTAGCTGTTCTGATACGATTCCATCAACGATAGTACGAGCTTGTGGCGTTCCTAATTTACCCTTTGTTTGACCCTCAAACTGTAATAAATTTTCAGGAATCTGTAAACTAATAATCGCTGTTATTCCTTCACGAGTATCATTACCTTCTAAATTCTTATCTTTATTCTTCAAATAGCCATTACTACGTGCATAATCATTATAGACTCTAGTTAAAGCTGTTTTAAATCCTACTTCATGCGTTCCACCATCACCAGTTTTAACATTGTTAACAAAGGAAATAACGTTTTCCGAATATGTATCGGTATACTGAAAAGCCACCTCAACATTAATACCGTCTTTACTACCCAAAAAGTGAACAACTTTGTGTAATGGTGTCTTACCATCATTCAAATAAGTAACAAAAGCTTCTAACCCATTTTCATAATTAAAAATTTCATGTTTATCATCAGCTATATCATGAACCTCAACAGTTAAACCTTTCATTAAGAATGCATTCTCTTGCATTCTTTCACAAATAGTTGTAAACGAAAAATCAACAGTTGAAAAAATTGTATCATCGGGCATAAAAGTAACTTTAGTTCCTGTTTTACTGGTTTTAGCCATTTTCTTTAAAGGTACAACAGTTTGTCCACCTTTTTCAAAACGAATATAATATTCATAACCTTCTCTTTTGATGTTGACTTCCATCCATTTTGATAAGGCATTTACTACACTAGCTCCAACACCATGAAGCCCGCCTGATACTTTATAGCCACCACTTTCAAACTTACCACCAGCATGCAATACTGTATATATAACTTCTGGCGTAGACATACCACTAGCATGCATACCAACTGGTACACCACGACCTTCATCCTCTACAGTAATACTTTTATCACTATTAATAGTTATTTTAATTTTTTTACCAAAACCATTGATAACTTCATCAATACTGTTATCAACTATCTCCCACACTAAATGGTGTAATCCACGTTTGTCAGTCGACCCAATATACATACCTGGTCTTTTTCTTACTGCTTCTAGACCCTCTAATATTTTAATTGAGCTCTCATCATACTTTGCCATCTTATCACCATTAGTAATTATAGCAAAAAAAAAGGAAAATAACAAATGTTTCCCTTATGAATAATGAATTTAACTATTTTTAACTCGGCATCAATTCAGCTGGTAATCCAATCGTAGTCCAAATATCATTAAAACGTGTTTTATCCCCCTCAATGGTTATCTTTTTAATGGAGTTATTAGTAAATGCGACTCTTTGAATTGTCGTGACAGAAGCTGGAATAACCAATTCAGTTATTTCATTATCGCGAAAGGCTCCAGTGTTAATCTGCGTTATATTATCTGGTATAACCAATTTGCCATTAATTTTATTATAGGCAAATGCAAAACTCGGTATAATGGTTAATCCTTTAGGTATATTAACAGAATTTATTTGATTGTTTGCAAAAGCAAAGTTTCCTAGAGAAGTAACAGAATCAGGAATTGCTAATGATCCAGCTATTTTATTATAGTGAAAACTATTACTACCAATTTCTTTAATAGTCGTCGGTAGTTTTAAACTATAAACTTGACGATTACGGAAATAACCATCACCAATCGTTTCAATTCCTTCAGAAATAATTAAATTATAATAGTAATTACTTCCACCAGCATATAGATTAATGCACTCGGCCATGCTTTCACAGTCCTCAACAGTATTATATTTTTCAATTGTTGTAATTTCATTGCCATTAACTTTGCCAGGAATAACTGTAGTCACATCAATTTTTGAGTTATTATCTAATCTGAAATTAAAATCACCAGTACCGTAAATCCACTCATATATTATAGGTATATCCGCTTGTATTTGTTCAAAAAAACCATCTATTTCTTCATAGGATATTAACGTTGTATCAGTTATGGATTGACCATATTTATCTTTCAGTTTAGAATTTAAAATATCTACTTCATCTTTCAAAACAGTTGGAATAAAACGCATAAAACCTTTGTTTTTCACTTCAAATTCTTTCAAAGAAGCATCTAGGCTTTCTTTTTTATCAATAGTCTGTTGAAAATTTGATGGATATGATGAAACAGATTCGCAATAATAAAAATAAGATAAATTAATATAATCACCAACCGTGGTTTCTATGCCGAAACCGCCTATGGGGTTCCAAGTAATTAATTTTTCGGGATTATTTTTAGACACAATCCATTCTTCTGAACTACCATCATATATATAATTATCTTTATTTAAATTATATATTTTATCGTCTCCATAATTCTTAGCGTATGTAATATTATCTATCGTAATTAATAGTTCACTATCTCCTTTATCATTAATATTTAAATAGCCATTAGCTCGATCAATATTTTTTAAATTTAACGTATTATCTGGATCTGGAAAATAGATTGTCATCGGAAAATCTGTACTATCATAATTAGCCATACGATATGTTTCAGCAGCTTTCACCATAGCTTTTATACTCTGCTCTCCTGATTGTTCTTTAGCATTTTGGATATATTTTAAAACCATTGGGGTCGCTATTAAGGCGATTATAGCCAGTATTACGATTACTGCTAATAGTTCTATCAAGGTAAATCCACTTTTCTTTTTCATTCTTTCCCTACTTTCTTACTATACTAATTTTATATATTATGTCGAGAAATGTCAATATTAACAATCTACTCTTAATATTAACTTTTACTATCTATTATCTTTATTATTTACGAAAAAAGAAAGCTTTATGCTTTCTTTGATTTTCTGTTGTTTTTTAATAATTATTTCTAACTCATAGGGTTACATTCGCGGCTGATTTGATTATAATTACAAAGCCAACCTTCATATTCATAAATGATATTAGCATCATCTTCAGTAATTTTACCATCATTATTCATATCACTAGCAAATATTTCATAATTTGTCATTACTTGTTGTCCAACAACATTACCTTTTAATAGGTAATATTCAACCATGGATCCATCGGATGAATCAATCCATCCACTACCATCAATATCACCAAATATTATTACGGTGTACTTTTGAGCTACTTTTCCATCCTTATCTTTTAAGATGATTTTAGCTCCGGTTGAATATGTACTATACTCATTTTGAATAAACTCGATACTACCATTTTCAACATCAATAAAATCAGATAATTCTATTGAACCATATCCTTCCAAAAGATCTACTGTATCTGTATAAAATGAATATACATAATTATTGTTTTTATCAACAATTCCATTTTCTGTCTTAAAAACCAATTTCGCACTTTTATCAACTTTATAGGCTTTATTGTCTTTAGTGCCAATTAAGTTATACTCACCATTCGTAAGATCATATGTATACACATTATTATTCTTATCGTCTTTACTAACTGTTACTGTTCCAATTAAACCTTTTTTATTTTTAATATCTAAATCTTGAACATCTATTTCAACTGGATACTTCAATTGATTAGATTTCTCCATATCGACAATTTTTAAATCAACAGCTCGTTCAATTGCATCAACACTACTTTCAAATGATCCTTTTTTAGAACTTTCAATATACTTTAAGACCATTGGGGTCGCTATTAAAGCTATTATTGCTAATATAACTATTACAGCCAATAGTTCTATCAAGGTAAATCCATTTCTCTTTTTCATATACTTCCTACTTTCTATACTAATCAAATTATATCGATTTTTACTACCATATGTCAATATTAATAATAACTTCTTAATATTATTATTGTAAACAAAAAAGAAAATGATTATTCATCATTTTCTTTTTCTATTTTAACCAATACTTCACGAGGTTTTGAGCCATTTACTGGGCCGATAATACCACGTTCTTCTAAAATATCAATGACACGGGCGGCACGATTATACCCCAAGTGAAATCTTCGTTGTAAAAGTGACGCACTAGCTTTGCCTTGTGTCACAACAAATTCAACAATTTCATTATATAAAGGCTCTTCGTCGGCATCTCTAGAATTACTTGTACTTGGTCCGTCAAAAGATGATTTAGCATTCATCTCTTCTTCATCCATTAATAAAGTCTCATCATAATGAGCCTTTTGTTGAGCAACAGTGTGATCTACAACAGCTTTTATCTCTTCCTCACTAATAAAAGTTCCTTGGACACGAATTGGAACATTTTCACCCATTGGTAAAAATAACATATCACCTTTACCTAACAATTTTTCTGCTCCACTCATATCCAAAATAGTTCTAGAATCAATGCTTGAAGAAACAGCGAATGATATACGTGATGGTATATTTGCTTTAACAACCCCGGTAATAACATCAGTTGATGGTCTTTGTGTAGCAACAATCAAATGAATCCCTGCTGCACGTGCCATTTGGGTAATACGCATAATAGAGTCTTCAACTTCTTTAGCAGCAACTAGCATTAAATCAGCTAATTCATCAATAATAACTACGATATATGGTAGATGCTTTGTTTTTTGATCATCAGGCAACTTCTCATTCTTCTTATCAATCATCGAATTATAGCTAGCAATATTTTTTGTACCACTATCACTGAACAAATCATAACGACGTTCCATTTCGACGACGATTTTCTTTAATGCAATATTGGCTTTTTTAGGGTCAGTTACTACGGGTGCTAATAAATGTGGTACCCCATTATACATAGACAATTCTACTTTTTTAGGATCAACCAATACTAATTTTACTTCATCTGGTTTAGCTCGCATCAAAATAGAAATAATAATACTATTAATACAAACTGATTTACCACTACCAGTAGCTCCTGCCACTAATAAGTGCGGTGTTTTATTTATTTCACAATAAATTGGCATTCCCATAATGTTACGGCCTAAAGTTACGGCTAATTTACTATTTTCCATACTCTTTGGAATAGCTTCTAATATTTCTCTAACACTGACCATAGAAATTGACTTATTTGGTATTTCAACACCAACTGTCTTTTTACCTGGTATCGGCGCTTGAATACGAACATCTTTAGCGGCTAACGCCAAAGCAATCTCACGATGAATACTTAAAACCTTACTAACTTTAGTTCCTGATTTCAACTCTAACTCATATTGTGTGACAGATGGTCCAACATTAGCTGCTACCACCTTACCTTCAATTCCAAAATCGTGAAAAACAGATTCCAAGATAGGAATATTATCTTTAATCGCATCATGATTGTCATTTTTCTTACTTTTAACAGGTTTATTTAGCAAAGAAATTGGCGGATAAATATATCCTTTACTATCGATAACCTCTTCTTCTTTCCGTTCGATAGCATTACTAACAATCGGTTCATTAGCCTTATCATCGCTAGAGTGAATCAACTCATCAACACTAGAAACCACTATCTTATTATCTTCATCATCACTAGAATGAATAATGGCCTTACTTCCTTTTTCCTCTTTTTCCTTCTTAGGATGGTGTTTAAAGACTCCTTTGGCTTTTTCTTTTGCATTATTTAACATATCATAGATGGACATGCCGGTAAACATAATAATTCCGCAAATAAGCATTGCCCAAACTACAATTTTGGTTCCCTTCACTTCAAATAAACTAACGAAAGCCCAAGAGCTAATAGCTCCTAAAATTCCGCCACCTTGAATATTAGATATAACTTTTGTACTCGCCATAAAATTATCTATTGTTTCGTTAAAAATTTGATTTAAAGCTAGCTCGTTCTTTTCAATATAACCAATGTGAGAAAAAATTAATATTCCAATTGTAAAAACATATAAACCAATAAATTTAGAAGTTAAAAAATCTGGAGCTTCACGTTTAATCATCATATAGATACCAATCAACATAACTACAAATAATAAGACATTATACCATACACCAACTAAAAAAGCTCCAAAAGCGCTAATAGCCTCACCTACTGGGCCAAAACGACCAAAACCTAAAATTGATATAATAATCAATAAAAGACCAACTAATTCAACTTGATAACTAGGCTTTTTCTTACCATCATTTTTTCTTTTTTTCTTTTTTGCCATCTATACTACGCCTCCAGTATTATCATAAATTCATTATAACAAAAATATAAAAAAAAGGAAAGTTATTTCCTTTTTAGCAATAGTAAATATATTTTCAATGCTATAAACTCTCATAATATATCACGTTAATTAAAGATTATTCGAATGGTAGGCATTCATAAGTTATATTATTGTACAAACAAATATATACCGAGGTATCCTCTATAATCTGATAATCATCTTTCGTTATTTGACCATCTCGATTAACATCAGCAGCAAACAAAGCATAACTTTTTAAAAAGTAATCACGGTTCCCATAGTATAAATACCAATCCAAATCTGACAGATCTGAACCATCAGTCCAACCATCACCATTAATATCACCAAATATTATTACGGTGTACTTTTGAGCTACTTTTCCATCTTTATCTTTTAAGATGATTTTAGCTCCGGTTGAATATGTACTATATTCATTTTGAATAAACTCGATACTACCATTTTCAACATCAATAAAATCAGATAACTCTATTGAACCATACCCTTCCAAAAGATCTACCGTATCTGTATAAAATGAATATACATAATTATTGTTTTTATCAACAATTCCATTATCAGTCTTAAATTTTAATTTGACTGACTTATCAACTTTATAGGCTTTATTGTCTTTAGTACCGATTAAGTTATACTCACCGTTCGTAAGATCATATGTATACACATTATTATTCTTATCGTCTTTACTAACTGTTACTGTTCCAATTAAACCTTTTTTATTTTTAATATCTAAATCTTGAACATCTATTTCAACTGGATACTTCAATTGATTAGATTTCTCCATATCGACAATTTTTAAATCAACAGCGCGTTCAATTGTATCAACACTACTTTCAAATGATCCTTTTTTAGAACTTTCAATATACTTTAAGACCATTGGGGTCGCTATTAAGGCGATTATGGCTAGTATTACTATTACAGCCAACAGTTCTATCAAGGTAAATCCACTTTTCTTTTTCATATACTTCCTACTTTCTATACTAAACAAATTATATCGATTTTTACTACCATATGTCAATATTAATAATAACTTGTTAATATTATTATTGTAAACAAAAAAAGGAGCTTTATCCTCCTTTAATCATTTGGCATCAATTCAGCCGGAAAACCAATTTTTGTCCAAATATCATTGAATCTTGTTTTATCTCCTTCGATAGTTACTTTTTTTATTTGATTAGCACCAAAAGCATTAGTCGCAATTGTAGTTACTGATGCCGGTATAACTACTTCAGTAATTTTATTATTAGAAAATGCACCAGCATTAATTGTAGTTATATTATCGGGTATAACCAATTTTCCATTTATTTGATTATAAGCAAATACTTGTGCTGGTATGATAGACAAGCCTTTAGAAATAACTACTTCAGAAATTTTATTTGATCTAAATGCTGAAATACCTAATGATGTTACTGTATCCGGAATAACTAACTTACCCGAAATTTCATTTGTATTAAAAGCTCCATTATCAATTCTCGTTAACCCTTTTGGTAAAGTCAAATTAACAATATGATTAGTATTAAACGCAGTATTACCAATTTCTTTAAGTGTACTCGGAAGCTTCAAGCTATAAACTTGTCCTGCTTTAAAATAACCTGTACCAATTTCTTCAATTCCTTCGGAAATAATTAAGTTATAATAATAATTATTTCCCTTATCATATAAGGTTATACATTCTGTTGTATCTTCACAATCTTCACCTACTGTATCCCTAGCAATTGTCGTAATCTTATTACCATTTACCTTTCCTGGAATAATAGTTGTAATATCAATGCCTTTATTAGCTATACGAAAGTCTATATCACTGCCAGTGAATAACAAATGATATTGTAAAGGAATTTTAGATTGATTTTCTACCAAATAATCACTAATTTCATCATCGGAAATCAAACTATTGTCATTGACAGTGGAACCAAATTTATCTTCCATCATATCTGCTAAAAGTAAAACCTCATCTTTAAGTATTTTTGGAACATAACGCATGTATTTTTTATATTCTGTCTCAAATTCTTTAACAGTCGCTTCTAAAGTTTCTTTCTTTTCTATTTTTTGTACAAAATTATTTGGAAAATTGGTTTTATTTACAGTATAAAACACCAAATTAATATTAACATATTCGAAAATGAAACTTTCTATACCATACTTTATGGGGTTCCAAGTAATTAATTTTTCGGGATTATTTTTAGACACAATCCATTCTTCTGAACTACCATCATATATATAATTATCTTTATTTAAATTATATATTTTATCGTCTCCATAATTCTTAGCGTATGTAATATTATCTATCGTAATTAATAGTTCACTATCTCCTTTATCATTAATATTTAAATAGCCATTAGCTCGATCAATATTTTTTAAATTTAACGTATTATCTGAATCTGGAAAATAGATTGTCATGGGAAAATCTGTACTATCATAATTAGCCATACGATATGTTTCAGCAGCTTTCACCATAGCTTTTATACTCTGCTCTCCTGATTGTTCTTTAGCATTTTGGATATATTTTAAAACCATTGGGGTCGCTATTAAGGCGATTATAGCCAGTATTACGATTACTGCTAATAGTTCTATCAAGGTAAATCCACTTTTCTTTTTCATATACTTCCTTCTTTCTATACTGATCAAATTATATCGATTTTTACTACTATATGTCAATATTAACAATCGATTGTTAATATTATTATTGTAAACGAAAAAGAAAGCTTTATGCTTCCTTAGAATTCAATCCTAGTCTTAATATAATCAGCAACTTCATCTAACTTGATTGTTACTTGTTTCATAGTATCACGATCACGTATAGTAACAGTATTATTGTTGATCGTCTCCTCATCAATAGTTATACAAAAAGGTGTTCCAATAATGTCTTGCCGGCGATATCTTTTACCTATATTACCACTTTCGTCATATGTGGTCGAAAAATATTTACTTAATTCACGATATACATCTTTAGCTTTATCACTATGATGTTTTTTTACTAGTGGGAAAACAGCAACCTTATAAGGGGCAATAAAAGGATGGAAATGCATAATCTCTCTCGTAGTTCCATCTTCTAAAGTTTCCTCTTCATAAGCATCGCAAAGAACAGTTAAAATGGTTCTTTCAACACCTACTGACGGTTCTATTACATATGGTATATATTTTTCATTAGTCTCTGGGTCTAAATATGTCATAGACTGCCCTGACACATTTTGGTGCTGTGTTAAATCGTAATCTGTTCTAGATGCGATTCCCCAAAGTTCACCCCATCCAAAAGGAAATTTATATTCGATATCGGTTGTGGCATTACTATAAAAACTTAACTCTTCTTTAGCGTGATCACGAAGACGTAAATTTTCTGCTTTTATTCCTAGAGATAATAAATAATTATAGCAATAATTTTTATAATACTTATGCCATTCTAATTCTGTTCCAGGTTTACAGAAAAATTCCAATTCCATTTGTTCAAATTCACGAACACGGAAAATAAAATTACCAGGAGTGATTTCATTACGAAAACTCTTGCCGACTTGGCCAATACCAAAAGGCACTTTTAAACGCATACTTCTTTGAACATTTAAAAAGTTAACAAAAATTCCTTGAGCTGTCTCTGGTCTTAAATAAATAGTGGCCTTGGCATCTTCAGTAACGCCTTGAAAAGTTTTAAACATTAAATTAAACTGACGAATATCAGTGAAATTCTCTTTACCACATTTCGGACACTTTATATGATTTTCCCGAATAAAGGCAATCATTTGATCCTGGGTTAAACTACCAGCATCAGCATAGCCATAATCTTCAATTAATTTGTCAGCGCGATGACGTGTCTTACAATCTTTACAATCAATTAAAGGATCAGAGAACGTTTTTAAATGGCCACTTGCTTCCCATGTTTTAGGGTTCATTAAAATACCACTATCTAACCCAACATTATTAGGATCCTCTTGAATAAATTTTTTTAACCAGGCTTCTTTAACATTACTTTTAAGTAAAGCACCTAACGGTCCATAATCCCAAGAATTTGCTAAACCACCATATATTTCACTACCTTGATAAATAAAACCATATTGTTTACATAGGTTAACTAATTTTTCCATATTTAAATTATTCATAATATAAAGTCACTCCCATTACTTTTTGATTAATATTTTGTTCTTTTGAACCCGTTTATTATGTTGTAATATATCGTATGATATATGGGTATACATTTTTTGATTAATTAATAAAACTCTATCGCCACAAACAAGTTTTAAATTCCTATTATCACGGTAATAAGCTTTGATTATGTCATCTGAATTTTCAAAAACATCTTTAAATAAATCACTAATAAACTGACGACCAAATCGATCTGCCAAATAAATATAAACTTTATCTATTTTAGTCTTATCACTCTCATTGTAAATAAAACCACTACTACATAAATTTAAGATAAATTCTGTATCTTCACAAATAGAAACTTTATTCCTCTCATAGTTCATATCTTCACATAGTTTATTGTTTATTTCATCTAGGTATACCATATACAAAGAATCACTAATTTGCATAATTTGCTTTGTTCCAATCAAGGTTATAACATCTTCTTTACATGGCTTATCAGTAAACAGTTTCATGTGAACTATAGAATCTATATTATTTTCACCTAAAAACTGTTTAATAATTTCATCTGCCTCATTAGCATTTTTAACACCATGGTAATTTTCCCTTTCAGATTCATCAGCATACCTATTAAATATGCGATAATAATTTTTAATATTTAAATTTCTTATTTTTCTTTTCATTACAAAACCACCCTCATATAAAAAAACTTCTAGATTATGTAAGGACGAATGACCGCGGTTCCACCTTACTTATTCTAAAAGAATCACTTTTAAATATATTGCTCCAGGTTTCCAAGCCTCTCATCACATTTATCAATACATTACTATTGTATTATATTCAAATAATTTAGTCAACAAGACTAAATTATTTTATTTAAATTCTTCAAAAAACTTTTGCTTTTTAAATAAAGTCCTGTATAACTTTCATAATACTCATCTAAAAACTCATTAATTTCTTTCTTTTCTAAATTGCTAACTTCTAATTTTGATATCTTAGCAATATCAACATAATAAAATAAACGAATCAATTTAATTGTTTTATCACTAACTAACCTTTCGTTAGTTAAACAATTGTTACAAACGTACCCACCTTTAGCACTGGAAAGCGTCGCGATTGATGTTTGATTGCCACAGATACTACAGCTATCGATAATCGGCATCACACCTAAATAATCTAAATATTTTAGTTCGATAATGTTAGTTATTACTAAAGCATCAAAGCCATCATTTATTTTTATTAAAGCATTAATTAATAATGAATATATATCTTTAGAATTATTTTGTTTGACCACTTGTTCAGTTAATTCTAATAAAAAACTAGCAAAGCTGATTTTAGTAATATCTTTTTTTATATTGGAAAAATTATTAATGATATCAGCACTAGCCAAAGTAGATAATTTATCTTCTTTATAATAGATATTTAATTTAGCATAACTTAATTTTTCACTAACAACTTTAATATCACTTTTTAATCTTTTACAGCCTTTAGCCATAACGCCAATTAAACCGTACTCTTTAGTTAAAACACTGAGAATTCTACTACTCTCCCCGTAGTCTCTAGTATTTAAAATAATACCTTCTACTTGTGAAATCATAGTACCACCACTAATCTATTTTTTCAAAACGATATTCTTGCAAAACATCAGGATGACTTTCTTTATCTACTTTTGAACAAAACATGTCATAATCTCGTACCCATATTTTATGATTGCCATAAAGGGCCTCATATACTACTAACTGTCTAGGCTCTTCACCTACAGGTGTTTCTGAATCATTGGCAATACAGATAACTTTATAATAGTTACCCTTAAAATGCCTATATGTTTTTCCTACTACTACATCCACTATTTTCCCTCTTTCAATGCTTTTTTATATTTCATATAATACTCAATTTTTCCCGTTGTTCGAAACATTTCCCATAATAATTCGCTATCCATATTATCACCTCTATTTTCATGATGATAATATTTTAAAAAATTATTCAAATTCATTATATCCAAATTCCGCCAAATATTTATCTTTATCGCGCCATTTCTTAACAGTCTTTACATATAAATCTAGATATATCTTTTTGCCTAAATAAGCCTCAATGTCATTACGCGCTCTAATCCCAATTTCTTTTATTTTAAGGCCACCCTTACCAATGATAATCTTCTTTAATGCATCACGATCGACGATAATTGAAGCATTAATGGTATAACTACTTTTTCCCACCTCAATACTGTCAACTAAACATGTTATAGAATGTGGAACTTCATCATCTGTAAGTTCAAACACTTTTTCGCGAATAATCTCAGATATAACAAATTCGATCGGTTTGTTTGTTATCTGACCTTCTTCATAATATTGAAATTCGTCTTTTAAATAAGCTTTTAAAACTTTAACTAACTCTTTCGTATTATCCTTTTTTAATGCTGATAAAGGTACAATTTCATCAAAATCATATAATCTCTTATATTCGTTAATTAAAGGCAAAACGTCTAACCGATTTATCTTATCTATTTTATTAATAACTAAAATAACCGGTTTATTAATATCTTCTAGTCGTTCTAAAATAAATTTATCGCCTTTACCCAAACCCATGCTAGCATCTATCAACATCAAAATAACATCGACGTCGTCAATACTATAATAAGCTTGTTTATTTAAATACTTACCTAATTTATGATTAGGTTTATGAATACCTGGTGTATCAACAAAAACAATTTGCGCATCAATATCAGTGTAAACACCGTGAATAATATTTCTTGTAGTTTGAGGCTTATTTGAAGTAATTGCTACTTTCCGACCTACTATACTATTAACCAAAGTAGATTTACCAACATTGGGTCTACCGATTAACCCAACAAAACCAGAACGCATCATTTTAAATCCTCATCACTAAAAGGATAAGGGCAAAGTTCTGCTACTTTAAGTTCCTTAGTTTCTCCACTTGGATTCATAGCTACTATAATCTTATCTTTTTCAAACAACTCGGATATAAATTGGCGACATAAAAAACAAGACATACTAATTTTATCATTATCACACATAACATATAATTTTTCAAAATCATAACGTTTATAGCCAGCGCTAATAGCGCTAACTAATGCACTTCTTTCCGCACATATACTAGCTCCATAGCTAGCATTTTCCACATTTACTCCGCTAAATTCTTTGCCATCCTTCATAACAACAATGCTAGCTACACGAAAATGTGAATAAGGACTATAAGAATTTTCTAATAACTTTAATAATTTATAATGCATAGTTAAATGTTCCCTCCTATTAAAATGATAATTTTAGGAATAAAGATAATTAATCCAACAATTAAAGCTGTAAGTGCTAAAACTAAGACGGCTCCTGAAGCGGTATCTTTAGCTACTTTAGCTAAACTATTTTTATTGGGGCTTACTAAATCAACAACTGCTTCTAGCGAGGAATTTATTAATTCTGTAGCTATCACAAGGCCAATCAGAATAAGACAGAATAACCACTCAACTAAAGATAATTCAACAATCAATCCTAGAATAATTACTAACACTGTTGCCAATAGATGAATAAGCATATTTTGTTCATACTTTAAAGCATAAACAATCCCTTCCCAAGCATATTTGAAGCTGTTAAATAGGCGTTTTAAACCTTTTTGTTTTAATTTACCTCTTAATTCCGAATCCATTCAAAATTTCCTCCTGTTTATCAAACATTATTTTCTCATCATTCTCTTCCATATGATCATAACCTAACAAATGTAAAAAACCATGAACAGCTAGAAAAGATAGTTCTCTTAAAAAACTATGTCCATACTCTAAAGCTTGTCCTTTAGCTTTATCTAGCGATATATAAATATCGCCTAAAATACGTATATCTAAGTCAGGGAAATCAGTATTATCTTCAAGGGCAAAAGTAATAACGTCAGTTGGCCGATTGATACCTCGACACTCACGATTAAGTTGATGTATCTCTTGATTATCGACAATAATAACATTAAATTCTACATTATCCAATTTTTCATAGGATACAGCATAGTTCAATAGTTTTTCAACTGTAGCTAGTTCTTGCACTTCGTCTTCAGTTTGATTATATATACCAATCTTGTTCAATTTAACCACCAATCCTCACTACACTAAATAAATAATAAATCATTAAACCGACTAAAATAATGACCACAGTATCATAAAGAATATTATTTTTTAACTTCGCTGGTAGATGATCTTTAAAGTCACAAAGAAAATCATAAATATAAAAACCAAACATACCTCCGATAACATTTAAAATAATATCGTCAATATCAAATACGCGACCAATTAAAAGTTGTGTTGTTTCAATAGTAATAGAAGCAAATAAAGATAAGATAAATGCTACTGGAGCTTTTCTTAATTTTAGATAAAAAGAAATAAAAAAGCCATAAGGTAAAAACATCATCATATTACATATAACATTTTTAAAAAATAGTGGGCTAGCAAATTCATACCGAAACATTTCCTTAAAAGGAATAAAGTTAGAACTAGACCAACTTACATCTTGAAAAGTAACAACATGAAAAAGACATAATAAATAAATAATAAAACCTAAATTAATAATCTCTTTGTATAAAACCAATTTCTCTTTATTTAGAATTATCTGTGTCACACGAATGGATATAATAATGATCGAAAAGATAGCAATCATTGGCCAAGCGTTATAAAAAATATTTCTGATTGTCTCTTCGATCACCCTATCACTCCTCTTTTGGTTGTTCTTCTATTTTAGCATAATCCGTTATATCTTCATAAACAGTAAAAAAAGTATCTAATATTATTTTACTATCTTTTAAAGAAACTTTCAAATTTTTTTGATCGATTACATACTCGTTGTCGTTTAATTGACTGTTCATTTTCTCTAAAGCTAATTTACTAGCCTCCTTAATAGCCTCTTCCTCGGTATAAATATTTTCTGTTTTAATAATCTTAGTTTGCTTTTGTTTTGTTATTTGAAATGGGAAATAAAAACTACTAAATAAAATTTTTTCATCAATTTTCTTATCTTTGTAATGTTTAAAATTAAATAATTCAATGGTTTTATTGAGAATCTTAACTGCGTATACCTTATTAGTCTCATTAGTTACCTGCTTTTCACTGTAAAAAAGAGGAAATTCTGTTTTTACTTTATACCATACTTCACCATATACCTTACCTTCGGCTGAAATAGTACTCTTAACTTCTTCATTTAGCTTAATCTCTCCAGTGATAACTACATCACCTTTTTGAACATATTCATTGACATTTTTAACAATTTCACCACTTTTGGCTTCAACCTTTTTAATGATAGCCGATTTTTTTGCAACTACATTTCGTTTATCGTTAACTTCAGGTTCAACTTTCAATTCACGTAACTCTAAACGAACAATATATTTAGTACCAACTCTTTCAATTTCTAACCATTCTATTTTATCTTTATAGTCACTTAAAATCTTTTTTTTAATTTTATCTAAAGATTTATAGCTCTTACGAAAAGTTCCCGGTTTAATATTATAACTACTAAGTTCAGTTAATAATAATTTACGGATATCTTTATTATTATGGATAATGTCAACACTAAAAATCATATTAGTCAACAATATCAAAGCGATAAAACCAATAATGATAGAACTAATTAAAAATGTATTATATTTAATTCTTTTTTTAATATTAATTAAACCATAGCTATCTACTATTGATATATTATAAATCGTTTTAATTTCCTCTAACTTTTCATAATCTTTAGCAAAAATCTTAACGTAAGCTTCTTTATAGTTTTTATACTTAATCTCGATAATCTCAATTTTATTCTTTATCATTCGATGGATAAAACGTTCTAAATTACGACCCTCTATTTTAATTTTTAAAACATTGCGAAACCTATTTAAAATACTATCTTGCATGTCATCACCTTAATTCTATATTTTTAATATTTCCTAATACTAAAACTTCATCATGCATCAACTTTGATACAACTAAGTTTTCACCTGTTATAACCAAAGTTCCTTTATCATAACGAATAATAACTTTATTAGAATCAAAGTGTCCTATACTATCATAGTTTAAAATATCTATCTTATTGGGATAAACACTAAAGGTAAAATCTTCTTCTAAAATATAAGAACGAAATTGTTTCAAAATTCCCATATTATCACCTATATAAGTTTACTCGCCACCATAAATATTTATGAAACAAACAAAAAAGAAAGAATATCTTTCTTTTATTTAACAATCTCGCACTCAGTTAAATTACTGTTTCCATCAACATGAACCACATATTTATACTGATTACTTCCAGCATCATACTGTAAATCAATAACGGCATTATCCATACTACTATCGTCCATAGGATTAATTATTTCTTTATCCTCTAAATAGCCACCCGCTTTTAATGTATCCAGGCTAATATAACAACTAATATTTTGTATCTCATCATTTTCATCTATTTGAATTAATAAATTACTATTGTTCGTTTCGAAATTTTTCGCAGCTTTTTCAAATTCCTTTATTTGCTGGTCATAAGCTTTTTTCTCAGACTTTTCTAAAACATTACTAACAATAGGAAAAGATATTGTGGCAATAATTGCTAAAATAACTAATACTGCTAATAACTCAACTAATGTAAACCCTTTTTTCATTTTTCCACCTCGATTATAACTAAATTATATTATAAAAACTCTTTAATTGCAAGAAAAAGAGCTAAATTATTTATCGCGTAATTTAACTCCCATTTTACTTTCAACATCAGTAATAATTCTATTAAAGACATTCATAACTTCATCATCATTTAAAGTTCTAGTTGGATCTGCAAAGGTTAATTTAAAAGCCAATGATTTCTCGTCATTTCCGACATTTTCACCAACATAAACATCAAAGACATCAATATTATTAAGTAATCGCCCGCCAGCTTTTTTTATTTGATTCATCAATTCAAGCGCTGACACGTCTTTTTTTACCACAAAAGCAATATCTTTAATAATTTCTGGATATTTGTTAGCTTCTTTATATTTAATTGGCTTAATCTTTTTATCTAACAGTTTAGTCATTGACAACTCTGCTACAAAAATATCATCTTTTTTTAAACTTGGATGAATACGTCCCATAATACCAATTGGCTCACGATCTACTAAAATAACCGCACTCATACCAGGATGCATAGAGTCTATTTCTGCAGCTTCAAAAGTATAGCGATTTTTAAAACCTAAATAATCAAGTAAATTTTCGATAACACCTTTAATAACATAGAAATCTATTTTACTACTACCCTGCCAATTATTAACAAGATAATTACCTTTCATAAGGATGGCAATTTTACTATCCTCATTGTAATTAATATCGTAAGTTTTACTGATTTCATATAGTAGAATATCACTAACTTTTCTAGCCTTATTATAATCATAGGTATTTAAAAGAGATGGTAGAATACTAGTTCTAATAACTGATTTATCAGTACTCATCGGATTTGGTAAATTAATTTGCTCTTTAGTTTCATATCTAAATAACTTAGCCATATCAGGACTCGTCAAAGTATAAGTTTTACACTCGTTTAATCCTAATGTTCTTAAACGTTTAGATATCATTTTACGATATTTAACATCGCCGACATATACACCTTTTCTAATTGTTGTCTTAGGTAAAGTTGATACTAAATTATGATATCCATATAAACGACCAATTTCTTCGGCAATATCATTAACGAATGGGTCAATATCAATTCTACGATTAGGAATTGTCACCGTAAAAATATTGTCTGTAAGTTGATAAGTAAAACCTAAACGTTCTAATTCGACTTTCATATCATCAGTACTAATAGTAATACCTAATAATTTATTAATATCGTCAGCTTTAAAAGTTACTTCTTTTGGCGTTTTATCAATTGTATCATGTTGAATAATTCCAGTTAACACTTTTGCATTAGCATATTTTTCAAGCAAGTGACAAGCACGTAATAAAGCTTTTTGTGTATATTCATAATTTAAGCCTTTTCCATATCTAATAGAGGCTTCACTACGTAAGTTTAAATTATTGGCTGTATAACGAATGCTAGTCGCATCAAAAATAGCGCTTTCAATCAAAATTGTCTTTGTATTTTCATCAACATCAGTATTTAATCCGCCCATTACACCAGCAATACATACTGGTTTACTACCGTCAGTAATAACTATATCTGACGTTTTTAAAATTCGTTCCTTTCCATCTAAAGTTGTAATTTCCTCATTTGCTAAAGCATCACGGACAACAATTTTATCACCTAATTTATCTTTATCAAAAAAGTGCATCGGTTGGCCATATTCCAACATAACATAGTTAGAAATATCAACTACATTATTAATTGGTCGCATACCGGCAGCTGTTAATCTCTTTTTGATGAAATCTGGTGATTCTTTAATTTCGATATCTGTGACCATTTTGGCTAAGTAGTAAGGACATTTATCTGTTCTAACTTGTAAACTAAAATGATTGCTAATATCATCATTAATTTCCTTGAAATCATCGTTAGGTAAAGTTACTTTACGATTTAAAATAGAGGCGATTTCATAAGCAAAACCAATATGATAATAACAGTCGTTATTACGATGTTTATGAACGTCTAATTCATATAAAGTATCATCTAAACCTAAATAACTAAGTGCATCTGTACCAACTTTGGCATCATCACTTAATTCAGTTATACCTTTATTATATGTTTCTTCTGTTTTCTCTTCTAATCCAAGCTCAAATAAGGCACATATCATACCATTAGATTCAACCCCGCGAATCTTACCTGCTTTAATTTCGAAGTCACCCGGTAACACTGCTCCTGGTAAGGCAACGATAACCTTTAAGCCTTTACGCACATTGGCAGCACCACAAACAATTTGAATTTGCTCTTTACCAATATTTACTTGACATACATGTAAATGATCACTATCCGGATGCATATCACAACTAACGACTTCACCTACTACTAAATTATCAATATGATTAGTTATAACTTTTTCAACATTGACACCAGCTTTAGTAACTTTAACAGCTAATTCTTTTAAGTCTTCACCTTCTAAGTCAATATAATCTTTTACCCAGTTTAAACTTATCATATTAGTCCACATCCTTTCGATCAAATACTTTTGTCTCTCTTAAATCGGTAGCATAAAATGCCCTAATATCATTGATACCATATTTAAGCATCGCTAATCTTTCCGCCCCGAAACCAAAAGCAAAACCAGTCCAAACATCAGGATCATAACCGCAATTTCTTAATACATTAGGATGAACCATACCTGCGCCAGATACCGTTATCCATCCAGTATTTTTACAAATGTTACAGCCTTTTCCCTTACAATTAAAACAACTGATATCTGTTTCTACTGAAGGCTCTGTAAATTGATAATAACTTGGTCTAAATCGTGTTTCACAATCTTCACCAAACAATTTTTTAGCAATTGTATCAAATGTTCCCTTTAAATCAGATAAACTAATATCCTTATCGACAAGTAAACCTTCTATCTGCATAAATTGATGAGAATGAGTTGCATCATCATCATCACGGCGATAAGTTTTACCAGGGCAAATCATTCTGATTGGCGTCTTTCCCTCACCCTTTAACATTGTACGAGCTTGAACTGGTGACGTTTGACTACGAAGTAATATAGTTTCATCTTCAATGTAAAAAGTATCTTGAGCGTCTCTAGCCGGATGCCCCTTAGGAATATTCAACATTTCAAAATTAAACTTATCCTCCTCAATTTCAGGACCATCCACAACGTCATAGCCCATGGACATTAATAGCTCTTCTACCTCTTCAATGACCTTCTCTAAAATATTAGGGGCACCAGCTGGTATCTTGGTAGCTGGCAAACTAATATCAATTTTTTCATTGGCTAATTTTTCATTTAAAAGGCGCTCTTCAATGGCTTTTCTTTTACTGTCGACAAGTTCAGTAGCTGCTACTTTTATTTTATTAAGTTCAGCACCGAAGGTTTTCTTCTCTTCAATTGATAATGAACCTATTTTAGACGATAGCATACTAATATGACCTTTTTTACCTAAATATTCTGCCTTTAAATCATTTAGTTCATTTAAATTAGTAATTAATTCAATCTTACTTTTTAACTCTTCTAATATTTTTTCTAAATCTTGCATAATATTCCTCCTTATAAATAAAAAATCACATCCTCGATAAGGACGTGATTGACGTGGTACCACCTTAATTTGTAATTAATATTAATTACCTCAATGACTAAAACGCGTCACCGTTATAAATTTTCTTTTATAAAGCTCGAAAGATGAATTCATAAAATATTATTATTAGTTTCCACCAACCACTAACTCTCTATCAATAATTAATTTTATTACTACTTCTTTGTCTTGGCCTTTAATAAACTAAAATGATTATACCATAAAATAAATATATTTCAAGCTAATTTTTATATAGAAAAAGAATTACAATGTAATTCTTTACTTAGTTATCCCCGAAAAATAGGTGCATTCATTTTTACTATTAAAAGTTCCCTTAACATAACCCCCACTATTATCCATCCAAATATACTTTTTAGTATACTTACTTTTTTCAATTAAAGTTCCTTCAACATTGCCGAGATGTTGTTTAAACTCATCATAGGTCATACCAGCTTTAACCTTCGTTTTAAGTGTATCTAAATCAGAAAGATCAACTTTTTTATTCATGATATCTTCATCATAATAATCGATCGTGATAGTTGGATTACCATTACTGTAATAAGTAGCATATAAGCTTATTTCTTCGTTAAAAGACCATTCATATTTATTATACTGTTTATCAGTTAATTGACCATCTATCCCAATAATATTGTTAATATCTTCTACACTAGCCGTTTCGCTAATTTTATTAATGCAATCCAAATAATTACAATTACCGGCCATGTTTTTACTAGTGTCAGTTGTATTTGATAAAACACTGTCACAACCAGCTAAAACTAAACTTATTCCTATTAAACTAAATATTTTTATAACTTTTTTCATTTTATCCCTACTTTCTTGTGCTATATAAAACAATAGCTGAGCTTAAAATAATCGTAATTAATGGCGAATCAACCTCAAAGTCACCAGCAATTAACCTTAAACCGTAAATAATTGCAGCGACAACATCTATAACAATAATCATTTTCCGGATTGTATCTTTTTTCATTTAAACCATACCTCCTACCTTTAATAAAAAACTTGAAATAATAACTATTAGTTCTAATATACTAATAACAATAGCTAAAATACTCATCCATCTTTTACTTGATTTTAATCCTCTTATAGCCGTTATAATATTACAGACTATTACTACTACAAACAAAATAAATGGTAGTGGTAAAATAATTAATACTAATGAAATAATAAGTGCTGTTAACGCTTCTTTCTTTCTATCAATAGTTACATTATTCATTAAGAGTGTTGGGGCAGTATTATTAGTAACGGTATGGTTATTTAATAAATTATTATCTATCATATTTTCATTATTTATTGAAGGATAATTAATATTTAAATATGGTTGTAAATATTTTTCAATACTTTCAAACTCTTTACGCAAGTCTGTTTTAGCCATTGCCCCCGTAATATTATCGTCAATGCCATACTCTTTGCCAAAAGCCACAATGAATCCCTCTATCTGTAAGGCATAATCACTAATATGGAATTTAAAATATAATTTACCACTTATTCCAGGTATCCGAGTAAAAACAAAGACTTGTTCATTATGATATGATTTTCCTTCATATCCTTTATTCATTAAATATTTATTTAGTAAATTAGTTATTTCCTGATTGTCATATCGTAACTTATAATTTCTAATTTCTCTCACTATATAATCACTCCTATGATAATAAGCTATCATATTTCGCCAAAATTCTACTAATAATTAATATTAAAAAGAGAATTAAAAAGCAATTCTCTTAATTTGTTATCACTATAACTGGCCTAAACGAAAACGACACGGTAACTTCAGCTCCCGAACTGGTAGTCATCTGTTCTGTACCTTTACCATCACGCGAATAGCGACAGAATAACGATGAATTGCTTCCGTCAGCATAGTTACATCCTCTTGTCAAATAAGGCCGCTTTGTACTAATAATATCATCACTTTGAAAAAGACGATTATCGCTGTTATAGACAGTATCCGGTACCCACGAAATAACATTGCGCTCATTATGACTACTTAATAGATTATCATCAAAAAAATCATTAATAATATCCTTAAAACTATCACCTATTCCACCCATAGTTGAAAATTCGTATTCACCATGGGTCGCATCACCAACAACACCACTTCTATAGACAGGTAAAAAAATAGTAGATAAAGAATTAGGGTTATACTTATCGTAATATTTATTATCATAATTTTGTTCTTTATAGGTCCCACTCATAACATATTCCCAACTTCCACCAACCATATCATATATGCCAGTGATATTCCCGGTTGTCGATTGTGAACCATTACTATAGAAATCACCACCACCTGTTACTTGCGTATTGTTGTTGGATGGTTCTTTATTTTTACCATATTTAGACATAGTTAAATAAGTTACCGCACCCCAATCAACGCTCTTCATAAGATGAGAATCTACAACATTATTATCATTGTTAATATTGCCACCATCATTTACTTTATTAGCAAGTGCCGAATTATGAAATCCGTAAACATTATGATAGATTTCCATTTCTCTCGTTTTTTTAAACATCGCTTGTAAATTCCAATTACTATCTGAAGATAAATAACTATTCTTATTAGGCAAAATAGTTAGATTCTGATCAGTAAAACTCGGTTCAAACTTAGCAACCCAGAACCCTTTAAGTTCATGACCTGCAAACCGAAAGGATGGATGCGTTATCATATGATTACTATCATTGGCACAACTTTTTTTAGAATCAATACAATAATTTTTTTGGTTAGTATCTTGAAATACTATTTCAATCGAATTGTTACTCTTTCTAGGTACATAATATTTATATCGAGGTATCCATACTAAGTAAGCTAAAATATCTTCAGGCTTAATAACTGTTCCAGCTTCCGTATTTTGATAAACAGTCCGATTGGTTTCTGATACTAAAACAATATTAGCCCATTTTTTGTTAGTATAATCATACCATTTTTCATAAAGACTAGCTTTTAAAACCTGTTTATTAACTTCATCGTATCTAACTGGTATCATATTAGAAGTGAATACTGGATCTGCACCATTTAAAGTAGAATCACGATAAATAGAAGTTTCTTCGTCAGTATCATCACTTTCACCAACCGTATCATCAATCTTCTCTTGATGAAATTCATTTAAAATATCATTTTTGATACCATCTAAAATCAACTTACGTGAACGCATTAAATTTAATAACGAAAAAAGCAAAGCCATGAAGATTAAAAACAACATATAAACTAAACTAGTAAAAGCAAAGCCATTTTTATTTATTTTCATCAAACCAACACCTTACTATAATTTATTTTTAGCACATATTGGTTTTAAAAATAAGCTTATTAATATTAACAAAAAAAATAGAACATAAACTTGTTCTATTCTTTAACATATTTACAATTACTACATTTAATACTACCCTTTTTTTCAGTCAACATTTCGCCACATTCAGGACATTTTTCACCGGTTGGACGGTCCCAATATGCCGTTTTACAGGTTGGATAGTTGTTGCACCCATAAAATACCTTACCTCGACGACTCTTTTTTTCAATAATTTTGCCATCGCAATTAGGACAGTCGGCAACTTCAATAATTTCTTTAACTTCTGTCTTTATATATTTACATTCTGGATAATTACTACAAGCTGTGAATTCACCATACCTACCTTTTCTTATAACTAAGGGATTACCACAGTTAGGGCATATTTCTCCTGTCTCTTTAGGAGCTTTCTTTTCCATATTGTTAAAAGCCTCCTGAACTGATGGCTCGAACTCTTTATAAAATTTATCTAATACTTTATACCAAACTTTGGAACCAACTGCAATTTTATCTAAATCTGTTTCCATATTAGCCGTATACTTAACATTAATTAAATGACTAAAGAATTCTTGTAACTTATCGGTTATTTCAAAGCCAATATCTGTAGGGATAAAATGCTTGTCAACAATATTAACATAACCACGAGTTTTTAACGTATCCATAGTTTTAGCATATGTACTAGGACGTCCAATACCTAATTCTTCCATCTCTTTAATCAATTTAGCTTCAGTATAGCGTGCTGGTGGTTTAGTAAAATGTTGTTCACTGGTAATATCATTAGCAACAATAACTTTACTATTATATTCTTCAAATGGTGGTAAAATACTGTCTTTAGTATCCTCATAATCACCATATACCTTTAAATAACCATCAAACGTAATAACCTGACCAGTCACTTTAAATTGGTAATTATTGTTATCAAGAATAACTGTAGTATTATTAGTCTTAGCAGGGGCCATGAGACTAGCTAAAGCTCGATAATAAATTAGACGATATAGTTTATATTCATCATCAGTTAGATACTTTTTAACAGATAGTGGATCTCTTTGAATACTTGTCGGTCTAATTGCTTCATGGGCATCTTGTACATTATCTTTCTTCTTAGATATCTTATAAAAACCAACATATTCTTTACCATAATTATTTTCTATATAGCGATATGTATCACTGACAAACTCATCGGATAAACGAATAGAATCGGTACGCATATAAGAAATCAAACCAACAGTTTCTTTATCCAATTCGATTCCTTCATATAATTTTTGAGCAATACTCATAGTCTTTTTGGCATTAAATCCTAACTTTGTTGAAGCTTCTTGTTGCAAAGTACTAGTGATAAATGGTGCTTTTGCCTGCTTTCTTTTAGACTTCTTATCAACACTTTCAATTGTAAATGATTTAGTTAGATTGCCTAAAATTTTATTTGCTTCTAATTCATTTTTAATTTCAATATCCTGATGATCATAATTAAAAAGTTCCGCTGTAAAATCATTGAAAATAGCACTTATTGTCCAATATTCCTCACTGGTAAATTTTTCAATTTCTCTTTCACGATCGACAACTAATTTTAAAGCAACACTTTGAACACGACCAGCACTACTACCACTAGTTTTAGCTTGCATTAATTTACTCAAACGAAAACCAATGATACGATCGAGAATTCGTCTTGTCTCTTGAGAATTAACAAGATCTTGATCAATTTCCCTAGCATCTTTAAAGGAATTAAGAATCGCATTTTTAGTTATTTCATTAAAAACTATCCGACGATAATTATCTTTATTTAATCCTAAAACATCATATAAATGCCAAGATATAGCCTCACCTTCACGGTCGGGGTCGGTAGCTAGATAGACAAAATCAGCATCTTTAACATCTTTTTTTAATTCTTTTATAACAGATGTCTTACCTTTAATCGTTGTATAATTTGGCTTAAAGTTATTTTCAATATCGACACCTAAACCAAATTTTCCCTTAGTAGACAAATCTCTAATATGTCCTTTAGAAGATACTACCTTATAATCTTTTCCTAGATATTTTTCAATTGTTTTACTTTTACTTGGTGATTCCACAATAACAAGATTCTTAGACATATGTCACTTCCTTTAATCAATATAACTTATACACTAATATTTAATGCTTGTCAACTTCTATAAATATATAATACTTTGTTTTAATTACTAATTCCTCTAGGACATTTATTTCCCCAAGTATCAATTAATTTATTATCTTTATATATATTTAATATTTCACAATTATTAGGACATTTACCGCATTCGTGGGCCTTAGTAACAAAATCTATGTTATTAATGTTTAAATCGTAAACCTTATCAGTTTTATTACGCCGTGACAATATAGCAATTCCAATAGCCCCCATCAAATGAGAATTGGGATCTACTATTACTTTCGTTCCTAATATTTCTTCAAAATACTTTACGACACCAACATTTTTGCTAACGCCACCTTGGAAAACAACCGGTCCTAATATTTTTTTACCTTTACCAACATTATTCAAATAATTAAGAACAATACTCCTGCACAAGCCGGCCACAATATCCTCTTTACTATAGCCAACTTGTGCTTTATGTATCAAGTCCGATTCGGCAAAAACGGTACAACGAGCGGCGATTTTAACAGGGTTTTCTGATTTTAAAGCTAGTGGTCCAAAATCTTCAATATCGATATGTAATCTTTTGGCTTGACTAGATAAAAAAGACCCTGTTCCAGCAGCACATAACGTATTCATTGAGTAATCAAAAATAATGCCATTGCGAATTAAAATAATTTTAGAGTCTTGACCACCTATTTCTAATATAGTTTGCACATCTGGATAAAAAGCTAAAGTTCCCATGGCATGAGCAGTGATTTCATTTTTAACCACATTGGCATCGACAAGTAAACCAATTAAGTTACGAGCACTACCTGTAGTACCAATACCTCTAACTTGATAATTGGCAGGTAATTCGTTCTTTAATATATTAACTAATTTTTTTACCGCTTCAATAGGACTCCCCTCGGTCCAAAGATATTTAGAACATATAATCTTATTGTTATCATCAATAATAACTCCTTTAGTTGATATTGATCCTATATCGATACCTAAATAACAATCATTCATTTTTATTCCTCATTTCTATCATGTCATAAAATGCCTCAATTCGTGTTTGGATTCCAACTTCGCTAGTATTAGAATCAAAAGAGAAAAATAAAAGTGGCATATTATATTCACGACAAATTTTACTGATAATAGGCATTGCTCCAATTTCCGGTGTACAAAAAGATGATTTAATATGAATAATACCATCGTAATGATGATCACATAAATATTTAGTTCGTGCTATATTATCAGCTGCATCAGCACCCATTTTGTACTTAATATACTTTTTAGCGTAGCGCAATAAATTCTTAATCTCTCGTTTTTTCTCAAACACTAAATAACTAACATTAGTATATCGTACCAATTCAATATTATAAGATGCTAATTGGTATTCTAAATTATAGTTGGCAAATGGTTCCATTAAAGTATATAATTCACCAATAATGCCAACTTTTAAAGGACGATCTGGTTTATTAGTCTTTATCTTTTTAAATTCCTTTAAATAATATTTATATCTTTTACGTAATTCACGATAAGATTTTACTTTACTAAAACTTCGCCAACATTTATTCTTTAAATTTTTAAAACTGTTTTTTTCTGTTTCAAAGCCAATATTAGCTCGAATGTACACATCAATTTTATCCATATATTTAACCATCTTTATAGTAATTAAAAGATAATATAAAGCTTTTAAAGTTTTAAATTTGGGATCTATCTTTTTTAAATCACGATATATTTTCCAAATATTGGTCTTTCCTTTACTAACTAAATTAATATAGGTAAAATCATAACCCAAATCCTTTAAAATTTGTTCTTGTAACTCACTATAATAACCATAACGACATCCGCCACCAGCTTGCACTAAAACATTAGCTCCTAATTCTAAACTTTCAATATATGTCCCTAACGTATACTTGAAAGGCATACAAACAAAATCAGGACTATATTTACTACCTAATTCAATGGTCTTATTAGTAATTTTAGGACTGTTTAACACTTCACAATTTAGGATATGTTTAAATAAATATCTAGCCGGAATATAATAATCTCCCATATGGGGAAAAGCAACTTTCTTAAGCATATTCTTTCCTCTGTTCTAAGATATCGACAAAACTTTCTAACCGAGTATATACCCCTGCCAAAGAGTTAATATCATCGATAACTAAATTAATATTTGGAATTTCTAACTTGCGCATAACTAATTCATTAACTAAAGAATCTAACCCACAAGGAAAAGCGGTCAAAAAGATAATTCCATCGATATTGTTTTCAACTAATTTAATTGATCCAATACTTTCCTTACTATACTTCCAATAAAGTCCTTCAGAAAAATGGCAAGCTAACTTGTTAGTTGTCTTAGCATCAAAATAATCACTGTATAAAATCTCACAATTCAACTTTTTTAGGTATGTAGTGATAGGACCACCAATATAATCATCATGAATATTGTAAGAATGCCCTATTAGTAATATTTTAAGTTTTGAACTATAAAGTTTAGAGTAATTATAGTTAATCTTTTTTTGTTGCATGTGCTCATTATAGTCAATGGCATTTTTGTAAGCCTTGACAATTGTGCGCGTTTTAATATTAAAAGACTTACCTATTTGCCATAAACCCTTTAATAAAGTTTCCCTTTTATTTAAATTAATATTATAACTAATTATATTAACATTAAATAAATTTTTAATAATATCATATAAAGCTAAAAAATTGGTACAAGTTTGATCACTTACACCATAATTATCAATTCGTGGAATTAAAATATAATCACATTTATTGGTTAAATAACTAACATGACCAATAAGAACTTTCAATGACATACACATTTCATCATTAGCATATTTCATTCCTTCTTCAAAAATTAAGCGATTAGTTTTTGGACTAACAACTACTTCAAAATCTAAATTTTGAAAAAATTTACAAAGGGTATTCCCATCGTGATAAAAAAATAAACTTCTAGGTATTCCTATTTTCAACTTGTCCATATCATCACCTAATAATATATATTATAGAAATAGATATTTATGAATATATTTTATCGTTATTTCTAATACTATTACAGGTGATAAAGTAGCTAGTAAAGACAAACAATGTATATGACTAATAACTTTGTAAAATTGATTGTAACTATTGTACATTTAAAAAATTAAGGTATATAATTGTAATGATAGATAAAATAAGGAAACTACTATGTATGGCTGTTATAAAAGAAAAAATTAAATGGTTTAATTGCCAGTTATATGTTATAATTAAAGAGAACTGTTTGTTCTCTTTTTACTTGCACGCTTATATATAAGTGTGCTATAATATTTTAATTTATAAGGAGGTGGTAATTATGTATATAAAGGAATTAACCAATGATGAATTTCAAAAATTTACTGAAAAATTTGAACCATCATCATTCTATCAATCTAAAGAATATGCCAGAGTTATGAACAAACAACAGTTTAATTCATTATTAATCGGATTTAGCGATGATTATGGTAATATTGTGGCAGCATCCTTAATATTAGTAGAAAAAATACATGGTTTTTTATATGCTTATGCACCTCGTGGATTTTTAATTAATTATAGTGATTATGAATTAGTTAAAAATTTCACCTTACATTTAAAACGCTTTTTAGGACGTAAAGGCATTATCGCTATAAAAATATGTCCAATGATTATCAAGGAAACAAAGGATAGACATGGTAATACTTTCCAAATCAATGGCAACTATCAACAAGTTTTTAACAATCTTAAACAATTAGGTTATTATCATTTCGGTTATAACAATTTCTTCGAATCATTAAGGCCACGTTTTGAAGCTGTTTTAGATTTAACTTTACCATATTATTTATTGTTTAAAAACTTTCAGAAAGAAACAAGGACAAAGATAAGAGCAGCTACTAAAAATGGTATCCATATCTATCGTGGACAAAAAAGTGATTTAAAATATCTTTATTTACAAACTAAAGATAAATATCCTAGAGACTTAAAATACTTTGAGGACTGCTTCGATGTTATGAGTAAAGAGAATAAAATTGAATTTTACTATACAAAGATAAATACCGAAGAGCTATTAATCAATACTCAAAGAGAATATGAACGGTTAGAAAATGAGAACAATAGTTTAAATGAACAAATTATTTCTAATCCTAATATTAAAAAAAGCCCTAAATTATTAAATAAAAAATTATCAAGTGATAATTTAGTAGCAACCTATAAAAAAAGGCTGGTTAAAGCTACTAATTTTTTGAGAGATTATCCTAATGGTATGATTAGCTCATCTGTTTTAGTAGCTAAACATAATAAAAATATCTATTTACTAATTGATGGTTATGATAAAAAGGTTAAAGAATTAAATTCAAAGCACTTGCTACTTTGGACTTTGATTGAAAAATTTTCCAAAGAGGGTTATCAAAAATTTTATTTAGGTGGTATATCTAATCCGAGTATTAAAAATGAACACTATAGCGGATTAAATACCTTCAAATTAAACTTTAACGCTTTAGCAATCGAATATATGGGGGATCTAGAGTTAGTTACTAATAGTCCACTATATTTTATGTACCGTAACGCTGCTCCAATTAGAAGTATATTAAAAAAATAAAAAACATACAACGTTAATTTTCATTTGTATGTTTTTTATTTTATAAACTTATAATCTGATCAATACTTCCTCTACCCGCTGGTATGCTTAGTGATACAATAATATTCATTTTTTTATTACTATCAACAAAATATTTTAAAGTACTGTTATTTAAGGTTTCACAATAATTATTAAAACTTTCATTATTATATGTATCAAATTGATCACCAATATTACTTAATTTCTCTTTCATAGCATTAGTAATAGCACGCTTAACAGTATTATCTATATCTGATATATCTAAATAAGTATAGACATCTTTATAACTCATTAAGTTTCCTGTTTTTAAATCAATATTATATGTATAATATTTGGGATAAACAACATCAGTTGCTCCCACTCCATAAGTAATAATTACTGATAAAATATTATCATCAGTAAAATATCTATATGTACAGTCATCCACATATGTCATTTTATCATTAACACCTTTTTTAAAATTATTGACAGCATCATTAAAAATATTCTTTATTTCAGTATTAATTTTCTTAACATCTTCAGAATCAATATCAATATAAGGTACCTTAATATCATCAATATAGTATGTGCTATACGAAGTTGAATAACTAGTAACATCTACATCATACTTATAATCAGCATCGTATATTATCTTTTTATTATCCACTACATTATTATTACTACTATTATTATTTATATTACTTTCTTTTTGACTTTCATTATTATATAATCGATCATACACTAAAAAAGCAATTAATCCAACTAAAATTATAACTAAAACTATCATAATACCTTTCATGATATTATATTTCTTTTCCATATTATCACTCTCCCAACATTATTATACCAAATTGTTAGTAATTTAGCTTTTAATTAATATTAATAATTTAAATATGGTACAAAAAAGATACCAATTAAGGTATCTTTTAAAATTTAGTTTAATTACTTAATAACTTCTGAAACGTTACCAGCACCAACTGTTCTACCACCTTCACGAATAGAGAACTTAGTTCCATTTTCGATAGCGATAGGAGCAATTAATTCAACTGTCATTTCAACGTTATCTCCAGGCATAACCATTTCAACACCTTCTGGTAACTCGATAACACCAGTTACGTCAGTAGTTCTGAAATAGAATTGTGGACGATAGTTACTGAAGAATGGAGTATGACGTCCACCTTCTTCTTTGCTAAGTACATAAACTTGAGCTTTGAATTTAGTATGTGGTGTAACACTTCCCGGTTTAGCAAGTACTTGACCACGTTCAACGTCTTCACGAGCAATACCACGTAATAATACACCAGCATTGTCTCCTGCTTCAGCATAATCTAATTGTTTACGGAACATTTCAATTCCTGTAACAACTGATTTTTTAGTTTCTTTAATACCAACAATCTCAACTTCATCATTAAGTTTTAATTGACCACGTTCAACACGTCCTGTAACAACAGTTCCACGTCCTGTGATTGTAAATACGTCTTCAATTGGCATTAAGAATGGTTTATCAGTATCACGAGCTGGAGTTTCGATCCACTCATCAACAGCATCCATTAAATCCATAATTTTTTGTTCGTAAGCAGCATCGCCTTCAAGAGCTTTTAAAGCTGAACCACGAATGATTGGAGTATTATCTCCGTCATATCCGTATTCACTTAATAATTCACGAATTTCCATTTCAACTAAGTCTAATAATTCTTCATCATCAACCATGTCACATTTATTCATGAATACAACCATACGAGGTACACCAACTTGACGTGATAATAAGATGTGTTCACGAGTTTGAGCCATAGCTCCATCAGTAGCAGCAATAACTAAGATTGCTCCATCCATTTGAGCAGCACCAGTGATCATGTTTTTAACATAGTCAGCATGGCCTGGGCAGTCTACGTGAGCATAATGTCTTTTATCAGTTTGATATTCAACGTGTGATGTATTAATAGTAATACCACGTTCTCTTTCTTCTGGTGCTTTATCGATATTAGCGTAATCTACGAAATCTGCATAACCTTTTTTAGATAGAACATTAGTAATAGCAGCTGTTAAAGTTGTTTTACCATGGTCTACGTGTCCAATTGTACCAATATTAACATGTGGTTTTGAACGATCAAATTTTTCTTTTGCCATTTTTATTTCCTCCCTTTATTTAATATACATTTATATTTTATATTATTTAACTTTAAATATCAAGCAAAATTAATTAATTTCCACCATTTTTCTTAATAATATCTTCAGCAATATTTCTTGGTACTTCTTCATAATGATCAAATACCATTGTAAATTGTCCTCTACCTTGAGTATTTGAACGCAAGCTAGTTGCATAACCAAACATTTCTGAAAGTGGTACCATAGCATCGATTGCTAAAGCATTGCCTCTTGATTCTTGGCCTAGTGGACGACCACGACGAGAAGTAATATCTCCCATAACTGAACCAAGATATTCATCTGGAACAATTACTTGAACTTTCATAATTGGTTCTAGAAGAACTGGTTTACATTTGTTTTTAGCTTCTTTTAAAGCCATAGATGCGGCAATTTTAAATGCCATTTCTGATGAGTCAACATCATGATATGAACCATCAAATAAAGTAGCTTTAACGTCAACCATTGGATAACCAGCTAATACACCAGTTTTCATAGCATCTTGTAGTCCTTTATCTGTAACTGGAATATATTCACGTGGTACAACACCACCAACAATAGCGTCAACAAATTCATATCCTTTGTCTGGATTTGGTTCGAATTTAATCCATACATGACCATATTGTCCACGACCACCAGATTGTTTAATATACTTACCTTCACAATCTCCAGCTTGTGTAATTGTCTCACGATAAGAAACTTGTGGTTGACCAATATTAGCTTCGACATTAAATTCTCTCTTCATTCTATCAACGATGATATCTAAGTGTAATTCACCCATACCAGCGATAATAGTTTGACCAGTTTCATGATTAGTACTTGCTCTAAAAGTAGGATCTTCTTCAGCAAGTTTTTGTAAAGCAATCCCCATTTTATCTTGATCTGCTTTTGATTTTGGTTCAACAGCAAGTTCGATAACTGGTTCTGGGAATTCCATACTTTCTAGAATACATGCCTTCTTTTCATCGCATAATGTATCACCAGTTGTAGTATTTTTTAATCCAACTGCAGCTGCAATATCTCCGGCATATACATCACTAATTTCATTTCGATGATTTGCATGCATTTGAAGTAAACGACCAATTCTTTCTTTACTATTCTTAGTAGCATTTAAGATGTAAGAACCACTACTTAAATGACCAGAATAAACACGGAAGAATGTTAATTTACCAACAAATGGGTCTGTCATAACCTTAAATGCTAATGCACTAAATGGTTCTGAATCAGATGGATGTCTTTCTATATCATTTCCATCTAAATCTACACCCTTAATTGATTCTACATCAACAGGAGATGGTAAATAATCAATAACTGCATCAAGTAATAATTTAATACCTTTATTTCCTAAAGCAGTTCCACATAATACAGGGAAGAATTCAACAGCAAGTGTTCCCTTACGAATAGCACGTTTAATTAAATCGATGCTAACTTCTTCACCCTCTAAGTATTTTTCCATTAACTCATCATCAAATTCAGCAACAGCTTCGATAAGTTCATTACGTTTTTCTTCAACTAAATCAACCATATCAGCTGGAATATCAATGATAGTCGGATTCTCTTCTGGTTTACCATCATAATGATAAGCTGTACGAGTTAATAAATCAATGATTCCATCAAATTCATTTTCTGCACCAATTGGCCACTCGATAGGTTTAGCATTGACACCTAAGCGATTTTCAATCGTACTTAAGCTATATTCAAAACTAGCTCCCATTTTATCCATCTTATTACAGAAAATCATACGAGGAACTTTAAATTCTGTTGCCTGACGCCAAACAGTTTCTGTTTGCGGTTCAACACCAGCTTGTGCATCTAGTAATGCTACTGCACCATCAAGAACACGAAGTGATCTAGATACCTCAACTGTAAAGTCTACGTGGCCTGGAGTATCGATAATATTAAATCTATGACCTTTCCAGAAAGCAGTAGTTGCAGCTGAAGTAATAGTTATTCCACGTTCTTGTTCCTGAGCCATCCAGTCCATTTGTGATTCGCCATCGTGAGTTTCACCAATTTTATGGATTTTTCCTGTATGGAATAAGACACGTTCTGTACAGGTAGTTTTACCTGCATCGATATGTGCCATGATTCCAATGTTACGTGTATTTTCTAAACTATATTCACGAGCCATACTTTATTTCCTTTCTTAAATCTATATTACCAACGATAATGAGCAAATGCTTTATTAGCTTCTGCCATACGATGTGTATCTTCACGTTTTTTAACTGCTGCACCAGTTCCTTCTGATGCATCGATAATTTCATTAGCTAAGTTTTCAGCCATTGAATGTCCACCTCTAAGGCGAGCATATTGAACTAACCAACGAAGTCCCAAAGCTTGAGCACGATCAGGTCTTACTTCAATTGGAACTTGATAGTTAGCACCACCAACACGACGAGATTTAACCTCTAATGCTGGTTTAATGTTTTCCATAGCTTTTTCGAAAACTTCCATTGGGTCCTTACCAGTTTTCTCTTTAATAATGTCAAATGCATCATAAAGAATTGTCTGAGCTACACCCTTTTTTCCATCTATCATAATTGTATTAATTAATTTTGTAACTAATTTTGAATTATATATAGGATCAGCTAATACGTCTCTTTTAACAGCACGTCTTTTACGCATAATAATCCTCCTTTCAAATATATATATTTATTTTAACTATCTTATTTATTATCTTTTGGTTTTTTAGTTCCATATTTAGAACGACCTTGACGACGTTTGTCAACTCCAGCTGTGTCCAAGGTACCACGAACAATGTGATAACGAACACCGATTAAGTCTTTAACACGTCCACCACGGATTAAAACTACACTATGCTCTTGTAGATTATGACCTTCTCCTTGAATGTAAGCAGTAACTTCCATTCCGTTAGAAAGTCTAACACGAGCATATTTACGAAGAGCAGAGTTCGGTTTCTTTGGTGTCATTGTTCCAACACGAGTACAAACGCCTCTTTTTTGTGGAGCATTTAACTTAGTTTGTTTCTTTTCTTTGCTGTTATAACCAATATTTAATACTGGTGATTTACTCTTTCTTGTTTTATCAGTTCTACGTTTTCTAACTAATTGATTTATAGTTGGCATATTAGTCCTCCCTTCCTTTACACATACCCAGGTGTATCAAATTTGTCCTTAATTAAAGATTTACCTAAGTAAATCTTAATTAAACGCGATATTAATATACCACTTTTATTATATGTTTGTCAATCTTTTTAATAACAGTTTTCAACATATTATTATTTATAAACCGGTGTAACATTACCAAAGGCTGTCGCATCAACTCTTAAATCACTGCCTTTAGCTCTTTCAATAGTTGCACTTTTTAACGTCTCACAATTAAAAGCGTTACTACCAATCGTCTTAATACTACCTGGTATCGTAATATTTTCTATCTTATTACCTGCAAAAGCACTATACTCAATAGTTTCTATTTTACTTCCCTTTTCAAAGGTGACACTATTAATTTCATTTCGGTTGGTGGTCAATAATCTACACAATCTAGCTATAGCATCCCCATATGTTCCGTTAAGCTGATCCTCTGTACAGGTACCTGCTTCTTTCTCAAAGGCACTGTGCTCAATTATAGTTACTCCTTTAGGTATTATAATATTACCACGAATGTTATTTCCCATAAAGGAATTGGCTCCTATAACTTCTAATGAACTTGGTAAAATAATGGTTTCTAGCAAATTCGTATAAAAGCTACTCTCACCAATTGTTTTAACTGTATTACCAATATTTACACTATTTAATATACACGCTTGAAACACACCATCATTAATTTCTTCAATTCCTTCTGGTATAATTAAATTCATACCTTTAAGATTGCTATCATCATCGCTATATGGTGGTGCTATATAACATTCATAGGCACCAGATATACTTTTATCTCTAAAAGCAAATGAATCGATACTAGTAATCTTCTCTTTTGTTCCATCACTATGTTTAACATAATTTGGTATAACTAAAATATTAGTTGCTTCTATATTATCTCTTATTAACTGGTATGCTTTTAAATCTGATAGAGTTCCACTTCCACTATTTTCTAAATCATAGTAATCTGAAAAATATGGTAATTTTTCTCGATTATCTTCTACCATTTTCCAAAATTCTTCTTCTGTTATCGCACTCTTTGTATTAAATATCTCTAAGGCTTCATCTATTTCCTTATTTAACTCTAGCGGTAACATTCCACGGTCAATGTCCATTTCCTGTTCCATTTTTTCAATATTTTCTTTTAAGCTAAGGTTATAATCAAAGTCTTCTCCTGCATCAGCATCACGTAACGCATATACATATCCTAAATTTAAATATCCTAGCCATATCTCTAATTGATATTCGATCTTTTGACTAGCACTTCCCATATTATATTTTGTTATCTTTCCCTTACCATCAGTTGTCCATGTAATATCATCACCAACTACCATATTATATCTTCTCGCTCTTTGCTCATTTGGTAACTTGGTATATATTATTTCATCATATACCGCATATAAATATGTACTTCCATCTTCATATATGGTTAAAGACCCTGAATCTGGTTGTTTACCTTTTACTCCTAACTCTTTGTTATTTGGAAACGCAAAGGTTAATGGATAGGTTGTTTTGGTATTTAACAATGATCCAGCATAATAATTATCAGCTGCTCTTAAAATATTATCTATACTATTATCGTATGATCCCTCCTTAGATGTCTTAATATACTTTAAGACCATTGGGGTCGCTATTAAGGCGATTATAGCCAGTATTACGATTACTGCTAATAGTTCTATCAAGGTAAATCCACTTTTCTTTTTCATTCTTTCCCTACTTTCTTACTATACTAATTTTATATATTATGTCGAGAAATGTCAATATTAACAATCTACTCTTAATATTAACTTTTGTTATCTATTATCTTTATTATTTACGAAAAAAGAAAGCTTTATGCTTTCCTTTGGTTTACTTTATCATATAAGAGTTAATACCACATTATAATAAATTTCTAATATATAAATAAATAATTTTATTTATCATCAAATCGTTCTTCGTAACCTTCTGTTTCGTAATTTTTACCACACTTTAAAAAAGGTTGAAAATCAAATTTATTGTTTTTTTTAGAAAAACTAATATAACCTGAACATTTTTTTCGATTATCTTTTAAGTCATATATTGCATCCAATAAATTTTCTTTTTCTAATTTTTTAAGAGTCACCGTTACAAGTGTATCTTCATCAAAATTATCATTATATTTTTGATTAGCATATTCTCTAGCTGCATTGACAATCTTATTTTCTAAAACACTATAGTCGTAGTCTTGTTGTTCTTTACTGCTTTCATTGTATTCACTATCTAAATCACTATTTCGATCATAACCAGGTTCTAATTCTTGAACACTATTATGGACCAAAATAACAACAATTAACAAAGCGAGAGCAAATACACCAATACCGGCAATAATAGAACCGAGCCCCCATCCTCGATTATTTAATTTTAGCATTTTATCACCTCAATATAAATTAATTTCTCTAAGATTATCCTTAAAACGATATAATTTAGCCGGACGGCCATTGTGGCTATCAGTTTTTTGATTGGTATCTTCAATTAATCCTAAATTAACAAACTTTTTTCTAAAATTACGACGATCTAAAGGCTTATTTAGAATTTGTTCATATACTTTTTGCAATTCAGGCAATGTAAAATCACTCGGTAAAAGAATTTTTAACAAATTACTATTAACAATTCTTTTTCTTAAATATTTAACACTTTCTTCTGCTATTAAGCTATGATCATAACCTAATTTTGGTATACTATTAATCGGAAACCACTCCGCTATAAATCCCTCTTTTTTATGTAGTTGAACGCTTATATTATCAATTAATCCAATAAAAGAACAACCAACAATACGTTCATCATTATCACGATTAGGATTGCTAAAAACATGACACTGTTCAATATATAAATCTTTAATACCTAATTTATCATATATCAATTTATTAACATTATCTTCTAAGGTCTCTCTAACGGTGATGATATCACTTGGTAATATCCAATAACCTTTATAAGGTTCGGCTTGTTTTCGTAGTAAAAATATTTTTACCTCACCATTTTCAATAGTAAAAATACTAACTAATGATTCAATTATATTTTTATAATCGTTAATTGTCCCCGTCATTTTTACACCCCTTTTGTGTTCTTTATACACACTATTATAAGCAAAATAATAGTAAAAGTCAAATAATAATATTCCATAAAAAAACATAAGGAGAAATTTATCTTTCCTTATGTTTTTCCTTATTTTTGATTATCTATCATCATGCCTTTATAATATTTCCAAGTTAAAATTCTAAATGCTTGTTTATCAATAAAATTTTCACTCAAGACATTATCATTAACAGCCTTTTTTATCGCGTTGAAGCTATTTTCATAGTCGGTGACAATTAATAAATCATTACCAGCTAAAAGGGCTTTTACTACACTATCCGGTATCGAAGTTATAGCAGCCATATCTAAACTATCAGTTATAATAATACCCGTGAAATCCAAATCATTTCTAAGTAAATTATGAACACTTGGGGATAGCGAAGCCGGATTATTACTATCAATACTAGTAACAGTATTGTGACTAACTAGAACTGCTTCAGCTCCAGCATCAATACCAGCTTTAAATGGTGGTAAATCATTTTTAACAATATCATCATAATTACGATCATCAGTAGAGTTTGTATTGTGAGTATCAAGATTACTAGCATAACCTGGAAAGTGCTTTAATGTATATGACACCCCTGTGTTTTTGCTAGCATCAATAACTGTTTTAGCATAAGTTGAAGTTAACTCAGTATTATGTCCAAAACTACGAGCGTAAATGTAATCATCTGGATTAGTTGATACATCAACAACTGGAGCTAAATTTAAATTCAACCCTAAATTATATAAAATTTTACTTTTACTAATTGTATCATCCTTAATGCGTTCAAATCCACCTAAATTATATAAATCTTGCGACGATTTAAATGGTTCTTTGGCTAACTTAGGATTACTACTGACACGGACTACTTTTCCACCCTCTTCATCTACAGCTGTTAAAATAGGTATTTTACTAACATCTTGTAATTCTTTCATCATCTTTTTGACCTCGGATTCAGATTTATCTTTAAAATCTTTGGCAAAAAAGATATAACCGCCAAATTGGTATTTATTTAATATATTCTTAGCACCTGTATCAGGATAACGGACTAATAAAAGTTGACTGATTTTTTCATCCAAAGTTAATGTTTTTAATTTTTGACTAGCTAATTTATAATAGTCTTTAAATATACCATTATCTTGCCAATTTATAGGCACTCCCGCATTATCATCTTGACTAGCTACTGATTTCCAATTAATAATTTCAGCATTTTGTTTTTCGGTACTTTTATTCAATACGCCTTCATATTCTATGATTACATCTGTTCCTACTTCAAGATCACTAATATCTTCATCAAACGTATAAATAATATTATTATTATCTTGAACAGTTAATTTATTATCGCTATTCGCTAGTACCATAGCTCTTAATTTCTGATTATCGTTTTCGACAGTTTGATCTTTATCCTTATTTTTATTCTTAGGAACAGTCCTAGATAATAATAAACCAGTAATAATAATTATTATTAGCGCTATAATAGCGTACACCCATTTTCTTTTATCCATAATTTTCACCTAACCTTACATGTTAATTATATTACATAAAAACCTAGTTGATGATACAAACACAACTAGGTTTTTATTAAATTTAATCCATTAGCTCCTGTTCTAAAGCTTCCAATGGTTCTTCATTAAATAAATTATTTTCCAGAGTATATTCGCTTCGCTTATACTCTCTAGCTCCTGTTCCAGCTGGAATTAATTTTCCAATAATAACATTTTCTTTTAATCCATTCAAATGATCAACACGACCATGAATAGCAGCATCTGTCAAAATACGTGTTGTCTCTTGGAAAGATGCAGCTGATAAGAATGAATCTGTCTCTAGTGATGCTTTTGTAATACCTAGCAATACTGGACGACCAGTAGCTGGTCTCTTACCTTGAAGAATAAGTTCTTTATTAATCTCTGTAAAATGATTAATATTAACCATTGTTCCTGGTAAGAATAGTGAATCACCACTATTAACAATTTTGATCTTAGAAATCATACGTTTAGCAATAATCTCAACGTGTTTATCAGAAATGTCAACACCTTGTGATCCATATACTTTTTGAATTTCTAATAAGATATACTGTTGAACAGTAATTGGATCAGTAACAACTAATAACTCTTTTGGACTAATAGCACCATGAGTAAGTCGTTGACCAGCAACTACTTCGTCATTCTCATTGACAGCTAATTTAGCGCCATAGTTAGATGTATGATTTTTACTCTCAACATCATTCTTAACAGTAATAATATATTTACCATTTTCCTCTTCGATTTTTGTAACTTTACCTGTAATTTCAGAAATGGTAGCTTTACCTTTAGGATTTCTAGCTTCAAACAATTCTTGAACACGAGGTAAACCTTGGGTGATATCGTCACCAGCAACACCACCTGTATTGAAGGTACGCATAGTAAGCTGAGTACCTGGCTCACCAATTGATTGAGCAGCCATAATACCTACAGCTTCACCAATTTCAACGATTTGACCTGTTGCTAGATTGCGTCCATAACATTTACGGCAAACACCATGTTCAGTTTTACAAGTCAATACTGTACGAATTGGCACTTTTGTAATACCAGCTTTAATTATCTTTTCAGCTAATTGTTCAGTGATGTAAGTATTTCTTTCCGCAATAACTTCTTTAGTTTCTGGATGAAGAATACGTTTATTGGTATAGCGTCCAGTAATACGTGTGATCAATGGTTCTACAACTGTACCATCTTTTTCGTTGACAAAAGCTTCGACAATAACACCTTGTTCGGTTCCACAATCATCTTCTTTTACAATAATATCTTGTGCAACATCAACTAAACGTCTAGTTAAATATCCCGCATCAGCAGTTTTTAATGCTGTATCAACAGCTCCTTTACGGGCCCCATGGGTACTTAAGAAGAATTCAGAAATCGTTACACCTTCACTAAATGAAGATTTAACAGGAATTTCTTCAGGCATACCGTTTGGTTTGTTAAATAATCCACGCATACCAACTAATTGGGTTAATGAACCAATATCTCCACGAGCTTTAGAATCAATCATCATAGAAATAGAATTTTCTTTATTCTCTTTAATCATTTCTTCTAATTCGTCAGATATTTTCTTTTTAGCATCGGTCCAAACTTTAATTACTTTTTCATAACGTTCAGCTTCAGTAATTAAACCACGTTTAAATTGTTTATTAATTTTATCAACTAACTCTTGACTCTCTTTTAAGACTTCTGGTTTCTTAACTGACTCTTGAATATCACTAATAGATATAGAAATACCAGATAAAGTCGAATATTTAAAACCAAGGTCTTTCATTTTATCCAACATAACTGATGTTTCAGTTGTTTGATAACGTTTATAAATTTGGGCAATTAATTTTCCAAATTGTCCTTTTTTAAGTGGTTCAACCAAAGGCATTTCTTTAATTTTTTCCGGAATATTTTCCCCACGATTAATGAAATATTTACTTGGCGTTATTCGTTCAATATTTTCTTCTGTTCCATCATTAATATATTGAAAACTATCTGGGAATATTTCATTGAAAAGTAATTTACCAGGTGTTGTTACTAAATATTTATCCATGTAAACATCTGGGAATATTTTATGTTTAAATGAGTTAACTGCAATAGCAATACGAGTATGAAGAGTGATTTCTCTTCTCTCGTAAGCCATTAAAGCTTCATTATCATTTTTAAATACTCTACCCTCACCAGGAAGACCAGCCCTTTCAATAGTAATATAATAATTACCTAAAACCATATCTTGTCCTGGAGTAACGATTGGTTTTCCATCCTTAGGTGACAAAATGTTATTAGCTCCTAGCATAAGAATTCTAGCCTCAGCTTGAGCTTCTTCACTAATAGGAACGTGAACAGCCATTTGGTCTCCGTCGAAGTCAGCATTAAACGCAGCACACACAAGCGGATGTAATCTAATAGCACGACCACCAATTAATTTTGGTTCAAATGCTTGAATACCAAGTCTATGTAAAGTTGGAGCACGGTTTAATAAAACCGGATGTTCTTTTATCTTTTCTTCAACTATATCCCATACTCTTTCATCTTGGTTTTCAATCATTCTTTTAGCAGCTTTAATATTACTAGCAATTTCTTTGGTAACTAGACCATTAATAACATGTGGTTTAAATAATTCTAAAGCCATTTCTTTTGGAATTCCACATTCATACATTTTCAAAGTAGGTCCAACAACGATAACGGAACGACCAGAGTAGTCAACACGTTTACCAAGTAAGTTTTGACGGAAACGACCTTGTTTACCTTTAAGCATACTACTTAAAGATTTAAGTGGACGATTTCCGGCACCCGTAATATTACGACCGCGACGACCATTATCAAATAAAGCATCTACAGCTTCTTGAAGCATTCGTTTTTCATTTTGAATAATGATAGATGGAGCTCCTAAATCCATTAATTTCTTTAAACGATTATTACGATTAATAACTCGACGATATAAATCATTTAAATCGCTAGTGGCAAATCTTCCACCATCTAATTGAATCATTGGACGAAGTTCTGGTGGAATAACAGGAAGAGCTGTTAAAATCATCCATTCTGGACGATTTCCAGATTCTTGGAAAGCACTTAGAACGTCTAAACGTTTAATTAAACGAATACGTTTTTGACTAGTTGAATCTTTAATCTCATCTATCTCAGCAGTAATATCTTTTACTTCTTTATCGATATCAACTTGTTCTAATAATTCTTTAATTGCTTCAGCACCCATGCCAACACGGAAAGAATTTCCATATTTTTCATAATAAGCACGATACTCTTTATCACTTATAATTTGTTTTTTCTCCAAAGGAGCTGCCCCAGGATCTAGAACGACATATGATACAAAGTATAATACTTCCTCTAAATCTCTAGGTGACATATCAAGAACGAGTCCCATACGAGATGGAATGCCCTTGAAAAACCAAATATGTGAAACAGGAGTAGCTAATTCAATATGCCCCATACGTTCACGGCGCACTTTAGATCTAGTTACTTCAACTCCACAACGGTCACATACAATGTTTTTATAGCGCAAGCGTTTATATTTACCACAAGCACACTCATAATCTTTATTAGGTCCGAAGATCTTCTCACAGAAAAGGCCATCGCGCTCTGGTTTTAAAGTACGATAATTAATGGTTTCAGCTTTTTTTACTTCTCCATAAGACCAAGTTCTTATTTTTTCAGGTGAAGCAATGGCAATTCTTAATCCTTCAAAATTATTAACATCCATTAATCTTCATCCCCTTCCATTAAATCTTCAAAATCAGGTTCTAAATCATCAAAATCCTCTTCGAATTCATCTTCAGTCAATTCTTCTTCAGGTGCTTCAACTTCTTCAACAGCAGTCTCATCGACAACATTTTCAAACATTTCACTTGGACTAGTTTGATCTTCCTCTTCTTCTAATTCTTTAAGTTCAACATAGTTACCATCTTCATTAAGAACCGTAATATCTAAACCTAAAGCTTGGAATTCTTTAATTAAAACCCTAAAACTTTCTGGTATTCCACTACCCGGAAGTGGTTGTCCCTTAACTAACGATTCATAAACTTTAACACGTCCAACGACATCGTCAGATTTTATTGTCATCATCTCTTGAAGAACATGCGCAGCACCATAAGCATATAATGCCCATACTTCCATTTCTCCAAAACGCTGACCACCAAACTGTGCCTTACCACCAAGTGGTTGTTGTGTTACTAATGAGTAAGGTCCTGTTGAACGAGCATGTAATTTATCATCAACCATGTGGTGAAGTTTTATCATATACATAACCCCAACACTAACACGATTGTCAAATGGTTCACCAGTACGACCATCATATAATTGACATTTTCCATCTTCGCTTAAATTAGCTTCTTTTAAAGCATCGATAATTTCATCACGACTTGCTCCTGCAAATACAGGTGTTGCTACGTGAATATTCAATTCTTTGGCAGCCATTCCCAGATGCATTTCTAGAATTTGTCCAATATTCATACGACTTGGAACTCCTAGTGGATTAAGTAAAATATCAACCGGTTGTCCATTTTCCATATATGGCATATCTTCTTCTGGTAATACTAATGAAATAACACCTTTGTTACCATGACGCCCAGCCATTTTATCTCCAACGCTAATCTTACGTTTTTGAGCAATATAAACTCGAACTATTTTCGAAACACCTGCTGGAAGTTCATCAGTATCTTCTTTAGTAAAGATTTTAACATCATGAACAATTCCGCCACCACCATGTTGTACACGTAAAGATGTATCCCTTACTTCACGAGTCTTTTCACCAAAAATAGCATGTAATAATTTTTCCTCACTAGTAAGTTCAGCCATACCTTTTGGCGTAACTTTACCTACTAAAATATCATCATCTTTTACTTCAGTACCAATGCGAACAATACCATTTTCATCCAAATTCTTACGAGCCTCTTCACCAACATTTGGAATATCTCGTGTAAATTCCTCTGGACCTAATTTAGTATCACGGCACTCAATTTGATAATCTTCAATATGAATCGATGTATAAACATCATCTTTAACTAATCTTTCATTAAGAATAACAGCATCCTCATAATTGTATCCATTATAGTTCATGAAAGCAACAGTAACATTTTTACCTAAAGCCATTTCTCCTTTATCAGTAGATGGCCCATCAGCGATTACCATATCTTTAGTAACCTTATCACCTTTACGTACAATTGGTACTTGATGATAACAAGTTCCTGCGTTACTTCTTTCAAAACCATTTAAATAATATGTGTCACTGCCACTTACCGTATTAACTATAATTTTATTACCATCAACATAATCAACAATACCATCAGCTTTACATATAACGACTGCTCCCGAGTCTTTAGCAGCAATAGCCTCAACTCCAGTTCCTACAAGAGGTGCTTCAGCCCTTAATAATGGAATAGCTTGACGTTGCATGTTCGAACCCATCAAAGCACGTTTTCCATCATCATGTTCCAAGAAAGGAATTCCACTTGTCGTAATCGATACAACTTGCTGTGCCGATACATCGATAAAATCAACTTCTTCTTTATTAACCATAACTGTATCGCCACGATAACGAACGGGAATTTGCGCATCCGCAATTTTTCCATCTTCAACATTTATTGTAGCTTGTGAAATATAATAATCTAGCTCTTCATCAGCTGTCATATAGACAATTTCATCAGTGATTTTACAATCTTTAACACGGCGATAAGGTGTCATGATAAAACCATAGTCATTTACTTTAGCAAAACTAGCTAAAGCTGTTATAAGACCAATGTTTGGTCCTTCTGGTGATTCGATTGGACAAAGACGACCATAGTGTGATGGATTAACGTCACGGACATCCATTCCAGCACGATCTCTTGAAAGTCCACCAGGTCCTAAACTTGATAAACGTCTCTTGTTAGCAAGTTCGGCAATTGGATTAGTTTGGTCCATAAACTGTGATAACTGACTACTACCAAAAAATTCTTTAATAGCAGCTGTTAAAGGCCTAATATTAATTAAAGATTTAGGTGTAACCTCAGCTAATTCCTGAGTTGACATACGATCTCTAATAACACGTTCAATACGACTAATACCAATTCTAAACTGATTTTGTAAAAGTTCTCCTACCTGTCTAACACGACGGTTTGATAAATGATCTATTTCATCAAAAGAACCAATTCCTTCTAATAAATTTAAATAGTAAGAAACTGATGCATATATGTCTGATATAGTAAGTCTTTTAACATCACTAGTGCGATCATTACCAATGATATTAACTACTTTACTAGGATTAATCTTCGAATAAACTTTGACAACCTGAACTTTATTATAAGTATCTAAATCACTATTAATAGTAACTTCTTTAACGCCATATCCGGCTTCCATAATAGGTTTTAACTGTTCTAAAACATCTTTAGTTACAAGTGTATCTTTAGCAATAACTACCTTTTTATCAACTTTAATATCTTCTGCTAAAGTACAACCGATAAGACGATCTAAAACATCCAATTTACGATTAAATTTATAACGTCCAACTTTAGCCAAATCATATCTAAAAGAGTCAAAAAATCTTGTTATTAATTGATTTTTAGCACTCTCTAAAGTTGACGGTTCCCCAGGACGCAATTTACTATGAATATCAATTAATGCCTCATCAGTATTTTTATTAGCATCCTTTTCAATTGTCTTAACTAGGTAATCATCTTCACCAAATAATGAAAGTATATCCTCATCATTAGATAAGCCAACTGCTCTAAGTAAAGTTGTAATTGGTACCTTTCTAGTACGATCAATACGGACATAGATAATATCCCTTGCATCTGTTTCAAATTCTAACCAAGTACCACGAGTTGGAATAATCTGTGATGTTAATACATGACGGCCATTTTTGTCTATTTCTCTTCCAAAATAAACACTTGGGGAACGTACTAATTGTGAAACAATAACACGTTCAGCTCCATTAATAATAAATGTTCCACTTTCTGTCATTATTGGCATATCGCCCAAATAAATTTCTTGCTCTTTAACTTCTCCCGTTTCTTGATTGAATAATCTAGCATCTACTTTTAATGGTGCAGCATAAGTTGCATATCTCTCTTTGCACCCTTTAATAGAATAGCGCGGTTTATCAAAAGAATAATTCCCGAATTCTAACGTCAAATTTCCCGTGAAACTTTCCACAGGAAAAACATCTTCAAATACCTCTTTAATACCATCAGTGATAAACCAATCATACGACTTTTTTTGAATTTCCAATAAATTGCCCAATTCAATTGCATTTTTTGCTTTAGAATAATTTCTTCTTTCTCGGTGATCTCCAAATTTTTCAACAGTATAAGCCATTTCTTCACCCCTATAAACTATATTATACCCACGAACATAAAATCGACATAAAGTATATGCCACCAATTTATGATTTTAACAAACATCACGCAAGTTGTCAATTACTTTGATGCACAAATAACGAAAAATCCTTTATTTCGACAAATAATCTGAACTTTATAAATATGCTCTAATTCTTTAGCTAGACTTTTTGCTCCTTGGTCTTTATTAACAACAATCCATAATTGTCCATTATCTTTTAAATATTCTTTAGCTCCGAATAATATTTTATATAGTATTTCCTTTCCTACCCTAATCGGTGGATTAGAAATAATATAATCATATTTTTTAGTCACACTTCCATAAATATCACTTTTAATGATATTTACTTCCACATCATTTTCTATGACATTTTGTTTAGCTAAATCCAAAGCCCGATCGTTAACATCCAACATATCGACTTTAGCTTCGCTTAATTTAGCAATGACAATTCCAATCGGTCCATAACCACAACCGAAATCCAAAATTTCACCATTCATCTTATTTAGTGGTAAGTTTTCTAACAATGTTCGTGTTCCAAAATCTAATCCTTTTTTAGAAAAAACTCCATTGTCAACCCAAAATACAAATTTATGTTCTCGGATAGACGCTTCAGTTTTTCTTTTGTTATTTTTTATATTAGTATCATTAATAAAATAATGTGACATAATTCATCCTTTTCTAAAAGACGGCGAAAGCCCATACTAATTTTAGTATAGGCTTAAACACTAAATAATTTAATTATTTTAATTCGATAGTAGCGCCAGCTTCTTCGAATTTTGCTTTAATTTCATTAGCTTCATCAGTAGATACATTTTCTTTAACTGCTCCACCATTGTCAGCGATTTCTTTAGCTTCTTTTAATCCTAAACCAGTAATATCACGAACAATTTTGATAACAGCTATTTTGTTAGCACCAGCACTAGTTAAAACAACATTAACAGTACTTGGAGCATCATCGCTAGCAGCAGCTCCAGCAACTGGTGCAGCTACAGCTACAGCACTTGGATCAACACCAAATTCCTCTTTCATTGCATCTACTAATTCTTTAACTTCAAGAATTGTCATTTCTTTTAATCCACTAATAAATTCATCTTTTGTAAATTTTGCCATTTTATATTCCTCCTTATTTTAATTATTTTTCTCTAAATCTTGACTATACAAGTCTAAACAAATTGATAAATCTTTGACAACACCCATAAGTCCACCAGCAAGCATTGTAAGTAATCCTTCTCTTGATGGAATAGATGATAATTGTTTTAACATATCAATGTCAGCAATTGCTCCATCAACATAACCTATCTTCATTTCTAAAGCTTTATGTTCTTTAGCAAATTCGCTTAAAGCTTTAATTGGAGCGACTGCATCTGTACCAAAGGTACAAGCTTTTGGTCCATTTAGTTCGTCTTTCATATCGATATTTAAATTATCTAAAGCACGAACCACTAATGTATTTTTGTATACTTTCAATTCTGAACCACTTTCGCGTAGTTTTCTTCTTAATTCAGTCATTTCAGAAACAGAAAGTCCCTGATATTCAAATAGAACAAATGAAGAAGACTCTTTAATCTTTTCAGTAATCTCATTGACTATTTCTTGCTTTTTTTCAATTATTTTCTGATTTGCCATTTTGCACCTCCTCTTTTCTTTGAGTTTTGGGTACCGTATAAAAAACTCTTGCCAATAGACAGCAAGAGTTAAAAGATCTAAATATATCTTTTAGTCCCTCGGTAAGATGATTAAGCGTTTGCCCTTACTGTCTACGGTACTATATAAATTTTCAAACGACATTTCGATTATAACATATTATTTTTTAATTGTCAAAGCTTGTTGTATCGATTTTGATACCAGGCCCCATTGTTGATGCGATAGATATATTCTTTATATATTTACCTTTAACAACAGATGGTTTAATTTTAATCATTAAAGATACAAAAGCATCTAAATTTTCTATTAATTTAGCATCATCAAATGATACCTTTCCAATAATAGCATGAATATTACCAAAACTATCAGTACGATATTCAACTCGTCCCTTTTTAACATCCTCTACTGCTTTTTTAACATCCATAGTTACAGTTCCAGTTTTAGGATTCGGCATTAATCCTTTAGGTCCTAAAACCTTACCTAATTTACCTAAAAGTGGCATCATGTCTGGAGTAGCAATTAAGGTATCAAAACCAAACCAGTTCTCTTTTTCTATTTTTTCCAACATATCAACATCGCCAACAAAATCAGCTCCAGCTTCTTTAGCAGCTTTTGCTTGATCTCCTTTAGCAATAACTAACACTTTCTTTGTTTTCCCTGTACCATTAGGTAGAACTGTAGCTCCTCTTAATTGTTGATCTGCTTTTTTAGTATCAAGATTTAATCTTAAAGCAATTTCAACTGATGCATCAAAATTAGCCACATTTGTTTCTTTAACTAATTTAATAGCTTCCTCTTTAGTATAAAGTTTATTCTTTTCTACTAATTTGCTAGCTTCTAAATATTTTTTACCTTTCTTCATTATTTTACCTCCTTATGTGGTTTGTAGCGGATTTTTCCTCCCACATAGGTTTTAACCTATATGTATAAATTAATCTTCAACCTTAACGCCCATATTACGAGCAGTTCCCTCAACGATTTTCATAGCTTCTTCTACAGTATATGCATTTAAATCTGGTAACTTTATTTCAGCAATTTCTTTTAGTTGCTCTTTAGTTAAAGTTCCAACTGTTTCACTTGAACCTTTAGTTGAACCTTTTTTTAGTTTAGCAACTTTTTTAATCAAGAAAGCTGTTGGTGGAGTTTTAATTACGAAGTCGAAACTTCTATCTTCATAAATAGTAATTTCAACTGGTAGTATATCTCCCATTTTATCTTTAGTTGCATCATTATATTTAGTACAAAATTCCTGTAGGTTAATTCCGGCAGGTCCCAAAACTGTTCCTACTGGTGGAGCTGGTGTTGCTTTTCCAGCTGGAATTTGTAATTTAATTTTTTTACTAACTTGTTTTGCCACGAAAAACACCTCCTATATTTTTTTTCGCGAGTGGTTCCAATGATATCCGCTTTAAACATCTCCCACTTCTTTTATCTATATTTAAATAAATATAGCCATATAATAATATCACACTTTTTAGTTTTTGTAAACTGTTTTTACTTTAACATGTGTATGATTTTTTAACTGTAAGTCATTTGCCAATAATAATGGTAATGACTGATCAGAACTTTGACAATACTGCATATATTTTTCATCCTGTTCATTTAAATCTTGGTTATCTAAAATAGCTTCCGCATAAAAATGATATTTAATTATATCTTGTTTTAATAAAGTACTTATTAAAATAAGCTTACCCTTTTGATCTAAATTAAGATGCGTGATAATTAAACCGATCGGGCAATTTTTTACCTCTAATATAAATTTAATCATTTCTGACTCATTATCTGTTTGAATAATCCCCGGAACTAATTCTTTTGCTAAAAAAGGAAAGGACTCTGCCATTTTACGAATATAAACAGCATCTTGTAAACTAATTAAGGCAATAGCCAATTGTTCTTTATTAGAACAATTAATTTTTAAAGCAAAATGATATATATGCATACTATTACCGCGATTTACAACTTCATCTTCCAAAATTTTAACCGCATAAAAATTATTGGCACCCTCAAACGCTTGTGCATATTTAATAAGATTGCCAATTTCACTAGTAATAATTATCTTATCTAATAATTGATCAAGACCAACAATTTTTTCTAATCTGTCTAAACCAACTAGACAAATCAATCTATCACACATATAACAATAATTATCATGATTTATTTTACTCATTATATATCTAATAATATCATCGTCAATACCAAAGTCATCTAAAAATTGCTCAGCCAAAATCATATTATCACTTTCAATAATACATTCCTTCAGTTCGACAGATGTTTTAAAATTACTATTTTTAAAATACTTTTTTAATATTTTTTTACCAAATAACATTGTTTATTAATCACCCAAAATATATTATGCTTTGGCTATCTCGGTTAATTCCAATTCGACAATTGTTTCTTGACCAAATAGATCAATTGCAACTTCAACTTGTTGATGTTCTAAATCAACTGTTTTAATTGTTCCTAACATATTGGCAAATGGACCACTAATAACTTTAACTTTGTCATCAATAGCGATTTCATTAGCTATATCTAAACGGCTCATACCCATACTGCCAAGAATTTTATCTACTTCAGCAGGTGTCAACGGAAATGGTTTAGCTCCACGTCCAGATGAACCAATAAAACCAGTAACTCCTGGCGTATTTCTAACAATAAACCAAGCTTCATCAGTCATAACCATTTCTACCAAAATATAACCAGGAAACATTTTTTTGATTTTTTCTTTTGTTTTTCCGTCTTTTACTTCAACTTCTTTTTGTTCAGGAACAACAACTCTTAAAATATAGTCTTCCATACCCATTGAGCTAGCACGCATTTCTAACTTTTCTTTTACCTTATTCTCATGACCAGAATAAGTATTAACAACATACCATTCTTTTTCCATACTATCCCACCATTACCTTTACACCAGCAATTATAAAATCAGTTAAAGAGAAGAAAATTGCAAATACAACAATAAGAGCTAATGCCGCTCCTGAGTATTTTAACATTTCTGTTTTATTTGGCCATCTAACCTTTTTTAATTCCTTTTTTACATCTTTTAAATATTCTTTAAATTTTCGCATAATTCACTTCCTTTAAAATTTATGTTTTTCCCAAAATAAAAACACTATTAAGTGCTAACAAATATAAAATATCATAAAGAAACTTGATTGTCAACTAAATAATGTTTTATTTGTTTCTATCTTCTAAAATATAAACCATAGTGCATAGAAGCTATAGCATAGCGCTTACAATATTCCTCATCTTTATTTGGCTCTGTTTCTAATTTTAATAACATATCACGCATATAATTTAAAAATTTAGGATCATTATAACTTGGTAAATCACTATTTTCTAATTGATTAAAATTAAGTTTAGTAATTTTTCGATAGTATTCTTTAAATTTTTTCTCATATTCCTTTGCTTCTCTTAAAGGAATAATATTAAAATTATATCCCCGAATAAAATCAACTAAACAATCTCCCACTTTTAATTCGTCAATCTTTTTTGTATTAACATTTTCAAAAAAGACATTGCGATTAAATATTTCACAAATATAATCTAAATTTTCACTACTGATAGTTTCATTCTGATCACAAGCGTTTAGAATGTTAATAATGATTTTATAACTATCATCAATTTCTTGTGACATTGTGAATACTCTAGATGCCGAATGTTCTATCACTCTACACAAAATATTTAAAGTCATATTAATTTTTTGAGCTATCTCCATATTTCCACTATTAGTCATTGTTCTAATGGACGCTAATAAACGTTTAGTATCCTCTAAACTATTGGGTTTAGATGTAAAATACATTTGTTTAGGAATTTGTAAATTATAACAAAAGTGAAAAATATAATTAAATTCATCTGTGTGGTAAAATTTTTCACCAAACATTAATGATAATATTGCCAATAAACTAGCTTCATTACGAGCATTTAATATTTGATCGCGATTAGCTTCAATAATAATATTTCCGTCACTCTTAAAAACAGTTACTAATTTGGCATAATGTTGAATATTAGTTATTTTTTCATCCTGCATTCCTTTAATATTTTTTTTCAAATCTTTTAATAAATGATAAACTTCACCATAATTTAAAGAATCATGGTTTTCTAGTTTTTTTTGACATAAATCTTTATGTACCATTTGAATCCCCTCTTTCAAAACGGTTTTTTATATTACCGTAAGAAAGCAATTTTGTCAAATAATAATTAAATTGGGATTTAAACCTTAATTAAGTCTTCCGATATGCTTTTCCTATTTAATACCTAGACAAAATAAAAAATATGATATCAATCATATTTCAAATTATTTTTAATTTTATTACGAATTCGCTGCAAAGCATTATCAATCGATTTAGAATCGCGATCTAAAATTTCACCAATCTCTTTATAATTAAAACCATTTATTTTTAATTCAAAAACTTGTGCTTCAAAATCAGTTAAAAGCTCTTTAACTCGATTAATCAATTCGTGTTCCTGTTCCTCACTTAATAGCTGCTGCTCTGGATTTGCCTTTTCATCACTCAAAAGATTTTCTAAATTCATAATCTCTCCAGTTTCACTAGAATATTCAATTGAAACCGAATCATTTAGAATTTTATGTTTTAAGCGCCTTGAAGAGACAACTAAAGATATCATTTTGCTTTCTATACATTTTTTTGCATATGTATAAAATGAAGTTTCACGGTTCTCATTAAATTTATTAATTGCGATATTTAACCCTAACATTCCCTCTTGAATCAAATCATTTATTTCTAAACTTGTTCCTTTACAATAACTAATCATTTTTGTAGCAATACTAATAATTAATGGGCGATATTTTTCGAATAATATCTCGTTAGCATTTTCATCTGCCTCACTGATAAATGATAATAATTCATAATCATTGTAATCTTTATATCGCATAATATAACCTCCCCTATTAACGCTTATCTAAAGCCTTATACAAAATGATTCCGGTGGCAACTGAAGCATTAAGGCTATTAACATGTCCATACATAGGAATGCTAGCAACAAAATCGCATTCTTCTTTAACTAGCCTACTCATACCAAAACCCTCATTACCGATAACAATTCCAATTTTACCACTATAATCTATCTCGTTATAATTAGTACCATCCATATCAGTACCTATAAACCAAAAACCTTCTTTCTTCAATTCCTTCATTGAAGCCACTAAGTTAGTAACTTGACATATTTTAATATTGTTTAATGCTCCTGTACTAACCTTCATAACTGTTTCATTAACTTGCACACTACGATCTTTGGGAATAATTATTCCGTTGACATTTGCTGCCTCACATGTTCTAATAATAGCCCCAAAATTATGTGGATCCTCTAAATGATCTAGTATAACTAAAAAATTAGGATTAATATCTATTAATTCCCGTAAGGAAGTATATTGATAGTCAGGCACTTCTAATATTATACCCTGATGGACACCTGATACAAGTTGGTCTAATTGTTTTTTTGTTCTTATTTCCACTATAATATTTATTTTTTTAATATCAGAAGTAATTTTTTCATCGCTAAATTTATCCCAAAGATAAATTTTAGTTATTTCTTTATTATTTTTTATATATTCTTTTACTGCGTTTTTTCCATAAACATACATATTTATTCTCCTATAATGTAATCTATAATTTCGCGAATCCTATCATCATTATTATTAAGGTGTAAATAACCAATCAAAGCTTCTAATCCCGTTGCATTTTTATACGTAATAACATCCGTGTTTTTAGGCTTATGATTATTCTTATGATTTCGTCCACGATAGACAATCTTTAATTCTTCATCGCTTAAAAAATCAATGTCAATTAATTTTTTTAAATAATTAGCTTGTCCCTTAGCACTAACATATTTAGTGGCAGCCTTTTGTAGTTCATCAACCTTTACAATGCCTTTAGATATTAAAAATTTTCGAATATATAATTCGTATACAGCGTCACCCAAGTAAGCTAAAGTTAGAGAATTATTTATCATAATTATCAAACCTATCAAATGTTATGTTCTTAATATGACCTAATTTTACATCATTAATAATAACATTATAAACTTTATCATAATCAACGATACCACCTTTAATTAAGCAGCCTCTTTTTTTACCAATCCATTCTAAAGTTTCAACAATATCATCGTCTAATTCAGAAATGCCATAACGCTCTAATAATATGTGAGGATAGTATTGATTTAAACAACTTAAAATATAATATGCTACATCCTCAATAGGGAGTACTTCCTCTTTGATGGCAGATAAACTTGCTAAATTGAATGCTATTATATCATCATCAAATTTTGGCCATAAGATTCCAGGAGTGTCTAGTAACTCTAGTTCATTTCCAATCCTAATCCAATTTAGATTTTTAGTGACACCAGGTTTATTTCCAACATTAGTTGCTTTTTTACCAACCAGACGATTAATTAAAGTTGATTTGCCAACATTGGGAATACCAACAATTAAAGATCTTATTTTTCGATTTTTTAGTCCCTTAGCTATACGTTTTTCATTTAACTCACGCATAATATCCATGGTTTTATATAATAACGACTTAACATTGCCATGTTCTAAATCTAAAGTAACAATATGATATCCTTTTTCTTTATAATAATTTAACCACTTTGCTGTCTCTTTTTGATCACATAAATCCATCTTAGTAACAACTAATATTCGCGGTTTATCCTTTAAGATTTCATCTATATCTTTAATTTTTGATGAATATGGCATTCTAGCATCAATTAATTCATAAACAATATCAATTAGGTTAATATTTTCCAATATCAAACGTTTGGTCTTAGCCATATGCCCAGGATACCAGTTTATATTTGTCGAATTTTGCCCTTTATTATCCATTTATATCACTTCCTATCTTATATCACTCTTATTTCTATCCCAATAACTCCATATTTTTCTTGTTTTTCTTTCGAATAATATTTTTCCATATCTTTAGGGTTTGCTATATCATCTTTATCGTATCCCATTGCTATTTTATCAAAATGTTTATACAACTCTTCAAAATTTGAATATTTGTATAATCCAATTACTTCAACTGTTATGACTTCTAATGTTACCCTATTTGTAAACTCTATCAAATCTTTTACTTTCAGTAATTGCCTTTTTTCATCATTTAATCGTAATTCTATAGTTTTTGTTTCGCTTTTTATACGAGTAAATGGTCCATCATTTAAATTCATTTTATGTGTTGTTTTCATACCTATTCTCCACCCTTACTTACTTTTTAATTATCGTAATCATAATCCAATAAGCTTAATTTATCATTCACTTTAAATATATATTTTTTAGGATTTTTAATAAATTCAAAACTCTTTTATCAAATTTCTACTTTATTCCCTCTAATTTCTTTTCTTCTTTATTTTCTAATAATTTCTTTTCTCTTTCAAGCTCTTTTAAGCTTTTCTTTGGTGTTGGCATTTCTTCTGGCATCATTCCACCAATATCAGCAATCGCTTTTCTAATCTTTTTCCCCACTTCATAATGTACATCTTTTGCTTATTTCTCGCTTTGCACATTATCTTTTAACAGTTTTTGTTTCGTTTGATTTATTCTAAATAAATTAGCTACTAATTCATCCTCATTCATATTATCTAAAATATCTTCCCTATATCGTAATTTTTTTTCTTTTAAATATATCATCGGCAGTTTCACCATTATATAACCCTTTATAACCAGCATTATGGAACTCAGCCATATTTTTAACTCCTGCATTCGATGCAACCTTTTGTAGTGTGTAGTTACCTTGCCTTGTTAATTTTCTTTGATAAAATCTTTTTTCATCATCTGATAGAGAATCATATTCTTGTTCTGTTATTTCTTGTTTTCTAGTTTGAATAGCAAAATAAGTTTGTCCTAAGGCAACAACCTCTTTACTTGGATTAGCATTCTGCACTATTAAATAACACATATATCTTGATAGTTTATAATCTTGTATATTAGCAATAGCACTATTATTTCTTTTTGACAGCTTGTTGACCTCAACAAGCTGTTCATCTACATTAAACCCAGAGTTCCTGCAAGCATCTTTTGCTTTACTTAAAACCTTTACAAAATTTCTCCAATCTCTATATTCTAAAACTTTTGAAAGTTCCCTAGCATACCAATAGTCATTTCCGAATTCATCAATATGCTTTATATTTTCGAAGGTACTATCAACATGTTCATTACCAATTTTCTTCATTATGACCTCCTTTTTTTGCCAAGAGTGTAAAAACTCTTTTGAGTAAATCCTTATTTTATAAGGCTCCCACTATGGTTGTCTTTTTATCCCCATATCCCAGTTGATATTTTTCGTATTTTGTCGATTATTCATTTCCTATACTTAAAATTTTAATAAATTGTTATTCACCATCATAATAATCCACTTGATCATCTTCTTTATAAAATACACTTGATATATTGTGCTCAATTACACCAATTTTATTTGAATCTACATATTTTATTATGTCAGGCGAATTAGTTGTATCAAAATCTATATATACTAATTTTTTATTATTGGATACATTAGTTATTTTATGTGTGCCTGCTTCTCCACAAGGGAATACTACTATATCTCCACTTTGAACATTAATTATTCCATCTCTTGTTTCAACAAGGCCATTACCATTTAATATATAAAAGCATTCTGTGTTATATTTATGATAATGTTTAGGAAATGCTGATTTCCCCGGTTCTATCTCATAAAAACAAACATAACATTGACTAAAGTCTTTTCTTTTCGTTACTTCATATTTTGTATACTCATATTTATCTAGTTCACTTTTCTTTTGCCTATCTATTTTCTTCATATTTGTTACTACTATTTTAGAATCCATAAATTTTCACCCTTATTATCTATATTTTCACATTGTTAAATACATCTAATTGGTACTTAACAAATTAACTTGAATAAATATTTTTAATTCTTTCATTTGTTTTATTTATAATCAATATATAATCCACATCCACCATTTATTTACTATTATCTTCTTCCTTATTAAGTTCATTAGAAATAATCCAATTTATATCTTCTATCGATTTATTTATATTGAATATTCCGTTACCGACTGGATAATAAACAGGAAACACTTTATATATTTTATTTTTAATCCTCAACTCATGACTTACTTTTCTATTTTCCGAAACCGAGATCTTTTTATTTAATATAATTGAACTTACTTGATTGCCAAAAGTTACAATAACTTTTGGTTTAATAATATTAATCTCTTGTAATAGTAAATCTAGATATTTTTTTAGCACTTCATCAGTCAATGGCCTGGCATCTTTTTGGGTACATTTACCTAAATTGGTAATAAATATTTTGTTATTTTTAATCTCATCATAAACAGAATCACAAAAAGCATAATCCCATTCTTTAGGTTTTTTATTTGAGATTTCATTATAAGTATAATCGCTTAACAAATTTACTTTATTAAATAACTTCCAAATATTTTTAGTACCTAACCATGGGGACCTTCTACCTCTCCAATTTTTATCACTTGCTATATTTCTGCCTGTTGGATTCATAAATATAAAACAAATATTTGGATTCTTATCACATCCACCGTTATAAATAGAATTCAATTCTTTAGCACCATATTTTAATTGTAGCTTATCATATTCCCTTTTTAACTTTTCCAGTGTCATAATCTTTCCTTTCTACGTCATAATATAAACTTTTATAAATTTACTAATTAAAATTGACAGCGGTATATACTGCTTATCACAATAAATAACAAGATAATTTATTAAATTATATCATAAAAAGTATAGATTTAATATTTAGTTTAAAATGAATAATCCGATATTTATATTTTATTGGCTAACATTTTTTTACCTATAATTCGTATTCTTTTATTTCGCAGTTTTTAAGTCCACGATGTAAGAAGTATCCATCGTTAATTCCTTCAAAATAAGCACTAAAAGCCTTAGATACACCACTATGAGCTACAATTAGCACTTTTTGATAATCGCTTTGCTTTAATTCATCCAAAAAGTTAAAAACACGATTAAAAAATGAATGTATGTTCTCTGAAGTTCCGTATGTGATAGCGCTATTATAATTCCAATACTCTTCTCGATCAGTCTCAGCATAAGGTTTTCCAGCTAAATCACCGGGATTTCTTTCTTGAATTCTATCATCAAAAATGACCTCTTTATGATTAATATTTATAATCTCAGTTGTATGTTTAGCTCTAATTAAAGGTGATGAAATAATAAAATCAAAAGAGATATTCTTGATTTTATTAGCTAATTCCCGAGCCTGTAGTATCCCCGATTCATTTAAATCTTCCTCTAAATTATTATAATGTTTCAAGGCATTACTAGGTACTTCACCATGTCTAACTATATATATTTTCAATTAAATTTCCCCCAATGCTATTATATTATACCAACATTATAGCACATTCTATTTTACTATTGTAATATCTATCTAATTAAACAAAAAAAGGATTTAATCTTCACTGATTAATTCCTTTAAAGTTACAACTTCTAATCCTTTTGATTTTATATAGTTATTCAATGTTGGTAAAACCTTAATTACTTCTTTACTAAGTGGCATCGAAATAATAGATCCTGCCTTTAACGAAGTTTTAATTTTTGCTAAATAGTTATTCTCCAAAATGATACTAGGACGAATAGTATAATTTTGGTATCTAGAACATATATCTAAAGTATTTTTACTATCCGTAGTAGCGTAACAATAATTATTTTGATTATTAGTTATTTTTTTTATTGTATTATCCATCCAAGGAAAAGAACTATCTTGATAATCTAAATTATAACTTAAATTGCCAATATCATGTCCAGCGCTTATAAATTTTGTTAAATAATCGCTATTATCTTCTAGCCAATTACCATCGACAAAGAAATTAACATTAATCGCATTATCATTTAGAACTTCTAAAGCTTCGTCTAAATAATTTGCGTTATTAATTAGCAAAATAATTGAAACCTGTTTTTTTGTTTCGTTGCCTCCAATAATATATTTATCAAGATTATCAATTAATTTTGTTTGTGGCTTTTCTACATCATAGATAAGTAACCCTTCATTAAAAGAGCCATACTGTTTCATTTTTTGATAACTTTTATTTATATTAACCTTCTTACCAGATATACCTGGTATAAAAGTATCTTTTTCAATTATCCCTTCAATCGGTTTAACAATATATTGATTTTGTCTATTTTTTATTTCAATCATCAATTCATCAGCTTCACGAACGACTGTTACTGTTTTTTCAGTAAAATAAAAACTGAAACATATTAAGCTTATTATTCCTAAATTACGAAAAAACTTTCTCATCATATCACCTAATAAAAGATATGAGAAAGTTTAATGATTATTCAACTATTCATCTAAGTTATAGTTCAAAGCCTCCAACTCTGGCAAAACAAAAATTCCATCTTTACGAATTAATTCATCATCAAAATAAATTTCACCACCACCATACTCTCTTCTTTGAACCAAAACCATATCCCAATGAATGCTAGAAACATTTCCGTTGTTAGCATCTTCATAACAACGACCTGGTGTAAAGTGTATACTACCAATTATTTTCTCATCATATAAAATATCTCCCATTGGATTTAAAATCATTGGATTTAGCCCTAAAGAAAATTCGCCAACAAAACGAGCACCAGGATCGGTATCAAATATTTCATTCAATTTTTCATTATCCTCATTACAGGTAGCCTTGATAATTTTACCGTCTTTAAAGGTCAATGATACCCCAGTAAAAACATGTCCACGATATGGGCAAGGTGTATTATAAGTAATTGTTCCATTAATACTGTTCTTTACAGGAGCAGTATAAATTTCACCGTCAGGTATATTCATTTCTCCACAACATGGAATCGCCGGAATATTCTTAATACTAAATGTAATATCTGTATCCGGTCCTACTAACCTAACCTTATCTGTTTTTTCCATTAACTTTTTTAATGGTTGAATTATTTCTTGCATCTTTCGGTAATCAACCGTCATGACATCCATAGCATATTGATAAAAATCCCTAGAATTCATTTTAGCTTTATACGCATCCAAATTACTAGGATAATTAAGAAGTACCCATTTACGCTCATTAATACGGATTTTATCAATCTCTTCTGTAGCCTTCCCTAATTTACGCAAAATTTCTGGATTAACATTCATGTCCTCATAATCATTGTTGTTATAGACAATTCTAATAAAGCTGTCATAATTATCTACTTCGAAGCGTTTTTGCGCTACTAAACCCGTAATTCGTTTGTCAGTTGTAACTTCACTTAACAAACAATTTATTTCATCATCAACATATTTAACGAAAGGTATTCCTCCACGATTAACAATATCTCTTATCAACGTTTTTACAAAATAAGAGCACCTATCTGATTCATACATAATTAAAACACGTTCATCCTGTCTAACATCAATTGAATAATCAACAATTGTTTTACTTAACTGTTCTATTTTTTCCATTTTTTCACCTTTTTCTATCCACCACATACTATATTATGAAAGGAGTCTAATTATGAATTCAAAATACTATGGCAACATGCCACAAAATTACAATAATAATTTACCATATAATTATAATAATAACAACTATAACGACGATAGATTAATCGCCGGAGGTTTTGCTTTTCCATTCCTTCTAGGTGGTGTTACAGGAGCAGCCCTAGCTCCAGCATTCTGGCGTCCTGGTTACGGATATAATCGTCCAGTACCATATAACTATTACCCTCCATATTATGGACCATATCCAAGATATTATTAAAAAATCAGTTTTAAAAAACTGATTTTTTTATTATTTAGCCTCCTCAGTTGCTCTCGTTTCACGAATAACCGTAACTTTAATTGTTCCTGGATATTGTAATTCATTTTCAATTTGATTTTTAACATCACGAGCAACCTTAAAACTACCAAGATCATCTACTTTATCCGGTTTAACAATTATACGCAATTCTCGACCGGCTTGAACTGCATAACTCTTATCAACACCATCAACATTATTGCCAATCGCTTCTAACTCTGTTAAACGTTTAACATAGTTTTCCAATGAATCATTTCGTGCACCTGGTCGAGAAGCCGATAAAGCATCCGCAATAGCTACGATAATTGAAATAACACTCGTTGCCTCTGAATCGCCATGATGTGATTCGATTGCATTAATAACAACTTCATTTTCGCGATATTTTTTAGCTAAGTCGCTACCAATTTGAACATGTGAACCCTCAATTTCGTGATCCACTGATTTACCAATATCATGTAGTAAACCAGCACGTTTAGCTAATTTAATATTTTCACCTAATTCCGCAGCAATTAATCCTGATAATTCTGCTACCTCAAGTGAATGTTTCAAAGCGTTCTGGCCATAACTTGTTCTAAAATGTAAACGACCAATTAGTTCAACTAGCTCAGGGTCAACTTTCGTAATACCTAACTCAAATAAAGCTGATTCTCCATATTCAATAATTTTAGCTTTAAAATCTTTGACTGTTTTATCATAAATCTCTTCAATACGAGTCGGATGAATACGACCATCTTTAATTAAAGATTCAATCATAACGCGCGCCATTTCACGACGTAAAGGATCAAAGCTTGATAAAACAATCGCTTCTGGTGTATCATCGATTATTAAATCGACGCCAGTGACAGATTCAATTGTTCTGATATTGCGCCCTTCACGCCCAATCAAACGGCCCTTCATTTCGTCATTTGGTAATTCAACAACACTAACCGTTCTCTCATTAGCGACATCGCCTGCATACTTTTGCATAGAATCTACCAACATAGATTTAGCCTTACGATCAACCTCCAATTTAGCTTCAGCTTCCCGTTCTTTAATTAAAGAGGCAATCTCTAAACTCATCATTTCTTCTACTTTTTTTAAAACTAACTCTCTAGCCTCATTCTTTGTATAACCAGCTATACTTTCTAATAGCGCAATTTGTTCTTTCTTAATTTCTTCCACTTTCACTTGTTCTTGTTGAAGTTCTTTTTGTTTATTAATTAAATTATTTTCTTTATCTTCCAACATCTGTTCACGATTTTGTAAAGTTTGATCACGACGATCCATACTATTTTCACGAGCTAAAATGCGATCTTCAGATTCTTTTAATTCATTTTTTTTCTCTTTAACTTCTTTATCTGTCTCAATTTTTATTTTATGAGCTTCCTCTTTGGCATCTAAAAGATAGTCACGTTTAATCCTATCAGCTTCTTTTCTGGCTTTTTCCATTAATTTCTCTATCTTTTTACTAGCAAGAACACCTCTTAAATAATTAATAACAAACATTAGGGCAACCCCAACAAAAAGTCCTATTATGACCAGCAAAATGGAGAACGATAAATTATTCATATTCATAATATACCTCCATTTTTATCTATATTAAGCAAATTAAATTTCACCTAATTCCATTTTAATATTTATAAGCCAAGAAGTCAAGAAAAAAGAAAGCCACTAATTTGTTGCTTCCTTCTGCTTATTGCTTGCGACAATATCATAATGCTCACGAACTTTTTTCTCTAATTCTTCGCGTAATTTGACATCTTTCTTTAATAAATCTTTAACATTTTCCTTGCCTTGACCAAGTTTATCACCATTATATGCATACCAAGCTCCGCTTTTTTCAATGATTTTAGCTTCGCTAGCAAGATCGACAATTTCGCCTTCTTTAGAAACTCCTTCACCATACATAATATCAACAGTACAATTTTTAAAAGGTGGGGCCATCTTATTTTTAACAACTTTAATAACAACCTTATTACCTATTATATCAGTTCCTAATTTAATCTGTTCTGCCCGGCGGATATCTAATCTAACAGAAGCATAAAACTTTAAAGCACGACCACCTGTTGTTGTTTCAGGATTACCAAATAATACACCCACTTTTTCACGTAGTTGATTAATAAAAATACAAATCGTATTGGTTTTATTTATAATTCCCGATAATTTACGCAAAGCTTGACTCATTAACCTTGCTTGTAATCCGACATGTGAATCACCCATTTCACCTTCAATTTCCGCTTGAGGAACTAAGGCTGCTACTGAATCGATAACAATTATACTAATTGCTCCGCTTCGAACTAACGCTTCACATATTTCAAGGGCCTGCTCTCCATTATCTGGTTGTGACAATAATAAATCATTGATATTAACCCCTAATTTAGAAGCATACTGTGGGTCTAAAGAATGCTCAGCATCAATAAATGCTGCACGACCACCTCTTTTTTGAGCCTCAGCAATAGCATGTAAAGCGAAGGTTGTTTTTCCACTTGACTCGGGTCCATATATCTCGATAATTCTTCCTTTTGGAAATCCACCTATTCCCAAAGCAATATCTAAAGATAATGACCCACTAGGAATTACATCGATTTCACGATGTTCATTATCGCCTAATTTCATTACTGCACCTTTACCAAATTGTTTCTCTATATCACTTAGTACTTGATCTAATGTTTTATCTGATGTTGATTTTACCATTATTATTTTCCTCCTAACATATTACGTATTTATTTTATAATATATTTTATTGTTTGTCAATACCAAAATCAAACATTTGTTTGGTATTTTTTGCATAATTTTTTACACAAAAAAACAATATTTTAACTAATATTGTTTGTTTTTAATAAAATATAAAATGAAATTATTATTCTTCACTAAAAATCAACTTTCGATTCATGTAATAATATTCAATAGCTGAAACAATTGATAAAATAGATGCCACAATTAAGAAAATTTCGGAAATTTTTACATTCCACAATTCAAAAGGCAAATTATAAAATAATGTTAAAGTTATACCAACCATTAAACAAGCTGTCTTGAACTTTCCTGTCTTAATAGCAGCTACTACCTTTCCCTTACTTGAAGCAACCATTTTAATCGAATCAACCACGATATCTCTAACGATAATTACTACAGCGATGATAGGATGAATAAAACCCATAGAAGCTAAAATTATTAATATAGAATTAACCAAAACTTTATCAGCAATAGCATCCATCATTTTTCCAAAATCTGTTACCATATTATATTTTCGCGCTATATAACCATCGACAAAATCCGTTATTGATGCAATAATAAATAAAACCCCAGAAATAATATATTTTATATCAATAACAATTGATTCGTTAACAAAAATCTTTGGCAAAGAGATCCCAAGAGTGTCAAAAGGAACCAATAAAATTATTATAACAATTAGTGCTAAAAACATTCTAACCATAGTTAATTTATTAGGTAAATTCATTTTATTCTTTTTCATATTTCCTCCTACTAATACTTTTCTATAAATGAGCTATAAACAATGTTATCTGGCTGTTTATCTTCCTGATTATTTAATACCAAGATAACGCTAACAATAATAGCTACAACAATCAATATAATGATACTTATAATTGCCAACAAACGATAGTTTCTTTTCTTTGGCATTTTAGTATATGGCGAATAAACTCGTTTTTCTTCGTCTTTTTTATTTTCTTTGAGTTTAGCTTGAGCTTTTTTAATATCACTTAAAGAAATTTTAGAAGTGTAATCAAACAAATATTCATTAAATTCATCTACAACATCCTCATAATCTAAACCTAGATACTTTGAATAATCTCTAATAAAATATTTTAAAAAGAAAACATCTTGAAAGGCATCCATATTGCCCTGTTCAATATCCTCGATTTGTGAAGGCCTAAGTTTTAAATCTTCAGCTGCTTCTTCAATAGAAATACCGATATTCTCTCTGGCTTCTTTTAATTTGTCGCCAATATCTTTCACGTAAATTCACCAACTTTCAAAAAATAATATTTTATAAGCCATGTTCTGTTCCTATATTATAGGTGACAAACATTTATCTATCGTCTAAAACGATCCCATAAAGCGTTCATTTTCGCTTTATTAGGTTCCCCTACCATTATTTGGGTTTCTCGCTTGCGGGGTTTACCACGTTCCACTTTCTTATTTCTAAGAACTTCGTCACTTTGGCACTTTCAATCTAATCTAACCATGACTAAAAGTTTTAGGTTATTTCGATGCCGTTAGTGTCTTAAACACTACCATAGGTTATTTTTTCCCTAAGCACAAACACTACAATCATCGCAGATTGTGCGAGCATGGACTTTCCTCTACATTATCAAAAATGCAGCGTTTGTCAAAATATTATTTAATCTCTACCATATATAATTTTTTCTAATTTAGACAATCTTCTAAGAACATCAGCATTAGTAACGCTTCCATCATTATCAGCATTTTCCTGTAAAATTTCTAATTTTGAACGTAACATTCTAATTTCCTGTTTTAAACGAATATTATCTTCGATTAATTCTTTATTATCACGTTCCTTTTCCTTAATTATTTTTTGCCATTCTTCATAATCGCGTATGATGGTATCCAAATATTTATCTACCTCTTGAGGTCGATATCCTCTAGTATCAATTTTAAACTCTTTTTCTAAAATATCTTTACTAGTTAATAAGATACGATCTTGGTACATAAAATCACCTCATTTATCATAGTTATATTCTCTCAAAAAAAAGAATGTTTGTCAATTAGCAGTTATTTACATAATTCCCTTTTTATAAACTAAAACTGTATCTCTTTTTTTTGGTTTATTGGTAAATATAGCTGAAGGTATTGATATATAACTAAAATTGCTATTTTTTATTTGACCATCACGCTTTTTATTGTAAAAGTAACAAACAATATAAGAATCATCATCAAGTAATTGCTTCGACAAATCCTCGCCAATTAATTTATCATAATAAAATATTTTAAATACTTGACCATATGAATAAGGTGTATATGCTAACGGTGTATAGTCATTAATATTAGATAATAAGATACATCTATATTTTTTATGTATATAAAGTGGTAACTCTTCGATATCACAATGATAAAAATTGATATTAATCATATCCATTCTTTCTTTAATCTCATTAAAGATTGATTCATCCGTATAAAAATTATTAGTCAAACGAAATCCTTTACCACATCCATCACTAAACAATTTTGACAATATTATTTTATACCCAGGAGCAAAATCATATAAACCATCCCAAAATACTAGTGATGATTGATCCATATTCTCTAATGTTCCTCTTAATTTAACATAATTATTTTCAGCAAAAATATTAGCATTTTTACCATTGCAAAACAAATATTGTTTGAACTCATCAAATTCTAATTCTTTTAAAGCAGCCAACTTTAAATACATGTAATATTTAGGAAAAATACTAATATCAAATGTATCAATATTTCTAGCCCCCATACCGACAAGATTCAATAAGTGATCTGTCGAAGCACAAGGAACTAAAAAATTATCATCGTCTTTAATAAAAAGATTAATTTCATTTAAATAACCTTTTATGTTTTCCGTAGTAAAAGGATATATATGGCTATATTCACTAAAGAAATTATAGTATTCTTCTCCTTTGATAATTTTTTTAGCCATCTCTATATCTTTCAAAACCCTATTCATTCAATCACCTTTTATGGCGAATTATTTTAGCACTAAACCTATAAAATGTCAAAAAAACTACTGGTTCTTATTTGAAAAACCAGTAGCCAATTTAATATACTTAACATCATCAATCATATCATCAAAAATTTTTTCTATATGATAATAACGTTCCATAGTATCCACCTCTATTTTAAATTACCATAATTATTTTAAAAAAAATACCGATTCGACAAAGTTAGCAAAACAAAGATAAAAAATGACAAAATTACTATTTTGTCATTTTTGCTGATTGTTATGGAAAATTATCGTTATTTATAGTATAATTATATTGGTGATTATATGAATTATCCAAACGGTATTAAAAAGGCATTTCATAATACCAAAAAAATAAATTATGGCAATCGTGGAATGGGTTTAGAATATGAACTAAATGAAACAAATACATATTATCGTAATCACGATATTGCTATTATATATAAGAAACCAACGCCTATAACTATTACAAAAGTCGATTATCCATCTAGATTAGATGCAGTTATTAAAGAAGCATATTTCAAAACTCCATCTACAACTGATTACAATGGCATCTATAAAGGTAGATATATTGATTTTGAAGCTAAAGAAACTAAAAGTAAAACTTCTTTCCCAATTCAAAATATTCATAAACACCAGATTGATCATTTAGAAAAAGTAATGAAACATGGTGGAATTGCTTTTATAATTGTCCGATTTACAACCTTAAATAAAACATTTTTACTAGATAGCGAAAAAATGATAAAATATATTAAAGAGCATCAAACAAAATCAATTCCCATTACTTTTTTTGAGAGTGATGGTTATATAATTAAAGACGGCTTTAATCCTTTTATTGATTATTTATCAATCGTCGACAAAAATTACTTAGGAGGTATATAATGAAGGAATTCACTAAAAAGGCACGAAAGTTTATTTTTAACAACCAAGCTAACATCATCATTGGACTAATAAGTATAGTAGGAATCATTATTGGTAGTTTTGTTATAGGGTTCTTTAAATCACTACTACTAATAGCTATAATAGATGTTTTGATTTTTGTTTTACCAGAGGTATTAAATAAAAAGAAGGTATCCAAGCCAATAATTAAAAAAAATAAAGAAAAAGAAGAAAGGGTTATAGATATGAAAAAGAAAACTAACAATACAACCAAAAAGAAAAAAACAAAGCGACAAAAAATTATTAAAATTGTTTTAATCTCATTTTTAGCGGTCTTCTTATTAATGATAGGTTTAGGAATAGCATTCTTTATATACATTGCGGCTTCCGCTCCGAAATTTGATCCGAATGAATTATATCATAAAGAATCAACTATTCTATATGATACCGATAATGGTGTAATGACAAAACTTGGTACAGAAAAACGTGAAAATATCACTTATGAAGATCTTCCTGAAGTTTTAATTGACGCAATTATTGCGACAGAAGATTCAAGATTCTTTCAACATAACGGATTTGACTTACCACGTTTTATGAAAGCATCTATCTTACAAGTGCTAGGTAAAAATGCTGGTGGTGCTTCTACTCTTACAATGCAAGTTGTTAAAAATCACTATACATCAACTACTTCAACGGGAATAAAAGGTATCATCAGAAAATTTACAGATATCTATATGTCTATCTTTCAAGTTGAAAAAAAATATACTAAAGAAGAAATCATGGAGTTTTATGTTAACTCTAATAATTTAGGAGCCGGTGCTTATGGTGTAGAACAAGCTTGTTTAACCTATTTCAATAAAAGCTGTAAAGATATAAACCTTGCCGAAGCTTCATTAATTGCAGGTTTATTCCAAGCTCCTTCTTCGCATAACCCATACAGATATCCTGAAAATGCCGAAGCAAGAAGAAAAACAGTATTAAATTTAATGTTGCGTCATGGTTATATTACAGAAACAGAACGTGATGCCGCTTTAGCTATTCCGGTTACTTCATTATTACACACTAATACTAATGACACCTCTTTCAAATATCAATCATTCATCGATAACGTCATTGAGGAAGTTAAAGATAAAACAGGAAACGATCCTTATCAAATTCCAATGAAAATCTACACTACAATGGACAAAAATATTCAAACTAGTGTAGACAACATTATGAACGGTACATCTTATTCTTGGGAGAATGACTATGTTGATGCTGGAGCAGCTATTATAAATGTCAATACAGGAGCTATTGTAGCCCTTGGTGGTGGTCGTAATAAAAACGAAGCTAGAACCTTTAATACAGCCACTCAAACCAAAAAGCAAATTGGTTCAACAGCTAAACCACTTTATGATTACGGTCCAGGTATGGAATATAGTAATTTCTCTACTTATACTCCTTTCATTGATGAGCCATACACTTATTCTGACGGTAAACAAATTAATAACTGGGATGGTACTTACATGGGCTTTATGACTTCTCGTGAAGCATTAAAATTATCACGTAATATTCCAGCTTTAAAAGCTTTCCAACAAACTAGTAATAAGAATATTTTGAAATTTGTCGAAGGTCTTGGTTTAACCCCAGAAGGCTATAGCTGTAAGTCGGGTTATAAACTAGATGGTAAAAAATGTATTAACGTAAATGATAGCACTGATGTTATTGATGCTATTAAGCCAACATCAATCCACGAAGCTCATTCAATTGGTGGCTATACTGGAGAATCACCACTTTCTATGGCGGCAGCTTATTCAGCCTTCGCTAACGGTGGTTATTATATAGAACCATATAGTTTTACTAAAATCGTATATCGTGAAAATGATGAGGTATATGAAAATAAGGTTTCCAAGCAACGTGCTATGAGCGCTGAAACAGCTTATATGATTAGCGATATATTATATGGTACTAGTTCTTATGCCTTAGGTGGTTATTCTAATGTTAATGGCGTTAATTATGCTGCCAAGACAGGAACAACTAACTTTGATGAAAATGCTAAAAGAGATCATAACTTACCAGATTCAGCTATTAATGATTTATGGGTAATCGGCTATAACGATACTTATTCAATCGGTTTATGGTATGGATATCGTAAGATTAACAGCCAATACTATACGCATTTTGGTAGTAATCAACACTCTCGCTTATTCCAAGCAATTGCTAAAAATGTCTTTACCAAAAATTCAACAAGAACTAAACCAAGTGGTGTTGTAGCTGTCGAAGTTGAACTAGAAACTTATCCAGCTCAATTACCTAGTGAAAACACACCAAGTAATATGCGCATAACTGAACTTTTCAGAGCCGGTACTGAACCAACAGAAGTATCTACAAGATATAAATCTTTAGATAATGTAACTAATTTAACAAGCTCTGTTAAAGGAAATCAATTGACTTTATCATGGAGTCCAATTAAAACTCCTGATGCGATTAATAAGACAAAATTAACAGAATACTTTAAAGGGCTATACAAAGATTATGAAGCTATGTTAAACCAACGTATAGCTTCAAACGAAAAAACTTTAGGTAGTGTTCAATATAAGGTTTACTCCAAAGATAGTAACGGTAAATTAACATTATTAAAAACAACCAGTGACTCAAAAGTTACGCTAACTATAAAATCAACTAGTACAACAACATATGTAGTCAAAACAACTTATTCTATATATCAAGGATGTATTAGTAGCGGCGCTGAAACAAAAGTTAACTTTAGCGGTATGGATTCAATTATATACAGTGAAGTCAAAAAGGATACAATTACTATAAATATCAACGACACTTATAACTTTAATGATGTTATTGTATACGACAATTTGATTGATGTCACTGATAAAGCCAGTATCACATACGAGGTATTAGATAGTTCTAATACCAAAGTAAATGAAAATACCTTTACAAAGACTGCAGGTACTTATAAAATTAGTTACAGTATTTCTTATAAAACTTTTACTGATCACCAAGTAGTCAATGTTGTTGTAAAATAAAAAAGATAATTCAAAAATTATCTTTTTTTGCATATATCTTTTAGCCTGCATTGATCACAAGCCGGGTTTTGAGCTTTACAATAATAACGACCAAATAAAACTAATTGATGATGTAAACGCGATAACCGCTCTCGCGGAAATTTACGAGTTAATTTTTTCTCAATAGTTAAAACATCATCATTTTGTTTAGCTAGACCTAAACGTTTACTAACCCTCGATACATGAGTATCAACCGCTATGCAAGGAACATTATAAAGATTGCTTAAAACAACATTGGTAGTTTTGCGACCAACGCCTGGTAAACTTTCTAAGTAGTTACGATCATTAGGTACTCTACCATCACAGTCTTTTAATAATCTTTCAGCAATAACTTTAATATTATAAGCTTTTTTATAAAAAGTTCCAATTGGTCGAATAATATCTATTATATCATTTAAATCGGCATCACGTAATTCAATTAAGCTAGGATATTGGTGGTATAAAATATCAGTAACTGCATTCACTCGCTTATCAGTTGTTTGTGCACTTAACATTACTGATAGGAGTAATTCATAGTCCTTACTATATTTTAATTCGCAAGCTGGATTAGGAATTAGTTCATCTAAATAATCAATTATTCTATCAGTCATTTTCATTCAACCAATCATACTCAAACACCTCTTGATTAGGTGTATCTTTCTTTTTAAATGCCTTTTTCCCCTTCTCAACATCAGCCTTAGTTGCATAACCCTTCTTACGCCACTCATATAGTATTTTATCAATATATCTTAAATTACTAACACCATTAAAGATAGCTTCTTTCAAAGCACAAAAAATTAATTCATCACTAAATCCACTATCTTTCCAACTGTTAATTATCTCATATTCCATTGGAGACAAAGTGCGGCCAAATTCCTCTTCAAAACTATCAAAAAGATTCTTATTATCCACTGTCTTAGGTTTATCATTGACAACCAAAAAAGCCAATTTGGAATAAAAACTATCTAAATTAATATACTCTTCGTGGATATTATTGTTTTTAACTAAATCAATAGTAAGCAATCCTTTGCTAGTTAAATCGTTAATTTCTTCTAATATCTCATTTAAAGACCAAGATAAATCTTCACTAATCTTTTTGGGATTAAACAACTTATCGTTATTAATTAAATAAATTAATAACAAAGTTTGTTGTGCGCTCAAATTAATATCACGAAAATTATTTATTAATAATTTAGGAATTATATAGTTACCACTTTTTAATAAATCCTCAACTTTTTCCAACATCGATATCACCTACTACCGCTTATTATACCTTATTTTCATATTTTTGTATATCAACTTTTTTTAAATATGCGACAATTTCCGCATGTTGATTATCTAGTTCACCATTTAAAATACATCGTTCCAAATCTAACCAAATCTTTTTTAATAAAAATGATGGTTCAATATTTAAGATTGAACAAATATCTTCAGAATTAATATCAATATCAGAGCGATTTTTAATTGGCAATTTTTCATAAATATCATAGATGTCATTTTTAGATATTCCTTTAATTTCGCCGCATATAGTAATTAAAAATAAATCATTATTATACAAACAAAAAGGAGATAAAATATCCATTTTTAATAGCTGTTTTATCTTATCTATCATATATCTTTCATTTTTACTAAACATGTAGTTATTATCGACATCCAATTGTGCCCATATACCAATTAAGGAATTAACTACTCTGATTTTTTTAAAGTTTTTAAGTCCTAAATATTTATATAGTTTAAATTCTCTAATCAACTTAATACCATAGTCGTTGTTACAACTAGAAAAAATCTTATCTAGTTCATCCTTTTTACGATAATAAGATAAATTATATAGTAAATAAGCATATTTTTTTATATATTTTTTTAAATGATTATCTAATTGGAAATTTAAAGTAGTAGCAAACCTAATAGCCCGCAATATCCGTAAAGAATCTTCTTTTAAGCGTTCTTTTGGATCACCTACCATTCTAATAATTCTTTTTTCTATGTCTTCTCTAGCGCCCATTAAATCAATCATAGTTCCACTACTATTAATACACATTGTATTAATAGTAAAATCTCGCCTTTTTAAATCCTCTTCTAAAGAATCTATATATTTAATTTCTGCCGGCAAACGATTATTAATATATTTATATTCTTTTCGAAAAGTAGTTATTTCAAATCTGATGTTATTGTTATTTAAACTAACACTACCATATTTAGCATTAGACAGATTAATATTAGGAAAAATACCAAGTAAATCTTTAGGCGTTGCATTAGTACATATATCGATATCAAGACTATCTTTTTTCAAATAATAATCTCTGGGATAGCCTCCAACAATATAGGCTTCAAAACCATTTTGTTCTATTTTTTTTAATACATTTAGTGCTGTTTTTAACATTTATACCTCCACAAGAAAAAAAGGCTATAAGCCTTAATTTAATGCATCTTTTAATTTAGAACCAGCTTTAATAGTAGCAGCTACTCTAGCAGGAATTTGTACAGCTTCGCCAGTTTTTGGGTTACGTCCCATTTTAGCTTCTTTTTGTTTTGCTGTAAAAGTACAGAATCCAGTTAAAGTAACTTTACCGTCTTCTTTCAATCCTTTTACAATTCCATTCATCATAGCTTCTAAAGCTCTTGAAGCATCTGCTTTTGTTAATCCAGTTTCTTCAGCAATAAAATTTACTAACTCTGTTTTTGACATTTTCTTTACCTCCCTATATTGTAATAAGCTATCTTGCTTACAATTACAGAATACCATTTTTAGCAAGATAAATCAATGTTTTTTCAGCATTTTATTAATATTTTTTCGCTTTTTCTATTCTAGTGATACTTTAATTAGTTTAAAGGATATATTTTGTATCATAATATATAAAGAGGATTGATAACTATGGATTTTACCACATATTTTCTAATATTCGTTCTAAAGATTATAGAGACTACCCTAGGTACTTTACGTTTAATCGTAGTGGCTAATGGTAAAAAATGGTTTGGCGCTATTTTACAAGGCGTTATAGCAGTTATTTGGGTCCTATCGGCAGGAATTGTCATTGTTAATATAAATGATGATCCCTTAAAAATTGTCTTTTTCGCACTTGGTTCTTTAGTAGGTTCATACATAGGAAGCTTAATTGAGGAAAAAATAGCCTTAGGTAGCTCAATGATTACAGCTATTATTGATGAAAAAAAGGCCCAACTAATTACTAGGACCTTAAGAAAACAAAAGTATATTATTAATACCAACTATATTAACAACGATAAGACTAAAACAATTATTATAATGGTGCATCGAAAAAGAATTCAACGAGTTGCTAAAATTATCAAAACAATCGATAATAAAGCTATTATTGTTGCTCACAACATCAACCCAATTGTTTTATGGTAATTATTCTTCATATTTTTCAATTTTTTTGACATACTCCTTGTTTTTTTGTTTCTGGTCAGTTAAAGTTTTGTCAATTGCTAAAATTTCAGCCTTTTGTAATTTCAACTGTTTTTCAATTTTTTCGATTTTCTCTAACATTATGTCGTATGTCGGTATTTGATATTGATAAACCATAAATTTATTTTTAAAATCTTCTTTCAACAAGCTAATATCTCTTAAAGAATGATTTAATAAATTATGAGTAACCGTTAAATGGTAACTTTCCTGATCCAATTCTTTTGCATAGTCTTCATAGTATATATAAGTTATCTTTTTTCTTTCTGGCGATAAAAACCGTAACATCCCCCTAATAGAATTATACATTAAGAAAGATCCTACTAAAAATTTTAAGCCTTTAAAACGCGTTTTTTTGCGCATAGAAGAAAAACTATACATGCCCAATCCCATCGATAAAGTACTATTAAGTAAATCGTCTAATCCTCGATATTTATAATATACTTTAACATCTTTATGGGCACTACCAATTTTTTTGTTCATATCAGCAATAAATTTATTTTGCAAAGCTAGATTATTATCAATCTTTCGACTTACAATATTTAAACTATCCGTATGATCAACAAATTCCTGAGTGTTAACATCGATATAATCTATTTTTTCTTGTTGTTTTTCTAATTTTTTTGCCGTTTTAAGAGAATTCTCATATACTGTACTAATATCATTAAGTATTCTAATTTGCTGTTTACAACGTAGCGAAAGTAATTCAATTGATTCTAAATCACTACTAAACTTAAAATTATCGATTTCTTCCAATAAGAAATAATTGTTAAGTTCTTTATAATCCTCAAAATAAAGATTATCTTTAATTACTTCGAAATCACGTTTTATTTTTTCAATTCTAGATATTATCTGACTAAAACGCATTTGCAATTTTTTGATTTCATCTTTATCCTGAGTCGAATAAGCCATTTGATCTATTTCATATAGTTCAACTTGTAATTTATCTAAATCATATTTGTTATCATGTATAATTTTATTAACTCTTTCAACAATGGAATTTTCACGATGATTGTCTTTTTTTATATCGTTAACTTTTTTCAATGACTTTTGGTCAATTCTTTTTTTGCCTTTTTTAAATTTCTTGTTTATTGTTTCTACAGATGTATTTATATTATTATTAGAAATATCCATTTTATTTTTCTCAGCAAAAAAACTGTTATTAACCTTTAACTTTTTTACAGGTTGTGTTTTCTTTTGTCCAGATAAATTACTGCCTTCAGTTATCCTTTTGTTAATTATCTGTCTGTTAATCATATTTTTATTGGTAGAATCTTTTACTAAAATACTGTGATTTTTACCTTTTCTAGATATATTCGGAATTATATTTTTTTGATATACTTTATAAGCTACCGCTTGCTCTTGCTTTTTTTCCCTTGTTAGTTTTTTGGCTTGTTCTGTCTTGTCTATCTCTTCTTGTTGCTCCTTCTGCTTAAATAATTTTTTCAAAATGCGAAATAAAGTTTGAAAATGATTTTTAACTCCGCCTTTTTGCTCACCATTCATAATACCACCATCATAAAAACACTATAATTTCTAAATATTTTTTACATAAAAATAAAATAGTAATTTTATTTTACGCGTCCAAATTTATTAAAAGGGAATAAAACTAAATTAGTTTTCCCTATAATATTACTTTTCTCTATAGGGCCGATAATTCTACTATCTGTCGAATTGTTTCGATTGTCACCCAAAACAAAATAACAATCATCAGGCACAACAGAATAATTTAATTCATTAAGATCAAAGTCAGCTGTTTTGACATCTAAATCGACATCTTCAATAACTTTATTATCCACATATAGTTTATTATCAATAAATTTAATATGTTCACCAGGTAAACCAATAATTCTTTTAATCAATCTAGTATCATTATATTTAACTACAATGATATCAAACCGTTTGTAATTATGATCAATTTTATTAAGCAACATTATTTCACCATCATTTAATGTTGGCGTCATTGATGTTCCATCTACTTTGATAGGCGTAACAACAAATGATCTTATTAATACTACTAGAATAATTACAATAATATAAGGAATAATTTCTCTTATGAATTTCATAATATCACCACTATCTAAAAATAAGGCAATTACTGCCTTATTAATTTCTTTCTTTAATTTTTGCTTTTTTTACCATTGTTCTTAGATAATTTAATCTAGCACGTCTAACTTTACCTTTTCTTACAACTGTAAGACTATCGATAACTGGTGAATTAATTGGGAATGTTCTTTCTACCCCAATACCAGCAGATAATTTACGAACGATAAAATTACGACTGATTCCACTACCTTTAATAGCAATTACAATACCTTCGAAATCTTGAACTCTTTCCTTATTTCCTTCTCTAATTTTGACACCAACACGTACAGTATCGCCAACTTGAAATTCAGGAATATCAGATCTCATTTGATTTTTAGTTATTTTTTCAACTAAATTCACAATGTCACTCTCCTTTTCTTTTAAATGTTGATCATGGCGATAAATAGATGCCAGCGGATCACAACAACAATAATTGTAACATAATCTTTTTATTTTAGCAAGACTTTTTTATCTTGTTCGACGGTTAGTATTTTCATCTTCATAAACCATCTGTTGATTATATTCACGCATTAGTAATTTCATTTGTAATTCATGCTCAATTAAAGCTATTTTTTTCAATAATAAAGCAATATACTTTTCATCCAAATAAATACGATATTTATTCATAATTGTCTGTTTATAACGAACCAAATCATTTAAAGCGTGACGTAAATCAGTAGTTCCATTATCGTCATTATCTAAAACATTAATTAAATACTGTAAATACATATCTAATTTATGTTTAACTTTCTTTTTTATGACTTGTTCTATAAAAGATGGATTAATGAGTACCATTCTATCAACTTGAACACCATCATACTTTAAATTTTTTTTAGGTTTCAGTTTAAAGCCATTTATTTTATCATATGTCATATGAAAAACTTGATTATTTTTATTATCTTTAATTAAGATATAACTTTTTTTCATAAAATCATCTCTTTTCTAATAAATCGCTTCGTCTTTTTTTAGTTCTTTTTATTTGTTCAGCAAGACGCCAAGCAGCAATTTTTTGATGGTGACCTGATAAAAGAACATCAGGCACAGACATTCCGCGAAAATTTTGCGGCTTAGTATATACAGGATAATCTAGAAGATTGTTATTGAAAGAATCTTGTTCATGAGATTCTTTTTCAATTACACCATCCAAAAGTCTAACTATACTATCAGTAACAGCCATGCTAGGAATTTCGCCACCAGTTAAAATAAAATCACCAATACTTATTTCTATATCAGCAAGTGTTCTAATCCGTTCATCAAAACCTTCATAATGTCCACAAATTATAATCAAATGCCGTTCATGAGACAAATCATAAGCGATTGTCTGCTTATATGGTATGCCCTGGGGTGTCATTAAAAGCACTTTAGTGGTTTCATCTCGTAAGTGTTCTACTGCATCAAAAATTGGTTGAGGCATTAACACCATACCTTTACCACCACCGAACCCATAATCATCAACTTTTTTGTGTGGATCTTTTGAATAATCACGAATATTATGGACATTAATAATAACCTTATTATCATGAATGGCACGTTTAATGATCGATTCGTTTAAAAATCCTTCAAACATATTAGGAAATAAAGTTAAAATATCAATTTTCATCAAATAACCCTTTAATATTATTAATATCGACTCTACTCTTAGAAAGGTCCACATTCGAAATAAATTCCGGAATATTAGGAACTAGGTATTTTTTATCACCATTTATAATCACTAAAATATCGTTGGCTTTATTTTTTAGAAGATCATTAACTTCACCAATAAAATTATCATCAGTATAGGCTTTAAGTCCAATCAAATCTTCATCAAAATAACCATCAATTGTTAAAGATTGGCGATTAATATAAACGCTATCTCCTTTATAAGCAATAGCTTCTTCAATCCCATTAACATCAACCAAAGTCACCATATCATAATTCTTATGCTGACGATAGGTCTTAATCTCTAACTTCTCTTTTTGCCTGCCAACATAGATATTAAATCCAGGTTTAAACACCTCATTTTTATATTTGAAATCAGAAATAATTCGCAATTCCCCTTTTAATCCATGTGTATTAACAATATCACCAATGTATATATACTCCATATGCCACCTACTTATCTAATTCATATAAAATTATTCCGGTTGCCACTCCAACATTTAAACTTTCACATTTACTATTCATTTTTATATAAATAGATTCATCGCTAAGATCAATTATTTCCTTTTTAACACCCTGACCTTCGTTTCCAACTATTATAGCAAATTTATTATTTTTTTCAATAGTTTTGATATCATTTCCGCCATTTAAATTTGTAACTAACAATTTATATCCTTTTTGTTTTAAAGAAGGGATTATATCAGGTATATTCTCTACTTTAATATTAATTCCAAAGATTAGACCCTGAGTTGCTCGTAAAACTTTAGGGTTATATAAATCAACACAGTCTGAGCCTAAAATCATAGTATCGATATTAAAGGCAACCGCACTTCTAATAATCGTTCCTAAATTACCTGGATCTTGAACATTGTCTAAAATCAATAATTTATCGCCCAGTTCTTTGATATCACGTTTATAACAAATTCCCATCACTTTAGGAGGATTATCTAACTTGCTAATATACTTTAAAACGTTAGTAGTAGTAATCATTGTTTCTAGATCCAGCTTAAAGTTATAATTTTCTTCAACAATTAGAGTTTTCAAGCAATTATTCTTATATGCCTCTATAACTACGTGTTCACCTTCAATTAAAAAAAGGCCTACCATATCACGATATTTTTTCTCATTTAATTTTTTAATATTTTTAATTTTATCGTTTGCTATTGAAGAATAAACCATAACTATCACCAATTTTTATTGTAACAAAAAAAAGGACTAAAGTCCATCTTTCTACTCAAATTGATTATCACTACAATTTTCCAATGATTGAACTACATTGTAAATGTATTTTTTGCCGTTAAACTTGATATTAACACATACTGCCTTACCATTAAATAATTCGTCAGTCTTGGGATTTTTTATATCCTCATCAATGTATCCTTCTGTTTGTAATTTTTCCAAAGTGATATTCTTACTATCATTTTCCACGGTTGGTAGTTTATCAATATTATCGGCAGACCATGTTTTTGCCGCCTCTTTAATATTCGTAAGCTGAACTTCTAACAACTCATCCTTTGACTCCTTTAGAGAGTTTGTAACAACTGGCATAACAATTAAACCAATAACACCCAGTATAATAATAACTGCTAACACTTCAATTAAAGTAAAACCATTTTTTTTCATATTATCCACTCTATTCTATAACAATTTTACATGCATAGCGATAGTTTTGTCAATAATTCTTTAATTAATTATTCTTTAAATCTCTTTCAGTTTCTTTAACAATATATATAGGACGCTTTTTAGTTTCTAAATATGTTTTCGATAAATAAAGACCCATTATTCCGATACAAAATAATTGAATACCACTAACAAATATAATTATACATGCTAGTGATGGCCAACCACTAACAGGATCGCCAAAACAAAGCGTCTTAACAATAATAAATAAAATCATTAAAAAGGCAATAAAACAAAATACAATCCCAATAAAAGCACTAAATATTAATGGTACTGTTGAAAAAGCAGTTATTCCTTCAATCGCATAGACAAATAATTTCCAAAAATTCCACGTTGTTGTTCCGGCTACTCGCTCCGTATTTTCAAATTCAATCCATTTCGTCTTAAAGCCAACAAAACTAAAAATTCCCTTAGAATAACGATTGTATTCTTTCATATCCAAAATAGCATCTACCATTTGACGGGTAAAAAGCCTAAAATCGCGGGCTCCATCAACCATTTCAACCTTAGATAATTTATTAATAATTTTATAAAATAGTTTTGTAAAAATTTTTCTAATAAAAGAATATCCATGCCGTGAAACACTTTTAGCAGCACAGCAATCATATTCTCCACTCTCTAAAGTTTGGAACATTTCTGTTAAAAGATATGGCGGATCCTGTAAATCAACATCCATAGTAGCTACATAATCACCAGTAGTCGCTACTAATCCCGCATATATTCCAGCCTCCTTACCAAAGTTACGCGAAAAAGATAGATATCTAACATGATCATCTTTTTGTGCTAAATCACGCATAATCTCTAAAGTATTATCCTTAGAGCCATCATTTACAAAAATAAATTCAAAAGTGGCTACCTTTTCCATTTCTTTAACTATCTTCTGCATTTCTTTATAAAATATTGGTAAAGACTCTTCCTCATTACAACAAGGAACAACTATTGATATTTTCTTCATTTTACTTCTCCTTTTCATTACTTTGTTTTTTCGTCATGATATTTTCACATATTAATACTACTACTAATAAGAACAAACCGGTTATAGAAGAAATACATCCACACATATATCCTGGTGAAGTATATTTAATTGCGATATTGTGGTCCCCTTTGGGAACTTTAAAACCTAAAAAGGCTGTATTGACGATTTCACCTTTTACCTTTTGATGATCGACATAGACTGAAAAACCTCGATCAAAAGGTAAACTGGTAATAATATATCCGTTTTCATCCAAGCTAACTTCACCGTTAATTTTCGAGATTGCTTTATTAATCTTTAAATTATCTAGAGATATAAAATCTGGTTCATAATTATCCATTGTATATATTCTAAGATTAGAAATACTATACTGACCTTTTGTCATTTCTATCTTTAACTTATCAAGAACAGCATTACTAGAAATTACATACTCAAAGTGATTATTTTGATTGTGATACATCCATTCTTTACAGGTCAATTTATTTTTAACCCCATTTATAGATATTTGTGTATCACCCTGCGAACAGTTTTGATTATGATCCATATCAAAAGTAATAATCAATATTTTATCTTTAATTGGTTCTTTTATATTGTATTCATATGTTTTATCTTGATCTAAATTCCATTGATATTCACCCTTTATATTCCAGTCTACTTGTTTAATAGATGTGTGGTAATGTCTTTTTATTTTATCATTCGTAACCGGATACTTTAACATATATTCAATATTATATGGAAACTTTAACTTACTATAATCAGATATTGAGCCATATTGACTTGTGGCATAAATCATTGGATAAACATGTTTGTTTTCGTATAAACTTACATTATCAATCGTTTTAACCACTGAATAACCAAGTCCAACCTCTGATGATGATATTACATATTTAACCCCCATTAACTTATTAAAAAGAGGATTTTTGGTTCCAGCGGTAACAAAAACATTTCGATAAGCTATGTTATTACCCACTTCAAAATTATAGAAATTCCAATAGTAATTATTATAGTTTGAAGAATAAAGTGATGTATTATAGTAATTAGAATTATATACTTTATTGGCTACTTCTAAAGGAAAATTATAATTATCTATTCGGTAGTAATCTGATAGTTCAGTATAGTTTAACAAGTTAGTAATAGCTGTAGTATTTATCGTTTTGTAACGATCAATTGTGACAAATTTTTCCGCCTTGTTATTACTAAATGTTACCACAAGTAATGTAATAAGTAGCAAAAAATATAAAATTTGTTCCTTTCGATATTTTATAAATAATTTAATAGCTAACACAGTTACTAACAAATCAATAGTAAAAGCTATAAATAATGGATTGCGATATTCTGTGATTAACAAAAAAATAAACACTAGCAATATTAAACCGATAAATGCTTTAATATTAATGTCCTTGTTCTTTAAAGCACAGATAAATTTAGCTAGAGCCAAAATATATAACACAACAAAAGGAATTAATACCTTTCCACGTATATATAAGAACCCGTTTAAAACATACATAAAGATTGGTATGAACGTTATAACCAGTAAACAAATGCTCAAAAAGATATCATCTTTTTTCTTGTTTTTTACACACAACAATCCTAATGGAGCTAGTAAAAATAGAGCTGACAGACCCATACTAAAAGATTTATAGATAATTTCTGATAAATTAGGCATTAACAACTCAGTAAGTGAAACAGAAGTTGTCATGGTACGACCAGTATTTAGAATAACATAAGCAGTGGGAATTAGAATAATACCCGATAATAATACTGGAATTATTACTCTAACACTAGCAGCTAAAACATCTTTAAAAAAGGATTTAATAGTAATATTTGATTTCTCCAAAAGCTTATAAACTCCGTAAACCAATACCACAATAATAGCTGTAACACTATAATAATAATTGGTCATAATTATTAAAAAAACACTAATAATCAACAATAAAGATTTCCTATTGTCGACATAACGATCTACTCCCATTAAACTCATAATTAAAAAAGGCATATACCATACAAACATGATATGGTGATGAAAATGAAAAGTCAATGGTGCTAACGTTAAAAAAGATAATGATAAAAATAATGACATTTTATCTTCGAAGTGATTATTGATAAGAAATTTATAAATCAGCATACCAGATATTAAATACAAAACAATACTTGCACCGATGATGAAAACAGTCATATCGATAAAAGGTAAAAAATAAGAAATTAAAATAATGGGACTAAATAAACCATAGTAACTATAATTAAATATATTTTGTCCCGCCCCTAAATTAAAGGCAAAATTGACAAATGGATTTTTTGTTTCATAAAAAAGTTGACGAAAATATTCTGGAATTACGCTATGTTGACTAATCCAGTCCGTATTAGAACCGTAAAGATTATTGAAACCTAATAATAGCGCTATTAAAATAACCCCATAAACCATAATGATAGTGTAATTTTTACGTTTACTATTCATATATTTATACTCCTTAATATTAATCACTTAAAATATTATATCACGTTTTAACTTCAAATAATAAAGATAACATTAATTTAATCTAGATATTGACAAATAGTAAAAAAATTCAAGATTAAGTAATCCTGAATTTAAAATTATTTTAATGAATTCATTTTATATATAAACATAGTATTAGTAGCATTATTCGAAGTATACCCTTGATAATTTTGTGACAATTCAACCAATGAACGTCCTTTATCGCTATACATTTTTAACTTATTAGCATAACTGTTTAATTTACTAATCCCTTCTTTGTTTAAAATCGTTACACCATTTGATAAATTTTGAATGCCACTATTTAGGGTATTAGTTCCTTCTTTTAAAACCATAGACCCATTATATAATTTATCTACGCCAAGTTTTAATTCATTTAAACCATCATTTAAACTCTGAGTTCCAACTTCTACTTTAGTTAAGACTAAATTTAAATTATCGATTAACATTTTAATATTATTAGGTAGATTGGTTAACGATTCCATTGTCTTACTAATAGCAATATTATTAGCATTTAATAGGGAAATTAAATTATTATTACCTTCATATGTTTTTTTACATACTATAAGGTTCTGAATAGTACTTTCCTCAATACCTAAATCTGTCAAACTTGATATCAAACTGTCAATATCATGATAATCAGATAAATTATTATTATTATAAACATCTTCTAAACTAGAATTAGCATTTGACAAATTTATAATAGCATCATCATTTTGTTCTTTTAATTCTTGTAATTGTCTGATTGAACTAGTAAAACTTTCATCATTCAACATTTTCTTAGTTTGATCTAAAGTTGCAATAATCTGTTTGATACTAACATCTAAAGTTTGCGATCCAACCTCTAACTTATCAACGGCGGCTAAAGCAACCTTTAAATTATTAACAATTTCTGTCATCCCATCTGCTAAAGAATTGGCTCCAAGTTCTAAAACACGAGCCCCATCATTAACTTTATCCATATTAAGTTTAAGTGAGTTAATAGACGAACTTAAATAATCGACTTTACCAAAGATGGTAAAATCTTCATTTGATAATAATTTAGGAGTCGCTATTATATAAATGTCATTTAATGAAAAATTGGTAGTATCATAGGTAATAACAGTTTCATCTAAACTCTTAACTTCTTCTAAATTAGTACTTTCATATAATCCCGGTGCTGCTATAGCTACCAAAATATTTTTAGTACCTGTATCAATGACTTTACCATTTGTGATAGAAAAATTACTATTATCTTTATTATTCATTATAGTTCCTACAGTAGCAACCATTGGTGTATAAAGTTTTTGATAATCTCGATAAACATAACTATTATTAGTAAAAGATAATTTTATTGTTATATTACCTTTTTTACCTAAAATTTCATTGGCTTTAAATTTTTTACCATTTAAATAATAAGTCGCATTAATTGTTAATGGCAAATCCTTTTTAGTTGTTCCTTGATAAACGATATCTTTACCACTGTTTTCCCATTTTAAGCTATTTCCTTGTAAATAAAACTTTTCTTCACCATTAATATTTAAAATATCATGTAATTCCGTCTGATCATTAATATCGTCTTTACTATTAACATATAGATGATTATTAACCACTGATTTATATGGACTTCCTGTATAATCTAAATTTGTATAAATAGTCTCTTTTTTAGTAAGTGCTAAAACAGATAATGGTTGGAATGATAAACCCACTAATAAAGCACTAATAAATATTTTATTTACTTTTTTCATTTTTAAAATTCTCCTTCTTAACTTTCGTTGTTTTTAAAATAAATTTATCAAATATCATTAATAACGCTGGCAAAACTAATATAACTACTAACATACTGATAATTGAACCACGAGCCAGCAATTCACAAATGGAACCTATCATATCTATTTTTGTATATATGGCTACACCAAAAGTCGCAGCGAAGAAACATAATGCAGAAGTAATAATGGAAGGTACAGTAAATTTCAGGGTTATTTGCATAGCCTTTTTTTTGTCACTCTTTTGGCGTTCATCTAAGTATTTAGTTGCCATTAAAATGGCATAATCAATAGTAGCTCCAAGTTGAATAGTTCCAACAATTATTGATGCAATAAACGGTAATTTAGTTCCTGTAAAATAGGCTATTGCCATATTTAAGAAAATTGCAAATTCAATAGTTAAAATTAAAATAATTGGTAATCCTATTGATTTTAACACTAACAACATAATAATAAATATTACAATCATTGAAGTATAGTTAACCATTTTAAAATCATGGTCAGCAATTGTTACCAAATCTTTCATTAAAGGACCCTCGCCAGCCACAATACTGTTTTTATCATATTTTCTAACAATATCCTTAATCTCATCGATTTGATTATTTAAATGATTAGAAGCAATCTCATAATTAGAATTAATGATAATTAATTGATATTTATCATTATTTAAAATACCATTAATATCATTCGGTAATAATGATTGTATATTATCATCTAATAATATAGAAGGAGCTAAAACGAGATCTACTCCCTCTACCTCTTCTAATTCATCTGTTAAAGAAACAATTTGATCTTTTTTAATACCTTTATCTAAAATAATAATTTCTGGCGATACAATATTGAATTTTTCCGCCAATTTAGAATTGGCTACCCGAAAGGCTAGATCCTCTGGTAAAGAATCATCCAATTTATAATAAACTTCGTAATTAGAATTACCAATATAAGCAGGTATTAACAATAATATAAAAACTACTATAATTAATAAATAATGATTAATTGAAAATTTTTGAAGCCACTTAAAGCTTGGAAATAGATTTGGATGCTTAGTTTTATCAATAATTTTATCAAAAACCAATAATAAAGCCGGAAACACAGTTAAAACACACAATAATCCAAAAACAACTCCTTTGGCCATAACAATACCAATATCAGTTCCCAATGTTAAATCCATCGTGCAAAGAGCTAAAAAACCAGCAAAGGTCGTAAGTGATGACCCGATTACAGAAATAAAAGTCTCTTTAATTGCCTCACTCATAGCCTCTTCTTTACTAATATTTTTTATAGAAAATTTGGCCTGTTCGTATTTATGATATAAGAAAATAGAAAAATCGGTGGTTACACCCAGTTGTAAAATGGCCGTAATAGCTTTAGTTATATAGCTAATTTGTCCTAAAAAGATATTAGTACCCAAATTGTAAACAATTGCTAAACCAATGTTAGTTAACAATAAGATAGGAACAATATATGAGTCAGTGGTTACAGTAAGAACAACTAAACATAATATAATAGCAATCGCTACATACATGGTCACCTCTTGATTAGATAAATCCATAGTATCAATCACCATAGAGGTCATACTACTTACAAGGGAGGCATCATCGACCGTTTCTCTAAGCTCCCTCACGGCATTCAAGGTTACATCTTCGGAGGTTGAGCCATCGAAAGTAACCATAATAATAGTTTCATCTTCACGATATAATTTGCTTTTTATAGCATCTGGTAACATATCATATGGAATGGTTGTATCAACGATATCTACAATACTAATAACCTGATTAACACCCTCAATTTTTTTAATTTTATTTTCTAACTTTAACATTTCATAAGATGTCTTGTTCTCGACCATAACAAAGGCATAGGAACCAAGTCCAAATTCATCAGTTAGTATATTCTCACCCTCAATAGTATCAATACTTTCTGGTAAATACACTAAGATATCATAATTAATTCGTGTGTTAACATAACCTATAATAGCGGGAATTAATAAAACAAATCCTATTATAACAACTAATTTGCTATGTTTAGTAATCAATTCTGAAAACTTTTTCATCTTATCCTCCTTCATGCATAATCATTCTATGCAAAATATTTTTTAAAATCATTTACATAACATGCAAACTGTTTTTTATCCAACATTTTATTTTAAATTGTAGGTAAATTTACCGACATTAGTTGCTTATCTTTACAAATATTGGTTTTAGAATATAATATAATTAGGTGATTAAAATGAAAAAAAAGGAAGATTTAAGAGTCATAAAAACTAAAAAAAATTTATATGAAGGTCTATTAATTATGATGAAAAATAAAACCTTTGAAGAAATAAAGGTGTCCGACATATGTAAAATTTCACTCACTAATCGTTCAACTTTTTATGATCATTTTAGTGATAAATACGAATTATTATCTACTCTAATCAATGACTTAGAAAAAGAGTTAGCTAAAAAATTATCAGAAAACAACCATATAGAAACTGCTAAAGAATATTATATGAAAATGATCGAATTATTATTTGATCATATTAGCGAAAATATATCTATATATACATCTATTATTAAAAACAATAACAACAGTATTGCTAGCGATATGTTTTACAATACATTATTAAAAAACGTTACATTACATCTAGACAAAAAAGATAATTACAATGGAAATATTCCTGTTGAAATTATCTCTACATTTTATGTCAGTGCCGTTATTAATGTATGTGTCAATTATATAAAAGAACCGCATAAATATAAACAAAAAGATATTCTTTTATATTTAAATCAATTATTACCAGATAATATCTATTAAAAAAACTCGTAATATGAAATGCTCCTTTAGAGTGAGCATCAAATAACGAGTTTTATTTTACTGTCCTAGATATATTTAAAACAATTCCAATACTACATAAAGTGATTAACAAACTACTACCACCATATGAAAGAAATGGTAAAGTAACTCCTGTTACAGGAATTAATCCAACAACAACCATTAAATTCAAAATTGCCTGAAAGGCAATTTGAAAAACAATGCCAAAAGCCAAATATTTTCCAAATAAGTCTTTAGCCTTCCGGGCTATTTTAAATCCTTGATAAATAATTGTAATAAACAGTAAAGCAACAATTAACACCCCTAGAAAGCCAAATTCTTCGCTTATAATCGAGAAAATAAAATCCGTTTGGGGTTCTGGTAAATAAAAATGTTTTTGTCGTGAATTACCAAATCCTAACCCGAATAATCCACCCGGTCCAATAGCATACAATGATTGAATTATTTGAAAGCCACTTCCTAATGGGTCCTCCCATGGATTTAAAAAAGATAAAATTCTTTTTAATCGATATGGTGCAACCGCTATTAGACCAACAATACCAATAATACCTAAAATACCAATTCGAATAAAAAATTTAAAATCAACTCCAGCAACAAACATTAACCCAATAACGCTCATCACTAAAATGACCCCTGTACCAAAATCCGGTTGTAGCATAATCAAACCAAAAATTAATAAAACTAATCCCAAAATGGGCAAAACTCCTTTTTTAATATCTTTTACTTCTTTATTATTACGACTGAAATACTTAGCACTAAAAATAATAATTCCTAACTTAGCAAACTCACTAGGTTGAATACCAAATGCACCAATGCCAAACCAACTACGACTTCCATTTCTGATTGTTCCAATACCCGGTATTAATACTAAAATTAATAAAATTATACACCCCAAAATAATCTTGTTGGCTTTTTCATAATAGAAATGATAATCAATTTTACTCAAAACCGTCATTAATATAAGACCAATAATTAAGAAAACTCCTTGGTGTATGACAAATTTGTAAGGATTATTAAATTTATATTCCGCCCAAATATTTGATGCTGAATATATCATTACAAGGCCAAATAAAGATATAACAATAATACAAATAATTAATAATAAATTTATGTTTTCTTTCTTCATTATATCCACACTCCAAAAATCAAGGCTACCATCGAAGAAATCAAACCAATAATCCAAAATAATTTAACAATGTTCCTTTCCTCCCACCCTTTTTTTTCAAAAGCATGATGAATAGGTGCCATTGTAAAAAAGCGTTTTCTAGTTAGCTTATAATAAACTCTTTGAATAATACAACTAACCGTTTCAATAACAAAAATCAGTCCAATTAAAATAAGTAATACTTCATGTCTAGTTAAAATAGCAATCGTTCCTAAAGTCGCTCCTAAACAAAGTGACCCTGTATCACCCATGAAAATCTTAGCTGGACTAGTGTTAAACACTAAAAATCCCAAAATCGATCCTAACAGCGTAAAGCAAAAAATAGCAATAGCATCATATCCATCTAACCATCCTGTCGTCCACGAAATAATTCCAAAAGTCAAAAAACATATTGCTGATAAACCTCCAGCTAATCCATCTAAACCATCGGTTAAATTGACTGCATTACTACTAGCTACCAATACCAATAATATAAAAAGACCATATAACCATCCAATATCTAATTTAAAATTTAGTGTATGAATCCATAATAATGGTTCATTACCACTTTTCATAAACAAATAAAAGAAGATTACTGCTACTATAACTTGTAAAACTAATTTAGCTGTTTCGCTTAAGCCATTATTATTATTTCGCTTAATAATTAAATAATCATCGATAAATCCAATAAGTCCATAACCAATAAAGGTAAATAGAACAATCAAAACATTATAACTAAAATTAATTTTATTTAAGATCAAGAAAACAGTTACAATTGTGATTGTCGGAATAATAAAGATTAATCCGCCCATAGTCGGTGTTCCTACTTTACTATGATGTTCATTAGATAAATATATACTTAATCTTTGGGCAGCTTTTATTTTTTTTAAGAAGGGAATTATTATCGTCGCAATCAAAATAGCAAACAGAAAACCAATCATCATTGCTAAAACAGATTTTGTTAAAATTAACATATTATCCCTCCTTAATCATTCAATAATAATCTTATAGTTTCTCCTTCATAAACTCTTTCGCCGGCTTTAGGAGATTGATATGTCACTACTTTACCACTGCCACTATACTCTACTTTGAAAGCCTTAAGTTGCTTCATAGCTTCATCAATATCCATGCCAACAACATCTGGAATTGTCGCATACTTACGATCTAAATAATTATATTTTTTCTCACTGGCTCCCTCTGGTTTTTCAATTTCTAAGGCATTAATAGCATCATTTAAAACATTTTTGGCAATTGGTGCTGCGATAGTACCACCATATTGAGTAATTCCTTTAGCGTTATCGACAGCGATATACACAACTACCTTAGGATCGTTAGCTGGTAAAAAACCAATAAAAGATACAATATAATTACCTACCATATACCTGCCATCTTTAACCTTTTGTGCTGTACCAGTTTTACCACCAACACGATAACCATCAATAAAGGCCGGTCTTCCAGTTCCATTGGTGACAACGCTTTCCAATGTCGAGCGAACCTTTTCGCTCGTTTCATCACTAATAACTTTGCGAACAACTGTTTTCTTGGTCTCTTTTACAACCATATTAGTTTCCGGCTCATTTAAACTTTTTACAATATATGGCTTATATAAATATCCACCATTAATTGCGGCACTGACCGCTGTTATCTGTTGAATTGGCGTAACCGATACACCCTGTCCAAAAGCAGTGGTAGCAAGTTCTACCGGGCCTACCTTGTCTAAACTAAATAAAATACCCGTACTTTCACCATTCAAATCAACTCCCGTTTTAGATCCAAAACCAAAATTTTTTATATATTCAAATAATTTTTCTTTACCAATTCTCTGGCCTAAAACAACAAAACCAGGATTGCAGGAATTTTCAACTACTTGCAAAAATGTTTGAGAACCATGCCCCCCACTCTTCCAACATTTAATCTTAGCGTTTTCAACCTTAATGCTACCACCATCATGAAAGGTATCTTTTTCTAAATCGACTAGATTTTCTTCCAAAGCCGTAGCTAACGTAATTATTTTAAATGTTGAACCAGGTTCATAAGTAGCCCATACTGGTAAATTACGATTAATTTCTTCAATTGTATAATCTTGGTAGTTCATAGGATCGAAATTTGGTCGTGATGAAATAGCTAAAATTTCCCCACTATTGGGATCCATTACAATACCTAAAGCCTGATCTGGATTATATTTTTCAACAGCATTGTTTAACTCTCTCTCTAGTGAAGCTTGAATCTCACTATTTATTGTTAAAGTCATATTAATCCCATCTTGCGGTTTTTCATAAACCTCCGTTAATTGTAATTTTTGACCTTTAGCATCACTAAAATATTTAATTGACCCATAACTACCCGTTAAATATTTATCATACATCAACTCCAAGCCACTAAGTCCCTGATTATCAATTCCAACAAATCCTAGTGTATGTGACAATGTAGTTCCTAAAGGATAGTTCCGTTTAGACTCCTTAACTAAATAAACACCATCAAGGTTTAAAGCTGCTATTTTATCAGCTGTCTCGTAAGATAATCTACGTCCTTCCGGATGAACACGTTCAATTGAAGTTTTTTTTGCTACATGTTTGTACATATCTTCATAACTTACTCCTAAGATTTCTGATAATTTTTGAGCGACATCTTTTTTATCGACAATCTGATTAGGTATCAAAACTAATGAAGTAGTAGTCAAATTATCTGCCAAAATGACCCCATTACGATCATATATTTTACCGCGATTACTTTCAATAGGAAGATTCCGACTCCATAATGATGAGGCCAGTGAATTTAACTTTTTATAATCAAAAACTTGAATATAAAAAACTTTACCAATAATTAAAAGGAAAAGGAATATAATGACAATTAAAGTTATTTTGATTCGTATATGAATATTTTTAAAAAACATATTATCATCCTCAAATAAATATATGTCCAAGTTATCCTAAAAATGAAAAAAGAGAATTAAATTTCTCTTTTATATTTCTAATTTATTTAAATAAATATGTTTACTTTCGTATTCTTTTATTAAACCTTCCCACATTAAAGCATAATAATTAATTTTAGCAGATTGATTACTCCAATCATCAACATCCGCAAATAAATAATGAACATCACTTCTTTTACAATTTACCATATCACATAACAACCGATAAACCTGAGATAAATTATCACCACTTAATCTCCTTTGATCGACATCAATTTGAGCATCAGCAAAAAAACTAGAGAAAGTAGCCTTTAAACATTTTACATTCTTATAGAAGTTATCACATAATATTTTTTTATATTCAATATCATAATGTTTAATATAATCATTATCGAAACAAAATGTTTTTTCTAACAAAATTTTAGTAAATTTACTACCTAAAATTGTCTCTAAGATATAACGTGACTCACCTTCTTCAATAATTAGCTTATGTTTAAAAAAGTATATAAAACGGTCTAAATTATAAATAAATAATTCACTATGCGTAATATAGTCCGTTTTAAATAAGCAACTACCTTTAACTAATAATTGATCATCTGTAATTTGTTCAATAAGCTTATCCAAAATATTTTTTTGAATAATATTTCGCATTACTGAACCATACATATAATAATCTTTATAACAAACTTCTAACAATTCATCTTTTCTTGTCATAAATTCCCCCACTATTTGAAAATAATAAAATAAGCAGTAAATATATTTACTGCTCTTTTGTAATTATAACATATAATTTAAAAAATAGCAAAAAAAATATCGTCACAGTCGCAAAATTTAATTTTACGAATTAGCTATGAGAAAATTATAATATAGGTGGTGTGCGGCGTGTATAAAAGAATAAAAGATTTAAGGGAAGATAATGATTTAACACAAAAAGATATTGCTAACTATTTAGAAGTTTATCGTTCAACTTATGCTAAATGGGAAGATGGAACCAATAAAATACCACTGCGAATATTAGATAAGCTATCAACAAGATACAACGTTAGCTTTGATTATATACTTGGTTTAACTAACATAAAAAAAGTTATTCCTATAAAAAATATCGATTACAGAAATTTGTCTAAACGTTTAAAACTCGAAAGAAAAAACAAAGATTTATCACAGGAAAGTATCGCTAATATTTTAGATATAACTAAATCAACTTATGGCAAGTATGAATTAGGCTTAATTATTCCTTCTGTCAACAAAATAATTATCTTAGCAAACTTTTATCAAATTTCTATTGATTATTTAACGGGTAAATGCAATAGTAGATTGATTATACAGGATAAATAATTGCTTTTTATCCTGTTTTTTGCTATCATTATATAAGTGATAATAGCGAGGTGATAACATGAGCTTTTTAAGCAAAATGACTGAAACTAATAGTGATCGTGAATTGAGAAGTTTCCTTCCAACGGTCAAAAAAGTTCTCGATCTAGAAGATAATTATCGAAATTTATCTGACACAGAACTATTCACTATAACAGAACGTTTAAAGGAATTAATTGCTAATGGTGCTTCCAAAGATGAAGTTTTACCACATGCTTTCGCCGCTTGCCGCGAGGCTACTTATCGTCGAACAGGCAAAAGACAATACCCTTCACAGATATTAGCAGCGACAGCGATGGTTAACAATGCTGTTGCTGAAATGATGACAGGGCAAGGCAAATCTTTAGTTATTCCGCTTAAAGCCTATTTTGATTCGCTATACGGAAATGTTAACATTGTGACTTCTAATGATTATCTAGCCGAACGTGATAGTCATGAAGCAAAAAAAATTTTTGATGCACTAGGAACTACTGTCTCTCATATTACGCAAAAATCAAGCCGTAATGAGAAGAAACAAGCTTATCAAAGCAATATTGTATATAGTACGATTCAACAATTAGGATTTGACTATCTTCGAGATAATTTGGTTAAAGAAAAATCTAGTAAGGTAATGCATTCGCTAGACTCCTTAATCATTGATGAGATGGATTCTATTTTATTTGATCAAGGCATGACTCCACTAGTTCTATCTGGTGAAGAATTGCCAATCAATAACGATTACCTAGAAAAAGCTAAAATCCTAGCCGATCGTTTAGTAGCTCCTCTGGATACACAACAGGGCTCATTTCAAGCTATTAAAAGATTGTATATGGATGAATTTGAAGCCTATGATCAAATTGATGAAATTGATTTCTATTTTAGTAAAGAAACAGAATTACCTGTTTTAACTGATAATGGTATTAATAAAATTGAAAAGTTTTTTGGTATAAGTGCTAATGATCAAGAAAAATGGCCAGAGGTATATAGTTATATGTTAAATGCTCTAACTGCTAGAGATTTAAAGTTAAATGACCGTTATATTGTCGAAAATGGAAAAATAGTTTTAATAGATAAAACAACCGACCGTAAACTTCACGATAATAATTTCAGTTATGGTTTACATCAAGCTTTAGAAGCTAAAGAGAATCTAGAAATTACACCTATACATAATACTGATTCATCCATTACAATTTCTAGTTTTATTAAAAAATTTCATAATATTTCTGGTACAAGTGGTACAGCTTTTTCAGAGTATGATGAATTCGTGATGCAGTATGATAAGTCAGTAGTCAAAATACCACATTATAAAGATATTCCGCCAGAATTATTTACTAATAATAAATTAAAATTACCTAAAAATAACTTTCAAACACGTACGGACCATCCAACAACAATCTGCACTACAAAATTAGAAAAATATAATGCCATTATTGAACAGATTATAATTTGTAATCTTAAAGAGCAGCCAGTTTTAATAGGAACAACTTCTATTGATGAGTCTGAGACCCTAAATAATATAGTCATAGCAATACAAAAAGAATTAAATACAATATATGATCAAATGTTAAATCAAGGGTTAATAAATTCCGATAACTTAAATGCACCTCTTAATAATGAACAAAGAGATTTTTTAATTCAATATATAGCCTCAATCAAAAATACGACCATATTATCAAATATTAAAAACATTATTCAAAACAGCTCAACCCTTCAAGAGTTATTTAAATTTCGAAAAGCCAATATTAATCTTTTAAATGCTAAAAACGATAAGATTGAATCACTAATCGTTGCTAATGCTGGAAAAGCTAATTCAATTACAATTTCAACCAATATGGCTGGACGAGGTACCGATATCCCTCTTGGTGGCTCTATCGATCCTGAAGTAATAGGAACTAATAGAGCAATGGATAAAATTAAACAGTGTGTTGGTAATCAATATATTATTGATGAATGTTTACTAAAAAGTTATGATGAACTTCAAGATGAACGATTGAAAGAGATTAAAAGACTTATGGAAACAATTATTCAAAATTATCAAACAAAGGCTAAACAAGTACTAAATATAGAAGAATTAAAAGAAAAGGCTAACGAAGAAAAACAGAAAGTTATAGCTGCTGGTGGATTATTTGTTATTGGTAGTAGCTATCACAATAGTCGTCGTATCAACAATCAATTACGCGGCCGTTCTGGTCGACAAACAGATAAAGGCGAAAGTAAGTTTTTTGTTTCATTGGAAGATTCTATACTATCACAATTAAACCGCGAAGATGTTGATAAAGTTAAAACATATATGATCGATAATAACATAGAACGTTCTACTGATTCAAAAGTATTACAGATATTTGAAAAAGCCCAAACGATTAGTGAAGCTAACGATATGCGGCAACGATTAGAATCTTCACAATATGATAGTTTTATTGATATTTGTCGCACTGGTTTTTATAAAGAACGAGACACTCTTTTAGATACAAATATTCCTATTAATGAAATTATTGAAAATATGATTAACAGAGTTGTTACGAACGATATAACAACCGCTATAGAAAACAATCAGCTAAATGATACGATTAACAGTTATAGTGAATTAGTTGGCTTTGACTTATTAACTACTGGTCAGAATTTAAACAAACAGAGTCTAATCAATACTATAATTAACAATTTAAATGATAAAATGACGCAATTTGATCAAGAGTATAATTTGTATCACAAACAAGATAGAGCTTCTGAAATGAAGCGAAATCTTCTGTTAGGAATGATGGACACTTCTTTTCAAGATTTTATAAATGATAAAGTCGATGATATTAGACAACAAGTTAGCCTATTAAATACTGGCGGAGCTAATAAAGATCCTAAGGTTGAATTTTCTATAGCATTAAGTAAAGAATATGAAAAAACAACTTTAGAGACAAGAAAAAATTTAATTATTAATTTAATCAAATCGATAAATTACTATCATACTAAAAATGAAAAACTTGGTTATTATCCAAAAAAATAAAAGGCAACAAGCCTTTTATTTTTCTTCTAATTTCTTTAAAACATCCTTTGTAACTTCAATCGCTTTTTCTTTTACGGCAACTGCAGTCTTTTCTAATACAGGTGTTCCTTTTTCAACAGCATAATCAACTAGTTCGTCAGCCATATCTCTAATATCTTTCACTTTTTTCTTAGCTACTTTCAATACTTTTTCTTTATCTAGATCTTCTAATTCATTTTTAATTTCATATATCTTAGCTTCAATAGTTTCCTTAACATCGTCAGCATCGATTTCTTTAACTTTACTCAATAACTCATCAATTTTTTTTGCTAAGTCTCGGCGCAAATCTTCTCCCTTTTTCGGAGCAAACAACATACCGATTCCAGTTCCTAATGCTGCTCCCAATAAAAATTTACCAAAACCTTTCTTTTTATTTTTGCTCATAATCATTCATCTCCTCTTTCTTTTTAGCTTTTTTAGCAAACAAATTAGTAATACCTGAAGTGATAAAAGCTACGATTTTATCACTAGCTAATGCTAAAGCATCAGTTGTTGAATCAATGATATTAAATACTCCATTTAGTTTATTAACTTTATGATTAACATCATCAACAACTTGATTAACTTTTGATAAAGTGCTAATCGCTTTAACACATAAAATAATTAATACTACTAATAGTATAGATAATAAGAAATATAATATTACAGGAAATACTTCATTTAAACATTGCATTACTCTTCATCTCCATCTTCATACATTGAATCAATCAAATTAAATAAGTCACTATCATTTAACGTTTCTTGTTCATCATCATAAATTTTATTCAATTCTTCCTCAACTATATTATCTGTGGTTTCTGGCTGATTATTCGCTTCTTGACTTTCATTTGATTCTTCATTAATAAATTCTTCGATTGCATCGTCCGTAGGAGTAGTAATAACCTCTTCTTGTGACAATTCTTCAAACATATCATTATCTTCAAAAGTTTCATCAGCATCGACTTTTTCATGAATCGGTCCCATTGGACCAACTAAAGTACTTTCTAAATCATCTTCTAAAGTACCAAAGGCTTTATTTCTAATATCGTCTACAGTCAGAGTTTTCGGCTGTGAATAAAAATCATCTAAGGAAACACTTTTTTTTCGTGAAGTTATATCTTCCTTCTTATAATTTTTATCTAAAATACCATATACCGGAGAAATAATTGGCGTTGGCTTAAATACATGTTCTTCTCTTTTCGGAGATACATCAATTGTCGCTCCACCATATGTTTCACGTTTAGGCTTAGGTTCCTCTTTTGGTTTAGGTGGCTCTAATGTGTCAAAATCTTTATCGTCAAAGAAAACAGGAAAAACAAATTTTTCTTCTTTTTGAATGGCCGTATTTTCAATAATTTCTGCCTCTGGTTTAACTTCAGGTTCAACTTTCTTTTCTTCGACAGGTGAAGGAATTGAAACCTGTATCTCTTTTTTTATTGGATTTTTAGGTTCTTCCTCTTCAATCTCTTCTGTAAATAAATTTTTTATTTTATTCATAAATCCCATATTATCACCTCTATTTTTCCTCTTCGTCATTATAATCTAAAAAGTTAGTAGTTGTATCATTCACATTTTTATCTTCAAAAATATCATATTTTTCTTCTTTATTAATAAAATAGTCATCATCTAGCATAATTCTAATAACATTATCATTAAATTTTACAGTAGATAAAATATATGATGCATTTAAAATAACTTCATTGATATCACTTTTATTAACAATAGCTTCTATCTTAGCATAATTATACATAAACTCAACATAGTATTGTTTATTATCTAGCTTTAATATTTCTACGTAACCTTTTTTGCCATTAATATCTAAATCACGTTTATAATAACTATCCTTTTGATATTCATGTTGATTATCTTCTTTATAATAATAGCTAATAGCATCAATATATAAATAATAATAGTTACCATTGGAATATAATTTATCGTTAAATTCATCAGTATCAATATAATTAACACCTCTTGGAACATAATACTTATAACCCTTTCCAACACGATTATACAGTGTGTTATCTTTTGATAAAATCACATTAATTGTATTATCAATACTATCAGTATCTATTCTGACAGCCGTACAACCGCTAACTAAAGTCATGGTTGCTAATACTAATAAAATGGATCGCCACTTTTTCATATTACACCTTCTTACTATGATTATATCAAAATATAAATAATAACAAAAGATTATTTACATAAATTTGTCAATATCACCTTTTAATAGCATCCACTTTATAAATAATCGCATTATGACTGAAAAACTTTTGTTCATATTCCGTCATAACATTATCTACTAACTTATCATCTTCAGCATGGAGATTTAAGCTAATATCGTTTAAAACATAATTATTTTGAGACAGAGTTAATAAAGAATATTCAAATAATTGCCGATTATCTGTTTTCATAACAATATGTGGCGTGCCAGCGGAGATTAAATCATATTTGTCTAAAAAAACTTTACTAGACAAACGTCTGTTACTATGTCGTTTTTTAGGCCATGGATCTGAAAAATTTAAATAAATAGTATCTATATCCTTATCAAAAACATCTAAAATATTAGTAGCGTCCATACTTATTAAATAAAGATTGTCTAGTTTTAATGTTTCTAGCTTTTCACAGGCTCTAACTAATACACTATCATATTTCTCAATACCAATAAAATTAATATCCGGATATTTCTGAGCCATCGTAATAATAAAATTCCCCTTCCCCATACCAATTTCCAGGGAGATAGGATTATTATTTTTAAATAAACTGTTATATTTTCCACGATATCTTTCCGGTTCGTGTAAGAAATATGAAGAGGCCTCAATTTTTTCTCTCGCCCCACGTACATTCTTAAGACGCATATTATCACCATGACAATTATAACATATTAAGAACAAAAAATAAACAATCGCATATAATTAATTAGAACAAAGAAGGAGTGAGTTTTTTGAAAAAAGATCGAAATTGTGGAGGTAATTCTTATCCTGTATATCCAACTTATCCAGGAATGATGGCACCTGGAATGATGGCTCCAAATATGCCAATACCAATGCCACCAACATATGGTTACGCTGGTGCTATCCCGGCAAATAATATGATGTCAACTAATCAATCATCACAGTATTCATCTTCTAATACAATTGAACAACAATTAAATCAAATGCAACAACAAATAAATAACTTAGATCGTCGTGTAACGCGATTAGAAAACAATACATCAACTAATAATACAACATCTTTTGGGTCTAATTATCAAATGATGTAAAAAAAAATACTTTTATAAAAGTATTTTTTTTATCGGAAACCGCCTCCGCCGCCTCCGCCGCCGAAGGAACCTCCACCTCCGCCGCCAGAAGAGAAACCGCCACCACCGGAACTATAAGATTCGGCGCGAGATTTAGAAGCACTTGCACTAGCCATTCCAGTATGACTAATCGCATGAATAAAAATAATATCCTCATAATTATAAGTACAGTCCTGAATTAACTCAGGATATAATTTTTTAAATTGTTTAGCTACTTTATCAGCTATCCCTAAAATTTGGGCATATATTAAATAATATTCCCACATATTAACTTCAATGGCTTCTTTATCATTAATACGTGAAAATTCAGTCAAAAAGTTTTTAATTCCTTTTAATCTTGTTGCTTCCTCTAACATTATAGGTTGAACATGATAAACACTCGATTTAAATACTTTAAAATTAGTTTTTTCTTCAATTACAATTTTATTTTCAGCAACTAATTTATCCGTTTCAAAATCTAGAACATCATCAAACCAATCATAAATCTTAGAATAATTATTAGTACACCATTTTTCAAATTCTTTAGATTCTAAAATCCCATCTTTACTAGCTATCTTCATCATCGAAAATAATTGTGTCTCCAACGGACTATCAGAAATGAATTCTCTAGTCATATCAATCGCAGTTTCTTCTTTCTTTTTCAATATTCCCGTCGTTATTTTTTTAATACTTATTTTATCTTCCTTTAGCCATTTAAGTAATAAAGCGCCTAAAAAATCCGTTTTATTTTTAGATAAATTATATGAAGTAGCTAACCAATAAACTCTATAGATATCATCATTAAAAACTAATTCTCTAACATTTGGAATATCCTTAGATATTTTCTTTCCACCTTTACCAAAATCTAAATTATAACGGCCAATTCTATTTGCAGCCTTGCTAACACCTTTATAAAAAGCAAAAACAAATATAAACCAGAAAGCAATATTAAATAAAATCATTAATATACTCATAACTGTATCAAACCAAGTATGTTGTTTCTCGTTATAATGAACTGCCCCATCTTCCGCCATATTATAATAATAATCAAAATCTTCACTAATAACATTATTAGTAGTAAAAGTGCCAGGAGCAAATTTAACTAAAACAGTCATATATTCATCACTCTGCAAAGTCCCTTCAGAATTCATCTCTATATAACCATCATAGACATAAGCAGTACCACCATAGTTACCATATCCCCACACCGGTAAATCATCAGCATATTTTTCATCGCTATAAATCTTAATATGAACATTTTGTGGTTTTGCTGATAGCTCATAAGGAATTAGTGTCCAATAAATAATTTGTGAATCATCAGTCTGAGCAACAAAACCATTAATTTTATAATTTAATATATACTCATGATAACCATATTTACTTATTCCCCAACATAACTCTATTCCATCATCTAGATAATTGATACCATTTTTATAAGCTTTTTTGTCAAAATTAGCATTTACTTCCCACTCATTTAAAAAAGTATATTCCTTACCGTTTTCAGAGACTTTAAAGTCACTAATATAAGCAGAACCTAAATTATAATAAGGTTTATAACCTTCTGTTCCTTGTGATAAATTAGCTGTCCACTTTTCAGTGACATTAGCATCACCATTTGCATCCACATAAATCGACATATCAATATCATAAATAGTGTTAGCTTTTACTATATTTGGTAAACAAAAAAGTGTAGCAAAAGCCGTCATAATGAAGTAAAAAGTTTTCTTCATAACACTCCTCCTTAAATAAAAAAGTCTACAATGTAGACTTAAAATTGAACTTTCGGTGTCTCTTTTTCAGCGCTGGTTGCTTCAAAGAATTCAGCAGCTTTAAATCCAAATAATGAAGCTACAATATTTGAAGGAAACATTTCTAACTTATTTTGATAAGTTAATACCATGTCATTATAAAATTGACGAGCAAAACTAATTTTGTCTTCAGTATCTTTCAAATTATTTTGTAAGTCTAAAAAATTGGTATTGGCTTTTAAATCTGGATATGCCTCTGATAGTGCAAATAGTCTACCTAACGCTTGAGATAATTCTCCATTTGCAGCCATTTCATCATGTTGATTAGTGGCATTAACAGCCTTATTTCGTGCTGTGATAACAGCATCTAAAGTATCCTTTTCGTGAGCAGCATAACCCTTTACCGTTTCTACTACATTAGGAATTAAATCGGCTCTTCTTTTTAGCAAAACATCAACCTGTGCCCATTGATCCTTAACCTTATTACGTAAATTTACTAATGAATTATACGTAGTCCCTATATATAGTAGTAATAATATAATAATTACTGCCACAATAATTAAAACAATTGTTCCAGTTTCCATAAAATCCTCCTATCTTTAATTTAATTATATACGATTTTTAAAATAAAAGAAATAGTTTTTGTATATAAATCCATAAATATTAACATTATATATATGAAAGGATGATTACTTATATGAATATTGATATTAGAAAAAGTATAATAAACAATTTTCAAGGCGCCACCACTGAAGATATAAAAAATTCTATTGCCGATTCACTAAAAGAAAAGGAAGAAATTACTCTTCCAGGTTTAGGGGTCTTCTTTGAAATTTTATGGGCAAACAGTGATGAAGTTTTAAAGAATAATATTTTAAAAACACTTCAACAAAATTTAAAAAACGACTAAATCACATATAACTAGTAACCGTTTATTAGAAATATTAGTACATGTGATTAAAGTTAAATGATTTTGATGTTTATTTAATAAATATTGTACATCGGTATCATTAACAGTCAAAATTTTTCGGACCCTATAACGATAACAACTATCATTAGTTGTTATTTTTACTATGTCATCAATTTTTATTTGATGCAAGTGTTGAAAAACTTCTTGTATATTATGCCCCGCCAAAACGATATCATTATTATCAGCACCAATAATACCACTTTCTAGCATTCCAATAATATTTTGGTCTAGGATATCATTGCCAACACCATTTTTAATAAGCTTCTTAATATTGAGCCGTTCAATTTCTAAATATCCTATAATGTCATTATCAATTTGATTAAATGCTGTACTATTTTTACTCAAATTATTAATTATCTTACGTTCCTCGATTAATATAGATTGTCGTGATATTCGGATAAATACTAAGCTAGTAAATGATATTAAAAAAAGAAAGACGCCAATATTTTTAACTACTCTTTTTTGCATAACAATAACATTTTATACCTATAATCAAAATTAAAAATAATAAAATATTATACAAGGTATATCTATCTGATGTTTGAGGCATTTTATCAAAATTACTTTTTATATCATTACTTTGACCAATAACCTTTTTAGTGTTATGAAAATCAATATTCAAATATTGCTCACCATCAATATTTATAGTCGGTGTATTTTTATTAACATCAAAAATAATCTTTTGATCACTTAAAATATAATCATTATCAACTTGAATTTGTTCCAATTGATATTGACCACTATTGATGTAATCGGGATAAATAATAGTACCAGAAACATCTGTAATAAATACTTCTTGACTCTTATAAGATAAATAACGGTTTGTCTTTAAATCTTTTATTTTAAAATAACTGTTTTTAAGCGGGCTATTATCATTTTTATCGTAATTATTAATTTTTAACCTAACACGATTAGGATCGTTAACTAAAATATCTATATAGCCCTCTTTAGTAACATCAATTCCTAAAGTAACTAATGATTGATAACCATCAGCATAGAACAAGGCGCTTTCTTTACTACTACTTATTTTTTTGATGATATTAATTCTTCCGGATCCCAATTCCTTTAAAACAATATTAAATTTTCCATTGTTGAAATTATAACTATTTTTATTATTTGATGTATAACCAAAATTAAAATAATTATTATTAACATCATCAAGCGAAATTGATTCACCTAAATATCCTTCAACTTTCGTATTAGCAAAAGACGGTAATGTTAGAACTTTATTAACATTATCTAAAATTTCTTTTCTTTCCCCATCGATATTGATCGCCTGTCCACCACGATGACGTTCCGTTGTAAAGCTGATATTAGTTGAACCAATCGTTTCCCAGATTAATGACTGAGTTGCTAAATAATATTTATCAGTATCATGCCCAGGAAATTGATAACCATAATAGGCAATCAATTGAAGTTTCTCTTTTTTAGTTTGATCAATATGTTTATAATTGAAATCTAACGTCTTATCATAATAGCCAACTTTTAAAGGAATTCCGGGATCGATACAATAGGCAATAATATCATCGGCATACATATAGCCAAAACTAGCTGATAATTCTTGCCCGTTATAATTCTGATTAGCAAATATATTACTGATTTTATTTTCAGTTATATTAGCCGCCTGAGCCTTTGCACCTCCTATAACCAGCAATATAACCGCTAAAATTATTTTTTTCAAATTCATCACCTCTCTATAAAAAACATACATCCTTTTAAAGTTAAATTCCTTCAAAAAAAATAGTAATTAAATTACTATTTTAAATTAAGCTCACCACTAATGATGTCTTTCAAATTACTAAAATATAAATCTAAAAAGTTAGCCTTATCAATATCATTTTTAACGGTTATATCAATTGTTTTAATTTCTTTATTTTTATTTTTTAAAGTTAATGTTCCTACTACATCACCTTTTTTAATAGGTGCGGTTAATTTATAAGTGTTAATTTCATATGTAACATCTTGACTTTTTTCTCCCTTTTTCACTAGACTAGTAGCATCTTCTGTCAAAACTAACTCAGCATACTTTTGTTTTCCTTTATTAACAGCTTTTTTGCCAAGCACTTTTTTAGTACTAATAATGGTGTCTAAATCATATTGAGCATAAGCATAATCTAATAATTCTGTAACTTCTTTATTTCTGGTTTTACTATCTGGTTCACCCATAACTACTGCGATAATTCGCATACCATTTTTCATAGCAGTTGCAGTTAAACAATAACCTGCTTCTTTAGTATATCCTGTTTTAAGACCATCAACGCCATCGTAAAACCTAACTAATTTATTTGTATTTACTAACCAAGTTTTACGATCGGTCCCGTCACGAAGATAATATTCATAGATTGAACTGTATTCTAACACCTTTTCATGTTTTACTAGTTCTCTACCAATCATCGCCATGTCATAGGCACTAGAATAATGATCCGTAGCATCTAATCCATGGGGGTTTTTAAAGTTTGTATTTTTAAGTCCCAACTCTTTAGCTTTATCATTCATCATCTTGACAAAGGCATCCACTGTGCCGGCTACTTTTTCAGCTAATGCAACAACGGCATCATTACCACTAGCAATAGCAATACCCTTAAATAGATCGTCAACACTCATTTTTTCGCCAGTTTCAAGTAAAATTTGACTACCACCCATACTAGAAGCGTTTTCTGAGGCAGTTACCATATCAGTCCATTTCAAACTTCCCTTTTCAATTGCTTCCATGATAAGTAGCATACTCATCATTTTAGTCATTGATGCAGGATGTAATTTCTCGTTTTCATTTCGTTTATAAATTATTTCTCCTGTACTAGCTTCTAATAAAACTACTGATTTGGCTGATTTGCCTAACGATAAGTCATCGTTTTCTAAAGCCCGAACCCCAAAAGAAGGCATTAAAACAATAACTATTAATATAGATACTAAAACTTTTTTCATAAGTCACCTCTATTAAAATCTATGAAAATGATGTCAAAATATGTACAAATTTATTATTGCCTTTTACTATTTACACCACTCAATTATAATAGTATAATTATTCTAGGTGATAGTATGAAAAATAGAAGAATTAAAATTATTCCTATTGTCGTTGTTATTGTTGCTATTTTAATTATAGTTGTAGGTGGTATTGGATTAAAGAAATTTATCGACTATCGTAATAGCTATGACTATAAGCTCAGCAAAATCGGTTATCAAGATGAAGAAATTACAAGGATTAAAAAATTAGATAACAAACAAATTGAAACCATATTGAAAATGGATTACAACAAAAATATTGATGATTTTATCAAACAAAAATATTTTATCTTTGATAATCTTACTGATTATTTAAAATACTTCAAAGATAATAGCGAAGAGTCAATTAAAGATGTCGTCAGTATTGTAAATGTTGGAACCAACCGTGAACACTACACCAAAACAAAAGCAACTGATATGAGTAAGAAAGATTTAATTTTAGTCAACAAATATAATTATTTAAATAAAGATTACGAACCAGACGATTTAGTTAATATTCCTTTACAATATGCTTATTATGATAATAAAGCTCGCGAACATGTATATGAAGCATTTAAAGATATGTGGTATGCTGCTAGCAAAGAAAATTTAACTCTTATTGTCACTTCTTCTTATCGTAGTTATGAAGAACAAGAACAAATTCATAAGAGTTACGCTAATCAAAAAGGACAAGAATGGGCTGACAGTGTTTCAGCTAGACCAGGTTATTCTGAACATCAAACTGGTCTTACTTTAGACATTGTCACTTACAATAGTACGATGGATAACTTTGAAAATACTGATGAATTTAAGTGGTTACAAAAAAACAGTTATAAGTATGGATTCATTTTACGCTATCCAAAAGATAAAACCTATATAACTGGTTATGATTATGAATCTTGGCACTATCGTTATGTCGGTAAAAAAATTGCTAAAGAAATCCATGATTTAGATATTACTTATGATGAATATTATGCATACTATTTAAAATAGACTTTAATAAGTCTATTTTTTTACTTGCTTTAACCATCAAATAATTTTATAATTATAATGGAGTGATAAGATGAAAAAAAAGATTATAATATATACCCTTTTAACTACACTAATAATCACTATATTATTAGTAATATTTAACCAAGAAATAAAGTTAAAAATAACGGGTTACTCTATCAAAGAGATTACAACAATTAAAAAAAACATACCCAAAAAGAATTTAAAAACATTAAATAAAGTTTACATTAAAAATATTGATCAATTACTAAATGATAAAAATTTTAAACAAAACAATTTAGATAATTATGTAAAGTATTATAAAAACAATCCAAATGTTTCTTATAGTACAATTATTTTATTAGTAAATAACAATATCAACAATGATTACGATCAAAATTTTGATAAAATAATTAACCATCAAGATTTTGACGTTAATCGTTTAAAACGGTATATAAACTATTACTTAAACAATAAAGAAGTACAAATCGACAATATCATAACAATCGTCAACAAAGATATTGATACCATAACGATGACCTATACGGATGGAATGGATAAATTAGTAGCAGAACCCTATTTTAAAAATACTAATCTCGAAAGATATAATAACTATAAAAATAAACATCCTAACCTATCATATGGAGAAATTATAACCAACGTTAATAGTAATCTGGATTATGAATACTATACCAATGTTCAAAAAGCAGATACTAGCAAGGGTAATTTAATTTTAGTTAATAAATATTATAAACTAGATAATAATTATATACCAAATAACTTAATTACTATCGATACTAAATACGGGTATGCTCAGCAACTACAAAAAGAAGCCTATGAAGCCTTTGTTAAAATGGCTGATGCAGCTAGTAAAGAAGGATTAGGATTATATATTAGATCACCATACCGTAGCTACAATACTCAATTAGGGTTATATCAAAGTTATGTTAACCAAAATGGACAAGCGGAAGCTGATACCTATTCAGCACGAGCTGGATATTCTGAACATCAAACAGGATTAGCCATAGATGTCATGTCTAAAGCTAACGTTGTAGCTGATCTTGGAACGTTTGAATCAACAAATGAATTTACTTGGATAAAAGAACACTGTCATGAATATGGTTTTATCCTAAGATATCCTAAAGGTAAAGAAAATATTACTGGCTATATATACGAACCTTGGCATTATCGCTATGTGGGAACTGAAGTCGCAAAGAAAATCAAAGAACTAAATATAACATATGAAGAATACTATGAATTTTTTATAAAACAGGTATAATCTTATACCTGTTTTTTGTTAAATTAAATTTTATTATTCATATAATATAGTGGGTGATAGTATGTCAAGTGAAACTTTCAAAAAATGCGTTTATATTGTCTTGTTTATCTTGATTGTTGTCTTCTTTACTAAAGATATCAATTTCTTTAACAATGATTCCTATAAAGATATTAAAATAATAGATAACCCTAATGATATTCTCGTATTAGTCAACAAAAAAAATCAATTACCTAAAGATTTTATACCGAAAGAATTAATACTTTTAAATGAAAAATATGCGATTAAAGATAAATATCTGCGAGAAGAAGCAGCATTAGCTTTTGAAAACTTAAGTAGGGATGCTAGTATTTTAGGCTACAAAATTATTGCTACTTCTACTTATCGTAACTATGATTATCAAGCTGAACTATATAACTATTATGTCCAGGAAAAAGGTCAAGCTTATGCTGATAGTTGTAGTGCTAGACCCGGTCATTCTGAACATCAAACGGGATTAACTGTGGATGTTATGGGATCCAATAATGATTATGATAAGTTTGAAGACAGCGATGAATTCGAGTGGATGAAAAATAATGCGCATTTGTATGGATTTATAATGCGCTATCCTAAAAATAAGACACAAGAGACAGGATTTAAATATGAACCTTGGCATTATCGTTATGTTGGTGTTAATGTAGCTAAAACAATTTATAGCGAAGATTTAGTTTTAGAAGAATATTTAGATAAATACGGTCAAATAAAAAAAGATAATTAAATTATCTTTTTTTAAAAACCACAACAACCTCCACAATCTTCATTTACAACTTGGTTTTCTTCTGAACAAGTATATTGTGGTGTATAAGTATGTTTATAAATATGGCGATTTATAACATGAGTATGAATTGGACAAACATGTGGTACTTCATGACAGAATTCTCTTTCAACACATTTATTAATTGTTGGTTCGATAACTTCCCTTTCACATTCATTTTGACGAGGACAACAATTATCCATCATCATGTTGTTACAACAGCCAAATCTTCTACCAAATAACATGGTTTATTCCCCCTTACATTTTTATCTTATGTAAGACTTAAATGTTGGTATAGGATTTTAGTTTAATATATGTTATTTTTATTTATTTCGTATATTTTATCTTAAAAGGGCATTTTAAAATTACCACTTTTCATCTGTTTCATCATGACTTTCATTTGATCAAATTGTTTTAATAAACGGTTTACTTCTTCAACACTTCGACCACTACCTTTAGCAATTCTCTGTTTTCTAGATGATTTTAATATTTCTGGGTGACGACGTTCATAAGGTGTCATAGATAAAATAATAGCTTCAATATGAGCCATATCCTTAGGATCAATGTGAATATTCTTTAGACCTAATTTTGATGCACCAGGTAACATCTTAATAATATTTTCCAATGGCCCCAATTTTTTTATTTGTTTAAATTGTACTAAAAAATCTTCCAAATCAAATTTACCACTATTCATTTTTTTAACAGTCTCTTTAGCACTTTCTTCGTCAATAACAGTTTCAGCTTTTTCAATGATAGTTAAAATATCGCCCATTCCTAAAATACGCGTTGCCATTCGTTCAGGGTGGAATTCTTCTAAACCATCGAGTTTTTCACTCACACCAATAAATTTAATTGGAACGTTGGTTAAATGTCTAATCGATAAAGCTGCCCCACCTCTAGTATCACCATCTAATTTTGTTAAAATAGCGCCAGTAAGGTTAAGTCTATCATTAAATCCCGTAATAACATTAATAGCATCCTGACCAGTCATACTATCGACAACAAGTAATATTTCATCGGGATGGATAGTCTGATTAATATTTTCTAATTCATTCATTAATTCTTCATCAATATGTAATCTTCCAGCAGTATCAATTAATATGTAATCATATTGATGTTCTTTAGCATATTTAATAGCATTATTAGCCACTTCTACTGGATCATTCTTTCCTTCATCATAAACTTCGATGCCTAATTGTTTTCCTAACTGTTGTAATTGATCAATTGCCGCAGGTCGATAAACATCACAAGCTACTAATAACGGTCTGCGATGATATTTTTTTCTTAATAAATTGGCAATTTTGGCAATTGTTGTTGTTTTTCCACTTCCTTGCAAACCGACTAACATCAAAACACATAAGCCATTTTTGACAACTAAATCGGCTTTTTCACCACCTAGTAAGGCAACTAATTCATCTTTGACAATTTTAACAAAAAGCTCACCCGGTTTTAAACTTTTTTGTACTTCCTCTCCTAAGGCCTTCTCTTTGACATTATTTATAAATTCCTTAACAACTTTATAATTGACATCAGCCTCTAATAAAGCTAACCTTATTTCACGAGTCATATCACTAATATTTTCTTCTGTTATCTTACCATATCCACGGATTTTATCCATGACATTTTGCAGTCTTTCACCTAAATTTTCTAACATGTTCTCACCTTTTTCAATTATACATAATTTATATAAAAAAGTAAAATAAAAGAAGTAAACTACTTCTTTATTTTTTTAAAGATTTTAGGTCTTGAAGGAGATTCCACTAAACCCGCTTCCTCAAGTATCTTCTCACGCAAGGTTTGTAATTCATTTATCTGCCAATCATTAATTGAAGATCTATTTGATTTTTGATTTATATGATTAACATAAGCTTTTAATTCATCACTATTATTGATTTTGTTATTAAAGAGTTCTTCATATTTTAACAAATATTTGCTACTATCATAGGCTTTTTTTATTTTGATAGTGTCATGTAAATAAAGTTCATGGGCCGCAGTTAATGCTGTAGTAGCCAATAATATAACAATATTAAAATGCGAAAGAGTTAAACCAAATACGCCAATAATTATCATTATAAATCTTCGTAATTTACCTTCAAAAATTTCATCTTTTAAGCTAGTGATATCAAAATATTTTAGACTATCAATCATTTGTTTCTTCAACTGAAGATATCTTTCATCACTATATTCTTCGATAACGACATCGCCATTGCTATCTTCAACAACAATACTATCATTCTCTTTATATAATCGCCTAATAAAACAATCAGACTTCTTCTCTTCACTCATAATAATCTCCTTTTTAATAAGTGAGATTAATTATATTACTTTGTCTAAAAAATGTCAACTAGGCTTTCCAAATTTCAAAAACATCACAACTACTTGATGATGGTACAGGATTAGGTGCATGCATTTTTAAAATCATAGGAATTTTAAAAGCTTTACCAAAACCGACACAGGTACCAGACTGTAATGATTTAGCTTTTTCAACTATCTCATTACTAATATTGGGTAACATCTGACGCATATATTCGACATCACGAGGGTGATTCATTTTAAAAATAATAAAATTAGAACATTGTGATATAACAGTTTCGGAGATATCCACAGGTCTTTGTGATATTAAATTAAACAATATTCCATATTTTCTTCCCTCTTTGGCTATCCTTTCAAAGATATTATAACCAATTAAGAAAGTATCATTATCGTTTTGAACATATCGGTGAGCTTCCTCTAAGAAAATATTAAAAGGTATTGATGCTCGTTGAGGTAATTTCTTACAGAAATCAAATAATAATCGAGCATAAACTTTAACCATAACTTTTGCTAAAGAATCATCAATATCTTCCAAATTGAAATTGACAATCTGTGCTTTCTTACCATTCAAACTAACTAATGAAGCCACAAAATTTTCAATAGTCACATAGTTAGGATAATTAAAATGTTTAGCAAATGGTCCAATAACTAATGAATGCAATTTTACTTTTAAAGATATAGCATTATCATAAGCAGTTTGATTATGAAGTAATCCTTCAGATATCAAAGTAAAATTAAGAGCCTTTTCTAAATCCGATAAATTATATACATTATTGACAGGAGGTTCATAATTTTCCAACTCTTCATTCAAGAAACTAGAAACATAATTAGTAATCAGTACATTTTCAGCAAATTCACCTTTATTATCTACTTCGTAGCACTCTCGTAATTTTCTGGTATAACCAATACCTTGGACCGAAGCTTCAATATTTAATTCAGGAGTGCTACAACTTTCTAAAATGGCAAATATATCATTACGCTTACTATTTGCTGTCTGGTTGGTAAACATAACTGAAATAATAGCTTTAGCAATTAAGTGGTTTTTATAAGCATTGGCCTGCGCATCAGATTCTGCAAACACTCTAACCATACGTAATAACTTTTCGATAATTGGTAATTGGGCATGATCGGTAGCCCCTAGTAATAATGCTAAATCATCGACATTAAATAACCATAAAGGTAAAATTAATTTTTCACCAGTCGGATCATCAAAGTCAGTCGTATAATACTTAAAATTTAAATTAGGATTAACTTTATTTATTTCTTGAAAAGCAGTATGGTATTCACCATAGGCATCAAAGATAAAAAAATTAGAACGGAATGGCACAATATTACTACTTGTAAAAACGCTTTGCAAAAGGCGAGCTACTCCCCAAGATTTACCACTACCAGTATTACCAAAGATTGCCATATGATTACTAAATAAATCGTTAATATTTAGTCTAATTGGACACCCATCATATAGCGGGCTTACTCCAACTTCCATCGTTCCTAATGTATTGTCACCAACAATCATCGCAAATTCTTCCTTGGTAATGATACGAACATTAGCTGATAAATTAGGTTTGCGAATGACCCCACTATAAAATTTATTATCAACGATTTCACCTAAAAAGCGAACCTTAATAATCTCTGGATCAATGTCTTCTATCTCACCTAATATTTTTTTCTGATCATCTTCAAATATTATATGTAAATTCATTAAATTTGAGGATATAGGTGTCCCCGTATTAATTTTAATATGAGCTAAATTATTATTTAAATATACTATATTTCCTATCATTTTAATTCTCCCCTCTTTTATATTAATTCTTTTATTTTTTCTTTCAAATTGACATCATCAATTGTGTTTAATAACAATTCAATTTTTTGTTTTTTATGATATAAAGATAAAATGCTTTCATAATGTAATAACTTACCTTCGACATCTTTTAATTGCTTATGAATTGCATTGCGACTAATATCATAATTTTCACTTATTTCCGCCAAACTTAAATTATTAAAGTAATATTCCTCAAAGTAATCTCTTTGCTTATCAGTAAGTAATTCACCATAATAATCATATAGATTAATTAGATATAATCTTTCTTCCACAGGTTACCACCCCATACACGCAATAATTAAAATAGCTAAACCAATAATAGTATAAACCACTGTCATAGCTTTTCTTTTAAACGTGACATGATTATTATAAGCCATTGTTAAAAGTGTTAAAGCTAATAACTTTTCAACGGGAATTAAAAAATCAGCATTAAACAAACACACTCCGCCAAAAAATAAAACTGAAAAAGAAAAAATTAACTGAGCCAACAATCCAACTTCTTGCCATACATTATTGGATTTAACTTTTGGCGCTTTCGGTTTCGAAACTTTATTTTTCACTATCTTCACCACCTATCATTGTTTTAAATAAACCATAAATATATTTTTCAATATCGAAAGTTCTTAAATCATCAGCTTGTTCTCCCAGACCAATAAATTTAACCGGAATACCGACGCTATCCTTAATAGCTAAAACAATACCACCTTTAGCAGTACCATCCAATTTAGTTAAAACAATACCCGTAATATTAGTAATCTCTTTAAAACTTTTAGCTTGACTTATTCCATTCTGCCCAGTTGTAGCATCTAAAACTAATAATGTTTCATGAGGCGCTCCAGGAACAATGTTACCAATAACACGATTTATTTTATCTAACTCATTCATTAAATTAACTTTATTTTGTAAACGACCAGCTGTATCAATCAATACAACATCGTAATGTTCATTTTGGGCTTTACTTAAACCATCAAAAACAACACTCGCCGGATCAGCTTCTTCTTTAGCAACATAATCAACACCAATACGATGAGACCATTCAATTAATTGTTCAACAGCGCCGGCACGAAAAGTATCCCCGGCTATTAATAAAACCTTGCGACCTTCATTCTTCATCCGATAAGCCATTTTACCAATGGTTGTGGTTTTACCAACACCATTAACACCAACAAATAATAATATAGTTGGCCCATTTTGACTATAATTTATCTTATTGACAATTACTTCGTTATTGACATAGATGATAAACATTTCATCAACAATAATTTCATTTAAATCACTAGCGTCAACAATGTTTTCCTTTTTAACTCTTTTTTTTAACTTGTCGACAAAATCCATAACAGTATTGACACCTATGTCCGCCATAATTAACAATTCTTCTAACTCATCAAAATAATCTTGCGTTATTCTTTTATATTTAGAATTTAAAAGTGATAATTTAGATGTGAATTCATTTCTGGTTTTTTCTAAACCTTTATCATACAATGACACATCTTTAGTTACTTCGCTATTTTTATTCGTTAAAATATTTTTAAAACGATCAAATATTCCCATAAGTCACCATCCTAATTATAATTATATTTTACACTATATAAACAAAAAATAAAAGGAAAATGCATAAACATTTCCCTTTTATTCATTATTTTTTCATATATAGTTTAGGTTTACCATCTTCAATCTCCGCCACATCACCTATTGTTAATGCAGTATTAATTTTTTTTGTTTCTCTATCTATCAAACGCCGAAGCTTTCTTTTACAGTTTAACTTTTTTACAGATGATATGACCGGTTCATAACAATTATAACGACAGTATTGATACTCAGCATACATATTATACATTTCAGTCTGCGCTTCTTTATCTAAGAATGCCAAGACATTCAAGGGGCAAGGCAAATCGCTAACAATAATCAAACCCATTAATAAATAATTATTGTCATACAAGATAAAATCAGGATTTATATTCATAATTTCGACATAATCATTTAAAATACTTTTACGCAATTCGAATCTTTGAGATGATGAAAGTCTAATGTACGGAAATAAAGACGACTCAATATATATCATTTGTTGAAGGTTAATTAGCTGCCCGGCACTAAACTTAGCCAATTGCTCATCTGGAATAATATCCCTTACTTGCGTATCTAATATAACATTATAAGACAAATCTAAATTTGGGTTGAGTGATAATAATTTTTTTAAATCATCTATTTGATTGTTATTAAGAGCTTTATAAATCAACTTATAATTTTTACATTCAGCCATAAATTTAACGCCAAAATTATCAATAACAGTCTTAAAACCTGGTAACGCTACAATTTTCTCTTTCAAATCAGTAAATTCTCGACCAAATTCCGGATTTAATTTAAACATTTCTAAAACCAATTCAAAAACATCATGATCATAGGCAATCTGTAACAAATTTTTACTTTTAAGATTTAATTTACTGATATCTAATTCAATATTATTAATACTATTACACACCTTTTCATCTAACATAAAATAGAAAATAGAATCTGATGTTGCTTTAATTTTATAATAATTATCTACCGTATTATTATATATAGCAAAGTAAAAATAAGATAAATTTTTTAATTCTTCTCCCGATAGTTCTTTACCTTTAACAATAAAATATTTTTTTAAAGATTCAAAAAATTCTGAATCTATTGCTTCTGTTTTTTTCTCATTTAACTCTTGACCGATCATCGCTTTAATTTGATTAAGTTCATTATTAATGATACTGTCAATAATATCATACTTACCATTACTTTTAAAAAAGTCAGATACATTCGTATTATCATCTTGTAAATAAAGCTTAAACAGGTCTAAATTATCACTCATCATTATAAATTCACCCTCTTTATTTTTATTTATATTTATAGATAAATAAAAATAATTGACTTGATAATTATATATTAAAACATAAATTAAATGTGCTGTCAATAATGATATTCGTTATATTAATATTTAAACAATCCTAGACAAATAGCGTAAAAAAAGATATAATTATATAGTTAAATTTACTTAACTAATAAAGAAAGGAGAAGTTATGAAATTTTTTAACAACGGCGATACTAAAATTTTTGCTCTAGGTGGGTTAAATGAAGTTGGAAAAAATATGTACTGTATAATGCATGATAATGAACTCATTATTACGGATGCTGGTATCACATTCCCAGAAGGAGAACTAATGGGAGTAGATTATGTTATCCCTGATTTTACCTTTTTGAAAAAAAATGAGAAAAAAATCAAAGCATTATTTATAACCCACGGTCATGAGGATCATATTGGTGGCATTCCTTTTTTAGTACAAAATATTAATATTCCGGCAATATATGCCCCTAATCAAGCTATCGGATTAATTAAAAAGAAATTTGAGGATCGCAATATTCAATATAAAAATTTATTTGCTTATACGGAAAAGACTAGAGTTAAATTTAAAAATATGGAAGTAGAGTTTTTTATGACAACTCACTCTATTCCTGACTCACATGGTATTTGTGTTCACACACCTAATGGAACTATCGTAACAACGGGAGATTTTAAATTTGACTTGACACCGATTGGACCAATGGCTAATTTACACAAAATGGCCAAAATTGGAGCACAAGGTGTTACCTTATTACTTAGTGATAGTACTAATGCCCTAAATGATGGTATGAGTGCTAGCGAATCAAAAGTCGACGAAGCGTTAGGTGAAATATTTGACAAAAATACAGGTAGAATTATAATCGCAACTTTTGCTTCTAACATATACAGGCTAAAACATATCGTAGACACTTGTAAAAGAAACGGAAGAAAAATTGCTGTTTTCGGTCGTAGTATGGACAATAATATTGAGATATCAATTCAAGGTGGATATATAAAAAATAAAGAAATATTTATCACACCAGATGAGGCTAATCATTTACCTCCTGAACAAGTTTGCTTACTTTGTACGGGATCTCAAGGTGAGCCATTAGCAGCACTAAGTAGGATTGCTAATGGCAGTCATAAACAAATTAAGTTACAACCAGATGATACCGTTATATTTTCTTCATCAGCTATTCCAGGTAACGCTATTAGTATATCTAGAACTATTAATAAATTATATCTTAAAGGCGTTTCAGTTTATACGAATACTTCACTTAGTGATATTCATACTTCTGGTCACGGCAATGAAGAGGAATTAAAATTGATGTTAAGATTAATAAAGCCCAAATATTTCATGCCATTTCATGGTGAGTATCGAATGCTTAAACGTCACGCAGAAATTGCAACTCTATGTGACATTCCAAAACAAAATACATTTGTATTAAATAACGGTGATGTGTTATCTATGTATAAAGGTAAAATAACTAAAGCTGGCACAGTTCCAGCCGGTGATGTTTATGTCGATGGTAACCGAATTGGTGATATCAGAAATGCAGTTATTAAGGATAGAAATATTATGGCTAATGATGGAATAGTTATCGTTATAGCCAATATTGATACAGTTAAACATCAATTGCTTAATAATCCTAATATTACGACTAGAGGCTTTATTACAGTCAATGAAAACGAACAATTATTAAAAGAGTTAGAACAAATCAGTAAAAAATCTATTCTAAATAAAATAACAAAAAATATTAATTATACTGATATTAAAGCTGAGATTATTAATGATTTAAGTAGTTTTATATATGATAAGACAGGTAGAAAACCAATTATTTTGCCTGTAATTATGGATATAAAAAAGAATCAACAAAAAGAAGATATTAAAAACTAATATCTTCTTTTAATGTACTGATACGTCAGAATAATACTTTTTTTCAAATTCTTCCCATGATTTACTAAATTCATGGTTTTGAAAAGCTTCTTTTAATCCTGTTATCTGCTTTAGCCGAATAACTTCATCTATTTCCATTCCTAATTCTTGACAAATTTTCTCATCTGACCAACCTCTTTCGACAAGATTTCGTACAATAGTGCTCATATCTTTAATCTGGTGTGAACCCCTAGCACGATTATGCCTAATCGTCGAAGCCATACGATTTTTAATATCCTTATTTATTTCAACAATAGGAATTTCTTTTAATTTAAAATATTCTTTGGCGCAACGATAGCGATGAAAGCCATCGACGATAATATAAATATCTTTCTTTTTATCGTAATAAGTTACAATCGGCTGTGTATATCCATCATGTTCAATCGAATGTTTCAATAACTTCATTTCCGGTGGTGCTACTTTATTAGGATTGTAATCATTTGCTACAACTTTATCAATCGGAACCATCTTAACGTTAAGAACTGGAAACTTGATTTCTTTCATCAACTTTTTCCCTTCTACAAATCATATAAGTCCCTCGACGATTAACAACCTTAAAATCTAAAAATTCCCAAATGTCTTTTTCACGATCAGAATTAGTTAATATTTGTAAATCATTTTTGGCATAATGATTAGTAATATATTTCGCCATGAACTCGAAAACATTAGCATCTTTAAACTGATCTAAAACATATATATCAGATATTAAAGTATAATTTTCTAAAGGTTTGATTGCACAAAAACCAACCAAATCTTTGGCACGATAAAATAAATACCATATTTTATCACGTTCATTGCATAGATATGGCAGTTTCTTACGATAAACACGTTCGGCAAAAAAGCGACCCATAATTGCATAAAATTGTTCCTTATTATAATTTCCCATATACTCTTTTACTTCGTACATCTCACTTAACCTCCACTTATAATTCTCGATATCTCTTTTAAGTTTTCATCGTCTAATTCATTACCAACTAAATTGTCGTACTTTTTTTTTAATTCTAATAAGATTTTGACATCCTTTTTATTTTGACCATAACTCAATCGTTTCATCCAAAAATCATTATGTTCAATCGCACGAGCAATTCTTCGCCAACTAGCAACTTTTTTTAAATTTTCTAATTTTTTTGGTTCTTCATCTTTAATGTCTTTATATGTAATACCATATTTTTTTTCATACCAATTTAAAAACATTTTTATCTTACGATAATAATGATCTCGTAATTCTGGTGCATAAAGACCTAGACTTTCAAGCAAAAATACAGAATACTGCTGCCAAGTCATATTATCAGGTTTTTCGGTTTTGATATGACCTAAAAGTCCCGTTCGGCAATAAATATTTCCAAAATTAACACCATGTACACGATTAACAACTTTTTCCCAAGTCTCATATTCTAAAACTTTAAATTGATCTAAACTTTTACGTTGATCGTCACCATAAGGTTGACATAATCGTTGTTCACTCAAAGGAACACCATTTTTATATAATTGTTCATAAATATAATTATACTTTAAATCGTATTTAAAAATGGCTGTCCAATCGTCTTCAGTTGTCCAATCATAAATGGGAAAAACATTATAAACATTTGTCTCTTTGCGCTTTAAATAAACTTTCGTTGTCCAACTCTTATTATTAAATTTTTTCTTCCGTGGATTGATAATAGTTCCTAAACGATTTAAACTTTCATTGCTTCTAATACCAATACCACAGGCGGTTAAGCCACCATTTTTCATATTAAACCAATCAGAAAAATACAAAATAAACTCTTCGAATTCCATTCCTTTATAAAACCATGTCCAATCTTTAGGAATGTTTTTTTCGTTTATAACATACTTATTATCTGGCATCTCTCTAACCCATTTTTTGCGTTCGTCTTTATCCCAACAAATCCATTTTGGTTGGATAACTGATACAGCGTTGCGTAATGATATAGGTAAAGCTATCCAATACCAATTATCTAAAACATCAGATATTTCCTCTATTAAATCAGTTAGATGATTAATTGTAGCTTTATATTGAGCTTCAAAGTCAATATATAAAACACTAATTTTTTTGTTTACTTGTCTTGCTTTTCTAGCCGCTAATTGCAACATAACACTACTATCTTTTCCACCACTAATAGAAAATAAGTAATTATCAAAATGTGTAAAAATATAATCTAAGCGCTCATCAGTGGCACTATATACATCTTTATCTAAAAATATTTTTGGCATCTTTACCACTCCGTGCAAACTGTAACTATATTAATTGTATCATATTTATCACAATAAATTAATGATTAATTGGTAAATTTTGGTAAATTTGCTAATATTTATAAAAAATAAATAAGATATAATATCTCATTTATCATTTATAAAATTCACTATATTGCCAATTGTTTTGTCAAAATTTTCAAAATTCACCTCAAACCAATTAACTGGAATTTGATGATTAAACCAAGTATATTGTCTTTTTGCATACTTCCTACTATGCTGCTTAATAAGATCAATACTATCGTTCAAAGAATTAACGCCATCAAAATACGGAAATAATTCTTTATAACCGATTGGTGTCATAATAGCCTTAGTACGGATTTGACAGTCATAAATTCTTTTAGCCTCCTCTAATAATCCATTATTAATCATTACATCCACGCGTTTATTAATACGCTCATATAAAATTTCTCTCTGAGTTGTTAAACCGATAAAAATAGCATCATACAATAATTTATCTGTCTTTTCTTTAGCACTAAATTTTTTATGATTATTCTTATAATAATTAAGTGCCCGAATAATTCTTTTACGATTATTTTTGTGAATTTCTATTTCAGGATCGACTTTTAATAAATAATTATATAACGTATCATTATCTAATTTATCATAAGCCTCATAGTCATTCTCACTTTCGAATTGATAATCATATAAAGCTGCTTTAATATATAGACCTGTACCTCCCACTATGATAGGTGTCTTATTGCGTTTCAGTATATCATTAATACAGTTGCGACAATCAGTTTGATAATCAAAAACGGTATAATCTTCTGTTATGTTTTTGATATCAATTAAATGATGAACGATACCATCTTTTTCCTTCTCCGTTACCTTAGCTGTAGCAATATCTAAGCCCTTGTAAATCTGCGTACTATCAGCATTAATAATCTCACCACCATACTTTTTAGCTAACTCTATACTTAATTTTGTTTTACCTACAGCTGTAGGTCCTACTATTACTATGACCATGTTTCACCTATTTTCTTATGATAAACTATTCTATCATTATTTAATAATTCACTAACATCTTCATAAATATCATCCGACAATTTAGCCAATGCACTATTACTATTTATTAAACTATCTATATTAAAATAAGCATATAAATCTTCTATTTGTATATAATCTTTAAATAACTGTTCACCCATCCAATTAATATTGTTAGCAGACATATTTATATAATTTAAATAATCAAAGAATTTCGGATATAAATTATAAATAGCTGTATTGTAATTTTCAATATATTCCTCTAAAGTAATTTCTTCTTCCATATTCCCCCAAAAACTCCTTACTTTATAAACATACTGTCCCCAAATGAGAAAAAGCGATATTCTTCATTAACTGCCTCTTTGTAAGCATGTAAAATATTATCTTTTCCAGCTAAAGCACTTACAAGCATTACTAGTGTAGATTTAGGCAAATGAAAATTAGTTATTAAAGCATCGATAGCTTTAAATTCATAACCAGGATATATAAAGATGTCCGTCCAACCACTACACTCTTTAAATTCTCCATAAAGACCCATGATAGTCTCTAAAGTTCTTGTAGAGGTTGTTCCAACACTAATAATACGATGATGATTTTTCTTCGCATTATTTAAAATATTTGAACTCACTTTGTTCATCATATAAAATTCACTATGCATTTTATGATTATTGATATCTTCAACATTCACTGGTCTAAAAGTCCCTAAACCAACATGTAAAGTTATATACACTATTTTTACCCCTTTAGCTTCAATTTTTTGTAACAAATCATCAGTAAAATGTAATCCCGCAGTTGGTGCTGCCGCACTACCAATATTTTTAGCGTATACAGTTTGATATCGATTTTTATCCTCTAATTTTTCATGAATATAAGGTGGAAGTGGCATTTCACCCAATACATCTAAAATTTCATATAAAATTCCTTCATAGAGCAATTTAAAAACTCTAATGCCATCTTCCTTAATTGAAATACATTCAGCTTTAAGCAAACCATCACCAAAAGAAACAACAGTTCCCTCTTTAATTCTCTTTGCAGGTTTAACTAAACACTCCCACGTATTATCGCCAATATCTTTAAGCATTAAAATTTCAATAACAGCGTGTGTATCTTCTTTAACTCCAAATAACCGTGCAGGGATAACCTTAGTATCATTAACAACTAAAACATCATCTTTGTTTAAATAATCAAGAATGTCGGTAAAATGACGATGTTCAATAGATCCTGTTTTTTTGTCCAACACTAACATGCGCGAAGCATCTCTTTGCGCTAACGGTGTCTGAGCAATTAAATGTGAGGGTAATTCAAAATTAAAATCCGATGTTTTCATAACTTTCACTTCCAAACTTTTTATATTATATCAAATAAAAAGAGATAACGCTATCTCTTATTTTTAATTAACGGAATATCAGTTATTGACTCTCCTAAATCTAATTTATGACCAACACATATAAAAGAATCAATTTCTTTTGGTATGGTTGATAAGATTTTGGAAAATTCCATTCCAGACTGTAACAACTGTTCATATCTTTTAATAAATTGATTACAGATACTTCTAGTTACTACTTTACGGCGTTCCCAACCTTCATAGCCAACAATATTATTTATTTTTGATACTAAAGATGACATAATTCTTCGTTTATCCATTATCTTATTATATTTTTCATAATCATCAGTTAACAGCCCACTATAAACATTATATAATATCAATAGTGATTCATTATCGCAAAATTTCATAATCGGATAATTATTAATAGTAAGATGACTTAAAGTCAAAATATAGTCAATAATTTCTTTATTAGAATAATTATTGTAAATTTTTGAGGCAGACCGTAAAAAATGATTACGCAAACGTAATGGTTTACTTTTCATTTGATCTAAACTACCAAATTTAATTAATTCATCTCTAGAAGGAATATCCCCATATTCTAAAGCAAATAATTCTATAATTTTTTGTTTTAAAGTATTGATATCATAAAAAATTTGTTCTTTGTTCACTATAATTCTCCCTTGGTAATATTTAAGTGCTGATAGGCCTTATCAGTAACGACCCGACCCCTCGTAGTTCTTTTAAGCAATCCCATTTGAAGCAAATATGGTTCATAGACATCTTCAATTGTCGTTTGCTCTTCACCAATTGAAGAAGCAATTGCTTCAATTCCAACTGGACCACCATTAAACTTTTCAATAATAGCCCTTAATAAATTATAGTCTGTTTCATCTAAACCTATTGAATCAACTTTTAAACGATCCAAGGCTAATTTAGTAATATCTAAATTGATATAACCATTTCCCATTACCAATGCAAAGTCACGTACCCTTTTAAATAGACGATTAGCAATTCGCGGTGTTCCACGACTTCTTTTAGCTAATTCAACAGCGGCGGCTTCATCAACATCACATTCTAATACACGACCTGTCCGTTTCACTATTTCAGTCAATTCGTCTACTGTATAATAATTTAGTTTAGAAATAATCCCAAAGCGATCCCGCATCGGTCCTGTTAAATCACCAGCTCTAGTGGTTGCTCCCACTAAAGTAAATGGTGGTAAGTCTATTTTAATATTACGACTAGAGGCTTCATTTCCTACAATTATATCTAAAGTGAAATCCTCCATGGCCGAATATAGGATTTCTTCAATATAGCGAGGAATACGATGAATCTCATCAATAAATAAGACATCTCCTGGCTCTAACGTTGACAAAATAGCTGCCAAGTCACCACTTTTTTCAATAGCTGGTCCACTCGTCGTCTTAATATTAGTTCCCATTTCATTAGCAATAATAAAAGCTAAAGTTGTTTTCCCTAAACCTGGCGGTCCATACAGCAAAACATGATCAAGAGCTTCTTCCCGCATTTTAGCAGCTTTAATAAAAACATTTAAATTTTCTTTAACTGCCGTTTGACCAATATATTCATCAATACTATCTGGGCGAATTGTTTTTTCAAAGTTATCCTCCGCTAATTCATGATTAGTTATAACACGTTCATCCATTTAGCACTCCTCCATTCACTATTTTAAAAGCAACTTCAACGCTTCCTTAATTTGCTCTTCAACACTTAAACTTACATTTACAAGGGGTATCACTTTATTTATCTCACTATTTTTATAGCCCAAAGCCTGTAAAGCATCAACTAATTCGGAGCAATTAGTGACATCGACATTATCTTTAGGAGCAATTACTAATTTTCCTTTCAAATCTAAAATAATTTGCCGAGCCACTTTATCACCAATTTTAGGAAACTTCTTTAAATACAAAATGTTTTCTCTTTCAATTGCATCAACGATACCATCGATAGATCCTGTTGCTAACATCGGCAAAGCCATCTTACAGCCTAAACCTTTAACACCAATTAACTTTAAAAATAATTTTTTTTCTTCTTTGTTTTTAAATCCATATAAAGTATTTTCATCTTCTTTTATTTGTTGATAAAGATATACTTTATATTCTGTATTTAAATTAAAACTATAGGGATTAGCTGTATAAATTAAATATCCAATTTGATTGTTCTCTAAAACAATATAATCACTTTCGATATCAGTTACTGTTCCCTTCATATATTCGTACATTATATCACCATTTTAATTATACATTATATCACACTAAAAGTAAACATTTGTTTGCAAGCACGATTTTGAAAAAACATTTATCTCTTTTTGATAAATGTTCTGATTATATAAAATTCGAAGACAACCATAATACCTACATAAATCCAAATTAGAAAAGTATTAAAGCCTCCATTAGTATATTTATTTATTAAAGATGGTATCGATGTTGGTAAATAGGCACTTATAAAATTAGAAATCTCTCCTGATAATAAATTAATTTTTAAAAAGGCTAATAGCCGTAGAAAAATATCAACAGCACCAACCGCATAAACAAACCCACTAAATGTTCGTTTAAAGAAAAATACAACACATCCTAAAATAATCATTATAATTACTACGTCCATAACTACCTCCTAATATTATAGTATGAGAATATCATAATTAAAAAATAAGTTCAAGTTATTTACTAAAATTTAACTCAAGTTTGTCAGCCGAATTAAAATCACTAAATGATATCTTAAGATTATAGTCACTTTGAATATTATAATAATTTCTAAAATAAGGAGTTAAATTAAACATTATTTCAACTACTTGATTATCGCTAGTAGTAACACTAAAATCAATGTAATTTTTGTCAATGATTTCTTTATTATCATATATAAAAGCGAAATTTTCCACCGTCATTTGATAACCTTTTTTTATACTACCATCTTTAAACTCTGTTTTATATAACTCTTCTGAATTAGATAAATATGATTCTAACTGATTCAAAAGAAATTTATCAATTTTAAGACCTGGACTTACATTATTTACTAAAGTATTGTCAACTAATTTATAATATATATTATCATAGATATAATAAACCTGTGTCTCTAGCTCGTATCTAATAATATCCTGATCATAATTACCATTAACAATAATATTATCATTTAATGTATAAGTGAAACGATAATTATTATCAATCTTAGGTGATTCATCTAGATTAGGTAATGACCGACTACCTTTTATCATTAAAATTACCACCAGAAAAAAGACCATATAAACACTTAATTTGATAATAGCTTTTTTACGTGGATCTCTCCAAGCTTCTTTAACCAGATTCCAAAATTCCACAAACTTCATAAACCCTCTTAATCCAAAATTTTACCAATTAATTCTTGCTTATTTTTCCCATTGATAAAACTCACAGCCGACATCTTCTTTTTTCCTTCTGGTTGAACTTCCGTAAAGACAATTTCTCCGTTGTGCACTTTAACACCAAAACCATCTTGATATAAATTAGTTATTTGACCGTCAAACAAATCAGGATAGAAATTATCTGTCTGATAACATTGCCAAATCTTTAAAACTTTGCCTTCGAATAGACAATAAGCCCCTGGCCATGAATTAAGACCCCGCACTTGGTTATAAATTTCTCTTTTCGTTTTTGAAAAGTCAATTCGTTCATCTTCCCTTTTAATATTAAATCCATATGTGGCTTTACTACTATCTTGAGCGATTCGCTCATTAGTACCTGCAATAATCTGTGGTAAAGTTGAAAGTAATAGATCACGACCAATGAGTGATAATTTGTCGTGTAATGATGAAGCCGTATCAGTATCTAAAATCTCAATTTCACTTTGACTAATAATGTCACCTTCATCCATTCCAGAACTCATGTACATAATAGTAATACCTGTTTTCTTATAACCATTCATAATCGCCCGATGAATAGGTGCTCCACCTCTTAAACGGGGTAATAAAGATGCGTGAACATTAATACAGCCCAGACGTGGAGCTCTTAATATTTCACGTGGCAAAATCTGACCATAAGCACAAGTAATAATTAAATCGGGTTTTAAATCTAATATTTCTTCAACAGCATCTTTAATATGTTCCGGTTGCAAAACCAAAATATCTTTTTGAAGTGCCAAATCTTTAACCGGTGGTGCCTTTAGATCTCCCCCTCTTCCCACTTGTCGATCAGGTTGTGTAACAACCGCTCTAATTTCATAATTATCCATTAAGCCAGATAAAATTGGAACACTAAATTCTGGTGTTCCCATAAAAATAATTTTTAATTCTTTCTCAACCTGAATATCTTCCAAATTCATAACTTTCACCTCTATTATATATATATTTTATCATAAAACAGAAGAAACAACTATATTTTATAAGGACAAAAATCAACATCTATATCGACATGTCGTTTCTGCTGATAAGACTGTATAATAAACAATAAAGCGGGTTTAATCTGATTAGTATCTTTATATTTAAGAATAATCTGATAATAGTAAATATCATTTATTTTAGGAACATTAGCACTACTAGGTCCCAAAATAATAATAGAACGATCTAAATGTTTTTTCAAATAATTAGCAATTTTATTACTTTCTTCTACAACCATATCATTTTTTTTAGACATAATACGAATAAGACAGATATTACAATACGGCGGATAATACAGTTTTTTTCGAATTTTCATTTCTTCTTCGTAAAAAGTTTCATAATCGTGACGACTAGCTAAAGTAATGCTATAATGATCGACATTAAACCCTTGAATAATTACTTCGCCGGGCCAAGCACCACGGCCAGACCGACCCGCGACTTGGTTAAGTAAAGAGAAAGTTCTTTCAGCACTACGATAATCCGGAATATTTAAAGAAGCATCGCCATTTAAAACGCCGACCAAAGTTACCCGAGGGAAATCTAAACCCTTAGCAATCATTTGTGTACCGATTAAAATATTATATTTTTGATTTTTAAAATCATTTATAATCCTCTCATGAGCACCTTTATTACTAGTGGTGTCAACGTCCATGCGAACAACACTAGTATTAAAATAATTAATGATTTCTTCCTCTAATTTTTGAGTACCTAGACCAAAATTATTAATATTGTCTGAGTGACAAGTTGGACATATAACCATTTTTTTATCACCATATCCACAATAGTGACACCGCATCGTATTCGAACTTTTATGATATGTTAAAGGGATATCGCAATGTGGGCACTTTTGTGTATAACCACATTCTTGACAAGTAATAACCGTATTATATCCACGACGATTCAACAATAATATCACTTGTTCTTTATTATCCAATCTCTCATTTATTTTATCGATTAATAATCTTGATAAAATACGATTCCCTGTTTTTATTTCTTTTTGCATGTCAATTAATTTTGTCTGTGGCAGGTTATTATTAACTCGTTTACGCATAGTAAGGAGTTTATAAACACCTAGTTTCGCTCGCGTATAACTTTCAATTTTAGGTGTAGCGCTACCTAAAATAATCGGGCACGAATGATATTTAGCGCGATAAATAGCGACATCTATAGCGCTATATTTAGGATTATTTTCTTGCTTATAAGTATCCGAATGTTCTTCATCAATAATAATACAACCAATATTGGTTAGAGGCGCAAAGATGGCACTTCGAGCCCCGATAACAATTTGTACTTCTCCCCGTTCGATCTTGCGCCATTCATCATACTTTTCACCATCACTAAGTCTACTATGTAGAATGGCAATTTTATCCCCAAATCGTTCTTTAAATAGACGAACAATTTGTGGTGTTAAGCTAATTTCTGGAACTAACAATAAACTTTCTTGACCATTATTAATGACTTCCTTAATGATATGCATATAAACTTCGGTCTTACCACTTCCAGTAACACCATATAAAAGAAATGGAGAAAAGCAATTTAAAGACGCTAAAACCTTTCCAACAACAACTTGCTGTTCATCATTTAAAATCATTTCCTGAGTAGTTTTTGATACACTATTAGATAGACGATAAGTTTCCTCTTGCATTTCCTTAATAATTCCTTTAGTTAATAATGTTTTAACACTCGAAGACGATATCATATTAGCTTCACTTTTTTCTATTCGTTTTTTTTCTTTAATTAAATCATAAATTTCTTTTTGTTTATCACTACTAAATTTAGCTTCAATATCATTATTTATAACTAAATACTTTATGTATTTTTTATTAATAAGAGTTTTATGTTGCGCTTTTAAAGCTTTAGGTAACATAGTTTGATAACAAGTAATCAATGAGCATAAAGTCTTATTTTGAAGATAACGACCAATTTCTAATTGTTCATTGTTTAAAATAGGATGATCATCAATACATTCAATAATATTCTTCAACCTATAATCCACTTCAATTAAATCTTTAATTGCCAATACAAATCCTTCTAATTTTTGACGTCCAAAGGGAACTAAAACTCTCATCCCTACTTCGACAGTGAGATGTTTAGGAATCAAATAAGTAAATGTATTTGCAATATTCTTAGCCTTTAATTCAATCAATACCTCTGCTACCATATTACCACCTATCTAATTATATCATACAAAAAAAGGAATTAAATTCCTTTTATTTATCACTCTTCAAAATTTCCATAGCCTGACGCATTTGTAAATCGTATTTTATCATTTCAAGTCCGCCAAACATTTTTAAGAATTCATCTTTTTTCATTTGATATTTATCAGCTAATTTAGATGCCTCATCATCAGCTTCTTTATCTGAAATATTAATTTTTTCAGCTTTAGCTATTTCCTCTAACATTAAACGATAAGTAACACGATTTGTAGCCTCTTCACGCATTTGATCCTTTAATGCTTGTTCATCAGAATTAGTAAATTGATAAAATTGTTCTAGAGTTAAGCCTTGCATTTTTAAATTATCTTCATATTGATGAATCATACGATGTTGTTCTTCGGCAATCATAACTTCAGGAAGATCAATTTTAGTTTCTTTAGCTGCTGCTGCTAACAACTCATCCATATATTTATTATCAGCTTCCATTTCTTTACGTGCTTTCATTGTCTCTTCAAGTTGATGCTCTAAACTCTCCTTAGAATCAACTCCGTCCATTCCTAAATCGTCAAAAAAGTCTTTATTTAATTCTGGAATAACAACCGTTTTAATATCGTTAACTTTAACTTTGAAAACAACAGGTTGTCCCTTTAACTCTTCACTGTGATAATCTTCTGGGAAAGTAACATTGATATCCTTTTCTTCGCCTATATTCATTCCGATAATTTGCTCTTCAAAGCCTGGAATAAAAGTATTAGAGCCAATTGTTAAAGAATAATTTTCACCTTTTCCACCGTCAAAAGCAACACCATCTTTAAATCCTTCAAAATCGATAATAGCTATATCGCCATTTTCAACTTTGCCATCTTTACTAACATTTTCAGCATAACGGCTACGCATTTGTTCAATAGCTTCTTCAATCTCTTTCTTAGTAACACTGACTTTATCTTTCTTTACTTTTAAACCTTTATATTTCCCTAAAATAACCTCTGGTTTAGTAGTTAGTGTAAAGATAAATTCGACACCTTTTTCATCAATAGATTTCAAATTAACTTCTGGTTGAGCAACTAGTTCTAAATCCTTATTATCTTTTAATACTTTGTCATATGCTTCACCAACTACTTTATCGGCAGCATCAAAGTATAAAGATTCTTTACCATACTTTTTTAAAAAGATGTCTTTAGGAGCTTTACCTGGACGAAAACCATCAATTTTAGCCTTTTTATTCGCTTCGACAAAAGCTTTATCCATAGCTTCTTCCCAAACTTTTCCTTCTATTTTTATAGTTATTTCTTTAACATTTTTATTTTTTTCCATAAATCCTCCTTAAATCACTACTATAGTATATAATATTTTTATTTGTTTTTCAAGGAATTTAATCCTTTTTATAATAAAAGGCTCGCAATTGTTTTAAGGTTTTAACCTTTTTATCATAAGCTTCTTTCTCTAAAACATCAGCAAAAAAAGGAATACTATTTTGATTATAATATCGATATATATATGGTATATCTTTAAATGTTAAAGAAAAATCATGAGGACTAGCTTTTAAACCTAATAATACATTGATGAAAAGCTCATTAACTAAATAAGTATTACGTTTAGTCACATCATAATCGAGAACATGATCATACTCATATTTAGTATAAAGACTACTATCAATCAAATAAAAGCCATTATTATATAAAAGATGCGGGGGTTTTAAATCATTTATTAAAATGTTATATTGATTTAATATTTCAATGTCGCTTCTCAATACTCTAAGTTCATTTATAAGTTCTAAAATATTTTTATCTCTAATTTCGCTCAAATTAAAATGTGAGCGAATATAATTCATTATATAAGCTTGTATTTCTCCCACCTCATTATATAGTAATTTCTCCGGTAAAATAATATGTTTGGTATCAATCGTTGTAAATAACTTAAACTTATCATTATTAATTGGTAAAAGATTTCCATCGTAACGTTGATGATCAAAAATTTTTATACATTTATCTTCACTATATCGGTAGACAGTTCCTTCTTTACCACTACCAACCATAGTCATTTTACTAAGATCTAATGTTATTCTCTTGTTATTTAAATAAAGCATTCTTATCATCATATCACCTTTTCATCTATAATATGATATGAAAAAAACAAAGTGCAATTACTATTAACAAAAAAACACTTATATAAAGTGTTTACATTATTTCAATTACCTTGACAGAATATTTGCCTTGTGGACTTTCCACTTCAACTACATCACCAATCGTTAAACCTAAAATAGCTTTAGCAATCGGTGATTCGTTAGATATTTTATTTTCAAAAGGATCTGCCTCACTGCTACCAACAATGGAATATACATCTGTATCCTGATCTTCTACATATTCAATTTTAACAGTTGAACCGATCGAAACTTTATTCTTATCGACATCTTTCACAATAATAGCATTATCAATCATTAGTTCTATTTCTTTAATTTTACCCTCTACCTCCGCTTGGGCATTACGGGCTGCATCATACTCAGCATTCTCACTTAAATCACCTAGCGCACGAGCTTCTTTTAACGCATTTATTACTTCTGGTCGACGAACTAATTTTAATTCTTCTAATTCTTTCTTTTTTGCCTCTAGACCAGCTTCTGTCAAATAAATTTCTTTCGTGTTAGACATAATATCACCTCTTGTTTTCTTATCACAAATCTATCAAATAATACTACACTTTTGATTATTTGTCAAATTGTTTTTTTACTTTCTTTTATTCTTAATAAATCGTATGGAAACACAGGAAAATTTATACCAATTTTTACTATTTGTCTAGGATGTCTGACCACTTCAATTTCATTATTCTCCTCATCAATTATTTTATTTATGACTGTAGTTGTCGGTTGTATAGTTGGCCCAAATATTTCAACTACATCACCTTTTTTAAAATAGTTACGTTGTTCAACTGTGGCTAATTTTTTATCAGCATCATATTCTAAAATTACTCCTAGAAAATCTTGATTAGAAACCTCTTCTCGACCATTATAATATTGGCAACTTTCATCATTAACCTGGTTAAAGAATTGTGGTACAGAATCGCGATTGGCACAGTTTTTAAGAATCCTTTCATAATCCTCATTATATGTATAAACTTGCGGATGGTGACAATATTCATCAATAACCCGACGATATATATCGACAATAGTAGCTACATAATAAATAGACCTCATTCTACCTTCAATTTTAAATGAATCCACACCAATATCAACCATATCGGGAATATATTTAAGTAAAGATAAATCTTTAGTACAAAAAGTAAAGTCTTTTTCGCCTTGCAACTTATTCAAATGGGCATCAAGTAAATCAAAATCCCAACGGCAAATTTGGCTACAACCTCCACGATTAGAATCTCTGGCTGTCAAAAAGTTAGAAAGAACACAACGACCACTGTAAGAAGCACACATAGCACCATGAATAAAACATTCAATTTCAATATCAACCTTTTGTTTTATTTCCATAATTTCTTTTTTAGTAACCTCGCGTCCCAAGACAATTCTAGTTACTCCTTGTCGCTTCCAAAAAAGTGCCGCTTCATAATTTAAAGTATTGGCTTGTGTTGATAAATGTATTGTTAAATTAGTATTATCTTTAACGAGTGGAATAATCGCGGGATCACTAATAATAATCGCATCAACTTTTAATTCATCTAACTTCTTAAGATAGTCTGTCAAATATAAAATTTCTTCGTTATGCAAAACAATATTGACAGTAACATAGACTTTTTTGTTTAACTTGTGGGCAAACTTAACGCCTTCAGCCAAATCTTCTAAACTAAAGTTATTAGCATTAGCCCGCATCGAAAATAAATTGCCACCTAAATAGACTGCATCAGCACCATAATGAAATGCCCATTTTAATCTTTCTAAATCACCAGCAGGTGCCAAAAGCTCTGGCTTGTTAATTATTTTTGTCATTTTTCTTCACCTTATACACAGTTTCTTTATATAAAAAACCTTTGTCCCATTTGTCTTGTAAAACTTTATTAAGCACTGCTGATAATTTAGTTTTGTTTTTATCGTTAACTTGGGAAAAACTTTTAACAATCATTTCCAAAAGTTTGTCATCAATTAAAAAACTATTAATAACACAGTAATCGATATTCATTTTAACAAAGTCTAAATACTCATCAAAAGCATTTAAAATATTGGCAGAATATACAGTCGTTCCAAGGTCGCCATCGACAATCGGATATGTTTGTCCTTCTTTAGCAATAAAATACTGATTACTTCCAGTTAAATTAAATGTTTTTAAATAATTAGTAACTAAATGTCTTTTGGAAGTAAACATCGGTAAATAACCAAAAACATTGACAAATAAACCCATTTTAGTCATTTGATTAATCTTGACAATCTCATCATAGGTTATCTCACTTGATAAATAAGCATGTTTAACACCCATCTGATACCAATAATTGCAAGTTGCATAATTAGTAGTCATGTGTTCTTGCGCCCAAATTAAGTCACTTTTTAATCCAAGTCGATCTTTCAAATTAACAACTGCAATATCATAATACATAATACCATCAATGTTTAAGTTATCTAATGTAATCAATGTTTGCCTTAAATCTAATAAATCACCATTATGAAAATTCTTATTTAAATTAATATATATATGTTTATGCTCTTTTTTCAAATCGACAATTATTTTTTTAACTTCATCGATCGTAAAATATGATGGCATATTAACACTGAGATTTTTGATGCTGATAATGTAACCATCACAAAAGGACATTAAATTATATATTTGCTTAAGTGTAGTCGGAATAACAATTAACTTTGTCAATATATCACTTCCATTCATCGACAATTATATCAAAATAAAGTAGAAATTTCTACTTTATTCATTATCATCATCATCGATATTCTTGTTGTTAATCTCTTCCATTTTAAAACCAACATTACTGACGCCAGGCTCAATTGTGATTTTTCCGATTAATTTCTCAATAGTATTAATTGCACCTACTGATGTAATCGTTGCATATAATTTAGTTTTATCAGTATCAACATCTTTACTTTCCATATGATTTAACACTAATCCAAGCCGCTCAACATACTGCATAATAATACTACGGATAGTTAATTCCTTATCATCATTACAAACTACTTTAATAATATAATTTTTATTAGAGTTTTCAACACGGTTATATTTAATCAAATTACGACTAAGATATCGTAAGAAAATATTAGACAATAAAATCAAAAAAGTCCCAATAGCTGCTTCGACTAAAATACCACTAGCACACATGACACCAATAGCAGCGTTACACCATAAAGTGGCGGCTGTATTTAACCCACGAATATTAGTTCCATCACGTAAAATAACTCCAGCACCTAAAAAACCAATACCACTTACAACTTGAGCAGCCATGCGGACTTCATCTTTAGTTGGCACATTAATGGCCATAGATACAAAGAGAAAAGCTCCAAGGCAGACTAAAACATTGGTCCTAAGACCTATAGCTCGACCACGCAAATGGCGTTCTAAACCAATAATAAAACTCAAAATAAAGCATACAACAATTCTAATAACAAAATCTTGATAATTCATAAATTGTTCCTCCTAAACGACATATTCACCATTGTAACAAAATTTAAAATTAAGTCAATATAAAAAATGCATAGTTAACAAAATTTGACTGTTTCAATAACTTACTAAAGTCAAATTTATCTATGCTTCTTTTTTTTCTTACGAAGCAGAACAACAACCTTTTAAATATTCTTTGTTCTAGCCTAGAATAATATCATCATCCATATATCATATATAATATTATTTCTAAGCTGTTTAAATAGAATATATCTAAAGTTTGCCTAATTTTCTTTATAGCGTCTTTATCTTTTATTTATAGACTAATCTTATTCATTCATATATTATGGTTAATATGGTAAAAATATTTAGAAATATCAAATTTTAAAACCCATATACTATTACAATTACGACTTTGGGTTTAATTTGTTATCTCTTTTCTCTTTGATCTCATTAACATATTTTAACACTAAAAGTGTGCAATTAAGACAGTAATGCTTATATTATGGTTACAGTTATTAACATAATCAACTAATCGTTAAGGTTGATAGTTATCAAAAAAGAAGTTATTTTATAACTTCTTCTTTATGTTTACTAACTGCAATTCCATCACCTATATGATAAAATGTTGTTTTAAATTCTTTATTAGTTTCTAAAAATTCACGGTAATTATTAATTTTTCTAACTAATTGTCGAAGATTGCGACTTTTTATACTTTCAATATTATTAGTCAAACCATGAAAATCTAAATTGTCAGATATGATAACGCCAGTATTACTCAAATTATACTTAAATTTATTAAAAAATTTTATATATTGAGCTTTAGCAGCATCAATAAAAATTAAATCATATTTAGAAGTTATATCAACATCTAAAGCATCGGCATTTATGATATTAATTTGATTATTCAATTTAAATTTATTAATATTGTCAACAGCTATGTGGTACCTATCAATATCTCGTTCTATTGTTGTAATATTAATATTGGTATCTATTAAAGCCATTCGAATAGCAGAATATCCTATAGCTGTACCAATTTCTAATATCGTTTTAATATTATTATCTTTAATATATTTAGTTAAAAAAGTGATACCATCCGGTTGCATAATAGGAATATTATTTTCGTTAGCATATTCTTCTATTTCAGTTAATAAGTGTACCATAAACCCTCTTGTTTTAACGCACTAATCGTTTGTTGATGTCCGGTACTGTTAGTATTAAAATATATTTTTTTATTTTTGTCGGAAACAAAATAAAAATAATTATTATTACTAGGATTAATAGCGGCTTCAATTGCTGATAAACTCGGATTACAAATTGGGCCAATTGGTAATTTCCCCGCCATTTTAGAACTACGAGTATTATAACCATTGTCTGCTTGCAACTCATCAACCGTTAAATCAGCGTCGGCCATTTCTTTTTTGGCTCCATAATAGGTGGTAACGTCACTACCTAATGACCATCCTGCATTTAGACGATTATAGAAAACGCCAGCAACACCTTTACGATCATCAGCACTAGCCGCTTCTAACTCTACCATCGAGGCTAAAGTTAAAAGTTGATGAATAGATAAACTGCTATTATCAATTTGCGTTTTATACTTCATTAAATTAGTATTCATTGTATCTAACATAACACTAAAAATTTCTTGAACCGAAACATCTTTATTTCTAAACTGATAAGTATTAGGAAAAAGATAACCCTCCAAAGAATAATATATTCCTTGACCTTTTATATCTTCAGTTATAAACCAATACTTGTCAATCAAACTATTAATATATGTCTTATCTTTCAATAAATTAAATACATCTTCTTCACTATTATTAGTATTACTAGCAATTATATTAGCTATTTTTCGCATATGTAATCCTTCTTTAAAAGTTATGTTTATAATATCTTTAGTGCTTGTATTAGAACCGCTAATTGTTGCGACAATACCTTTAACACCCATGGCTTTAGTTAGCGTATAAGTTCCTGCTTGAAATGTATTAGGTTTATTCAATTTAATATATAATTTATATGCCAATTCAGACTTGATTAAATCATTTTCTTTTAAATCTTGTGCAATACTAAGGTAAGTACTACCATCTTTAATTGTAAACTCAATCGAATCACTCTCTTTACCTGTTGATCCGATACCATTAAAATAAAACAAACAACAAGCTATCAACACAATTATTACAGTAGCAATAAGAAATAAAATAAGTTTAATACTCTTTTTTATTTTTCTCTTTTTAGCCATCTGAATAAAAGCGAGCTATTATTGCTCGCTATCTCCCTCTGCTTGTTTACCTGCTTCAGCTTGTAATTGTTCAAAAATTGTTTCAATAATCTTCCATTCTTTTTCAGTTTCAATTGGAATCAAAGTTGGATTCTCTTCTTCCGGGTTAAAAATAGAAGCATAAACTTTAATATTTCCTTCTTCATCTGTTGAATTGTCTGTATAAGCAATATAATGTTTATTAGTTTCATCAGATTCAAAAGTAAATAATGCTTCACACTCTACTTCTTGTCCTTCATCATTAGTTACTTTAAATGTCATTCTTTCTTCTTTCATCTTATCTCCCTTTCATACAATCTAAATATGTTTGTAATATAATATTAGCAGCAATGCTATCAACTTTTTGTTTCCGTTTTTTTCTTGACATATCAGCATCTAACATGACATTAATGGCAGAAACGGTCGATAATCTTTCGTCTTGCATAATTACGTCAATATTCAAATTCGTTTCTAACTTTTTTTTAAATTCTAAAGTAGCTTCTCCTCTAGGTCCCACTGTATTATTCATATTTTTAGGAAACCCTAAAACAATTAAAGAAACGTTTTCCTTTCGCACTATATCATTCAACAATGGTAAAAGTGAATCATAATCCTCACTATCAAAACGCAAAGTCTTATAACAACTAGCAATCGTTTGTGTCGTATCGCTTATTGCTAGACCTAATGTTTTAGTTCCTAGATCAAGGCCTAATATACGCCCTTTATTTTGTGACATAACGTTTAACTAAAACCTCAATAATTCTAGTCCGATCAAACTGTGTTATTTTTTTACGAGCTTCCTTGTGACTTGAAATATATCCTGGATCACCACTCATTAGATATCCAACAATTTGATTAACAGAGTTATAACCGCGTTCCTCTAAAATTTCCGCAACTTCTTTAATTGTCCTTTCAACTAAAGCATCACTAAAATCTTCGGCCTCGTAAATTTTAGTTTCACCCATATAATCACCTACTTTATGAATACAATTTTATTGTATCATTATTACTGTTTTTTTACAACAGTTTTTAAAAAAAAGGCAGTTATTAACTGTCTTTAATGGACTACTAAAATCTCTATTTTACTAGCGCTCATATTTCCGTCATTAACACTTACAATAGTCGTTCCATCTAAATTACTTATCGTTGGTAATTTTATATATTCATATGTCGGTTTTTCTAATTCATATAAACTACCATCTTCTTTTACTCCTACATTTCTCACTATTTGATTGATACTACTATCAATATAATCTTCTTTATTTCCTATTTTTCTTAATGGTTCCTTTAAACTTATTGTATATTCTTTTGGCTCTATATATGGTTCATAGGCTGTCGCTTCATTTCCTTCTTCAATTTGTATATTAGTGATAGTTATTTCCTCATCGCTATTTCCATATAAATATAGTTTATTATAAGTGGATAAATCAGCCGGAGCCGTAAACGACTTATATTTCATTCCCGTCCCTGGTTCACAAAGTCTAAAAACAGGTGTATACATAGTAATTAAACCATTACTAGCATTCATGTTACCAGAATATATTCTTTGCATTGTATATGTTTTATTTTCCTCCAGTACCTTCGACATATCCATACTAATAACAGTAGCATACGAATTTAAAATTTTAATTCCATTATCTATCAACTGAATTTTAGAACCACTAATTTTTTTATAATCAAATAAATTTTTACCCGTTAACTTTAAAACTATCTGATTGTTATTACTACCTAAACTATTATTATCAATTGTATTTCCATAGATGCGATAGCCTGTTATCTTTTGCTCTTTACTAACTTTATTTGTAGTTACAATCTCTATATTATCATCAATATTAAAGCTACATTCATTCTCGTTTACTTCTTTTACTACTATATTATCTCCTATTTTAATTCCACAATAACCATTCTTATATATATAGATTTTTACTCCTTCGCGATTTCCTACTGCTAGCCCCTTACTTATATCTTTATTCTTTATTTCTATTGTGTCAGTTGTTAGATCTACTACAGCGCTATTTCTAATATTCTCGCTGGTAAAATATGTTAATGCGGCCCTTTCTATTCCATTTAGTGACTCTTCAATACTATCTTTTTTGGCTTCGTTTACATATTGGACTACTATTGGCGTCGCTATTAATCCTATGATTGCTATGATTGCTATTACCGCTAGTAATTCTACTAATGTAAAGCCCTTTTTATTTTTCATATTATCACTACTTTCTATACTATCTCAATTATACAAATCAACAGCGCTAAAAGTCAATATTAACAATATATCTTTAATATTATTGTTTTAAACCTTTAATAAAATATGTTAAAATGATAATGGTGGTAATAATGGGAATAGATATTATTAAAAAAAATATGTTAAAAAACGAAACACTAGTAAATAATTTTGCTACTCTAAATAAAAGTGCAATTAGGATACACAAACAAAATAGTAGCAAGGATATTCGTGGAGAATTCTTTCGCGATATTGATCGCATTATTTACTCTTTATCATACACCCGGTATGCCGATAAAACACAAGTTTTTAGTTTAATTAACAATGATAATATAAGCAGACGCTTTATTCATGTACAACTTGTCAGCAAAATTGCACGAACAATTGGACGTAGTTTAAACCTAAATGAAGACTTAATCGAAGCTATCGCTCTTGGTCATGACATCGGTCACGTTCCCTTTGGCCATGCAGGTGAAAAGATTTTAAACACTTTAAGTCAAAAATGCTTAAATGAATATTTTATGCATAATATTCAAAGTGTAAGAACTTTTATGAATCTAGAAAAAAATGGTGATGGTAATAATTTAACAATTCAAGTTTTAGATGGCATTATGTGTCATAACGGTGAAAAACTACTTCAAAAATATGAACCTCAAAATAAAACTGTAACAACATTTTTAGAAGAATATAATGCATGCTACCACGATATAACAATAGCAAACCAATTAGTATCGATGACTCTAGAAGGATGCGTTGTTAGAATTAGTGATGTTATTGGATACATTGGAAAAGATATTGAAGATGCTGTTATGCTAGGTTTGATCAATAGAAATGATATTCCTCAAGATATTAGAGAAGTTTTAGGAAATAACAATCGTGATATCGTTAATAATATTATCTTGGATATAATAAATAACAGTTTAAACAAGCCATATATTATGATGTCAAATAAAATTTACGAAAAATTACAAAAACTATTAAAGTTCAATTATCAAAATATTTATAATCGTGCTAATTCTGAAGAACAATTAGCCAAATATTATCAAATGTTCGAAACACTACTACTTAAGTATGTAAATGACATTCAAAATAATAATCAAAATAGCAGTATATATAAGGTCTTTCTCAAAGACATGAATAGTGAATATCAACAAAATAATCCTTATCGAATTGCTATTGATTTCATCGCTGGCATGACCGATGATTATTTTATTAATGAATATGAAAACAATCGTAGTTAAAAGCTACGATTGTTTTTTTATTTGACCATCATCAAACTCATAAATAACATCAGCTAACCCAATGATATCATCTTTAATATGAGAAGCTAAAATAATAAGCTTACCTTTATCAGCTTCTTCTTTTAATAATTTACGAAGTTTAATTGCCGTTTTTTCCTCAATGCCATTAAATGGTTCATCTAAAATAATAACATCTGGATTTTCCATTAATACTTGAGCAATACCTAATTTTTGCTTCATTCCCAAGGAATAATTCTTATATTTCTTCTTTTTATCGTCCGGCAAATTAACAGCGTCTAAAGTCTCTAAAATTTCTTTTTTACCAATCTTCTTTTGAATTGATGCCAATAACTCTAAATTTTCATAACCTGTTAAATCAGGAATAAAATTAGGTTTTTCAATCAGAGCCCTCGTATTAGGTGGAAATGCCTTTTCTTTTAAAATATTCCGTCCATCATATAAAATTTCGCCACTACTAACATCATAAAAAGCGCATAACATCTTTAGAAAAACACTTTTACCACTACCATTTCGACCGACTAAACCGTAAATTTTACCACTTTCTAAAGTCAAATTGATATCACGTAATATCGTAACATTTTTAAAAGATTTAGATACATTTTTTATTTCAATTTTCATCTTTTAACTCCCTTCAAATATATCTATATAAAATATATTATTAATGATATTTAATATCAAATAAGTACAGCTAACAGCGATAATTAAAAAAATTAATGGAATTTGAACAATACTTGTATAAATACCAATTAGTGTCAAAATTATTATCAACAATATTAAAGCTACGAGTTTAGATTTAGAAAAAATAGCATACCAAGTTAATAAAAGTAACTGACAAACTAAAAGATATAAATAATGATTAAAAATAATTGCTATATCAAAGGATAAAGAACCATTAAAAAAATAATCAAGTGATAATAAGCATAAATAACTAAAAGATAAAATTATAATATCTATAGTAGCGATTGAGACTAATTTATAATTTAACCATTTTCGTGGTGTAACCCTCAAAAAAATATTGGTTATATCATTGCTTAGATCTTTAATAAAAATCAATAAAGCTAAGTATATATAAAAACCTAACATAAACACATAGGCTAACATTTGTATCCAATCTTGCTCAGCAAATAAACATTTTAAGCCCAAAGTATAGTATAAACTATCATGATTATGTCTAATAAAACTGAAGAATAAGAAAATAATTAAGGTAATTATGGCATATCCTAATATTAATTTACGTTTGTTTTTGAAACAATCGATTAAATCATTTACAATTATATAGCGCATTTTATATTCCAATCCTTTTCTTTCTTTTATTAACAATATAAAATAAAAGATAGATTATAGCTAGGCTGACAGCCAACATAATCGTAGAACAGAAAATTTCGAAAGGAAAATTACTGTAACGATACAACATAAGATAATCACCAATAAAAACTCTCATCTCCCGCAATGAATTAATAGGATATAAAGTTTCATCAGGTGTAAAAATAAAAGCACTACATAATATAACAATTAAAATAGTTGTTGCGTTTCTACCGATAAGTTTCATAAATAAAACACAGATTACTGCGATAATATTAAAAATAACCACTGCTCTAAATAAATAATAAATTACATAAATAATATTATTTATACCATAATTGTATACTTCACCGATATATAATCCATCCGCAAATAAATTCAAACCAATTAACATAATAAGAAGATTAAGTAGAAAAACGATTGTATTACTAACTATTACATTATTTAGTAGTTCACGTAAATACATTTTACGATTTTTAAAACGGATGATATAAAAATAATTCTGTTCATACAATGATACAACATTGATGGTATTAATCATGATAAGTCCTAACAAAAAACAACCATAATAACCATTGGCAAATATTGTTAAAAGACCTTGAAGATAATCTCTATTTGCTGATAAATAAGAAGTACCATATAAATTTAAAATAAACGATAAAGCCATGATTAATTTCAAAACATTGTTGTTTAAATAATATTTGATATTTTCTTTTAATAGTTTAGCCTTCATTTTCGTTGATTACCTCCTCTTTATTTTTGTAAACACATATTAAAACTAACAATGAGATAACCACTAATGTTAAAGCATATACAACCGTTAACCATAAATAGTTAATACCTTCATATACCCATATATTAGACAAACTAAAATAATCCATGACATTTCGAATTCCTAAAAAAACAGAAAAAAGAAAGCCACCAATAAATATCTCCGTCACAGCAAAAACTGCAATATAAACCAAAAAGGAGCTAATAATAGTCAAAATGATATTACGACTTTTCTTAGACATAATAAAACCAATGTTAATCCAAAAAATACTATGTAAAATAAAATTGGTTAAGAAAACAAAAATAAACCGTGGTAATATCTTAACAAATTTTAGTTCAAGCTGAGGATTTACCCAACCTTCTTGAAGTAATGTTTGTTCAAAATCAAAGTGTCCTGATATTAAATAAGCCAAAATAAACATAAATATTAAAAAAATGGGGAAGATAAGACTATACTTTAAAACTTTCACATAAGATTTTTTTAAATAATCAGAATAGCGCATCCGCATTAAAATATTTTTAAAATAGCCACTTTTCAGTTCTTTGTTAAATTGCCATACCGCTGCAGTAATCACAAAGATAGGAGCTAGCATTTGCAGATGACCAATATTACCATGTAAAAGGACATAAAAATAAACCGAAATAGTATCCCAATTATAATAATGGTCATGAACTAATCTTTCTTGACAAGTTTTATCATCACTGGGAATATCGTCACCATAAGTATCCCTACACCTCTCTAATACCTCGTTTCTTCTTGAAATCGAACTGTGATGATGGTTTTTAAAATTATACATATCAATACTGCCCAAACCAAAGAGAATCAAGCAAATAACAATTACAACAAGGTTCTTTTTCAAAAACTTTTTCATTTCTTATCCCCTATTCAACCATATGCAAAACTAAAGAGAGTCTACTTAATTAAATTAATTTATTGAGTTCTCCAAGAACCCCAATATCGTGTTTCAGATAATGTTGATTTTTTTGCTCTTAATTGTAATTTATAAGCGCCAATATCATCATAATCGTCACTCATATAAACAGTTTCACCAATCTTAGCTTCAGTCCAATCACTATAAACCGTTGTCCCAAACATCGATCTGGTTCGTGCCTCTACTCTTCTTATATCATTAAAATTCCAAGCATCTCTAGCATCGATGGTATAAAGAGATTGCTTACCACCACTAGTCTTATCAGCTTGACCACCGTCATATATACCACTAAAACTTGGTAGCCTTACATCTGCATAAGCCATTCCTCCTGCATTAACACCTAATGTAGATAAAATTCCTGTCACAATGAATGTGGCAAGAATACCTTTTACTAATTTCATTACTTTCACCTCCACAGTAATTAGTAAACTCTCTCATATAGTTTTGCCAACATATATGATAAAATATACACAGGTACTGCATCGGTATAAGTTATCAACTAAATTGTATCATTAAAATCACATATTAGCAACATAATTCGACGCTTTTTGCAAACAAAACATCTACTATATGCAATCTTAACACAAAAAAACTTGATTATATCAAGTTTTTTATTCTAAAACTGCTTTAATACGACGAACTCCGGCACTACTAGCTTCTTCTTTTTTTATTCTAAAATGACCTAACTCTTTAGTATTTTTAACATGTGGTCCACCGCACAATTCCTTAGATATATCGCCGATACTATAGACGGTCACAACATCTGGATATTTTTCAACAAACATACATTCAGCACCAGATTTAATCGCATCATTTTTAGACATTTCCTCCATAGTAACATCAAGCCCTAAATCTATCCATTTATTAACTAAAAGCTCAACCTTGTTTTTTTCTTCATCGGTTAACTTATGATCACAAGAAAAATCAAAGCGCATTCTTTCAGCAGTAATGTTACTACCTTTTTGATGCACATCCTTATTAACAACTTCTTTTAAAGCTGCATTAAGTAAGTGGGTCGCCGTATGATATTTAGTTTCAATTTCGCCATTACCAGCCAAACCACCTTTAAATTTACCAGCGGATGCTGTCCGTGATTTTTCTTGATGTTCTTTAAATTTTTCTTTAAAACCTTCAGTATCAACTTTTAATTTTTTCTCTTGAGCAAGCTCTACAGTCAATTCTAAAGGAAACCCATAGGTATCGAACAAATGAAAAGCTGTCTGACCATCAATATTTTCATTATTACGTGTTACTTTTTCAAACTCTCTTAGACCTTTTTCTAAAGTTCGATTAAACTTAATTTTCTCATTTTTTAAAACATCTAAAACTGTTGCACGATTAACTTCTAACTCTTTGTAATAATCTTGATACTTATCTAAAATAAGGTTAGCAATCTGTTGCTCCCAATCACTATTAATATCTATATTTAATCTCTTGGCATGCCTAATTGCCCGCCTAATTAATCTTCTAAGAATGTACCCTTGATCAGTATTACTCGGCTTAATCCCTGCAGGATCGGCTGATATAAAAACAGCAGTTCGCAAATGATCAGCAATTATTCGCATGCTGGCCTTATTATCATCATAATTAGTTCCAGATATCTGCGATATTAAATCAATAATATCTCGCCAAATACTAGACTGATAGTTATCATTAACGCCTTCCAAAATAGCTGTTGTTCTCTCTACTCCCATACCAGTGTCGACATTCCTTTTTGGTAATTCTACTACAACTCCATGATCATCTTTATAATATTGCATAAAAACATTATTCCATATTTCTACCCAACGTTCATCCTCTGGATCAAATACATCTGGTAGTGGATCTAAACTGCGCCAATAGAATATTTCGGTATCACCACCACAAGGGCCTGACTCACCAGCAATCCAAAAATTATCATCTACTGTTTTCGCAATACGCTTATCATTAATCCCAAGACTTAACCACTTTTTGTAGCTAACTTCATCAAAAGGTATATCTTCATTACCCGCAAAAACAGTCACGGCTAATTTTTCCACCGGAATATTTAGTATTTTAGTTAAAAATTCAAAACTCCATTCAATACTTTCGTCCTTAAAATAATCCCCTAAACTCCAGTTACCTAACATCTCAAAGAAAGTATGATGCGTAGTATCACCAACCTCATCTAAATCATTAGTTCTAATACACTTCTGGTAATCACACAATCTTGTTCCATAAGGATGAGGTTGCCCCATTAAATATGGTATTAACGGTTGCATTCCTGCTGTATTAAAAAGGACCGAAGGATCGTTTTCTGGAACTACTGGTGCACTTGGTATCTGCTTGTGACCCTTACTAACAAAAAAGTCAATATATAAATCCTTTAAATTCATCTTAATAACCTCCTTCTATCATTTTTGTTACTTTGTCTAAATCTTTATAATAACTTTCGATATTATCATTATTTAAAATATAATAATCAGCAAAGGCAATCGGTCCACCTTTAGCTAAATTTTCAATCTCATTGATATCCCTTTTATTGGCCTCAATTTCATTAAATGGACGAATGGTTCGCGAACTTAATCTTTCATAACGATGCTTTTTATCAACAATGATGGCTAAAACTATCATTTCAGGAAACTCTGTCTTTAGAATTTTTAGTTCATCCCAAGAGTATAAGCCGTCTAGTACAACATTACCCTCAGTTAATAATTTGGCAATTTTAGGTAGTAGCAATATCGCATATGCGCCCATACCATATTGAGCTCGCAATCGCTCACGCATCATACATTCATTTTCGGGGTTAATCTCTAGATTCTCCTCTTTTAATCTATCCATTGTTACCCCGCCAAAATACACTTTCTGATAACCTTTATTAACATAATAGTCAGATGCAATCGATTTGCCACTACCACACATACCTACAATTGCAATTATTTTATTCATAATTCACCTCATCTAATATCTGATATACCTTTTGTCGTAAAAAATCATAATTGTTATCATTATTATCAAGGACATAATCAAACATCATATAATTATCAAGATCAATTTCAGTTAAATGTTGCTTTTGTTCCTTTGTTAATTCATTATCTTTATTTCGAACAACGCGAATCGTAGTAACATTTTCAAAAGTAGCTTTAGGAACTTCAATTTCATTAACTAATCTTGCATCTGTGATAACAATAATATCATAAAAGTAGGAAAATACTTTTATATCTTCAACTAATCTTCTAATTAACAATTGAGAGTCAATTTGTTCTTTGATTAATTCAATTCCTACTTGTTGTAGAAAATCTCGCGGTTTAGTTGCTTCGCTACCATCCCAACCTGTAATTCTCTTAACATAATCCTTTAGATAATAAGAATACGACAAACATATACACCTTTTATTATGGTAATATTCTATAATCATATTAGCGACTTCATTTTTACCACTTCTGGCCTTACCTGATAACAAATATATTTTACTATCTTTTTTAACAAATTCCATAATTCCTCCATATAAAAAACCACAGCTATTCCCCTAGGAACGAAAAGCCGTGGTACCATCCTAATTTTTTCTTAATTTAGATAACGGCTTATAACCGACAGTTTTTAACTGCATTCCGAAGGAGCTTTCAAATAAAACATTTATTAGTTTCCACCAGTCACTAACTCTCTATCAAAATACTTTATTTTACTTTTCTTCATCATCAATTTATTCATTATAAGAAATTATATCATATTTTTCATTAAAATGATTAAAAATAGCTTTAAAAGTCGAAATAATTGGCGTAGAGATGACCATTCCTAATATGCCCCAGAAATGACCAAATACTAATAAACCAAGCATTATCGTTACAGGGTGTAACTTAGTTGTCTTGCTCATAATTATAGGTTGTAAGAAATTTCCCTCTAAAAATTGAATGATTACGATAACAACTAGTGATAAAATTCCAACTAACGGTCCCTGTGAGAAACCAACAATAACCGCAGGAGCTCCTCCAATATAAGGACCGGCATAAGGAATAATATTAGTTATACCGCAGAATAATCCAAATAATAACGGTGCTTTCAGACCAATTATGCCTAAACCTAACGATGTAATTAAAAAAACAAACGTACAATCCAATAAAGCTCCAGAAACGAAATTTCTAAGAGAATGATTTACATCACCAGATAATTTTCGTGCCTCTTTTTGATATTTACGAGGTAACAATGTAATTAAAGTATCATCGACATTTTCAAAGCCCAATAAAAAATAGAAACCAATAATCAAACCAATTATAATATTACCAATACCAGAAAAAGTAGCTCGAACAGTATTAAACGCTGAATCTGGTAAAGTCGCTGTTAGATCAGTTCCAAAAGTTTCAAGCTTCTTAAATAGACTATCTTTGACCGCCAAAGCATCAAAACCTTCAATTTTATTTAGACTATTAAAAAAGCCATCAATCCAATTTTTAACACTTTCGATAACCCCTGGAACAATTTTAGCAAACTCTTTAATTTGATCCATTAAAACAGGAATAATAGCACTGATAATTAACACTATTCCCCCGATGATAACAATATATGCCAAGGTTGTCCCTATACCTCTTCTAACACCCTTTTTTCTAAGCCATTTAACCACAGGATCTAATAACCAAGCAATTAATAACCCAATAAAAACTGGTGAGATAACCTTAAAGATTTCAAATAGAAAATTAAAAATTTTCCACTCTTTACATAAAATTGTAATTGCATAAATACCGACAACAATGATAAAAAAATAAGCTATTTTTAAAATTTTTTCACTAATATTAATAACATTATTTAAAGAATTATAGTTAATCTCTTTTTTATCCTTAAACTTGTTTAGCATATTATCACCTAGATAAATTATAACATTAAGTAAATTTAATGTAAATTAAAAATACCAGTTATTACTGATATTTTATAAAATCATTCCCTTAGTTAAACATTTAGGGCTTTTACAATCACAAGGATGAATCATATCCTTACCGAAAAAACGTTTAATCTCAATTAACGCATTTTCCTTAGAATCAGATGCATGAATGACATTAGCTGGCCCAAAATCAGGATTACCATATAAAGCCCTAATGGAATTAGGACTATCTTCTTGAGCTTTTTTTACGTTAGTTGGACCAATCAACTCACGTACTTTACTAACTGCATTTTCACCACAGATAATCATCGGAATTACAGTCCCTGATAACATAAAATTTTCCAAATCAGGATAAAAAGGCTTATCTAATAAATGAGCATAGTGCTCACGAATTAATTCCTTATTCAATAATCTTTCATCTTGTATTTCAATAATATCTAAATCATTTTGTAAAAAGATGTCACAAATCGTCGAAAACAATTTTTTTTGAACACCATCTGGTTTAATCATAACATAAGTAAGTTCTTTATTCACTAAAAACATCTCCTTTGCGCGTTATATTATAACACTAAAAGAAGAGAAAAACAAGAGTAAAAAAACAGAACTATAAACTCATAAGTTCTGTTTCTTTTTCCTTCATTTTATCATCAACTAGTTTGTTATATTTATTAATTAAATCTTGGATATCTTCAGTTGCACCTTTTTTGTCATCCTCTGGCACTTCTAATTTTTTAATATCGTTATTAGCATCCTGTCTAATATTACGAAGCGCTATTTTACATTCTTCAGCAATATTTTTAGCTTGCTTAACAAATTCACGACGACCATCCTCTGTAAGCACAGGAATATTCAAAATAATAATTTCACCATTATTGTTTGGTGTTAAACCAATATTAGCTTCAAAAATAGCTTTTTCAATAGCTGGCAAACAACTTTTGTCAAATGGCTTTATTGAAAGTTGTCGCGCTTCTGGAATAGAAATTGTGGCTAGCTGTTTTAATGGTGTATCAACACCATAATAATTTACCATTACACCATCTAAAATAGCTGGATTGGCACGACCAGCGCGGATATTTAACAATCGCTTATTCATATTTTCAATTGAAGAAGTCATCTTAATTTCTGCTTCCATTAAAATTTCATCCATGTTTTCAACTCCTAATATCTATATTATACAAATACGTAATATCATTGTCAATTATACATCAAACCATTTTTGATGTTTTTTCATAAACATATCCACTAATCTATATAATCCATTAAAAATACTAATATCTAACATCATTAAAAATAACATTATTATCAGTAAAATAAGATTCAATTCTGTGATAGAAAACAACTCATGAGTCACTAGAGTTAAAATAGTAAACAAAACAATTAAAAAAACAAATAGAAATTTTCGTAATCGATTAAACGGTTGGCTAATTCGGTATACTAATTGTAAGCCGACATAAGCTGTTAAAATGACGGCTAAAGTAGAAGCTTGTTCTGATGACAAATGAAAAATATTTGTCATAATAACTACCATGATAATGGTCAAAACAGTTGTTATTCCCGATGGTAAAGCTCTACTTATAACACGTTTTAAAAAATTACCTGATACTCGCTCTTGGTTGGGTTCTAATGCTAAAATAAAAGCAGGAATTCCTATCGTAACAGTGCTAATTAAAGAAAGTTGAATTGGCATAAACGGATATTTTAAATTGATAAATAAGAATAAAATAGCTAATAGAAAAGCATAAATCGTTTTAGATAAAAACAAAGTGGCAGAACGAGCAATATTATTGATTGTACGACGTCCCTCTGATACAATTTTTGGCATCGAAGAAAAATCAGAATCCAATAAAACTAGCTCTGCAACGTTACGGGCAGCATCACTACCATCATTCATAGCAATAGCACAATCGGATTCTTTCATAGCTAAAACATCATTAACCCCATCACCAGTCATAGCTACTATATGCCCTTTTTCTTTAAGAGCACGAATAATCAACTGTTTTTGATCAGGTTTAACCCGGCCAAAAACTTTATATTTTTCAATTCCATCTAATACATCATCATAATTTTGCCATGTGCTAGTATTAACTATTTGATCGTCAGTAAGTGAAATGCCCACCCGTTTAGCTGTAGCAGCAATTGTCATAGGGTTATCACCCGAGATAATTCTAATATCAACTTTCTGTTTTTTAAAGTAATTAATAGTTTTAGCTGCATTATCACGAATTTGGTCGCGAATTAAAATTAATGCCATTAAATCAATATTTGAAAAATCATTATCAATAAAATCATCATCAACCTTAATAAGCAATAAAACCCGGTTATCAGAAACATATTCATCTAATCTGGCTTGAATTTTAGATATATCATCGTGCAGTAAATATTCAGGTGCCCCTAGTACATAAGTGCCTTCATTTTTAAAGCTAGCTCCTGAATATTTTTTATCAGAAGAAAAAGGATATGTTTTTAAAACTTTAAAATTGGAATTAGTTGTAAATTTATCATGAATGGCCTTGAAAGTCGGATTATTATCATCTAAGGCTGAAGATAACCCACACATAACTCTATCAACTTGAGCAAGGGTATGATGATCCAAAGGAATAACATCAGAAACTTCCATATGTCCATTAGTAATAGTTCCCGTTTTATCTAAACATAAAGTGTCAACACGGGCTAGCGTCTCAATACAATATAATTGTTGCACTAAAACATTATATTTTGCTAAACGAATGACACTTACAGCTAAAACAGTACTTGTAAGTAACATTAATCCTTCGGGAATCATACCGATAATAGCCGCTACTGTATTGACAACAGCCATCGATAAAGTATTATTGACAATTTGTGTCTGTTTATAAAATAAAATCAACCCTAAAGGAACAATTAATATAGATACAATCTTGATAATTTTTTTTAATGAGCTCATAATTTCAGAATTAATCTTCTTAATGTATTTAGCTTCTTTAGAAATAACTGACGTATAGTTATCTTCGCCCACATGCTCGACTTGACAAATAACGTTACCACTGACAATAAAACTACTTGACAATAGAATATCTCCTTTATGTTTGTAACGAGGTTTAGACTCCCCTGTAATAAAAGCCTCATTAACTTCACAGGCACCATCACAAATAATCGTATCTACAACCACCTGATCTCCTAAAGAAAATTTAACAATATCATCAAGGACAATTTCATTTAATGATAGTTTTTCTTCCTGACGATTACGAATAACTTTGACCTTGTGTGCTGATAACAAAGATAATTTATCAATTATCTTTTTTGATCTAACTTCCTGAAAAGTGCTAATAAAAGTATTACAAATAACGACACCTAAAAATAATAAATTTTTATAAGAACCAACTAAAATAATAGCTAAAGCTAACATAATATTCAATAAATTAAAAAGAGTAAAAATATTACCACTAACAATCTGTTTTATAGACTTAGTTGGAACATCAGTATCATAATTAATTAAACCTAATTCTTTTTGTCGTTTTACCTCATTTGTTCTCAGACCAATATAGATACTAGGACGATACCTAGTAATATGTTTATCTGACATGATACCATCCTCCTATTATCATCATAAGTATATCACTTAACTCTTTTGATATCAAATAAAAAAAGCTCTTATATTGTCAAAATAAAAAACAACATTATAACTAATGCTGTTTCTATATATTTTGACATCATTATGAAGCTTTATAAACAGGTGTAACATTACCAAAGGCTGTCGCATTAACAGACAAGTCACTACCTTTAGCTCTTTCAATAGTTGCACTTTTTAACGTCTCACAATTAAAAGCGTTACTACCAATCGTCTTAATACTACCTGGTATCGTAATATTTTCTATCTTATTACCTGCAAAAGCACTATACTCAATAGTTTCTATTTTACTTCCCTTTTCAAAGGTGACACTATTAATTTCATTTCGGTTGGTGGTCAATAATCTACACAATCTAGCTATAGCATCCCCATATGTTCCGTTAAGCTGATCCTCTGTACAGGTACCTGCTTCTTTCTCAAAGGCACTGTGCTCAATTATAGTTACTCCTTTAGGTATTATAATATTACCTTTAATTTTATTACCCCCAAAGGCATTACCTCCTATAAATTCTAAAGCATTAGGTAAAACAACGGTTTCTAGCAAATTCGTATAAAAGCTACTCGCACCAATTGTTTTAACTGTATTACCAATATTTACACTATTTAATATACACGCTTGAAACACACCATCATTAATTTCTTCAATTCCTTCTGGTATAATTAGATCTATACCTTTAAGATTGCTATCATCATCGCTATATGGTGGTGCTATATAACATTCAAAAGCACCATATATACCGCTATTTCTAAAGGCATAAGTATCGATACTAGTAATCTTCTCTTTGGTACCATCACTATGTTTAACATAATTTGGTATAACTAAAATATTAGTTGCTTCTATATTATCTCTTATTAACTGGTATGCTTTTAAATCTGATAGAGTTCCACTTCCGCTATTTTCTAAATCATAGTAATCTGCAAAATATGGCAATTTTTCTCGATTATCTTCTACCATTTTCCAAAATTCTTCTTCTGTTATCGCACTCTTTGTATTAAATATCTCTAAGGCTTCATCTATTTCCTTATTTAACTCTAGTGGTAACATCCCACGGTCAATCTCTCCCGCTTGCTCTGCTTTTTCTACATTTTCTTTTAAGCTAAGGTTATAATCAAAGTCTACTCCTGCATCCGCATCACGTGACGCGTAAATAAAACTGATTTCAAAATATGACATCCATATTTCTAATTGATACTCGATCTTTTGACTAGCACTGCCCATATTATATTTTGTTATCTTTCCCTTACCATCAGTTGTCCATGTAATATCATCACCAACTACCATATTATATCTTCTCGCTCTTTGCTCATTTGGTAACTTGGTATATATTATTTCATCATATACCGCATATAAATATGTACTTCCATCTTCATATATGGTTAAAGACCCTGAATCTGGTTGTTTCCCTTTTACTCCTAACTCTTTGTTGTTTGGAAACGCAAAAGTTAATGGATAGGTTGTTTTGGTATTTAACAATGATCCAGCATAATAATTATCAGCTGCTCTCAAAATATTATCTATACTATTATCGTATGATCCCTCCTTAGATGTCTTAATATACTTTAAGACCATTGGGGTCGCTATTAAGGCGATTATGGCTAGTATTACGATTACAGCTAATAGTTCTATCAAGGTAAATCCACTTTTCTTTTTCATTCTTTCCCTACTTTCTTACTATATTAATTTTATATATTATGTCGAGAAATGTCAATATTTAACAATCTACTCTTAATATTAACTTTTACTATCTATTATCTTTATTATTTACGAAAAAAGAAAGCTTTATGCTTTCTACAATATAAGTTATTATGCTTATTTATATATATTTAATTGTTCATGATAAAAACAAACCGATCTTTTCCTTGTAGATCTTTTTCAACTATTACTTTGGCTGTCGGCAAATAGGTTTGACACAATGTTTGTATACTTAATCCTTGTTGATAACCAATCTCAAAAGCAATAATATAATCATCATTTAAGTAAGATGAAACATTTTTTAAAATCGCTTCATAATAAAATAATCCTCTATTAGCGGCGAATAAAGCTTGATCTGGCTCATTATTTCTAACTATGTCCATTATAGGTTCATTATAATCTAAATAAGGTGGATTACTAATAATTACATCATACCTGCCTTTAAGCGGTTTTAACATGTCTCCAAGATAAAAATTAATATCTGTATGGTTTAAAATAGCATTATGCTTAGCAACTTCTAAAGCTTTTTCTGATATATCAACTGCATCAATAATACTATTAGGAATTTCCTTTTTTAAAGTAATCGCAATACATCCACTACCAGTTCCTAAATCGGCAATCCGTAACAAATGTTTTTTAGGATGGATTAATTTTAAGGTCTTTTCAACTAGTTGTTCTGTTTCGAATCGAGGAATTAAAACATTCTTGTTTACTTCTATTAAATTACCGTAAAAATCGACATTACCAACTATATATTGTAATGGCTCACCATTATTTAATCTTTTAATAGCATCATCTATATTTCCTTTATAATACTTTTTTAAATATTCTAAATCTTTCATAATACGCTTAAATGTTAAACTCCTTTTCTACTGAATAATAAAGTTCTTGATTTATAGCTTTATTTAATATATTAGATAACATATGTTTATCATAATACCAATGACACATAGATAAAAAGTCATTTATGTCTAGCCATAAATACTCACTAAATTCTTCATTTAAAATGATACTATTATTTTCCACAAAGCTAATAAAAACATATTCTTCACATAACATAGATTTGATATTGTATTTTAAAATAACATTTAAATAAATCGAATTAATGACATCTAAATTAGTTTCTTCCTTTACTTCTCTTTTAACAGTTTCCAAAAGATTAATGTCATTTTCTTCCATACCACCAGTAACGGTATACCAAATATCTCCTCCATGAGATAAATCATTAAAATTATTGTGTAATAATAATATTTTATTATCTTGGTTAACAACAAAAGTTAATATTTTTTTCATAAGTCCTCCACTATTAAAATTATAACAAACATAGCATTAGATTAAAACAAAAAAATGTATTTCTACATTTTTATTCACCTTTTAACTTACGCTGTTGATCCTCATTAATCAAAGCATCAATAATTTCACCTAAATCACCAGTCATAACACGATCTAATTGCTTCAATGTAAATCCGATACGATGGTCAGTGACACGATTTTGAGGATAATTATAAGTTCTAATTTTTTCACTACGATCGCCAGTTCCAATTTTACTTCTTCTTTCGGCCCCAACTTCCTGTTCATGTTCTTGCTTCTTTAAATCATACAAACGTGTCTGTAAAATTTTAATCGCTTTTTCTTTATTTTTAATTTGTGATCTCTCTGTCTGTGAATATACTACTAATCCCGTTGGAAGATGTGTCAATCTAACAGCGCTATCAGTTGTATTTACGCCTTGACCACCACAACCACTACTTCTAGTAATGTCTATCCTAACTTCACTCATATCTAAGTCACAATCAATTTCTTCAGCTTCTGGCATAACTAATACAGTGGCCGTCGATGTATGAACACGCCCCTGAGTTTCAGTTACAGGAACACGTTGAACCCGATGTGCACCGCTTTCGTATTTCAATTTGGAATAGACATTTTCCCCTTTAACCATAAAGCTGATTAAAGTATAACCACCAGCTTCACCAGGTTCTTCTTCTAATATTTCAATACTCCAACCTTCATTTTCAGCATATTTTTTATACATTTCAAACAAGTCGCCGGCAAAAATATTTCCTTCATCACCACCAGCAGCTCCTCGAATTTCTACAATAACATTTTTACCATCATCAGGATCTTTAGGTAATAAAATAATCTCAATCTGTGATTCTAACTGTTCTCTATTTTGTTCTAAACTAATTAATTCCTCTTTAGCGAAATCACCCAACTCTGGATCTTTAAGCATTTCTTTAGCCGCTTCGATATCGTCTAATACTTTTTTATACTCCTGATATATTTCATATCCTTCTCTTAATGAAGCCTGTTCTTTAGTAAGTTCTAAAGTCTTTTTTATATCAGTAATAATCTCTGGATTCATCAACTCATTATTTAGTTCATTATAACGCTCTTCTATGGCTTTTAATCTTTCTAACATATTAATCCGCCTTCCATATCCAAAATTATACTATAATTATATTTCTTTAGCAAGAAAAAAGAATTAGTTATCCTCATCTAATTCCTCTTCATCAACAATAGCTAAATCGTCCATATCATCTTCTAAATCTTCATCAAGATTAGCATCTAAATCTTCTTCTTCAGTATCTTCCTCAATAATTTCTTCCTCTTCACTTTCAATATCAATTTCTTCCTCATCGTCATCATCAATAACTAGTTCAACTTTACGATGTTCTCTTAAATCCCAATCGACATTATCAAGTAAGACAAATCGCTTATCAGTTGTTAGTGATGTATAAAAGTCTCCAATCTTAGCAGTATATTCATCATCACTATAACCCAATAACTCGCAGATAAATTTAAAAATTTGTGGTGTATTCATTTTCTTTTTATTTTCTTTTAAAAGCATATAAGCTAAATCATTGTAAGAAAGAATCTCTAATTCTTCTTTTGGCATATCCTTTAATTTCATAATAACCTCCAATAAATTACATTTCTTTAGGAATGTCGATAGCTAAAAGCTTTAACATTTCTTTAATAACGCGATTGGTTAAATTTAAAACGTATAACCAATCATTTCGTTTACCGATATCGTCTAAATTCATAATATGATTGTTTTGATAAAAAGCATTAGTACAAACGCACAACTCGTATAAATAATCAGTTAAATAATTAGGTTTACGCTCTTTAAACGATAAGTTTAAGAAATATTCTAGGTCTAATAATTTAATTCTTAAATCACGGTCATAATTATTATATATATTATCCGTTAAATTATTAACCCTAAAATCGAAATTTTCGATAATTTTATTAATTCGCAAATAAGTGTATAAAATATATGGTCCTGTTTTTCCTACAACTTCACTAAATTTATTGATATCAAAGATATAATCACGTTCACGACTATTTTGTAAATCAGCAAACTTTAAAATTGAATTAACAATCTTGTCGATATCAGCTGCATCCATCTTTTCATTATTATCTTTTTGATTGACAAAAATTTCTTTTGTCTGTTCAAACAAGTGTTGTAATTTTGGTGTGTCACCGCTTCGCGTTTTATATGGTTTACCATCAGTACCATTCACAGTACCATAACCTAGATGTTCAAGTTTACTACGATCAATTAATCCCGATAATTCACATGTCCTAAATACTTGTTCAAAATGTAATGCTTGCCTATTGTCAACAACATATAAAATATGATCAGGATTATAATCTTCAATGCGCTGATAGATAGAACCTAAATCGGTAGCCGGATACATATAAGCACCATTAGCCTTTTTGAACAATAATGGTGGAATTGCCACTCTATCGTCATTCTTAGCCACATATACAACCAGTGCATTTTCACTTTTCTCAAGGAGTTTTTTATCTTGCAAAAGTTTTTCTACTTTCGGAATATATGGATAAGCATCACTTTCACCTAGCCACAAATCAAAATGGACATCTAAATAATTATATATACTCTTGATATCAGTAATAGATACTTCACATATCTTTCTAAAATAAGCTTGATATTCTTGATTGCCATCTTGAAGATCCTTAGTAATAGCAGCACACATATTCTTAATCTCTTCATTTTCTTTACATCGGGCACTCATCATTGGATATATACGATCTAAATCAGCAATCGTAATATTAGAAACATCAATATTTTCCTGTTTTAAACCGTAAATAACTTGACCAATTTGTAATCCATAGTCTCCGAGATGGACATCACTTATCACTGTATGACCAAAATACATAATAATTCTTTTAATAGCTTCACCGACGATAGCTGTACGCATATGACCGACATGTAATGGTTTTGCTACATTAGGTCCACCATAATCCATAAAGTAAGTTTCTTTTTTTATGGGCATTTTTAGATTGAATTTAGGTTGATTATTCATAAGACTTAAATAATTGTTGATAAATTTATCACTAATTGAAATATTAATAAAACCTGGTGGTATAAAACTAACCTTATTGAAGTAATCATTAAAGTCAGGTCTATTGTTTATTTTATCGACAATAGAAGTACCAATTTCTAAAGGACTTTTATGATACAATTTAGCTAATTTAAAAACATCATCACATTGATATTCACATAGATCAGGACGATTTGAATTAATAACATTCATATTGTCAATCGAAAACCCTAGTTCATTGGTTACTTCAGTAATAATGGTTGCTAAAACATCACGCATTAAATCACCTCATAATCTAATTGAAAATGGAAAATTCCCATATCTTCATTATTTAGATTTAAATGATAATCAATATATAACTTACCATCCTCAATAACTAACTCATTTGTTTCAACAGCTAAATTAAATTTAACATCAAGATCTTTAATATCATATAAACCTTCTGTAATGCTATTTTTAATAAAAATCATTTTAATAATATAATCATCGTTAATCCTTGACATCGTAACTTGCTTGTCTGTAATTTCGATAATAACTTTGATTTCACCTTCATTGTAAATAATTTTTTGAGCATCAATTTCCCCAATGATTTCATTATGAATATTGGCAGACATTTCATTAATGGTATTAAGTGAAGTTTCTATTTTAATTTTAGCCATTTTTTCACCCACTTTTAACTGAATGTAATTATAACATAACTTTTTAAAAAAAGCACTTATATTTTAACTTTTTTTTTCCAATACTAACTTTAGAATGAGGTGATACTAGTGAGAATTGTAAAAAAAAGCTTAAAAATTATGGGAATTATTATCATCTCCGTCGTTGTTTTATACGGTGGAATTTACTTATATGCTAAGCTAACGCCTAAACTATCAATAAACTCTGCCAACAGTTTTTATCTGTATGATCAAAACGATGAACTATATTCAGGTAATAATAGTGATGCCTGGGTTAGTTTAAATGATATATCACCTTATTTAATTAATGCTACTATTTCTATTGAAGATAAACATTTCTATAAACATCAAGGATTTGACTTTTTACGAATAATTAAAGCTTTTTACAATAATGTTATAACCGGTTCTAAATCACAGGGTGCCTCAACTATTTCTCAGCAATATACTAAAAATCTTTTTTTAGACTTTGGGAAAACATGGTCAAGAAAAATTGAAGAAGCTTGGTTAACTATTAGATTGGAAGCACACTATAGCAAAGAAGAAATTTTAGAAGGTTATTTAAACACTATCAACTATGGTGGTATTTTTGGTATTGAAAACGCCGCTCAATACTATTTTAATAAAAGTGCTAAAGATTTAAATTTGGCGGAAGCTAGTATTCTGGCTGGAATTCCAAAATGGCCTAGTAAATATTCACCATTAATTGATGAAAAAGCAGCCAAAGAGAGACAAACGCTTATTTTAAAATCAATGGTCAAAAACAAATATATCTCTGAAACAGAAATGGATAAAGCTTTAGATGAAGAGCTAGTTTATGTCGGAAACAGTGATGGTCATAAATTAAATACCTTAATGTACTATCAAGATGCTGTTATTAATGAATTAAAAACAATCAATTCAATCCCCGATTCTTTTTTAACTACTGGAGGCTTAAAAATATATACTAACCTAGATATGAACGCTCAACGAATTATGGAAGAAAGTATTAATAATAATATGAAAGACAATGAGGAGTTAGAGGTAGCCAGTGTAGCTATGGATCCTGAAACCGGAAAAATAATTGCGCTAGCCGGAGGAAGAGACTATAATAAAAGTCAATTTAATCGAGTTACCAGTTCTAAACGGCAAGTTGGCTCGACAATTAAACCATTCTTATATTACGCGGCCTTAGAAAATGGTTTTACACCTTCAACAACATTTACTAGTGAAAAAACAACTTTTACATTTGGAGAGAATAAAACTTATAGTCCAAGTAATTTTGGTGATACCTATCCCAATAGTGATATCAGTATGGCAGCTGCTTTAGCTTATTCAGATAATATATATGCGGTCAAAACCCATCTTTTTTTAGGTGAAGATACTCTGGTAGAAACGCTTAAAAGGGTTGGGATTACTAGTAAATTAAACGCTATTCCTTCTCTTGCTTTAGGAGCAAAAGAAATAAATATTTTAGAAATGATGAGCGCCTATGGTACTTTAGCCAATGAAGGTTATAAAAATACCCCCTATTTAATTAACAAGGTTGAGGACATAAATGGTAACATACTATACGAACATAAAGAATCTCCAGAAAATGTTTTAAATAAAAGTACTGTGTTTGTATTAAACGATATGTTAAACAACTGCTATTCATCAGACTTCATCGACTATACTTATCCTACTTGTATTAGTATCGCTCCTAAAATAACTAAAAAATATGCTATAAAAACTGGTTCTACCAACACAGATCACTTAATTTTTGGTTATAATAAAAACATTTTAGTAGGTGTTTGGACAGGATATGATGATAATAAAGAAACAACTAATAATGATGGTTTAATTAATAAAAATGTATGGGCTGATATTGTCGAAAACTATCTTAAAGATCAAGATGTTAAATGGTATAATGCTCCTAAAAATGTAGTCGGAGTTCTAATTGAACCAGTCAGCGGCAAATTAGCCACCGATAACAGCAAAAAGAAGAAATTAACTTATTATATTAAAGGAACTGAACCATATACTGTCAATGAAGATTTAGACGACTTAATTCCCACGGTAAAACAAGAAAACAACTAGTTATCCCAACAACTAGTTGTTTTAATTTTATTTTAATATTTAATTAACTATCTTAGCTTTTATTTTTTCGATCAATTCATCCTCATTTTCAGCTATAACGGGAATATTATTAACAATAGCAAAACTCTTTTTCATACCAATTCCACAAAAATTTTGACATCCAACTTTAATTTTACAAGCACTATCTATTTCCTTCAGTTTCGGAATTAAAGTGTTAACATTAGTTGCTTTACACCGATCACAAATTCTAAATTCATTAATCATTTTTATCACCACTTAATATTATGCCAATATCACCCTGTTTTATTAAATGAGCGTTAGCATCATCCGTATCCAAATGTAACTCTAGTCGATAATTAGTTCCAATTTTTAATGAAACATTATCAATGATACCGCCTTTAGGTCCTAATAACTTAACATTGACCTTAGTCTTGTTTTGTAACCCATATTTAACTAAATCCTCGTTATTAAGATGAATATGGCGACTGGCAATAATACAACCTTTTAATAAATCAATTTCACCAGCTGGCCCAATTAAAGTTACAGCAGCACTATCTATTAAATCACCAGATTCTCTAACAGGAGGATTAATCCCTAACCTAATAGCGTCCGTTTTAGAAATTTCAACTTGCGTATAATCACGGATTGGCCCTAAAACACGGACATTGGTAATCTCCGATTTATAGGTTTTAATAGTTACTCGAGCTGTACTAGCAAATTCACCAGGCTGAGATAATTCACGATCTTTAATTAACATATAATTTTCACCAAATAAAGTTTCTAAATCCTGTTGACATAAATGGACATGATGATTAGATATTCCAATTTTAACATCCATGATATTCCTCCTAATTCTTTTTATTATTATAGCATAATTTATATTAAGATTTAATATATATTTATAGAAAGGATGGTTTTATGAATAATAATAGTAACTTTTATAATGGAAATCCTAATTTCCCAGGTAGTGGTATTTATAATGGTAATTTTGTAACCCCAAACCAAGAAAACGCACCCACAACTGTTGATATCCCCTTTGAACAGTCTTATATCGAAAATATTTTAAGATTGAATAAGGGAAAAAAAGTTGATGTTTATATGACGTTTACCGATTCTACCGAATGGCGTGATAAAATGTTTTCTGGTATCGTTGAACAATCAGGACGTGATCATATTATTTTAAGTGATCCTGCAACCGGTCATTGGTATTTATTACTTATGATATATGTTGATTATATTAAGTTCCATGAAAAGATTAATTATAGCCCAGAATTTATTCCAAATTAATTGTAATCGCCTTGTTTTTTTGCTATAATTTTTTTAGGGTGATAGATTATGAACTATTTTATAATATTTTTATTTATTGTTATTGTACTAGGAATTCTCTTAATTTGGTTCATTTCTATATATAACAAATTTCAAACATATATAATTCGCATCAATGAGGCTGAAGTTAATATCGATTCTACACTACGTAAAAGGTTTGATCTGTTAAACAAATCAATTAACATTATCAAAGCCAATACCAAAGAAAAAAGTGATGTGTTAGAAATTATTGTTAAATTACGTTCACGCAAATTAACAAACTTTGAATTAGACCGTCAACTTTACGAAGCTATAAATGAATTTAATCATTATAAAGAGACATACAAGGATCTTAAAACTTGTGAAAGTTTTGTTAAAATTGATTTGGGATTAATGGAATCCGAATCGGAAATAGTGGCTTTTAGAAAATATTACAATGATATTATAACCGACTATAACAAATTGATGAGAACATTTCCATCAAATGTTGTCGGAAAGCTTGCTGGTTACAAATTAAAAACATATTTTGATGGTAAAGACATGAATGATGATATCGTTAATGATTTTAAACTATAAAAGAAATCTTTAAAGATTTCTTTTATTTTTCTTTTGTTTTATTTTTTTTCGTTTATTTCCTTTTCGTATAATATAAATAAAAACCATGCCAATAATAATTGCACCAATATAAATAATATATTGTTTATATTCAGGAGTCTCTTGAACCTTTTCTATATTATTATCCTTATCAAGTTTAATAATATATTCACCATCTTTAGAATAAGAATAATTTTCTCTAGCATATCGAGCTAAATAGTCAGGGTCTTTTAATCTTTCAATCTCATTGCTCAAATCCTCTTCAGATTCTTTCATTTCTACTAATTCCTGTTCAAGTTTTTTCTTTTCATTACTTAAATTAGCAATTTTTAAAACATAGGTCCCTAAGCTAATAAAAAAATAGATGATAATAGCTATGGACAAAATACCAAAACACATTAAGCGTCTTTTAGAAGCTTTCGACACTCTTCGACGTTTAGCCATTTTATCACCTACCTTATATAAAAATTATATCATTTTCTTTTTCGCTTAGCAATATAGCTAACTACCAATGATGTCAAGATATATCCAATGATAATACATAAAATAGAATAAATGTGAAATATACCGTAACTAATTTTCATTATTCCTATAAAGTAAATAAGAATGCTTAATATAACGATTAAAATAGTAGAGAAATATTTAATAAATTTATTCTTCGAATGAATGAAACGATAGTTAAAATCAAGTAACAAGGAAAAACCAATACCATATAAAAAAGAAAAGATAATGGTATATATTTGCAATTTTAAAGCAATCATTTAAATAACTTGTTAAACATACTTTCTTCTTTTTCTTTTTTCTTCAAGTTTTCAACATAATTTAAACTATTGATTTTTCCCTTAATACTAACATTTCCTTGATATGTATCTAACTTAATAATTTCTAATTCTGCTCCTTTAATAACCATATATCCCATACTAGTCTCTAATAAAAACTCTTCATTATCAAAACTATCTATTTTTTTAACACCAGAAATAACAATATTTTTACGTTCATTAATGGTAACATTATGATTAAAATTACCACCTATATTTATATCCTTGTCCATAATATGCCTCCTAATAAATACTATGATAATTAATATATATATAGAACTTAAAAAAACGCCTAAAAATAGGCGTCAAAATACAACTAAATTATTTAATCTCATCAATTCCTCTCTCTAATTTGTTTATTATAGCACGTACAACGATTATAATAACCGAAATTAATTTAACATCATAAAATACATTGACAATTTGTATTATATCTAATACTTGAACTATGAGATCTCTCTGTTGTATTAAAATTTTCTTGAATCTCATAAATCTCACCTTTCTTTTAGGCAAGATAATTAATTATATAATCAAATTTTTAGCAAAATAATTTTGAATATAGTATGAATTATCTTGCCTTTTTCTATTGTACTACTCATTAAGATAATCCACACTTCCTTTCTATAAATTGCCTGATTATCTTTATTATGATAAAAAAGAGCCACAGGATTATTTTTGCTTTAATAAAGTTAAATGATTAGAGCGTGATTAATCCTACCTTCTACAATTTTTATCATCATTAACATTGTAATATTTCTTAACATAATTAATCACTCTCCTTTCTACATATTACGTCCTAAATATAACTTATTTGCCATTTTTTGTCAATATTTTTTATTAACTATTTGCAAAAAAAGACACAAGCGTGTCTTTTTGTAATATTATTTTTTAACATAAAAACATTTATTATTATCATCTTTTTATTAAATTTATAAATATTATAACTTATTATAATAAAAAAGACATATAAAATGTCTTATTCTTCATTATTGTAAGCTTCAATAATTGCGTCTTCAAACATTTTACGGCATTCTGGAGTTATTGGATGTGCGATATCACGATATCCACCAGTAGCTGTTTTTCGACTTGGCATAGCTATAAATAAGCCATTGTCCCCTTCAATAATTCTAATATCATGAATGGCAAAACAATCGTCTAATAAAACTGAAGCTATTCCTTTCATTCTTGACTCTTCTTTTTCAACCTTCCTAACATTTACAGATGTAATTTTCAAGCAAATCTCTCCCTTCAAGTATAATAATACAATTAAATTATATATTAAATGGTTGCAAAAAGCAATAGTTAATAATCAATCTTTATGGTTTTTGTTATAACGTCCGAATAAGAAAAAGATTTTGTTTGTGAATAAATATTTCCTTGAACTTCTACTAAAAAAACATAATTATATAGTTCTTTAATTCGAACATGGTACTTTTCATACTTATTGCGACCCATATTACACTTAATAGTTACCGTCTCACCAACATGACTGTTAAGTTCTTTTTTTACTTGTTCTACTGTTTTTATCATCTTGGATACCCCGTATACATGGTACCTTTAGTTTTAACACCACCCATACCATCCTTACCATATTTAGTTTTTTCTAACATTTGTTTTAGATCGATGTCTTCAGTAACTGAAGATAAACTCATTTTAGACGCTATAATAGCCGGATCTAAAGCATGAATATTAATTCTCTTAGGACTGGAAGCAAAATTAGCTCCGGCTTTAATTAATTCCTCATAATCTGATTGACAAGCACCAGCTATAATAATTAATTTATCATGACTCTTTTCATAACGTCTAGCCTCCTTAACGGCCTTGACAAAATTCATACTATTTTTATATGAAGTAATATCATCCTTATTCCCCTTTTTATAATATGCATCATGCCCTGTTATAACGACAATACTTGGATTATATTCCTCTAATAGCTCGCGAATTCTATATGCCACATTGTCTTCCTTTTCGACTACACCAATAGCCCAAATATTTAAATCTTCATAAAATTGTAGACACCGTTTCAAATAATCCTTATCTCCATCGATGTGTAATATTTTTCCCGGAAGATAAAAATAGTCATTACGTTCCAAATTGTTTATATCTTTAATTCGGTTAATAAAAGCACGTTCTTCTTCCTCTTCAATATCATCACATTTAATTAAATCTTCTTCGAGAGCATCTGCACATAAACGAACATTTAAACCGGATAAATAATATACTTCTTCATCAATAGCAATGATCTTAAAAACAATATCATTATTATATGATTTTCTAGTTACACTATCACCAATCTCAAATTTCATATAATCACCCAAATAATTATATGTTATTTCTATTAAAATATGAAAAAACTAGTTTTTAAAAACTAGTTTATATTTTTAAATATTTACGAACAGCACGCCAACTGCCAAACATACCAACAAGCATACCAATAATAATTAATACTCCTGAAATTTGGAAAATAAACGGTTGTGGTTCTATTAATTTGATAAATGGTGAAAATAATTGCCCATCAAAGTTAGAATATAATGCACTATACCCGTATGTCGTTAAAATAATTGGAATTATCGATCCTAAAATACCTAGTAGTAACCCCTCAATAATAAAAGGGATTTTAATATTGGTATTCGAAGCTCCAACTAGACGCATAATTTCAATTTCTCTTTTTCTTGAGAAGATAGTAATTTTGATAGTATTAGCAATTAAGAAAGCCGTTACAATAATAAGCGCAATTACCATACCAATACTAATCTTTTTCACAACATCAAAAACAACAACTAATTGTTCAACCATACCTTCGCCATATTTAACAAGGCTAACATGTTCGAATTCTTTAATAGCATCAGCAGTTTTCTTAATATTATTGATATCACTAACTTTAACGATAAAAGTATCTTGAATAGGGCTCTCTTCCTCACTCCATTCACCCATAATACTCTTAAAAACATCTGACGAATCCATCATTTCTTGCGTTATTTCCATTTTACCCTTAAAGGAATATGATTCGACGTTGTCAAGAAGATTAATCTCTTCTTCGACCTGTATTCTTTCTTCTTCAGTTATGTCAGTGTCGAGAAAAGTTACAATACTGACATCTTTTTCAACCAAGGTAGCAAAATTATTGACGTTAAATGATAGAATAATTGCAATTGAAACTACGATTAGGGTAATAGTTATACAAGATATAGAAGCTAATGAAAGAGAAAAATTTCTAAATACACTTTTAAATGAATCTCTAATACTACGAGATAAAATTCTAAATCCTTTCATTTTTATATGTTCCTTTCTCATAATCTTTTACCATTCTACCAGCGTCCAATAATATTACGCGCTTCTTCATTTTCTTAACAATATCATTATCATGTGTAACCATAATAATAGTCGTTCCTAATTTGTTAATTTCTTCCAAAACCTTCATTATTTCCATACTGGTATTTTTATCCAAATTTCCGGTTGGCTCGTCACAAATAAGAAGTTTTGGTCCATTAACAATAGCTCTAGCGATGGCCACTCTCTGTTGCTCACCACCGGATAATTGTGTCGGATAATTTTTAGCCTTATGTTTTAAACCAACCAAATCTAAAGCTTTAATAACTTTATCATGAACTTCTTCTTTAGGAAGTCCCAAAACCTCTAAGGCAAAAGCAACATTTTCATAAACCGTATTACGAGGCAATAATTTGAAATCTTGGAAAACGACACCAATTTTTCTTCTTATTTTATATACTTTGCTATTTCGTAATTTAGCAACATCGATACCACCAACAATAATTTGACCACTGGTAGGTTTTTCTTCACGATATAACATTTTTATTAAAGTTGATTTTCCACAACCAGTTGAACCGATAATAAAGACAAAATCACCTTTTTCAATTTTTAAATCAAGGTCATATATGGCAACAACACCATTTTTATATTGCTTTTTGACATTTTTCATTCTAATTATGTCCATTATTTACCTCCTTTAAATTGACCCATTACTTGATAAGAATCAGTTGCGTACCAGAATGCTGACGCATCAATAGCTATAATTCCTTCTTTAAATATAAAATACTTACTCGTAGGAATAGCACACATTAAAGTTACCTTATCATTATGATCACTATCGACAATGGTCACCCCGCTAGTTAAATGCTTTGTTATAAAGCTCTTAATCTCTTTTTCTTTATCAGTTACAATATAGAATACCTTGTTATCTGATATTCCCAACATAACCTTATCTGTGAAGATTGTCGATATATATATTACAATTATAGCATACATTATATTACTTATGCCAAAATAATAACCACCAATTAACACAATTACAGCATTTATTATCATATTGCTTTTACTAATAGATATTTTAAAGTGCTGATACAAAATATTAGAAATAACAATTAAGCCACCAGAGTTAAAGCCAATTCTTAAAATAGCACCCGTACCAATACCATTTAATATTCCAGCAAAAATGCATATAAGCAGTGGATTAGAATAATTCAAGCTGATGATATCCGTAATGTTAGATGTTAACTGAACACAAAAAGGATACACAATAGTAGCAATTACTAAAGATACAGTTATTTTAAGTGGCAATAAGAATACACTAAGAATTAAAGTTAATCCATATATAATATAAGTTGTTATAGTAACATCAAAATTAAATACTTCTTTTAAAATAATGGTCACACCACTAGAGCCACCAGTAACTATATTAAGAGGGGCTAAAAAAAGATTAAAAATGATTGCTAACAATAACAGAGATAGTAAAAAGACGATTAATCTAACTACGATATTTTTAGTCTGCGTTTTTAATTCAATTTTTTCATAATCAATTTTTTTATGAAAAAGATTTTTAAGCACCGCCTGATACCTCATAAGCATCTGTTACAACAAAAAACGCATTTTGATCAATTTCATGAATTCCTTCTTTTACTAAAAAATATTCTTTGGTAGGTATAATACACATGATGACCTTTTTATTATCACCAGTGTAACCACCCCGCCCCTGTAATACAGTTACTCCGTGATTAAGATGTTCTGTAATAAAACGCTTAACTGCCGTTTCATGTTCGGTGATAATATAAAAAGCTTTTGATTGGGAAATTCCTAATACAACCTTATCAGTCATAATACTAATAATATATAAGGATATCATTGAATACATTAATTTTTCAAAACCAAATACAAATAAACCACATACAATGATTAACCCGTCAGTAAAAATCATTGAATTGCCTAATGACATCTTGAAATACTTAGACACGATTTGATTTAAAATATCCGTGCCCCCAGTTGTAAAACCTGATTTAAATATCAAACCCAAACCAAAACCTGTGATAACAGCTCCAAATAAAACTAATACTAAAATATCGGTATTACCAAAATTAATATATTGCGAGAATGACTCTGTTAATTTGACAAATAAAGGATATAATAACGACCCTACTACCGAACCCCTAGTATGTTCCTTACCTAATAAAATATAACTAAGAATTAATAAAAAAATATCACCAATTAAAATGACAAGTGAGGGATCAACACTAAATATTTTATTTAAAATAACACCGACTCCACCCATACCATAGACAATTGAACACGGTAATACTAAAACATTAAATGCCACCGCTACTAAAAAGACACCTAAAATAAACTGCGCATACCTTAAAATACGATCTTTTTTATATATATTATTAATTATAACTTCATCATTGTCCTTTTTCTTAAAAAACATTATTAACACCCCTTAAATTAGCATCGATAAATAAATCTATATCCCCATCTAATACTTTACCGACATTAGAAGTCTCTGTATTGGTTCGATGATCTTTAACCATCGAATATGGATGCATGACATAGCTTCTGATTTGTGAACCAAAATTAATATCCTTTTGCTCTCCTTTAATTTCATTTAAATTTGCTTCTCTTTTTTCAAGTTCTAGTTTATAAAGTTTATTCATTAAAACTTCCATAGCTTTTTCTTTATTCTGGATTTGACTACGCTCGTTTTGACAAGTAACAACTGTTTTGGTAGGTAAATGGGTTATTCTAACAGCACTATCAGTAGTATTAACACCCTGTCCACCACAACCACTACTACGATATACATCAATTTTTAAATCACTATCTTTAATATCTAGTTTAATATCACTATTTTCAAACAATGGACTAATAGTAACCGAAGCAAATGAGGTGTGTCTTCTTGCATTAGAATCAAAAGGAGAAATCCTAACTAAACGATGAATACCCATCTCGTTTTTTAGGTATCCATATGCATTTATCCCCCTAATAATTATAGATGCACTTTTAATCCCTACCTCTTCACCTGGTTGCTCATCAATAATCTCTACTTTATAATTATTTTTTTCACAATAACGAAGGTACATGCGATACAACATATTAGCCCAATCGCAAGCCTCAGTACCACCAGCTCCTGAATGAATATCCATTATCACATCACAAGCATCATATTGTCCATTTAACAGTACTTCTAATTCTAGCTTTGCTAATTGTTTTTTTATTTGAACAAGACTATCTTCTAATAAGACTAACATTTCTTCATCATAATCTTGTTTTAAAAGTTCTAAAGTCTCAATTCCATCTTCTATTTGTGTATTGATATTATCAAAACTACTTAATTGCTTTTTTAAATAGCTTAATTCAGAAATAATATTTTCACTTTGCTTTTTATTATCCCAAAATCCTTCTTCCTGAATTTTTTCTTCTAATTCTCCAACTTTCTGTTGTTTGCTAGTTGGGTCAAAGTACCCCCCTTAAATTATTTAATAATTGTTGACAAGAAGTATATTCGATTAGTAATTCCCCTATTTCCATCATGTAATCCTCCAATCATAGACATTATAACATTTTTGATCCGATTTGATAATAGCTATAAACAAATTTCATCACCTTAATGTCAAATGTTTTTTTATTTACCAAAATATAGTATAATAGATAATGGTGATAAAATGATAACACGAGAAGAACAGCGTAAAAGGAAAAAACAAAAAAAAACTAAATTCATAATATTATTGATTCTATTCACTGCGATATTACTTATTGCTACTTTTCTTATTATAAAATGGATGATGGACAATAAAAAGGTCGATAAAATTACCGATGATATCAAAAACAACACTGAAGTTATTGAAGTTAAGGATGACAATGCCGAGAATATAAATCCACCAACAAATGAGGAAAGTGATTATTGGAAGTACATTAAAATGCCTTTAATTGCAGTTGATTTCAATAATTTATTAGAAAAAAATAGTGAAACGGTCGGTTGGATTAAAGTGGAAGGTACCTCTATCAATTATCCGGTAGTTCAAGCGTCCGACAATGAATATTATTTAAACCATGCCTATGATAAAAGTAAAAATGCTGCCGGTTGGATTTTTGCAGATTATCGAAATAACATGAAAGACTTTGATAAAAATACTATTATCTATGGTCACGGGCGCCTAAATACAACTATGTTTGGTTCCTTAAAAAATATAACTACTAGTAATTGGTATAAAAATAGTAATAACTATGTCGTTAAATTTAGTACCCCTTACGAAAATACCTTATGGCAAGTATTTGCCGTTTATAAAATCCCAACTGAAACATATTATTTAACGACTGACTTTACGAATGATAAAAGTTACACTGAATTTTTAACAACACTTAAAAATCGTAGTCTTTACAATTTTAATGTAGATTTAAATGCTAATGATAAAATTATTACTCTATCTACTTGTAGTAATGATAATAAATCACGGATTGTCATGCATGCTAAATTAATCAAAAAGCAAGCAAGATAAAAATATCACTTCAAAATTGAAGTGATATTTTTTAATTTAAACATTTTTTTAAACTATAACTAATACCAACAATTGATATAACAGCAATAGTCATTAAAGTTACTAGTGGTATATCGCCAGTTTGTGGATTAACATTAATATCTTTATCAGATAAAAAATATGTAGAACAGTGTTCAATATCAAATTCAACACCATTATCAGTAACCTCTAAGTCCTTAGCAACAAGTTCAATTTTTTTAGTTGTTTCATTATAATAATACAAATAAAGCTTAGTCCCATTACTATACACGTTTTCAACATCAACATATATATTGGCCTTACCAGGTAGTTGTCCATGATAATCAAAAGTCAAAAATAAACTATTAGTATTGATAGTATCTTTAATAAAATCTGGTTTATCCTTTGAAATAGTTATACCTAATGGTAAATCAATATCGGTTTTCAAGATATCGCTACCTATAAAAGCCCAACCATATTTTAAAGATAAATCCATAAATGCTAAAGTTTTATCGGCATTATTTTTTAATGCTTCAAATACATTTTTCGGAAGAACAGAGGCTGAAGACCCAACAAGCGTCGTTAATTCATTCTTATTGATTTTATCAATAATTTCCGTTGCATCTGCTTCACCTATGGCGTCTTCACGTGCAACAACAGAATCAGTTACAACTAAAGTTATTTCCTTAGTAGCAACAGTTGAATAATCACTGTTGTCTGTTAGGGTAAATGTTATTTTATTGGTTTTACCAACAGCATTACTATCTAATTTAATTGTATACTTATTAGCCACATAATCCTGTGATAAAGAGTAATCAACATCTTCTTCGATAGTTATGTATGATGGTGTTGCATAACCCACTTGATAATCAATATTAGATAAATCTGTAGGGTTACTTTTTAAATAAAAAGTAATCTCTTGTACTTCTTGATCTAATAAATCGACTTCAATAACATCTTCTACCTTTTCAGTTCCAGCGGCATCGTAATATAAATCTATAGATTTATCTGCGGCTAAACTCAAAGTAGGGAAAAGAACTACCCCTAAAACAAATAGTGCTGTCAATGACAATATTTTTTTCATATTATACCTTCCCTTCTATACAGATTTTACTGTCACTTTTATCTTATCATGAATTATTACAACTGACAATTATTTATAAAATAATGTTTTTATAAAAATGTAAACTAGTTTTCTATCTTCTTTAAAACAAAATACTTACATTCATAGGCACAATCACTTTTAATATAATCATGCATATTTTCATAATTATTTATTTTCTTATAAAACTTATTTTTTTTGTTACAAAAACCTTTTAACCTTAGTTTACCATAAGCCCAGTCTCCTACGATATAGTCATATAATTCAAAAAAATCTGTCATTTTATCTGTAACACTATCTAAATCGAAACCATCTTTATAATTTTCTAATAATTCATATTCAAAATTGTTTATTTTATATTTTTTCATTTTACCGATACTCCTTTTTGAATGCTCCACTTACTTCTTTATATTTAGCTAAAGAAGAAGCCGAATGCCAAGTCATATAACCATCATCAAGTCCTGATTCATATAATGCTTTAATTTGATCAGATATTTTACTCTCATCATAGACAACAAATGGCTCATGTATTGTATTATAAGTCTGAATCCATGTACGCACTTTAGCTGGAGTTGGTATTTCGGTCTGTCTTTTAGCTGCATAATCACCACCCCAAACTTTTAATAAATCATACGGTACAGTCCATACGACTTGATTTAAACCAAAATCATATTTATTAAAATGATCTGGATATGGCATAGCACTAATAACATCGACAATATTAGAAATAGCTGGCCAATATTGCCCATAAGCAGCTACGTAATTATAAGCACATTCCCCAAAAACATCCGCTGATACATAAACATTTAGCTTATGTAACTCATCTGTTGCATACATTAAGAAAGCCTGTAAAGCTTGCGCCTTGCTCTCGCCATAAATATTTTTCATATCCATTTGTCCGGACTGTTCAAGCTTATATGTTCGATCAGGAAAACGCACATAGTCAAATTGAATTTCATTAAATCCCATTTCTTTAACGGCCTCTTTAGCCAATTCAACATTAAATTCCCACACAGAACGATTAAAAGCACTAGGCCAATATGATCCATTATGGCTAAATGGTTGTCCATTAGCATCAGCAATAGCTACCTCCTTATGATCTTCGACATAATAAGAATCTTTAAAAGTAGTAATTCGGCCAATAACATAAAAACCATTATCTTTCAGTTTTTTTATAGCCTGTTTATAATCTTCTAGGCTATTCAAAGCATGTTTATAATTAGTTGGTGACATTTTTTGCATCACTAAAGAAGCATAACCTGGCGATGTATTGTCTTTAATATCAACAACAAAAGCATTAATATTACTATTTTTGGCCAAGCTAATATAACTATCGACATCTTTGATAACAGCAGCATTCATATATAAAGTACGAGTTTCATCTGGCATTTTATTATTTTCAAAAGTCGGTTTCGTTACAGGATAATAATCCAACATCCCAGCGTCACCACCACCATAGCGATCACCTCTAGCGCTATGAATTTTATATGAATTATCCATATCATAATATTTCAAGGCTTCCTCTTGGTTTTCTAATAAATATTTGCGATAGACGAATCCCGTTAAATCGTTATATTTAACTTTATACATGTTAACGTAACCTTCTTGATCAATTCGGTCATATCCAATTATATCAACTTTTTGACCCTTTTTAATTAAAGATAAAATTTCAGAACTGTCACTATTTTTATATAAAGTTACTGGTGTTCTAACATACAGTTCTTTCTCTTTAACAATATCTTTTTTATCCGTTACTACATTATCAATTAAAACCATAAAATCTTTTTTATTATAAGTAATTTTATCAAATGTCTGATTGGTTTTTTCATTAACAATATTTTTTTCTTTAACGACAATTGTACTACCACGAACAATTTTGGCAACCTCTTTAAATTTTTCATCATAAGCAGCTACATTATTAGTCGTGCTAGCAATAAACGCTTTTTCATTTAATTGTTTATTACCTAGTAATTTATACCCCAAAAAAAGCATCCCGATCACAGCTAATAAAATGACGAAGGCAACAACTATTATTTTCAAACATTTCTTTTTACGCCGTTTAAGATTTTTTTCTTTAACCATACTCTCACCTAGAATTATTATACCATAATATGTACTTTTATTCTAACGAATCAGTAATTAATTAGAATAATTTATTAGTTATGGGTAATGATTAAAAAGCCCCTTATTCTGTAGGAATCGTAATCGTATTAGAGTTGCGATCAATGCCATTAAAATAATAATTAGGTACTGTTCCTTGAACTAATTTCATTGCGATCGGAACCGAACTAGTTATTTTCATTTCTTTAGTAGCAATAGGCAAAACAACTAACTGATTGATTTCGATATTAATATTTGTTTCAAGCAAAGCATTATTAATACCATAATTAGTTACTTTGGTAGAAACATTACCACTTATATCGCCAATCAAATTTATTTTTACTGGTATCGTAGGACCCAAATTAGAAAGTAATGTATTATCAAAAATAATACCGGTAGGAATACGGTATATAACGCCCTTTTCCAGATTAGCTTTATTGTAATTCTCTAATCCTAATTCATCAATATTAATTTGATCAAGATTACCCCTTTCAATATTTTGTAAATTATTTTGAATCTCGTTAATAATTTTAGTTAACAATTGATTAACAGTAATAGTATTAAAGTCAACCATATTTATAGAATTGTTACTATCTTTATTTATAATATATAAATCTTCTATGTTTAAATTTTCACCAACAATCTTTTCAACGGTGCGATTGACTACTATATTGGTTACTTTATTAGCTTCGTTTTTAGCATATTTTGTTAAAGGTGGTATAGCTATATCGCCAATCATCTTAATAAGCAAATAGCTGATAGCTATTATAGCTATAATAGTCCAAATAAATATATTCTTTTTACTGACTTTTTTTATAATATTAATAGTATATTTTTTACGAAGATGAATTTTTTTTCGCATCGCTATCACCTATAAAATTATATGTATAATTATAAAGATTTTATTAATAATATTATTAGGTGATAATAATGCAAGCAAAAGATATTATGACAACATCTGTGATTGTTGTAGATAAAGAAATAGATATTTTTGATATTGCTAAAATTATGAAAGAAAACGATATTGGATTTATTCCCGTCAGCGATAAACAGAAAATCATCGGTGTTATTACCGATAGAGATATTGTTGTTAAAGTTCTTGCCAACAAAGATACTAAAATTTATAATTATATATCTAAAGATATAATAACATGCAATGTAGATGATAATATTAATACTATTCTTACAATAATGGCTGAAAGTAAAGTGAAAAGATTATTAGTTGTCGATGATAAAAAAGTGGTTGGTATTATTTCACTGTCGGATATTATTAATATTGATTGTAGTAATCAAGATAAAATCATAAGTATTCAAAGTATTTGGTCAATATCTAAAAATGATCAATCACATAACTTAGAAATAGATGAATTTTATTTATAAAAAAAGACAATTAATTGTCTTTTTTTGTAAAGTTTTGATATGACTTTGACATTTTGTATACTTTGGGATCCAAAGCATTATTTTTACAGTATTCTAAAAATTCTTTCTCTCTTTTTAAAAGTTCAATTCTTTGTTGAATACTGTTAACTTTTGACCGTTCACTATAGTTTTTATTATTAGTTTCATTATATTTAACATGAAAATCATTATCTATGGTTTTTTCTTGAGATTTTCGATATTTCTTCTTACTAACAAAATACACAATTCCACTAATCATAATGGTAGGAATAAATATAACGCCACATAATCCCAATACAAAAGCTGTAGGTGTCCACATCGGAGCTAAAACCCATAACCATGACCAATCAACAACATGTGTTACTTTTAACACAAAAAATATCACTGTTAAAAAAATTTGTATAGGTAATAAACTAATTTTCGTTTCTTTTTCCTTCATAATAAATCATTCCTCTTTTATTAAAAATATAATATTAATATCCACTTATTGTTTTCATTTTTAAAACAAACCAACGTAATCATTATTGAATACATTAATAAAAAAACTATTAGTATTTCTAAACCTTTATTGCTGATTAATATATATAAATTTGATCTATTTCCGGTTCTTAATTTGTGCTACTAAATCCACTTATTAAAATTATCATATATAATAACATAAAAATAATATTTGTCAATTTTATTAAAGATATATAATAAAAAGACACTAATAATTATTAATGTCCTTTAAATTACAAAACATTACTTTTTACGATATTTAAATTTATATATAACATCCACATCAGTTTTCTCTTGCTGTAATATATCAGACAATGACAACTTTGTCTCTTTCTCAAATTCTTTAAGCGTTAAATATTTATCTAATTTCATGTAAGAGGTCATACGATAATTAATACGATATCTAGAATAAACATCTACCTCTTGTTCACGATAACTACGATTGGAATCATTAACATGACTTACATCACGCCAAGTAGTCCAACTAGTATATTCAACTAAGTCGTTATCTTTATTAGTATAGCCTTTAGGTGCTACAGAACTATAAGAAGAATATTTACGTTTGTTACCATTATACCAACGCCAAGTCTTGTCACGATAACGATACATTTTTTCACTGCCATGTTCCTTATCTTTAACATTGTATTTATCGCTTGGTTGATTGACACTATAAGCGCCACCATTCCAATATACTTTTTCTTTTCCTTTTAAATAATACCATTTATATCCTTGTGATGATTCGATGGTACGATAGCTTTTAACCTCAGGATAATTCAATGACCATTCAGACCAAGAAGTATATTTTAACGTTGCATCATCTTTATTAGGATATCCATTTGGTGGTTCAGAAGTAAAATAATTAGTATAATTACCACCTTGATTAATATAAAACTTCCATCTTTTATCCCGGTAGCGATAATAATTTTTATCATCTTTTTCAATTTTTAATATTTTAGCTTCATCAGGTATGTTAGGTAAGTTTTTTTGCTCAATTGGTAAAGCAATATTATACTTTTCAGATATTTCTTTATTAATTAAATCACTACGTAAATATTTGGTCCAACTAGAATTATAATCCTCATAAGTATAATAATTATAATATGCTATAACATCGACAATCATATTTTTACCGCTAGGCTCTTTTGTTGTTTCCTTTGACCATTTACCATAACGCTTATCGCTAGTACAATAACCACAAGATGTTAAATTAATCGTTTTAATATAATCATTTTTATACTTGGTAATCTTAACACTACCATCACAAACATTATCTTTAACAGTTATATCACTTTGATTCAATTTATTATTTTGATATAGAGTATCTAACTTTATAGTAGTATTATCTCCTGCATTTTTAGGCAATAAGTTATTGGCCTTAGCATAATCAAAAGCTGCATTGATAACTTTATCTTCGATTGGTGTACACACTTTATTGTGACCGGATTTAACAATAGCTGATATAATTAATAAAACAATTACGATTCCTACTAAAGTAATTGTCACAATTATCCCAATTTTTCTATATTTATTATAATCTGGCTCGACAATTGGTTTTAAGTTTTCAAATTGATGAACCGGATTTTCTAATTCGCTTTCAATGGTGTTATTAGTTACACTACTAGAGCTAACTAAATCATTACCCGCATTATCTTTATTATCCATATTATAAGCCTCCTTACTTCTTTAATAGTACCATAAAATCATAAAAAAAGGAATATATTAAATATATATCCCCTCCGGTTTTGAAAACGATATAGGTTCCTTCTCAGTAACCAAAACAATTTCATTTGATTCTAAAGTTTTTGGAACATCAATTAAACGTTGATTCTTAGACCCACGAAATTTCAAATCTAAACTTTTTTGCTTTAATATAAAAGGTCCATCAATTAATACATCAATTAAATTTAAAAAATCGATTATATCTTTATTCAATTTTGCCAATCTTTGTAATTGTTCATAGGTATATCCCGTATAACACCAAATATTTAACCCTTTGTTTTTAGCATACTCTGCAATCTTAGCGCAAGCTCTTGGTTGACACATAGGATCACCACCGGAAAATGTTATTCCGTCTTGATTATCTAACTCATCAATCCGTTCTAATACTTCCATTACATCTACTACTTCACCATCGTTAAAATCATGGGTATTAGGATTATGACAGCCTAGACAATTATGGGGGCAACCCTGTGTCCATATAACCGTACGAATACCCTCTCCATCAACAACACTATCTGTTTGCAAATCAGCGGCCAATCTAATTTCCATGTTAAACTTCTTTACAACAATTATTTTTAACTACTTCACGGATACCAGTATGTTTAACACGATCGTGTTCCTCAGAACGTTTAGCATTGTTAAAACGTTTAACATCTCCTGCTAAATAACCTGTTACACGTCTAATTCTTTCAAATCCAGTCCCTTCACCAATCATTTTTTCCATAATATTACCTCCTCTTTAACATTTACAATTTAAATTATTTATTCTTTCTATTGGTACACTTTCAAACTCTTTACGTCCACATCCTGGACATACATCGCCTATAACTCCAACATATCCACATACAGGATCACGGTCAACAGGATGGTTTATAGCGCCATAACCGATTCCGGCTTCTTTCATCATACGAATAACACTTTCAAACGCTTCAATATTATTAGTTGTATCACCATCTAATTCAATATAAGTAATATGTCCACCGTTGGTTAGTTGATGATAAGGTGCTTCTAATGAAATTTTATTCTTAATACTTATATTATAATAAACTGGAATATGGAAAGAATTTGTATAATAATCTCGATCTGTAATTCCTTTCAATTTTCCGTATATAGCTTTATCAATTGATACAAAGCGACCTGATAAGCCTTCGGCTGGCGTTGCAATTAAAGTAAAATTCAAATTATATTTTTTAGCAAACTCATCAGCTTTCTGGCGCATAAATCCAATAATTTCTAATCCTAACTTTTGAGCTTCATCACTTTCACCATGATGTTTACCAATTAGAGCTTTAAGCGTTTCGGCCAATCCAATAAAACCAATTGTTAAACTACCATGTTTTAATAATTTTCTAAGACGGTCTGTCGGTTTTAATTTATCTCCATCAGTCCAAACACCTTGTTCTAATAAAAATGGAAAGTTGTATGAACGTTTACTGCATTGAATTTCAAAACGTTCAAGTAATTGATCACGTACTAATTCCATCGTATCTGATAATTCTTGAAAAAACCCTTCTAAATCAGCCGTATCTCTTTCTCCTAAACATATACCATGTTTAATACCTATTCTTGGTAAGTTAATTGAAGTGAAAGATAAATTACCACGACCACCTGTTGTTTCATTATCCGGGTCAGTAACATCACTCATTACTCTAGTACGGCATCCCATGTAGCCGACTTCAGTACGAAAATCACCTTCCTTATAAAAAGGAATATTACAAGGAGCATCGATAAAAGAGAAATTAGGGAATAGTCTCTTGGCCGAAACACGACAAGCTAGTTCAAACAAGTCAAAGTTTTTATCTTCCCTATTATAATTAATACCTTGTTTTACTTTAAATATAGAAACAGGGAAAATTGGTGTTTCACCCTTACCTAAACCGGCATCTATCGATAGTAAGAAATTTTTTATAACCATCCTTCCTTCAGCTGAGGTATCTGTTCCAAAATTAATAGATGAAAATGGAACTTGAGCTCCGGCACGAGAATGCATTGTATTTAAATTATGAACAAATGCTTCCATCGCTTGATAAGTAGTACGTTCCGTTTTTTGAAGTGCTTTTTCATAAGCTTTTTCAAATAAGCGTTTAACTTCATTTGATTCCTTATAAATTGGTTGAAACATTGTAATATCTATTTCGATTGTATTCAATTTATCAATTTCGCGAGCTATACGATCCATACTAATAAAACTAAATAAATCACTATAGTCCAATAAATCATAAACTTGCTGCTTAAATAACTTCTTAAACGTATATAAAACCCCAGGGGCCATATAGAAATCAAAAGCTGGGATTGATTGACCACCATGTTGATCATTTTGATTAGATTGAATAGCAATCGCTGCTAATGCTGAATAAGACATAATATCTTTAGGGGCACGTAAATGACCATGACCTGTTGAAAAACCGTTTTTAAATAAGCGATCTAATTCTATTTGCATACATGTTGTCGTTCCCATTGGTAGAAAATCCATGTCATGAATATGAATAACGCCTTCATCGTGAGCCTCTGCAAAACGTGGTTTCATCAAATAAGACTTAGCAAACTCCTTAGATATAGTGCTTCCGTATTGCAACATCGTACCCATTGCAGTATCACCATCAACATTGGCATTTTCCCTTTTTGCATCTTCTTCATTGGCTGACTTCAAGCCTAAACCTTCAATTGATTTTAAAAATTTATGGGTTTTCTTTTCATCAAAAAATAATGCTCGCGAATGAGCTCGACGTTCACGATAACTAGAGAAAGAATCGTAAACATCATCATACCCTTTTTTCTTTAACATCTCTTCAATTAAATCTTGGATATCTTCGATTTTAATTTTATCGTTTTCTATGTAATCTTTTTCTATTTTATCGATAACTGCGTTATAAACAATATTAATATCTTTACCATTATATTTTAGTTCTCCATCGTCATTTAAAACACTGTCAAAGCCTTTTTTAATAGCTAAAGCAATCTTAGCACCATCAAAATTAACTTTTTTACCATTTCTTTTAACTACTTTTAAATTAAGAATAGCTTCTTCTGTACCCGTCATTTTACTTCCTCCTACTTTCTACTATCTCCATTATAAACACCATAAATATATCTTGTCAACAGAAAATGTTCGCTTTTTTAACATTATTTTTAGTCACAAGCGATTTGTCTTTGTTTTTCAAGAAAAAACTTTTTTATGTTTTTCACTTTTTTTACATTTTTAATTTTTTGACTTTTTACCGCAAGTTAATTTTTGCTATTTTCTCTTTATATATAAAGAAAAACAGCATTTTTTACTTTTTGCTGTTTTTCTATTTTTATTGTTTTTTTAAAAATCAGTTTTTTTATTTTTTGATTTTTTGTGCTTTTTTGTTTTTTGACAAAAGTGGTAGCATTTTATATTTGTTCGCTTTTTGTTTCACGTTTTATCTTTCTATTATGTTACTTTGATCAATTGTAATTCCGTCCTTCAAAGATTGCGGAGTATAGTTAATAATTGTTTGATTTTTTAAAGTTTGATAAATTGTTGGTGCTCCAATAAAAGTAAAAATGCTTACCCAAATACCATCATTAATTGTCAAATTATAAAAATAAACAGTAAAAGGTATTCCTAATGCTATCGATAAAACAGTATTAAATATAAAAACTTTCCAACATTTGTTTATAATTTTAAGACATTTAAGTTTTTGAATTAGGACCATAGTAATCATACTAAGGGTAACACTAACAACTAGTAAATCGATTAAATGTGTGGGAAATATATCTAACATAATCCACCTCTTTTACTTCTATTACTTTATATTCATTTTTTTATTTATCGTGAGGGTTTATATAATAAAAAACAATTTATTTTAATATAGTATAATAGGTGATTAGATGAACAAGCATAAAATCATATTACTGATATCATTAATCAGTTTACTAGTTATTATTTCTTGTTTTAGAGCTAAAATTACTAACCAAGTTACAACAATTATTGAAGAAGACGAGGGGCGAAAGATATCAATCAATTTTCCTACGACCAACATCAATAAAATTAACCGAAAAATCGAGCAATATATTAATACTATATATGAAGACTTTATTGATGGTTCTAATGAGGAATTAAACATCGACTATAAATATCATGTACATAATACCAAATTTATTAGTATTGTTATTATCTCATCTATTGATACAAAAATTAACATGAAAACCTTTGTCTTTGATCGTTATAATTTTAACTTACTCTCTCTAACACATTTTATTGAAGAGGATACGGCAATTAAACTAGTTAATGATTATTTAAAGAGACAAAATAAAACAGAAATAAATAAAATTGCTTTAGACAATTTCTATTTTGATAATACCAATTTACATATTATATTAGCGGAACAAAATTATAACGATATTGCAATTCCATTATCAGAAATCGGCCTGGATAGTACATTAGAAACTGTCAAAGAAGAAATAAATTTACCATATAAAGTTATTAATCCTGAACAAAAGGCATTGGCTCTTACTTTTGATGATGGTCCAACTAAATACACTGCACAAATTATCAATATTTTAAAAAAATATGATGCTAATGCCACCTTCTTTATTTTAGGTAATAAAGTGGAAATTTATTACGACACTTTAAAAGCAATGTTAGAAAATGGCAATGAAATTGGTAATCATTCATATAATCATAAATGGTTAACCAAATTAACTGATCAAGAAATCCTATATCAAATTGAGGAAACTCAAAAAATTATAAAAGAAAAACTAAATTATACCCCAAAAATTCTTAGACCAACTTATGGTGCCGTTAATAACCATTTACGCAATTTAAGCCCACTAGAAGTTATTATGTGGGACGTTGATCCTCAAGATTGGCATGCTAAAAACAGTAAATATATCGCAAATAATATTATAAGTAACGTTAAAGATGGTGACATTATTATTTTACATGATGCTTCCGCTAAAACAGTTAAATCACTAGAATTATTCATTCCACAACTAATGGAAGAAGGTTATCAATTCGTAACCGTATCAGAATTAAAAGAAATCAAGAATTATAGAAAAAAACTGCATAATGACTGAAAGAAAAATAAATATACTTGATGGACAAATGAAAGCATCAGCTTTATATATCATATTTCTAATTATTTCAATTTCACTAACCTATAACGAAAAATTAGAATTGTTAAATCAAAAAACGCTATACTCTCGAAAACAAGCAGCTAATATTGGTGTTTTAAATAGAACTTTGGCCTTAGGTTTAGTTCTATATTACTTATGGGCCAATAGAGAACTCATCAAAATAGCTGATGAAAACAACTCTGATTCCAGTGGCTTAAGAACACAAATGATAGCATCGGAACTATCTGTACTAGCCGCTGTTATTGTCCTATATGTCGTTGCTAAAGATTATAACAGTTCAACTTATGGGGTTTCACAAATTACTAACCCTGAAGTATAAAAAATTTAAATATGCAACAAAAAATCTACACGCATATAAACATGTAGATTTTTTATTATTATTAATTTTTCTGACTATGATTAAATTCCATACAAGTTTTATCTAGACTATCTACCATTTTTTCTACCTCTTCAATAGTCTTTAAACGAACTCCACTAGCAAACTTATGACCGCCACCACCATATTGAGCAGCTACCTCATTAATAATTGGTCCTCTTGAGCGAATGGACCCCCGAATAGTATCATTTTTGCTATCAACAGAGAAAACAGCCCAGGCAACAATTTCATCAATATAATTAAATTTGTTCACCATATTTCCGGCAGTAGCAGCATCAACATCAAATTTCTTCAATATGTCCTCAGTTACAATGATATAGCCAAATCCATTATCAGTTACTTTCAAATTAGTCGTCAAATAACTCTGAAACTTTATTTCTTTTAAAGGTCGCATATATAACGCTTCATACAGATTAGTAAAATCTATATCGGTCAATTTAATAATTTGCGAAACAATATCAAAGGTTTTTGTCGTTGTATAGTAAAATAAAAATCTATTAGTATCCGCTACTAATCCAATATATAATTTTTCAGCTGCACTTTTCGTAATTCGCAATTTAGAATTTAAAACCAATTCCATAATCATCTGACAAGTACTACTAGCACTATCATCTACCCATTCAACATTACAATACTTCTCAACAAAAGGATGGTGATCTATTTTGATAGAATCTTTAAATAGTTTCACATCAACACCATCAACGCGGGCAGCATCTGGAACATCAAGACAAATTAATAACGAATTTTGATACATTTCCTCATTAAATTTATCTAAAATTCCTAAATATTTAAAGGCCGAAGCTGGGTTACCAACAGCGTACACCTTTTTTTTGGGAAAAGTATTTAAAATAATATCTCGAAGTGCAATTTGACTAGCTAACGCATCAGGATCAGCTCCAACATGCCTAGCTATGACAATTGTGTCAAATTTCTTGATTTTTCTAAAGATTGTTTTAATTTTTAATCTATTCCCCATTTTTACACTCTTTTCTATTTAATAAGTTCAAAAGTATCTTTAACAATCATGATTTCTTCATCAGTTGGAACAACAAAAATGTCAACCTTTGAATCATCAGTACTAATTTTTCCTTCCTGAATGTCTTTAAAGCTAGCAATAGTATTATTCATTTCTTCATTCAAATAAATACCTAGTGGGTTTAAACGGTTAATAACATTTTTTCGAACCTCGATACCATTTTCACCGACACCAGCCGTGAAGACAATTGCATCAACTTCTCCACGTAATTCAATATAATAATCAGCAATATATTTAGCGATACGATTATTATACATATTAAGCGCTAATATAGCCTTTTCATCATTTTCAGAAGCTAATTTTTCCACATCACGGCAATCAGAATATCCACTAACACCTAATAAGCCACTTTTTTTATTTAAATCATTGGTAATATCGCCAACAGTTAATCCGGATTCTTTACAAACATATTCAATTATTGATGGATCGATCGCTCCTGATCTCGTTCCCATCATAAGACCATCCAATGGCGTAATCCCCATCGTTGTATCATAACATTTACCATCTTTAATAGCGGAGATACTAGCACCACTACCAATATGACAAATAATCAAGTTAACAGCATCACGCCCTAATTTTTCCTTCATTACTGTTGTAATATATTTATGACTTGTACCATGAAATCCATATTTACGAACGCCATATTTAGTATACCATTCATAAGGAACTGGATAAATATAATTTTCTTTTGGCATAGTTTGATGGAAAGCCGTATCATAAACAGCTACCATTGGTGTATTTGGTAAAGCCTTTTTCATAGCCTCAATCCCAGCTAAATTACCAGGATGATGAAGTGGTCCAAGTTTAGTTAAAGCTTTTATATCCTCAACTACTTCATCAGTAATTATAACTGAATCGCTATACTTTTCACCACCATGTAAAACACGGTGTCCTACCCCTTTAATCTCTTCTAGAGATTCAACAATATGATTTTTTAATAATTCTTCAATCAATACTTCAACTGCTTCAGTATGATTATTTAATGGCCTAGCATTTTTTATTTTTTCACCATTAACCTTAACTGTCCAAAAGCAATCAGGCATACCAATTTTTTCAATATACCCACTAATTAAAACTTTTTCTTCTGGCATTTCATACATTTGAAATTTTAATGACGAACTACCAGCATTTACTGATAATATTTTCATACATAACCTCTTTCTAAATTTTATATTCAATAATACGTAAATTAGGAATTTCAATTTTAGTTAAATCACCATCTTGAGGAATTCCTGACAATAAATAATGAACAACTCTTAAAACAGCACTATGAGTTACAATTAATACATTTTTATCTGAGTAACGAACCTTGATATCTTCTAAAAATTCAGAAACACGTTTCATTAAATCCTGTACTCTCTCAAACTGCAACCCTCGAGTATTCAAAGAGAAATCCCAACAGTCGACTGTATCAACCAAGTCGACAATTTCCCCTTCATTTAATCCCCAATCACGTTCGATAATACGATCATCGGTATGAACAGGTAATTTATTGTCAACTAAAATTTGAGCTGTTTCTTTAGCTCGAATTAAAGGGGAAGAAATAACAACATCAATATTTAAACTACTCACTAGCTTTTGTAATTCTTTAGCTTGCTTTCGTCCATTATCGGTCAATGGAACGTCGGTTTGTCCCTGCACACGATGTTCTAAATTCCAAACGGTTTCCCCATGTCTAACTATATATAATTGCATTATTTACTTCTTTCTTTCATCGTTGGGAATAATATGACATCTCTAATCGATTCGCTTTCGGTAAATAGCATACATAAACGGTCAATACCGTATCCGATGCCGCCAGCTGGTGGCATACCGTATTCCAAAGCTTCGATGAAGTCCATATCAATATCATTAGCTTCATCGTTTCCTAAATCACGCTCTTTTAATTGCTCCTCAAATCTTTCTAGTTGGTCAATTGGATCATTAAGTTCTGTATAAGCATTGGCAAATTCTTTACCCCCAATAAATAACTCAAAGCGATCGACAAACCGTGGATCATTTGGATTCTTTTTTGTAAGGGGTGATATTTCAACCGGATGTCCATATAAGAATGTTGGCTGAATTAATGTTTCTTCTACATACTTTTCAAAGAAAGCATTAATAATATGACCAACAGTAAAATGGTCCTCTACTTCTATATCATGTTCTTTAGCTAAAACTTTAGCCTCTTCTAAAGAAATATGTTGTTTAAAATCTACACCAACTTGTTCTTCTATCGCATCGACCATACTGATTCTCTTCCAGGGACCAGTTAAATCAATTTCATCACCGCACCAATTATATGTCATTTTATTAAAAACATCACGAGCAATTGTTTGAAACATATTTTCGGTCAAATCCATCATACCTTCTAAATTAGAATATGCTAAATATGCTTCCATTAAGGTAAATTCTGGATTATGTTTTGGATCCATACCTTCGTTTCTAAATACTCTACCAATTTCGTAAACAGCTTCCATACCACCTACTAATAATCTTTTTAGTGGCAATTCCAAAGCAATCCGTAAATACATATCTAAATCTTGTGTGTTGTGGTGAGTAACAAATGGTCTTGCTGATGCCCCTGTAAGTAACGTTGTCAACACTGGTGTTTCTACTTCAGTAAAACCTTGATTATCCATATAATTTTGAATACATCTAATAATTTTAGGTCGCATAAATGCTACTTCTTTAGCTTCATCATTCATAATTAAATCAACGTAACGTCGACGATAACGTTCTTCGATATCTTTAAGTCCATGAAATTTTTCGGGTAATGGTCTTACCGCTTTGGTAAGATGGGTATATTCTAAACATTTAATCGTTACTTCTCCGGTTTTAGTTTTCATAATCTTTCCATGAACGCCAACGATATCACCTAAATCAGCTGTCTTGAATAAATTGTAAGCATCTTCACCAACATCATTAATCGAAATATATATTTGGATGGAACCTTTTTTATCTTTAATTGAAAAGAATGATGCTTTTCCCATCTTTCTAATAAACATAATTCTTCCAGCAACTGTCGCCGTATCATTCATGTTTTCAAAATCGTCATGATCAACATCTTGATACTTTTCCTTAATATCAGTCGAAAAACCAGTCCGATCAAATCTTTGACCGAAAGGGTCAATTCCCTTTTCCACTAAATGATTAATTTTTTCACGACGAACTAATTCTTGTTCCGTAAATTCTCTCACATTATCACCTCTACTTGTCTAATACGACATTTGTTTGACTAAAAATGTCTTGTAAACCTCTTTTGTCCTTTCTATATAATACCATAAATCCACTAGCAATTACTAGTAAAATTTGGATAATTCCAAAAATAGATGTCACAATAAAATAAATTTTACCAGGTAAAATAAAAATACAAACTAAAGAAATCAATAAACTAGCAAGGCCATTAATAACCATATTACGAATCAAAAGACTATTTAAAGTTAAACATTCACCATCTTTACGAGCTATTTTGATTCCCATAAGCTTTTTACCAATGGTTTTTCCATCAAAGAAATATGGAATTGCACAGAAATAAATTAAAATAAATATAACATTAGTTAAACTTAAAAAAAGTTGCTCTTTATCAGCTATCCTAATTAAAGTCGCATACCCATTCAAAAAAGTAGCTAAAGAAATTTTACCAGTCACAAAATTTTCACTTATCGCAGTTAAAGCTTTATCAGTACTAATATATAAATCGCTAACTGGTATAATTAACTCAATAATAAAAAGAGTTAACCATAATAATAAAACATCAATCATATAAGCTGTGAAACGTTTCCAAAAATTTGCTCTTTTCATTTAAGCACCTCTAAATTCTTCTAAAATTTTTTTTATTAATTTTACATCTTTCGTTTTAAATATGGCATCTTTTACCTGTGAAGCCCCTGAAATACCTTTTAAATACCATGCAATATGACTACGCATTTCTAATACCGCTAAAGCTTCCGGTTTTGTTTTTAACAAATAATCAAAATGCTTATCAATCATATTTAATTTATCATCCTTAGTCACTTTGTTCGGTTCAATACCGGTTTCTAAATAATCAACACATTCTTTAATTAACCAGGGATTACCCAAAGTGGCTCGACCAATCATAACAGCATCACAATGTGTTTCATCTAACATGCGTTTAGCATCGTAACAACTTTTAATATCCCCATTACCAATAACTGGAATACTAACATTTTCTTTAACAGCTTTAATAATTGACCAATCAGCTTGTCCACTATATCCTTGGCTTCTTGTACGCGGATGAATACAGATTGCTTTAGCCCCTGCCTTTTCAATTATTTTAGCAATTTCCACCGCATTAATACTATTGCTATCCCAACCACTCCGGATTTTAACTGTTACCGGTATTGGGACGGCTTCTACCACTGAAGAAACAATATCATATACTTTGTCCGGTGTTTTCAGCAAAGCACTACCGGCCTGACTACGAAGAGCTACCTTAGGTACAGGGCACCCCATATTAATGTCAATAATATCAGGACGCATTGTTTCATATATATATTTAGCAGCACTGACAAATGACTCTTTATCACTACCAAAAATCTGCTGACTAATAGGCCTTTCAAAATCAGTCATATATAACATATCTTGTGTTTTTTTACTGCCATAAGTGATTGCTTTATCACTAACCATTTCTGCATATATAAGTCCCGCACCCATCTCTTTAATAATCGTACGATAGGCACTATTACTTATTCCAGCCATCGGAGCTAACACTATCTGATTTTTGATTTTAACATTACCTATTTGCCACATATAATCACCATTATCATTATATAATATTTAAATATGTTTGACAAACAAAAAAAGAGACCGACGTCCCTTAGCAATTGTTTTTTCCCGTATGTTGATCAACAGAACATAATCCTACTGATATTTTTGTTACTAAATCATAATCTTCTTTATCAAGTTTACCGTTGCGATTGACATCTGCTGCTAGTTGTTGGCTTGCAGTCAATTGTGTATGATTATTCAACGCCAAATCCATAATAGCTGCATCAAAACCATCGGTGACACTGTCGCCATTCATGTCACCAAAAATAACAACACTATAAGTTTCAACTATTTGCCCATCTTTTTTTACATTTACTTTAGCTCCCGTTCCATAAAATCCTTGACTGCTTTTGACAAATTCAATATCTCCACCGATAACTTTAAACAATGTTTCAAAATTACTGACATCAGCAAGACCATATATACAATACTTATAACTATCTATGATAATTTTATCATTATTAGCCAACAAAATAGGTTGACTGATTGAATTGATACTAATAATTTCTTTATTTTTGTTATCACCTTTAATGACATAGTTACCATCAGTAACATTATTATAACTAATACTATATTCACCATCAGTATCATAAATAGTAACGCTACCTGATAAACTATTTTTATCATCAAGGCTTAAATCTTTAACATCGATAATCTCTGGATTTCCAATTGTCTCTTCTTTTAATTTTTTGGTTACCATATAATAATCAACAGCACTGTCGACATTATGAATACTAATTTCAAATGATCGTAATCGTGAATTATTAATATACCTAAAAACTAATGGTGTCGATATTAATGCGATTATGGCTAAGATGACAATTACCGCTAATAACTCAATTAATGTAAATCCTTTTTTCATAATACCACCTACTATATTTAGTATAACACTTTTTTTAATATTACAAAAGAGTAGTTTATTCATATAAACTACTCTTCGGTATAAATTATAACTTCTTTAGTTTTCTTATCTAAATGGTATTCACATTTCGAAAACCGACAACTTCCCTTCAACTCAAAAATGTATTCATTATCATTTTCAGACTTAAAAACAATTATATCATTACCACTATTAGTATAAAATTCTTTTAAATAATTATAAGCTTCATCTTTAGTTATTAAATCAGTCTTAGGACTAGCTTTAGAATGGTCTTCATCCTTATTTAATAATAGGCATATCAACAAAACCATAATTACAATAACAATTAATACTCCAATAAGATTTTTTTTACTTTTCATCATATCTCCTTTAAGGTGTTACCTCTACAGACGCATAACATGAACTAGTTGATGACCTACCATTCACTGTAGCTAAAGTCATGTAATGACTGGAATCTAATGTATTACCGGCATTATCATAAACGCTATAAAATAATAATGTTGAAGCACCCCAAGTATCACATATAAATCCTACACCAGAACCAGGATTTAATGTCAATTTATGATTATTAGTCTTCTCCTGCCAATCATAACCACCATATGACCAAACAAATCGATCTACTCCAGAAGCAGCGTCATAAGCGCACATTTGGAATTTCCATTCAGCGCCATTATTATTCTGATTTTTATAAATTGTTATTTTACAATCTACTCGCCCATTACATTTATCATATGTTCCACCACCACCAATCAATGAAAGTGATGTGCATGTACATGCATAAGAAATCGATGAAATATTATATGTTCCGGATACTCCACATATATATGGCGAATATGGTCTAGTCTTATCAATTTGAACTAAAGTAGTTCCACAATCAGTTTTATTTCCCGCATTATCTTTAACATAAGCATTTGATGTCAATAAAGATGGATATTTATATGAATTGGTAGCTAAACTATAAGTTTCAGATGGTTTATAACTAGTACACCCACTTCCACCAGTATCACTACATGTACCTGTTACAGTAACATTCTGATTTGTCCATCCACTATGACTACTAGTTACTTTACATGTTGGTGCTATTTTATCTATTTTTACACTCTGGTTGGCCGCACATGTACCTTGATTTCCTGCTTTATCAGATACAACCGCTGTCCCTCCATTGCTTCCTGGTCCTATATTTGTTTTTGTTCCACTTGTTGTTACTGTATAACTTGGGTTCGTTCCTGCACATCCACTTATTCCATCACTACATTTTCCCGTTATCGTAACATTTTGATTCGTCCAACTACTATTACCTCCGCTTGTAGTACACGTTGGTTTTGTCTTGTCTATTTTTAAGGTTACTGTTTGGCTATCACTATATGTATATGTCCCATCGTTATAACTACAATCGACTTTGACTTTGACACTACTTCCTTCTTTACTTACAACAAATGTTCTTTGTGTCCCTAAACTTACCGCACTTCCTGAATTAATACTATATTTACAGGTTATTTTATCGATGTTTGGCGTTCCTTCGACGTTTTCGATTTTTAAGTCCTTTATAGTTACAGTTGGATCGGTTTTATACCATCCATTATTTCCTGTTACTTCTGATGCGGCTAGACTAAAACTTAATTGTCCACGTGCTCTTACGGCTACATTGACGGTATAGGTCGATTTATTTTTACTACTATCGGTCGCCGTGTATACTAATTTATATTCACCTACTCTTTGCGTGTTGATTTGCCCACTTTTCACGGCTTTTAAACTCTCTCCACTATTATCTTTTACAATTAATGTTGGTTCACTAAAACTATCATTAGTTCTTATATTATAATCTACTATACGGTCCGTTACATTGATTCCTGACAAATATATTTCTGGTGGCGTTGTATCAACTACTTTTAATTTTAGGGATTTTGTTGTTTTAAGGTTGTTTTGTGATGCCACATACGTAAGTATATATTCATCTCCTACTTTATTTGGGATGATTGTATCAACTATTTCTCCTTTTTTGGTGATGACTGGTCCTTCAACATCAATGACATTCCCGTTTTTATCAAAGGCATTGATATTGATATTATTGATTATTTCTTCTTTTTTATCTTGGGCATCTTGTGTTACTTCGATATAGTTTTGATCATTTCCGGTATATATGATATCAATAGTTGGATAATCGGCTTTATCTCCACATTTATTACTATATTTATATTTATACTTTTTAGTTTCGGTATTATATGTTATCTGTACACAGCCTGTCATGGTTTTATCTGTTCGTGGGTCGACGATATCTTTATTTTCTAACAAACCAGCTTGTTTTAATTCTTCGATACTGACATAGGTTTGAACATCACTAGTCAAAGGTAGTAAAGAGGTATTGTTTGTTGCCCATGTTTTGGCAGATATTTCAATGTTTCTGATTTGTTCTTGATAGGTTTTCTCTTTTGAACTTTTTACCAATTTGGTGACTGAGATTGTTCCTATTACGCTAAGTACTCCAATTAATACTATTACAGCTAATAATTCGATTAATGTAAATCCCTTTTTCATATCATCACCTACTATATTTAGTATACCAATTTCTCTTTCTTTGTCAATATTATCGGAATGGTATGATATTAATAATATTGTTTTATTAACATTATAAAATCCTTGTTTTTAGTTGTAAAAACAAGGATTTATTTTTTTGAGTTATTCTCATTATGAATTTATTTGGTGACAATCCAAGCATTGGGTTGCCATCTTTCTCCTGTTTCATTATAGGCACAAGGATTATTATATAATTTATTTTCAATTACTAAAGTAGTTGAAGCACCACCATCTAAATTAGCCGCGTTATAGGCCTTATATTTTTCTAATATTTCAATCATTTTTATGTAACTGGCACCACCACGATAACCAACTTTATTTCCATTTCCATCAATTATCAAAAATAATACAATTCCATCTTGACGTTGCGCTATTACAGTCCTAGGATGTTCTCCACTACCACCATTACCTTTAGTATATGCAGCTTTGCCATTTATAATCAAAAATGGCCCAAAATCAACAGCATCACGCATACCATTAGCAATCGCTGTTGTGGCTGATTCTCTAGTTAATACTAGTTTATTATCGTTGTTGAAACCAATTAAACCGCCACCCCAACCAGTAGACTGTCCCTGCCAAACTATTTTTCCATCTTTAATGACTGTACCCAGGGCTCTGCCACCATTACCTTGCTCATTAGGATCTTCAAAGCCACTAGCATTAATCGCAACAACAGCATCATTATTTTTAGATATAGTTCGTACTCGTTCACCAACAACTCCGAATTGAGTCGATAACGCTAATTTTACATTAGCCGGATTATAAACAGCAACAATATAACCATTGACGTCAAAATCTTTTAAATCAATCACTTTATATAAGGCATCTTTATCCCTTTTTAAAATTTGTTCGTCATATATTGAAGAATACGTAGTTTCTTCATTACCAATAACAATATCATCGAGATTAACATCTTCATCAATCTCTTTCAAATAATTATTAGCTAAAACCTTATTTATCATATCCTCGCTATATAATGTACGAGCTAAATATTTATGATTCATCGTTTTCATCGCTGTCGTAATTAGCCAATCTCTAAAACCTGAATATGGTCCGTATGCTAGCAGTAAACAGGATATGGCTCCAATATCTAGAATAAAACATATAATAACAATAATAGGAAAAGATTTAAATTTTAGCATTATTTGTTTTACTATCTTTTTTGGTGATTTTAATTTTCTTTTTGCCATTAATTCACCTACTTACTAATTTCCCAAGGTGCTTTTTTACTACCTTGGCCACTTTGAATTTTTAGAGTATTATCTAGAGCAATAACTGGTCTAATACCCATATTTTTAGTAATCATATCTCCATATAAATGATAATTATCATCAATAGTATAAATAATATCTTCATCATTATAAGGATTCATAATAACTGTATTACTATACTCATCAATAAATAAATTGCCAATACTAAGTAGTCCAACTTTTGAAACAACGGTTTTATTACTAGTTTGACGATAATCATAATTATTCTCTAAATTATAATTACCAGCGAAATAATTACTAGAAACAATATATTCAGAATTACTTAGAGACTGATAAAAATTATTATTTAAATAGTAACCAATATTATTATAACTATCAGAATTAAAAGTGTTATCATTTAAGGAAAAAGCTCGTTTTTCATCTAAAACACCATCTAATACCATTTTTGATATACTTTGGTCCTTATCAATAATACGCCAAATATAATTACTATATTTTATGTATTGTCCAACTTTAACATCCGCTAAAGTTTGGTAATGATCTTGTTCAATAATAAAAGGATTAGACAAAGTTCCATCACCTGATAAACTAGTTATGCTATTTTTCAAAGTAACAGTCACACGAAGACCGTGACTTAGATTGTTATTAGCATTTGAAATACCGCCTTCATTATTAATATACCACCGAGATTGTGCATCATCTTGATTAGATAACCACCATGAACGTCCATTGTTCAAATAACTCTTTTTACCTAAAGCATTAACATATTCGTCGATAGATAAAAATCCTAACTTTTCATTATTTAAATATTTTTGACATGCCTTACCATCAATATTGGTAACTATATCAATACATGTCGGATTAGTATTTAAATATTCATCATGAGATAACTTTGGTAATAAATAATCTTGCATCCATGTGTTTAAAATCGATTTTTGTAAAGATTTAGCTTGATCATTAAACAAATTAGTCAAAGATTCTTCACTGATAATTTTAATTGATTGATCTTGATTGATTTTAACTATACGCCATAAAATACCTGAATAATATAAATAATTGTTATCAGCAGTTCCTTTAAAAATATAATTGTTATCCTCAAAATAAAGACCATTACCCGAATTAACAATTTGATTTTTATTAATAATCGCACTGGCTAAATTCAAATTATCTTTTAAGCTAGATCCTTTAGGATTCTCTAAACGATAATAATGAATTAGACGATAACCATAAATTCCGACCATAAAAGTGATGAACAAAAAACTTATTATTACAAATATTAAATTTTTTTTATTCTTTAGATGATTTATTGTCATCTGGTTTTATACTATTGACATCGGGAATAACAAACTCATATGTTTGTTCCCCATTATTATATTCATATATAAGCTCTTGTTCTTTATTATCATTATTATTCAATAGGTCATCTCTATTAGTATCTACTTTTAACATATATCATTCTCCAATCAGTACATTACCTGTCATTTCATCTGGAATCGGTAAATTCATTAATTTTAAAATTGTGGGTGCAATATCAGCCAACTTGCCATCCTTTAAATGGCAATTATTACAATTTATGATAAATGGAACTTTATTAGTAGAATGTGAAGTTATAATTTGGCCTTTAGCATCCAACATAAAATCACTATTTCCATGATCAGCTGTAACAATCATAATTCCCTTTTTATCATTCATTTTCCGCAAAATTTTACCTAAGCAAATGTCAACCGCCTCAAGGGCTTTAACTGTAGCATTAAAGTCTCCTGTATGCCCGACCATATCCCCATTAGCAAAATTCAAAACAATAAAATCATAACGCTCCATTTCGATTTCTTCTAGTAACTTATCTGTTATTTCATAAGCACTCATTTCAGGTTTTAAATCATAAGTAGCAACTTTAGGTGATGGTATTAAAATTCTAGTACATCCTTCTAATTGCTTTTCGATACCACCATCAAAAAAGTAAGTAACATGTGCATACTTTTCCGTTTCAGCAATTCTCAGTTGTCGCAAATGACGGTCCGCAATATATTCCCCTAAAGTATTATTTAATTTGTCAATTTTAAATGCATTAGTACAAACTACTTCGTCACTTACTGGAAACATTGTCACGAGTTTTAAGTTGTGCCGTTTCACATGTTCAAAAGGTTTTACCGTAGCATTGGTCAAAACACTAAATAACTCACGTAAACGATCAGGACGAAAATTAAAACAAATAAGCCCATCATTATCCTTGATCATTCCCTGTCTATCGATCACGCAAGGAATAATAAATTCATCATTGATTCCACGGTTATAATTACTAGCAATAGCGGTTTGATAGTCAGCATAAATTTCGCCCTGACCATTAACAATTGCTTCATATGCTTTCGCAACCCGATCCCAGCGATTATCACGATCCATTGCATAATAGCGTCCGCTAAGCGTAGCAATCTTACCGTTTTGGCTACTTTGCAACTTTTCATTTAAAACATCTAAATATTTTATGGCAACTTGTGGCAAAGTATCTCGGCCATCTAAAAAGCAATGAATATATACTTGTTTTACACCAGATTCTTTCACCAAATCAATAAGCGCTAAAAGATGTTTGAGATGTGAATGGATTCCCCCATCACTAACCAATCCTAATAAATGTAAAGTAGAGTTATTCTTCTTTACATGTTCAATAGTATTTAAAATTTCAACATTTTGATAAAAAGAGCCATCTTTTATTTTTTCATTTATCAATTGTAAAGGTTGATAAACAATCCGTCCAGCTCCGATATTAGTATGACCAACTTCACTATTACCCATTTGCCCACTTGGTAAACCAACTAACTCACCACTTGCTTCTAATAGAGAATTCGCATAATTTTTTAACATGTAATTAAAATTGGGCATATAGGCATGTTTAACAGCATTCCCATATTCCTCTTTGTTGATCCCAACTCCATCTAATATACATAAAAGTAATGGTTTCATTTTTTCACCCTCTTAGTCTATTTATCATTTTACCATAAATCCAAAAAAAAATTAAGTTATGCTTAATTTTTTAATATAAAATCTTTACTTTTTTAGCAATCCTCTGCCGATCATATTCAACTTGTTCATAGGAATTACTTAATAAACTACTATATTCATAAAAATATGGTTGATCAATTCCGAGGTTAAAAATATTCATCATAATATTTTTAATATCCATCGGTAAATTTAAATTGCAAACTAATTTTAATAAAAACTCAGTACCCTTATTTGCCAATTCACTCTCCAAGTTATAGTGATACAAGACTGATAAAATGTAAGTCAATAGCTTAATATTGTCAGTCATCTGATTATCACTAATTGAAGGACTATAATCGTTATACATGATAGAATATAAGGTTTTGGCCTCGGTGTTATTTAAATCACATTTCATACCATCTAAATCACAAAAGCAAAATTCTTTTCGATTGGTTATGATATTATCCCCATGAATATCGCCAATAATAAACCCTTCTTCATGTATTTGCTTTAAAGTTTGTGATAATTGAATACCCATTGTGATTGCATTTTCAAAACTTAATGTTTTAAATATGTTGGCTAAACTTTCAAAACCTCGTTTGTATTCCATAACAATTCCAGAGAATTTACCACTAATATAAATTTTATCTTGTGGCCATATAGCATTATTTATATAATTTAATTTCATTAACTTATCAACATAATATTCACGGTTTGGTAAATCAATTGTTTTAACATATATTTTACAAAGATTATCATTAACAATATATAGATGAGATTCACTATTGAATCCCATCGTTTGTAATAAAGAATATCGTTCCTTATAATCATCACTTAAAACCATATTATCCCTCTTTTATAGAGGTTTATTATAACATTAATAGTATATGATGTAAACTATAATTAAACGCCTATCTTATGAAAATCTAGACGTAGTTTATCAGCAATTGTAACAATGAATTCCGAGTTAGTTGGTTTAGCTTTGTCAATATCAACACTATGACCAAATATCTCTTCCATTAAATCCCAATTGCCTCGATTCCAACTGACTTCTATAGCATGGCGAATCGCTCGCTCAACCCTTGATACTGTTGTATCAAACTTTTTAGCCAACTCAGGATATAACTCTTTTGTTATTCCACCAATTGTCTCTGGTTTTTCAAAAACAATTCCAATTCCTTCTCTTATATATTGGTAACCTTTTATATGTGATGGTATCCCTAACTCATGTAATACTTTTGTAATTGACACTTGAAGATTGTTATGATAAAAGTCAATATTTTTATTGTCATTATTAACCTTCTTTTTTGTATCTAATATTCTTCTTTCCAAATCACACAACTCAAATGGTTTTAAAATGAAGTAGCTAACTCCATATTCCGATACTTCTCTAATCGCTTCACTAGCATTATAGCTGGTCGATACAATAACTTTAGTATTAATTCCCCTCTTTTTCATTTCTTCTAAAACATACATTCCATCTTTATTGGGCATAATCAAATCCAAAATAATTGCATCAATTTTATCTTTATTTTCTTCTAAAACTTTTATTCCTTGAAGCCCATCATAAGCCTCATAATTAATTTTAATTGTTTCGTGATTACTAAAATACTCCTTAACCATATTAACTAAATTGATATTATCATCAATCATTAAAACATTTATTTTTTCCATATTTTTCTCCCTTCTTAAAGTACTGCATCACGTATTATAATTATAACGCTATTTACACTTCCTTTACTATAGCGAAATTTAACTAGTTTTGTCGATTAATGTCTAAAAAAAATAAAAAAAGTTACTTGGTTACAGCAACTTCTATAATATTTAAAAATTCATCAGGATTCAAAGAGGCGCCACCAACTAAAAAACCATCCAAATTATCAATTTTAACTAACTGTTTGATGTTCTTTTGACTGACGCTACCTCCATATAAGACTTTGATTCCATTATACCCATATAAATTCTCAACCAATAATTTTATGTATGAAATCGTACTTTTTATGTCTTTATTACTCGGTATTTTGTTTGTTCCAATCGACCAAACTGGTTCATAAGCAATAATTACATTGTTAAGTTCATCATTATTTAGGTCACGTAAGGCATAAGTTATCTGTTTCTTTAAAATTTTTTCTGTTCTTAACATAACCTTATCTTCATTTGTTTCACCAACACAAATAATAGGATATAAATTGTTTTTAATAGCTATCTTTACTTTTTGATTAACAGTTAAATCATTTTCATTAAAAAGAGCACGACGTTCACTATGTCCAACCAAAGCATACTGAACACCTAAACTATAGGCTTGAGTGGCTGATACTTCACCTGTATAAGCCCCCTTATTTTCAGCAGCAATATTTTGAATGCCAACTCTATATCGCTGTTTTAAAAAATAAGGAATATATATAGAACTAGGGCAAATAACTACTTGTTCAGAATATATATTTTTATTAATAACCTTTAAATAACTACTGATTTCATCAGCAACCATATTCATTTTTAAATTGCCAACAACAAGATGATTATTTTCCACTAAACCCTCTTTTAATTACTCGACGCATTCGTCCAAGAAAAGAACGATCCTTAGGTTTATCACCAATTGCTAAATTATAAACATCTAACACTTTTTCCGCAAAATATTTAGTAGAATATGGTTCCGTGCTGATTCTTGCCTGTTTACCCATTTTATTTAATTTATCATGATCTGCTAATAATTTTTCGATACGTGTACGATATACTCGCTTATTTTTAAACAAATAGCCATTTAGATCATCAATAATAATATTTCTAAAACTTTCATCATCAGCAGCCACTACAGGAATAGAAGCAGCCATCGCCTCAATAACTGTTAAACCTTGTGTTTCAGTTCGCGATGCAGTAGCGAATATATCGGCTATCTGATAATATCGTGGAATTTCCTCCCAAGGTACTTTGCCAGTAAATATTACTTTATCGTCAATCTTATGCTTATGAGCTAAAGCTTTAAAGTGTTCTAAATCAGGTCCATCGCCAATAATAACTAATTTACAATTAGGATATTTTTTAACAATACTAGCTTGACCATCAATTAAAACATCAACACTCTTTTCTTTTCCTAAACGCCCAACAAATAAAATAACAGCATCATCTTTTTTTAAACCAATTTTTTCCTTAAGAGCCAAGGTATCTTTCAATTTATACTTTTCTTTATAAAATCTATCGATTTCGATGCCTGTTGGCACAATATGAATATTGCGATCTACATGGTATTTTTCTTTAAAAAGATTATATGTTTTCTTAGTCGGAACAATTAGTTCTGTCGCTGTTTTATCACAGTAAAATTTAGTTAAATATTCGACAATTTTTTTGCTAGGTCCGTCAAAATAGCCTTTAGTAATATAATAGACATAATCTTCATACATTGTATGATAAGTATGGACTAAGGGAATATCAAGTTGTTTAGCAATAATTCTAGCAAAGGTTCCAATACCAAACTCAGTATGGGAATGAATAACGTCTAAATTCCATTTGCGAATTTTTTCAACAATTCTAATTGGGTAAATACCACTTAAACGATAATCATATAGAGGAATAGGAATACCAGGAATTCTAATAACTCTTCCATTTTCCTCATAACGATATTTTCTTTCATCAGGGTTAATCGTAACTACAAATACCTGATGTCCTTTCTTTTCTAAAGCATTCTTTAGCATAGCAATACTGGTTGATACACCATTAATATATGGTGGATATGTATCCGTAAATAAACCTATCCGCATTTTACTTTCTCCTTTCCATTAGATTAAAAGTAATTGCTCCTAAAAACATTCCAAAATAATAAGTTAAAAAGCGCCACATTAACATTAAAGTTTTTAAAATAGCTCCATTTAAGAAATTACCGAAAAATTTAATAAAGCCAAATTCAATCCCTCCGGTTCCACCTGGTAACGGTACAAATGAACCCATCATCAGCGTATAAGAACTACAAATTACAGTCGTAAAGGCATTGATACTGTGATAATTACCAATGCTGAAAATAACTGCTAAAGGAACTAAATATAAACAACTGATACTAATCACATTATAAACAATGCATAATATAAAATCTTTTTTATTCTGAAGGAGAATTTTACCACTCTTGTGAAATTCCCCTAATTTATCATTAACTTTTTTTATGGTTTCTTCACGATTTTTAATGATCTTGATCTTATTCAAGACAATAATACACCATTTGGCAATTCTTTTATTAAATTGTTTAGAAAAAACTAATACTAATGTTAATACAATAACAGAAACATTAACAATAAAACCAATGGTAACTAATTGTTGTAAAAGGCTTACTTTAGCAAAGATATGAAATAAATGATTAGATAAAATCGCCATTAGCCCCATAAAAACTAAAGCAATTTGATAACATATAAAATTGACTGCAACTACATTAATAGCCTCATTTGTCTTAATTTTGTTCTTGGTCAACATATAAACTTGAAATGGTTGTCCCCCGCTAGCAAATGGTGTAATCGCATTAAAAAATTGAGTAGCAATAACTAATTCCATTCCATCTTTCGCTTTATAATGATTATTAAACTTTCGGGCAAAAATAATAATTGAAATCGCCCGAAACCCCCAATAGGCAATCATTAAGATTAAAGCAACAAGCAACCAACCAATATTTACTTTAACAAGTATATCTAACATATCATTAAAGTCATCTTTTAAAGCTAAAATCATAACAATTATCGTTATAATGATTAAAATTAAAAAATTACCTTTAAATTTTAATTTGGGTTTATTTTTCATCGATAATGTCCACTCCAGGTAGAACCTGACCTTCTAATAATGCTAGTGAAGCACCGCCACCTGTAGAAATATATTTCACATCATCATCATAACCAAATTTACTTACTGCAGCAGCCGTATCCCCACCGCCAATAATAGAGTTATTATTAGCTTCAGCAAGTGCTTTGCATAATGCCTTAGTACCATTAGCAAATTTATCAACTTCAAATACTCCAACCGGACCATTCCAAATAACAGTTTCACTGTCGCCTATGTATTGGCTAAATAACTTTATCGTTTGTGGTCCAATATCTAAACCAATTTCTTCCTCTTTCATCTCATTGATAAAACAAGTTCTAGTTTTAGTATCGTCATCAATCGTTAACCCTGTAACCACATCAATCGGTAATACAATTTTATCTTGATTTTGTTTCATTATTTTTTTACAAAAATCTATATTATCTTTGTCAATTAACGAAGAACCAATATTTATGCCCTCAGCCTTTAAAAAGGTAAATGCCATACCGCCTCCAATTAAAATATAATCCGCTTTTTTAACTAGATTTTTAATAACACCTATTTTGTCACTAACCTTTGAACCACCTAATATAACAATAAATGGGCGTTGTGGTTTTTCTAAAGCGTCATTTAAAACTTTTAATTCTTTTTCTACTAAAAAACCTATAGCACTTGGCAAATGACTAGCAATTCCAACATTTGAAGCATGGCTTCTATGACACGTTCCAAAAGCGTCATTTACATATAAATCGGCTAAATTAGCCCAATATTCACCTAATTCTGAATCATTATTACTTTCTTTTTTACCTTCAATATCTTCATAACGTGTATTTTCTATTAATAGAATATCACCATTTTGCATATTGTTTATAGCTTGTTCTAACTCTATACCTTTAGTATCCCGAACAAAAATAACATCATGTTCTAACAACTCACATAAACGATCAGCAACTGGTTCTAATGATTTATCTTTTAAATCCTCTATACTTTTAACCCGCCCAAGGTGAGACATTAAAATAACCTTAGCACCATTTTTAGATGCATATTTAATCGTTTCTAAACTTTGAATAATACGATTATCATCTAATATTTTACCATTTTTAATAGGAACGTTAAAATCACATCTAATTATTACTTTTTTCCCTTTTAAATCTAAATCCCTGATTGTTTTTTTCATTTTATCACCTTTATTATGATTGTATTGTTAATTATATTGTATACTTTTTTACCATTATTTTCAAGTTAATAAAAAATTAAAAGAAACTTCTTTTAATTTTAAAAATCTAAATAAGTAATTTTAGCATAACCATTTCCTTTTTTAGCAGAATTACTAAGGGGATCATTAGACACTTTATCAACATTATAAGTAAAACCTGCATCATTAGTATCACACTTATAACAAGCAATGTATCTATCCTGTAAATTAGAATGTGTGACATAACTTAAACCACCATTACCGCCAATGTTGTAGCCTAATCCACCACCAATTATTCCGCCACCACCGCCACTAATACTACTATTATTTTCATAAGCGATGTCTATTAAATTTCGAATATGCTCGTTCTCATCGAAATCATTACCATAATCATCGGTAAACTTAACACTACCATTACCAAAATGCGCTGATAACTCCATCATAATATTTAATAAATTGGTATCAATCCCTGACGATGAACAATAAGAACCAAAATTATTCGATATATTTAGCCCGTGATTGGGGTTAATAGCATCTAAGAACTCCTTTATATCCTTGGGATATATACATGCATTATCTTCATTATCTCCAAGACTAACATTCCAAGGAATACTTCCATCAATTCCTCCACCTGAACCACCATTAGCACTAAAATTTTGATTAGTTAAACCTTTAAAGGCTCCGCCTCCGCCAGCTGCCACAATTAAAGCTTCATTCGCCAACAATTCATACTCATCATCGTTATAAGAAGATAAGCTTCTATCTATTTGAGAAATATGCGTCGCTCCACCACCACTTGCAACTAAGTTATCTGTTGTGTTATAGGCAGCTCCGCCACCATTATAACCACCCATTATCATATCATTAGGATCATCATTTTGATTACTTCCCATTCCACCAGTAAAAATATATAAGGTATCATTATTACTCAATTCAACTATTCCACTAGCATAAGCCCCATAGCCGCCCTCATATAATTTCCCGCTATCGTCTGTGACCGAACCTCCTTGGGCACCCCAGACTTCTAGTTTATAATGTCCAGTTTTTTTTGCAGTAAACTGTTGGTAGTCTTCTCTGTAAGCATATTCCCAAGATTCTAGCTTATCAGCAACAAGATATTGATAATTATAATGTGGTGCATCTTGTTCTTGGTCCTTTGTGTTCGTAACTTTAATAAAATCATTTAAATTAATTTTTTCACCTGTTTTGGGATTAACCATACTACTCTTAATCAATCCAACATCGACCAAAGTATTAATACCAACAATAGCGCTACCATTAGGTTCAGCTAAACTGGTAAAAGAATTTTGGTGCTTTTGGACATAAGACTCGGTTGCTAAAAACAAATTTTTTTCAAAGGTTTCATATTCTTTATTTTTATTATTATTAAGTGTCTTGATAAGTGACGGAACACCAATCGCAACTAAAACCCCTAAAATAACAATAATACCAATTAACTCAATTAGTGTAAATCCATTTTTATGTTTCATATTTCACCTACTTTACAAAAGTTAGGAATGTTTATTTTTGTGCTAAATCCATTAAATATTTAGCAGTTCTAACCATTTGACTAGTATAAGAATTTTCATTATCATACCAAGCAACTACTTGTACTAATGATTTATTATCGTCAATATTGATTACTTTTGTCTGTGTCGCATCAAATACTGAACCGTGCGTATCTCCAATTATATCGCTTGACACAATTGGCTCATCAGTATAACCATATGATGCACTAGTACAACTCTTCATCATATCGTTAATTTCATCTTTAGTAACTTGTTTAGCAACAACAGCATCTAATATTGTCAATGAACCATCCGGTACAGGAACTCTCTGAGCTCCGCCAATTAGTTTACCATCCAATTCTTTAATTACTAACCCAATAGCTTTAGCTGCTCCAGTCGAATTAGGAACAATATTGATAGCCCCCGCACGTGCACGTCGCAAATCACCTTTACGATGTGGTCCATCTAAAATCATTTGATCACCAGTATAAGCATGAACAGTTGTCATAATACCAGATATTATCTGTGCATAATTATTTAAAGCATAAGCCATTGGCGCCAAACAATTAGTTGTACAACTAGCAGCAGATATGATGTTATCTTCTGCTGTCAATGTTTTTTCATTAACGCCATAAACAATTGTTGGTAAATCATTACCAGCCGGAGCCGAAATAATAACTTTTTTCGCACCAGCTTTAATATGTGCTGAAGCTTTTTCCTTTGAACAGAAAAAACCAGTACATTCTAATACCACATCAACTTCTAATTCTTTCCAAGGTAACTCTTCTGGGTTAGGTTTAGCGTAAATTGGTATCTTCTTTCCAGCGACAATAATAGCGTCATCTGTATAAGAAACTTGATCAGCTAATTCATACTTTTTTTGCGCTGAATCATATTTTAATAAATGTGCTAACATTTCAGGACTTGTCAAGTCATTGATAGCTACTACTTCATAATCTTCTAGATTAAACATTTGACGAAAGGCTAGTCTTCCAATACGCCCAAAACCATTAATTGCTATTTTAATCATTTATATTCCTTCTTTCTAATTTTCTTTATTAAATGAACTACCACCGATAAATTCCCTTAAAATAGAGTCTTTCGGTACCATGTCACTAGGTATTGGTAGAAAATTTCTTAAAAAATTAATTAATCGCAACGCTTCAGGATAAGTACTATCATCACTACTAACGGAAAAAAGTAATGGTTCTACATAAGTTTTAAGTATTCCAATCTCATATATAAGTGAAGTATTTAACACCATATCACTATCGTCTTGATAAGGGAAAATAAATTGTTCTTCACCTTCACGAATATTCGTCCACATTCTAAGTGTATCAGAAGCGCCATAACCCCTCGTCCGATTATCTCTAACAATGCGTCTTAGCTTTCTGATATCACTAGTATGAATCCGACTATGATTATCAATATTCATCTGTGTTAACGGACTAATATATATTTTAAATTTATTTTTCCTTTCAATCGACATTGTTAACTCTTCATTTAAACAATGTAATCCTTCAATAATGATGACATCATCATCTTTCAGTTTAATATAATTTTTCTTATATTCTTTTTTCCCTAAAACAAAATTATACTCTGGAATTAATACTTTTTCTCCATTTAATAATTTACTCAGATGACGATTAAATAAATTGGTATCCACAGCCCGTAACGATTCTAAATCTAATTCACCATTTGGCTTTAGCGGTGTTGATTCACGTTCTTTAAAATAATCATCGACAGAAATTTGATAACTATTAATTCCTTTTGTTTTCAAATATATTGCTAATTTTTTAGAAGTAGTTGTTTTACCACTTGAACTAGGTCCAGCAATCAAAACAATTTTGATGTTCTCACGATCAGTTGCTATTTTATTAGCTACTTCCATCAAGTGTCCATTTTGATAAGCTTCAGCCACCATAATCAAATTGCCGTAATCACCTCTAGAAACAATTTCATTTAAATCAGCTGCATTACCCATCTTCTGAATGCGTCCCCATTTAGTATACTCTAAAAAAGTATCAAAAATCATCCGATGATGAACATAATCCAATGTACATTCAGGATTCATAATAGTTGGATAACTAACGACAAAACCATTGTTTTTCGTATATGTCAGTTTAAAATCATCAATGTCCTTAGTACTATACGCCATATCACCATAGAAGTAATCATATAAATCATCTAAACGATATAAATTAATAAATGAATTACTTATATATTTTAAAACCTTAACTTTATCAAATTGTTTTTTCTTTTCAAAGAATTTAATCGCATCTAAACGATCAACACTAACTTTAGTAAAAATCAAATCTGATTTAACAATATTATGCATCTCATTTTCAATCTTTTTTAAAAAAGGTTTATCTAAATCAGCATTAATAACTTCACAATAAAAACCTTTATCGATTGAATGTTCAATGATAATATCACTATTCGGTCCTAAAACACGCTTGACAGCTAATATTAGTATAAACTGCAAGCTTCTCTCGTATACAGCATTTCCACAATTAGTACTGCGATCATAAAATTCAATATTACAATCTTTAGTTATTTTATCACTAAGTTCCACTAAATCATTATTAACTCTAGCGAGTAAAATAGGATAGTTATAATACTTTTTAAACGTCTCACTGACTTCTTTAACCGTAGTTTCCGTCGGATAATCCATTGAGATAACATCATTAAAAGTAACTTTTATCATTATATGCACCTTTACCCTTTTATTCTATAAACTATTTTATCAAAAATTAAGTATTTTGTCACATCTTTTATTGAATAAATAATATCAAGTTTACTTATTATAAAAATAGAAAGGGTGAATTTATGAATTTAATTCCAACAATCATTGAAAAAACTAGTATTGGTGAAAGAGCTTATGATATTTATTCACGACTACTTAAGGACCGCATTATCATTTTAAGTGGCGAAATCGATGATAATAGTGCCAATAGCATTGTGGCTCAACTTCTATATCTAGATTCAATTAATCACGATGATATTAGCATTTATATTAACTCACCAGGTGGAAGTGTAACCGCTGGCATGGCAATATATGACACCATGAATTTTGTTAAAAGTGATGTCTCTACTATTTGCGTTGGACTCGCCGCTAGCATGGCGGCTTTCCTCCTATCAAGCGGCAAAAAAAAGAAACGTTTTGCTTTACCAAACAGTGATATTATGATCCATCAACCATTAGGTGGTGCACAAGGGCAGGCCACCGAAATAAAAATCGCTGCCGAAAGAATATTAAAATTAAAAGATAAATTAAACTATATTTTAGCAAAAAACACTAATAAAGATATTAAACAAATAGAAACTGACACAGAAAGAGATTATTTTTTGAGTGCTAAAGAGGCTCTTAATTATGGTATTATAGATAAAATATTATAAACAAAAAAAGAAGATTTTTATCTTCCTTTTTATTTATGAATTTTGATAAACTGGTGTAATATTACCAAAAGCAGTACTATCAACTCTTAAATCACTACCTTTAGCTCTTTCGATAGTAGCACTCTTTAATGTTGAACATAAAAAAGCTTCCGATTCGATCAGTTTAATATTGCTTGGTATTGTAATATTTTCAATTAAATTATTTCTAAAAGCTCCAAATTTAATTATTTCAATATTAGCTGGCAATATCAAAGAGGTAAATTTATTATCACGAAAAGCACTAGAACCAATAACTTTTACGGTATTAGCTATATTAACACTATTTAAACCATTATCGGGAAAAGCGGTATCTCCAATCTCTTCGATACCATTAGAAATAATTATATCCATTCCTTTAGCAGCATCACTAATTGGCATTAATCTTTCGTAAAATATATTGTTACCTATTTTTATAATTTTTTCTTTGGTACCATCAGCATGTTTTATATAATTTGGTATTATTAAAACATTAGCATTTTTAATATTATCATTAATTAATTGATATACTTTAAGCTTTGTAATATCATCATTATTATTAATACCCCAATCATAGTAATCAGCATAATATGGCAACTTGTCTCGGTTATTATCTATCATTTTTATTGCTTCCTCTTCGGTTATCGCATTATCAATATTATATAACTCTAATATAATGTCTATTTCCTTATTTAATTCAAGCGGTAATGACCTCCTATCTATTACGGAATTTTGCTCTAATTTTTCGATTTCTTCTTTCAAACTAAGGCTATCATTATCTTTATTCATTTGAGCATATTCAATGCAGGCGGATAAATAAGTTGCAAAATTATCTAATTGATTATTAATTTTTTCATTCGATGTCGATTCCTTATACTCGATTAATGTCCCTTTACCATCAGTTGTCCAGGTAATGTCATCACCCACAACCATATTATATCTTCTAGCTCTTTGTTCATTTGGTAACTTGGTATATATGATTTCATCATATACCGCATATAAATACGTACTTCCATCTTCATATATGGTTAAAGACCCTGAATCTGGTTGTTTCCCTTTTACTCCTAATTCTTTATTATTTGGAAATGCAAAGGTTAATGGATAGGTTGTTTTGGTATTTAACAGTGATCCAGCATAATAATTATCAGCTGCTCTTAAAATATTATCTATACTATTATCGTATGATCCTTCTTTAGATGTCTTTATATACTTTAAGACCATTGGGGTCGCTATTAAGGCAATGATTGCTAGTATTACTATGACTGCTAACAACTCTATTAGCGTAAATCCATTTCTCTTTTTCATTTTTTCCCTACTTTCTTACCATATTAATTTTATATATTATGTCGAGAAATGTCAATATTAACAATCTACTCTCAATATTAACTTTTGCTATCTATTACTTTTATTATTTACGAAAAAAGAAAGCCTTATGCTTTCTTTTGTTTACTTTATTTTTGAACCATTATTTCTATTTTACTCGCATTAAGATTGCTATCACTTACACTAACTACTGTCGTTCCATTTAAATTACTTATAGTTGGCAGTTTTATATATTCATAGGTTGGTGTTTCTAATTCATATAATGTCCCATCCTCTTTTACTCCAACATTTCTTACTATTTGACTTATACTACTATCTATATAATCTACTTTATCTCCTAATTTTCTTAATGGTTCCTTTAATTTTATTATATATTCTTTTGGCTCTATATATGGTTCGTAGGCAGCATCATTAATATTATTAATAGTCCCCGGTATAATTTGAATATTCCATATAATTCCCTGTGTATTCCATGTTCTAACACTTGCTAAGTCATTAAAGAAAATACGTAAATAACCAACTTTATTATCATTAGTAACTTCAAAGTTTAAGTAAACAAAATACTTATCACCATCTTTTTCCGAACTACTGTATTGATATTTATTTCCCGTAACAGCATTAACATTATAAATGGATAAAACTGGTGAAATATTAGTGGGAGTTGATCCATCTGATTTGTAAAATTCACCTTCAAACTGGGCCTCAGCACACAATGTATATTTACCATTGGCTAAATCAAAACGATAGGCACTAGCAGTATTTATCTGATTTCCAGTGGAACTTTCTTTAGTTTTTAAACGATAGCCATTATTATAAGTTTCAAAAGTACTAGTAGAAGAAACAAAAGAACTAATAGGTAAATTATATAAATTTTTACCCGTCAACCTTAAAGCTACCTGATTATTACTACTACCTAAACTATTATTATCAACTGTATCTCCATAGATGCGATATCCTGTTATCTTTTGCTCTTTACTAACTTTATTTGTAGTTACAATCTCTATACTATCATCAATATTAAAGTTACATTCATTCTCGTTTACTTCTTTTACTACTATATTATCTCCTGTTTTAATTCCACAATAACCATTCTTATATATATAGATTTTTACGCCTTCACGATTCCCTACTACTAGCCCCTTACTTATATCTTTATTATTTATTTCTATTGTGTTGGTTGTTAAATCTACTACAGCGCTATTTCTAATATTCTCGCTGGTAAAATATGTTAAAGCTGCCCTTTCTATTCCGTTTAGTGACTCTTCAATACTATCTTTTTTAGCTTCATTTACATATTTTATTACCAGTGGTGTCGCTATTAATCCTATTATTGCTAATATCGTGATTACTGCTAGCAGTTCTACTAATGTAAAGCCCTTTTTCTTTTTCATATTATCACTACTTTCTATACTATCATAATTATACAAATCAACAGCGACAAAAGTCAATATTAATAATTGACTCTAATATTAATTATTACTATCTAATACCATTATTATTTACTAAAAAAGAAAGCTTATGCTTTCTTTTATCTATAATCTAAACACCTATTTGAACAGTGCTATCATATTCAGTTATAATTGGTTTATATTGTTCATAGATTTGTTGATAACCAGGTAAGAGACTATCATTCAATTGTGAAAAAGGGATAACTTTAAAGTTCTTATAATATTGATGGTAAGTCCACAATAAATCGGCTCGTGGATTTTCAATTTTAATTGTTGTTTTCCCATTTTCTACCGTTTTATTTATATCAAATCCAGCAATCATACCAACACGTTTTTGGTTACCATCCTGTGCAGAAATAAAATTACCTAATGAATAAATTACTAAAGTATTATCTATATATTGAATTGGTTGAATAACGTGTGGGTGATGTCCTATTATAACATCAACTCCTAAAGATGCTAAATAAGAAGCTTGCCTTTTTTGTTCTTCCGTCGGGGTATGAGTATATTCCACACCCCAATGCATTGATACCATCACCACATCAACTTTATCTCTTACTGCTTCAATATCTTTTTTAGCTTGTGCATCAGAATATAGGTTTACAAGATACTCGTATCCGGCTGGTATAGGTATACCATTAGTTCCATAAGTATATCCTAATAAAGCATAAGTAATACCGTTGATTTCCTTAGTTACGACTGTATTACGTTTTTCCACAGAGCTACTGGTTCCCACCATCAACGCATTTTCTTGCTTATCCCAAAAGTTAGCTGAATATAAAGCTCCCGTAGTTCCTTTATCTAATGTATGATTGGTTGCCGTGTTAACCAAATTAAAACCTATTTTATTAACTAAATCACTACCAATTTCATCAGGCGAATTAAACAATGGATAATTAGATAAACCTAAGTTTTTGCCACCTATGATTGTCTCTTGATTGTAAAAACGTAAATCATATTTTTCAATAATTGGTTTTATATAAGTAAACATTTCCGTAAAATCGTAAATTTGATAACCATCACCACCAATTTTACCAGTAGCAGCATCCATATAGACACCATTATGTAATAAGGCATCACCAACACCAATAAAAGATGCATGATATTCTTTCTTCATTTCTTTTTCTTCCTGTTTTGGTTTTTCAACAGGAATTTCATTGTTTTTATCATTTATAATTTTATAAGCTAAATAACCAGTGATACTTAATAATGCTAAAAACAAAAATAATAATATTAATAATAATTTTCTCTTATTCTTTTTCTTCATAAACCATACTCCACTATTCAAATATTTACATATTATATTATAAAGGAAATATCTAAAAAAAGATAGTATTAACTATCCCTTTTTTAAAATTTAGAAACATTATTATAATACTGTTTTCCTAATTCTACTAATCTTTTTGTCATTTCGCCGCCTACTGTGCCATTTAATCTAGAAGCAGTATCTGCCCCTAGTGTTATACCTAATTCACGTGCAATTTCGTATTTTAAACTTTCTAAAGCCTGTTTACTACCAGGTACGACTAGTTTATTATTCATACATCTCACCACCTATTATTATAATGGACAAATTATCAATTATTATTGATAGTAAATTATGGATATTAAAAAAGACAGTAGCTACTGTCCATTTTATTTATAATTATTTAGCTTGGTAATTTGAACCACCTAAATGTTGTTCACCCATTTGTACTAATCTCTTAGTGATTTCTCCACCTACAGATCCATTAGCTCTTGCAGTAGCATCTGGTCCCATAGTTACACCAAATTCGTTAGCGATTTCATATTTCATTTTATCGATAGCTTGTTTAGCTCCTGGAACTACGAAACGGCTAGTTGATTTACTATTATTCATTTGTTTCACCTCCTGTACACTTATAGAATGTGTACAAAAGGTAAATTAATACATTTTTCTGAGTGGTAATTTTTGGTTTATAACAAATCCTTAAAATCAGTATTACTGAAATCTGTTACAACTTTAATATTACTGATACATTCATCAATTAAACTTTCATAATCAAAGCGTTTTTCATACTCTAAACACTTGTCTAATGACGGATTAATAACTGGATGTTTAGGTAAAAAAATCGTACAGCAATCTTCATATGGTAAAATGCTTGTTCCATACGTTCCAATCATATTAGAAATTTTAATAATTTCTAGCTTATCAAGACATGCTACTGGTCTAATAATTGGCATGTTAGTTACATTATTAATAACACCCATACTAGTTAATGTTTGACTAGCAACTTGACCAATACTTTCTCCATTGATAATAGCACGACATTTATGTTTTCTTGCCACTTTTTCCGCAATACGATACATCATTCGTCGCATAATGGTTATATTATAACTACTAGGTACATTCTTATATATTTCTTCTTGTAATTTAGTAAAAGGAACAATATTGACTTTAATATTTCCTGAATATTTATTAATAATACCCGCTAATTTTATAACTTTATTTTGTGCTTCTATACTAGTATGTGGTGGTGATTCAAAATATAAACACTCTAAATCAACACCACGTTTCAATGCTAAATACCCAGCTACTGGTGAATCTATCCCACCACTCAACATCAATAGGCCTTTTCCTTGAACGCCAACCGGATATCCGCCAGCACCCTCTATTTCGTTAGTATATATATATGTACCATTGTTACGAATTTCAATTTTAATTAATAAATCTGGCATATGAACATCAACTTTTAAAGAACTATTTTTTAAAACAAAACCCGCTATTAAACAATTAAATTCCATCGAATGAATAGGAAATTCTTTCCAAGCACGTTTTGTTTCAATTTTAAAAGTTTTAGCTTGTGGATAACATTTAACTAACCCCAAAACTTTATTTTTAATGTCATCATTATTAGTATTTACTTGATGACAAACAACTATACTATGAATTCCAAAGACATTTTTAAGCCTAGAGACAGTATTATCCAAATCTATTTCATCGACCTCAATATACATACGCACACGATCACAGTGCAAACTAAAATTGATATCTTTTAACAAATTTTTAATATTGTTCTCTAATAATCTTATGAACATTTTACGATTATCCTTCTTTGTTGTTAATTCTCCATATTTAATTAAAATTAATTTTTTCATAATGTCACCTCTAGTCAATTAATTATAGCATTTTTATTAAAAAAGAAAAAGATAATTAAATAATTATCTTTCATCGCCATATAAATGTAGTAACTTATCATATATACCAGGCTCTATTTTATTTAAAGATTTAATAGTAAGTTCTAATGATTTTTGATATTCACCTTTAAAAAATAGTGCTTCTGAATAATTTAAATTGTGATCCAAACCGTCAATTGATGTACGGTAACGATTACCATAAACAATTGCCATTTCCGCAAACATAGCTGTTTTCATTAATTCTTTAGTATCTCCAAATAATTTAAAAACTAAATCACGGGCAGTATCAACACGAGTATTCAAAACACTTATGGTAATTGGTTTTTTATCTAATTCACGCACAATTTCTTTAATAGCAGCTTGCGCTTCTTTCAATTCTACAAAATAAGATCTAGGAATTACTGGCAAATTATAATCACGCATTTTCAGTTTAGCATCTTTTAAAATCAATTTAACTTCTTCCAATTGCTGACGAGCTCGTACTTCATCATCTCGCATACTTCCAATGGCATCTAAAGAGTTATCTAAACGATCTTCTAAATCAGCTAAACGAACAACTAAAGTTTCAATCTCCTTTGTCAACTTTGAATAAGCAAAAGTGGCATTACTTGTATGAGTAATTAATGTGCTGTAATCAGCGTTTAAACTTTTCAACTCGTTTCGAACTTCATTTAACAAATCAATATCAGTCTCAGACAAATTATAGATATTTCTAATATCGTGAATTTGTGAAAAAATATCATCGACCAATTGATTAATCTTTTCTAACTTTTTCTTAAAAATACGATTAGCATCATCATAGCTAGCTCGTTCAACTTTTTCTTTCTCAAAATCATTAAATAGAGAATCAAAATAATCCATTAAAACTTTTAATTCTAATAAACTATCTTCTAAATTTAAAACTTTACAACGGTCATATATATCATTAATTTTCTTATTAGCTTCATTAATGTTATATTCAACATTCAAGTAATCAAGAGGATAACCACAGTTAGTCATTGTCCGATATGTATCTTCAACCTCTTTAATTTTTTTAGGTAAAATTTTAGTTGTCAGCATCACAATAGCTGGAACCTCATCGACAACTACATCCATATGTTTTAGCATTTCTTCAATAGCTTTAACAATATTAGGCACTTCAACATAATCGTTATTTTCCATGACCTTTTCAAAAATTTCGAATCGTTTAGCGATATTTTCAAATTGTAATTCAATAGAAGTAGCTATCTCACCACATTCATTTTTCATTTCTTCGAACTTTTGATAAAGCTCACGATAATTAGCTTTCAATTTAGTTATAATTGCTCGATTTCTCTCTTCACTATCAGTTATTTCTTTAATTTCACTAAGTAAAAATTCAGAATTAGTTCTTACTTTATATAATTCCATTTCCAATTTGGCAATTTTATACATTGTCGATTTATAATCCATTTTTGACAATGAATAATCAGCAGCAATTAACATATCTGTTATTTTAGGTATTTGAACAGTTTTGATTGTATCAAGTCGTTCTTGCCAATCATTATACATAACCTCTAACTTCTCATTTTTCTTTAATTCTTCTATTTTGTCTAACTCAGAAGCAATAGGTGTTCCTTCAATAACATTTTTTTCTACTTCCAAATTATCTAAAACTTTCTTATATTCTTTATTTTTTCGATTTTGAATTAAGTTTAAAATGATGACGATAAGGACAATTGAAATTATAGTTAGCGTAATTAAAATAAGTACTAAATTATCCATATAATCACCTCGTTATTATAATTTTACCATATATTCGACAATTTTTGCACTCCTTTTTATGAATTTGCATAAAAATATCTAATGGTAATTTTTAACAGAAATAGCATATAATTTTATAAATAACTTTTTAGGTTATTGTGTTGACTTATAATATAAAATATATTATAATTGTAATCATGTATACGTTGGCAGCGTTGTTTGAGTTTAGTAACGTGTTTATTACCTATTATAACTATAATAGTGTGGTTTATTGGGTAGCTTGTGCTGCAAAGTGAAAATATTCGAATAAACACCCTATTAAATGACAAACAACCTCGATGTTTACAAAAATATCGAAGGAGGAAAGAATATGGCAAGATATACTGGACCAAGTTATAGAAAATCTAGAAGATTAGGTTTCTCAACACTTGAAACTGGTAAAGAGTTAGCTAAAAGACCAACTGTTCCTGGACAACATGGTCAAGCTAGACCTAAAAAATTATCTAACTATGGAATTCAATTACAAGAAAAACAAAAAATCAGATTTATGTATGGAATTAACGAAAAGCAATTCAAGAAAATTTTTGAACAAGCTAGAAAAATGAAGGGTGTTCTTGGTGAAGATTTCTTAAAATTACTAGAAAGTCGCTTAGACAATTTAGTATATCGCATCGGTTTTGCTACAACAAGACGTGGTGCAAGACAATTGGTTAACCATGGACATATAACTGTTAATGGTAATAAGGTTGATATTCCATCTTATACTTGTAAACCAGGTGACGTGATTGCTGTTAAAGAATCTGATAGAGATTTAACTATCATCAAATCATCTTTAGAAGCAATGGCAAAACGTGTTGAATTCATTACTTATGATGAAAAAAACATGGCTGGAACATTTGTTAGATTACCTGAACGTAGTGAATTAAACGATCAAATTGATGAATCTTTAGTCGTTGAATTCTACAACCGTTAATAACGAACAAAAAACACAGAAATTTCTGTGTTTTTATTTTTAAAATAAACCAATATAATTTTTCTTTTTACCACGCCTAATAACAATTACCTTTTCTTCGATTGCTAAATCTTTAGTAATAACCATGTTCTCATCACTAACTTTTTCCCCGTTTAAAGTAATTGAACCGGCATTTAAAAATTCCCGAACTTCTCTTCTACTATTACAAATTTGATTATTAATTAACATATCTATTAAAATCTCATTTTCTTTTAAGCTAATATGAGGAACGCCTTTAAAACCTAATTCAATTTCTTTTAAAGATAGATTTTTAACATCTCCCTTAAATAATGATTCACTAACTTTTAATGCTTCTTCAAATTCTTCATTCCCATGTAGGAAAGTAATAACTTCTTTAGCTAAAGCAAGTTGCGCAATTCTTTTTTCCGGAGCTTTATTATGCTCCTTTTCGATTATTTCTATTTCCTCTTTAGATAAGAATGTTAATTTTTTTAAATAATCAATAACGCAACTATCATCTGAATTAATTAAATATTGATATAATTCATAAGATGAAGTTTTATTTTTATCTAGCCATAAAGCGTTACCCTCTGTTTTACCAAATTTAACACCATTAGCATCCAAGACTAAAGGCATTGTCATACCAAATAATTCAATATCCTCTTTTTTTCGTGCAAGTTCAATCCCAGTTGTAATATTTCCCCATTGATCAGAACCAGCCACTTGTAAAGTAACACCTTTGATTTTATTTAGATGAACAAAGTCTAATCCTTGTAATAAGGTATAAGCGAATTCACAGAAAGTAATACCCGAATCCAATCTCCTACTTATAATATCCTTATCCAACATATAATTAACATTAATGTATTTCCCATAATCTCTTAAGAAATCCAAGATATTAATATCTTTAATCCAATCATAATTGTTGACAACCTCAAATCCAAAAATACTTTTAGCTTGATTGGTTAATCCCTCAACATTTTTTAATACGGTTTCTTTAGTAATCATCTGGCGTTCTTTTGATGGTTTAGGATCACCAATTAAACCAGTTGCCCCTCCGATTAATAAAATGGGTTTATGACCATATTTTGCCAACCTAGTAGCAATTAAAAATGACGAAAAATGCCCGATATGCATCGAATCAGCCGTAGGATCTGTTCCTATATAAAAAGTTATTTGCTCTTCATTTAATTTTTTTTCCAAATCTGGACTGCTTATGTCTTTAATAAGACCTCTCCACTTTAAATCTTCAAATAATGTCATTTCTAATCATCTCCTTCATCATTTTCCAATGTCATTAATTGAACACCACTACTTGTTCCTAGTCTAGTAGCACCAGCTTTAATCATTGCTTCAGCAGTATCAATATCTTTAATACCACCACTAGCTTTAATCTCAAGGATTTCATTTCGATAGGTATTCATAATTTCAACATCATGAACACTAGCTCCTCTAGTACCAAAACCTGTGGAAGTTTTAATAAAATTAACAAAAGTCTCATTACAAATTTCCGTCATCTTTTTAATTTCATCATCAGTTAAATAACAGGTTTCCACGATAACCTTTAATACATGCCCATCAATGGCATCACGGATACTTTCAATTTCCTCTTTAATATAATCATAATCTTTATCTTTTAAAGCTCCGATATTGATAACCATATCAATTTCAGTAGCACCATTTTCAATAGCGATGATAGCCTCATATTCTTTCGTTCGTACGTTATTTGCTCCTAATGGAAAACCAATTACGGTACAAACTTCAATATTAGTATCTTTTAAAATTGAAGAAGCCAATTCAACATAACAAGGGTTAACACAAACCGATGCAAATTTATATTTTATTGCCTCATCACATAGTTTTTTTATATCTGCTTTTGTTGCATTTGCTTTTAAATTAGTATGATCAATATATTTATTTAATTCCATAACTAAACCTCCTTATAAAATATCTTTCAATTCTTCTAAACTGTTAATGGAAGCGATATCTTCGCTAACTTTTTTGTGACTTAAATTTAAATAAATAGCCTGTAATCCATTTTTAATAGCGCCTTCGACATCATTTTGAAAATTATCACCAATCATTATACATTCATTAGGATGATATGGACCACAGGCTAATAAGTAGCTTTCTTTACTCGGTTTGATAAATTTATCTCCACCATATACATGTTTAAAGCAATTGATTATTCCATAATTTTCTAACCTTTTCTTTTGTAAATCTTCAAAAAAATTTGTCAGCACCACTAATTCATATTTCGTGTTCAAATAAGATAAAGTGTCAACTATCTGCACATCGACGCTATTCGGTATGCAGGTGGTGAAAAAAGATTTTAATTCATCAAAGAAGGAAGAAGATATTTCTTTTCCCATTTTTCTATTAATATGTGATATAAAGGTCGATTCATCATAGTGCGTATATTCTCTTTCATATTCATCAATAATATCACTCAACCGTTTAATATCATCAACATTGTCAATTACTTTAAATTTCTTTAGCATCGGAATAAACTGATACCAATAATCATCTCGCCAAGGAATTAAGGTGTCATCAAGATCAAATATGATTCTTTTTACCATTTTATCACTCCTAATATATAAAAAAAGATTATTATAATATAAGGACGATTTAACCGTGGTACCACCTTATTTCATAATAACCATTATGCTCTCAAATCGATAACGCGAAATAGCGTTTTAGCTCCAAACCTGTACTTTAAAATTTAAGATTGGCTAGTTTGCATCAACCACTAACTTTCTATTGTCCACTTAAATTCCTACCTAAAATTCTTCATTGCTAAATAATATAATTAATATAACATGATTTTGGAATAACGTCAATCTTTATTTCTGTCTTTTATCTGGTGTTTTTCTCTCAATAGATATAATGGAGCTAAGCCCACTACTGTTTATAAACTGTTGTAACTTATCTAAATCATATATATAATCTAACCCAGTAATTAGTGAAACTAAATAATCTCTAATTTGATGCTTAGCATTATTTAAAATAATTTCATTTTGTAAAATTTGTTCAAAAGGAATAGTGCTTTTAGGTTTATCATACATGTGCTCATAAAATTCATATTCATGAGGTTCTGGATTTACTGTTTTAAATAGGGTTGAATGTTGTTTCTTCTCAACACATGCAGAAATAACTCTTGTTGCAATATCAAGCTGATTAATTGCCGAATTATTCTTTTCCAAATAGTATTTTTTACGTAATTCAAAAGCTTTTTTACGTAAAGTTTCAGCATCAGCATTATAATCTAAACCTAATAATTGATAAGCTTCTGGTATCGTCATACATTAATCACCCTCTTTATTATTTTGATGAATTTCATCAATAATTTTTTCTATCTTTTGACCGTATTGAATTGACTCATCATATACAAATTGTAGTTCTGGTATATGTCTAATTTCTACACGATCAGCTAGTTGTCTACGAATAAATCCACTTGCACCTTTTAAAGCTTCTAACGTTTCTTGTTTGCGATTATTATCTAAAACAGTAAAATAAACTTTAGCAAAACTTAAATCATTAGTTACTTTGCAATCTGTAATTGTTACAAACTTTATATCGTTATCTTTAATCTCTGATGCTAAAATATAACTTAATTCTTTTACGAGATTACTGTTAATTCTTTCTAATTTAATATTATTCATTATATCACCATTTTAATTATATCATATTTTAAAGAAAAGCAAGAATTATCTTGCTTTTTCAACCATCTCATATGCTTCAATAACATCGCCTACTTTAAGATCATTAAAATTTTCTATAGTAATACCGCATTCTAAACCTTTTTTCACTTCTTTAACTGAATCTTTTTCTCTCTGTAATGAATTAATATTACCATCATATAAAACAATGCTATCTCTTATAACTCGTGCTTTAGAATCTCTTTTAATAATACCATCTGTAACAAAAGATCCGGCAATTATACCAACTTTAGAAAATTTAAATAATTGGCGAACCTCAGCATTACCTAATATTTTTTCTTCAAATTCAGGATCTAACATTCCCTTCATTGCTGCTTCCATTTCTTCTACTGCTTTATAGATAATATCGTAAAGTCGAATATCAACGCCATTTTCTTTAGCATAATCTTTAATACTATTGTTAGGTCGAATATTAAAACCAACAATTAGAGCATTTGATGCTTTAGCTAAAACAACATCACCTTCAGTAATAGCCCCAACACTACTACGAATAACTTTAACTCTAACTCCCTCAACATCAATTTTCTCAAGTGAATTTTTAACAGCTTCTGCAGAACCGTTAACATCGGCTTTAATGATAATATTGATTTCTTTGACTCCTTCTTGAATCTGGGCAAAAAGATCATCAAGTGATACTGAGGTGCTTTTTTGATTTTCTTTTAATTTAGCTTGATTCCGTCTTTCCTCACCGATACTACGTGATTGCTTTTCTGTTTCAAAAGCCATAAATCTGTCTCCTGCCATCGGGGTATCATTGATACCAGTAATTTCGACAGGCTGCGATGGATAAGCCTCAGTTATTTCTTCTCCTTTATCATTTTTTAACGTTCTTACTTTGCCATAGGCGTAACCAACAACTATTGGATCACCTAAGCGTAAGGTCCCATTTTGAATTAACATCGTTACAACTGGTCCAACGTGTTTATCAAGACGTGATTCAACAACAGTTCCAACTGCATAACGGTTAGGATTGGCTTTATAATTTTGCATTTCAGCGACTAATAAAATGTTTTCTAACAAGTCTTCAATACCAGTACCATTTTTGGCAGAAATATTGGTATATAAAGTATCACCACCCCAACTATCAGGTGTCAAGCCATATTCTGTTAATTCAGTCATAACCTTTTCCGGATTAGCTCCAGGCTTATCGATTTTATTGATTGCCACGATAATTGGAACTTTAGCCGCTTTAGCATGGTCAATTACTTCCTTAGTCTGTGGCATAACACCATCATCAGCAGCAACAATAATAATTATGATATCGGTCATTTGCGCACCACGAGCACGCATCTCTGTAAAGGCTGCGTGGCCTGGAGTATCAATAAAGGTGATTAATTTACCATTACACATAACTTGGTAAGCACTAATAGCTTGCGTAATTCCACCGGCTTCACCTAAAGCTACGCTACTTTTTCTAATTGTATCCAATAAAGTGGTCTTCCCGTGGTCAACATGACCCATAATTGTTACAACTGGTGGCCTAGCCTGTAAATCTTCTTCACGGTCATTAATTTCAAATTCTTCAAAGTTAGTAACATCAGCTGTAGCTTCTTTTTTCAATTCTTTATTGTAATCCAAAACTAAAATTTCAGCATTTTCAAAACTTATAGCATTATTCAAGGTTGCCATAATGCCAAGATTAAATAGTTTTTTGATGATTTCCGCACCATTTACATTTAACGCATTAGCTAAATCGCTAATTGTCATATTATCTTTGTATAAAACAATATTATCATCAACTGCTGGCGTATTAGACATAAGTTTCTCTTTGTTTTTATACATTTGTTTTTTCTTATTAGCTAGTTCCTTCTTAGAATTAACCATCTGTTCGTTTTTCTTTTTTATCTTGACCTTATTGGTTGCATGCCCAGTTTCAATTTTTTCTTTTTTGATAATTTCATCGGCAATTTCCTCAATATGATCTTCTAATTCTTCACTATCATCATCAATAGCATTATCTAACATAATAATATCGTCTTCACTAAGCATATCATCATCACTATTGACACCAATTCCTAGCTCAGTAGCTTTTTTTAATATATAATCAACCGTCTTATTTACATCTTCAGCATATTCAAATACACTCATCATAAACATCACCTCTTTCATTTGTTTTATAATTCTAAAGGTAATATTTTACCAGAAAAATTATATCGTTTATATTCAATTTTACACTCATCAAACATTATTTTTGAAGCCTTTACACTGTCACTATCAGCGTATTTATCATCAGCATAAATAACTTTTTTTATCCCTGCTTGAATGATTGCTTTCGCACATTCATTGCAAGGAAATAGAGTTACATACAAAGTCGAACCTGTTAGATCAACCCCACGAGCATTTAAAATCGCATTTAATTCTGAATGACATACATATGGATACTTAGTATCTAAATAAGCTCCATCTCGTTCCCATTTCATATCATCATCGCTAAAACCAATTGGAGTTCCGTTATAACCTAATGACAAAACTTTATGTAAGTCATTGACGATACAAGCACCTACTTGTGTAGAGGGATCTTTACTACGAGCAGCTGATAATTTAGCCATTCCCATAAAATATTCGTCCCAAGAAATATAATCGGACCTTTTCATTATCACACCTACTTTACTAATGACACTAAGTCACTATAGATTTCATCTGGAATATCAGTCTCTAGTTGACGTGCTAAAATATTACTTTTTTTAGCCTTTTCAAACACTTGAAGGTCTTTTTTTAAATAAGCTCCACGCCCATTGATTTTACCAGTTTCATCTAAGACAATACGTCCTTCTGGAGTTCTAACAACGCGAATTAAATCTTTTTTGGGCAGTTTTTCTCTTGTCACTAGACAAGTACGCATTGGTATTTTTTTTACTTTCATGATTTCACCAACCCTTAAGCCACAAAATTAATTCCCATTTCTCTAGCTTGATCATTCGTTTTAACATCAATCTTATAATGTGTAACACGGGAAGCTAACTTAACATTAACTCCCTTTTTACCAATTGCTAATGATAGATTATCATCATCAACTACAACTATCGCTTCTTTTTTCTTTTCATCAGTAACTAGGACATGAAGATTTTTAGCTGGACTAAGCGCATTTTCAATAAATTTCATTGGATCCTTGTCATAAGAAATAATATCTATTTTTTCACCATTTAGTTCTTCAATAATACGATTAATTCGTGAGCCTCTTTCACCAATACAAGCACCTATAGCGTCGACATTAGGGTTTTCAGAATACACAGCTATTTTAGTACGTAATCCTGCTTCCCGTCCAACACTATAAACAAGTACAATTCCTTCATTGATTTCTGGTATTTCTAATTCAAATAATCTTTTTACAAAACCATAGTGACTTCTTGATAATAAGATTAATGGTCCTTTAGAATTATTTTCTACTTTACTTATATAAACTTTTATACTACTACCCATTTTAATCGTTTCACCAGGAATAGTTTCTGTTTTAGGTAAAATACCTTGTGTTCTACCTAAATTAATGTAGTAATTACGAACATCTTCCATTTCAACAATACCCGTAACCATTTCATCTTCTTTATCATTGAATTCTTCAATAATAGTATTGCGTTCTGCTTCACGAATTTTTTGAACTACAACTTGTTTAGCTGTAGCAGCTGCAACTCGACCAAAATCTTTTGGTGTTACTTCTTCCTCGATAGTTTCATCAACATCGATATTTGGAATAATTTTTCTAGCCTCAGTTAAAGGAATATGAATTCTTTCGTCGAAAATAAAAGGTTCACTATCATCTTCTTCCTCTTCATCATCGACTTCTTTATTAAGCTCTTCTTTAGCATTAAGTAAATCCCATTCTTCTAACTCTTCATAATTATCTGGAACAACGGTTTTATAAGAATACACCTTAACCTCACCAGTTTCTTTATCAATCTTGATATGAACATTAGTTAACGAATGATAATTCTTTTTATAGGCTGATGTTAAAGCCAATTCTAAGGCATCATATATTACTTGTTCATCGATACCTTTTTCCTTTTTCAATAATGCAACTGCGGCCTTAAACGCCTTCGGATCCATACCTTTAAATTCTTCATTTTGTTTTTTACGCATTTTACTCACTACCTTTCTCTTTAGAACAAACATCTAAAATATAATTATCCTCAATTAAATCAGCCTCATCTAGAATGGGGTTGACAAGTCCACTAACTTCAACACAATCTTCAACAGTGATTATTCCTTGCTTATCAATAATGATTCTTAAAAAATTAATACTACCTTCTTTTTCATATGCAACATTATCTAAAATGTAACCATGTTCTTCAATTGTTCGTTCGATTAAATTTTTAACTCTTTCAGCTATATCCATAATCCCTCCAAAAATTAACGAGTGGAATATCCACTCGTTGCTTGATGTAATTATTATAACATATTTCTGATAAAAATAAAGTGTTTTAAAGTAAAAAGATTAGATTATTTTGTAAGTAACAACTTCAGAGAGAAATTCAGGAAAACTGCCATATACTTTTTTACTTACCTGCTTTAAATCTTCAACTGCATTTTCAACACAATATCCATGATATTTTTGTACCATTTCGATATCACTGTAACCATCACCAATCGTATACATTTCATAACTGTTCAACTTTTCCGTATCAATAATTTTATCGATAGCTTTCAATTTGCTAGCCTTACCAGAAATAACCTCTACTGCATTATTATGCATAATACAATAACAATTAATCTTATCACCATATTTTTCCTTCATATACTGTTTAGCCTTAAAGTCATCCCCAGTAATACTAAAAGGAATTTGAAGTTTGGAAATACAATCATGGTTTAAGGACACAATACCCTTATCTTTACTTACAGCGAAAACATTATCACGTTTGTCTAATTTGTAATACGCAATTAATTCTTTAATTATAACGGGATCGATCACTTCAGAAAAAATTAATTGGTTATTTTTCACGATATTACACCCATGATCGCATATTAAATAATCGTACTCTAACTTACTATCTTTTATTTTATCAATTAACGATGGATATGAACTGCCACTAGCTATAATAAATAAATTACCAGCAGACCGAAATTGATGAACTAATTCTACAGTTTTAATGGCAATCTTACCATTAATATAAATGGTATCATCAAAGTCACTAATGATTATTTTTTTCACACTCTTCACCCTTACTTTTATTTATATTTTAACATTTTATGACATAAAATAGCAATGTTGATACTTAAAATAGATAAATATGGAAAATATGTTATAATAGTTAATGGAGATGATAAAATGACAAAAAAGGTTAAACAGAAAAGTTGGTTGCTGCCATTTATCGGCCTAGGTGCCTTTATAACCTACTTCATTCTAAGTGAAATAGAAGGTTTACCATTCCAACTATTAAATATCGACACCAGTCAAATGCCAACATGGATAAAAATAGTGTATATGATTGCTTATGAAATTGTTTTCATGGCAATAATTGCTTTTATCTTTCGAAAAAAATTAAAAAATGATTTTCAAGAAATTAAGAAAAAACATAAAGATTATTATGCTGACTGTTTTAAATATTGGTTATTAGGGATCGCCATCATGATGGTTAGCAACGTTATTATTTCTATGATCAATAATGGTAATATTGCTAATAATGAAGAAACTATCAGACAGATGATGAATATTAGCCCCATATATATTTTCTTTTCAGCTGTATTATTCGCACCATTGGTTGAGGAATTAGTTTTTAGACAAGGATTCAGATTTATTTTTTCTAATAACATTTTATTCATTTTTATGTCAGCCTTTGTCTTTGGCGGACTACATGTATTTACTAGTATGGAGTCACTAGTTGATCTTCTATATATTATTCCATATGGAGCTCCAGGCGTGGTGTTCGCTTATATGTTAGTAAAAACTGATAACATCTTTGTTCCAATGGGATTTCATTTTATGCATAACGGAATCTTAGTAGCTTTACAAATCTTATTATTATTTCTAGCTTAACGTTATTTTAAAAATAACGTTTTTTAACCCCAAAAAATATGATAAAATATATCTAGGTGATAGGATGAAAAAAGCTAAGCATGCCAAAAAAGAAAAATTATTTACACTTAAAAAAATTTTAAAGTTTTTATTTGTGTTAATTTTATTAAGTAGTGGTTTACTATTATATGCCCGTTACATTGGTACTAGTGGCTTGAAAATTAAAGAATATAGAATCTTTGATACTAATATTCCTGATAGCTTTCATGGAACTAAAATAATTCATTTAAGTGATATTCACTTTGGACGAACTATTAATAAAAAAGAATTAGAAGAATTAGTTAATAAAGTAAATAGCTTAAATCCTGATATAATCGTTTTTACTGGTGATCTAATCGATAAAGATACAACTTTAACGGAAAATAAAAGATTGGATATTATCAAAACTTTACAAAAAATTGATCCCGTAATTAACAAGTATGCGATCACGGGAAATCATGATTTTCAATTCAAAGAATATACTAGTATTTTATTAGAAAGTGGCTTTATAAACTTAGATGATAATTACGATATCGTTTATAACAGAAGTTATGAACCAATTATGATTGCTGGCTTGAAGACTTACCTATCTAGTAAAAAAAGCATGGACGATCGAATGCTGAATATCAATAAATATATTAATGATAACAAGGATAATGGTCCAAAATTTAAAATTCTGTTAATGCACGAACCAGACTTAATTGACGAAGTGCAAATTGATAACTTTAATTTAGTTTTAGCCGGTCACTCTCATAACGGACAAGTAAGACTTCCTTTTATTGGAGCCACTATTCTACCACCAAAGGCTAAAAAGTATTATAAAGAACATTATTTAATAAATAATACTGACTTATATATATCAAGTGGCATCGGTACATCGACTATTAATTTTAGGTTTTTAAACAAGCCGTCGATAAATTTATATCGATTAGTTAACAAATAGAAAAGAAAAATTAACCGAAAGTTAATTTTTCTATTTACTTTATAGTTAACTAATGGTATAATGTTTTTGGATACATAGTGTTTATAGGTTTGCAGACCATCCCAAAGTTCATGAAAAAAACCAACAATGTTGGTCTTAATTCATACTGCAATCTATTTCCTTGTATCCTTTTTTTATTTCTCAATAACAATAATACAAGTACTATCTGGTAAATCAACAATATTATTATTTTCGTCGTAAATGCTAATTTTAGTTAATAAATTTTCTGCATATCCCTCTTGTAAAAAGTGATAACATTTAATAATGTGACATTGATTATTAAATATTTCGTTGATAAAATCAACATACTGCGATGGCGTAAAATAACCAAATTGTTCTTGAATTTCTAACGGATAAGAATTTTCACCCCAGGTATAAGTATACAAGAATTCCATCGCATCATTAACTAACATTTTAACTTTATTGGAAGTTAGTTGTTCATATTTTATCTCACGGCCTTTAAAATCATGGCAATATCGCTCTAAAATCTTTATATCTTCGACATTATGAAACGCAATAATACGATATTGATCAGTTGGTTCAGTCATAATTCCATCACGAATGATAATACGTCCACCAGTTGGTAAAACATCATAAGCCGATATTAAAGCTTTTTTTATGGTATTATGATTAAACTTTTGTCCATCAGTCTCAATATAAGAAAACAATTCGTGAATAATTGACGAAAAAATAATAGTATCAATTTCTTTTTCTTTAAAATAGTTTTTCAAATTTAAGGCATCGCCTTTAATAACTTTCCAGTGACGTTTTTCCAACGATTTCTTTTTATTTAATTCATCAATAACATTTTGTGAAATATCAATACCAATGACATTAAGATTAGGTTGCTTATCTTCAATTAGATTTAATAAACCGCCACCACCTGGTCCAACATCTAAAACTGTGTTACCGACAATGTAATCAAGAATTACTGCCTTAAACTTCATTGATAAATTCATCGTATTAAGATAGTTAATTTCATTATAGAAACGATCATATTTATCACGTCTAAAACCAAATAAATCATACAACATAAATACTGCTTTGCTATATAGATCACTGCTATCGTAAGCAACCTCACAAAATTCAATTAATTTACGTGCTTGAATTGAAAAATGAAAATTAAACAGACCTACATCTTTCTTAATAATTAGTTGTGCTTTAATATGCGGATTATTTTTGATATTATGATTTAAAATTTCGTGATAATCGATAGCATCTAAATAAGCTTCCATAATTCTTTTTTTATAAATATTTATTTCTTTATTGCCATTGTAATCAATATAAATTTCTCGCATCAATTTTTCAAAAGATATATGTTTGACTTCTGGAAAACCATTTTTAATAATTAGTAGAATTTTAATTATCTCATCAGATCGAAAATCATTTAAAGCGGCATCAAAATACCATAAATCACTATTTTCAAAGATATCTACAATAACCTTATAGATATTTTTATCTTTTAAAATTAATTTTAAATTTTGATTATCTTCATCACTAATATTAGGTAAAAGTTTTTTAAAACGCTCAATAACATAATTAAAATCGTTATAATTACAAACTAGGTCATTAACTACAATGCGGTCGATAATTTGCTCTACTTCTGACTTGATACGATCATATAATGTACTAGAAATAGCTAAAATAATACAACGATTTAAAACAATTAAAATTTTACGTAACGTTTCGTGGTCAATCAAACCTTGCTCAATTAATTGATATATTTCATAATTGATGTCTAAATTAACTTCACCCATAATATATTGACCAATTAAACCATGTGTTTTAATTAAAGTTGCCACAATTATATTATAATTTTGTCCCATCTCTTCCATATATATTTGTGATGACCCAATATTATGAATTGCTAAATTATATCCCTTTTTTTCCCATTCTTGACGTTGATATTTATAACCGCATTTAGCTACATCGGCCCACTTTAAAGTTTCCTCAAGAATATTAAGTTCTAATAATGAAAGATGATATAAATCAACACTATCATTTAAAATTTCTAAGGTTTTTTTAACATAATTAAAAGTGTCCCTATTACTGATATCTTTTAATGATTTTATGCGATTTAAATTACAATTTTTTTCATTAGTAAAATATAGGTATTTCAACCAATTTTCAGTATCCATATCAATCTTTTTCATTTGCTCTAAAGCTTTAATCATAATTTTCTCCTAATCTAGAAATTTATCGTTAATGATTTTTAAAAAATTGTAGTCATTAAGGCGCAAACACTTAATTCGTTTTTTCTGGACCGAAGTTTCAATAGCAGAAACATTATTGTAAACATAGTTTTCACCATCGACAGTAATTAATAAATTTTTATTATCTGGAATAATTTTGATTTGCATATTATCCGGTATAATAACCGAGTTTAATAGATCGCGGTAACTTTTAGTATTAAGTGGCGCTATTGGTGTAATTTGTAACGAATGAAAAGTATTATAGACGATACTACCACCGTAACTTAAATTATAAGCTGTCGAACCGACAGATGTTGAAACAAGAAGTCCATCACCAACAAATTTTTCTAATAATGTATTATCAACAAACAAATTTAACTTAGCTGTATTTAAATCACCATCTCGAATAACTATTTCATTTAATGAATAAAACTGTTGCTGATTATTATTACTGATAACATTAGTTTCTTGAATTCCAATTTCATCAACCTTAAAATCATCATGATTTAATTTATCAAAGAAAGCACTAATTTCATCAGGTTTTATTTCCTGCAAGAAACCCAAAGTTCCGGCGTTAATTCCTACATAATAGATATCGCTATTAAAATTATTTGCTTTAACCATTCTTAAAAAAGAACCATCCCCACCAATAGCGATGGCCAAATCATAATTATAGTCAACTAAATTAAATTTGTAATTAACCATCTCTTCTTTAACCACTTGTAGAATGGCTTTAGCTTTTTCTGTATTGTTTGCAAATAATTTAATATTATTTATTTTTCGTGACATAAATATCACCTCTCTTTTTTCTTGTGTTATGAATCAGCTTTATAATAAGTAAACAGTGCCGAAGGACGATGACCGCCACCCGTTTGTACTTTAGTCGTTTTCTTTACTTTATTGGCAATAATCCTTCTAAAAGCCGGATCCAACAATTTTTTACCTAAAATTACTTCGTAAACTTGTTGCAACTCACCTAGTGTAAAATACTTTGGCATCATATTAAAAACAATATCAGTGTATTCAACCTTGTTTTTTAAACGTGAGATTCCACTAGCAATAACAATTGCATGATCAAAAGCCAGACCATCATTTTTTTCTACAATATAATCATAACGATCAGTTGTTTTATCTCGCAACTCTTTTTTAATAACTAAATTTATATTGGTTATACCATTATCTAAGGTAATATGTATCTTATGTTCATCTTCAAGAAAAATAAGATCAAACCAACTAGCTTTCTTCGTGATTTCTTCTGATAATTGGTTTTTATCAATCAAAGCCATATAAGCTGTACTAATAATACGCATACGCGGATCACGATGGACATCGCCAAAAGTGTAAAGTTGCTCAATATATATGTCATGAAGATTAGTCTCATTGGCTAAAATGCGTTTAGCAGCATCATCGATTGATTCATCAATACCAACGAATCCTCCTGGTAAACACCATTTATCTTTAAAAGGATAATTATCTCTTTTCACAAGTAAGACACTAAAGCTTTTTTTACTTAATTTTCGATAATTATCGTGTTTTTGACTTGATACACTAAAAATTAATATATCGGTAGTTAATGATAATTTTTCGAAAATACTCGAATCATAATCCTTTAAAAATTCTTCCTCGCTATTATATATTTTTCCATCCACATTTCTCACCTCTTATTTATAAAATAATTATAACATATAATTTGACAAAAATTATTAAATAATGTAGTATAACATACCTAGACCGAGGTGAATTATGACAGACAATATTAACTATTTAGTGGAAGAATGCCTTATTCAACATGAGGGCGGCGAAAAGTTTTTCGATGCAATTGATGAAAAATTAAGAAATGATAAATTACTTTTAACCATGATGATTGGTAAAGTTCTGGAATTGGAACCTTTCGACTATATGATTGTAAGTGGTCATTTTGGTGATGTTTTTAAAGCTTTTTGCCAAAAAAATTTCGATTCAGAATTGAGTGCAAGCATTATTGTCACTAATGGCGGTCTACGAAATGATAATGAAGTAGTTCCTTTTTGGGAGAATTATGACATCAAAAATAAGAAGATTGTTTTTATTGATGATAGTTTCTATCTAGGTAGGACCCGTGATAAAATTAAGAATGCTATCGAAAGTAACCAAGGAAAACTACTTTGTACTTATGTATTCTATGATGGTAGTAAAACTAAAGATCCATCAGTGCATAGTTTTTATCGTTATTACGACCACTATAGTTTGGATTAAAATGATATTTAAATATCATTTTTTTAATATTTCAGTTAATTTTTTAACAATAAAAGAAATAATTTCTAATTTATTTTGTTCACGATCTAATTGTGAATTTGCAAATAAAGAAAAATTATAATATTTTACATTTTGTTTGTCATAAATACTAACAAATATTTTACTATCATCACCACTCTTATTACGAATGTCTTCTCGATTAATTTTACCAGTGACACCAATGCCTATATCAGCGTTGGCAAAATCACTTATTTTTTTACTCATTTCCATAGCAGTTTCCATACTATAAACAGTATACTGGTCAATAATTTCAGCCGAAACACCCATTTTAATTTTATATTCATTAGAATATGTAACAGCACTAAATTTTAAAACCTCACTAGCTCCAGGCATATTAGTAATCGCATTAGCGATACCTCCACCAGTACAAGATTCCATAGTAGCTATTGTTTTATTTTGCTCAGTTAATAATTTTATTAATTCTTCCATAATTACCTACTTTCTTAACAAGTACTTTTTTTCCATCTCTTTAGCCCTTGCTTCTTTATTCATTTTATCTTCAATATAAGGATATCCTAATAACTGATAGAGGTCATAAGCATGTGTATATTCATGAATATTAACTAGTAAATTATCTTTATTCTCTATTTCAGGTACTAATAATTTAATATCAACTAATACTTCATTATCAACAATTGAGAAACACCCAAACCAACTTTTATCAGTATTACTAGGGGTTGTTACCGTTCTCGTCTTTAAGTATTTTAAAAATTTCTCATCATATATATTTTCTTGTTTCAAAAAATCAAGAAATTCAAGTTTTAAGTAAAATCTCGTAATTATATTCTTAATATATTCAGGTATAAAAGGTTGAACCATCCTAATAACATCTTGAGGTATTCCATAATAGTTTTCGGCAATAGATCCTGTGATAGCTGCAATTGTATCGGCATCACCACCAATTGAAATAGCTTTCCTAATCGCGTCTTCAAAGTCATCACTTTCTAAAAAGCAAAATATGGCTTGCGGTACTGAATCTTTAGCCTTAGATGTAAACTTATAATTCTGCTGTAAATCTTTTAAATTAAAGTTTAGATCATATCCGCATTGTTCTTCTATTGCTTGCTTGATATTTTCCTTACAACAATGATTTTTAGCCATAAATATAGCTAATGAAACCGCCTTAGTAGCATTAATAGCATCATTATGATTATGACTAGTAATAGTTGCCTGATATGTTTCGTTCAGGATTTCATCTAATTCACTAAAATACATAGGAATAGGACTTATACGCATGGCACAACCATTACCATAACTTTCACCTATAGTATCGCTATTTAGCCATGAAATAAAACCTTTACCAAATCTACTTCTACCATATTTATCCATACCTAACATAACTTCGTTTTGACCAAATGTTTTTAAATAATCTTTATAATCCCCCGACTTCAATATACACTCGGCAATAGCAGCCGTTAAAACACTGTCATCAGTATATGATGAATCTTTTTGAAATAAGGAAACTCTTTTATCTAATATTTTTACTCTTTCTTCGTATGAAACTTTTGTATTCTTTTTTAAAGCATTAACCTCTTTTACTTCATAGGTAGAACCAGCAATATCACCTATAATTGCACCTAACATATATTAATCACCTTCCATTGACATATAAAATTTAATAAACAATTATATTATACTTTTATTTAAAGATAATTACCATATGGTTTTAATATTAAATCTGTCTTTTATTAATTCTTTAGCTTTATTAAAACGATTTAAATAATCCCCATCTAAAGAAACAAAATCAATATTGTGTTGTTTAAATAATTCTTTTATTTGATTACTATATTTTAGTCGATCCGCCGCTATTTTTTCATTTCTAGTACCATCCTGAACAAAATCTACTGTTGGTTCTAAAAATAAGGCTAAATCAAAATTATTTATATTAGTTATGGCGTCCGCTAAATCATTGCACTTTTTAACATCATCCTGATTATTTAATAAAAAGTTAGCATAAAATTTTGTAGTTAAGGCATCTGTGTCAATAAAGATGATTTTATTACTATTCTGAAGACTTTTGATCTCTTCAACTTTTTGCCTTAATAGATTTTCATAAAGATCATCCTCGTTCATGAATTCTTCACCACCGACTATTTCACATGTATCTCGTCCGATTTCTCTAACAAAATTGGTATTATAAGCAATAGCTAAATTTTGAACTAGTGTCGATTTTCCAGTACTTTCGCCTCCCACAATAAGCACTTTTTTCACATAATATGGCCGGCATATCGGAGGAATATACTGCCAATTTTCATATACATCGAACCTTAGTTCAGTTGAACTTATTGGCACCTCGCTCCTATCAAAATAAATAACTTCGCTTTCGGGGCAATAGAGACTTTCAAATCTATTAGTTCCAAGATAGTCGCTACCACAAAAAACAGCATCAATTGGTTTACCGATCGTTCTTTTAATATCTTCGGCACCCTTTTCCCAATAATAATCAGTATTATATTCTTCTTTACTTACAGCTTTATCCTCGATTAAGATAATTTTAACATTGTTTAAATGCTTAACATTATTATATATCCATCTGTATCTCAACTCTTTTGTTGTACTTTCTCTATTCTCACACCAACTAATCATTACATATAATTCTTCACACATTGAAGCTGCTCTAATGATATCGTGAAGATGTCCTATGTGTAATGGATCAAAAGATCCTCCATACATTCCTACTTTATACATATACATCACCTATAATTTTGACCATTTATAGTAGCCATAAAAAGCATTAATTAAGTATACACTCCACATAGTTACCATGATAAAGTCACCAATAATAACCCACATAGCTACAGTAATAATATCAATTATTATCCAAAGTAACCATTGTTCACGATATCTTAACATCATAAGTAAATTAGCAACCACTGAGAATACAGTTGAACAACTATCTAATAAAGTATTATTACCACCTAAAATATCTAACAATGCTTTATATAAGAATACTGTTGCTATTGCAATAGCTAAAAATATTATAGTTTGTTTTAAATTTAATTTCTTGCCAACAACATCATCACTATCATCATTCATATGCTTATTCCACAAATAGTATCCGATAAATTGTGATGGTAAATAATATAAGGCATTTAACATTACTTCACCATAATATTTGTTAATCAAAGAAATGACTATATAACCAAGTACATTAAATAATCCCCAAATATATTGACTTTTCTTACCTTTAGCACAAAGTACTACACAAAATATTCCACATATAGCTGCAACTCCATCAATAATTAAATATAAAGTTGAACTTTCTTTATCAATTAATGAAAAATACAATGTAAAACCAATAACAGATAAAATCATAGCCCACTCAAATAAATTAAATTTTTTCAATATTTTTTTCATTTTAACTCCTCCTTAAATCTAAATAATAACAAAATATATAATATTACCTAGTTTTTATTCATTTTGATTCTCTTCATAAGCCTCTACTAATAAATTATTATTAGCTATTAACCCATCTACAAAGTAATTTAAAGTATTCAATGATTCTTTCTTAAAAACATCAAACCACAGAGATACAGATAAATTTTTATACTTATATATTGGGCTCTCAAAATAATTACTTTCAATTTTGCAATTTTCTTGGATAAAATTTTTAACATAATTAAATGATTCATCTTCACTATTTTCTTGTCTATTATAATAACTATATCTTTTTCTTAATTGAACATATTTAATACATTTTTGCTTACATATAATTTCTAGCATATCTTTAATTTCGTGACAATTTTCTGGAACAATAACAATTGAAATTCTGGCCATAATATTATTCTTATTAAAATAATCAAATATTGTTTGCCAATCGGGCATTAATGAACTTCCAGCAATCAATTTATTAGTATCAGCATTAAACGAATTTAATGAAATAGAAATTCTACCATTGAATTTTTCAAAAAGAGAAAGTTTCTTTGTAATCAGTGTCCCATTTGTTCTAATTCCTAATTTAAATCCTCTATTAGATAGATAATTAACAAGTTCATCAATATACTTATATAATAAAGGTTCAGAACTCGTACTGCTTAGATAAATAGTTTGACAATTTGCAGCTTCCAGCCTACTTAAGAATTGTTCAAAATTGCGCCAATTAGAGAAATGTTGATTATTATATATTTCTTTATTTTTTTGCATTTTTTTCATTTCATTACAAATACAGTAGTAACATTTATAATTACATTTGCCTATAAATAAAATTTCACCATAATTTAACTCTTCCTTACTGTTGAGCAATTCCATCACCACCTAACTTTTATTTTTTCTTATTCATAGTTTTATACTATCTAATTGACATATAATTTCATTTTTTTAATATACTCTATAACTTGTTTATCAAGTTTATTTTTCAAGTCGATTCCGTTTCTAATTTGTTTTCTTATTTCTGTGGATGAGATTTCCTTTAATGGAATATCGGCACTTATAATATTATTTTGATAATCAATATAGTCTGACAACAAACCTTTTATATCATCATCATTTCTATTAATTACTAAAATTTTATACTTTTTAAGTATATACTCGTAATTTCTCCATTTTTTAAAGGATTTTAAGTTATCAGAACCTAAAATAAAATATATTTCAGCATTTGAATATAAAGATTGAAAATAATCTAAAGTTTGATAAGTATATGTAAGTTCACCTTTAGATTCATAATCTGATACTTTAATATCAGAATTAGAACCAACCATTAATTTTAGCATCTGATAACGGTGTTTAAATTCAATTAATTCTGACTTAGGATAGTAGTTCCCCGTGGGAACAAAAATAACTTTATCTAAATAATTTTCTTTAATTAAATTTAGCGCTATATCTTGATGCATATTATGAGGAGGGTTGAAACTTCCTCCAAATATTCCAATTTTCATTTTCCAATCCTCCTTTTCTACTATTTACGAGCTTTAATTTGGTTGATTTTTTCAAATAAATCTTTTTTATTATTGCATAATCCCTTTAATGATTTCTTATTGTTAAGATTACTAATTATCTGAGCAAGTTGGTTAGAGCAATCAACGTCATAATACCATTCTTGTCTTTTTATAATTTCTGGGACATAGGAAACATTAGCAACATACATTTTATTAAAATAACCTTGTTTATAAGCTTCAATGAAACTATTAATTCCCTCTGTCATTAAGGCAAAAGTGGCGACTAAATATATATTTTTAGCTCCTTTTTCTTTTAATTCGTGTGCCACCTCTATCATAGAAGCGCCAGAAGCAATCATATCATCAACTATCAAAATATTTTTATCTTTAACATCAGCCCCCATGTAAACATGTTCGACTATAGGATTTTTACCATCGATAACTTTACTTAAATCACGACGTTTATAAAATACACCTACGTCAGTATCTAACATTTCAGCGTAGTATCTTGCACGTTCCATCGCTCCCATATCTGGACTAATCACTAATAAGTCATCAATATCTTCATTAGTTATCAATTCCTCTAAAATAACATTAGTTGGATATATATTTTCAAATGGTAATCTAGGAACTGCATTAGTGACATTAGGATCATGCACATCAAAGGAAATAATATTATTGACACCTAAAGCTTCTAATTCCTGAAGAGCAATAGCACAATCTAATGATTCACGGCCTTTTCTCTTGTGCTGACGTGCTTGATATAAAAGTGGCGTTACGACATTTATTTTACTAGCATGACCACTAGTTGCTGCGATGACTCTTTTAATATCTTGAAAGTGTTCATCGGGTGACATTATATGTTCCATTCCATGAAATTGATAGGTTTGACTATAATTACCCACATCACTAATAATATATAAATCTTTATCTCGTACGCTTTCCTCGATTTTAACTTTTCCTTCACCATTAGAAAATCGGCTTGCTGCTAAAGGAATAATATAATTTTCTTTAGTTTTGTTAATTTGTTGTAGGTAATTATTTACCTTTTCACCAAACTCTTTACAGTTATTCATAACAATTAATTTTAAATCACTCATAATATACACTCCTTAATAACTTTAGTAATTAATTTAGATATGTTTACAAATTTGTTTTTGCTTTTCTAAGGGTTTTAAATATACCTCTATACCATCAAAATATATTTCCTCATGTTCATAATAGCCCTCAAGTCTGCTTTTAGTAACCATTATTACTTTTTCAACTTGATAGTTATTATCGTCTAAATTCAACCCTATGATTTGTTGAATATCTTGATTACTAATAATCTCTTCAGATGTAGCTATATATTTACCTATTTTAATATTCCTAATCAGTTTTACTTTGGATATTAAAGATGGTATTTCATATAAACCGGTCGCTTCTTTATTAGAAATAATTTCAATAGCTTTTATTTCATTTGGATAAATATTTTTATAATAATCTAACAATAAAGACTTTACCTCATCGGCCTTAATAGTTATCATCACATTATTATCCATAACATCACCTCCTATAAGTTGGAATATTAAATTTGTGTAAATTATTATTATGTAATTTTTTAATTTTTTGAGCTGTATCTTCACTGACAGAATTAGAATCATTCATATAATCCGCTATAGATTTATATGTGACTCCTAATTTATCCTCATCTGTTTGATTTGATAAATCATCATTTGGTTTTTTATATAAAACCTTATCTGGCACCTTTAAATATTCACCAATTTTTATGACCTCTTCAACTGTAAAATCAGCAATCGGTGAAATATCATGAACAGAGTCTCCACCTTTAGTGAAATAACCAACATATAATTCACATTTATTACTTGTACCAGCCACCAAATAAGTTTTTCCTTTAATATTAGAATAAAGAGCTGCTAAGTAATATAGTGTAGCCATTCGAAGTCTTGGCTTTAAATTAATATCACTATTTTTTACTTGTTCATCATTAAATTCACCTAGTTTTTTTAATTCACCTTTAAAAGCATCAAATGTATTAGAAATATCAAAATTAATTAGTTCAAAACCATAATAGTCACTAACTAACTTGGCATCAGTAGCTGCTTCTTTAATCGTATGACATGGTAATGTTACACCTATAACATTTTCTTTTCCTAAAGCAGCGACAAATAATGCAGCGACAACGCCAGAATCCTTGCCACCACTGATACCAATAATAGCCCCTCCTAAATTATTTTTTTTATAATAATTTCTAATAAATTCAATTACCTTATCGGCTTCTTTTTTTGCATTAAATTCTTTCATAAAATTCTCTCCTTATCTTTTTAATTTTAATATTTTTGACACATCATTAAAATTCCCATTATTTTTTAAAACAATATCAAAATTTTTATCAAATTCTTGTTCTAATGTTTCAATATTTGACTCTAAAAATCCAATTGTTAAAACATCTTTTTTAGGTACATTACGTGACATTTTTAAATCACTTAACTGATCACCAATGATTACTGCATATTCTTTGTCTTTAATCTTTTGATAAAAATTTTTTTCAACCTTAATATCACTTTTATTCATTCCATGAATAATTCGACTAATACTATCGATTATCACATCATCTTGAAATTCTAAAATATTACTAAAAACAAGGATGTTATCACAATAGCAATCATATTTTTTCAATAATTCAACAATAAAGTTACCACAACCAGCTGAATTTATAATTAAAGGTATATTATTATGATTAAGTTCTCGAATGAATTCTATTGAACCATCTCGCATAGTTAACATATTAGGTATATTGATAATCTTTTGAATATCGCTTTCTCTTACTTTATATTTAAGCATTAATTGATAACTTGCTTCTTGCCATTGTTTTACTAAATCAAACTTTTCTTGTTCGGAAATTGTTGGATCTAATTCTAAAGGACGATAATAATTATAATTTTTGGTTCTTTCGTCTAAATATGATTGTCCATAAAAACCACTTTTAGCAAAAAGAGAAAGGGTTGTATTACTATTTTTTGTAGTCAAGGTTTGGTCAAAATCGGCCACTACATAGAAATTATTTTTATTTAATTGGCTTATTTTCATTTGGGATGTAGATTTAATATGCATGTTTTAAATTTTATTTATATAAATTTTGGATTTTTCTAAAGCCAATTTAGTATTACAACCTTTAATATATCCTAATTTTTCTAATTCAAATAATTCTCCATAATTGAAAAACATATATTTAACAATTTCATCTTTATCTAACTGTTGTTCATATTCTTTATGGCAATCCTGCGCCAAGAAAATACGATTTAACGCGGCACTGCAACCCTCATCCTGATAAAATGAATCAAGTTCAAGCATATTATCTGTAACAAACCCCGTTTCCTCTCTAAGTTCTCTTATCGCACCATCTTTAGCATCCTCACCTGATTCTATATAACCGGCGGGAAATCCAATTCCAACTGTTAACTCCGTAAATACTCTTGGTTCGATGACGGTTAATACTTCATCGTTTTTTAAAATTGGCATTATAATGGTCGCACTACCATCTTTTTTTCCTTTAATTAGTTTTTCTCGTGGTATAATCAAACCATTGTTGAGTTTAAAGTAATATGCTTGACTTTGAAGAAATTTTTTGTCATTTTGAACTTTTCGTTCGATAACTTCCACAGTCTTTAATTCTTCAATCATTTCCTTTAATTCTTCTAGTTTTTCTTTACGCATGATATACTTTCACCTTCGCTTTCCCTTCGATTTGCTCACGATGAACATTAATAAGCTCACGTTTTAGTGCTAAAAGTTCATTGGTTAAATCAACAATATACTTATGAGGTTTCTCAACTCGTCTAACTTCAGGATATAATGTATGCATTTGTTTTTCACAATAAATTTTCTTTTCCGCAATGCTTGGATCTTGATATATTAATTCACCATTTTTAAAGATTGGAACTTGAAGTTCTTTCACATTGTAATTTCTTAATTCCTTAGTTTGAAGCGAATCCTCATGATTTACTAATACATATTTGTCCAAAGGTATTACTTCATCATGTTTGGCAATAACATCTCCTAAAGCATAACCTGTTTCTTTATCATAGAAACGCCATATTTTTTTAAATCCTGGATTAGTAGTTTTAATCGTATCTCCACTAACTTTAATTTTAGGAATAATTTTACCATCTTGTTCAATAGCACTATTTTTATATACTGCTCCAACTCGTTTATCAGGTGATGCGATATTATCGCCACAACCTATTGAACCAATTACTGCTCCCTGATTTTTTAAAGAAGCAATTGTTTGAGCATTAAGTCCATTTGACAAGCAAATAACAGCATCCGGGAATTCTTCTTTTAGTAACTTTTTGGCTTCTTTTGATAAATAAGCTAAATCACCACTATCAATTCTTATACCTCCTAATTGAATACCCAACTTTTTACAAACCTTAATGGCATTCGGAATACCACTTTTTAAAGTATCATAAGTATCAACTAAGAATAATGGCTTATTAGGAAATGTAATAGCGTATTTTTCAAACGCCTCTTCTTCACTATTAGCTTCCATTATGGCACTATGAGCCATAGTTCCCATTGGCGTTAATCCATACATTTGGGCAGCTTTAACATTTGAAGTGCCAGCACATCCGGCAATAACAGCACATTTACTGGCATCAATAGCAGCCTGCGGTCCATAAGCTCGTCGTGCTCCAAATTCCATAATTGGAATTAATTCGTGTGTTTTTTCATCTTCAACAACCACTTCAATACCATTAGCGGCTTCAACAATTTTTCGCGCTGCTGTTGCATAAGCAATCTGGCTATTATAAATTGATAACAAAGCAGTCTCCACAATCTTGGATTCAATTTTATTACCACGAACAGTTATAAATGGCTCATTTCTAAATACCGGTGTACCATCAGGCATGGCCCAAATATCACCTTTAAACTTAAAGTTCTTTAAATAATCTAAAAATCCTTCTGTAAATTTATTAGTGCTTCTTAAATAATCAATATCGCTTTGCGTAAAATGTAAGTTTTGAATATAATCAATCATTGAATCAGTTCCACAAACAATTCCATATCCTGCATCTAATGGTTCTTTTCTAAAAAAGCCATCGAAGTATTCAATATCATTTTCTTCATGATGTGTAAAATTAACTTGTGACATTGTTAGTTCATATAAATCTGTCATCATCGTCATATTACTCTTATCTTCTTCTAATTTAATATTAGCAAAACCGTTTTCAGCTAATAATTTTAAAAATTCTTCTTTTCTATTTTCATCCAAATTAATATTATATTTTTCCATTTTATCTCTCCTCTTTTTAACAAAATATTAATAACAAATTTTATAAATTAATCTTTTTTATAAGTTGAATACCTTGTTGTTTCATTAATAGTTTAGCGGCATTAGCATATTCATCACGATTGTGAAAATCGGCACCATACGTTTCAATGGCATCTTCATGAACTCTGATTTCAACATCACGATTCCATTGATCAAAATAATTAGCCAGACCAATTGCACCATTAGCTACACATATATCCGTACAACAACCTATAATATCGACTTCTTCAACATTATTTAACTCCTGAATAATTTTCCTAAAATAAGGTGCTTCCATGAAACTAGTTGAATTTTTTTCTACAGATATCGTATTAGGTTTTACTTCATAATCCTTGATCTCATCTACTAAATCAGCTTCATGTGTACCTTTAAGACAATGTTCAGTATTACCAAATCTTTTAAATTCTTTAGCATTCTTTACATGAGTATCTTTAATAAAGATAACTAATTGACCTTCTTTTTGATATTTTTCAATAAGTTCTAATTGCTTTGGAATGACTTCTCTTATTTTTTTATCATGTAAAACACCCTCATTGACAAATCCATTAACCATGTCAACAACTATCAAAACTTTCTTATAAATTTTTAAATTTTTCATTTTATCTCTCCTCCATAATATATGTTATTATCATTTTGTTATTAACATATATTTTTAAAATTACAAGATTTTCTCCTCTTGTTACTAACATTATATTAAAAACACATTCATTTGTCAACGCTTTTTTGCATCTTTTTAACATTTTTTTAATAACAAACCGTTTTTACCTTTATATATAAAGGCAATTGGCTATCATCTTTTTATAAAAAAAATAGAGAAATACATAAATTATGTATCTCTCTATTGATAGTATAACCTGATTGAAGAAATATATACTAACTATTTTCAAAAATTGAAAATAACTCTTTACAACGTTCTTTACTCATATCTAAAGTTTTCTCTAAAGGATTAATAATACCCAGTTTTTGATATTTTTCTTTACCTAATGTATGAAAAGGGAGAAATTCAACTTTTTCAATATTAGGAATGTCTGCCAAAAATTTTTTTAATCCTTTTACATAGTTAACATTATCGTTAATATTTGGAATAATAACTTGCCTTATCCACATTTTTTTATTAAGTTTGATACATTCTTTTAAAAATTTTAAAAATTCATTCATATCTCGACCTGTAATTTTTTGATATAAACTATCTTCATAGGCTTTAACATCTAAAATTACTAAATCGGTATACTGCAAAATTTCTCGGTAGGAGTTAACCCCTACTCCGGAAGTATCTAAAGCAGTATGAATTCCCAACGCTTTTAGTTTTTTTAAAGTATCAATTAAAAATTGAGGTTGTAATAATGGTTCCCCTCCCGAAAAAGTAACACCGCCATTATTTTCAAAATAAGGTCTATATCTCTCAATCTTGTTTACTAATTCATCAGAAGTCATTTCAATAACTGGTTTTTCACTCCAAGTTTCTGGATTATGGCAAAAAATACAACGCAACTTACATCCTTGCATAAAGACTACAAATCTTATACCTGGACCATCAACTAACCCCATTGTTTCGATTGAATTTATTTTTCCTACCATCAATTAAATCCTATCATGGAATGTACGTGCGATTACTTCTAATTGTTGTTCTCTGCTTAAACGATTAAAATTAACAGCATAGCCACTAACTCTAATTGTTAAAGTTGGATAGGCATCTGGGTTTTCCATAGCGTCAATTAAAGTTTGGCGATTGAAAACATTAACATTTAAATGGTGGGCTCCCTGTTTAAAATAACCATCCATTAAATTAACTAAATTATTAACGCGGTCCTCTTCGTTATTCCCTAAAGCATCAGGAACAATAGAAAAAGTATTAGAAACACCATCTTGACAAACATTTTTATATGGTATTTTAGCTACAGAATTTAAAGATGCTAAAGCTCCACATGCATCTCGACCATGCATTGGATTAGCACCCGGTGCAAATGCTTCTCCGGCCTTTCTACCATCAGGAGTCGATCCGGTCTTTTTACCATAGACAACATTAGAAGTAATAGTCAAGACAGACAAGGTATGAACTGCTTGACGATAAAGTGGATGTTCTCTTAATAAATCAATAAATGTATTAGTAAGTTCTACAGCGATATCATCAACACGATCATCATCATTACCATATTTTGGATAATCGCCTTCAACTTCAAAATCTATAGCAATTCCCTCTTCATTTCTAATTGGTTTTACTTTAGCATACTTAATAGCAGATAAAGAATCAACTGCAACCGACAAGCCTGCCACGCCAAATGCCATCAATCGGCGAACATTTGTATCGTGCAGTGCCATTTGACCTGCCTCATAAGCATATTTATCATGCATATAATGAATAATATTCATAGCATCAACATAAGTTTTAGCCACCTTACCTAAAACATTAAAATATGCTTTCTTAACCGTTTCATAGTCTAAATATTCATCTTCAATCTTATCAATATCGTCGACGACTAAAGTCCCCTTCTTTTCATCAATTCCACCGTTGATAGCATATAAAAGCGATTTAGCTAAATTACACCGCGCTCCAAAAAATTGCATATCTTTACCAACTCGCATAGCTGAAACACAACAAGCAATAGCATAATCATAACCATATAAAGGTCGCATGATATCATCATTTTCATATTGAATGGCATCAGTTAAAATTGACATTTTGGCACAAAAATTCTTAAATGTCATTGGCAATTTATTCGACCACAAAACCGTCATATTTGGTTCTGGTGAAGTCCCTAGATTAATTAAAGTATGTAAATATCTAAAAGAGTTTTTAGTAACTAAAGAACGTTTATCGTCTAACATACCACCAATTGTTTCGGTCACCCAAGTTGGATCACCAGCAAATAATTCATTATATTCTGGTGTTCGCAAATGACGAGCTAAACGTAACTTAATAATAAATTGATCAATAATTTCTTGAGCTTCTTCTTCTGTAATCAACCCTAATTTCAAATCTCTTTCAATATATATATCCAAAAAAGTTGAAGTTCTTCCTAAACTCATAGCAGCACCATTATTTTCTTTGATGGCAGATAAATAACCAAAATATAGCCACTGTGTTGCTTCTTTAGCATTACTAGCAGGGACTGATATATCAAAACCATAACCTTGAGCCATATCCTTTATTTTTCCTAATGCTCTAATCTGTTCACTAACTTCTTCGCGTTGTCTAATTATATCATCATTGATATCACCAATTAACATGTCTAAATCTTTTTGTTTCTCATTAATTAAGAAATCAATTCCATATAAGGCTATACGACGATAATCACCAATAATTCGTCCGCGTCCATATGCGTCCGGTAACCCCGTTAATAAACCTGCAGAACGAGCGCGACGAATATCTTTAGTATAAGCATCAAAAACTCCTTGATTATGTGTTTTACGATATTCGTTAAAATGCCGATCTACTTCTTCATCTAGTTTGTAGCCATAAGCTTCTAAAGAACTGTAAACCATTCTGATTCCACCATAAGGATTGACCATCCTCTTCAGTGGTGCATCAGTTTGTAATCCAACAATAACCTCGTTTTCTTTATCAATATATCCAGGAGCAAAATTATTGATACCCGACATATGAACTGTATCAACATCAATTATTCCCTGTTTTTGTTCTTTCAAAAGTAAACTTTTACATTTGTCCCAGACATTTTTAGTTTTAGAGGTTTCTCCTTTTAAAAAGGAATCATCACCTAAATATTCGGTATAATTATTAACAATGAAATCTGCAACATCAATGTTATATTTCCAATTTTCACCTTTAAATTCTGTCCAATATTCCTTCATACTATCTACCTCCTACTACACTAGTAACAATTATAACAAATAAAAAAAGTAAATAAAAGGATTTAAATCATTTATTTATTTTTTTTAATAAGTCTTCTTCTGTCCAAATATTAATACCCAAACTTATAGCTTTATCATATTTACTTCCAGGGTTTTCTCCGACAATTACTACATCGGTTTTTTTACTGACACTCCCTGTCACATTACCACCTAAATTCTCTATCATCCCTCTAGCTTCATCACGTGTCAAATTAGTTAAACTACCAGTCAGCACAAAAGTCCTATCTTGAAAATCAGAGTCATTTACTACAGAACCTAAATAATTCATATTAACTTTATAATGCTTAAGTTCTAATAACAGTTTTTGATTTTGTTCATCTTGAAAATACTCTATGATGCTTTGCGCAATGATATCACCTATGTCCTTAATATTGCTTAATTCTTCAAAAGAAGCTGCCATCAACTTATCGATTGTTAAAAAATGGGTTGCTAATATTTTAGCTGTTTTAATACCGACATGGCGAATACCTAAAGCGAAAAGAAGACGTTCTAAAGAGTTATTTTTACTAGTTTCAATAGCATTTAAAATATTATTAATACTTTTTTCACCAAAACCTTCCAAACTCATTAATTCATCTTTAACTTTATATAATTGATAAAAATCAGCAACAGTCTTCAAATATCCCATATTATAAAAATCTTCTATAATCCGATCGCCCAAGCCTTCAATGTTCATAGCTTTACGACTAACAAAATGAATTAAGCCTTCAATATGACGAGCGGGACATTGTAAATTAGGGCAAAAATGATTAGCATCCTGTTTAATTAAAACATGATGACAAATAGGACATTTATCGATCATAACGAAAGGTATACTTTCATCTGTTCTTCTCTCTTTTTTTACCTCGACCACCTCCGGGATAACATCACCGGCTTTACGAAGCGATATAATATCATTAATACGAACATCTTTTTCAAAGCAATAATCAGCATTATGTAGTGTTGCTTTAGATACAAGTGACCCCGCCACATGGACTGGTGAAACAATAGCATTCGGAGTAATCTTACCAGTACGGCCAACGGTAAACTTAATTTCTTTTAGAGTAGTTAATACCTCTTGCGCTGGGAATTTATAAGCTATTCCCCAACGCGGTACTCGTGATGTTACACCTAATTTACTTTCATCTATAAGTGAATCAACTTTTATAACAACGCCATCGATTTCAAAAGGTAAGCTATCGCGCTTTTGAGCTAATTTTTCAATATCATTAATGACATCTTTAATATTACAAGCTAAGGTATTTAATTCACAATTTGTTTTAAATCCTAAATCTTTTAAAAATTGCAAAGATTCCGACTGTGTCTTTATTGCATAATCTTCAGGATTTGGTATAAAATATGCCATAAAATCAAGACTTCGTTTGGCAGTAATTTTACTATCTAATTGACGGACTGATCCGGCCGCAGCATTTCGTGGATTAGCAAATTCTTTTTCGTTGTTATTCCGTTTATCTTGGTTAGCTTTAGCAAAAGCATCCTTACTCATATATATCTCGCCACGCACTTCGATATCAATATCTCGTGTTAGTTTTAATGGAACCGATTTGATTGTTTTTACATTAAGCGTAATATCCTCACCGACAATACCATCACCTCTGGTAGCAGCACGAACTAAAATACCATTTTTATATATTAGCGATCCTGATAAACCGTCCATTTTAGGTTCAACTGTATAGGTAGGATTATCAATTGTCTTTCTTATTCTTTCATCAAAAGCTAGAATTTCTTCTTCGTTAAAAATATCGTCAAAAGATAGCATCGGCGTCTGATGAGAGACTTTTTCAAACTTACTAATAGCTTCACCGCCAACGCGATTAGTTGGAGAATCATCCCGTTTTAACGTTGGATATTTAGCCTCCAAACGTAATAACTCACTATAATAATCATCATATTCCTGATCACTAATACTAGGATTATCTAAAGAATAATATTCATAACTAGCTTGATTAATTTTTTCAATTAATTCATTAATACGCTTTTTGATTGCTTCTAGATTTTCCATCATAATCACCTACTTTTATTATACCATTTTTTCGTTAATAAAAAGATACAAAAGTATCTTTTTAATCTTTATTCAAAGCTTTATAGGTAAGTGCAAAAACCACAATACCAACAAAAAAAATAACAATCCAAATAAAATTGTGATCTGAGCTAGCTAACCACTCTTTAACTCCATCTAATTTTTCATTTAAATCATCCATTATTCCTAAAATATTTGCTAAATACATAGAATCACACCTTTCTAATACTCTTATGACCTTTCATAAATGTTTTTATACCTATTGGATGTGGAAAAGCAATCGTTAAAATATTTTTATCTACTTTAACAATAATTCCTTCCCCAAACACATTGTGTACAATGCTATCACCTACGTTATATTCAACACTAGGATCAACATTATGGCTATAATCTCTTTTTATTATAACCTCCGTTTCATTAAAATTAATATCATTGGCATCGATATCTAAATAATCATCACTTATTTCACTGATAAAACGACTCGGAGGATTATAACTATCTTGTCCAAATAATAATCTCTTTCTAGCATTACTAATAACTAAGCCTTTTTTAGCTCTCGTGATTGCCACATAGCAAAGGCGTCTCTCTTCTTCAATACCACTTATTTCATTAAAGGAATTAGTATGTGGAAAAATGCCCTCTTCCATCCCCGCTATAAATACATTGTCAAACTCTAATCCTTTAGCTGAATGAATAGTCATCAAAGTTACAACATCGGAATTATTTTTATGTTCTTCAATATCAGATACTAAACTTATTTCCTCTAAAAAATCTTCTAATGAAACTAACCCACTCATCTCTTCAAAATTACGAGTTATTGACTTAAATTCTTCTAAGTTTTCTAAACGAACTTCCGCCTCAATCGTGTTCTCACTAACTAATTCATCACGAATACCAGATTTATCTAAGATAAGATCAATTAATTCTGTCAAAGTGACATTATCTTTAGCTAACTTTAATTCTTCTATTATTTTTTTAAATTGTAATTCTTTCCCTGTATTAATTATATCATAAATACTAGAATTATTTAAGGTTGCCTGATTAGTAAGATTTTCAATTGTTTTTAAACCAATTCCCCTTTTAGGTACATTAATAACGCGCAGTAAATTAACATCGTCATTTTGATTATACAATAACTTTAAATACGCAATTAAATCTTTTATCTCTTTACGATTATAGAAATAGAAGCTACCAATAACTTTATAGGGTATATTCTCTTTTAACATTGCTTCTTCCAATATACGCGATTGGGCATTAGTTCGATATAAAACAGCTATCTCACTTTTAGGAATACCTTTACTAATTAGCTCTTTGATTTGATTTTTAATATAATTAGCTTCTTCCTTTTCGTCGTAACATCGATGATACTTAATTTTTATCCCTTCATCGTTGTTAGTCCAAAGTTTTTTATCTTTGCGCTCTTTATTATTTTTAATAACATCATTAGCGGCATTTAAAATTGTTTTAGTAGAACGATAATTTTCTTCTAGCAATATTGTTTGAGCATTTTGATAATCTTTTTCAAAATTAAGAATGTTTTTATAATTAGCACCTCGCCATGAATAAATTGCTTGTGATTCATCACCGACAACACATATATTTTTATATTTAGCAGCTAACATTTTGACCATAATGTATTGTGCTTCGTTTGTATCTTGATATTCGTCAACTAAAATGTATTGATATATTTCCTGATATTTTTTTAAAATTTCTGGATACTGACGAAATAATTTAATTGGCATCATTAGTAGATCGTCAAAATCGAAAGAATTATTAACTTTCAATTTTTGTTCATACTTACGATATACTTCCACAATGACTTCTTCGTAACTAGAGTTGGCATAACGACTATATTCCTCTGCATTCAAAAGTTCATTTTTAGCTCCACTAATCTTATTTCGTATCGCTTTAGGATTATATTCTTTGGAATCTAAATTCATATCTTTAATTATTTTTTTTATTAAAGTTAAAACATCATCACTATCTAGAATAGTAAAATTATGATCATAGCCTAATAAGTCATAATGTTTTTTTAATAAAAATAGGCCAAATGAGTGAAAAGTAGAAATCTGTATCTTATAAGCAATTGAACCCAACATATTAAGAATACGTTCTTTCATTTCTTTAGCTGCCTTATTCGTAAAAGTAATAGCTAAAATATTTTCAGGATTAATCCCTAGTGTTTCGATAAGATAAGCAATTCTTGTCGTTAAAACTCTTGTTTTACCACTACCAGCCCCAGCTAAAACTAAAAGAGGACCTTCAGTAGTTATGACAGCTTTTTTTTGTTCGTTATTTAATAAATCTAAATTCATATACTATCACCATAAGAAAATCATAACATAAAAACAATTTATTTAACAGCCGATTTTAAATTTTATTTGAATTTGTATAAATAAAAAGACTTAACGTCTTTTATTTTTTTCATTATCCAATTCAACAATAGCTCCCCGAAATACTTCTTCAAGTAAACTAGGATATATATAGCGTTCTTGAACGGCTAGTAAAGCTTGATTCTTATCAATCTTTGTCAAATCTAATTTAACATCAAAAGGTAATTCATTATTTTTAGCCTCGACAAATTCACGCATAAATTCACGAATAGCGCGACCATTACCCTCACGAAAAGGATGAATAACCGTCAACTCATAATATGTTGGCGCTAACAAATATATATACTGATCAAGAGATACAATATTTTTGATTTGTTCATTTAAATGATTTAAAACTCTATTTAATTCTTTGTCTATATATTTAGGATCCATAAATTGGCACTTTGGTTTAGCCAAAGTACATGTTCGATACTTACCGGCAAATTCATAAATGTCATTAAACAAAAATTGATGAATCATACATAAATGTTGCGCATCAAAGTTTCCTTTTATTGGCGCTATGCCTAAATAAGTTAATTTTTTAAAAACAATTTTTCTTTCCATTTCATTCAATTTATCTTTATCAGTAATTTGTAATTTGTTTTTTAGCACATTGGTATTATCAATAAAATATTTATTCCATTCTTCCATAATTTGCGTTATTCCTTTGCCCTCTGTTTTGCATTGTCAATATTTTAACTTTTTCATTTTGGCAGAAAAAGCCCTTTAAATCATCTTTCTCTTGCTCAGATATAGGGTAATCTTCCAAACTCATATTAGCTGCTGCCTGTTCGACAGCCTCTTCAATAACATTCATAAATTCATTTTCATTCATAAACATCACCTACACTACTTATATTAATATTATAGCAAATATCTTATAAATTAACTATATTATTAAACTATATTTTTTAGAAAATCGAACTTATTATGAAATTCTGAATATAATATCACTGTAAAAAGGAGGAGATTGATTTTTGAAAAAGATATTATTTTCATTATTAGCATTCATAGTTATTATTATCTTAACGGTTTTTGCTATTAATAATCGTAAAGATGATAATAAATTGGAGAAAATAAAAGTTGCTGAAGTAACACACAGTGTCTTTTATGCACCACAATACTTAGCCGATGCTTTAGGTTATTTTGAAGATGAGGGTTTAGATGTTGAATTAATTTTAACACCAGGAGCCGATAAAGTAACTGCCGCTGTCTTATCAGGCGATGTAAATATTGGTTTCTGTGGTAGTGAAGCAACTATTTATGTATACAATCAAGGTCAAAAAGATTATCTAGTTAATTTTTCTGGATTAACAAAACGTGATGGTAGTTTTCTTGTTTCCCGTAAAAAATATGATAATTTTACTTTAGAAGATTTAAAAGGCAAAACAATCATTGGCGGCCGTAAAGGTGGAATGCCAGAAATGACATTAGAATGGGCCTTAGCAGAGAATAATATTGACCCTAAAAAAGATGTCAATATAGATACTAGCATCGAATTTGCCGCTATGCAAGGGGCCTTTGTTGGGGGAACTGGTGATTTTGTAACTTTATTTGAACCTAGTGCTTTCCAAATCGAAAAAGAAGGATTAGGCTATGTCGTGGCTTCCGTTGGTGAGTTAGGTGGTGTTGTTCCTTATACTACCTATAATGCAAAAAAAAGTTATATCAAAGAAAATCCAGAAATAATCCAAGGCTTTACTAATGCTATTCAAAAAGGTTTAGACTATGCTCTTAATCACTCAAATGAAGAAATAGCAAAGAAGATATTACCTTATTTCCCTGATACTTCACTAAATGATTTAACAGAAATTGTGAAAAGATATAAAGAAGCAGACTCTTGGTATAAAACTACCTATATTGCTGAAGAAGATTTTGAGCATATTCAAACAATCGTTGAAAAAGCCGGTGAATTAACTGAGCGCGTACCATATAATAAATTAGTTAATACTAGCTTTTCTAAGAAATAATGAAAAATATATTAAGTATTAAAAATTTAAGAAAAATTTATCATACCAAGCAAGGAGAAATTCAAGCGGTAGATGATTTTTCTTTTGATTTATTAGATGGTGAATTTGTGGCAATTGTTGGACCAAGTGGTTGTGGTAAATCGACAATTTTATCAATCCTATGCGGTTTAGAAGACAAATCATCAGGTGAAATAGAGTTTAAAGATAATACTAAAATAGGTTATATGCTTCAAGGCGATAGTTTATTTGAATGGCGAACAATTTTAAACAACTGTTTGTTAGGTTTGGAAATTAACAATTGTTTAAGTCAAGAAACTAAAAATTATGTTTTACATCTTTTAGATACATATGGATTAAAAGACTTTAAAGAAAGTTATCCAAACAATTTATCAGGTGGGATGCGCCAACGAGTAGCATTAATTCGTACTTTAGCTACTAATCCTGATATTTTATTATTAGACGAGCCTTTTTCTGCCTTAGATTACCAATCGCGATTAGCAGTATCTGATGATGTTTATAAGATTATCAAAAAGGAAAAGAAAAGCGCAATTATGGTAACTCATGATATCGCAGAAGCTATCAGTATGGCCGATCGTGTAATTGTCCTATCTGAAAGACCATGTGATATTAAAAATATCTATAAAATAGATTTATCTAATCGTAGTACACCAATTGAAAATCGTAAAGCTAAAGAATTTACTAAATATTATGATGCTATTTGGAGGGATTTAGATTTCCATGTATAGTGAAGAACATCTTACATTTTTAAAAAAGCGACGTAGGAAACGCCTTCTAATCATAGCAATTCAAGTAATAATTGTTTTAGCTTTTATCGTAATATGGCAGGTATTAGCTGATTTAGGAATTATTAATACGTTTATCAGTTCTAGTCCTAAACTAATGCTTAAAACATTAGTTAGTTTACATCAAGATAATAATCTATATCAACATATTGCCATTACTATTTACGAAACTTTTCTAAGTTTTTCTTTAGCTACAATTATTGGTTGTATTATAGCAATCATCTTATGGTGGAATTCTTTTATTGCCAAAATTGTCGATCCGTTTTTAACTGTCCTTAACAGTTTGCCTAAAGTTGCTTTAGGCCCAATTATTATCATTTGGGCTGGGGCGGGAATGAACTCTATTATCATCATGGCTTTGCTTATTTCTGTTATAATTACAATTATTAATGTTTATCAAGGATTTATGGATATCGATCATAACAAATTAAAATTAATGCATTCATTTAAAGCTAGTAAATGGCAAATTTTAATTAAATTATTGTTACCCGGAAGTTTTGCTTCAATTGTCAGTACTTTAAAAATAAATGTCAGCATGTCTCTAATTGGCGTTATTATGGGTGAATTTTTAGTATCTAAAAAGGGAATTGGATATTTAATCATGTATGGTTCACAAGTATTCAATTTGAATCTAGTAATGACAGGAATCATTATTCTCTGTGTTGTTGCGACTATTATGTATTATTTAGTCAGCTACATAGAAAAGAAAATGATTAAAAACAAATAAAAAGGTGAAAACACCTTTTTTATTGCATTTAAGCATGCTCAATATTAGTATACTCTGATATTTCTCTATTAGTTGTTATCAAATCTTCAGTTGATAAATCATGAATATCTTTATGGCCAGTAACTCTAGCAAAGATTTTAAGCTCATGATTTACAACGTTTAGATAGTTTTCTAGTCGTTTACTACTTTTTTCAATCTTTAATCTTGATCTCAAATTTTCATCTTGTGTTCCGATACCTACTGGACACATGCCTGTATGACAAATACGATACTGCTGACAAGCAATAGCCATCATAGCAGCTGTACCAATAGCTATGGCATCAGCTCCCATTGCTATTGCTTTAGCAAAATCACTAGAAATTCGCAAACCACCTGTAATAATTAAGTCGATATTTTCATTATGGTCTTTTAAATATTTCTTAGCGCGATATAAGGCGTATATCGTAGGAACACTAGAAGCATCCTTTAAGAATTTTGGGCTAGATCCTGTTGCTCCACCACGACCATCAATTGTGATAAAATCTGGTTTAGCATAACATGCAAATTCTAAGTCTTTTTCAATATGACCAGCTGCTAGTTTTATACCAATTGGTCTGCCATCTGACCGTTCACGTAGAGAGGCTACTAACTCTTTCAGATCATCTCTTGTTTTAATCTTTTCAAATTTCGATGGACTTTGAATAGTTTCTCCAACTTTTTTACCTCTAACCTTAGCAATTTCTTCGGTAACCTTTTCCCCTGGAAGGTGTCCGCCCATACCTGGCTTAGTGCTCTGACCAATTTTTATTTCAATAGCATCCACACTTTTTAAATTTTCTTCATTAACACTATACATATTAGGGACATATTCAAAGATGTATTTATAAGCATTTTGTCTTTCTTCTTCCAAAATACCACCTTCACCACTACACATAGCTGTCTTAACCGCACTAGCTCCTTTAGCTAAAGAAAGCTTCGCTTCTTTCGATAGCGCTCCGAAAGACATATGGGTAATAAAAATTGGACTTTCAATCACCAATGGCTTTTTTGCGTTTTTTCCGATAATTGTTTGAAGATTTACATCCTCATCATCCAATAGTGGCATCGGATTTAATTGAGCTCCTAATATTAAGATATCATTCCAAGAAGGTTTAGGTAACTTAGTTCCCATAGCCGATGATATGCTCTTACCAGTAATAGACATTTCATGTATATCCTTCATCCAACTCTCAACTTCATCGTTATCTCGTTCATATTCCTTCAAATAATTTTCTATGCTTGCCCGATTGTCAATAATCTGTTTTACTTCATCTTTGACAGTTTCAGATTCTTCAGTTTCCATTTTTTTAAACAATGATTTAGGTGCTCCACACATCGGACATTTCCAATCATCTGGCAAATCTTCAAACTTTACCTTTTCTTTCGCATCATCATAAATATATCCACATAATTGACATTTATACCTCGCCATATTAACCTCCATCTTAGTTTGTCCATATAATAAATAACTCCTATTATAGGATACAACAAATTCAAGGTTTGTAACTATCTTAAAAATATTATCTTGAATATATACCATTAATAGGAATGATTACTATTTAATTGTATCAGAAAAAATTATGATAAACAAGTATTTCTAAAATATTTGTATTAACCTAATATTAATATCTTATATAATTTATAACAAAAAAATAAAAAAGATTTACTTTTTTATTTTAGTTTTAACCATATTTTCTATATCTTCACTAATTAAATAGTTACCATTAACATTATAGGCATATACTGGTATCTTCTTATATAAATATTGCACAAAGTATCCAGGTGCATCCGGTTTATTTCCCTCCATTAAATAATAATCAAATTGTTTTAATACTTCTTTAGGATAGATATAAATAGCATAAACACCAATATCACTGTCTGGATACATTGGTTTTTCAACCAAGTCTATGATTTGCTGATTTTCATTTATCTGCGCAACAGCAAATTTCTGTAACCGTTGATAATCGGCAATAGTTGATGAACATACCACTGGAGTATGTTTTCTTTTAAAATATTCAACAATTGGTTCCAAGGAAAAATCAAACATATTGTTCCCCGCGACAATCATAATATCATCATCAATCTCTTTCATATTTATCGTGTACATTATATCCCCAATTGCGCCTAATGCATCTTCAGGTTGATTAACATTATCATTAATCAACGATATTGTCTTAGGATAATCAATGTTGTGTAAAAATTGTTCAAAAGAATTATAGTACGTATTATTAGTAACCAAATACATTTCATCAATTTCATCAATAGTTTCTAGCTGTTTTAAAACATACCATATGATTGGTTGACCTTCAAAATTAAACTTTAATGGATCATTTTTTTGATCATAACCAGCACATAATAGTATACATTTCATATGAACACCTCATTTAATTTAGTATATCCGTAGCCTTAGCATTTAGATTTAAATCAGCCGTCCGGCCTAATTTATATGCATAATAACCAGCCGCTCCAATCATTGTAGCATTGTCAGTACAATAACGCATATTAGGAATGGTAAACTCAATATTATTATCGTAACAAAGTTGTTGTAACCGATTACGTAGCCCCTGATTAGCAGCTACACCACCGGCCAAAATTAAATTATTCACTTTATATTCTTTCAAAGCTCTTAACGTTTTCTTGGTCAAAATTTCCACAACGCGGTTTTGAAAAGAAGTAGCTAAATTCGCAGTGCATATTTCTTTACCTCTTTGCTGTTCATTATGTACTAAATTTATCACTGCGCTTTTTAATCCACTAAAGCTAAAATTATAGCTTTCATCATCTAATGGTAAAGGTAAAGAATAGGTATCTTGTCCTTCAAATGCTAATTTATCAATTAGGGGTCCTCCGGGATATGGTAAGCCAATAACCCGGGCCACTTTATCATATGCTTCACCAACAGCATCATCTAAAGTTCCACCGATTTTTTCAAAGGAATAATCTTCTTTCATAAGAATTAACTGTGTATGTCCACCACTGACAACTAGTGCTAACAAGGGAAACTTCATTGCTTTTTCTAAATTATTAGCATAAATATGGCCAGCAATATGATGAACAGGAATAAGTGGTTTATGATAAACATATGCCAATGTTTTGGCCGCCATCAACCCAATTAATAAAGAACCAATTAATCCTGGACCATAAGTTACGGCAATCGCATCTATCTCTTCCATTTTCATATTGGCTTTAAATAAGGCCTCTTCGATAACGATCGTTATATTTTCTATATGCATACGACTAGCTATTTCTGGTACAACACCACCATAATTAGCATGAGTACTAATTTGTGTAGCAATAACAGTTGCAATATCCTTACAACCATTTTTAACGATAGCTACACTAGTTTCATCACAACTAGATTCAATTGCTAATATATATGTATCTTTCACTATTTTTTCACCTCTTTTACCATTAAGTACCCATCTGTACCATGATAATATCTTTCACGTACTGCAACGGTCTTAAAGCCGAATTTAGAATATAAATGATAAGCTGCATTATTATCTCGGCACACCTCTAAGGAAATATTTGAACAACTATCTACTTTTTCTATCATTGTTTGCATTAATCTTTCGGCAATACCCTGATGGCGATAGTCAGGATCAACATACAAGTCTAGTAGTTCACAACGATCATAAATGATAGCGAAAACGATAAACCCTATTAACTGCTCGTCATGATATGCTACATATACCTGATTAAACACATGCCCAATAACATCTTCATAGTTTATTTTCTGCTCTTTATATTGAGAAAATATTTTTTCAAAGTTTGGAAACTCTTTATTAGTAAGTAGTTTAATTTTCAACATGTAAATCCAACTTTTCTTCTGCTTCTGTTCTCTTTAAATAATTTGGAACTAAAGTATGAGGGTTGACTCCCTGATCATTTTGATGTTTGCTAATAACTTGACTAAGGTTTACATTAGGATTAATCACACCCTCAAACCCTAATTCTCCTAGGCCTACAAAAAGATACTTTTTTGAAGGCATAAGGTAAGATAATAGAGAATTAATATGTATATATTGATCCTTGACAACCGTGTCAAGACTATGATCATATATTGCACTAAAGACATAGCCTCTTCTAGCATCAATATAAGGAATAATATAATCACCTTCAAAAGTCGTTGAAGCTAAAACTTCAAGACTTGATATCGGAATAACCGGTATATTCAACGACCAGGCTAATGTTTTAGCTATCGTCACCCCAATTCTTAACCCAGTAAATGATCCTGGGCCATTGACTACAAAAATTTTATCAATATTGCTTAAGTTTATTTTAGTCTGACCTAATAAATCGTCTAACAATACCATAATCCTAGATGATACATCACACATATTATTTTCCTGAATATAAGCTAATTGATTATTTCCTTCAAACAAGGCTAAAATGGTCGTAGATGAGGAAGTGTCAATAAAAAGGCTTATCATATGACAGCCTCACATAATTCTTCATACTTTTCACCATGTGGTGTCAATACTAATATACGCTTGTTTTCATCGATAACTTTAAACTTTATATCTAAGCGTTCTTTAGGTAATATATCTTTTATTGTACTTGCCCATTCAATAACAACGACTCCACCTTTATCAAAATATTCTTCGATACCGATACCGTCAGTACAACCATCCAAACGATATACATCCATGTGATAAAGAGGTACTTCTCCATTATATTCTTTAATAATATTAAAAGTTGGAGAAGTTATTGGTTCGGTAATGCCTAAAGCATTGGCAATCCCTTTAGTAAAAATAGTTTTCCCACTACCCAACTCACCATCTAAACAAATTATCATGTTGGGGAATCGTTCAGATTCGAAATTCTGTGCAAGTTCGATTGTTTCTCTTTCGCTACGTGTTGTAATTTTATATTCCATTAATATCACCAAACATATTATAGCAAAAAAAAAATATTAATGACAATATATATTAACACATTTACATATCTTTACTAAAAAAAGAGTAGCAAAATACTCTTTATAAAACAAAAAAAATTCGCAACTACCTATCTTCGCTTACACTATTGTCGGCGTGAAAGTGCTTAACTTCTGTGTTCGGGATGGGAACAGGTGTATCCACTTTGCTATCGTTACGAATTTAATATAGAGAAATAATTCTCTGAAAACTAAGATAATGTGATAATCTATCAAAAATTAAGAAATAATTATGATTAAATCCTCGATCTATTAGTACTAGTCAGCTCAACATGTTGCCATGCTTCCACCTCTAGCCTATCAACCAGATAGTCTTTCTGGGATCTTACTTCACGAAGAATGGGAAAACTCATCTTGGAGTTGGCTTCCCGCTTAGATGCTTTCAGCGGTTATCCATTCCATACATAGCTACTCTGCACTGCCACTGGCGTGACAACAGATACACCAGAGGTATGTCCATTCCGGTCCTCTCGTACTAGGAACAGATCTCCTCAATTTTCCTACGCCCACGACGGATAGGGACCGAACTGTCTCACGACGTTCTGAACCCAGCTCGCGTGCCACTTTAATGGGCGAACAGCCCAACCCTTGGAAGCGACTACACCTCCAGGATGTGACGAGCCGACATCGAGGTGCCAAACACCACCGTCTATGTGAACTATTGGGTGGTATCAGCCTGTTATCCCCGGGGTAACTTTTATCCGTTAAGCGACGACCATTCCATACTGAATCGCCTGATCACTAAGTCCTGCTTTCGCACCTGCTTGACTTGTAGGTCTCGCAGTCAAACTCCCTTATACCTTTACACTCTGCGAATGATTTCCAACCATTCTGAGGGAATCTTTGAGCGCCTCCGTTACTCTTTAGGAGGCGACCGCCCCAGTCAAACTGCCCACCAGACACTGTCCCTATACCGGATTCACGGTACCAGGTTAGAAATCCAATTCATTAAGGGTGGTATTCCAAAGGTGACTCCACTAGAACTGGCGTCCTAGTTTCAAAGTCTCCCACCTATTCTCTACATAATGAACCGAATCCCAATATCAAGCTGCAGTAAAGCTCCACGGGGTCTTTCCGTCCTGTCGCGGGTAACCTGCATTTTCACAGGTATTAAAATTTCACCGAGTCTATGGTCGAGACAGTGCCCAGATCGTTACACCTTTCGTGCGGGTCGGAACTTACCCGACAAGGAATTTCGCTACCTTAGGACCGTTATAGTTACGGCCGCCGTTCACTGGGGCTTCAATTCGAACCTTCGCGTTATCGACTTACGTCAAAGCTAAGTTCTCCTCTTAACCTTCCAGCACTGGGCAGGCGTCAGCCCCTATACATCGTCTTTCGACTTAGCAGAGACCTGTGTTTTTGGTAAACAGTCGCCTGGGCGTCTTCACTGCGGATCAATTGCTTGATCACTCCTTATTCCGAAGTTACGGAGTTATTTTGCCGAGTTCCTTAACCATAGTTCTCTCGCTCACCTTAGGATACTCTCCTTGCCCACCTGTGTCGGTTCTCGGTACAGGCACCTATATAATTAACCCTAGAAACTTTTCTTGGAAGCATAGCGTCAGAAGACTTCGTTAACAAGTTAACTTCGCCATCACACTTCAGCCGTATAGTATTACGGATTTCCCAGCATACAAGCCTTTGTGCTTAGACCAGAATCCAATAACTGGCCCTTCCTAGCTTTCTTCGTCATTCCATCAGTTATATAGGTGGTACAGGAATATAAACCTGTTGTCCATCGGCTACGCCTTTCGGCCTCGTCTTAGGTCCTGACTTACCCTGGGAGGACGAACCTTCCCCAGGAAACCTTAGGCAAACGGTGGATGGGATTCTCACCCATCTTGCGCTACTCATACCGGCATTCTCACTTCCAACCAGTCCAGCCGTCCTCACGATCGACCTTCATCCCTGTTGGAACGCTCCCCTACCATTCATACAAAAGTATGAATTCGCAACTTCGGTAATATGCTTAGCCCCGGTACATCTTCGGCGCAGTGTCACTCGACTAGTGAGCTATTACGCACTCTTTAAAGGGTGGCTGCTTCTAAGCCAACCTCCTAGCTGTTTTGACAACTCCACATCCTTTCCCACTTAGCATATATTTAGGGACCTTAGTTGGCGATCTGGATTCTTTTCCTTTCGCGTATGGACGTTATCACCCATACACTGACTCCTGAGACTACTTACCTTGGCATTCGGAGTTTGATTACACTCAGTACAGCTAGGTGCCGCCATTGCATATTCAGTGCTCTACCTCCAAGGGGTATTATCTCAAGGCTAGGCCTAAACCTATTTCGGGGAGAACCAGCTATATCCGAGTTCGTTTGGAATTTCACCGCTATCCACAGGTCATCCGCGCACGTTTCCTAGTACGTCGGTTCGGTCCTCCATTTGGTTTTACCCAAACTTCAACCTGCCCATGGATAGATCACTCGGTTTCGGGTCTATTACATCATACTAAATCGCCCTATTAAGACTCGCTTTCGCTTCGGCTCCGTCTCTTCAACTTAACCTTGCATGATACAATAACTCGCCGGTTCATTCTGCAAAAGGCACGCCATCACTCATTAACGAGCTCTGACTTTTTGTAAGCACATGGTTTCAGTATTCTATTTCACTCCCCTCCCGGGGTTCTTTTCACCTTTCCCTCTCGGTACTTGTTCACTATCGGTCACTAGAGAGTATTTAGCCTTACGGGATGGTCCCCGCAGATTCCGACAAGATTACACGTGTCTCGCCGTACTCAGGATACCCTACAGAGTTTATAACATTTCATTTACAGGACTATCACCTTGTTCCGTTTAGCTTCCCAACTAATTCAACTATGCTATAAATTGATAACTCCTAATGTAAGGTCCTACAACCCCAATCCTAAGATTGGTTTGGGCTATTTCCTTTTCGCTCGCCACTACTAAGGAAATCGATTTTTCTTTCTGTTCCTCCGGTTACTAAGATGTTTCAGTTCACCGGGTTGCTCTTATATACCTATGTATTCAATATATAATACCTACGCATTACCATAGGTGAGTTCCCTCATTCGGAAATCTCCGGATCAAAGCTTACTTACAGCTCCCCGAAGCATATCGTAGTTTGTCACGTCCTTCATCAGCTTCTAGTGCCAAGGCATCCGCCATGCGCCCTTAATAATTTAATCACCATTTGTTGTCTTATATAAAATAAGACTTGAATTTTCCTAATTTGATGAGATATTTTAATGTGATACACCCGACAGTTTTCCAATCAAAGATTGGGGCTCTTTTGGTGTATCACTACCACATTATCTAGTTTTCAAAGAACTATTTCCTTTATCCTTCATAGAAAGATAAAGTGAGAGAATAATCTCTCAAAACTAAGCAAAACTTTTCGTCATATTGATCAGATACGTATAATAATCTTTCTCCATAGAAAGGAGGTGATCCATCCCCACCTTCCGGTAGGGATACCTTGTTACGACTTCACTCCAGTCACCTGTCCTACCTTCGTTGGCCCCCTCCAAAAGGTTAGGCTACCAACTTCGGGTATTACAGACTCCCATAGCGTGACGGGCGGTGTGTACAACACCCGGGAACGTATTCACCCTGACATTCTGATTCAGGATTACTAGCGATTCCAGCTTCATGAGGTCGAGTTGCAGACCTCAATCCGAACTGAGACCGATTTTGGAGATTTGCTCCACCTTACGGTATTGCGTCTCTTTGTGTCGGCCATTGTAGCACGCCTGTAGCCCTAGACGTAAGGGGCATGATGATTTGACGTCATCCCCACCTTCCTCCGGTTTGTCACCGGCAGTATCTTTAGAGTTCTCAACTAAATGTTAGCAACTAAAGACGAGGGTTGCGCTCGTTATCGGACTTAACCGAACATCTCACGACACGAGCTGACGACAACCATGCACCACCTGTCACCCGGGTAACCTCCACTATATTTCTATAGCTTTGCCGGGGATGTCAAGTCTAGGTAAGGTTCTTCGCGTATCTTCGAATTAAACAGCATGCTCCACCGCTTGTGCGGGTGCCCGTCAATTCCTTTGAGTTTCAGCCTTGCGACCGTACTACTCAGGCGGAGTACTTAATGTGTTAACTTCAGCACCGGTTTCCCGACACTTAGTACTCATCGTTTACGGCGTGGACTACTAGGGTATCTAATCCTATTTGCTCCCCACGCTTTCGTGTCTCAGCGTCAGTAATGGCCCAGCAAGCCGCCTTCGCCACTGGTGTTCCTTCTAATATCTACGCATTTAACCGCTACACTAGAAATTCCACTTGCCTCTACCACACTCAAGTCTACCAGTTTCTAAGACGAACTGAGGTTGAGCCTCAGGCTTTAATCTTAGACTTAATAAACCGCCTACACACGCTTTACGCCCAATAAATCCGGATAACGCTCGCCCCCTACGTATTACCGCGGCTGCTGGCACGTAGTTAGCCGGGGCTTTCTGGTAAAGTACCGTCAACTTATCATCATTACCTATAATAAGAGTTCTTCCTTTACAACAGAGTTTTACAATCCAAAGGACCTTCATCACTCACGCGGCATTGCTCGTTCAGGGTTTCCCCCATTGACGAATATTCCTAACTGCTGTCTCCCGTAGGAGTCTGGGCCGTGTCTCAGTCCCAGTGTGTCCGATCAGCCTCTCAGCTCGGATATGCATCGTAGTCTTGGTAGGCCATTACCCCACCAACAAACTAATACACCGCAAGCTCATCTCGAAGTGAAGCCGAAGCTCCTTTTAGCATAACTAGTTATCTAATTATGAATCATCCGGTATTAGCGCTCGTTTCCAAGCGTTATCCCAGTCTCCGAGGTAGATTACCTACGTGTTACTCACCCGTCTGCCACTAAGTGGCAACCCAAATCCAAAATTGTACAAGTACGCATTCTTCATTGGACCACTTCGTTCGACTTGCATGTCTTAGGCATGCCGCCAGCGTTCATCCTGAGCCAGGATCAAACTCTCCAAAAAAAAATTTCTTTTTTCGAATTTTGTTTTTCCTGACCAAATATGAAATCGACGTTTTGCTCAGTTTTCAAAGATCATTCTTGCTCTTTTTTTGCAAGAGCACTACTAATATACCAAACCAATTTGATGAAGTCAAGTGTTTTTTGACTTTTTTTGCAAATTTTCAAATTTTGTTTTTGTTATGTCAAATTATTGAAGATTTGCCTTGGAAGGTAAACTTAATATACCAAATGTTAAGTAGTAAGTCAATAGTCTTTTTAAACTTTTTTAAGAATTGACAAAACTTAACATTAATTCTCTTTCTTGCGAAAAAGTATCACTAATATATCAAACAAAAATTCAACTGTCAACACTTTTTTTCAATTTTCTTTTTGTTCATTTATATTATATTCACTATAATTAGTTTAATTACTATTTTTCTTCGTTTTTTATACTTTTATATTGAGTGTAATATTCATAATTTTTATTATGATCAAAAAATATAGCTTTCTTATTATATAATGATATAAGATGTTCTAAAGCTGTTTCCACGACGCTAGATAGCTCATTGGAATAATTCATTAACTTTTGATGTCTTTTATATTCCAATCTATCTAATATTTTGTATTCACCCGTCGGAAAAATTCTAAGATCTAAATCATAGTCAATATACTTAATTGTTTCTTCTTCTATTATAAATGGGGATGCAATATTACAATAATAGTATACCCCATCCTTTTTTAACTGACATATTATATTAAACCATTCATTTTTGAAAAAGTACATTATCGCCGGTTCTTTAGTCTTCCACGCATTACCTTCGGCTTCGGTAACCAAGGTTTTATTATTTCCAAATACAATGTATTCTTTTTTGACATCTAGTACTACTGCTTCATCCCAGGCACGATGAATATGTCCATTGTGTTTATAGCACTGTATCTGAAGTTTATCGCCAATACACATGTTTTTCATAACTGCCTCCTGTAAAATATTATACATTGTTTGGCAAAAAAAAGAAAGAGTACTTTCTTTCTCTATTTGTTATTAGATATAATTTTGATTAATTCATTTAATTGATTGTCATTTTCTTCACTAGGATTATTTAAATATTCTTCATTTAGTTTTATTTCTATATCTGGCTTTAACCCCTTACCTTTAATCCAAACACCTTTAGATGTTAGCCACTTTTTGGTCGTAAATTTATATTGATCCCCGCTAGAGGTGTATTTAACCTCTTGTACAGTTCCTTTACCATAGCTATTTTCTCCAACTAGCTTAGCACCAAGTTGTTCGCTTAAAGCCGATGCCATAACTTCAGAAGCGGAAGCACTATCAGCATCAATTAATATATATATAGGATAGCTTTTATTCTTTTTTCCATTTGAATATATTTTCTCGGTTTTAGTTTTTGTCTGAATTTGATATATTACTTTCTTAGAATCTAAAAACAGTGATGTCATATCTGTAACAGTATCTAAATGTCCACCAGAGTTTCCACGTAAATCAATTATTAAACTATCAATACCCTTCTTTTCTAAATTCGACAATTGTTCTTTAAATTGTTTATATGTGTTTTCCGCAAAAATACTAACTTGTATATAACCTATATTAATATTATTTTCATTTAATATTTTAGATGATACAGAGTTTAAAGTAACAACATCCTTTTCAACTGTTACGTATTTTTCTTCACCGTCACGCAAGATTCCCAAACTAATGCTTTTCTTAGAGCTTTTCTTAATCATATTAGTAAGCTCCGTAGCTGTTTTATTCGTTAAATCTTCACCGTCAAAACTTTTAATTATATCCAGTGGTTTTAAACCAGCCTTGGATGCTGGGGAATTGTCAAAAACTCCTACTATTACAATTTCATTATTGGCAGATGTTGCAACACTGATGCCAATACCTTCATAACTACCGTTCAAAGTGATATTAAAGTTTTCAGAACTTGACTGTTCTAGATAAACGCTATAATCGTCTCCTAAAGATTCAACCATACCTTTGATAGCCCCATTAATAAGTTCCTTTTTATCCACATCTTCATAGTAATTATTAACTATATAATCGTATTGTTCAATAAATTCATTAAGCTCATTATCTAATAACTTATTTGAACCACTATCATTTCCAAAAAAGATAGCTCCCATTATAAAACTAACAATACAAGTTATAATAACTAATGTCACCACTTCTTTGGTGGCAAATGCAGAACTGTTATTTTTCATTAAGCATCACCTTTATTAATATATCATATTTTAATCATTAAAAACTAACTTTATGCATTTTTATACAATTATTTACAAAAAAACATCCAATGGATGTTTCTATTTAACTAAACTTTTAAATTTTTCGATAATTTGTTCATTACCTTCAATGTGTTCAATAATTTTAGAATTTTTAATTTTAAATAACGTGGTCTCCTTAACTTTTAGCTCATTTAAATCATTGGTTTCTAAATTACTATTTTCACTAAGATATTTCTTATTAAACGCCGAATCCAAATCGATTGTATAAAAACTTAAAGCTTCGTCTTTATCTTTATACATTGCTATATATGTATCATATATATCTTTATTATCATTAGAATCTGCAACTGCTAACGCATAATACTCATCAGCGCCTTGGGAAAATAAAGTCCCAAACATGATTTTATCATATTGAATTATAGAGGATTCATTATTATTCTCCCAACTATATTTCTTATTATGTTTAGTTACAAAATAAGTTATCATATAAAACAAGACAAATGCGGCCGCTATTATTAGAATAATTTTGATTAAGTTTTGAACAGTGTTATCGTTACCAGTCTCTGTATAACCACGATTAATATTTGTTGTTTTTTTGCTTTTCTTTTTTTTAGTCATTTTCATCACCTTTTTTATTATATCATAAAAAGAAAAAAATAGATATATATATCTATTTTGATACTGGCATAACAGCTATTGAAGCAGCTACACTGATAAGCTCTTCGCTATCCATATCCGATGAAACGACATAATATTCAATACCATTACTAACCCAATTTATAGAATAATCATTAACTGCAGCTACACTATCAGCAATTAAAAGCGGTTCACCATCAACTAAAACGGTTGTTAGCTCATCATCTTTACTTACCGTTTCTTGTACTAACATAAATGGTTTGTCACCATCAAATGTCAAAATAATCCTTTCGCCATCTTCCTTAGCAACGGTATCTTGACCAGTTAGTCTGGTATTAGCTGGCATATACATTGGATAAATAATATCCTCGATTTTTGAGGTTGTTTCTGTTTCTTCGATAGTAGCAGAAGCCATATTTTCTTTAAGCGTAAAATACTTATCATTATAAGTTGCTTTTAAATCAATCGATTCAAAAGTCATTTTAATGTGAACTTGTTTATTTTTGTCTAAAACTTCAACTTTTTTAATATTTAACTTTTTATCTATATATATTATTTGTGACTTTAAATCTTTATTACTAGGATAATCAACAGTTGTAGTAATTGTATAACCATCTTTAGTTGTTTTAAATTCTAAATTTTTATCATTTTTAATATCATTCATTATATTCTGCAAAATATATGACTGCGAATTATTATATGGCCACTCGCTTTGAAATTTAAAACTTTTATTTAAAGATGGCGTTAGCACATAAACTCCTTCGCCGTTTCTTAAAATAATTTGCTCATGATTATTATTTTTATTTTTAAGACTAACTTTAAAATTATCATTGGATGAATATGAAACATTAACATCATATGAATATTTGTCATCATTATTAACCATTTCTAAAGTTCCATTTAAATAATATCCTTTAGAATTATTGATTTTTTTACTAAGATCCTTAATTAAATCTTTTTCGCCATATTTACCACATCCAGTTAAAGTCAAACAAAAAACAAGCGCCAATAACATTAAAATTTTCTTCATTTTTCCACCTCTTATTTATTTCATTTAATTATATGGCATTATATTTTTAATTATGAATGAATAAAAAAATATTTATTGGGGATATTATAAGTGATAATTAAACGAAAGGAGATTATTATGGAAACATTACAAAAAACTTGTTTAGTAATCACTATCATTGGTGCTATTAATTGGTTACTTGTAGGAATTTTAGATTTCGATTTAGTGGCTTTCTTATTTGGAACAATGAGTATGCTTACAAGAATTGTATATACAATTGTTGGAATTGCCGGACTAATAAATATAGGAATCTTATTTAATCATATTGAAACAAAATAAAAGACTTTAAAAAGCCTTTTATTTTTTAACAATTTTTATTTTAACTTTTTTTGTCATTGAAACGTATTGAACTTTAACGTCACTACCTTCAACTTTTACCTCGACTTCGTATTCGCCGGCGCCATATCCTTTTAAATCTAAATAAGCAGATACATCATCGGCACTGATTTGTTCGATAACTGATTTAACTCCTTTTAAGTTAATATCAACTGAAATGTCATCAGCGCTTACTCCTTGTACTGTATAAGCATCACTTAAATTTTTATATTCGATATTAATATTATTTAATCTACGTTCTGTAGCTTTATCTAAAGTCACATTAACTGTAACGTTATTAACGCTCATTGATCTTACACCAACTGGTTTATCTAGTTCTAATTTATATTGATGATTAGAATTTAAATCACTAACGTCTACTTTTAATGGAATATATTGAAGTTGATCTAAAGTATCAGCATCACCATAAACTAAGACTTTAGTTTCACTAATATTTATAGAACTGATAGCTTTACCAAATACCACTTCACCTGTCGGAATAACCTTAATTGGTAATTCTTTGCTTGGTGATGCTAGTTCGACATCAACATCCATTTTAGCTGGTACAATTTCTACATCAACTACTTCGCCCTTTTCATTATAAGCCTTTAATGGTACATCTTTTAAAGTATTAGTACCAACCTCTTGTTTGACTAGATTTTTGACATCAACTAATGCTTTGACAGTAGCTACTTCAGCAATTTGGTGTTCAGCACCTTTAACAACTACTTTATCTTCACTGATATTAACATTTTTAATAACCAACTTAGAATCCAAACTATCTTGATTTAATAAATCATAAGATAATGTCTTAGTTGATGATACCTTAGGATAAATTATAACAGTAGCAACTGATGGGTTAACCTTATAATCGATAGTTGTTGAAGCTTGATTATATTTAATATTAACTTTATGTGTCCCAGGTTTTAGTCCTGTTAAGTCAACTGTAATATCATATGATGGTGATTGCTTAGCAATGTATAAATCCGTTTTGCTTCCAATTAAAGTGACATCAACGGTCTCAGGAAGCCCCTCAATGACATATGCTTCTTCATTATAAATAACGTTAACAGGTTGAGACTTTAACACTTCTGCTGAACTTTCAGAAAAAATCAAGATTTTTTGATCAACAGCTATAAAGACACCGACTGCTAAAAATAGTGATATAAAAAGCAAGGTGTTACTTTTAGATAACCAATTTTCAAATTTACGACCTGATTTATCAAATTTATTACTTATATTAAGAATTATTTTTGTAATAGGAAGAATTATTTTTTTATCAATTAAATGCGTAATATTCTTGAAAAATATTTTGATTCCCTTAAACATTTTCTTCATTAGTTACTTCCTCCTCTTCTTCATCCTCGATAACAGCTTTCTTAGGACGCAATTCGTCGAGAAGCATAAGTTTAACTTCATCTAGTGTCAAATTGTAATTTAACTCACCACCAACGGCAATAGATAAACGACCAGTTTCTTCTGATGCTATAATAGCAATACAATCAGTTTGTTCTGATATCCCTAGTGCGGCCCTATGACGAGTGCCTAAACGTTTACTGATTTTCAAATTATCACTAGTCGGGAAAACTGCACCAGCACTAGTTATTTTATCTCCTTGAATAATAACTCCGCCATCATGAAGTGGGTTATTTGGGAAAAAGATAGATATTAAAAGTTCACTAGATATATCTGCATATAATTTTTTTGACTTTTCAATATACTCGATTAAACTATTATCTCTTTCAAAGACCATTAAAGCTCCAATGTGAGCTTTTTTTAGATAGTCTAAAGCTTGAACAATTTCATAAACAACCTTTTCGCGTTCATCAACCGTCAATACTTTATGACGACCTAGAAGTTGACTGCGGCCTAATTGTTCTAATACATTACGTATTTCTGGTTGAAAAATAACAATCAGCGCTAATGGTCCCCAAGTAATTACATAATCAAGTAAGTAATTAATTGTCACCAAATCCAATAAATCACTAACAATTTTTAAAGCAAAAATAATCAATATTCCTTTAAATAGCAAAATCATTTTAACATTTTTACGTAAACTTTTTAAAATATAATAAAGAACCATCCAAACTAATAATACATCTATTAGTTTGATAACTAAACTGACAACACTATCAAATGTCATAAATTACCTCCATTCATGTCACAATGATATACTCAATTATAACATATTTATCTAAAGTTTAAAACCTAATAAAATAAAAGAGTATAAATATACTCTTTAAAATTTCCAAATATCATCTTCGGTTTCTTGAGTATCTTGAGATTCTTTTGGTAGCTCATCAATTACATTATTTGGTGTATCAATGACATTATCCTCACTAACAACCTCTGGAATGTTATTATCAATTGCATCAGCCGATGCAATTGGATTAACTGTGTCTATCGCTGCAAATGATGACAAATCATTATTAAAAGCAAAAGTTGAATCATCCGTCACTTCTTTTATCTCGATATCTTCATCCTCGGTAGTATTTTCATTTACTGTTAAACTTGCATTATTGTCTAATTGCACATCATTATTATCCGGCATAACAAATGGGTCGATGTCAGCTATATCAATAGGTGACTGACTATCATCTGCAATCGGTTCTGATTCGGGCATGACATCAGTAACAGGCTGTGTAATAGTTGGTGCCACTTCACTAACTAACTCTACATTTTTATCTGGTTCTACAACATTCACTTCGCTTTTTTTATTTGGCTTATCTTTTTCTTTCTTTGATTTTTTGGCAGTTATATCTTTTCGGCCAAAATCAGTTTTATCAGCAATATAACCGATTAATGCCATTAATAAAATAATGCCACCAATTACAAACCATAGGTAGTATTCACTTAAAAAATCCAAAGTGACCCCTCCTTATTCTCAATTTATTCTTTTATCTTATATATCATATCATTAAATTTAATTTTTTTCAATCATTAGTTAAATAATCAACACCTTTAAATTTATCGTAGCGCAATAATTGTTGATAATCTTGCTGACGTAATACTTCATAAATCATAATCGCCACAGTATTAGATAAATTTAATGCACGAATGTTTTCATTCATAGGGATACGCATACAATGTCCTAGATGTTTTTTTAATATTTCTTTTGGTATACCCGTGCTTTCTTTGCCAAAGACTAAATAAATATTAGTTTTAGTATCTGAAAAATCAAAATCCGTATGAGTTTTAGTTCCATACCTTGTTAAAAAATAAAATTCACCTTTATTTTGTGATAAAAAATCATCAAAATTCTCATAGACAGTATAATCACAGTGTTCTATATAGTTAACACCACTTCTTTTAATGTGGCTTTCATCTAAAGAAAATCCTAGTGGTTTAATTAAATGTAATTTAACGCCAGTCCCCGCACATGTACGCATAATGTTTCCGGTGTTTTGTGGAATTTCCGGTTCAAACAACACAACATTTATCATTATTCATTCACACCTGTATTTTCTAAATACTCTTTTATATTGTCCATGTCCATACTTTGTTCATACGTATACAACACGTCGACAATTTTACCATCCTCTACCCATAGTAAATTAGGAATTGTTTCCAATTTAATATTTTTATTTTTTAATTCTGAATTCAAGTACTTGTCAGCAACATTATTAATTTCATCTACTGTTAAATCGTGCGTATTAATAAAAATAATATTACGTTGTAAATCATGCTCAATTAAATATTTTTTTAAATCATTCTCTAAACGATTATTAGATAAATCTTCATTATCGGCCCAATATATAATAATATTTGGATTTTCTAATAAATAATTGTCTAACTCTTGAATTGTAACATTAGATAAATAATTACTCATCAATGAGTGTTTTTGATCAATATTTGAATTTGTGTATAATTTGGCTAAATATAAAACTAAAGCTGCCACTACAATAGCCATTAATACAACAATCAAATAATTTTTCCTAGGTATATTACGTTTCATGACATCACTCCATTCTATAATAATATTATCATAATATATTATTTTTTTCAATTACAAAAGGCAGTTAATAATCACTGCCTTGCTCAACTTTTATATCCTCTAAACTAACATCTGGTAAAACAATGTGCTCTTGTTCACAAAAAGTTTTAAATTTTTCTTTAAATAATTTTAATTCTTTAATAATAGTATCTGGGTAAATACGTTTACTTACCTTAATAGCATTATAGACATCTAAAATATCAACTTCACTTTTATTTTGATATAAAGCTTGAGAAAAAGCCCCTGATAGAACAGAAAAAGCTACGTCAGGATACATAGCTGCTAAGCCATAGATCCTTTTATATTCTGAAGTGGCACTAACAATAGATTCAATAAGTAAGCCTGCCATATAATCATTATATTTAAACTTAATGCCTGTTTGATTCTCAATTCGTTTTAATGATCCCAATAAAATTTTAACGGTCGTTGGTTGATCCGGTTCTAAAACATCAACTCGTTCAAATCGTCTTAAAAAAGCACGATCTCGGATAACATAAGTCTCATATTCCTTAGTAGTAGTTGCACCTATTGCTTTAATATCACCACGATCTAAAGCTGGCTTTAATATATTGGCTAAATCCATAGGGCCGTCATTTTGACTACCAATTAAGGTATGAATCTCATCAATAAAAAGGATAACCTTGGATAACTGTTTTAATTCATTAACTAAAACATTTATAATCATTTCATCTTTGCCAGCTATATTAATAGTTCCAACTAAACTTGGCGAATTAAATTTTAAAATTCGATAATCCTTTAACGCATTAGGGACTTCATTCCTTTGAATTAAATAAGCTAATCCTTCAACAATTGCAGTTTTACCAATACCTGGTTTACCTATTAACAGACCAGATTTATCTGGAGTTAACAAAACCATCATCAATTTTTTGATTTCTTCCTCACGGGCTATAGCCGGATTAGTTATATATTTCTTGCGTGTTAGATCATCACCTAACTTTAATATTTTAAAACCATTTAAATCATTATCATTTGTAACACTATTATCAAACACAAAGTCGATTGTCTCTATATCATTATTGTGATTACTATCTAAGCCATCGATATTGATGATTTCAATATCCTTTTCATTCATTTAATCACCTACTTTATATAACCTTTTTTAGTTAATTTTTTGACTACATTTTCTTTACTCTGAGCACCTCTAATAGTACTAGTATTATCTAGTTTTCCATTATCGAAAAATACAGTAGTTGGTGTCGAATAATTATAATGAGTTTTAGCATCTAGTTTAGAAACATCTTTATCCGATAAATTTAAAACATTAATATATTTGATATCTAGACCATACTCATTGATTATTTCATCCATAGTTACCTGATAATCTGAACAATGACTACATTTCGAAGAACCAATAACCAAAACAAAGCTATCCTCATCATCTAAATATTTTTCAAAAGTTTCAAAATCTATTTCATTATAGCTACTATTTTTGCAACCTGTCAATATCAATAATAATGGTATAGCTAATATAAATAATTTTAGTATTTGTTTCATGATAATTACCTCCAACTATCTTTTTTATTATATAACATATTACAATAAAAAAAAAGAGCCTTTTGAATACTCTTTCTAAAAATATTTACCACATACCGGACACTGTTCGGCTCCAGAATCAATTTGCATGCCACAACGATCGCACAATTTATAAGGGCTTTTGGTTTCTTTTCTTTTAACCGATTGGTTGTCCTCTGTGTTAAGCCCATCAGTATCTCTTATATCCATATTAGGAATTTCGTTGAATATAGATATTGGGGTTTCAACAATATTTTCATCTTTTACATCTTCTATAGGTTCTAATACCTCACCTAGTGATGGTTTAATCTCTTCTGTCTCATTATTATATTCTTCGTCGGAACTTTCTAACAAATCTATATCATCAAAAGATAATTCTTTTTTCTCTATAGGCACCGGCTCTTCAACGAATGACTTTTCCTTTTCAATTACAGTATCACTAGGAATATGCTCTTCATCTAATTCTTGCTTATTAAATTGGTATCCATCTAATAATTGTACTTGTGGATTTGAATTTTGAATAGTGTCACTATTAGTTATACCTACATCTGAGTCTGCTACTTCATTCAAATCAATTTCTGAAGTTATATCATTAGGCATATTAACTACTTCAAATTGCTTTTCATATTCACGATCGAGACTTTTCTTTTTCAAAAAAATATAGACTAAACTGATGAACATTCCAACAGCCAACAAATAAAAACCATATCTCAAACTATAAACTGTTGTCTTTTGGCGTACAACCGCTAATAATCCGAATATAATATCGTAAGCATATATACCAATCGATAACCCTAAACATATAAAAGTATATTTAAATTTTTTAATAATAATAACTACGATGGCTAAGAGAGAGAAAGCCAATACCATTTTTCCATTACTTTGAAAATAAGTTATAGTTTCCGTACTAGTAAAATTAGTATAATTTAAAAAAGGTAAAAAACAACTTGCAGCCATTAATGCGTAAGCTATTATCCCTAAAATATCAACTACTTTAAAAGTCTTGTGTTTTTTATCCATTGTCATCACCTGTCTAAACTATTTTTATTATAATATTTGTAGTCATTTATTGTCAATGCAAAAAACACCGAATGGCGTTTTTACATATCATAAAAAATGATTTGATCAGGAACGACATATATAGTCTTGTTTAACTCAAATAATTTATCAATTGGAATGCCTGTATTGGCCGCTATCTCTTCAAGGCTATCACCATTTTTAGTTATATAATATTTACTATTCATATTTGGAATCAACAATTCTTGATTAGGATAAATATAGTCATTTTCTTCTAATCCATTGACGGTCAAAAGATCATTGACATTTATATTAAATTTTTCAGCAATTGCGTAAGGGTTATCTCCCTTTTTTACGATATAAGACGAATATCTCGTATTAACGGCTGGCACGATAATCTGATCGCCAACTTCTAATTTTCGATTTGGCGTAAAACCATTAATATCATATAGAACATCTGGAGACACTTTTAAGCTTCGAGCAATAGTTTCAATGGTCTCACCCGGTTCGATTATATATATTTTATACATTTAATCACCTCTATACAATATATGCCTATAATATTATTTAATTAATAAATTTTATTACATAAAACTATATTTTTGTAGGTGTTTAATCACACTATTTTAGCATACATGAATAAACTATTATTGAAATTACAGAAAGGGTGAATTGTTTATGTGTAATAAAAATAATAGTTCTGATAATTGTGCTTGCATCGCCGAAATACTTACTATTATAAACGTTTTACAACAAAATGCTGAATGTTCTGAAAGTTGTTTAGATACCTGTGATAGGGGATTCTTAGGATGTTCTACAACAACTTTAGGTTGCAATACTAGACCTGTCATGTTATACACTTGCTGTGGAAATGGCACTCCATGGAGTATGCCAACAACTAAGACTGATGAAGCTTGTGGAACAGAAGGTGTAACTTGTTCTAGCGTATTTAGAGTTGAAAAAATCGATGGTTGTTGTGCAACATTTAGAGTGTTAGCAGATAATCCTGATCCTACTGCAGCCGCTACAATTCCATATGTAGCAACTAATTCATTTTTCACAATGGATTTATCATGTCTATGTGTATTAAGATGCTTACAAGACACATTTGTTGAATGTATATAAAAGCGAGAATAATCCTCGCTTTTTATTTAGAAAAATATATATCCTTAATTTTTGATACTGGAATTAATTCGTCATCAATCGTCATTACATGCGTCTTATTATAGCCAACTATCTCTTTTATAATTTTTCCATCATCTGTTACAATTTCAACTTTAGCCTTATATACAAATATAGGTGAACTAAAAATCGATTTTAACTTTTGCATAATCGTTGTCCCTTTAACATAAGGAACTTCAGATTTACGATCTTCTTTAGGTAGTTCATTGTTAAAAGAATAATAGACCCGTTCATTATTTTTTAAGTCATGCTCTATTTTATTAGCAAAAACTTTAGGTATTTTTTTATCCATAAATAACCTCCTAATATTTTTTATGCTAATAAATATTTTTTATGTTACTTTTCTAATTTATAGGCTACGATAAAGCCACTAACTAAAAGTGCTATACCAATAGTTAATAACCAAAAATTAAAGGGATTAGCAAATATATTGGATGCTAAAGATATTATAGAAACAAATAATAAAATTATAACTAACAAATACATACTCTTTTGACAATTTTGAAATAACCAAGTAATGATTCTAGTTAAAGCTAGTATCGTAATTCCTAGACCAATAAACAAAGGAATAAGACTGCTTAAATTACTAAAAGGATTAGAATAAATGTTAATTAAATTATTATAACACCCCAACATTACAAAAATAGCTGTGCCGCTTATCCCTGGAATAATCATGGTTGCTGCGTCAATACATCCAATGATAAACCAATATAACCACGAGTTATCGGAAATAATATTCATTGATAAACCGGTTTTTTTATATATAAAGCCACATAATAACAATACAGTAACTACTACTAACAGTAATCCATAATCGCGATGATTAAATTTAGCTTGACGATATGTTTTTAATAATGATGGAATGCCACCTAATATTAAACCTAAAAACAAGAGCATAGTTACAAAATAATGATGATTAAGAAAATACGCAATGACATTACTGCAAAAGATAATAGCCAAAAGCAACCCTAAACCCAAAGGGAACAAAAAAGCAGCATTTTTTTTAATATCTTTAAAAAAGTGACCAATAGCTTCCAAAGCAGTATCATATATTCCCATGCTTATTGCTAGTAATGCGCCGCTGACCCCCGGAATAATTTTTCCTAGGCCAACAATAAAACCTTTAAATACTAATTTACTATTTTGTTTCATAACACCACCTATAAAAATATATTAAATTCTTTTAAAAAAATGGCTATTGATTGGCCATTTTTATTTTTTGAAGAACTTTTTGCTGTTGGTTCGTTCGATCTAACAATGGAGAAATCGATTCATTATGATTCAGAGAATTTATAATCTTGGCTAAATATTTAGAACAATCTGCTTGAGAGAACCATTCCAAATTCTTAATATAATCTGGTACATAAGATAAATTACTAGTATAAACTCTGGTAAAGATATCTTTTTCATATGCCTCTTGAAAGGCATCAATACTTTCTTTACCATCGCTAAAAAGAGCGTAACTTGTAATTAGATAAATTTTATCGGCACCTTGCTGTTTTAATTTAGTAGCAGTATCTAAAATAGAACCACCAGAGGCAATCATATCATCAACAATAATAATATTTTTACCAGCAACATCTTCACCCATATATTTATGTTCGACAATAGGATTCCGCCCATTTTCTATTTTCGAAAAATCTCGTCTTTTATGAAAAGTACCTAAATCAGTTCCCAATAAATTAGCATAGTACCTAGCTCTTTCAAATGCTCCACCATCAGGACTGACAACTAGAAGATTATTATAATCTACTGATTCATTTTCAATAAATTTACTAAGAATGGAATATGTTGGATAGGGATTTTCAAATGTTGTATAACATGATAGAGAATTATCACAAGTTTCTTTATTATGGGCATCTAAAGCAATTATTCTTTTTACCCCCATGTTTTCAAGTTCTTTTAAACCCATCGAACAATCTAAGGATTCACGAGATTGTTTCTTATGTTGACGCGAATATGGTAATAATGGCGTGATAACACTAATTTTATCAGGACTACCATTACACGCTGATATCACTCTTTTGATATCTTGAAAATGATCATCGACACTTTTATGATTTATAAAACCATACATGCGATATGTACAATCATAATTACCAACATCTGACAAAATATAAACATCTTGAGCACGCACACTTTTTTCGATAACAGCTTTACTTTCGCTATTACTAAAGCGCGGCAATTTTACTGGTACCATATAAGAAAAGCTGCCATCCAATGGTTTGCCATTGAATAATTTCAAATGATAGTCTACTTTTTTACCTAATTCTAGGCAATTATCCATGACAATAATTTTTAAATTCTCTGTTACGATTTCCATAATACCTCCCCTGTAACAAAAAAGAGAGATAAGAATCACAAATTAATATGATGTTCTTATCTCACCTCACTATATAAATTATATCATACGTTCTTCTTTTTGTATACCAAATTTTGTTCTTTTAAATAGAATAAATTGATCGTAATTAAGAATACGTTTAAAAGTATATTCACAAGCATAACATGCCATAACCTAGCAATACCAAATAACCCTAGCACAAATAATAAAATTGGCAATAAAAACCACATGGCAAAATGTACTATTAAGATCATTTTCATCTTTTTAACAATAACTATTCCATTTGCAATAGTCATAGGGCTATCATTAGTTATGTTTATCTCGCGCCTATCCTCCAAAGATAAGTTTTGATGACTATCTTCAAAGACAAAGTTTAAATCAGCCGGTGTCAATTCATCATCAATATTATTCCTCGTTGTTACATAGGCTATCTTACCTTTGACTTGAAAACTATCTTTTAATCGCTTTACATATTCCTTCTTTTTTTCTAATGACATAGACGATTGGTAATCAGTAATTGCTAACTGTTCAGCTAAATCTTTCATACTGCTACGCTCATTTGAGGACAATAATACGATATTATCAACATCTTTCTTAGTTAAAGTTTCAATAGAAACTTTACTATCATTATTAATTTGATCACCAATAATAATATAACCTAGATACTCATGATCATAACCAACATGAATAATATCACGTTTGTCTTTAATTTTTTTTACTCGGTAACTATTTTCTATCAAATAAGAACTTTGACCAATTATTAATTCGCGATTATTTAAGATTACTTTAATATTTTTATCATCCTGTTCTTGATAGTTGGATAATAAAATCTTGTTAATTTTAATTGGTGTATCTCGCAAAATATCACGATATACCGTAAATGATGAATAACAAACACCATAACAAAGCATTTCAAGTAAATCTTTCTGTTCAACATCTTTATTAGGTACAATTTTAACTATATTATAATTATTTTTAGTTAAAGTTCCCGGTGCGTCGAAAATAATGGTGTCGATCTCATCGATGTCTTTTAACTGTTGCTTACTTTTTATAAATATTCCTTTTTTAATTAATTTTTGAAATATACTATAGTAGGTTAAATTGACAATTCTTAAAAAACAGCCAGGTTGAATAACTAAGAGACAAACAAAAAGTCGATAAAGCCAAGTTTTTGCATCTTGTTTCAATAATACACCAAAAATAAAAAACGTGATCAAAGATATTAAACTTAAAACAAGTGGATAATAAAGATCTAATTTTATACCTATTACTTCAATGGGTGTTTTATAATTTTCATCACTTTTTAATAGACGATTAATTTGAAATAGAGCTGAATGATTAAAATCTTCGGTTACTTGAATTTTTAAAATGCCATCGATATTAAACCAACCGCTTCTAACGTGATCATAAACAGTTACAAAACATTTATCATGTCTCCCTGTTATATGATAGGAGTCAATCAGTGAACGTCCATCGATTATAACTCCGCTCACAGGGATGATTTCACCTTGTTTAACAATAATTATATCATTAGTTTTGATGTTTTTAGCGGCTATCTTTCTCGTTTTATTATCTATAACTAAATTAGTCAAAATTTTTTTAGAATTAAAAACAACATTTAATCTACTACTAAGATGTTTCATTAAAATTTCACTCAAATAAAAAAAATTAAGAACGATTATTGCTTCTAAGCAATATCCTAATATAAAAGTTAGCAACGTTATAAACAAAACAAGTACATTTTGCAAAAACATTTCCCTATACTGTTTTCTTTTAATAACTTTAATAAGAATTTTAAAAAACAATAATATATATCCTAATATATAAAGGCTTAGCGATAAAATAGTTAGCTTATGGGCTAACAACCCCAACAGAGCACATACAAGACTGAAAAATGAAAGACGAAAATTTAAATTGTTCCACAAAAGTGAAATATACTTCTCGATTAATTTTACTACTAAAATTAACTTTTCTTTCATTTAGATTCTCCTGTCTAGTAAAATATAAATATTGATTATTTTTTATCAATGCGATTGACAAAAAATATTTTAAATAAAATTGCAAATAATATAATAGCTATTCCTGTCAATAATAAACTGGTTTCATTATATAAAACAATACTAACTATAATTAGCGCAGCAATGACAAAAATACCTATAATCAATTGTCTCTGGCTTTTTTTATCTATATTTTTCATAAATATTTACCACCTATAACATTATATAAATAATATATCATATTTTATAAATAATTGGTAGTAAAAAAAGTTATACGCAAGTATAACCTTTTATTTTATAATATATTTCATTTCACCCATTCGTGAAGTTGGAACATACCCTGGCTGAGCATTTAAAACATCAGGGATACGATTAACAATACTAGCACAAGTTAGTTCTACTGTAGCTGGTCTTGTTATAACTAAATTGGTATTTGGCTCTCCTTCAACAGTCCAATCATTACGATCACAATCTTCATCAGAATAAACTTTACCAATACATTCCGTTTCAATAACAATTCCTTCCTTAGTTTGCGTAGTAACAACTGCACTCATGCCTGTTGCCATTCCTGCTTTTACAGTCATACCTAATGTCGTTGAAGCGATATCTTTATCATATGTTTGTGGCACACACTTTTGAGATTGGCTAACTACGGTTAGTCCAAGTTTATCGCATAGCCAACCATTAACATTCCACATATAACTAGGTAAAAATTCACCTTTGTCAATTAAAACTTGACGTTCAGCTGAAGAAATATTATCAACCGATGCTATTTGATTTTCGAATTCATCTAAGGTTAGTCCAGCACCATGTGCTTTAGCTAGAGCAATCCCATAATCTTCAACATTATAACTAGAACTTCCTTTTATTTTAGTAATTTTATGAGTAGCTCCAGCTAAAGTAGAAATCAAATTACCCCAGAACGCGTCTTGATATCCACTGCCTGTAATTGTACAATTATTATTTTTGGCTAAAGTATCTATTTCTTGCGTTAAACTTGGATAAGAGTTAAATGGATAAAAAGCTTCTTCACAAGTAGTAATAGCATTAATGCCTAGACTAGCACATAGTTTTAACACATCACCAACATCACTCATTAAACTCATAGTTGTAACAATAGCGATATCTGGATTTAACTCTTTCAAGCGAGTTTCGGCCTCATTAAGATTTTGAACGATAACGCCTGTCTTATCTGTCTCCATAATATCACCAATATCTTTACCAATAATATCTGGATTAATATCAAATCCTCCAACAACCTGTCCATGATTTTCTATAACATAACGCATCGTGTAAACACTCATCTTACCGCAACCAATTTGAACAACTTTTACATTTTCTAAATCTTTCATATTTCCTCCTTTATTTTACAATTATATTATAACATAGGTTACTTATCAATTGACTTTAAAGTTACATCCAATTATAATAAAAATGTAAAGGTAGGGGAAATATGAAAAAGGGATTTACACTAGTTGAATTATTAGCCGTTATTACTGTATTGGGCTTGTTGGCTGCTATTTCAATTCCAATTGTCAATAACCAAATAAATAGTTCTAAAGATAAAGCATATAAAAATCAGGTCCAGACAATTGTCAACGCAGCTAAAAGATGGGGTTTTGATAATGATAATTTATTAAATACAACAGAAAAAACAACTGTGTCCATCAATAGAATTCAAAAAGATGGATACTTAACCAGTGGCGATGTTATTGATCCAAGAACGGAACAAAAATTAACCGGTTGTATTGAGATAACTTATAATAGTAACTATAAACAATACGAATATGAATATCTTAAAAATTGCACTACAACCAATGTAAATTAGGCATTCAAATGAATGCTTTTTTTAAACTCCTCCAATAATCCCTTTTTTTCTTAAGAACACTTTTCTAAGCCAATCAATTGGAATTACCGACATAGCTAATAGTAACATTATTTGAAACTCATGAAAGGTTAAACCGGAGGTTCTAAAGAGACTACCACCATAGTAAATCAAAAAGATTTGAACGACAATAATAAAGATAATGGTAATAATAAAAACCGGATTTTTAAAGATATGTGCTAATAAATTTAATCGATGCGTACGGGCATTAAAGCTATTAAAAATACTCATGAAAATAAATAAACCAAAGAAAGCAGTCATTAAATACTCATTGTCAATTCCCGGGCGAAACATATTTTTAATAAAAGGAACTTTCAAAAATAGGATACATAAAATGGCCGAATAAATCCCAGTAAAAATAATTTCATGCCACATGTATTTATTAATAATATTTTCTTCTTTTTGTTTAGGTTTTTCCTTCATATATTCTTTTAATGGTGGTTCAAAAGAAAATGCCAAACCAGCCAAGGTATCCATTACCATATTTATCCACAACATTTGTATAACAGTAACTGGTGTATCTACCCCAATAAAAGGTCCAATTATCGATAAAGAAACTGCACATAAATTAACAGTTAATTGAAAGATAATAAATTTGCGAATGCTTTTAAAAATAGTTCGACCAAATAGAATAGCCTTGGATATAGAAATAAAATTATTATCTAAAATAACGATGTCACTCGCTTCTTTTGCTACCTCTGTTCCAGATCCCATAGCAAACCCGACATCGGCTTTCTTTAAAGCTGGCGCATCATTAACACCGTCACCTGTCATTCCAACAACTTTATTTAAAGATTGAGCAATCGTTACCAACCGACTCTTATCCTGTGGTAAACTTCTAGCAACAATACGCAAATTAGGCAACATTGCCATTAATTCATCATCAGATAACTTATTTAATTCATCAGAGGTTAAAATGATATCAGTTTTATCTTTAATTAAGCCAATTTCTTCTCCTATAGCCATTGCTGTTTCACGATTATCTCCCGTTATCATAACCACTTGAATTCCTGCTTGATTAACTTCTATTAGACCTTTTTTTATTTCCGGTCTTACTTCATCTTTAATCAAAATCATACCTACTAAAATCAAATTTTTAAACGCTGATTCCTCGTTTGAAGCCATTGCTAACACTAAAACGCGAATACCTTTTTTTGTATACTCGCCCAATCTTTTTTTTAAACTAAAAGTTGATAATAGGTTCTTCTTATTACCATTTATGTCATAATAATAATGACAACTTGGTAATATCTTTTCCGGGGCGCCTTTAATTAAAATCTGTTTTTGACCATTTTTTAGCCTTACTGTTACTTTAGAATATTTATTACGGCTATCAAATGGTTTTTCATCTATTATACTTAATTCCTTAATATAGTCATCTAAAGAAAATTTTAGTAAAGCTTTATCTGTTATATTCCCTCCAATAACTTGTTTTTTATTAACATCATAGCTACTAGCATTATTATAAATGATACTATTATGAAAAAGTTCATAATAATTTTTATATTTCTTTATATCGCTATTACTACTAAATTCTTTTAAATCACCACTCAAAACTTTAATAACATCCATTTTACCCTTTGTTAAAGTTCCTGTTTTATCAGTAAATAATATATTTAAACTACCAGCTGTTTCAATTCCTACCATTTTTCTAACTAAAACATTATTCTTCAACATCCGTTTCATATTTGATGATAGAACTAAAGTTATCATCATTGGCAATCCTTCTGGAACAGCTACAACAATGATGGTAACACTAAGTGTCAACGCATATAAGATATGACCTAGCATTAAAGGACCGTTAGCTAGTGTTTCAATAATATTGGACCATATGAAATTATTATTTATAACGACAACTGAAAACAAATAGGAAAATGAGACCAAAACAGCACCGGCATATCCAATGTGGCTAATAATTTTAGCTAAATTGCGTAATCTAATTTTTAAAGGACTATCAGGTTGTTTTTCTTGTATTTCTTGAGCCAATTTACCATAAAAGCTATTATCACCTATTCTTTCAACCAACATCAAACCTGTTCCAGAGCAAATGACACTACCTCGATAAAGAATTTTATTTTCTTCACTGCCCGATATATCCTTATAAACTTCTTTCGTTTCCCCATTTAACGAAGATTCATCTACCCCTACTCGTCCCTTAATAATTTTACCATCTGCTGGAACTTTATCCCCAGACTCTAGAATGACAATATCATTAACAACAATGTCATCAATCGATATCTCAGTAACCTTACCATTACGTTTAACTCGGCACTTTATTTTTGAAGATTCTTCTTGTAGCTTTTCAAATGCCTTTTCACTACCATATTCTGAGATGGTCGAAATGAAAGAGGCAACAAAGATCGCTATTACAATACCCACTGTTTCATACCAATCAAAATCTTTAATCAAGAAAACTAATTTAATTCCTAAGGCAATTAAAAGAATTCGAATTATAGGGTCTCCTAAAGATGCAATTAATAATTGGAAAAAACCTTCGCTTTTTACTTTAGAAATTTGATTAGTGCCATATTTTTTGCGATTATCAATAACTTCTTTATCGCTTAATCCCGCAAATACTTTATCGCTTAATATATCTTTCATAGTTTGTCCTCCTATAAAAATATATTAAGGTTTTAAAAGTTTAGAATAAACAAAAAATGACTTTATTTGATTAAGTCATTTTTTTCTAATAGTTTATATATACAAGAGTAACTCCGGCGACCATAAAAGCGACAAAATTTTCGAATACTAACATTAGAACGACGGTATAAATTTATAATCTTATCTTGTTCTTGTTTAGACATAGCATTGTGTGGAACTTTACTACGGTTCCCATGTTCAACTTTAAAAGTACCGTTGATAATTTCTTTCTTTAATTTTAATATATATTTAGGATGATAACCTGTCACTTCAGCTATTTCTTTATATGTCAAGAAGCTGTCACCCTGTAGTTTTTGATGAATTAGCATAGCGGCATCTTTTTTGTTATATTTCATAAATATCACCTTGATAATTATATCACAAAGGTAACAATTTGGCAAATTTTTATTCTTTAATTATTTGCACATTGCTATAATCCATAATTTCCTGCACAAATAATGATACTTTGTTAGCAGGGGCAAGTAAGTAGACATAGTTTTTAGTCCTAGTTAAAGCAACATAAAATAATCGTCGTTCTTCATCAAAAATATATTTCTCTTGATTGGGACAAATTAACGATAAAATTTCATGATTCATAATTTTACTAGGAAATCCATCAACCTTATCCACTAAATTAATAATAATAACATTGTCAGCTTCGAGCCCTTTAGACTTATGAACAGTCATATACTTAATCATTTTTTCTTTATAAATAAAAGAGTTTTCGTCAATAACCTGAAACTCTTTATTCTGAATTAAATTGAAATCATTATTATTTCTTCCTAGAATTAAAATATTTTGATTAAAATCATTAGTTAATAATCTATCAAGTACTATTTTTAAACACTTATTAAAGTCGTTATATAGAAAAACAATTACGGGAAAAGATATCTTTTTATCTGAAATTAATTTTTTATATAACTGATGGGGATTTTTCATAATAAATTGTTTAGCTATATCGATAAGCTGTTGACTATTGCGATAAGTTTTATTAATACTAACAATATTACTATCTGGAAAATTATCTTTAAAGCCTAAAAATATTTCTAAGTCACAACCAGTAAAACGATAAATAGATTGCCAATCATCACCGACCGCTACTAACTTACTGTTAGTTAAATTTAATATTTTTTTTAACAAATTAAATTTAGTTAACGATGTATCCTGGTACTCATCAACTAAAATATATTTATACTTCATAACAAAGGATTTATGATCCACTAATTTAATAGCTAGATTAATCATATCGTCAAAGTCAATTAATTCCTTTTGGTTTAAATATAGAATATATTCTTGATATATTTTTTCAATTATTGTAATTAAATCAAAGTTCCGTTTATTAGCTTTTGTTTTTGACTTATATCCTTTGAACTGTTCCATAGATAAATTTTGACTTTTAAATAAATGAATAAAGGTCATTATTAACTTTTGATCATTAAGATTGATATTATATTTACATATAATTTGTTCAAGCAATTTATCTTGCGATATTCTTACTTTAACATCTTTATCTTTAATGATGCTGATGCCGAGTTTATGAAAAGTAAAAACGTCAATTTTAATATCATATAATTTAATCTTATCAATAAAACTATTAACTGAAGCATTAGTAAAAGAAATTACTAATATTTGACAGGGGTCAATTCCCTTAGCTAATAAATATAAAACTTTGCCAATCATTGTAAGTGTCTTGCCACTTCCCGCTCCGGCTAATATTAAAGTATTCCATTCATCATTTATGACAGCTTTTCGTTGTTCAATATCTAAGGGATACCCTAAAACATTATCAAATAAGTAATGATATTGTTGCAACATTTTTAAATAATAGTTATCATTATGTTTCTTTCGATACCAATGAATATTCATAAGAATAAAAATAGCTTTTACTTCTTTAAAGTTTAACTGTAATAATTGAAATATAAAATAGCTAAATTTTATGTTTAATTTCTTAATATTAGTTGCATCTCTTAGAGTTATATAGTTATTTTTAAAATGCGATAACTCTTTTTGATATATATCACTATACTTATTTTTTCGTAAAAAAAATATATGCATTGGTATCACCATATTACATATACTTTATTTTAATTACTTTTCCTCTATAAATTCTACAATATCTTGATAAACAATATCTTTGATATCTTCATTTAAAAGATCATGACGTTTATCTTTATACAATATGTGCTGAACTTTATAACCTAGATTTTTTAGAAAGTCACAAGCTTCATAAAAATGTTCCTCGTCTATCATGACAGGATCATCGGCCCCAGAAATAAATAAAATATCTAAATCACGATTTTTCATTTGATAGCGATTTGACTTATACGTATTCCGAAGTAATTTAAATAAATTTTTAAAGCCATTTAAGGTAAAAATAAATCCACACTTTTTATCCTTATCATATTTTGATACTTCATCCTTACTACTAGAAACCCAACTATTTATACTTTTTTCTTTAAAGTGACTAGAATAATTTTTAAATGCTAATTTGTGAACAAATATGCTACGATACTTAGGTCCTTTTACTTTTTCTAAAATATTAACAAGCAAAAGTCCTATTAGCGTCTCATGGCTATTGCTAGGGGAACCACAAACAATAAGTTTACTTATTTCATCATCGTATTTTTGGATATAATTACGTACCACTAAAGAGCCCATACTATGTCCAAATAAAATTACTTCTTTATCAGGATAATCGGCTTTAATAAGTTCAGTCACTTGATGAACATCCTCTACAATATATTCAGCGCGATTATCATAAAAATATCCCAAATCAGCATCATTAAGGATACTATCACCATGACCACGATGATCATTAATAATACTAACATAACCCTTTTTAGCTAAAAATTTCATAAAAGGTAGATAGCGTTTACGATGTTCACTCATTCCATGCACTAATTGGACAATACCTTTTACCTTATGATTTTTCGCTGGGGTTACTATAGTGATTCCTAGCTTTAATCCATCAGCATTAGAAGAAATGCTTTTCTCAATTATAGCCATTTTTTCACCACCTTTACTATATATAAATTATATCTTCTAGTGTATTACTTATTTTTCATTAACATATAAATGATAATTTAGACTCTTATTAAATTCAAACTCTGAATTTTCTAATAGTGTACGTATTCCAGTAGCATCACTATAATAATTTATTTGATTACCTTTTAGATAATAAATAAACTTATTACTATATTGTATATGATCAAGATCATCTAAAGTTGTAATATATAATTTCTGTTCTGGTGCTAAAACATTAGCTCGATATACTTTATAACCATCGATAGTTTTTTGATAGTAATAATAATATCCCGATTTTTGACCGCCTACCAAATCTATTTTATCATATTTCGAAGTCTTCTGCACCTCACGGCAATCTGGCATTTTATAATTTTGTTTAAAAATATCACTACCATTTATTTCAACAAGTTCTTTACAATTAGAAGTTAAATATCCCTTATCTTTGTCACCAATTTCTTTAACCGTTTCTTTTTTGAGATTGATCTCATATTCCACTTTGTCATCATAGTCAATTACATAAATACTATCTTTATATGAGCCGATTATTTTAGAGTCATTAGATATTTTATAATTTGTTTTAAGCTCTTTTTTCTTATTATTAACTAAATCAACAATGTAAATTTTATTAAATTGATACTTAGAGTTATAATCAAAAATAATATACTTATTATTAAGACCAATAGCCAAGGAAACATCATATATATCCTTAGTAAATAAATTGATGCTATTTAATTTTTGATCTTTATTGTTGATTGTCATAACACCTCGGTAATCATTAAGTCCAATAAAATGATCTTTAATAATGTTGTCACGATAAAGAATCATTGTTCTATCGCTATCATAGTTCTTTAAGTTATTTTCATATTGCTTAAAATCATAACCATGTTCAGTCATTCTACTAGCAAAGTTATCTAATTCATGAATACTACCTTTTAAATTATTATAATTAGTTATAATATTATCGTTAATACACATGATATCCGTTATAATTTTATTGTTTTTAAAAATTGGTAATAAGCAGATTTGGTTATTAATCTTTTCCACATATACTTTTTTCACTATTTTAGTATCTTTGTTAAAGTTATCTAATATTTGCAATTGAATATTAAAATCGTTATCTTTAAGTGTGATTAGATAATTATCTATTTCATTTTTTTGATTAATTGAAAGCTTTTCATTTATTGTTATTTCGTCTATCTTATAGGATATCTCGTGCCCTTGACCCCAATATTTAATACATAGCTTTAATGCAAAATATAAGATAATTAATAATAGTAAGGTTTTTAATAATTTCTTCATACTACCACTACTTTCTAATTAAATTATAGTGTATTATTGGCTTTTTTTCAACTATCAATATGTAAATAAAAACGGAATTAAGTTAATTCCGTTTTATTAATAGTATACTTTTTCTTTTCACGAATTATGTATTCTGAAATATTTGTTTCTATCTCTGGTAAAGCCTCTTTTTGAATATTAGTCAAAGTTACTAATTCATTAACTGTATCTAGTGTGACTTTACCCCATATCAAGCCCATATGTATTTTTAAGTCATTAAACATATCAGGAGTTATAGACGAATATAAAAAGCCAAAGATAACCCGTTTTTGACCAATCAAAATACGTTTATTAGTTAGTGTTACAACACATGTTGTAACAATATCTAAAGGATTGTCATTCTTTTGAGCAGTAAAAGAGTATAATACCTCTTCACCAGGATTTAAAAACTGTTCTACAATCTTGGAATTGGCTTTTAAACGCCAAGCAACCGTCATAGGATATTTTCTTTTAAATTCTCTTACTTTTTCATATACACTATTAATCATAAAATATACTCCTTTTAGTTATTTAATAAACCCATTTTTAGTTAGGAAAGCTTCATACGTATCCTTATCTAAATAACCACTGCTAGCGTCAACAACTTGATTATCTTTAACCACTAATAATAATGGAGTGCCCCAATCATTAACACTTAAATATTCTAGGGTTGAATTTAAAGATTCCTTTTCTTCTTCTGATAAATTAGTTATATTCAAAGCATTAATTGTAATACCATGTTCTTCGCTTAATTGTTCTAATACTGGTTTAGCGCTTATACAAGCACTACAACCAGTTTGAACCATTACCATTAATTGTGGTTCAGCTGAGGATATTATAGATTTATAATTATTATAGTCAACATAATTGATAATTTCTTTATATTCTTCATCTGCAGCAATAAATCCATTATCTTGGAATAGCTTAAACATATCAGCTTTCTCTTTATAGCCAGATTGCGTAGCTAAAATTTTACCATCTTTAGCAATTACAATATAAGGAGTACCAAAATCTTCTAAACTAATATTTAATTTATCTAATATTTTAGACAAAGTTGAAGAGTTTATTTCATCAGTATCAATATATTCATAAGAGAAATTATACTTACTAGTTAGTTCATCCATAATAGGTGTAGTTAACTGACAGTAATAGCAAGTTGGGCGACCTAAGAAAATAATCTGTGGTTCTTTGGCATTCAATTTTGCCTCAAAATTATCATAAATTTTATTGTTTTTAATATTAGTTGTTACTATATTAATACCTATAATAATCATCAGTACAACAATTATTCCAATAATAATATACATTCTTTTATTCTCGTTCATTTTTATACCTACTTTCCGCAACATTGCTTATATTTCTTACCACTTCCACATGGGCAAGGTTCATTTCGTCCTATTTTTGCTACTTTTTTAGGAGTTTTCTTTTTCACTTTATTAGCATCAGTGACAGCTTCACCTTTAGCAACTTGTTTACGTTCAGTGTTTTGTCTAATTTCTGCTTTAATTAGAAAAACAGTGGTTTCGTGATCTATTTGATCTAATAAATTTTCAAATAATTCATGACCTTCATTAGTATAAGCACGTAATGGATCTTCTTGAGCATAACCTCGTAAATGAATTCCTTCACGCAAATGAGCCATTGTATTAATATGTTCCATCCAGTGAGTATCAATAACTCTTAAAAAAATCGCTTTTTCAAATTCATTGATTACTTCCTTTGGTAAATCTTTAATCTTTTCATTATATTCATGACAAAGCTTTTCATATAAATATTCAATCATATCATCGATATTCAAAGTAGCAATTTCCTCTTTACGGATATCTTGCTTCAATAATTGTTCATTTATTGTTTCAAGTATCTCATCAATATCTTTTTCATCGAGATTTTCGTTACCTTTAATATGACTTTCAACTAAATCAGTAACATAGTTATAGAAACAATTTAAAATATCCTCATGAACAGACTCATTATCTAAAATTGTATTACGTTTTTTATATATTACTTCACGTTGACGATTAATAACGTCATCATACTGCAATAAAGTTTTACGAATATCAAAGTTATTACCTTCAACACGTTTTTGGGCTGATTCGATTGAGCCTGATAACATTTTATTTCTAATAGATACATCATCATCAAAACCAATGCTTTGAAGTAAGGTTTTAGCCCGATCAGTGCCAAAACGAACCATCAAATCGTCTTCAAACGATACACAGAACTGTGAAAAACCAGGATCACCTTGACGTCCAGAACGTCCACGCAACTGATTATCAATACGTCTACTCTCATGACGTTCTGTTCCAATAACGGCTAAACCACCTAATTCTTTAACACCTTCACCTAGTTTAATATCAGCACCACGTCCAGCCATATTAGTTGCAATAGTTACAGCGCCCTTTTGACCGGCGTTAGCTATTAACTCTGCTTCACGAGCATGATTTTTAGCATTTAAAACTTCATGAGGGATATGAATATTTTTCAACATATCGCTCAATAATTCACTGGTTTCAACAGCAACAGTACCAACTAACACTGGTTGCCCTTTTTCATGACGTTCTTTTATTTCATTAATAATAGCTTTATATTTGCCCTTTTGTGTAGCAAAAATTAAATCTCCATAATCTTTACGCATAACTGGTTTATTAGTAGGAATTGTTATAACATACATGTTATAAATGTCTCTGAACTCTTCTTCTTCAGTCTTAGCTGTACCTGTCATTCCAGCAATTTTCTTATACATTCTAAATAGGTTCTGGAATGTAATTGTTGCTAATGTTTTAGTTTCTTCTTGGATTTCTACACCTTCTTTAGCCTCTATTGCTTGATGTAGTCCATCTGAATAACTACGACCATGCATTAATCGCCCAGTAAAAGGGTCAACAATAACAACTTTACCATCTTCTACCACATAGTCAAAATCTTTCTTCATGCTATAGTTAGCACGTAAAGCTTGATTTATATAATGTACTAATGTCGTATTATTTAAATCATATAAATTGGAAACTCCAAATGCCTTCTCACCCTTTTTTATACCTTCTTCATCCAAAGTGACTGTTTTCGTTTTTTCATCATAGACATAACCATTATTCTCTTTTAATGATTTGACAAATTTATCAGCCTGAATATATAAATTAGCTGAACTCATATGACCACCTGAAATTATTAATGGTGTTCTAGCCTCATCAATTAATACTGAATCTACTTCGTCAATAATAACATAGTTTAATGGACGTTGTACACGATTTTCAGCTTTAACAACCATATTATCACGTAAATAATCAAAGCCTATTTCATTATTTGTAGAATACATTATGTCACAATTATATACTTCCTTTTTTTCTGTAGGAGATAATTCACGATAATTAACACCGACAGTTAATCCTAGGAAACGATAAATATTTCCCATCCATTCTGCATCACGACCGGCTAAATATTCATTTACTGTAATAACATGAACTCCATTACCATCTAAAGCATTCAAATAAGCTGGCATTGTACAAGTCAAAGTTTTCCCTTCACCCGTTTTCATTTCAGCTATATTACCATAATGGATAGCCAATCCACCTAATATCTGTACATAATATGGTTTTTCACCAATAACACGATAAGCAGCTTCTCGCGCGACAGCAAACGCTTCTACTAAAATATCGTCCAAGGTTTCACCTTTTTTTAAACGCTTTCTAAAATTTTCTGTTTTAGCTTGTAGTTTTTCATCACTTAATTTAGATATTTTACTGTCTAATTCTATAATTTGATCAGCAATTTTTTTAAATCTTTCTAACTCTTTATATTCATGATCAAAAATTCTTTTTAAAAATTTCATCCAATCATCCTCTTTCATATAACTATATTATATTTTATCAAAAAATGCCTAAAAATCATAGTGAAAGTTATGTGAAATATAAAAAAAGGCTTGAAAAAGCCTAATTTATTTCAATAATTCCGTAATCTTCATCTTTACGACGATAAAGAACACAATTTTTGTTAGTTTCATCATCGTAGAAAATAAAGAATTCATGCCCCAATAGATTCATTTGTAAAATTGCCTCTTCTTCACTCATCGGTTTCATTTCCAATGTCTTTCTCTTGACAATAGTTCTATTTTCTTCTTCGATATCATTTTCGAATTCCAAATTGAAGTCAATATTTTTATCTTTTATTTTACGCTGATGAATTCTAGTTTTGTTTTTTCTTATCTGTCTTTCAATCTTATCTGTTACAAGATCAATTGCGGCATATAAATCCTTATGCGATACTTCACATCTAAGAATAATTTTACGAACTGGTATTGTAACCTCAACAATTTGATCTTTACCACGAATACGAGATAGAACATTAGCCGTTATATCATCACTATTTTCAAAATACTTATCTAATTTCCCGATCTTTTCTTCAATATAACTTCTAATAGCCGGAGTTATCTCGACATTTTTTCCTCGAATATTAAACTTCATATTATCAAATCCTTTCTATTTACATTATACCACCTATTAAAAAATATACAAAGATAAGTTATTCATATTACACAATTTCACACAAAAAAACTGCTTAATTATACTAAAGCAGTTTTAACTTCGACAACGTTTTTTGCTTGTAAACCTTTATCTGTACGAACTAATTCAAAATCAACATATTGACCTTCAACTAGTGTCTTATAGCCTTCACTTAATATAGCTGAATAATGAACAAAGATATCTTCTTTATCATTATATTCAATAAATCCAAAGCCTTTTTCATTATTAAACCACTTAACTTTACCACGCATACTGACATCTCCCTTCTATTCTTATTACATACTTACTATAATTCATAACCTTCCCCAATTCAACAAATACAGTTCGCCTTATTTCGCCAAAAATTTTAAATAAAGTGTTGAAACGGGGAAAGCAATTTTAATTTTACATATATACTAACAATTTGGGGGCATATTTGTTCTAAATAGTGATTTTATTGACTGAAACTTATTTTTATAGTGGTAAAATTTTCCGTTTTTTCGTTTTGTTACTTTTATAAATTATTAGGAACTTTAATAACAAAAAAACACAAAATATTGTGTTTAAATGTTTTTAGTAAAATAAAGAGGGATTTATATGCGAAGTATATTTATGAAAAAAGTGATGAATTTTATTCAAAATAATAATGATAAATATGACAATGAACAGTTAGAAATAATTCAATATGGTTTAGAGTCAATATACATTACTATTACAAAAAGCATTATTATTTTTTTTATAGCCTTTTTAATGGGAATTGTTAAGGAATTATTTATATTCATGTTGTTTTATAACTTAATTAGAATGCCGGCATTTGGTCTGCATGCAACTAAAAGTTCCTACTGCCTAATATCATCAACAATCATATTCATTGGTTCAACTATACTAGCTAAAGTCATAGTCATTCCTATATATATCAAAGTCATATTAACTGTTATCATAATATTATGTATCTATAATTGGGCACCGGCTGATACTCATAAAAGACCAATTGTAAATAAAAAGCGTAGAGAAATATATAAAACACTTGCAACAATAATTGCTATTACATTTTCTTTTACCTCTATCTTAATAACTAATCAGTTTCTTGCTAATTGTCTAATAATATCATTATTGGTAGAGTGTTTTATGATTTCTCCACATGTTTATAAGTTATTTAAGTTGCCTTATAATAACTATAAAAATTATCTTAATTATGGTTTAAATTAATTTAAACAAATAGAATAGAGAGGAGTTTATTGTATGTTTAAATCTTTATTTGCATCATTTATATCTTTAATCGGTTTAAATGCCGCTAATGTAGGCAGTCAAGCTTGTTGGATTCTTATGATTGATGAGCCTAAAATACCAAAATCATTAATAAAATAAAAAATCTCAAATTTTTGAGATTTTTATTTTGACGATTTGGGTAAAAATATTACCTGTTATTTTTCGTTCATTAGTCAACCATCGATTTTTATTAACTGCCTCTTTAACAAAATCAAGGCCAAATCCTCTTCCTGCTCCTTTGGTAGAATATCCCTGTTCATCAATTTTACTCATATCACTAGATCCCTTATAACTATTTTCTATAATAATAATAAAATTATTTTTTTCCCTATAAACTTCAATATTTATAATTTTTTCCTGCGAGCAAATAGCCGCTTCATATGCGTTATCTAACAATATTCCTATAACAGTACATACTGTTTTATTTTTATTGATATCACTTTCTATTATATCAATTTTCCTAATATTTTTATCAACTTTTAATATGACATTTAATTTTGCAGATTGCATTTTCAATACTTTTTTATAAATTAACCCTTGTAAACCACCCAACGGTATATACTTTACTTTATTCAAGGTTTCAACATCATCAGTATAATTTTCGCTTAATGCTTCATCTATATAATCTAATGCTTGTTTGTTTCTACCCTTTATTAATCCTCTTATACTTATTAAATCATTTTCTTTATTATGTAATAGTTTTCTCTTTTCTTTTAACATGCGCTCATAATCGTTTAAATCATTAATTACAATTTCATAATCACTTCTTAATTTTGCATTCATATTAGTTTCATAAAAAGAATTTAACATTAAAAAGGCAAAAGTTATAACTAAAATTAAATTTAACAAAATTGAATATGTAGATGGAAAATTAAAGTATAAGGTACATATTAAAATTGCAAAAGTAAGTATTGTCAAAAATATTAAGGCTATTATACTTTTATTTTTTTTTATATAAACTGCATCTATTAATTTTTGGAACTTATATTTAGTCTGTTTTAAATTTATGAAGAAGATAGAAATCATACAAATAATAATATTTGATACTAAATCAGTTAATAAAAAATCACTTTCTATCTTTAATCCATAAACCATTAATAACATGCACAAGAATTCTGAGACAACCAATATAGAAATAACACTAAATGTAATTAATGCAGTCTTTATCCAACTGTTTTGTGTTAACCATTTTATTAAAAGCATCATCACTATGCAATTTAAAAATATTCTTAAAATATTAAAAATATCATTAGAAAACAAATATGAAGTAATTATATATAAACAATATACTAATGAAATTAGCCAAAATTTTATATTTTTAAAATCAATATTTTTACTTGATATTTTACTTGCTATATACATTGCAGTATATGATGATAAAAATGCTTCCAAAAAATTACTTATAACTTGCAACATTCCTTATACACTTCCTTTTTGTAACCGTCAGATAATAAATCTATCTCGTCTCCTGTATCAAATACGATCTTTCTTCTTTTAATATCTATCTTTCTAAACCTATTCTTATTAATAAAACATGCTCTATGTGTTTGAACAAAATAATCTTTTAATTCTAAGCCTAATTCATTTAATGGTTTAGGGTTCAAGAAAATACCATAATCAGTTTTAATAAGACATTTTCTTTCAATACTATCTCGAGTAACATATAAAATATCCTTTATAGGAATAGTATATATAGTCCCTTGATTTTTAAAACGAATTGCTTGCACTTTACCAACCATATCAATAGACTTAGATACGGCACTTAATAACAAATTTTTGTAATCATCCTTTTTTGAAATGAAAGTTAAACACATTAACTGTGTTTTTATAATTTGGTAAGCTAATTCTTCATGAGAAGTTAAAAAAATAATAATACTATTAATATCATTTTCTCTTATTTTTTCAGCAATCAATGTCCCTGAACTAGTTTTGGTTTCCAAATCTAAAATATAGATTTTAGAAGCCAATTTACTTTTCATTACTTTGTTAAAGTCCTCGTTGTAGTCATCAAAAATATGCTTTTTATAAGCATTAGCATTTTTCATCATTACTTGGTCGATGACCCTTTCGACATTATTCCTTATCACTTTGTGATCATCGCACACGATAAAATTAAACATGTTTCTCCTCTTTCTGTTTGCGATAGGCTAATTACTGCTATTTAATATTACCATAATTTTCCATTTATGACAACAAAATTCGACAAAAAAAGAGCAATTGCTCTAAAGTTATTCAAAATTCACAAATGAATTAGCTTTGTTTTTTACATATTGTATAGGAGTTTCCTGTTTGCTTTTACTTATTTTCAGTAAATCTAAAACATCAGAAAATAGTTGCGTAAACCTTTGGTTATCCACTAAACCAGATACTTGGTTATTTAGTGCCCAATTTTTAGCTTCTTTTAATCTGTTGATGTTTTCTCTAATGCTCATTATAATTCCCTCCTTATATTATATATTTTACCATTTTTATAACGATATATTATATTTTAACTATATATTTAATGTGTAATTGACATTTTTAGACAGAAAAAGTAATATTTAAAAAATATTACTTTTAATAAAAACATTTATATCTCTTATTAATGCGGTTACTACCAAACAAGTGCATTATTTCGTATAAATCAGGTGTTTGAGCCTTACTAGTTAATGCTACTCTTAAAACGGTCGCTACATCAGCTACATTACCTTTATAATCGTCTGGATTTTTCTTATATTCCTTCATATTAGAGGCATAACCCAATTCGTCTGCTAACTGCTTAACACCATTAAACCATTCTTCTTTATTATCGATAAAATACTTATCCATATAAGTTTTTAAAATTAATTTTATCTCTTCTTTATCAGTTATTTTACCCCATTCATAATCATTTGGCTGAAATTTTTCATCATACATATACCATATTAAATTTTCAATATCACTATATTTTGCTATGTCTTTGCGAGGTTTTAACTGTTCTCTTTCAATATTTAAAATATCTTTATAATAATTGGTATCTAATTCAATTAAATGTTTTAAACTGCCAGAATACTTCTTAGCCCATGTATAAGACGCTTCATAAAGTTCCTCTTTGGTCATCTTAGAAATAATGTCTTTAGAAATATCTTCCAATTTAATTAAATCATACAGTGCTCCTGAAGATGACATCTTATCAGGATTATAAATAAAATCGGTAAAATTTTGTTCAGGATGTTCGTGATGCCATTCCTCATAATTGGAATTAATTATTGTCATCAATGATTCGATAACAGCTAAAACAGGATATCCCTTTTCATCATAATAAGACATAGATGCTTCTGGATCTTTTCTTTTGCTGATTTTTCTGACAGCATTACCATCTTTTTTTATAATCAATGGAGTATGAATATATTTAGGCGGTTCAAAACCAAAGGCTTCAAACATTTCAATGTGTTTTGTGACACTAGGCAACCATTCTTCACCTCTAACCACATGTGTTGTATGCATTAAATGATCATCAACTACATGAGCAAAATGATAAGTTGGCAACATATTGTCTGATTTCATGATAACATCATCGATATCGTTTTCACTCAAACTTAATTTTCCTTTAACCAAATCATCAAAAATAATTTTATTGTCAAAATTACCTTTAGAGCGAAATCGAATAACATATGGTTCATTATTTTTAATACGTTTAATTTGTTCTTCAACACTTAATTTTCGACATTTGGCATACAAACCGTAATAACCAGTTCTTTTCTTTCTTTCCTCCTGACCATGGCGCATATCATCTAAGTCTTCCTTAGCACAAAAACACGGATATGCTCGGCCAATTTCAATTAAATGTTTTATAAATGTATGATAGATTTCTTTTCTTTCACTTTGAATATAAGGGCCATAATTTCCAACAATTTTATTATCATATTCGTATTCATCTGGAATGAGATTATAGTTTTGTAAAGTATCCATGATTAATTTAGTAGCATCCTTAACCTCGCGAGCACTATCAGTATCTTCATTACGTAGGTAAAAAATACCATTAGAATTTTTGGCAAGCATAAAATCAATTAATGCTTGATAAACACCACCAATATGCATATAGCCAGTTGGAGATGGTGCAAATCTAGTAACTTTCTGATCAGGGGTTAATTCTCTTTGGGGATATTCAGCCTCATAATCCTCAATTGTCTTGGTAATATTAGGAAAAATTAAATTTGCTAAATCTTTATTTGTCATCTTCTTCACCTTCTTCATTATATTTGTCTAAAAAATTATATATTTTACCATCTTTTTTATAGGCGATAACTGTATTTAAATTAATATTTTCAACACTTTTAAAAATATTATGATCAACGTTAGAATTATAATTTTTTAATTGTTTAATAAGTTCTTTAATTTCTCTTCTTTTCGATTCCTCTTCTTTATTATGTACCTTCTCAGTAAAGCGACATGCGCAGTTAAGAAATTGTAGTTTATTATATTTAGCCCAAGCAACAATATCCTTTTCTTTAATAAGATACATTGGTCTTATTAATTCCATTCCTTTAAAATTAGTACTATGTAATTTGGGCATCATCGATTTTAATTCAGCTCCATAAAACATATTTAATAGAACTGTTTCAATAACATCATCGAAATGATGTCCTAGAGCTATTTTGTTACAACCTAATTCTTTAGCATAACTATATAGACACCCTCGCCGCATTCGCGCACATAAATAACATGGATTCCCCTCGGTTACATTAGTCACAATACTAAATATATCACTTTCAAATATCGTTATAGGAATTTGCATTTTTGCAGCATTTTTCTTAATTAAATCAAGATTTCTTTGACTATATCCAGGATTCATAACAATAAATTCCAAATTAAAAGCCATTTTACCATGTTTTTGTATTTCTTGCATGCATTTGGCCATTAAAAAAGAATCTTTACCACCAGATATACATACTGCTATTTTATCATTTTCTTGAATTAACTGATATTCATTAATAGCTTTAACAAATTTAGACCAAATATCTTTACGGTATTTTTTTATTATACTTTTTTCTAGTTCTTTACATTCATTCATGATATCACCAAAAAATCTTACTAAACAAAGTCTAGTAAGATTATATCATATTCCGCTTAATCCTTAAATATTTTTTCTATTTTCTTAATATTTCTTTTAAAAGTTGTCGTTTCTACCAAATCAATCGTAGCATAAATTATAATAACTAAACCGATAATTCTAGTTAATACTTCAGCACTATCGATAGGATTAAATAATAAGAATAATCCACAAACTAAAGTAACTAATGACATTACTAAAGCTGGCGCAAAATCATTATCTTTATCCATAACCATGCAGATACGTAATTTAAAACAGCTATTAATGATAATCCACAAACCTAATATAATTGGAATAATTGAAATAAAAATATTAGGGTTAAAAATTAGAAAGGCACCAATTATTATACATAATATTCCCCAAGTAAAGCCATCAAACAGTTTAATTTGACCGCTTACCTGATAACTATTATACGCCATCATAATACCATTAATAATAAAAATAGCTGCGATAGCATAACACATTACTGATAACGACAAGCCCGGTAAAATTAATAAAATAGCTCCGACGATAATTAAAATTATCGATGTCATAAGTGACATGTTCAAAAATTCGTTAACTAACTTTTTCATATCTTCCTCCTATGTTCATAATTATACTACGTTTGCTTTACTTTTTCAAATCAAAAAGATGAGTTTCCTCACCTTTAAGCATTCCTTATTTGTTCAATATAATTATTAACATTTGATGCCCAACTAGTACTTTCAGCATATATTGGGTTAATCATTTCTGGTGTGGTTAATCCTTTAGCATAATAATTATAATATAAGTTATCTAAATAACCTTTTATACCATCTTCTAAAGTTGGAAAGGAACGATAACTACCACCCCAACAACCTGGTGAACCTTTTTGGCCACCAACATTATTACATTGTTTAACTAACTCACTACACTCCCATTTGCATCCGGTTTCTTCTAAAACTATAGCCAAAGCCAAATATGGATCAAGTCCTAGTTCTATAGAATATGATGCAAAGGCTGAACCTTTACCGGCTAAAGCAGAATTCAATGAACGGTCCAATTTAGCTGAAAGTTCTTCTAATGTCATGCCATCATAAACAATATTATTTTCTTTTTGAGTTTCTATTTCTTTCACTTGCTCAGTTTGTTCAACTTCCACCGACGCATCTTCTGATGATTCTGTCTCTTGAATTTCACTTTTAGCAGTATTTGGAGTAAATACCAAAGATGCTGCTGCTGTCAAATTATTATTACTATCAACTACCGTCGTATTTTCCTTGATTAAACTTGAACCATGAAACAAACCGATAACTGCTATACATGTCACTGTAGCAATTGTTTTTTGTCTAATATTCACTTTTTCACCTCATTACAATTTTTCAAGCGACATGCAATATCTTAGCAAATATCTAAATATCTGTCAAATTGGATAGAAAAAACGAACTATTCAGTTCGCTATTTTCCCCTTTTATTCCAAGATGGAACCCACTTTTGTGGTTGTTCTCACAGTATGGTATACCATACTCTATTATAAGTATATGAAACAACTATGTTTAGCGTCAAGAAAGTTTAAAATTATTTTTACAAATTTGACACATTTATGTAAATTTTGACTTTTTAAAATTAATAGTATATTATATACAACCAAGGGATTTGATTTATATGAATATATATGATATTACTAGTAGACAATTTAAAAATTTGAAGAAATATGAGGTTTTCTCAATAAGTACTGAAGGTGAATTATACATTATTAACAATCATTATAAATGGATTAAAGAACACAGTCTTTTTAAAAAGTTCTTTATTACCGAAGGAGAGTATTTCAGTAATAAATTGTACACCATTAACGCTTTACTTTATAATAAAAAGGATATCAATATTCCTGAATTGATATTTCCTAACTATTTAATAAGCATCGATCACCAAATCAATGGCTTTGCTATGCCTTTTATTCAAGACAGTATTAATTTTGCTCAAGCATTAGAGACAAATCGTTTGACAATGGCCGATAAAATTCGTATATTGAAACAAATTCAGAACGTTTTAAATAAAGTGCATAGTTATCCTAACTTTTACATTACCGATATACATGAGGCTAATTTTTTAATAAACACTAAAACGGGTACTATAAAAATAGGCGATTTAGATTCTTGTAAAATAGGTGCTAATAATGCCTCACCGGCCAAATATTTAAATACTAACAAGAATATACGAAGTTTATCACACAAATATGTTTTAAATAAAAATGGCATTTATGAACCTAACATTAATTCTGAAACATTCTGCTTTTTAATAATGGTCCTAAACGCCATTAGCGGAATTAATATTAACAGGTTAAGTATTGAACAGTTCTATGATTACATATCTTATTTAGATACTATAGGTTTTGATAGAAATTTAATTCAAACTTTTGGAAATATATATACGGGAAAAAATAACTATATCGACAATGATATTTTAAATCTTATTCCATTGAATCATCAATCTTTATATAAAATATACACATACAATAAGACTCATTAATGAGTCTTATTTTTTACTATCATGATAATAAGAAAATTCAGCTATTTCTTGGGAAATAAGTTCTAAATCTTCACAATCTATTTCATTATTTAAAAAAATTTCAAGATCAAATAATAAACTTTTAAGATTATTATAGTTACGATAGTCGAATCCATAACGAGTTAAAATTTCTACCTGCTGTTCAGTTAAATAAAGGCCATTATAGTTTTTGTGCATATGATTTGTCTGCAAATAATCAGTTAATTGCTCCAAATCAATATTATTGTTATCTATAGTCATTATCATTTTCCTCTAATTTTAATAAAGCTGTTTTTAACCCTAATTTTCCATAATCATATGTTATTGAGCCTTGTAAGAAAGCAATATATGGTGGGCGTAATGGTCCATCACAGGATAGCTCGATTGATGATCCTTGTGTAAAACTCCCTGATGCCATTATAATTTTATCATCATAGCCCGGCATATCAGTTGGTTCTGGCACTGCATGAGCATCAATTGCTGAGCCCATCTGAATACCTTGACAAAATTTAATTAATTTAGTCGGATCATTAAAAATTATTGTTTGAACAATGTCTGCTCGTTGAGAATCATATTTAGGCATAACTTCGTATCCCAATTTTTCTAATACCAAGCTAGACAAAACAGCCGTTTTTAAGGCACTAGCTACTACGCTCGGAGCCATATATAACCCTTGTAAAAGGGATTTATTTATTCCTAAAGTTGGACCTACTTCTTTTCCTTCACCTGGCAAAGTTAACCTTTCACCAGCTAACTTGACAAGATCTTGACGTCCAGCTATATAGGCACCATTAGGTGCAATTCCAGCCCCTAAATTTTTAATTAATGAACCAACTATGAGGTCGGCGCCAACTTCTAATGGCGACTTTTCTTCAACAAATTCGCAGTAGCAGTTATCTACCATTATTATTACCTTTTTATCAAGCTTTTTAACAAATTTAATGATGCCAGCTATTTTGTCAATAGTAATACTTTCTCTTAGTGCGTAACCACGTGAACGTTGTATTTCAATAAGTTTAATTTTTTTGTTTTTTAAAATTTGCTCAATCTTTTGATAATCAAAATCATTATCAAGCAAATCAATCTGTTCATACTTGACACCAAATGATTTTAAAGAACTGGGATTTTCTTTAATTCCTATTACCTCATCTAAAGTATCATATGGCTTACCACTAATACTTAAAAGAATATCATTTGGTCGTAATATTGAAAATAAAGCAACATTTAAAGCATGGCTACCTGATATAAATTGATTTCGTACTAAGCTATCCTCAGCACCTAAAACATCACAATAAACTTTTTCAATTACATCTCTCCCTATATCACCGTATCCATACCCCGTTGTTTCCGTAAAATGAATTTCTGAAACGTTATGGTGATGAAAGGCGTCCAACACTTTTTTACTGTTATTTAAGCAAATCTTTTCAATTTCTCTAAATTGTCCAACACATTCTTTCTCAGCACTTTCAATTAATTCATTTATATTCATAATTATATCTCCTTTAACTATGTAAATAAGGTTTTATTTTACTAGTAACAACATCATATCCTTTTTCGGTTAAATGTAGTCCATCGTTTGAATATTCATCTTTTAAGTTACCATCTTCATCTATTAATAAATCATAAGTATTAATATATGTAACATTATTTTCTTTACAAATTTTTTTAATATCTTCATTAATTGCCTTAATTAGCTCATTACTACGCACTTTTTCTTTATTAGCATTTATTGGGTAGATCGACTCTACATAAATATCAGCATATTTTCTGTTTTGTTTGATATTATCAATAATCTTTTGAATATTATTGATAATATGTTCTTTACTATGACCTTGAGCAATATCATTGGTACCAATCAATAAAAAGACTTTTGTTGGATTGTAACGATAAACCATTTTATTTAATTTTTCTAAAATATTATCTGTATTATAACCTCCAACGCCACTATTAACAACCGGATAATTGTTATAGTACTTATCAAGATTATATCCTTCAGTAATAGAGTCTCCTAAAAAAACATAATTGTCGTCTAATATTTTATTTATCTTGTTAACTATTTTTGGTCCATGATCAACTCTCATAAAATGTATACTAATAAATAAAGATAACAGTATAATAATTACTAGCAAACTAACATTAATAATTTTTATTTGCTCTATTTTATTAACAAGTTCTCGTTTCGTTACGCTACTCTTTTTCTTGCTTTTTTTACTATATTTTGCCATTATATCCCTCTTTTACAACGCTACTATTATAGCACATTTACTAGAAATTTTAAGCCATTTATTAAAAAAAATAACGATCCATTTACATAGATCATTATTTAATATTTATTTCGATAATAATTCGCAAACTAAATCACTAATTTCACTCGGATTATCAATATTTAATCCTTCAATCAATCTTGCTTCAGCATATAATACTTTAGCATATTTATCTAACTCATTCGGATTATGATGATGGATTTCTTCGATCTTTTTAGCTATTGGATGATTATGATTAATTAATAGAACAGTTTCAGCTTTAACCTTTTCTCCATTGGTTGGTAAAGAGTTTAATACCCTTTCCATATTAGTTGAAATGTTTCCTTCTGTTGTTAGGCAGACCGGATGTTTTTTCAAATTGGCTGTAAATTTAACCTTACTAACTTCACCATTTAAAGATGTTTTAATTTTATCTAATAGTCCTTGATTTTCTTCGTTAATTTTTTCAATAGTTTCTTTCATATCATTATCTTCTAAATTCAAATCGGCACTCGTAACATTTTTAAATTTTTTACCTTCATAATCTTGTAAAACTTGAATGACAAATTCGTCTGCATAATCAGTTAAATATAATACTTCATATCCATGATCTTTAACTTCTTCAACTTGCGGCATCAAATCTATTTTAGCTATACTTTCACCAACAGCATAATAGATGTTATCTTGATTTTCTTTAAGATTATTAATATACTCTTTTAAAGTTATATATTTATTGTTTTTAGATGAGTGAAACAATAGTAAATCTTGTAATTCATCTTTATTCGCTCCAAAATTATTATAGATACCAATCTTTAATTGAGAGCCAAATTCTTTAAAGAACTGTTCATATTTATCACGTTCTTTTTCTAACATACTGACTAATTCTTTATTTATTTTTTTAGCTACATTTTTAGCAATTATTTTTAATTGATGATCTTTTTGTAGCATTTCACGCGAGATATTAAGAGATATATCCTCACTATCAACTAATCCTTTGACAAAACCGTAATAATCTGGCAATAAATCTTCACATTTATCCATGATCAGTACCCCATTAGAATAAAGTTGCAAACCACGCTTATACTCTTTTGAATATAAGTCATAAGGGGCATGACTCGGAATAAATAAAAGTGAAGTAAAACTGCAAGTACCCTCAGTATCATATTTAATAGTAGATAATGGTTTTTCATAGTCATAATAAGTTGTCATGTAAAAATTATCATAATCTTCTTGCTTTAATTTCTTTTTATCTTTTTTCCAAATCGGTTGGATATTATTTAACACCTTTTCCTCTTTATGTTCTTCGTACTCATCTGTAGTTCCCTCTTTTAAATGTTGATGTGTCATTTCCATTTTAATAGGATAATGAATATAATTAGAATATTTTTTTATTAATTCTTCTATCTTATATTCATCTAAATATTGACTATAGTTATACTCTTCGCTATCATCTTTGATTTTGATAACAATATCAGTTCCCGCAATAGTCTTATTACTTTTTTGGATTGTGTAGCCATCTTCACCCGTTGATGACCATAAATAACTATCATTACTATTATACGGTTTACTATTAACATCCACTTGATCTGCAACCATAAAAACAGAATAGAAACCAACTCCAAATTGTCCAATTATATTAATATCTTTATTCTTATTAATTTGTTTAAATACATCGGATCCACTTTCAGCGATGGTTCCTAAATTGTGTTCCAATTCTACTTCTGTCATTCCACAACCGTTATCAGATATAGTTAGTGTTCGCTTATCTTTATCAATACTAACTTTAATTTTTAAATCCTTCTTCTTAAGTTTTATTTTTTTATCTGTTAAAGATTGGAAATATATTTTATCAAGAGCATCACTAGCATTTGATATTAATTCTCTCAAGAAAATATCTTTATTAGTGTAAATTGAGTTTATCATTAAATTTAATAGTTTTTTTGATTCTGATTTAAATGCCTTTTTCTTCATATTAATCCCTCCTATAATGATAAAAAGCAACAATGTTGCTTTTTACTATACTTTAGTCATTTATTTCAATATATTTTTTAGTAGATTCATCTTTAACTATATTTTTAGGGAAAGTTAAAGTTAAAATCCCATTTTTAAATGAAGCGACGACATCTTCTTCTTTTATATTATCGCCAGCATAGTAAGAACGTGAACATTTTCCATAAAATCTCTCTTGATGCAAATAATTTTCTGTTTTATTTTCATCATTAACTTCTTTGTTAACTGTAGCTGTTACAGTCAAATATCCATTATTAAGTTCAATTTTGATATCGCTCTTGTCACAGCCTGGCATATCAATGTCAAGGATATAATTGCCATCTTTTTCCTTGATGTCAGTCTTCATTATTTCTCTTTCTCTCTTAGTAAAAAATGGATCATCAAACATATCATCTAAAATACTAAATTTTGTTATTCTTGGTAACATAAGTTATCCCTCCCTTTAAAATTATATGTACATAGACTTCTATGATACTTCCAGCAAAGGTTATTTAATATTAACCTTTACATATATAATTATATCACTATTTTTAGCAATGTAAACAAGAGAGTGCTAAAATAACATAATTTCACATTTTTTATTATGTTATATATTTATTCAATTTCGGGATCAATCAAGTTAAAATAAACATCTTTGATTTGATCTTCTGGTATTTTTAAGTCTCTAAGAATAGAATATGCATCTTCAATGCTCATTTTTAAAAAGCAATTTTTTTCAGATAATATCTTCTCTATTAATTTTTGTTTATTTAATTCTCTAGGATTGTTGACATTATTTTGAAGTAATTGCTGATTTAATTTTCTTATTTTACCAATCATTTTTTAATACCACCTTTTTCAATTATTCCTGGTATTCTAGGATCTTTCGGGTCAACATAATCAAAGATTCCCTTATCAAACTTCTCTTGAATTTCTGCTAAACTAATAGGTATTAACTTTGTGTCAGGATGGTAAAAATAGTATATATTATTAACTCCATTTTGAACATTATTTTCTTCATTAATAGTTAATACAGCACTTGCTATTGATGTTTGGTTACCTGTGTTGATATTATGTCCAAAGATACTTACTTTAATATTATTTTTCCGTTCTTCTTGGGTAAACAAAATTTTCTCTAATTGCAACATATATCCGAAAGCATCCATTCCAGTAAAATTAAAGCTATTAATTTTATCAATCATAATGGCTAATTTTTGCTGTAAATTTATCTTAGGATAATTGGGTACTGTCTTTCGATACTGTGCTAATACCTCATCTAAAGTTTCGATATGTTCTGCCGGCAAATTTTTATTATTTTCTTCCTGCTTAACAATTAAATCATACATCTTTGTCATCAAATCTGAAAACTCTAGTTTAGTATCAGTATTAACATTAATACATTTTATGCCTACTAAAGGTTGATTTGTTTTAGCTTTTACCATATCACCATGTAATATTGAGGTGACAGCGTCAGCATTAATTAAAAATTTACCACATCTAAATTTTAAATCAGCATGACCACCACCAAAATTATTTATTAATCCCTGTGAAAATGTTTCGAATTTTATGCCAAGCGTTTCTAATAATTTCCCATATATCGCATTGAATTCATAACAAACTACCCGGTTCTTTTCCGGTGTTATATTGTAAACATTTTCAATATTCTCATGTTTTCTAGCTATATCTCCCATTTGCTTAGCAGCATAAAATTCTTCATCATAAGTTAAAACTTTACACATTTTAATATAAATATAGATAGCTTGCTCTAATTGGCTAACATCCTGTGGTAATCCACTTAATATGGCTTGTTTTAGCTTTTCATTTACAACAACTTTTTCAATATTGTCATCTTCAATTTTATTTATTCTATTAATTGCTTCAATATCAATTTTTTCAAACTTGATAATTTGATTAAAGCGCTTTTCAATACGCTCAGGAACAATATAGTCGATAAAAACTCCACTTTTAATTAAATATTTAGAAGCGGCATATACAAAGTGTTCTTTTTTGATACCGTTTATTTTTTTAATATCATTTGAACTGCAAACCTTATCGAAATCATCATCAGATATCTGCATAAAACTAATTAATTCGCTAGCTGAAAATGAATAGTCATATCCATCAATTTCTATATCAAAATTAGTCGATAAATTTTTTTCTATGAATTTATTAAAAGATACCTCATTACAAAGAAAATTATATCTAGCAATTAAATTACTATCAGGCACTATTTCACCAGCTTGTATAAGTATTTCTAATCCTTTTACGATTTGAGTTTTACTTAAACTAATACCATTAACTATATCGCCACCATAAATATAACTAACAGTGAATTGTGCTATTTCATTTTTGAATAACTTATCCACATATGTATAATATTCATCAGTACAAAGAATATTTTTTAATAAATTAACACTAACTTCTTTAGTCCCTACGTCTATGGTATCATCACTCTTATAAGCATCAATTGCTTCTCTAGAAATGATTAAAACAGACTTACTTAATTCTTTAAGGGGCGGACTTTTTTCTAACCATTGTTCTACTGTTAAATCATCCATGATATCACCCTAAATATTATATCATATTTTAAATTATCTTTTATTGAGATTACCTGGTTAATAATTTGTATTGATATTAAAAACTCTATAAAAAAAGAACTTAAATAAGTTCACGTGATATATAAAGTCCTCACCACCGGCATTTATATAATTAAATACCTATTATTTTCTCACCAAAATAATTACTATAATTCCAACTATTATAGTTTAGAATAAAATAAGTTTTTAGAACAACTATCTTTAAAAATTTCTTTTATATTTCCAATATTCATTATTATCACTTTTTTCTTGATGATGATTGTATAAAATTTAATTATCAAAGATGCTATTCAATATTTTTAATCTCTTTAAATAAAAAAATCAACTTATGAGTTGATTTAATTTCTATATGGGGTGATGGGTGTCATCTTTTAAAAATATAAGGTAAAAATCGATTCCTTGTAGTGTATGTTAACTCTGTTTTGAGGAGATTACAAGTATAATTTTATAATCCTAAATAATCCAAAATTTTATCACATATTTCATCTCTTATTCGTTTTAATTTCTTTCTTTCATTTAATGATAACTTTGAATGTTTTAACAATGTATCTATCTTTCTTTTGATTTCACTTAGTCTGTTAATTTGATAATTTGTTTGATGCTGTTTAGCATATAATTTTAATTCATAATACATATATTTTCCTAGTTCTGTTAAAAATATGATTTCCCCATTAGTTTTCCTTGCTAAGTTAGCATAATATTCGGGCATACAAGGATCAATAAATCCTTTATTATCAACTATATTTTCTTTTGCTGTTACTCCAACCCACTTATCAGATTTAGATGAATTACACATTCGACAGCAGTATAATAGATTATCATAATCAAATTCTAAATCTTTAAACTTTGATTTTGGAGCAAAGTGTTCAACTGCATATGATTCATATTTTCCATTATACTCATCTAAATCATCACAATAACAACATCTATGCTCAAAATCTCTAGCTAAATATTTTTTATTAGTTTTCATTGTCCTCCACACTTTACCATGAAAACTTCTAACAGGAACATTTTTTTTAATACAGATAACTTTGTCAGTCTTTGATAATAGTTTTATTTCATCAGTAATATCATTTGTCATAGTCATTTACTATTCCTTCCAATTTGGATAATAACTCTTCCATTTTATCAGAGCAAGCTATTCTTTTAGTACGTCGCGATGCAACTTTATTATGATAGACTGATTTCGATATTTTATAATCTAAATCAAATATTTCGTCATCAATATCAGAACTTGTTCCAGCATATGGTATAATTTCTAACAATCTATCCTCCCAATTTTTTAGTTTCTTTTTGTACATTAAAAATTGTTGAACGATTTTATAATTTAACTCTAGTGTTTCTGACTTTTCTTCCATATATCTACGATAATCAAATATTTGATACGAATCAAATATTTCATGATCATATAAATCTTCTTCGTAAGATGTCAAAATAAAAATTGGAAATTCATATATTTCATCATTTACCCGTTTAGCTAAGTCAATACCTGAAAACTTAATTTTAGCAAATGATGTTAACTTATAATCGATTAATAATACATTTACTTTTTTTCCATAAATATTATTCATCATTGATTCAATATTATTATTTAATTCTATTTTTATAGGAAGAATTTCATACTTATTATATAAGTTTTTTTTGTCTTGAGAAGCAATTTCCTTATTTTCTAAAATGGTATTTGCATCTTTTAATAAGTTCGTAGAAATATTCACTATTTTGGAATCATCATCATCAATAATTCCAACGACAATTTTTTCTTTCATTTTAAAACCATTACCTTTCTTCATTTTTTGATTACATGCCAAATTTATTTATCAAGCAACCAATTCTAATTATATTTCTCCAATCTCAAAACTTAAACGCAATTTAAATTTATTTTTATATTCTAAAAGTGTACAATCTCCATTATATTCTCTTACAGTTGATGCTACTATATACATTCCAAGTCCAGTGCCAACCTTTTCTCCATTTTGATTTACTTTAGATGTTACACCAAAATTAAATATATCATATGGGTCAGCAAATGTATCTCCAATTCCCTTGCCCGAATCCTCGTAATCAATTATAAATTTATCTTGATTATAACTAATTTGTATATTTATATATCTATTTGGCACAGGATTTCTTTCAAATGATTCTATGGAGTTAATTATTAAGTTATAAATAATTGTTTCAAAATCAGTTACAAATATCTTTTTATACATATTTTCGGCAGATGGCAAATTATTTATTTTAATTTGTTTTGCGTCTAATATTGGCTTTATAATATTTATGCTATCATTTATAACCGATAAAATATTTTCCTTTTTCCTTTTTCTTCTATCATTTTTTGTTTGATTTAATAATACTGATATCCACGATTTCAAAAAACAATCATCATGTTTTAAAGTCTTAAGGTGTTCATTAATTAAATTATTATTTCCAGTTGTTATACAATACTCTAAATTATCTATTCTATTAATTAAATTTGCAGATAATGTTTTAAGATCATGTACAATTGTACTCGTAATTAATCCATTAGTAGATAATGATCGCAATAATTTAACTTCTGAAATCAATTCCTCTCTTTCTTCACTAAAATATGTAATTGCTTCTGCTAAAGTTTCAGAATCCTTATCCTTTGGCATATTTTTTGTAGCATCAGTCAGCTTATTTTGCAATATTTTATTAGCAATTTCTGTACTTTTAGCTTTTACCGTTTCTTTTTCATTTTTTTTATCATTGATTATTTTAAAATTTTTTGCAATATATGCTCTATCTTTCTCAAATATAGATATTATAGATATAATCATTTCTTTTAATATAGAAAACTCTTTATTTTCTATAATCCCTTCACGACTCGATTTATCTAAAATATATTCATTTTTAACCCTAGAAATAAAAACAGTACCTTGTCCTTGTGAATTTCTTACTTTCCACCCCATACCTGGATGAGAAATAGCAGCAGGACTTTGTGCTTTTCGTGCATCTAATCCTAACCAGTCATAAGAATCATTTGATTTATTATCCCCATATGGACGTATAACAAAATCATCTCTATAGATTTTTATTCCACTATTTTCTTCCATCCAGAGTTTACGATTATTTGAAATGTTTTTATAATATAACTTTTGAATATCATTTGTTCCTGCACTTAACTTCATAAAGATATAATGGAACTTGAAACTACCTACCTTTTTTGCTAAAGAAATTTTTTCTATATCATTAGTATTTAACAATTGAGCAATAGAATATTTGTATTCAAATTTTTTCTGAATAAAGTCTGATTTTCTATATGGATACTTACTAAATGCTTTTTCACTATACATATAATTTGGAATCTTATTAACATCAAACTCATTTCTATACAATGTAATAAAAAAATCCTCTCCATTAAAATCTGCAATAATCTTATAATCATATTCTTCTGATACATTATTAGTTATTTCATGTTTTTTGTTATCAATATAATCTTTAAAAAAAAGACTAAAATCCCCTCTTTCTATTGGGGGCAACAAATACCCTAACATCCTCTTTATTTTATTAAAAAGTGATTTATCCCATTCATCGCGCAATCCAGTAATTTTTATTATAGTGGCACTCTCAAAATTCTGAAAATTTATATCACTAAGAATTTTTTCTGTTGAAAAAATTCCATTTATATCATCAAATTCCTCATAAAGAACTGGAATATCAGATAAATTTTTATTATTTTTTTCAAAATCATACCAATTTGTGGCTATATGTATTATTTTACGACTATGCTTCGTTTTTGTATATAAGTCATATTTTTCACCAAGTCGATCAAGGGCAAGTCTACCTATACCCTTTTCACCAGATTTTATTCTATTTCTTTTTGAAACATAGTTTTCTTTTTTATTATCTGTTCCAATAGTTAACCAATTATTTTCAATGGCATTTTTATCCATCCCTGTTCCGTTGTCAATTATATATATAGCATTTTTGTCAAAATATATAAAGCACATAGTCGCATCAGCATCATAACTATTTTTTATCAATTCTATGATAGCTCCGTCAACTTTTGAAACATTCTCTCTTCCTAATAAAATTGCTGCACGAGCTGATATTTTATATGTTAAATTTTCCATTTTTCGTACTCCTCTAAATTTATTTCAAAATTCATAATATCGCGGGGAGTAATTCTTAATGAATTACCACTGGCATTTATACCTATATTGCATACATATTGGTAAAAAGCATCGCTTTCTAATATTTTTTTTGCCAATAAAAGATTATCCTTATTAGACACTATATAAATTCCAGAATAAGGTATATCAAATTTATCTAATATGTATACTTTCACTTTATTGGTTATAACTGTTGACATTAGGAGTTTTTTCTGATTCAGGTGACTTAATGCTTGAGTTCTTCCATATTCAAACCATTTTGCTCCTTTATCAGCTTTTCTTTTTTTTAATTTATTAATATTAGAAAACAAATATTTTGTAGTTAAAGGAAAACTCTCTTTAAATTCTTTTTCCGAATATCTGTATAGTTTTCCATTTTTTAAATATTTATATGGAAATATTATTTTTTCTTTTTTTCCATAATTTTTATTTCGAGGCGATATGGCATTTTTTAAAATTTCTTTTTCTATTTCCATTCCATTAACATAAATTTTGTTTTCTTTTTCAATATAATTTTTTATAACAAACACATCATTTGATAAAGTCGCAATAGAAATAGAGCAAGTGAACAATTCACCAAATTTAATTTTTTTAAAATTAGCTTTTTGAGTTTCTTCTTTAAAGCACCACTTTTCTCCCAAAATTGTTTTTTCTAATATCAAGTACTTTTTTAAATTATAATCATAATATTTGATATTATTTGACATACTATTTTTATCTATTCTTATAATGGCAGACGACGTTAAAGCATTGGGAAAAACTCTATGGTTTTTATAATCATATATTTCATCTACTGAGTTTTTTATATATTCCCTTAATTGAAGTGCATATTTATTCTTAAAAATGCTATTAGGAATTATGTAAACTAGTATTCCTGTCTCAGAAAGATCTTTTACACTTTTCTCAATAAATGCATAACAGTAATCAAATTTTCCTATATTGCAAGTTTGAAAATTGCTTTTTATATATTTTCTTGTTTTTTCGTCCAAATCTTTATACGAAATATATGGTGGATTCCCGATTATATAATCATAAGTTTTATTGGAATTAGACTTCAAATAATCTTTTTTTAATACGTTCCATTTTACATTGTTGATTCCATATGTATAAGCAATATCATTTAATAAATTTATACAATTTAATCGGTGTTTATTATCTATTTCATATGCATAAATATCATTTTCAAGTCCTATTCTTATTTCTTCATTATTTTTTTTATGTTTTAAACAATCCAAAATATATCTAGTCACTATTTTAGATAGCACATGTCCATCACCACAAGAATTTTCTAACACTTTTTTCCCATATAGGTTATCTTTATATGTTGCTAAATCTAACATTTTTTCACATATTTCATCTGGTGTAAATACTTGACATTTATTATTCATAAAAAAGCTCCTTTAACAAAAGCCAATTATCATTTTCCATACTTTCTGTATATTCAGTATTGCAAAAATATAATTGTTCATTTTTATCATAATCTCTAACAAATCCCCAATTGACATCATATTTCTTAGCATATTCTTTTAGTGCTTCGAATTTATTCTCTACTTTAATATCAATGTTTTTAGATTCGCCTTCAGCATTTTCTCCACCTTTAGTTTCAATAATCCAAATTTTATTATTTTGATCACACACTATAAAATCAGGGTAAAAGTGCCATTTACGATTTACAGCATCCACATAAACTATTGAAAAATAATCACTAGATTTTTCTCCATTTTTATAAAACCACTTAATGTTTTCATTATTTTCACAAAAATATTCAAACATTCTTTCAGATTTTGATTTTATTGTGCTATTAGGATAATTTAAATATGTTGATTTTTCATAAATAGTTGTATTTTTCATTTTGGGATCATACTTAATATAATCCATTTCAGGAAAATGCCAATCGATTTCTTTTAATTCTTCAAATTTCATTTTTATTTGTCTTGCTTTTTGAGATACAGCTTCTTGAAAATCGTGTTTTAAAATATCTTCATTGTTTATTACAAAAGCATAAAATTCTGTTAATGTTAAATCTATAAATTTTTTGGTAAACAACTTTTGTTTCCAAAACATTCTTTCTAGCATTAATCTAGTTCTATCATAACGCATACCAATTTTAGATGCTATTTCATTTATGGAATGTCTTAACTCAAAACCATTTTTATTTGTAGTTACAGTAGATTGTACTTTAATTCTATTAGCATTTTCAAGTTCATTACTATTAATTCTAACAATTTTATCTTGAACTATGTAATTATCAATAGTATCTTTAAAAACATATCCATTGGCTTCTAGAATTGTTTTATTATCTTTCTTTTTAGAAGTTAGTTTATATTTATCTATATAAAACTTATGTAATATATTGAATGTTTCTCTTTCATCAAAACCATCAAAATTATTATCAAAAGTTAATTTCTTTAAAGTAAAGTTTTTATATTCATTTTTTAAAAATATAACTTTTGTATCATAAGCATTACTACCTAATTCTTGTTTAACAGATTGTTCATATTTCTCATCAAAAGTATATAAATAGCAATTGTCTAGTAAAACATTATCATAGTGATGTCCTTGTGGCATTCTTCTAATTCTACCAATAGTTTGAGTTTCAAAATCTTCATTCATATTATCACGTAGTTTTACAAGTATTTTAGCACGTGGACAATCCCAACCAGTAGATATTGCTTGTTTCATAATAAGTATTGATTGATGTGATTCATTATCTTCAATATTATCTATATTTTTCTTTCTATCCGAAAGCCATATAGCAAGATTTTGTTTTATATAATCATAACCTTTTTCTTCAAGAATTTTTTCTATCATTTTTATTAAATCATCAGATTTACTTGGAACTTGAATAATTATTAGAGGATTTACTTGAACACCTAATTTTAAATATTCATTTTTAATTGCTTTTCTTTTTTCTATTGCAAGGTCAAGCAAATATTCATGTTCATTAGAAAGAGTAGTATCATTTGATACATCTTCATTAATATATAGTGCTCTTGTAATTAAACCAGAATTTATAACTTCTAATTCATCAATAGCAATAAATTCTGCTTCTTTATTTGTTTTAGTAGTAGCACTAACTCTTACAATATAATTAGGATTCATATATTCGATAATGCTTTCCGCTTTAACAGTTTTATTTAAATGTTCTTCATCAACAATTACAATAAATTTGTATCCTGAATTATGTGCTTCATGTATTCTTTCATATAGATTTTTTCTTTCAGCTTCTTTTAAAGCATTATTTCCTTTTTTAGTAATAGTTTCCCAATTAATAAAAGAAGTTGATTTTTCTTCAAATCCTTGAAGTAATACGTCTTGAATATTTTGTGTTTTATGGTGAGGTAAAAACTTTAACATTTTCTTTCTGCTTTGTTCTTCTAAGTCTCCTTTACCAGGAGTAAGCCAAACAAACAAAACATTTTTATTCTCTTTAAAATATTCTTCAATATATGAAAGTAATATAATCGTTTTACCAGATCCAGTAGGTGCTTGCAGTAATATCTCTTTTTTAGAGCCAATACTTGTTGCATCTAATAATTTATTTACTGTATCAAGCTGGAAATTTTTTAATTTAATTCCTTGCATTTACATTACCTCCATAATTTCATCTTCAAAATAATATTCTGGTATGATATATACTTCTATATTATTATTTTTAAATATCGTTTCTTGCATTGATGTTAAGAGTATATCTGATGATATGTATACTTTTTCGCAAAGATTTAATTCGCTTTGACTTCTACTAAATTTATCCAATTCTTTTTCATCTAAATAAACTCTAATTTTATTGTCATCTATTTCAATCCCATTTTCTAACTGAATAAGATTTTTAATATTAATTAGTAAATTATTGTGCAGATTTTCATTTTCAGTATTAATTTTTGGTATATATGTGCATTTATAATATTTTAAGTTTGCTTTTATTCCTTCGGAATATTTACTTCCATCTTTTCTTTTCCCAGTTATAACTGTTTTTATTCTTTGATAAGTTATATCTTCACAGATATTGTTTTCATTATTAGTACAAAGAATAAAATTTCTATTGCCATTATCTTCTTCATTTAATTCTAATACAGCTTGTGCTGTAGTCCCTGAACCAGCAAAAAAATCAAGAATAATAGCATTATTATAATTTGTAGATTTTATTATATTTTTAATAAGTAAAGTTGGCTTAGGATAATCAAAAACTTTATCTCCAAATATATTTCTTAATTCTTTATCACTATCCTGATTGTCACCCCAATCAAGAATTAAATCTGTAATCGCTTTTTTCTTTTCAAGTTCAATTTTCAACTTATCTCTTCTAAAACCATAATTTTTAGTTATAAATAGAACATCTTCATTGCAAAACAAATCTATTCTTTCTTGTGAATCTCTAAATCTTGCTTTAGCAATAAAATCATTACAAGTTCTACCATTTTTAATAATAACATCATTTAAGTATTCTGTTTGCATTGTCTTATTTTTATATATCCCTTTTTTTATTACTGAAACTGATGAATCTATTTTTACTCTTATTCCTTTTTTTATCAATCTTTCAGCGACTTGATTTGTAGCATTGTCAACCCTAGTATTACTATCAGTAGGAGCTGATAAAGATAGCTTATCTAATTTAATTCTATTTTTAGAATATATTAGGATATATTCCATAATACCAGCGACTTGTCCATGAAGATAAGATGGTTGCTTTTTCTTTTTCCAATGTAAAGTTGAAACGAAATTATTTTCACCAAATATATCATTACATAATAATTTTAATTCAGATTGCTCATTATCATCAATACTTATAAAAATTACCCCTTTATCAGACAATAAGTTTTTAGCTATTTTTAATCTTCTTTCCATAAATGATAACCATTTTGAATGTTTAAATTCATCCTCTTTTGACAACACAGTATCTCCATAAGTAAAATCATTATTACCGGTATTATATGGTGGATCAATATAGATTACATCGATTAAGCCTTTGTGAGTTTTTTCTAATAGATATAAACTATGAAGATTATCTCCTTCTAATAAAAAATTAAACTTATCTTCTGGATTAAATTCTATTTCTTTTTCCTTTACTTCTTCAAAAGTAGGTATTTGTGTTTCTAGTTCTTTGTCAACTCGCTCTTCGTGTTCTTCCCAAATAAGTCCATACTTCTTTTTTGTTAATTCGTTTTCTATCATAGATAAATTAGTTATTGTTTCTTCATCAGTAATACTTTTTTTTATTTCATTAATTGTATCTAACATTTTATCTCTTCTAATTTTTGATAGATTAGTAGTTTCCATAATGTACCTCCTAAAATAACTCTTTCACAATTAAATCTTCCGAGTGTAAATTATTATTTTTACCTAATAATAAATTCTCATAAAACTTAATTAAATAACTTTTATCCTCTTTTATATTTAAATAGTTATTAAAGTAATTACTTCTAACCAAAGCATTTCTAAAATATACTGATTTATCTTTAAACAATGAATTATCTACGTTATATCCTAAACTAATTAAATATTTTTCTATAAATACTGCTGTTGTTCTAGTATTACCTTCTCTAAAAGGATGTACTTGCCATATACTAGATGTAAAATCAGTAATGTTTTTTATGACTTCTAGAATAGACATTTCATGATAATCTTTATCTTTTTCTAGACTAATATCATATTCTAGTGATTCAGCTAAGGTTTTAGAATCCCCATAAGCTACTGAATCATTATTTAAAATTTTTTCGTGTTTCGAAAAATCAATTTTTCTAAACTCTCCTGCAAATTCATATACATCTTGAAATAAATATTTATGAATATATTTTAGATAATCTACTGATAATTCAAAATTATCTTGATTTAATAATTCCACAATTCTCATAGATACAAAGTCGCATTCTAATTCATTGTGATTAATGTCTTTTTGTTGTTTTTTTAGAGTGTAATATTCTCTTAAACTTTGTTCTACTTCTTTGATTGTTAATTCACCTAAAATATTTTTTTCACTAACCTGTTCAAGATATTTAGATGGTTTTAAATTATCTACCTGTTGTAATCCTATCGCCATATCCCATTGTAACTGTTTTATATAACCTTTAGGTTTTGCTTCTTCTTGATAAGGATTCATACTAGAATCTAAATCTTTTTCACTCATATAACTTCACCTAACATTTCTATATCATTGTACCATATTATCTATATTTTCTAAAGGGCTTTTCAAAATTATACATGTAGTAATACAACTAAATTGATGTACTTTTTGATGCCACTAAATTTTTGAATTTTTAAGAATTTTATGTACATTTTCGAGATGGCTTTTTAAACAGGATAACCGCGTCTGACAAACAACATCGCCAGTGGCGAGTTTGACCGTATTATAAGGATTTTAGAGAATTACACTTGTCCGACAAAGTCTAAATTGTCTGACTTTTGTCTAACAGGATTTCTATCAAAAATGCCTAAAATTGCTTATTTGTCAGTCAGAAGTCTGACAAAATTGACCATTTTTTTAAGATTTTTGAGGCGATTTGTACATTTTTTTGGAAATTTTAAAAATATTTTTAAAGAAAAAGTGTACATTTATTTCATTATTATTTCGAAATTCATGTACACGTATTTTTTTATTTATGATATTGCTATTACTCCATAACCTAGATTAGGTTTGAAACCTTTTTCATCTTTAATTGGAATTAATTTTATGATTTCTTGATTTTTATTTGTACTATAATCTAGATAAAAAGTTCCATCTTCTTCTCTTATTACGTCTATTTTAAAGTACTCTACTTGATAATAATTTTGTAGTTTGTGAATGTAGTCTTCTATTTCTTTTTCGGTTTTTGAAGAAGATAAACTTACTACTTTAGTAGTATCTTCGTAAGATGCTGTTACTTCTTTATCAACAATACCTTCTGTAAATAGAGTACTATATTCTTCTAGAAACGACTTTCTAAAGTTTACTTTTTCAATTATTATTTTTCTATTTTCATCATAACCTAGATCTATGGTTTCAAGATATTTCATACATAACTCTTGTTGTCTTTCCTTAGATAAATTATTCCATATAGATATTTTATCTAATAATTTATCATTTAGTTTTATTTGTTTTATTTTATCAATATCTTTATAAATAGATGGACTATCTAGATTGATATCATCAATACTTGTTATTTCTTCTGTAAATTCTTCTAGAGTGATTATACTAGTTTTATAAGCATCTTTTAATCTATTTCTTTGTCTTTTTAAAGATTCTATTTCTGTTATTGTTTGTTCTTTATAATTTGCTCCAAAGATAACTGAAGCATATATTCCATGCACCAGGAAATCATATTCTACTAATTCGTAGATGATTTCTTTTAGTTGTTTGATAATATCTTTCTCATTTACATAAGTATGGCACTTATGACACCTATAATAAACATAATCATATTTTTTATTACCACCTGGACTTCTTCCTGCCATTAGAGTATGGCATTTAGGACAATATAGTTTTTGTAAGAATAAATAGTAGATTGTTCTTGTATAGTTTCTAGAGTTCTTTCCTTTTTGATTTTGACAATCAAACCAAGTCTCTCTACTAATAATTCCTTCTACGACATTTTCATAAATATGTTCATCTTTTTTACCTTTATGATAAACAAAATCACCACAGTATATTCTATTATTAATGATGTTTTCCACATGGGAATAAAGCCATTTCTTATTTAAGGCATTCCTTTTATTTAAATCATTCATAATCTTTTGTAATGACCAACCTGATAAGTACTTATTGAAGATATCTATGACTACATCTTTAGTTTCTTCATCTGGCACTAGTTTCTTATTTACTCTTTTATAGCCAGTTAGATTTTTCATAGGGATATGTCCTTCTTTAATTGCTCCTACTAGTCCATTTTGGTTCTCTCACTTGTTCTTTCAATTTCATTTTGACTAACGCTCATTAAAAGTCTTGATATCATTTTGCCATTGGCAGTCGTAGTATTTACTTCATCATTCGCACAATCAATATATGCTTCATTTTCTTCCAAAAATTTCATAATGAATTCCCAGTCATAAATACTTCTTGTTACTCTATCTAGTTTTAAAGCAACAATGGTATTTACCTTCTTACTTTTAATATCTTCTAATAATTCATTAAAAGCAGGTCTATCTTTCATATTTTTAGCACTTATTCCTGCATCTTCATAAAATTTATAAATTTGATAGCCTTTAAATTTACACATGGCTTCGAGTCTTTCTTTTTGTTCACTTAAACTAAATCCTTCCCGAGCTTGATCCTCGGTACTAACTCTTACGGAACACATATACCGTATTATTTTAAAACACTAGACATAATCAATTTTGATTACAAAATAAATACCAATATCACTATTGGTACACTGTTAGAACAAGAAAAAGTCCATATTGATAAGTTAGATGTGACCTTATCATTAGGACTTTAAATAGTATATTTCAAATTTAGAATAATTGTTGAGAAAAGAATATAATTTGATTGATAATTATGTTCTTTTTATTTTCTTTTTTTACTTTCTTCATCAAAACCATAAACTAAACTGGAATACATACCATTGAATTGTTTTTCAGCAAATTTTTCACCATATTTTGTGGCTTTATTTAACATATATTCCTTATATTTATTAGGACTATATTCTTCAATATTAAAATAATCTTCTTGTCTATATAAGTTGAAAAATAAGTCTGTTAAATCTAAATCAACAATTGTATTTATTCCCATTGCCAAAGCAAATTCTCCAACTCTTTTTATACAATCTGCAAAATGATAACCACCAATTACCAATTCTTCAATATCTCCTAGTTGTTTAAATAGTAATTGTTCATTTGGATATTTAGGAATAAAATCCTTTTTCGTTTTTCCATTTTCATCGACAGCACTATTTTCAGAAAACAGAATATCGGTATAAATTATTTTATCTTCTTCTTTAGGAATAATTCCAAATATTTCTTTGTCAGGATATAATACAAAAACTACCTGATAGCCATTATCTCTATATCTCTTTTGAATGCATTCATTTAAAATAGGAAGAGGTCTTTTGACATTCCATTTATCATATAAATTATCATCATGAAGTAAAAACATACTTGCATACTCTTTTATTGGATATAAATATAAAAACACTTTTTTCATCATTCATAACCCCAAATCTATTTTTTTCTTAAACCACTAATATTGTTATTTATTACATAATTTGATATTTCTGTAAAATTTTCATCATAATTATAAACGTTTTGTCCAAAAGTTAACCACATGTCAGACCATGATTTTCCTATTTTTAGTAATGCTTGAACTCTTGGATCATTTAAAGTTTCGTTTCCATCTTGATCATTTAAATCAACACAACCCTCTTCATCATATAATTTACTTTGAATATCACATTCTAACTTATCGCAATAATGTGCAAACAATGCATCTCTTGTTTTTCTTTCATCAAATTCCACTATTAAATTCATAATTTGCTCTTTATTTAATAAGCCATCTAAAATATTATTTACTGCTTCATGTCCTATTATAACCTTATCTCCTTTTGCAATCTGAAATTGTGTTAAATCACCAATAATAATTTCCTCCAATTCATGAATTGCTAACATAAAAACAACTTTCATAATATCAACATCATATTTATATTCTGATTGTATTGCGATTGCTAGCATTTGGACACCATAAATATGCTCTGCAACACTTTCTAATCTTTCTCTTTTGACATTCCAATTTTTCCAACCAGTTCTTATAACATCTTTCAATTTGTTACATAAGACATAATATCTTACAACATTTTCAGCTTTAGACATAGTAAACCTCCCTTTGTATCAAGTATTATAGCACAAAATATGTATTTTTTATAGATTGTGATGATACAAAAAATTATTTATATGATTTTACTATCAATAATCTATATCAGTATCTAACTCAGCAAATATATTATAAATAAGCGTTATAATAAGTTTTAAATCAACATTTTCATCAACAAAATATCCGACATTTTATCCTTATTGACTATAGAAATTTGCGTGATACAATATAGTAGAATATGAAAGAATTGTATCTAAAGGTACTACTTTTAAATGAAGGCAGTACTTTTTTCATATTCAAATATCTATATCTTCATCAGTATTTTTCTCCTAATCTATGGCCATACTTATGGTCATAAAATACGTAAAATTTCTAAAAAAGACAAAATTAACGATTGTATAACAAATCTTTTAAATGTAAACACTTGTGTTTTCTCTAATTCCTTATGAAATAAGGGAAAACTAGCCACTGGATAGTTGTTTGTAAACAGGTTTATCCTGCTTTTCTTTTGTTTTGATTATTTTAAAAAAAGTGTATTTTTGATGGCCATAACTTCGGCCATAAGTATGACTATTATTTTTCATATTTTTACGATTTGGATAGCTATGATTTAGTTATCTTTTTTTTGTTTGGAGAGCTGTAAAAA